>CALRTC020000017.1:0-127080 GCA_943371025.1 Hydrogenophaga intermedia
GGCAGACGCGGCCGAACTTCACTTGCGTAAACGTACCGTAGCAGATATAAGCTTGCATAACCATACCAATAATGTGCGGGAGGAACGGTTCCCATGGTGTATGTACTGGGGGGCTGGCAAAGCGACTTCGCCCGGAACTGGGCGCGCCAGGGCCTTGATATCATGGCCGGATTTACAGAGGCCGTACAGCAGGGGCTGCAATCGGCCCGGCTGGACGCGGCCGAGATCGGCTGTGGCCATGTCGGGAATTTCGTGGCCGACCTGTTCGCGGGCCAGGGGCTGCTGGGCGGCTTCTTCGGCCATGCCGATCCGGGCTTCGATGGGCTGCCGACATCCCGGCATGAGGCGGCCTGCGCGTCGGGTTCCATCGCGCTTCTGGCCGCCATGGCCGATATCGAATCCGGTCGCTACGATCTGGCCTGTGTCGTCGGACTGGAACTGATGCGCAATGTGCCGGGGGCCACGGCCGCCGACCATCTGGGGGCCGCCTGCTGGCGCGGGCATGAATTCACCGACTGTACCTATGTCTGGCCGCGCGCCTTTTCCGATCTGGCCGATGAATATGAACGGCGCTATGGCCTGGACCCGGCCCATCTCTGGCGCATCGCGAGCGTGAATTTCGCCAATGCCAGGCGCAACCCCAATGCCCAGACGCGCGGCTGGGCCTTCACCGATAAAAGCTTCACCGACGATCCGGACGCCAACCCGGTGGTGGAGGGGCGCACGCGCAAGATGGATTGCGGGCAGGTGACGGACGGGTCGGCCGTGCTGTTCCTGGCGTCGGAAGCCCGCGCGGCCGACTATGCAAGCCGGCGCGGCATCGCCCTGTCGTCGCTGCCGCGCATCACCGGCTGGGGCCACCGGTCGGCCCCCATTTCCTATGCCCGCAAGATCGCGGACAGCGCCGGGGCGGATTATGTCTTCCCCCAGGTGCGCCGCGCCATCCTGGAGGCGCGTACACGCGCCGGGATCAGCGACCTGTCACAGATCCACGCCGTGGAAACCCACGACTGCTTCGCCATGACCGAATATATGGCCATCGACCATCTGGGCCTGACGGCACCGGGCGAAGCCTGGAAGGCGGTGGAGGATGGCTCGATCGAACTGGGCGGGCGCCTGCCCGTCAACCCGTCCGGCGGCCTGATCGGCCTGGGCCATCCTGTCGGCGCCACGGGTGTGCGCATGGTGCTGGACGCTGCCAAACAGGTGACGGGATCGGCCGGCGATTATCAGGTCGATGGCGCCCGCGCCGTACAGACCCTGAATATCGGCGGGTCCACCACCACGACCGTCAGCTTCATCGTCGAACGGCAGGTGTCCTGATGCACCGCCGCGACATCCTGGCCGGAGCCACCGTCATGTTGAGCCCCCTGCCCGCCGCCGCTGCGGCCCCCACGTCCCACGCCTCTGGCCGCCGGTTGCAGCAGTTCAAGGCCGTGATCGCGGATTGGGGCGCCAAGGATATCGACGCCATCCTGGCCCGCCTGCATGACGATATCGTCTGGCATGTGGCCGCCGCCGTGGCCCCGCCCTTGCGCGGCAAACAAGCCACCCGCGCCTTTCTGGAGAAATTCTCCCAGGAGGTGGCCGAGGTGCATTGGCGCCTGTTCCATGCGGCGGAGACGGCGGACCGGCTGTTCGTGGAAGGGGTGGATGAATTCCGCACCAGCAAGGGCACCATGGTCGCCGCCCCCTATGCCGGGATCATCGAATTCAAGGGCGATCTGATCATTGGCTGGCGCGACTATCTGGACCGTTCCGTCGTCGATGCCGGGCGGCGCGGGGATGCCTATGCGCCCTATGTCAGCGAACTGATCAGCCGGGAGGCAATGTGATGGATATGGCAAGCGTTCCCTTCCGCCCGGCGGATTTCATGGCTGTCGATCTGGATCTTGACCGCGATGTCGATGGCAGCATCAAGCTGCGCTCCCGCCTGCCGCTTTCCATCCCCGACGCCAATATCCCGCGCGCCATAAGGGCGCGGGCGGCCCGCCATCCCGACCGGCTGGCGCTGGCCTGGCGCGGCGCCGATGGGGCGTGGGAGAAGCGGGATTTCGCCACCCTGATCGCGGAAATCGCCGCTGCCGCAAGCTGGCTGTCGGCCCATGTGCCGGCCGGTGGCACCTTGCTGATGATGGGGACCAATACCCATGCGGCGGCCGTGCTGACCTATGCCGCGTTCACGGCCGGGGTCACGCTCTGCCCGGTCGGTATCGCCTATGGGCTGGCCGGCGGCAACCATGCCCGCCTGCGCCATGTCTTCGCCAAGACCGGGCCCTGCCTGATCTATGTCGATCCGCACCCGGCCCTGGTGGCCGCCATCGACGCCGTGGCCCCGGCCGATGTGCCGGTGATCAGCACGCGGCCGCTGGCCCTGTCCCGGCCCGTGATCGCCTTCACCGACCTGCTGGCCGAACCGGCCCGGCCGGACCTGGATGGGGCCATCGACGCGCTGGATGTGACGGCGCCGGCCTGCCTGATGCTGACCTCGGGATCGACGGGCCTGCCCAAGGTCGTGCCGCTCAGCCTGACCAATCTGGCGGCCAGCACGGCGCAGGGCATGGCCACGGCCGGCGGCGCCCTGGGCCCGGATGGGGAGATTGTCGACTGGCTGCCCTGGCACCATGCCGCCGGCGCGTCGGTGCTGCGCATCGCGCTTCTGCAGGGCTACAGCCTTTATGTCGACAATGGCAAGCCGATGCCGGGGATGTTCGAGGAGACGGTGCGCAATCTGCGCGAGGTTTCCGTGGGATATTACAATAATGTCCCGGCCGGCTATGCCCTGCTGGCCGACGCGCTGGAACAGGACCCTTTGCTGCGCCGTACCTTCTTCGCGCGCATGCGCATGATGCTCTATGGCGGCGCCGGTCTGGCCCAGCATGTCTATGACCGCCTGCAGCGCATGGCGATCGCGGAGACGGGCCACCGTGTCCATATCACGTCCGGCTATGGCATGACCGAATCCACCACGGGCTGTCTGGTCACGCATTTCCCCACCGACAAGGTCGGCATCGGCCTGCCCGCACCGGGGGTGGAGGTGAAGCTGGTCCCCTATGACGGGCGGTATGAGGTGCGGCTGCGCGGGCCCAATGTCATGGGTGGTTATCTGGACGAGCCGGAACGCACGGCGGCAGCCTTTGACGAGGAAGGCTATTACCGCACGGGCGATCTGGCCCGGTTCCATGATGATGAAAGGCCGGAACACGGCCTGGCCTTCGCCGGCCGCATGGCGGAGGAATTCAAGCTGGACAATGGCACCTGGGTGCAGGGCGGGCATCTGCGTGACCAGCTGCTGGGGGCACTGGCGCCGCTGGTGCTGGATATCGTGCTGACGGACGATAACCGCCCCTGGCTGGGCCTGCTGTTCTGGCCCCGGCCGGGGGCGCCGGCCGATGTGCTGGATCAGGTGGCCACCCGCCTGCGGGAATTCAACGCGGCCCGGACGGGTACCGCCGCCATCATCCAGCGCGCCGCCCTGCTGACCACCCCGCCCAACCCCGACTGGCACGAACTGTCCGACAAGGGCACCATCAACCGCCGCGCCGTCATCGACCACCGCACGGAGATCGTCGATGCGCTGTATGGCGACGGCGCGCATCCGGCGGTGCGGGTGGTGTGAGCGGGGGGCTGTGGTCCCTCTCCACTACCCCCGACACTCCCAGTTTTTCGCGCCCCCTTCCATCTTTCTTCTCGTCATCCCGGCGAAAGCCGGGACCCAGGGGCCGCAGGATCAACCGCCGCCGCTGCGTCGACCAAAGCTGCCGGTAGGTCGGGCGCGGGGCCCCTGGGTCCCGGCTTTCGCCGGGATGACGGGAAAACGCCCCTCCGCATGCGCCACTCCCCCCCCCACACAAAAAGGCCCCCCATGGACATCGTCCTGCTTCTGGCTACCAACGCGGCGGTGATCGTCGTGGCCTTCCTGATCCTGTGGCGCATCTGTCTGGCCCTTGGCGACATGACGCCGGTCGATGCTGTCTGGGGGCTGGGCATGGTGCTGGTTGCCATCAGCACCTATGTGCAGGTGGGCGCAGGCGCGCCGCGGCAATGGCTGTTGCTGGGGCTGGTCACGCTCTGGGGGGTGCGGCTGGGCTCCTATATGCTGTGGCGCTGGCGCCATCATGGGACGGACCGGCGCTATACCGCCATGCTGGGCAAGGCGCAGGCGGCCAGGGGGTGGAGCCTGGCGCGGGCGTCGCTGATCCTGGTCTTTGCCACCCAGGCGCCGCTGCTGCTGATCGTCTGTCTGCCCGTGCAACTGGGGCCGGTGGATGCCGCCACGCCGCTGGGCCCTGTCGCCTGGGCGGGGGCCGGGCTTTGCCTGTTCGGCATCCTGTTTGAAAGCCTTGGCGACTGGCAGCTGGTGCGGTTCAAGGCCGATCCCGCCAACCAGGGTCAGGTGATGATGCGCGGCCTCTGGCGCTATACCCGCCATCCCAATTATTTCGGCGATGCCTGCGCCTGGTGGGGGCTGTACCTGATCGCGGCCGAAACCGGGCCGGGCCTGTGGGCGCTGCCGGGGCCGATCCTGCTGACCTGGACCCTGATGAAATGGTCGGGCGCGCCGACGGTTGAAAAGCGCATGGCCCGCACCAGGCCGGGATACGAGGATTATATCCGCCGCACCTCCGGCTTCGTGCCCTGGCCGCCGAAGCGGGCATAGGGCCGAAGCGGGCATAGGGATGGTGCCAAGGGGAAATGTTGCGCCCCTCCCTTACGCTACCGCGTCGCGCGCCTCGTCCCGCTGCCGGGCGCTGGCTTCGATGGCGTGCCAGGCGGCGGCGATGTGGCTGCGCATGACGGAACCGGCCCAGGTGCCGTCGCGCACCTCGAACGCCGACACGATCTCCATATGGTGGCGCAGGCTGCGGCGCAGGGCCTCGGCGTTGTAGCGATGGAAGGTGCGCAGGACCAGCGGCACCTCGATCACCTGCGCCATCATGGTCGACAGACGGCGGGCCCCTGCCGCCTGGGTGATGATGCGGTGGAATTCGCCATTGGCTTCCGCGATGCGGGACAGGGCATCGGACGTGCCCGTGGCCTCCAGCGCCACCATCTCCTCCGCCAATTCGCGCAGGCGGGCCACCTGTTCGGGGCTGGCCCGTTCGGCCGCTCGCTCCACGGCATAGCCTTCCAGCATGGCGCGCAGATCGAAGATCTCCTTGATCTCATCCACCGACCAGTCGGCGACGAAGGCGCCGTGGTTGCGCATGAAATGCACCGACCCTTCGGCATTCAGCCGACGCAACGCCTCGCGGATGGGCGTGCGGCTGACGCCGATCATCTCGGCCAGCTCGCCTTCCTTCAGATGCGTGCCGGGCGGGAATCGGCCTGCATGGATAGCGTCGCGGATTTCCGCATAGGCCTTTTCGACGGCATTGCTCATCACTGATGTCCCGGTCGGTTCCCGCCCTTGGGGGCGTGCTGGCGTTTCTCGGCTTCTTCTTAGCGCAGGCGATCAGGTTTGCACCACCCGTCATGGCGCCAAGCCGCCGGATGGCGGCGCCCGGCGTTTGAGCCGTCATCCCGGCGGATGTCCATAGGCGCTAACTTCTCCCTCTGCACCATCTTGCTTTCCCCGCGAAAGCGGGGATCCAGGGGCCACAAGGAACAACGGTTGATGCCCTTGGCCCCTGGACCCCCGCTTTCGCGGGGGAGGCAGGGAAGGTGAAAACCCCTGACTTAGCGCCCATTGACCTCAGCATGGGTGACGGTCGAGGGCGCTTCAACGAACTCCAAGGTGACAAACAGAACTCAGGCCGCCGGATGGCGGCGCCCGGCGCCTGAGGGAACAAACAGCCACAAACAGGCACAAGCAGACCCCTTGCCGCCCGGCTTGTCCGTCCGGCGCGGCTTTCCCGTCACAGTCGCTACAAAGTATACAATGACACGCATCCCCCCTTGTCGAAAGCGGATTCTCATATAAGGTTGGAAGCGACATCAAAACACGGGCGCACCCCTGCGTATGCCTGGAAAATCAATAAAATCCATCGAACAGCGGAGAGCAACGACAATGCGGAACGGACGTATCCTTCCAGCCTTGATGACCGGAACGGCGCTTTGTGCGTCGATGATTGTATCCAATCCGGCAGCCATGGCCCAAAAAGCAGGCACCCAGACCGACAGCAGCCCGAACATGCTGGAGGAGATTGTCGTCGTCGCCCGGCAGCGCAATGAAACGGCGCGCGAAACCCCGGTGGCGGTGGCTGCCTTCACCTCTGAAACGATCGAAAAGGCGGGCATCACGGGGCCGGCCGACTTCCTGGCCCTGACCCCCAATGTCAGCTTCCTGCAGACGACCAATGTCGGCGAGAGCCAGGTGCATATCCGTGGCGTGATCCAGCCGCGCGACGCGGAGCCGCCCTTTGCCTATGTGCTGGACGGCGTGCTGGTGCCCAATCCCAACGCCTTCAACCAGGACATGGTCGACATCGCCCAGATCGAGGTGATCAAGGGTCCGTTGGGGTCGATCTATGGCCGCAACGCCATCGGCGGCGCCATCCTGGTCAATACCAAGAAGCCGGGCGACACGGCCGAAGGCCAGATCCAGGCCGGCTATGAATTCCGCGGCAATGAATACAAGGTCAGCGGCTATGTCGGCGGCCCGCTGGTGGAAGATAAGCTCTATGCCCGTATCACCGCGTCCTACAAGGACCGCAAGGGCTATTACGACAATATCACCCTGAAGGAGAAGGAAGACCCCTTCACCGAACGGCTGGTGCGCGCCCGCGTCATCTACAAGGCAACGGACGATATCGAATTCGACTTCTCCGCCGGTTACGGCAAGATCGACGGCTATGCCTTCAATTTCAACAACCAGACGGCGGGCACGCCGGGCTTCGTCAATGGCGTGAACATAAAGGACACGTCCATCCCTTATGCCGGCAATGTGCGCAGCTTCAACAATCAGAAGCGCCTGGACCTGTCGGGCAAGATGGACTGGAAGACGGAGGCCGGCACCCTGACGGCCACCGCCGCCTATCACGACCTGAAGGAGAATATGGGTGGCGAGGGCGCGGTCGATCTGGCCCTGTTCGGCGTGCCCTTCCCCGGCGGGCCCAAGCCCGGCGACTTCTTCACCAACCCTGCCCTGATCGAAGGCTATGGCCCGACCCTGCGCGACGGCACGCAGTATCAGGAACGCAACCAGGACGACACGTCCTTCGAACTGCGCTTCACCTCGCCCGGTGAGAACCGGCTGCGCTATATCGCCGGCGCCTATTACATCAAGTTCAACCGCGAGATCGTGCTGAACCGCGGCAATGATCTGGGCCAGGGCGTCATCGTGGCCTCGCCGCTGGGTGGTCCGGCCAACCCCATCGTCGCCGTCACCTGGACCGACAATGCCAATGATGCCTGGGCCCTGTTCGGGCAGCTGGCCTATGACATCACCCCCGATGTCGAACTGTCCACGGCCTTCCGCTATGACAAGGAAAATCGGGAAAGCACCAACCTGACGCCCGCTGCCTATTCACCCCTGCCCAATGTCACGGGGCTGGTGCGCAAGGACAGCTTCAATGCCGCCCAGCCGCGCGTGTCGCTGCGCTGGAAGGCGACCAAGGATGTGTCGCTCTATGCCACCTATGGCGAGGGCTTCCGGTCCGGCGGCTTCAACCCGCTGGGCAGCCGCTTCAACATCATCAATGTCGATGGCGTCACCAACACCACGGTGCAGGACAGTTTCGGCAAGGAAACCTCGTCCTCCTATGAAGCCGGTGTGAAAAGCCGGTTGCTGGACGGGCGCCTGACCCTGAACGTCGCCGCCTTCAGCACGAAGGTGGAAAACGCGCAGTTCTTCCAGTTCTTCCCCTTCTCGCTGTCGCGCGTGATTTCCATCGTCGACCGCAACCAGATCAAGGGCTTTGAACTGGACGGACAGGCGCGCGTGGCCGACGGGCTGGACCTGTTCTTCGGCTATGGCTATCTGCACAGCGAGATCAAGGAAAACAAGGAGTTGCCGCAGACGGTGGGCAACCGTTTCCCCTTCACGGCCAAGTATGATGCCATCCTGGGGGCGCAATATACCGTGCCGCTGGTACAGGATTACGACCTGTCGGCGCGCGTGGAATATAACCGCACCGGGCCGATGTATTTCGACACGCTGAACACGCCGGGCACGGAACGGCCCGCCATTGATCTGGTCAATGTCCGCCTGGGTGTGCAGAACGAAACCTGGGGCGCCACGCTCTATGCCCGCAACCTGTTCGACAAGCGCTACAATGTCGACGGCGTGGTCCTGGTCGTGCCCAACACCACCGTCTTCAACTTCACCACCCGCGCCCTGCCGCGCACGGTGGGTGTGGAACTGAAGGCGAAGTTCTGAGGCCTAAGGCCTTCGGGCCGACGTGTATGGCCCATACAATCCGGATTGTATGGGCCATAAACAATCCCTACACTTCTACCGCCGGGCCTTGTCCAGTTCCGCACGGCTGGCCCAGTGCGAATGGGTACCGCTGCTGATCTTGTGCGGCAGGGCGATGCGGCAGACGGGTCCGTCACTGAAGCGCTTGCAATCCACCAGGATGCATTCCGACGTGCCCTGGTTCTCATCAATGATGAAGCTGACCAGATAGCCGTCATCCTCGTCCTTGGCGTTAGCCCTTGGCGCAAAAGGACTTTCGCTGGCATAGCGACCTTCGGGCAAGGTCAGTTGCCAGCTTTCGCCCGTCACCAGATCATGCTTCACATAGCCGTTGAACAGGAACCAGCCCGGCTTGGTGGTGGTGGAATAGGCATAGCGATAGGGCCGGCCGGCATAGGTCTGGTTGAACATGCCGAATTCCAGAATCCGGTCGTCCAGCCGCTGTTCTACCGTTTCTCCAGTCTTCAGATTGAACCGCCAGCGGTGCAGCTTGGGCCGGAAGCTCTGTTCGTCAATAAAGGCCATGAAATGACCGTGCCCATCCTCACGCGGCAAGGGGTCGGGCTGCGGATTTTCCTGGAAATACCCGTCCAGTACTATCTCATCCCCCTCCTCATAGCAGTTCAGCCAGTGCAGGACATAGGTGGGCGCCGCCTCGAACCAGCGGATATCCTCGGTTTTTCCATGGCGCGGGATCAGGGCGAAGCGCGACTTCATGTCGGCATGGAAGCGGCTGACATGCAGGCCCCTGGCCAGCAGCTCCGGCTCCCAGAACATGGGGAAATCGTTCAGGATCGACCAGTTCTCGCTGAACGCCATGTCATGCGGCAGACGCGGCCCCGGCAGCGGGATGGGCACATAGTTGGTCAGCCGCCCGTCGCGGTCCAGCACGCCATAGTGCATATAGGGTGCATGGGTGGAGTAGTTGAAGAACAGCAACTCTCCCGTCGCCTCATCCAGTTTGGGATGGGCGGAAATGCCGTCCAGCGGCACCCAGGGCGCCACGCCCGCCTGTTCCAGCGTTTCGGGGTCCAGCACATAGGCTTCCCCGCACTGGTAGAAGGTCGACAAGGCCTTGCCAGCATGGACGATGATATCGGTGCTGGAACTGTCCTTCACCCCGCCATGGGCGCCGAAGCCGGGACGGGTGGACACGCCCGGCCGGTCCATGATCCCGCCCCACAGCGATCGCCCCGCCTCCTGCTCTGCCTGAAAGCAGCGGGTGCGCACGAAGCGGTTGCGGTATGACGCCTTGCCGCCCCGGAAATCGATCTGGTGGATCATGCCATCGGCATCGAACGGGTGATGGCGGCCCAGCGGTTCATGCACCTGGTTTTCGGTATTGCGCAGATAGACCCCGTCAATGTCGTCGGGGATGCGCCCTTCGATGACATCCAGATCCCAGGCATTCACCTCCTCCATCTGCGGGGTCCAGGGACCGTTCAGATAGGGATGGTTGTTGGGACGCAGGCTTGATGCGACCGGCGCCAGGCGCACGACATTCATTTCCGACCTCTTTGTTTTTGGTAGGGGCCACGGGGTCGATCGACAGGGTAGCCACCTTCCGGATACCACCATCAGTATGGTTATGCAAGTTGAGAAATTTTCGATGGTTCCCCATATGAACCGTTGATAATCGCCTTGTCGTGCCGCATAGATGTGACTTGCATATTGATACCACGGAAAGGGTGCGGATCATGAAACGATCCCTGACCGCTTGGGTGGTGCTGGCTTTTCTGACCGCCGTCGCGGCCATAAGCCCGGCACAGGCCAGCCAGAAACGCACGGAGGAAAGCATGCGGGCAGACGACCCGAAGATCGCGGTGGTGCAGCAGATGATCCATGCCTGGAACACCCAGGACTGGAAGCAGGTGGGTGAGTTGTTCACGCCGGACGGGGTGCTGCATTCCATGATGCTGGACCCGATCGTGGGGCGCGAGCCCATCGCCCAGCGCATCATGGCGCTGGGCGCGGGCGTATCGGCCATCCATCTGGATATCCGCCATATCGGCCGCATCGGCGACATGGTCTTCGTCGAACGGGTCGACCGGTTCACCTACAAGGGCCATGCGGGTGCGGTGCCCGTGGTCGGCGTGCTGGAAGTGGAGGGTGACAAGATCAAGGAATGGCGCGAATACTATGACCGGGCACAGCTGCTGTCCGAAATGGGTGTCGCCCAGGATTTCCACGGCGCCCATTGAACCGCGCGGACGGTCCCGGTACACGCATCCCGATCGGGCGGTGCGTCGGCGGGGACCGGCAAGCACCAGGGTTGGGCCTTCCAGGTGACCATGACGACCAGTCAGACACTTATCCGGACCTGTTCCATCTGGCGGGCGCTGGAAATCGTCGGCGACACGCCGACCCTGCTGACCTTGGAGGCGGCCTGGCTGGGCGTGCGCCGCTTTGACGAGTTCCATCAGCGCACAGGCCTGTTGAAGGCGCTTCTGTCCAACCGGCTGAAAAAGCTGGTGGAGGCACATATTTTCGACAAGCGGCTTTATACCAGCAGTCCGCCGCGTTCCGAATATGTGCTGGCGCCCAAGGGGCGGGACCTTTACTGGGTCACGCTGATGCTGCTGCGCTGGGAGCAGATGTGGGCCGAACAGGATGGCGAGATCCGCGTGACCCTGACCCACAAGGTCTGCGGTCATGCCTTCACGCCGGAACCGGCCTGTGGCCATTGCGGGCAGAATTTCAATGCCACGGAAGTCACCTGGCGCGAAGGACCGGGGGTTGGCTGGATGGTCCCGCTTTACAGCCAGCGCCGCCAGCAGCGCGACAGCATCGTCGGCACGTCGCTGTTCAAGACCGGCGCGCAGTTGATGGGCGACCGCTGGGCCAGCCTGATCATGCGGTCCATCTTCACCGGCATCAACCGGTTCGATGATATCCGCCGCGACACGGCCATTGCCACCAATGTCCTGTCGGAACGGCTGGCCTGGCTGGTGTCGATCGGGGTGATAAAGCAGCACCAGTACGCGACCAGCCCGCCACGGTATGAATATCGCGTGCGGCGCAAGGGGCTGGATTATTTCCCGGCCCTGCTGATGCTGATGCAATGGGGGGACAAGTATTATGTCTCCCCCGAAGGCCCGCCTTTGCTGCTGACCCACAAGGAATGCGGCCATGGGCTGGACGCCAAGGTCGTCTGTTCACATTGCCGCGGCCCCATCGCACCGCAGGATGTGACGTTCGAGATTGCAGAACCAGGGAGTTTGGTTTCGGGGTGAGGGGGGCCTTTCCACTGCGTCCTCTGTTCCCCGTCATCCCGGCGAAAGCCGGGACCCAGGGGCCACGAGACCCGACCTATCGGCGGCTTTGATCAATGCGGCGTCTACTGTCGAGCTTGTGACCCTGGGTCCCGGCTTTCGCCGGGATGACGGGAATTAGGCGGGAACCCGTTCAATCGCACGGCCCACCTCTACCTAATCCCCCCACCCGCGCGCCCAACGCGCCCGCGGCAAGGACCCCGCACGCCCATCATCAACCGACAAGCAAGGGAGGAAACGGACCATGGCGGCAGCCGCTACATTGTCCGACCTGCTGGACCGGCAGGCCATCACCGATATCCTGATCGCCTATGCCCGCGGCGCTGACCGCGGCGACGTGGATCTGATCGAGGTCGCGTATCATGATGACGCCATCGAGGATCATGGCGGCACCTTCAACGGGCCGGCGCGCGAGTATGTGGCCGCCATGCGCAAGATGCTGCCACGGGCCCCGCGCATGAGCCATTCGGTCACCAATATCCTGGTAGAGCTGGAGGGCGATACGGCCTGGACCGAATGCCATTACCTGACCTTCGCCCGGCTGCCGGTGAAGGGCGGTGCGGCGGGGGAGACGGTGGACAGCCTGACCATGGCGCGGGCCATCGACCGGTTTGAACGGCGCAATGGCCGCTGGGCCATCGCCCATCGCCGCCTGGCCTGGGACTGGAGCCAGGAGATGCCGACCAATGAAAGCTGGGGCCGCGGCCTGATCGCGCCCGACCCGTCCATTCTGGTGCGCGGCACACGCAAGCCCGATGACGTGCTGTACCGCGCCAGGGTTGAGGATCAGGCAGCCAGGGAGGCGGAGCAATGAGGATCGAAGGATGCACGGCCCTGGTCACCGGCGCCAATCGCGGCATCGGCCTGGGCTTTGTCGAGGAATTGCTGGAACAGGGGGCGGCGCGCATTTACGCCGCCGCCCGCACGGACACGGACGCGGCCACCCTGTCGGCGATGGGCGGTGGCCTTGTCACGGGGCTGGTGCTGGATGTGACGCGGCCGGAACAGGTGGCGGCCGCTGCCGCCGCCTGTGGCACGGTCAGCCTGTTGATCAACAATGCCGGGGCGTTTAACCGCCAGACCCTGATGCGGGCACCCGACATGGGGTCGATGCGCCAGGAGATGGAGGTGAATTTCTTCGGGCTGGTTTCCATGTGCCGGGCCTTTGCGCCCGTGCTGGGGGCCAATGGCGGCGGCGCCATCGTCAATGTCCTGTCGGCGGGTGCCATCGTGCCCGTGCCGGAAATGGGCGGCTACAGCCCGTCGAAATTCGCGGCGCGGGCCGCCGGCGATTGTATCCGCGCCGAACTGGCGGGACAGGGCACCGCGGTCACGTCGCTGATCGTCGGCTCGGTCGATACCCGCATGGCGGAGCATGTGAAGGGCGTGGACAAGGCCAGCCCACGCGACATCGCCAAGGCCGGGCTGCTGGCCGTGCATCTGGGCCTGGAAGAACATGACACGGACCGCCATGCCGTGGAGGTGCGCGCCTTCCTGGCCCGCGATCCCCAGCGCCTGCGCCAATCCATGGTGCAGCGCATGGCGAAATTGCAGGCGCGCTGGCAGGCGGAGGAGGCCGCAAAATGAAGAAAATCCGCGTCATCCAATGGGCCACGGGCGCCATGGGCAAGAGTGTCCTGCGCGCCCTGATCGACAATCCGGGCGTGGAACTGGCCGGGCTGTACGTCTATGGCCAGGACAAAGAAGGCCTGGATGCCGGCGACATCGCCCGGCGTCCGCCCACCGGCGTGAAGGCCACGCGCGATATTGACGCGATCCTGGCCCTGGACGCTGATGTCGTGATCCATTGCGCGCGGCTGGCCCCGCCCTATGGCTCACATGATGCGGAGCTGATCCGGCTGCTGGCCTCGGGCAAGAATGTCATTTCCATCAATGGCTATTCCCGGCCGCAATTTTCGGGCGGGGAGCGGCTGGCGGCGCTGCAGGCGGCCTGCGAACAGGGGGGATCGACCCTGATGGGCGCGGGGTTGAATCCCGGCTTTGCCGCCGAACAGCTGGCCGTCGTCGCCACAGGCGTCTGTTCGCGTCTGGAAAGGGTGGAGGTGGTGGAAAGCGTGCCCTGCCAGATGGTACGCAGCCCGGACTATGTCTTCGGCATCCTGGGCTTCGGGTCCGACCCGGCCCAGGTGAACCCCAACGATCCGGCATGGGGCCCGGCCTCGTCGCTGAACGGCATGTATGGGGAGGCCTTGTCGGCCATGGCCGACCATCTGGGCCTGGAGCTGGAACGGGTGGACACCGACCATCGCGTCTTCGGTGCCAGCCAGGACCTGACCATCGCCGCCGGGCCCATCGCGGCGGGCGGCATCTCCCACATCCATTGGCGCTGGCACGGGATCGTGGGCGGACGGCCGCTGCTGACCATCTCCATCCACTGGTACATGGAGACGGCGCATCTGGACAATCCGGAGCCGCCCTTGTGGCAGATCAGGGTGGAAGGCGAACCGGGCGTGCGCATCGCGGTGGAGCTGACCAAACACCCGTCCGACACGACCCGCACATCGGCCGAACAGATCGCCGTAGCCGGGTCGGTGATGAACGCCATCCTCGTCGTCTGCGCTGCCCCGCCCGGCGTGATGACCAGACCGCTGGCGACGCCGCATCAGGGGGGATGACCCGCAGCTTTCGGGGCGCTGGCGCTGATGGGGAGCCCTGTTGCCCTCGCAACCCAACGGCTCAGCCGCAGCCGGTCTCCGTCCCGTCGGGGCAGTAGATTTCGTACAGGGTCTGGATGACGCGGGCCGCTTCGTCGCTGGCCAGGGCGTAATAGATGGTCTGGCCGTCGCGGCGCGCCCGGACCAGACCGTCCTTACGCAGCAGGGCCAGCTGCTGCGAAACGGCCGTGTCGCGCATGCTGATACGTTCGGCCAAGTCACCGACCGACCGCTCCCCCTGCACCAGCTGGCACAGGATCATCAGGCGCCCGCGATTGCCCAGCGCCTTCAGAAGCTCGACCGCGCGGTCGGCATTGACCTGCATCTCTTGCATGTTCATTCCCCTGGAATAAAAGGGAAAGGCACGGCCGTCAATGGCAGGAACCCTGTCCCTGCCATCGCCGGATATCATACCGGTGTACGCATCATGTCCGCCCATCGGCGTCGCGCAGCACGACATAGATGGAGGGGATGACCAGCACGGTCAGCAAGGTGGAAGAGGCCAGCCCGAACAGCAGGGCCACGGCCAGCCCCTGGAAGATCGGATCGGTCAGGATGGTGGCCGCCCCGATCATGGCCGACAAAGCCGTCAACAGGATGGGCTTGAAGCGCACGGCACCGGCCTGCAACAGAACCTCGCGCAAGCTCAGGCCATGGCCCGCCCCGTGGCGGATGAAATCCACCAGCAGGATGGAATTGCGCACGATGATGCCGGCCAGCGCGATGAAGCCGATCATGGACGTGGCCGTGAACGCCGCCCCCACCAGCCAATGGCCCAGCATGATGCCCAGCAGGGTCAGCGGGATGGGCGTCAGGATGACCAGCGGCAGTTTGAAGCTGCGGAACTGCGCCACCACCAGCACATATATCGCCAGGATGGCCACGCCGAACGCCGCCCCCATGTCGCGGAAGGTGACATAGGTGACCTCCCACTCCCCGTCCCACAGCAGGGTCGGGTGGGTTTCATCCGCCGGCTGTCCGGCCAGCGTCACCACAGGCTTGGGCAGGCTGCCCCAATCATGCGCGTCGATGGCATCGGCGACGGCGCCCATGCCATAGATCGGCGCCTCGTACCGGCCGGCCAGTTCGGCCGTCACCATGTCAGTGAAATAGCCGTCGCGGCGGAACAGCACGGGCGATCCCTCCTCCCGCACCACCCGCACCAGCTCACCCAGCTCCACCACCCGGTTCGATCCGGGGATGGCGTTGGCGGGCACGGGCGTGGATGACAGCCGCGCCGTCCAGGCGCGGTCATCCTTGGGCAGGGCGATGGAGATATCGACAGGATAACGTTCCTGCCCGCGATGGGAATAACCGACAGGCTGGGTGCCCAGGATGGCGCGGAGCGCGTCATAGACGGCCCCCTGCTCCACCCCGAAATATTCCAGCCGCTCCTGATCGATGGAAATGCGCAGGCGCGGCTGGACCGTGCCATAGCTGTCATCGATATCGGTGATGAAGGGGATGGTGGCGAACAGCCGGCGCACCTCCCCCGCCACGGCGCGGCGCGTGGCGGCATCGGGACCATAGATTTCGGCCAGCAGGGTCGCCATCACGGGCGGGCCCGGCGGCACCTCCACCACCTTCAGGCTGGTGCCTTCCGGCAGTTTCAACCCGGCCAGCAGCTTGGCCCGCAGATCCAGGGCGATGTCGTGACTGGCGCGTTTACGGTCGCCCTTGGGGGCCAGATTGATCTGCACCTCGCCCAGGTCGGGGCTGTTGCGCAGGAAGCTGTGCCGCACCAGACCGTTGAAATTGAAGGGTGCGGCCGTGCCGGCATAGATCTGGGCAGAGCGCAGTTCCGGCAGGGTGGCGGCAATGTCCGCCGCCTGGAACAGCAGGCGCTGCGTGTCCTGCAGCGTGGCCCCGCGCGGCAGGTTCAACTGCACCGACAGTTCGGATTTATTGTCGAACGGCAGCAGCTTCACTGTCACGCTTTTGGTGGCGAACAGGCCGAGCGAGGCGACGGTGGCGACACCGACAATGGCCAGGAAACGGCCGGCATTGCGGCGGGACGACAGGATGGGCGTGGCGACGCGGCGGTAAAGCCGGCCCAGGGCCCCGCCATCATGCGCCCCCTCGTGCCCCCCATGCCCGGCGGCATCGCCGCCCTTGCCCGTCAGTTTCAGCATCAGCCAGGGTGCCAGCACCATGGCGGCGAAGAAGCTGAACAGCATGGCGGCGGACGCGTTGACGGGGATGGGCGCCATGTACGGTCCCATCATGCCCGACACGAACAGCATAGGCAGCAGGGCCGCAACCACCGTCATGGTGGCGACGATGGTGGGATTGCCCACCTCCGCCACCGCCTCCACCGCGGCATTCATGCGGTCGCGCCCGTCCTTCATGGCCCAGTGCCGGGCGATATTCTCCACCACCACGATGGCGTCATCGACCAGGATACCGATGGCGAAGATCAGTGCGAACAGGCTGACGCGGTTGATGGTATAGCCCATCAGGTGGGCGGCAAACAGCGTCATCAGGATGGTGACCGGGATGACCACCAGGGTCACCAGCGCCTCCCGCCGGCCGATGGCAAACCAGATCAAGGCCACGATGGACAGCGTCGCCAGACCCAGATGGAACAGCAGCTCATCGGCCTTTTCCGACGCGGTTTCCCCGTAATTGCGCGTCACCTCCACCCGCACGCCATCGGGGATCAGGCGGCCGCGCAGGCCGTCGACCCGTTCCAGGATGGCGTCGGCCACGACCACGGCATTGGCGCCGGCCCGCTTGGACAGGGCGACGGTGACGGCGGGGCTGCGCGTCCACGCACCCTTGTCGCCCTGGACCATGGTCCAGGCAGCCTGGTCGACGGGCCCGCTGTCCAGCACGACATTGGCGACATCGCGGACATAGACGGGGCGGTTGTCACGGCTGGTCAGCAGCAGCAGCCCGATATCGGGCACGCCCGACAGGGTCTGCCCCGCCGCCACCGTCAGGCTTTTGCCGCCATCCAGCAGCCGGCCCGCGACAAAGGAGCGGTTGGCCCCCGCGATTTTGCCCGTCAGCTGTTCCAGCGTGATGCCGTACAGCGCCAGCTTTTCCGGATCGGGCTCCACCCGCACCTGCTCCGTCACCCGGCCCGACAGATAGGTGGCGCCGATATCGGGCACCTTCACCAGTTCGGTGCGCAGCTTTTCCGCCAGTGTGCCCAGATCGCGGTCGGGCCAGCGGTCGGCCAGACCGGGTTCCGCGGACAAGGTCAGGGTGACGATGGCGACATCATTGATGCCGCGCCCGACAATGGCGGGTTCGGGGATGCCGACGGGGATTTCCGACAGATGGGCGCGGATCTTGGCATGGACGCGGACGATGGCGTCATCCTCGTTCGTGCCCACCTTGAACCGCGCCGTCACCATGACGCGGTCATCCTCCGTCTGGCTATAGACATGGTCGACGCCGTTGATGCCCTTGACGATGGCTTCCAGCGGCTTGGTCACCAGTTCGGCCGCATCAGGCGCCTTCAAGCCATCGGCCGACACCAGGATGTCGACCATGGGCACGCTGATCTGCGGCTCCTCCTCCCGCGGGATCAGGGCCAGCGCGATCAGGCCGGCGATGAGCGAGGCCATCAGGAACAGGGGCGTCAGGGGGGAGCGGATGGTGGCCCGCGTCAGCAGGCCGGAAATGCCCAGATTCATGGCCGCACCATGATGTCGCCGTCGGAAAGACCGGACAGGATTTCCACCCCGTCATCCAGGCCCGGCAGGGGCCGCTTCTGCCCGCGCTGCACCGGCACCGACGCCGTGCCATCGCCCACGCGCAGCTGCGCGAAATCCAGGCCGAAGCGGGTGGTCAGATAGCTGGCGGGCACGACGATGGTGGGCCGGGCGCCGGTCGGCACCAGCACGCGCACACGCTGGCCCACATAATAATCGCCCAGGCCGCTGACCTTGGCATCGGCCTGCACGCGCCCGTCGGTGATCTGCGGATAGACCAGGGTGACGGCACCGGTGCCATCCGCCCCGCCCTGACCCATATCCTCCCCATCCAGGCGCACCGGGTCGCCCGCCTTCAGGCGGACGGCATGGCGTTCGGGGATGGACAGGCGCAGGACGTAATCACGCTCCGCGATGGTGGCCACGGCTTCGCCGGCCATCACCACCGTGCCCGGCGTCACCGGGACCGTCAGCACCCGGCCCGATGTGGGGGCCAGCACCTGGCCTTCAGTCATCTGCTGGCCGATGACGGCGCGTTCGGCCGTGCGGGCCTTCAGATTGTTGGCGGCGACATTGGCGGCCGTGCGCAGCTCGTCCAGGCGCTGTTTGGTGACGAAGCCGTTCTTCATCAGCTCCTCGCCACGCGCCAGATCGGCCTGGGCCTGTTCCAGCTGCGCGCGGGCGGCGGCGATCTGCGCGTCGGACGCACCCTGCTGCAAAGCCAGCTTCTGGTCGCCGATGGTGGCGATCACCTGGCCGGCCGTCACCGCGTCGCCTTCCTTCACCGACAGGCCGGTGATGGTGCCGCCCGTGCGCACGCGCGCCGGCACCTTGTTCACGCTTTCCACCGTGGCGAAGACCGACTTCTCATCGGGCAGCGGCTTCACGGCGACGGTGAAATCCCCCCCGGCAGCCAGCGCGGGCCCGGCCAGCAGGGGAAGCAGCAGCAAGGATGACAGCAGACGCGCACGCATGATCGGGCCTCCCAAGAGTATTTTTACCGGCGGTCGATGACGCCGCCGCTGGCCGGGTCCAGCGTGATGGTGGGCAGGCGGGCGGACATCCAGGCCTGGATGCCGCCTTCCATATGTTCGGTATGGCCCAGCCCCGCCTGCTGGCAGCGCATCACGGCCATGGCCGAGCGCTTGCCGGACCCGCACTGAAAGACGATGCGCACCTTGTCCGCATCCGGCAGCGCCTTGGGATCGAAGCTGGACAGCGGGAACAGCATCGCGCCATGGATGCGGGCGGCCGCGAATTCCTGCGGTTCGCGCACATCGACCAGCAGGATGGCGCGGTCGACCAGCAGTTCATGCACGCTGGCCGGGGAAAGATCGGTGATCATGGGGCGGTCCTTGGCAGATATCGAGGGTGAATATTAATCTTCAGAGATATGAAGGTACGGCGATAAGGGCCCCCGCGTCAACCACGCGACGCATGTGCCCACCACATGGCAAAGGCCGCGAGCCCTTCATATCTTCATATTTGCGAATATATGATTTCGTGCATAATCCCTGTGACCGGGGCGTGCCCATGGGGCCGCCCCCCATTACCCGACCGACCCGCCAACAGGGAAGGCGACCCATTATATCCAGGGAGGATGTGTGATGGCCGAGATTGTCGTGCTGGGCGCCGGGCTGGGCGGAACCATCATGGCCTATGAACTGATGCCGCAATTGCGGCCGGGCGACCGGCTGACCCTGATCGGTCGGGGCGGCCAGTTCCAGTTCACGCCGTCCAACCCCTGGGTCGCCGTCGGCTGGCGGGAGAAGAAGGAGGTGGAGGTGGATCTGGCGCCGATCATGGCGCGCAAGGATATCCGCTTCATCGATGCCGGGGCCACCCGCCTGCACCCGGCCGAAAACCGCATCGACATCGCCGATGGCAGCAGCGTTTCCTATGATTATCTGGTCATCGCCACGGGGCCGGACCTGGCCTTTGACGAGGTGCCGGGCCTGGGCCCCGATGCCTATACGCAGTCCATCTGCCAGACCGGGCACGCCGTCCGCGCCTATGAGGAATTCGAGATTTTCTGCGCCAATCCCGGCCCCATCATCGTCGGGGCGGCGCCCGGCGCCTCCTGCTTCGGGCCGGCCTACGAATTCGCCTTCGTGCTGGACACCGAACTGCGCAAGCGCGGCATCCGCGACAAGGTGCCGATGACCATGGTCACGCCCGAACCCTATATCGGCCATCTGGGCCTGGACGGGGTGGGCGACACCAAGTCGATGATGGAAAGCGAACTGCGCCAGCGCCATATCAAATGGGTCACCAATGCCCGCGTGACAGAGGTGCAGAAGGGCCGGATGCATGTGGAGGAACTGGCCGACAATGGCCAGGTCGCCCGCACCCATGACCTGCCGTTTGGCTATGCCATGCTGCTGCCCGCCTTCCGCGGCGTGCCGGCCATCAAGGGGATCGAGGGGCTGACCAATCCGCGCGGCTTCGTCCTGACCGACAAGTACCAGCGCAACGCTGCCTTCCCCAACATCTTCGCCATCGGCGTCACGGTCGCCATCCCGCCCCTGGGCCCCACGCCCGTGCCCGTGGGCGTGCCCAAGACCGGATTCATGATCGAATCCATGGTCACGGCCACGGCCTTGAATATCGGCGCCCTGCTGCGCGACAGGAAGCCGGCGCACAGCCCCACCCTGAACGCCGTCTGTCTGGCCGATTTCGGCGATGGCGGCGTGGCCTTCGTCGCCCAGCCGCAGATTCCGCCGCGCAATGTCAACTGGTCGTCCAAAGGCACCTGGGTGCATTATGCCAAGATCGGGTTCGAGAAATACTTCCTGCACAAGGTGCGCCGGGGCACGGCCGAACCCTTCTACGAACATTTCCTGATGGAACGCCTGAACATCAAGAAGGTGAAGGAAGGGTGACGCCCATGCCGGTTCATACGATGTTCCTCACGCGCCGGCGCCAACATCCGTTGGCTTGGCTTACGCGGCATGTGCCGCGCGGCGGCCGTCGCCGCCGGATGGAAGGTCATTGATCATGACAGCAGATACGATGTTCCTCACGCGCCGGCGCCAACATGCGTTGGCTTGGCTTACGCGGCATGTGCCGCGCGGCGGCCGTCGCCGCCGGATGGAAGGTCATTGATCATGACCTTCCATCTGATCTGCCCCCACTGCCTTTCCATCAACCGTCTGCCCGCCGACCGGCCGGCGGATGGGGCCAATTGCGGTGCCTGTCACAAGCCGCTGTTCACCGGCAAGCCGGTGGCCGTCGATGGCGCTGCCTTTGAAAAGCATCTGACCAAGGGCAATCTGCCCCTGCTGGTCGATCTGTGGGCGCCCTGGTGCGGGCCCTGCCGGCAGATGGCGCCGCAGTTCGAGATGGCGGCCCGCAAGCTGGAACCGGCCGTGCGCCTGCTGAAGCTGAATGTGGATGAGGAACCGGCCCTGTCCAGCCGGCTTTCCGTGCAGTCCATCCCCACCCTGATGCTGTTTGCGGGCGGCCGTGCGGTCGCGCGCCAATCGGGCCTGATGTCCGCCGACCAGATCGTCGGCTGGACCCAGACCCATCTGCCCCACCGGGCCTGACCCGGACAAAGTCACGAAAACGGAGCAACCATCATGAATATCGACAAAGCCGTCCTTTCCTTCGCCGGCGCCATGGTCCTGGTCAGTCTGGCACTGGGTTATTTCATCAATCCGGCCTGGCTGCTGCTGACGGCATTCGTGGGGCTGAACCTGCTGCAGGCGGGCATCACCGGCTTCTGCCCGGCCGCCATCATCCTGAGCAAGCTGGGCCTGAAGCCGGGCTGCGCGTTCCGGTAAGCCACGGGAGGGGGGCCTCTCCGCCCCCCCCCCAAGCGCCGTCAGCCCGGCACCAGCCAGTGGGCGAAGGCCAGCCAGGCCGGGGTCTGGAAGATCGCCAGCGGCAGGGCCAGCGTGACCACCGCCCACAATCCGCCCCACAGGGACGCGGGATGCGGGCGGCCGCGCGTGCGCCAGTCCCAGATGATCTGGGCCAGCACCAGCAGCGTCGGCATCAGCACCATGCCCACCGGCCCCGCCAGAACGGGGATGCGGGCAAAGGCCGGCGCCATCATCACGCACATGCCCATCACCATCAGGCGCTTATGCGTCTGCGGGTCGCGGCGGCGGTGAAGGGCCAGCGCGAACAGCGGCACGAAGCCCAGCAGCGCCAACAGCGGCACGGCCAGAAAGGCGTGCGGATCGATGCCCGGCGGGCCCGACGCCCGGCCCACGCCACCCAGGGCGGAGATGGTGCCGGACACCAGCATGGCCGGCACCAGCACCGCGCCCAGCATGCCCAGACGCCGGTGCAGGTCGCGCCGTCCGCTGCGCACCAGGGCCACCTGCGCCGTGAACAGCACCACCCAGGCCGCATAAAGCACACCATGCAGCAGCACCAGCGGTGTGATCGGCTTTACCCAGTCGGGCGGCCCCAGCAGGGGGCGCAGGAAAAAGCTGGGGGCAAAGCCCACCAGCACGGCCACCATCATCACGGCAGCCATGGTGACGTAAAAACGCCGCTCCGCGGCGGCAGAGGGGGCGGAAACGCCCCGGTCGATCACTGTGCTCATGTCCGAAACCTGCAGGATTGCCCCTGTCTCCCGGGCGCCCCCGGAAACATGGTTAATAATTCCTATACAGACAGACCTGTGACCGGACCACCACGAAAGCGGACAGGTCCCTTCGGATTATTCGGCAGCGGCACCATCGGCCTGGCGGCGGTAGCGGGCGGCCAGCCAGGTGCAGACGATCAGCTGGATCTGGTGGAAGATCATCAGCGGCAGGATCATGGCCCCGACCTGGGCGGCCGGGAACAGCACGCCCGCCATGGGCACGCCCGACACCAGGCTTTTCTTCGACCCGCAGAAAACCAGGGTGATGATGTCGGCCCGTGAAAAGCCCAGCGCCCGGCCGGCCAGGCCCGATGCCGTCAGCACCAGGGCCAGAATGGCGGCGCCGGCAATGATGATCACGGCCAGATCGCCGACATCGATCTTCTGCCACAGCCCTTCGACAATCGCGGCGCTGAAGGCGGCATAAACCACCAGCAGGATCGACCCGCGGTCGGTATAGCCGATCACCTGCTTGTGCCGGGCGACAAAGCCGCCGATCCAGGGCCGCAGGAAATGCCCGGCCAGGAACGGCACCAGCAATTGCAGCACGATGGAGCGGATGGCGCCGAGCGACACGCCCGCCTGCCCATCCACATGCATGAACAGCCCCACCAGCACGGGCGTGATGAAGATGCCCAGGATGTTGGATGCCGATGCCGAACAGATGGCCGCCGGCACATTGCCGCCCGCCATGGAGGTAAAGGCAATGGAGCTTTGCACTGTGGAGGGCAGCAGGGTCAGATAGAGGATGCCGGCCCCGATCGACGGGTGCAGCAGCCAGTCTGGCAGCAGGCCGAAGCCCAGCCCGATCAGCGGGAACAGCAGGAAGGTAAAGGACAGCACCGTCACATGCAGCCGCCAATGGCCGATGCCCGCCAGCACCGCGTCGCGCGACAGCTTGGCCCCGTGGAAGAAGAACAGCAGGGCAATGGCCGCGTCCGTGACATACCCGAACAGGCCCGCCGCCTGTCCCTGGATGGGCAGCAGGGCCGCCAGCCCCACGGTCCCCAGCAGCAGCAGCAGAAACGGATCGATCACGGCGGAAAGAAAACGGGGCATGGGACGGCACCGGCAATGTCGCACGGCCCCGATTTAACGGCAGCCCCCGCACTGCACACAAGCCATAGCGAAAGCCGGACGCGCAGGTCTGGCCTGTGCGGACCATGATGCCGGGAGTGGTGGAATATGGCTCCCGGCATCATGGCCCCTGCCGCGGCGATTACCCTATATTCAGGTTCAGATACTTGATCTCCAGATATTCATCGATGCCATAGCGGCTGCCTTCGCGGCCCAGGCCGCTTTCCTTGACACCGCCGAACGGGGCCACTTCGGTGGAGATCAGGCCTTCATTGATGCCGACCATGCCATATTCCAGACCTTCGGCCACGCGCCAGACACGGCCGATATCGCGGCTGTAGAAATAGGCGGCCAGACCGAAGGGCGTGTCATTGGCCCGCGCGATCACTTCTTCTTCGCTGCTGAACCGCTGCACGGCGGCGACGGGGCCGAAAATCTCCTCATGCGCGATATCCATGTCGGACGCGATGCCCGTCAGGATCGTCGGCTCATAGAAGCAGCCGCCCAGCGCATGGCGCTGACCGCCAATGACCACGGTGGCGCCCTTGGACCGCGCGTCCTGGACCAGTTCTTCCACCTTGTTCACGGCCTTGTCGTTGATGAGCGGCCCCTGGTTGACGCCGGCATCACAGCCATTGCCGACCTTCAGCGCCTTTACCGCCGCCGTCAGCTTCTCCACGAACCGGTCATGGATGCCGTCCTGGACATAGAAGCGGTTGGCGCAGACGCAGGTCTGGCCGGAATTGCGGTATTTGGACCCCATGGCCCCGGCGATGGCCGCGTCGATATCGGCATCGTCGAACACGATGAAGGGCGCATTGCCGCCCAGTTCCAGCGACAGGCGCTTCACCGTGCCGGCGCACTGTTCCATCAGCAGCTTGCCGATCTCCGTCGACCCGGTGAAGGACAGCTTGCGCACGATGGAGGACGCCGTCAGCGCCCCGCCAATGGCCGACGCCTTGCCGGTGACGATATTGATGACGCCGGCCGGAATGCCCGCGCGTTCGGCCAGGACACCCAGCGCCAGGGCCGAATAGGGGGTTTCCGCCGCCGGCTTCACCACGGCCGTGCAGCCCGCGGCCAGGGCCGGGCCCAGCTTGCGCGTGATCATGGCGTTGGGGAAGTTCCAGGGCGTGATGGCGGCGATGACGCCCACGGGCTGCTTGATGGTCAGCAGGCGGGAATTGCCCTTATAGGTGGGGATGACATCGCCATAAGCGCGGCGGCCTTCTTCGGCGAACCAGCTGATGAAGCTGGCGCCATAGGTGATCTCCCCCTTGGCCTCGGCCAGCGACTTGCCCTGTTCCAGGGTCAGCAGCAGGGCCAGATCATCGGCGGCCGCCATCATCAGATCGTGCCAGCGCCACAGGCGCGTGGCGCGTTCCTTGGCCGTCAGCGCACGCCAGGCCGGCAGGGCGGCGGCCGCGGCGGCAATGGCGCGGTCGGTTTCGGCTGCCCCCATCTGCGGCACATGGCCCAGGACCGTGCCCGTGGCCGGATTGGACACAGGCGTAGCGGCGCCGCTGTCGGCATCCAGCCATTGCCCGCCGATCAGCGCCTGCTGGCGAAACAGCTCGGTATCGGAAAGCCCGGGCGGGCAGTGCGTCACAGTCATTTTCCATCCCTTTCCATGCCTTCATGGCTGGCCGGCATCCTATCGCAAAGCGATCCGTCGGGAAGGGCCATGATCGGATTGGCCGGATGGTGGACAGGCTTCGCACCGTCGGGCAATGACATGTGCCAGCGCAGCAATGCCGCACCTGTTCGGAGAGCGGCCTTTCTTTCTTCCTATTTATCATATAAAATATTGACCTCTTTCGATCTTCTCCGACCCTTCCAAGCCAGCATCCATGCCCCCTCCCACCACCTTCATCGCCGGCGACTGGGGCACCAGTGCCCTGCGCCTGTGGCTCTGCCGTGACGGGGTGCCCGTCGACCGGGTGGACGGGCCGGGTGTGGCCGCCGCTGCCGGGCGGCTGGACCGGATTTTCCTGGCGGCCACCCTGCCCTGGCGGGAGGAGGAGGGGGAGTTGCCGGCCCTGCTCTGCGGCATGGTCGGGTCCAGCATCGGCTGGGTGGAAGCGGCCTATCAGCCCTGCCCGGCGGACCTGTCCAGTCTGGCGCGCGGGCTGACGCGATTCCAGGCGGAAGGGGAGGATGTGGCCATCATCCCCGGCCTGTCCTGCACCAACCCGCTGGGCGCCCCCGATGTGATGCGGGGGGAAGAGACCCAGATCCTGGGCGCGCTGGCCCTGGACCCCGAACTGGCGCGCGGCCGCCGTCTGCTCTGCCTGCCCGGCACGCACAATAAATGGGTGCGGCTGGATCATGGCCGCGTGGTGGATTTCCAGACCAGCCTGTCGGGGGAGATGTTCGCCCTGCTGCGCCAGCACAGCGTGCTGGGCCGCGATACCGACGGGCTGTCACCGCAGACGGGACCGGCCTTCGCCCTGGGGGTGGAACGGGCCCTGACGGGGACGCCCCTGACCCATCTGCTGTTCGAGGCGCGGTCACGCCGCCTGCTGGAGGGTTTGTCGGCGCAGGATGCACTGTCGTTCCTGTCCGGAATGGTGGTGGGCAGCGATGTCGCTGGCGCGGGGGTGCTGGCCGATGGCCTGCTGGACGGCCCCATCCTGCTGATCGGCAGCCCGGCCCTGACCGATGCCTATTGTATTGCGCTGGCCGTCGCCGGCCTGGACGCCGTTGCCCGCGATGGCGACGATCTGGTGCTGGCGGGGCTGTGCGCCCTGCACAGCGCCCTGACCCGAACGAACTGATACCACATCATGCCCCATCCGCTTGCCCACCATCTGGACGCCCTGCCCCTGGTCGCCATCCTGCGCGGCCTGACACCGGCAGAGGCACCCGCCATCGGCGATGCCCTTTTCGACGCCGGCATCCGCGTCATGGAAGTGCCGCTGAACAGCCCCGACCCGCTGGACAGCATCGCCATCCTGGCCCGCCGCTTCGGCAATACAGCCCTGATCGGCGCCGGCACGGTGCTGCACAGCCAAGGCGTGGATGATGTGGCGGCGGCCGGCGGGCGCCTGATCGTGACGCCCAATACCGACCCGGCCGTCATTGCCCGTGCCGTGGCGCGGGGCCTGCTGCCCATGCCGGGTTTCGCCACCGCGACGGAGGCCTTTGCCGCCATCGCCGCCGGGGCCACGCATCTGAAGCTGTTCCCGGCCAGCACCTATGGCGAGGGGCATATCAAGGCCCTGTCGGCGGTCATGCCGGCCGGTGTCCGGCTTTATGCCGTGGGCGGGGTCGGGGCCGGCAATATGGGGCCGTGGCGGGCCGCGGGGGCCGCGGGCTTCGGCGTCGGCACCGACCTTTATCGCCCCGGCCGGCCAGCGGCGGAGGTGGCATCCCGGGCCCGCGATCTGGTGGCCGCCTGGAAGTCGGGAGCCTGACGGTGGGGCGCTGATAGCGCTAACTTGTCCGTGTGGAGGACAAGGCGGATATGATATCGATAAGCAGGGGACGGGAAGGAAGCGTCGAATAATGGCGGAACGGGGCGCAAACGGTCGAAAGGGCAGCGGACTGCGGAGCGATCCGGGCCGCAACTTCACCTATGGCATTCTGCAGCAGCTGGGCGTGGACATTGTCACCGGGGTCTATGGCCAGGCCAATCCCTTTCCAACGGAAGCCGAACTGTGCAAGCGGCTGGGCGCCAGCCGGTCGGTGCTGCGCGAAGCGGTGAAGATGCTGACGGCCAAGGGCCTGTTGAAGGCAAGGCCGCGCCAGGGCACCTGGATCGAGCCGGAGCGCAACTGGAACCTGATGGACCCGGATGTGCTGGGCTGGCTGCTGGAACGCAAATTCTCGCCCAGCCTGCTGCTGGAATTCACGCAAGTGCGGCTGGCGATCGAACCGGTGGCGGCCTCGCTGGCCGCGCGCGGCGCCACGGCGGAGGCCAAGCAAGCCATCGCAGCGGCACTGGCCCGCATGCAGGCGGCCGAACTGGGCGATGATGATCCGCTGACATCCGACATCGCCTTCCATGTCGCCGTGCTGGAGGCGACGGATAACCGCTTCTATATCCAGCTGCGCGACATTATCGATGCCGCCCTGCGCATCTCCATCCGCCTGACCAACCGGCGCAAGGGTGTGCGGCTGGCCAGCGTGGCCGACCATCAGAAGGTGGCTGACGCCATCTTTGCCGGCGACGCCGACGGGGCCGCCCTGGCCATGCGCCACCTGATCGAAGAAGCCATGGCCCTGATCGAAAGCGCCGTGCAGGAAGGGTGAGGGTGGCGCCCCCTATGCCGGCCGGTCCCGCTGTTCGATCAGGCTGATGCCCAGTGCCAGGCACGCAGCCAGCACGCGCGGGTCCCGCGGATAGATCGCCACGATCCGATCCACGCCGAACCGCGCCATCCAGTCCGGCAGCGGCGGCGCCCGCCCCTGATCATCCAGGGCCAGCCCGCCAATATCCAGTTTCAGGTAATCGACAGCCGACAACGGCAGATATCCCGCATCGGCATGGCGCAGCGACAGATGGTCGATGGCGATGCGGCAGTCCCACAGGCGCAGCACATCCACCGCATCAGCCAGCCCCGCCTCCGTCAGGTCGGGATCGGTGGCCGCGATTTCCACAATCAGGTTGCGGCGCTGGTCATAGGTCAGGTCGGCGACGAATTCCTGGAACACCGGATCGACGATGGTCCGCCATTGCAGATTGATCGAATGCGGCCGATGCAGGCGGGTCGGTTCATACTGGAAATGGCGGATGGTGCGCCGGTCCAGAATGGGGGTGATCTGCTGCAACAGCCAGGGGTCGCGGCGCAAGGGCGTGCCCACGGCCCGTTCCAGATGGTCGATGGCGACCGTGACTTCGGAGAAATCCAGTTCCCAGCCGGTCGGTCCGCGCCAGCGCCACACAGGCGATTCCCGGATCAGCGCAGAGACGTCCGCCCCCACCAGCACCTGTTCATAGACGGCCAGCTTGTGCAGGCCGGCCAGCTGCTGCTGTTCCACGGGCGACAGGGCCGGCGGCGGTTCCTCCACCGCCTTGCCATCCGGGGCCAGCCGCTTCAGCAGGGCGGCCAGACGGGGGGCATCCTGGGGCAGATGAAAAATGCTGACGCGCGGGGCCGACACATGCTGATCGGCGAAATCGGCCGCTACGGCTTTCAGCTTATTAATGAAGGGATGGGCGTTGGTGTCCTGGAACAGGAAGGCCTGGGCATAGCGGCCGACATCCACCACTTCGGGCAGGAACTGCGCCGCAAACCGGTCCAGCAGCTGCACGATCGATTGCCGGAACAGCGGATTTTCCGCATACGGCACCTCCCGCAGGTCCACGACCACGGCCGTTCCCCGGCTATCCCCACTGTTCAGCAGCCGCAATAGACCGCCTGCGCCCGTCAGCATCCACAAACCTTCAATCACTGCATCCTGCCGACAACTCTAGCAGAGATGGCCGGGCCAACGGTATATGACGAAGGGACATGCGAAGCGGCACCAACAGGTGGCATTTTGTTCCCGCCGGGTTTCGCCGATTGCCAGAAGGCGGGGGAGGACCGCACCCTGCCCGGACGACGGCAGCGGAGGATGGGTGATGGAGCGGACAACAGGCGCGGGCATCGTCTATCTGCATGGGTTCCCCGGCGGGCCGGGGGAACTGCGCCTGTTCGGGCCGCCGCCGGACTGGGCCGCGACCGCCTTCGTGCCCGACCGCACGGCGGACCGGCCGGCGCTTGACGATGCGGCCTATATCGACGATCTGGCCCGGCAGGTGGCGGAACGGTTCCCCGGCCGGGCCCTGTATCTGATCGGCTTTTCGCTGGGGGCCCGCGTGGCGCTGGAACTGGCCTTGCGGCTGGGGCCGACGGTTGCGCGCATCGACCTGATCTCCCCCGCCGGTCCGCTGGATGGCAGCGACCTGATGCGGCAGATGGCCGGCGGCCCGGTCTTCGACCTGGCGGCGCGGTCGCCCCGGCTGTTCGCCCTGCACAGCCGGATCCAGGGATGGCTGGCCCGCCATTGGCCGGGCCTGCTGATCCGGCTGCTGTTCGCCACAGCCGGGCCCGGCGATGCCGGCCCGGCGGCCGATCCGGGCTTCCAGGCGGTTATGGCGGTGCTGCTGCGCCATTGTTTTGCCGACGGGGGCAGCGGATACCGGCGGGAAATCCGCGCCTATGTCGATCTCTGGTCCGACCTGCCGGGGCGGATCACCGCCCCCGTCACCATGTGGCAGGGGGAGCAGGATCGCTGGACCCCGCCCGCCCTGGCAGAGCGGCTGGCGGGGCTTCTGCTGCATGTGCGGCTGAACCGCCTGCCCGATGCTGGCCATTATGCCACCCTGTCCCAGGTGCTGCCGCATCTGGCGGCCGGGCCCGACCGTCAGGCCGTGGGTCAATAGACGTCGCGGCGGTAGCGGCCGTCGGCCGCCATGTCTTCCAGCATCTCCGCCCCCAGCATGTCGGTCAACGCGCGGTGGACGCCGGCCGCCATGCCGTCCAGGCTGCCGCAGACATAGATGGCGGCACCATCGGCGACCCATTCCGCCACCTGGTCCATGGAAGCCGCCAGCAGATGCTGGACATAGACGGGCCTGTCCTGATCGCGGGAAAAGGCCAGGTCCAGGCGGGCCAGATGGCCGGACGCGGTCCAGGCGGACAATTCGTCGGCGAACAGGCTGTCATAGAGGCGGGTGCGTTCGCCGAACAGCAGCCAGTTGCGGCCATGGCCTGCCGCTTCCCGTGCCTTCAGATGCGCGCGCAGGCCGGCGATGCCCGTGCCATTGCCGATCAGGATCAGGGGCCTGTCGTCGGGCGGCGGGTGGAATCCGGGATTGCGGCGCAGGCGCAACCGTACCTCCCCGCCCAATGCGGCATGTTTGGTCAGCCAGCCGGAACCCAGGCCCAGGCGCCCGTCCGGCCCCGCCATCTGCCGCACCACCAGATCCAGCGTGCCGTCGCCGGGCAGCGAGGCGATGGAATATTCGCGGTGCGGCAGGGGGTCCACCCCGTCGGGCAAGGCACATTCGGCCAGCCAGCGCGACAAAGACCGCGTCACGCCGCCCCGCGTTTCCGCACGGTCCCCGCCCCGCAGGACCAGCAGCGCCGCCACGTCCTTGGGCGGGTTGCAGGGGCCGATCTCGGCAATGTCGCCCGCCTTCCAGATGGGTTTCTCTCCCGCCGGCGGGGTCAGACGCAGGTGATAGACGGGGCCGCCAGGGCTGCCGGGGTTGAGCAGGCGACGGTCAGCCAGCAGCCAGCGCCCATAATCGGGCGCCGTCCAGTCCGGCAGATGCACATGGCCCGCCATCTGTCCCAGATGATATTGCCAATGGCGCAGCGCGCCCGCATCGCCATTATCGACCAGCACCGGGTCGAACAGGGGCGCCGCCCCCTGATGGCGCAGCCAGCCATCCAGGGCCAGGCCGAAGGCGCAGAAATGTGCGTAGGACCGGTCGCCAAGCGCCAGCACGGCATAGCGCAGGCCCGACAGGTCGGCCCCGCCGCCCATCACCTTGCGCACGAAGCCGGCCGCGTGGTCGGGCGCATCCCCCTCCCCCGTCGTCGACACGATGAACAGGGCCTGTGATGTGGCCGACAGGCGGGCGGCGTCCACCCGGTCCAGCCCGGCCAGGATGGCGGGACGGTCCGCCGCCACCAGCCCCTCCACCGTGCGTTCGGCCAATTGCCGGGCAAAGCCCGTCTGGCTGGCATAGGCGACCAGGATCGCGCCATCGCCCATGTCGGCCGGCGGGCGGTTGCGCGCCCGGTGCCGGTGCCAGATGACAGCGCAGAAGGCCAGATAGGCCAGCAGCACGGCCAGCACCCACAGCCAGCGCTGAAGCACCGGGTCCATCTACACCATCTCCGCCAGGGCGGTCAGGGCGGGCGTGGCCTGTTCCCGGATCAGGCCGCCGTCGCGGGTGGCGAACAGGGCCATGATACCGCGGTCCGCCGCCCAGCAAGGTCCCGCCACCGGCCCCAGCACGGTCAGCGCCGTGGCCAGGGCGTCGGCCATCATGCAGTCTTCATGCAGGACCGTGACGGATGCCATGGTGTCGGGCACAGGCCGCCCCGTGCGCGGGTCCAGACTGTGCGACAGGATGCGGCCGTCCGGGGCGCGAATGGCGCGGTTGCGGTCACCGCTGGTCGCCACAGACAGACCGTGCAGGGCGATGCGGGTGACGGTGCCGCCCGCCCGCCCGTCATGCGTCAGGGGCGGTTCCAGATCCACCCACCAGGGGGTGGCATCATGCTTGATGCCCCAGCCGCGCAGTTCCCCGCCAATATCGACCAGATAAGACAGCGCCCCCCGGCCGGCCAGATGGTGGGCCACCCGGTCCACGGCGTAGCCCTTGGCGATTCCCGACAGGTCCAGGCGCACGCCGCCCGGCTGCCACAGCCGCCCGTCTTCCACCCTGATATCGGGCCAGCGCGGGCCGGACAGCAGGCGGGCGATGGTCGCCATGTCCGGCGGGACCGCCACCGGTCCCGGCGGGCCGAAGCCCCATTCATCGACCAGACCGCCGATGGCGGGGTCATAGGCACCATCACTGTCGGCCGCCACGGCCAGCCCCGCCGCAACCACTTGGGCAAGGGCGGGGTCGACCGTGATCCAGCCGCGATCGGCGCGGTTGTACCGGCACAGGTCCGATCCCGGTTCCCAATGGCTCATCGCGGCGATGATGCCATCCAGGATATCCACCACCTCCCGCCGCAGAACCAGCGGCGGGGGTGCGGCGGGCGCAATCAGCGCCACGGTCCAGTAGGTACCCATACTCTGCCCCGACAGCCGCACGACCGGCGAACCGGGCGGCGGCAAGGCTGCCTCCGGCGCGTCGGCCGGCAGGATCAGGCGCAGGGGGGCGGGCTGAAGCGCCGGGATCACTGGGCCAGCACCTCGAACGTGGCGGTGTAGCTGGCGCTGCGCTTGGCGGCCTGCGGCACGCTGGTCTTGTTGTCCTCAACTTGTGCATTCAGCCAGTACTGGCCCGGTGCCGGCCAGGTGACGGTGAAGGCGCCATCCTTGCCCGTCTTCACCTTGATCTCGCCCAGATCATTGCGATAGCGGATGCCGCCGGGGATGATGGTGACATCGACATCGGCCGCCGGTTTGCCATCCAGCACCAGCTTGAAGCTGGCCTTCTCACCTGCGAACAGGTCGTTGGGATGGGTGACCGGGGCCAGTTCCAGACCCTTGCCGGTGGGCTTCAGCACATTGTCAGTGGGCTTGCCGGCCGTGACGAAGAATTCCAGGCGGCGGCTGTTTTCCATGACCTGCAGCTTGTCGGCCTTGGCCGGCACTTCCTTGGCGAAATTCTCCGCCGTGCCGCGCCAGCGCTTGCGCTCCCCATTCTCTTCCCAGTTGGCGAACAGGCCGCCGCCGGCCTGGGCCACCTTATAGGTGCCGGGCTGGGTCAGATGAACGTCGAAGGTGGTGCGGAACCGGCCCGTGGCCATGTTCTCCGCCGTGCCTTGGGTGCCGTCGGGCTGGGTTACGGTCAGCCCTTCCACGCGCAGCGGCTGATGTTCGAAATAGAACAGGTCATTGGACACGGCGGCATCCACCGTGATCCACGGGTCCTGCCCCGACAGCACCGTGGCCGAGGGCAGCATCCAGGTGCGGTGGGCGGCGGCCGGCAGGGCGATGGCGGCCGTCAGGGTGATGGCCAGGGCGGCGCGGGACAGAAGCGATTTCATGAGCAGGGGCCTCCGGTGGGCGGGATGGATGGGTGCGATAGGGTGGACGGGTAACGGCGGGGCCTCAGCCCTTCACGTCCAGGGCGATGCGGCCCAGTTCGGTCTCTCCCTTGGCCTCGACCTTGCCGGCCTTCAGCGGCCAGTCGAAGGGCAGGCGGATCAGTTCACGGCCCCCCACCTCCCGCGCGGCCTCCACCACCAGGGCATAGGTACCAGGCTTCAGGGCGGCCAGCGGGGCCTTGGCCGTATCGAAGGTCAGTACATTTTCCCCCACCGGCAGGGTCGGGGCGGACACGCCATCGACGGGCATGGTCAGGTCGCGGCCGGACTTGCGCCACCATTGGCGCATATCCTTCAGCCATTTCGTCCCCTCATTGTCGCGCTTCTTCACGTCGTAGCGGACGGTCAGATTGGTGACGAACTGCTGGTCGGCGGTTTCCACCCAGGCGGCCAGATAGGGGCGGTGATATTCCGCCACGTCCAGCTTGGGGATCTCCACCGTCACGGCCAGTTCGCCGGCCAGGGCCGGGGTGACCACGAGGCCGGTCAGGGAAAGCGACAGAAGCGTGCGCATGGGTTTAATTCCTGATTTCAGTGGATCAGAAGGATCAGCAGAATGACGGGTGCCACCAGCCCCAGCCCGACCAGCGGCCAGGTGGCGGGGCGGTTGCCGGCATGCAGATGCAGCAGGAAAAGACCGGTGATGCAGAAGACCAGGCAGGCCCCGGCGAAGATGTCCAGGAACCAGGACCAGACAGCACCGGTCCCGCGCCCCTTGTGCAGGTCGTTCAGATAGGAGACCCAGCCGCGGTCGGTGCGTTCATACAGAACCGCGCCATCCTCGCGGCTGATGGTGGCCCAGGCATCGCCGCCGGGGCGCGGCAGGCCGATATAAAGCTCGTCCGGCGACCATTCCGGCACCCCGGCCGTGGCATCGACCGCCATCTCCCCGCCCATCCAGGCGATGACCGCCGCCGGCACCGGCCCCTCGCCGGCCGTCAGCAGCGGGCGCAGATCGGCCGGCAGCGTGGCTTCCAGGGTCGTGACCTTGGGCTTGGCCTCGATGACGCGGGCATTGTTCAGGGTGATGCCCGTGATGGCGAACAGCAGCATGCCAATCAGGCACAGGGCCGAGCTGACCCAATGCCATTGATGCAGATGCTTCAGCCAGAACGCCCGCCGCCCCTGATCGATCCCCGATGCCATTCCCGAACCCGTCCCACTTTCCGGCAGGAAGGTATGCACGATTGCGAGTTATTCGCAATATCGAATCAGCGGATGGGGTATTCACAAATGCGTTGCAGGGTTTGGTTGGATGGGGCGTAGGGGGGTCAGGCCACGGCGGAAAGGCCGCGTCGCGCCACCAGGGACAACAGCTTCAGGGATGCGCCCTGGGGATGCTTTTCCCCCCGCTCCCACTGGCTGACCAGGCCCACCGTCACATTCAGGTAGCGGGCGAAAACGGCCTGGCTTGCCCCCTCCCGTTCGCGCAGCGCCCTGATCTCCTCTCCGGTCAGAGATTGTACCGGCGTCAGGCAGGCCTCATCGAACTGGCGCATCGTCTGCTTGTCCATCAATCCGGACTGGCGCAACGCCTCGGCCGTCTCGTGGATCGAGGCCAGGACATCGCTTCGATACTGTTTAGCCATTGCCACACACCTCCGTGAACACGCCGGCCGCCAACGCAACCTCCAGTTCCTGGTCATTGAAGGCCAGGATATGGGCCGCCAGCATCTTGAAAGCCGCCAATTCATCCGGGCGGATATTGCCCAGATCGCTCTTGGCGAAACCATGCACAAAGAAGGCCCGCTCCCCCACGCGCAGCAGGATGATAGTGCGGAAGCCACCGGACCGGCCGGCGCCGGCGCGGGCAATCCTCTGCTTGATCACCCCACCGCCAAGATCGGCGTCCACCAACCCCGTTTCGGCGCGACAAACCGCCTCCCACAGGTCGGTGTCATCAATGTCCGCCTTTCGGGCGAAACGGGTGAACGCCTTGTTCTTGAAGACCCGCACATTGACCTGCCATCACCTCTGCGCGCCAAAACTATAACACCAGGTATTATAGGAAGACAATCACCCCCGCACCCCCAGCACCCGCTCCACCAGCCCTTCCAGGATGGCCGTGGCGTCGATCAGTTCGTCCAGCGGCACATATTCGTTGGCCTTGTGGCCCTGCCAGCCAGCACCTGGGCCGAAATTGACGATTTCGATATCGTCATCGGCGAAATAGCGGCCGTCGCTGGCGCCGGTATCCTTCAGGAACCGGGCCGGCGCGCCCGTCACGGCCGCGATGGACGCGCACAGCGCCGTGACCAGCGGCCCGTCATGCGGCGCGCGGAAGCCGTTGGTGCCGGTCAGCAGGCGGCAGGTCAGGTGGTCGGCCTCCGGATGGGCCTTCACCAAGGCCTCGATCTCTGCAAAGGCTTCCACGATCTTTTCTTCGGGCAGCAGGCGGCGGTCGATTTCAACGCGGGCGAAATTGGGCACGACATTGGTGTTTTCACCGCCGCGGAAGATGCCGACATTGATCGTGGATTGCTGGTCGCCCACGCGGCGGTCCCGCAGCCTTTCGGCCATCACTGTGTCGATCTGGCTGACCAGCCGCATCAGGCGCAGGATGGCATTGTCGCCGGCGGCCGGGTTGCCGGCATGGGCGGACTGGCCGCGCGCCGTCAGTTCCACCCACATCACCCCGCGTTCGGCCGTGATCAACTGGTTTTCCGTCTGGGTGCCGACGACCAGCATGTCGGGCTTCACCGCCCCCACCTCCCGCAGGAAATAGGCGCCGTCAGGGCCCAGATTTTCCTCATCCCCGCAGAAGGTGAAGACCACGCGCCCCCGCGCCGGCCCGCCCCGCCTGGCCAGCCTTTCCGCCAGCCAGAGCTGGGCCGCCATCGACCCCTTGCAGTTGCCGGCCCCCAGCCCATGCACCCGCCCGTCGATCAGGGTCGCCACCAGCGGGTCCGTCTCCCACGCCGCGCGTTCACCGATACCCACGGTGTCGGCATGGGCGTTGAACATCAGGGTGGGGCCGGGGGCGGCACCATCCCATTCTGCCACGACATTGGCGATCTGCGGCCGGTCGCGGTGCAGGATGCGAACGCGGTAACCGGCGCGGTCCAGCCGGTCGGCGGCATAGGCGGCAATCGCCGCCGTGTCGCCGGGCGGAAAAGGCGACGGGATGGCGATCAGGTCGGTGAGGATGGCAAGGACGGGGTGGGTCATGGGGGGTTCCTGGGGGATGGGGAAGGGCTACCATTTCCCCGTCATCCCGGCGAAAGCCGGGACCCAGGGGCCAGGCGCCCGACCCAAAGGCAGCTTTGATCTACACAGCGTCGACGGTTGAACTTGTGGCCCCTGGGTCCCGGCTTCCGCCGGGATGACGGAAGAGAGGACGAAACAGAGAGCCCCCCTACCGCGCCAGCCGGAACAAAGTTTCCGCCAGCACGGCCGCCCCGGCATGGCAATGTTCGGGGCTGGCATATTCCACCTCATTATGGCTGATCCCATCCTTGCAGGGGATGAAGATCATGCCGGTGGGGCAGCGCGGTGCCATGAATTTGGCGTCGTGATTGGCGCCGGACGGCATGTCGCGGTGGCTGTAGCCCAACCCGTGGGCCGCCGCACGCACGGCGTCGATGACAGCCGGGTCGAAATCGACGGGTGCGGTGGTGGAGGTTTCCTTGACCACCGCCGAGCAGGGGGCGGCCAGCGACAGGATCAGCGGGGCCACGGCGTCGCCGCGCGCCTTGACCAAAGCCGCGTCGGGATGGCGGAAATCGATGGTGAAGATCACCTTGCCCGGCACGGTGTTGGGGGAGCCGGGCAGCACCTCGAACCGGCCGAAGGTGCAGCGGATGATATCATCCGGATCGTGCATCAGATCGTTCAGGGCCGTCACCATGCGCAGCGCCGCCTGAAATGCATCTTTCCGCGCCCCGTGCGGCGTGGTGCCGGCATGCGCTTCCTGGCCCGTCACCTCCACCTGGAACCAGCGGCTGCCCTGGATGCCGGTGACCACACCGATGGTCTTGCCCTCGGCTTCCAGGCGCGGGCCCTGTTCGATATGGGCTTCCACATAGGCCGCCGCCTCCTGCCCGAAGGCGCGCACGGGCATGGGCGGAGCCAGCGACAGGGTTTCGGCCAGGGCGTCGCGCACGGTAATGCCCTTGGGATCGGTGCAGGCCAGGACCATGTCCAGATCCATCTTGCCCGCGAACAGGGCCGATCCCATGCAATAGGGCTGAAAGCGGGAGCCTTCCTCGTTGGTCCAGGCCACGACCTCCACCGGGTGTTTGGTCACCGCACCCGCATCCTCCAGCGCCTCCAGAACCTCAAACCCCGCCAGCACGCCATAGACGCCATCATAGCGGCCGCCCGTGGGCTGGCTGTCCAGATGGCTGCCCGTCATCACCGGGGCCAGGGCCGCGTCGCTGCCGGCGCGGCGGACATACAGGTTGCCGATCCCGTCCGTCGCCACGGTAAAACCGCGCGCCAGCGCCCAATTGGTCAGCAGGGCGCGGGCCTGCCCGTCCTCCCGGCTCAAGGCCGGCCGGTTCACGCCCCCCTTCTCCGTCGCCCCGATGGCGGCCATGTCGGCCAGCCTTTGCGCCAGCCGGTCGCGGCTGACATAGGAGGCGATGGTGCCGAAGGCCGGCCCGGCGAGTTTTGTCATGCTGAAGTTCCCTGTTGTTCATCTTCTCAGCGCTGTCACGGCGCCGGGGGTCTTTTCGGCCCCCAAACAAAATGTTGCACCGCGTCATGCCCCTGTAAAGCGGCTTGACATGGGGCCGTTCCTGTTCTGCCATGCTTTCTTTTGGAACGACTGGATGAAGATGAGCGATCGCGTCCGCTTCGTACACCGGGGTCAGGTGGTGACCCTGTCCGATTTCCCGCCCACCCGTACCGTGCTGGATTACCTGCGCGAGGATCGGGGGCAGCGCGGAACCAAGGAAGGCTGCAACGAGGGGGATTGCGGCGCCTGCACCATCGTGCTGGGCCGGATTGAGGGGGACCGTCTGGCCTATCGCGCCGTCAATGCCTGCATCCTGTTCCTGACGGCCCTGGACGGGCAGGAACTGGTGACGGTGGAGGATCTGGCGGGACCGGATGGCAGCCTGCATCCGGTACAGCAGGCCATGGTCGACGCCCATGGCAGCCAGTGCGGCTTCTGCACACCCGGCATCGTCATGTCACTGTTCGCGCTTTATCACAGCGGCGACGCGCCCGACCGGGCCCGCATCGACACGGCGCTGGCCGGCAATCTGTGCCGCTGCACCGGTTACCGCCCCATTGTGAAGGCGGCGCAAACCATGGGGAACGCGCCCGACGCGTTCAGCGCCAAGTCCCTGGAAACGCTGACTTTGCTGCGCAGCATTTCGCGTGACGACACGGCCTGTATTGGCGACGGCCGCGCCTTTGCCCCGACCAGCGCCGACCAGCTGGCGGCAATCCTTCTGGCCCATCCCGACGCCACCATTGTCGCCGGCGGCACCGATGTCGGCCTGTGGGTGACCAAGCAGATGCGCGATCTGGGTCCCATCATCCATATTGGCGGCGTGCGCGATCTGGCCCGGATCGAGCGAAGCGACGGGTTTGTGCAGATCGGGGCGACCGCGACGGTCAATCAGGCGGCCGACATGCTGGGCCCGCTTTACCCCGATCTGGCCGACCTGTTCGGGCGCTTTGCCAGTGAACAGGTGCGCAATTCCGCCACGCTGGGCGGCAATATCGCCAATGGTTCGCCCATCGGCGACAGCATGCCGGCGCTGATGGCGCTGGACACGCGACTGGTGCTGCGCCGCGGCGACCGGGTGCGGGAGATGGCGCTGGAAGATTTCTTCATCGCCTATCGCCGCACGGCGCTGGAAAAGGGGGAGTTCATTGCCGCCATCCGCGTGCCGGACCCCAGCCCCGACCGGCGCTTTGCCTGCTACAAAATCTCCAAACGTTTCGATCAGGATATCTCCGCTGTGATGGCCGGATTCAGCCTGACGCTGCGCGACGGGATCGTGGTGGACGCACGCCTGGCCTTCGGCGGCATGGCGGCCATCCCGAAGCGGGCCACAGCGGCGGAGGCGGCGCTGATCGGCCAGCCTTTTGATGCGGCGGCAGCCCGCGACGCAGCCGCTGCACTCACCCGCGATTTCCAGCCCCTGACCGACATGCGCGCCAGCGCCGAATACCGGCTGACTGTGGCTGGCAACCTGATCGTGAAGTTTCAGATGGAGGGGGCGTTGCCCGTGACGGCCACCCGCATCCCCGCCTTCGCCGCCCATATGGCCGGGGGTGCGGCATGAGCCCCCGTCCGTCGCGCGCCCCGGCACCCGTGCCCTTCCCTGCCACCCATCGCGGCATCCGCCATGACAGCGCACCGCTGCATGTCACGGGCGCCGCGCGCTATGTCGATGACATGCCGGACCCGGCGGGCCTGCTGCATGTGGCGCTGGGGCAGAGCGAGCGGGCCCATGCGCGCATCCTGTCCATGGATCTGTCTTCGGTGGCCGCATATCCCGGTGTTGTCGCCGTGCTGACGGCCCGCGATGTGCCGGGGATCAATGATGTCGGGCCGGTGGTGGCCGATGATCCCCTTTTCGCCGACGGGCTGGTCGAATATGTGGGCCAAAGCCTGTTCGCCGTGGCCGCTGAAACCCGGCTGGCCGCCCGCGCCGCGGCACGGCTGGCCAAGATCGTCTATGAAGACCTGCCCGCCATTATCACCATCGCCGATGCCCGCGCCGCCGACAGCCACATCCTGCCGCCCAAGCGGGTGGAACGCGGCGACCCGGATGCGGCCATCGCCGCGGCCCCGCACAGCGTCAGCGGCCATATGACGTTGGGCGGGCAGGATCATTTCTATCTGGAAGGCCATATCTCGCTGGCCACACCGGGGGAGGAAGGGGACATGCACATCCTCTGTTCCACCCAGCATCCGTCGGAGGTGCAGCATCTGGTGGCCCGCGCGCTGGACCGACCCGACAATCAGGTGACGGTGGAGGTGCGGCGCATGGGCGGCGCCTTTGGCGGCAAGGAGACGCAGTCCAGCCTGTTCGCCGCAGCCGCTTCCCTGGTCGCCGACCGCACGGGACGGCCGGCCAAACTGCGCCTGGACCGCGACGACGACATGGTGATGACGGGCAAACGCCATGATTTCGAAATCGACTATCGCGTCGGCTTCGATGATGACGGGCGCATCCTGGGGCTGGACATGACGCTGGAAAGCCGCTGCGGCTATTCCACCGACCTGTCGGGCGCCATCAATGACCGCGCCGTGTTCCATTGCGACAATTGCTATTTCCTGCCCGCGGTCCGCATCACCTCCTACCGCTACAAGACCCATACCGTGTCCAACACAGCCTTTCGCGGCTTCGGCGGGCCGCAGGGCATGGTCGCCATCGAACAGGTGATGGATGACGTGGCCCGGCATCTGGGGCTGGACCCGCTGGAGGTGCGCCGCGCCAATCTTTATGGCGGGCCCGGCCGCGACGTGACGCCCTTCGGCATGGTGGTGGAGGATTTCATCGCCGACGATCTGATGGCAAATTTGGCCGACAGCGCCCGCTACCGCGAACGCCGGGCGGAGATCGCTGCCTTCAACGCGGCCAGCCCCGTGCTGAAACGCGGCATCGCCCTGACGCCGGTGAAGTTCGGCATCTCCTTCACCACCAGCTTCCTGAACCAGGCCGGTGCCCTGATCCATCTCTATGCCGATGGCTCGGTCATGCTGAACCATGGCGGCACGGAGATGGGCCAGGGCCTTTATACCAAGGTGGCGCAGGTGGTGGCCGATGTCTTCGGCATCGGGCTGGACCGCGTGCGCATCACATCGACGCGGACCGACAAGGTGCCCAACACATCCGCCACCGCCGCATCGTCGGGTGCCGACATGAACGGCATGGCCGCCTTCAACGCCGCCCGCACCATCCGCGACAGGCTGGCCTTGTTCCTGGCCGGGCGCTGGGGCGTGGAACCCGCCGCCATCCGGTTCGCCCACGGCATGGCGGCGTCCGGCGACCACAGCATCGCGTTCGATGACCTGGCGCGTCAGGCCTATCTGGCGCGCGTGTCGCTGTCGGCCACGGGTTTCTATGCCACGCCCAAGATCGACGTGGACAAGGAAACCCTGATCGGCCGCCCCTTCTATTACTTCGCCTATGGTGCGGCCGTGTCAGAGGTGGCGATCGACACAATGACGGGCGAAACCCGGCTGCTGGCCGTGGATATCCTGCATGATTGCGGCACGTCGCTGAACCCCGTGCTGGATCGGGGACAGGTGGAGGGCGGTTTCGTCCAGGGCTATGGCTGGCTGACCATGGAGGAACTGGTGTTCGACGCGGCCGGCCAACTGCGCACGCACGCGCCCAGCACCTACAAGATCCCCGGCTGCGGCGACGTTCCCGACCATTTCACCGTCACCCTGACCAACCAGCCCAATGGCGAGGAGACGATCCACCGGTCCAAGGCCGTGGGGGAGCCGCCGCTGATGCTGGCCATATCGGCCTTTCACGCCATCCGCGATGCGGTGGCGGCCGTGGGCGGGACAGGGCCGGTGATGCTGGACGCGCCGGCCACGCCGGAACGCATCCTGACAGCGGTGATGACGCGACGGGGGGCCTTGGCATGAGTGCCGACTGGATCCAGGCCCTGGCCGATTGCGACCGGGAAGGACGGGCCGCCGTGCTGGTCACCGTGCTGGACACGGCCGGCAGCACGCCGCGCGCCGCCGGGACCAAGATGCTGGTCACGGCCGATGATCTGGCCGGCAGCATCGGCGGCGGCGCCCTGGAATTCACCGCTATCGAGACAGCGCGCGCCCTGCTGGATGGCGATGTAACGGAATTACGCACCCAGACCTATCCGTTGGGCCCCAAACTGGGCCAGTGCTGCGGCGGGCGGGTCACGTTGCTGTTCGAACCCATCCACCCGCCGGCCCTGCGCATCGCCCTGTTTGGGGCCGGCCATGTGGCCCGCGCCCTGGTGACGCTGCTGGGCCAGTTGCCGGCGCGCGTCACCTGGATCGACAGCCGGGCCGACGCGTTCCCCCCGTCCCTGCCCGGCAATGTCACGACCAGGATGCTGGAGGAACCGGCGGCGGCACTGGGGCCCGGCTTTTCCCATGTGCTGATCATGACCCATGACCATGCGCTGGATTACCGGCTGGCGGCCGCAGCCCTGGCCCTGCCTGATCGGCCCTTTGTCGGGGTTATCGGGTCGGACAGCAAACGCGCCCGGTTCCACGGCCGGCTGGCGGCGGCGGGGCTGGAGTCCGGCCGGCTGGTCTGCCCCATCGGCCTGACCGCCATCCAGGGCAAGCATCCCGGCGAAATCGCCGTGTCGGTGGCGGCACAGATCCTGGCCGGCTCCACGGTCCCGGACCGGCCCCGGACAGTACCCACGGCGGCGGACAGCGCCGACCATGCCTGTACCGCCTGCCCCAACCCCTGCACGGGTCATGAATAAATAGCGTTACACAAAATTGTTTCCACCGGAAATCACATGGCTTTAGCGCTGTACGTAGTGAAATTACCGCCTTAACCTGATCTCCATAAACCGATCGCCGGCCCCAGGGACCGGCGGCGGGAATGGGGGAAGCGAACGAGCAAGGCAACCCAGACGGCGGCACCGCCCCCGTCCAGCTTTGTGAGGATCGCGATGAAGAATTTTCGTTCCGGCTTGATCCTTTCCATCCTGGCCCTGCTGGCCACCGGCCCGGCGCTGGCCGATCTTTCCGCGCTCAACGCCGCCTGCGGCGGTGTGCCGGCCGCCCCCGCCACGGTGCCGGGCGACAAGGCCGACGAAGCGGCGATGCGGGCCTATGGCGCCGGCATGCGCGATTACACCAATAAGCTGATGGGTTACCTGACCTGCCTGGACAACAGCCCCGTCAGCAGCGCGGAACTGTCTTCGGCCAGCTATCGCCGCGAAGTGATCGCCCATCGCCGCACCGTGGCCGACCAGCTGGAATCCTCCGTCAACCGCTTCAACATCGAACTGCGCAGCTTCAAGGCAGCACATCCGCAACTGGCGGCGATGCAGTGACGGGCCTGGGGCGGAACCGGGCGTGGCCGCCCCGTTTCCGCCCCAACCCATGCGGCCGGCGCATAGCTGAGAATCATGTCAACGGTGTCAGTTAACCATCAAACAGACTTCCATCGCATCGCAGCATAATTATACTGCAACGCACAAGAACAGGGTTCGGCACTGATCCGGACCGTACCGAAGGGAGCGAACGTACAAGGCCCGAAATGTCGGTGGCATCCCGCCCCGCTTCCAGCTTTGTGAGTATCGCTATGAAAAAGCTCTATTCCGCACTGATCCTCTCCGCCCTGGCTCTGCTGGCCGCCGGTCAGTCCCAGGCCGCCCATCCGATCATCAAGCGCGTCTGTGGCGAAGCCCCGGCCGCCCCCGATCTGGTCAAGGGTGCCACCGCCACCGAACAGTCGATGCGTCAGGTCGCCGGCACCGTCCGCGGCTTTGCCGACAAGTCGATGGAATATCTGACCTGCCTGGACAATCAGCCGGTCTCCACCGCCTATATGGCCCAGCCCTCTTTCCGGGCCCAGCTGGCGGCGCAGCGCGATCAGGTCGCCGATCGCCTGGAATATACGGTCAACGCCTATAATTCCGAACTGCGCAGCTTCAAGGCCCAGCAGCCCCAGGTCGCCCAGAAGTAATCCGGGCACCGGCGGCAAGGCATGTGATCAGGGGGCGGGTGGCAACATCCGCCCCTTTTTCGTTCACGCCCCCAGCAGGAACCGCAGCGGAACGGACACGCGTTTGTGCCAGGCCGATTCATTATGCGGTTCGCCGTCAAACAACCGCGTTATCCAGTCCCGCCCCTGGACATAGCCCAGTTCCGGCAGGAAAGCGTCCACCTTGGCCTGATAGGGCGGATAGACACTGTCCAGTTCGGCATTGCCCAGATCGAAATAAAGCCGGTGCCGTCCGGCTCGCGGCAGATGGGCCCGTACATAGGCGATGAAGCTGTCGGCCACGATGCCCACCCGCGGATCACCCGATTTGATCCAGTCGAAATGGGTGACACAGGGCCAGTGGGTGGAGACGCACCCCGCCCCGCTGAAAACCGCCGGATAACGCAGCAGGGCGTAAAGGGAGATCAGTCCGCCCATGCTGGACCCCATGATGAACGTATCCGCCTGTCCGGACCGTGTCCGGTAGGTGGCGTCGATGAAGGGCTTCAGTTCCCTGACCAGGAAATCGACATAGAAATCGGACAATGCGCCGCCGCCCAGGGTTGGGGCGTAGGCGGCCCGGATATCGGGCGGTACCTGCGCATAGGATGCCTGGGGCAGATATTCGCGCGACCGGTATTTCGTGTTCCACACGCCCACCACCATGGTGGGCGGCACCGCCCCGTCGGCGATCAGGCGCGACAGCGTCTCATCCACCCCCCATTCCCCAAAGGGGGTGGAGGCGGGATCGAACAGATTCTGCCCGTCCTGCATGTAAAGCACCCGCAGCCGGTCCGTCCCGCCCTCATATCCCGGCGGCAGCCAGACATCGACACGGCGTGGTTCCGTCAGTGCGGACGGCATCAGGTCATACCGCCATAGGCTGCCGGCCGATACGGACACCGGCAGCGGAGTCGGCGGGGTCACGGCGGCCAGCCCCGGAAAGGGCAGCAGTGGCAGAGACAGCGCCGCCAGCACGGTGCGGCGGTCCGGACGCTTATTCATGGATCATCCCCCCTGGGTCCTGTTTGCCCCCAGGATCAACCCAACCGCGTCGGCGCCAACACTAAATACGTATGCGTCGCAGCGCAGCACGCCATCGCATACGTATGTGAAGCATACCCGTCGGCGGCGTGCAAAATTACGATAAGGGACCATAAGAAAAGCAAGGCCCCGGGGGGATCGAAATGACAATGACGGCGGATACGCGACAGGCCGACGGCCAGGCCGGGTCAGGCCAGCGGGCAACGCCGCCATGGTGGCAGGGCGCCACCATCTATCAGATCTATCCGCGCAGCTTCGCCGACAGCAATGGTGACGGGATCGGCGATCTGGCCGGCCTGCTGACCCATCTGGACCATGTGGCCGAATTGGGTGTCGATGCCATCTGGATATCGCCCTTCTTCAAGTCACCCATGGATGATTTCGGCTACGATATATCTGATCATTGCGATATCGATCCGATTTTCGGGACCATGGCGGACTGCGATGCCGTCATCGCGCGGGCGCATGCGCTGGGGCTGAAGGTCATTATCGACCAGGTCTATTCCCATACTTCCATCGCCCATCGCTGGTTCCAGGAAAGCCGGCAAAGCCGGACCAACCCCAAGGCGGACTGGTATGTCTGGCACGATGCCAAGCCAGATGGCACCCCACCCAACAACTGGCAATCCGTGTTCGGCGGTCCGGCCTGGACCTGGGACGCGCGGCGGCGCCAGTATTACATGCATAATTTCCTGGTCTCGCAGCCCGACCTGAACCTGCACCACCCGGAGGTGCAGGAGGCGATCAAGGATGTGGCCCGGTTCTGGATGGACCGCGGCGTCGACGGCCTGCGCGTCGATGCCGCCAATTTCTTCATGCATGACCGGTCTTTCCGCGACAATCCCATCAACCGGGAGGCCACGGCACCCAAGCGGCCGTACGAGTTCCAGCAGCAGATCCACAATATCTCCCAGCCGGAAAACCTGACATTCCTGGAGGATCTGCGCCGGGTGCTGGATGCCTATCCCGACCGGTTCATGGTGGCCGAACTGGGGGAGGCGCCGTTCGACATGGTCGCCGACTATACGGTGCCCGAAAAGCGCTGCCACACGGCCTATAATTTCTCCTTCCTGTATCAGAAGGCCGTGGATGCCGGGCTGCCGCGCCGCGTCATCGGCGGCTGGAACCAGGCATCGGGCGGGGCCTGGCCGTCCTGGACCTTCTCCAATCACGACGCCCCGCGGGCCATTTCGCGCTGGGGCGGCGACACACCGCCGCCGGCCCTGGCCCGCTGCCTGAACGCGCTGCTGCTGTCGCTGCCGGGTTCCGTCTTCCTTTATTACGGGGAGGAGTTGGGCCTGCCGCAGGCGCGCGTGGCGTTCGAGGATCTGGTCGATCCCGAAGCCATTGCCAACTGGCCCCACACGCTGGGCCGCGACGGGGCCCGCACACCCATGCCCTGGATCAAGGATGCCCCCAATGCCGGGTTCAGCACGGCCAAGCCCTGGCTGCCCGTCGATCCGCGCCACCTGGACCTGGCCGTGGACGTACAGCGCCCCGATCCGGCCAGCACCCTGTCGGTGACCCGCCGCCTGCTGGCCCGCCGCCGCGCGGAACCGGCCCTTCGCCACGGCACCATCCATTTCCGCCCGCCGGCCGACCCGGTGCTGGCCTTTGAACGGATGCACCCGGCCGGTGACCTGCTCTGCGTGTTCAACCTGTCGGGCGAAGCACAGCCCCATGGTCTGACCGACATCACCGACTGGCAGGTGCTGGAGCGCATCAATGGTGCCGACCTGTCCGGTCCCACCCTGCCCCCCTATGGCGCCATCATTGCCCGCCGGACATAAAGGCGATAACAGAATCTGCGCATTTTATGGCATACCGTCCCCATCCAACGGGATGGAGGACAGCATGAACGTGTCGATCGGCAAGCGCTGGGAAGCCTTTGTGGATGCCGCCGTGGAAAGCGGCCGCTACGGGTCGGCCAGCGAGGTGATCCGCGAAGGGCTGCGGCTGGTGGAGGAGCGGGAAGCCAAGCTGCAGGCCCTGCGCGACATTCTGAACGCCTCGATCGAGCGGGGAGGGTTTGCCCCCTCAGAAGAATTGATGCATGAAATGAAGGGGGTTTACGAGGAGCTGCGGCAGGAAGGGCTGTAAGGTGAGAGAACTTCTCTACAGCAGGGCCGCGCGGCGGGACATCGCCGATATCGCCCGGTACATTGCACGGGAATCGGCCAATCTGGCCATCGCCATGACGTTTACAGAGGCTTTGGACGCCCATTGCCGCAAACTGGCCCGCCTGCCCGGCCGGAATTGCGGGCGGACATCCGCAGCACACCCTATCGCGGCTATGTGATCTACTTCCGCTACAATGCGGATCGGCTGGAAATCGTCAATATACTGGAAGGCCACCGCGACGCCGGCAGCCATCTGCCCGAAGACTGAGCTTCAGTCCTCCCACTTTCCGGAAAAGCGCTGCAGAATCGGGATCAGCCCCGGCTCGCTGATCAGGGTGATGGCCTCGGCCGACGACAACCAGCGCCGCTCCCGCTGCGTCTTTTCCGGCCAGTCCTGCAATTCCTCTGCAACTTCCAGGGCAAAGACGGTCACGTCGCAGGTGACCAGCGAACCGTCATCCATGCGCTTGTCATAGCGATACTCGCCCAGCGGCTTCTTCTTGACCTTGCCGCGGACGCCCGCTTCCTCAAACGCCTCCAGGGCGGCCATCTCCTGCGGGTCCAGCGCCTTCTTGGCCCAGCCCTTGGGGATGATCCAACGTCGCGTCTCCCGCGACGTCACCAGCAAAATCTGCAGGCCCGCCGGGCCCCGCCGGTACGGCAGGGCGGCGTGCTGCACGCTGTTCTTGCGTTCACTCATCAATGGAAATCACACCCCGAACGCGATGCCTGCCAGCTACCCGTTCTTGGAGGCGACGGATAATTGTCCAGTATCCCGGTATATTATGACCGTTTGGTGACATTGACATTACAAAAATCTGGCATTCAATGCTACATGATCGGCAACCGGGACTGTCTTCCGGTGCGCCTGACAATTCCTATCGGGAACCAAGATGCTGAGCCTGTTCCGGGCCCTGATGCCCCGTGAAGAGCGGTTTTTCGACCATTTCACCCAACATGCCCGCCTGACGCTGGCCGCCGCAGAGGCGCTGCGCGATCTGGTCAAGAACGGGGACGAGCTGGAGATGCGATTCCAGCGCATCCACCAAGCCGAAAACGACGCTGACAAGATCACCAAGGAGATCCAGGCGGCCGTCCACCGTTCCTTCATCGTCCCCTTCGACCGGTCCGACATCCAGGACCTGGCCAAGCGCATGGACGATATCATCGACCTGATCCAGGACGTGGCCCGTCACATGACGGAAGCCGGGCCCATGGAATATACGCCCGAGATGCACGCGCTGTCCGACCTGATCGTGCGCGCGGCCGCCATCCTGCCCGACCTGTTGCCCAAGATGCGCGACATCCCGCGCAATGTGGCCGATCTGACCCGCATGACGCGGGAGATTTCCGAGCTGGAAAGCGACAGCGACAAGATCCTGCGCGCCGGCAAGGCCCGGCTGCGGCGGGAAGGCGGCGGGCTGGATGCCCCCATCACCTACCGCCAGGCCCTGGCCCGCGAGATCCTGGAACTGATGGAGGCCGTGCTGGATGCCGGAGAGGATGTCGCCGACATCATCGACAGCATCATCGTGGACAATGTGTGAGTTGTTTTCTTGTGTTCCCTCAAGTGCCGGGCGCCCGCATAGGCGGGCTTGGCTTGACGAGCGCACGAGCGCCGGGCCGGCAGTCGCCGGCCTGGTTGAGTTGTCCGTCGGCGTCGGGCCTGGTGGCCGCGCTGGCGTCGTCCCCTGTCCCTGATCCCTTCCGGCCGATCCCTTCGGAACCCACCCCATGGAACTCATCTCCCTGCCTGTTCTGGTCGGCCTGATCGCGCTGGCGCTCGCGTTCGATTTCCTGAACGGGCTGCATGACGCGGCAAACTCCATCGCCACCGTCGTGTCGACGCGGGTGCTGTCGCCGCGCAACGCCGTCATCATGGCGGCCTTTTTCAACTTCATCGCCTTCGTTTTCTTTGGCACCCATGTCGCCAACACGATCGGCAAGGGCATCGTGGATGCCAGCATCATCGACGCGTCGGTGATCTTCGCGGCCCTGATGGGTGCCATCATCTGGAACATCGTCACCTGGCTGGGCGGCATCCCCTCCTCCTCCTCCCACGCGCTGGTCGGGGGATTGGTCGGGGCCGGTGTTGCCAAGGCGGGCACCGATGTGATCGGCAGCGGCCTGATCAAGACGGCGGTGGCCATCGTCGTGTCGCCCACGGTGGGCTTCATCCTGGCCATCATCATCATGGCCCTGGTCTCCTGGATCTTCCGCCGGCAGTCACCCTTCAAGGTGGACAAGCTGTTCCGCGGCCTGCAGCTGATTTCAGCCTCGCTCTACAGCCTGGGCCATGGCGGCAATGACGCGCAGAAGACCATGGGCATCATTGCCGTGCTGCTGTTCAGCCAGGGCTATATGGGCAGCGACTTCCATGTGCCCTTCTGGGTCGTCATCTCCTGCCAGACCTGCATGGGGCTGGGCACCTTGTTCGGCGGCTGGAAGATCGTGCGCACCATGGGCTCCCGCCTGACCGACCTGAAGCCGGTCCATGGCAGCTGTGCAGAGACGGCGGGCGCCATCACCCTGTTTGCGGCCACCTATCTGGGCGTGCCGGTCAGCACCACCCACACGATCACAGGCGCCATTGTCGGTGTCGGGTCCGCCCGCCGCGCCTCCTCGGTGCGCTGGGGACTGGCCCAGGGCATCCTGGTGGCCTGGGTGCTGACCATGCCGGCCGCGGCGGCCGTGGGTGCGGGCTTCTACTGGTTGACGCGCATCCTCTGACAACGCCACCATGGCCGGCCTCCTCCCTTGGAAAGCCGGCCATGCCCCGTCTCGCTTGCGTGCTGTTCGCCCTGTCCGTCGCGCTTCTCGCCCTGCTGCCGGCACGGGCTGCCGATGACCCGCCGCTGCTGACCTATCGCCAGATGCTGGCCCGGCCCGTGGTGACGGGGGGTGTGCGTCTGGCCTATGGGCCGGAGCCGCAGCAGTTCGGCGAATTGTGGGTTCCGGACGGGATCGGGCCGCACCCCGTGCTGGTCCTGATCCATGGCGGCTGCTGGCTGTCGGAATATGACGGCTTCAATCTGATGGGCGGCATGGCCAAGGCGCTGCGCAATGCCGGCATCGCCGTCTGGAACATCGAATATCGCCGCCTGGGCGAAGCCGGGGCGGGCTATCCCGGCACGTTCCAGGATGCAGGTGCGGCCATCGACCATCTGCGCGTGCTGGCCCTGACATATCCGCTGGACCTGCAACGGGTGGTGCTGTCGGGCCATTCGGCGGGCGGGCATCTGGCCCTGTGGGGGGCCAGCCGCAACGCCCTGGACAAGGCCAGCCCCGTGCGCGGCGCCGATCCGTTGCCTGTCCAGGGCGTTGTCAGCCTGGGCGGCATCGTCGATCTGCGCGATTACCGCGCAACCGGGCCCGACGCCTGTGACGGGCCGGAAACGATCGACCGGTTGACGGGGGCGGCGACGCGCACAGGCAATGTCTTTGCCGACACCTCGCCCGGCGACATCCCGGTCCGGGATGTGGCGGTGACGCTGGTTTCGGGCACGCGCGACGCCATCGTGCCGCCGCGCTTCGCCCAGCAATACGCCACCAGAGCCAATGCCGCCGGGCAGACCGACCTGCGCGAGCTGGAGATTGATGGGGCTGGCCATTTCGAGCTGATCGACGCGACCTCGGGTGCCTGGCCCGTGGTGCTGGCCGATATCCGCGACCGGCTGCGGCGTCAGAAAATTCCGTGAGCGCCTGGGATCAGTGACGATCCGTTCCACCAGCAATATATGATGGGCTGGAAGTCGGCTATTGGCGCAACGATGAATTCGCGCTGGCCTTTGTGTCCCGCGACCTGCCCATGGAACTGGAAAAGCTGGCTGGCACCATCGATATCGCCCTGCATGAACCTCGCGGAAAAAATCCACTCTGAGGTGGGATGAATTTCCAATCTGGCGCGTTGGTATGGGGTAGAGCTGCTGAAAGGCCCCCCGCACATGCCGACTGCGCCGACCACGACCCGCGCATCGACCCTCTGCGCGCCCTGTCATGATCATGCTGACCGGTCGAGCCAGATGATGAACTTCATCCTTCCCGACACTGACCGCCCTGGCCCCGGCGAGATGCTGCCGGTGATCGTGGCCCCCTGCGGCAACGATCCGCAGTGCCAGCTGTCCAACCTGGCCGGACGGCACCTGGTGCTGTGCAGCGCCGGCCCCGACGCGGCGACGGCGGCGGCGTTCGACGGGCTGGTCCGGGCGGCGGCGTCCCTGCCGGCCGACCGGTTCGTCTGTCTGGCCGTGGTGCCGGAAAGCCGTGCCGCCGGCTGGCAGGCCCTGCACCCGCATCTGCCCCTGCTGCGCGACCACGATGGCGGGCTGGCCCGCCTGCTGGGGTTCGGATCGGCGGGGGGCGTGCTGTTGGTCGACCCGATGCAGCGGGTGACAATGCGGGGGACCCTGGCGGACCTGCCCGCCATTCTGGACCATGCCGCCGCCCTGCCGGCGCGCGCCGCGGGGGGATTGATGGGCGGGTTCGCGCCCGTGCTGATCGTGCCCGACGTGTTCGAGCCGGTCTTCTGCCGCCACCTGATCGCGCTTTACCATCAGCAGGGCAGCGTGGATTCCGGTTTCATGCGCGATGTCGGCGGGCGCACGATCGGGGTCATCGACCCCAGTTTCAAGCGCCGCCGGGATATGGAGACCATGCCCGACATCGATCGGATGGCCGCCCGGCAGCGTATCGAACGCCGGCTGCTGCCCGTCATCACCCGGGCGCTGCAATTCCGGGTGACGCGCATGGAACGCTATATCGTCGCCTGCTATGACGCGGCCGACGGGGGTTTCTTCGGCGCCCACCGCGACAACACCACCCTGGCCACAGCCCACCGCCGCCTGGCCGTGACCATCAATTTGAATACCGAGGACTATGAAGGCGGGGCCCTGCGCTTCCCCGAATTCGGCCCCGGCACCTATCGCGGCCCGACAGGCGGCGCCGTCGTCTTCTCCTGCTCCCTGCTGCACGAGGCGCTGCCCGTGACCAGCGGCGTACGCTACGCCTTCATTCCCTTCCTTTATGACGAGGCGGCGGCCAAGGTGCGGGAAGCAAATGCCAGCGCGCTGGATGCGAATACGCCACCCCTTCGGGTCTTGCCGATGGTGATGCCAGCAGCGGGGATTACGGACCGATAGTCGGCAATGCCGGCACCTCAAGCACCGGTGCCAGCGTCCCCTGGCTCGGGCTCACGCCGATGAAGGCCGGCGACTGAGGGAACACGAAACCTGCCTTGATCGGGCACGATCAAGGCAGACTGACATCACTGGGTAGCGGCCCCCTTGGCCTCAGCCAGGATCGGGCGGACTTGCGTCGCACGGAGGCTCCGGTCGAGCCGTCCCTGCATGACCAGTCCCCCGCGCAGCATCCAGCGACTTTGGGTCCCCAGCAGCGGAATCCAGGCCGTGTCGCGATAGGCGGTCTCCGCCAGCTCACGCGCCAAATGGTCCCACTGGTCGCCGACACCGTCGGTTCGGGCGGCCGCCAGAATCCGGTCCAGGTCCGGATTGGCATAGCCGCCGTAATTGGCCGCTCCCTGTCCCGCCTGCGTGTCCCTGGACCCCAGCAGCGTGGCAAAAGATCCTGGAATGTCGGACGGCGTGAATATCCAGCCTGCGCAATAGATCTGAAAATCGCCGGACGACAGACGGGACATCAGCGCCCCCTGTGGCTCCACCTGCACGGTGGCATCAATACCGACATCCGCCAGGAAATGGGCGGCGGCCGTTGCCACCCGCGCCTGCGCCTCGCCGGTCAGGATGGTTATGCCGAACCTGTCCGGATAGCCCGCCTCGACCAGCAACCGCCGGGCGGCGGCCGGATCATACTCGTCATCGGGAATGTCGGGCGCATAGGCGCCGGTCGCCTTCAGGGCCATCTGTCCGGTGGCCACGGCCGTGCCGTTCAGCACGCGTTGGGCCAGGATGCCACGCGGGATGGCCAGCACAATGGCCCGCCGCACCCGGGCGTCGCTGAAATCAGGCATCCCTGGACGTGGCCTTGTATTCACCTGCAGGTACATCAATGATGAAGACGGCCAGGACAGCAGCGTGGCCGTGCCGGTCTTCTTCAGGAACGACAGGGCCTCGGGCGGCGGACTGTCCAGGATGTCGACACGCCCGTCCATCATGGCCCGCACCTTCGCCCGATCCGGCAGCCGCACCAGTTCAAAACGCTGCCAGACCGGCTTCTCGGCCCAATAATCGGAATTGCGGACCGTCACGATGTGATCATCGCCATAGGTGGCCAGTCGGAAGGGACCCGTGCCGGCGCCCAGTGCCGGATCGGCGAAATCCGTCCGGGACGACCCGGTGTCGCCGTCGCAGCCACCCGGCCGATACTGCCAGTTCAACGGCTCCGGCGGCGCCGACACGATCGGAATTGTGGCGACGGCCAGCGGAAATACGCTCCCCCTCCCCTGCAGGCGCAGCAGGATGGTGAACGGGTCGGGCACCTCCACCGCTGTCACCGCCGACAGCATCCCCGCGAACGGCCTGGCGCCGCTGGTGACCGCGTATGTGCGGCAGAAACTATAGATGACGTCACGCGCCGTGAACGGGCGACCATTCTGGAACCGCACATTGCGGCGAAGATGGAACAGCCACGCGCCGTCGGCGGTCCGCTTCCAACTTTCAGCCAACCTGGGCACGGGCTGCTGGCGCTCGTCCGTATCAGCCAGTCCTTCATAGACCTGACTGTGCAGGAACTGCTCCATACGCGAGGCACCGAAATGCGGATCGGCACTGCGCGGCAGGGCAGAGACACCAACCTTCAGGTCGTCCGCCCCGGCCGGCAGGATGCCCGACAGCAGGCAGACCAGAAGCACCGTGATGCGACATGAAAGCGATGTGCATCCAGACACCAATCCAGGCAAACCGCACAGCACGCGGCGCCAACGGCAACCCAAGACGGCAGTAGCCCACCCCTTTATCGCCACATACACGGCTTTCCGCATGCAGCCCCCAATCTTCAACACGACCAATGAAAACGTATTCAGACTCGGATAAAGTTATCAGACAACGCTGTCAAGAGCGATTCCGGAAGAAATCGCTTAATGACTGACAGCGAAATAAAATATAATCCCTTTGAAATTATCTTCCGCTGTCGAGAATATTTAGAACTATTTTAATTATAAGGAATGAACGCCATGGCCTCCGCCATAAAAGCCGGCAGAGGCCATGGCGTTCATTCATACCATGTCCTGAAAAGGGAACTTGCCGGGATGTGGTATCAATCGACCGTCGCCAGCACATCCCGGATCGTCTCCACGATCTGGTCGATCTGCGCCTTTTCCACGATCAGGGGCGGGGACAGGGCGATGATGTCGCCCGTGGTGCGGACCAGCAGGCCCTTCTCGAAACATTTCAGGAAGGCGCTGAAGGCCCGCCTGGTCGGCTGGCCGGCCAAGGATTCCAGTTCGATGGCGCCGATCAGGCCCAGATTGCGGATATCCACGACATGGCGCGCATCCTTCAGCGAATGCACCGCATCCGTCCAATAGCCATCCAGGTCCGCTGCGCGCGTCAGCAGCCCTTCATCTTGATAGACCTTCAGCGTCGCCAGACCGGCAGCGGCGGCCAGCGGGTGGCCCGAATAGGTGTAGCCGTGGAACAGCTCGATCATATGGTCGGGGCCAGTCATGAAGGCGTCGTAGATCTTCTTCTGGAAGAACACGGCCCCCATGGGCACGGTGGCGTTGGTCAGGCCCTTGGCCGCCGTGATGATATCGGGCACGACGCCGAAATAATCGGTGGCGAACGGCGTGCCCAGGCGGCCGAAGCCGGTAATGACCTCGTCAAAGATCAGCAGCAGGCCATGCTTGTCACAGATGGCGCGCAGCTTTTCCAGGTACCCCTTGGGCGGGACCAGCACGCCCGTGGAACAGGCCACCGGTTCCACGATGACGGCGGCGATGGTGCTGGCATCATGCAGGGCGACGATGCGTTCCAACTCGTCCGCCAGATGCGCACCCCATTCCGGCTGGCCACGGGTGAAGGCCTGATGCGCCCGGTCATAGGTGTGGGGCAGATGGTCCACGCCCGGCAGCATCGCGCCGAAGGCCTTGCGGTTGGTGACGATGCCGCCGACGGAGATGCCGCCGAACCCGACCCCGTGATAGCCGCGTTCGCGCCCGATGAAGCGGGTGCGCTGCCCCTCACCGCGCGCGCGGTGATAGGCCAGGGCCACCTTCAGGGCGGTATCGACCGATTCCGACCCGGAATTGGTGAAGAACACATGATCCAGCCCGGCCGGCAGCAGGGCCGTCAGTTGCGAGGCCAGCTCAAACGCGCCGGGATGGCCCATCTGGAAGGCGGGGGCATAGTCCATCTCCGCCGCCTGGGCCTGGATGGCGCGGGTGATTTCCGGCCGGCAATGGCCGGCATTCACGCACCACAGGCCCGCCGTGCCGTCCAGCACCTGGCGGCCATCATCGGTGCGGTAATACATGCCGCTGGCGCCGACGAACTGGCGCGGGGCCTGCTTGAACTGCCGGTTGGCCGTGAACGGCATCCAGAAGGCGTCGAGATTGTTCGTGGCCTTATGCGGGGCGATATCGGGCACGACACATGTCCCATGTTGTTACAGACCGGGACAGGATGACACAGAAGTCACTTGCCGCCTCTATGATCTTGGTCGATGACAAGGTTGAAAGAAGGGGCCGCCCCGACATTGGAATGGCGGTTGTGCGGGTGGATTGAACGACCATGACGCAGAGTTTGATGCCGACGGAAACGCCCGCGCGCTGGCGCGGATGGGTGAAGGGCGGCCTGACGGGCGCCATCATCCTGGCTGTGGCGGCCCTGGCCTGGACCGCCCTGTCGCATCTGGCCGCCGAGATTTCGTATCAGGAAGTGGTCGATGCGCTGCGTGACACGCCGGGCTGGGCCATCGCCGTCGCACTGGGCTGCACCGCACTGTCGTTCCTGGCGCTGACGCTTTATGACTGGTCAGCCCTGGCCTATGTCGGCGCACGCGTGCCCTATCCGGTCATCGGCCTCACGTCTTTCTGCGCCTATGCCGTCGGCAATACGGTGGGGTTCGGGCCGCTGACGGCGGGGGCCATCCGCTACCGCTTCTATACGCCGCACGGGATCGAGCCGGAGGATGTGGCCCGCATCGTCGGCTTTGTCACCGCCACCTTCGGCATCGGCGTGGCCGGCACCACGGCGCTGGGCCTGCTGGTGGCCGGCGATGTGACGGGGCTGGGCCTGCCGGCATGGCTGGCCCATGGCATCGGCGCCATCGGTGTGGCCGCCCTGGGTCTGCTGGTGCTGCTGGCCCGCAAACATGACAGCGTGCCGGTGGGCCGCTGGCGTGTGGACCTGCCGCGCCCGCATCTGCTGCTGACCCAATATGCCGCCACCTTGGCCGATATCGCGGCGGCCGGCGCCACGCTCTGGGTGCTGCTGCCATCGACCGACATCACCCTGCCGGGCTTCATCGCCATCTATGCCGTGGCCGTGGGCCTGGGTGTGCTATCCCATGTGCCGGCTGGTCTGGGCGTGTTCGAAACGGTGGTGATCGCCGCCCTGGGCGGGCGGGCCGATACCGAACAGGTGCTGGGCGCGCTGCTGCTCTACCGCGTCATCTATCATGTCGTGCCGCTGCTGCTGGCAGGTCTGCTGGTGGCGCTGCTGGAAACACGCCGGGCCGCGCAATTGCTGGCTGAAAGCCGGGTGGTGCAGGTCGGTACGCGCCTGGCCCCGCCCGTGCTGGGGGCGCTGACCCTGATCCTGTCCATGATGCTGGTCTTTTCCGGCGTCACCCCGGCCGATGAAGGCCGGCTGGACCTGCTGGCCGACTGGCTGCCGCTGCCGCTGGTGGAAGGGGCGCATTTCCTGTCATCGGTGCTGGGGCTGCTGCTGTTCGTGGTGGCGCGCGGCATCACCTACCGGCTGGACGGGGCCTGGTGGGCGGCCGTCACCATCCTGACCGCCGCCATCGCCCTGGCCTTCGCCAAGGCGCTGGCCCTGACCGAGGTGGCGCTGCTGGCCGTGCTGCTGTCGCTGCTGCTGATCACGCGCAAGGAATTCACCCGCCGCGCCAGCCTGCTGCATCAGGCGTTGAGTGGGCGCTGGCTGGTGGCGGTGGGCCTGCTGCTGATCGCGGCGGCCGCCATCCTGTTCTTCGTCTACAAGGACGTGGAATATGCGCACGAGCTGTGGTGGCAGTTCGAATTTTCCGAAGAGGCGCCGCGCGGCCTGCGGGCCCTGCTGGGCATTACGCTGCTGGCGGGGTTCGGAGCGGCCTGGGTGCTGCTGCGTCCGGCCGCGCAGAGGGTGGAAGGCCCGCCCGATGCCGCCGCGCTCGCCCACGCCCGCGCCATCATCGACGCGCAAGGTCGCACCTCGGCCCAGCTGGCGCTGCTGGGCGACAAGCATCTGCTGTTCTCCGACGATGGCGACGCCTTCATCATGTATGCGCGCCAGGGGCGGTCCTGGATCGCCCTGTTCGATCCCGTGGGGCCGGTGGAGGCCTGGGCGCCACTGATCTGGCGGCTGGTGGAAATGGCCCGCGCCTCGGGCGGCCGGGCCGTTTTCTATCAGGTGGCGCCGGAGAATCTGGCGCTTTATGCCGATGCCGGCCTGGTCGCCTTCAAGCTGGGGGAGGAGGCGCATATCGACCTGACGCGCTTCGACCTGAAAGGGTCCAGGCGCGGCAATCTGCGCAATGCCTGCAACCGCTGCGAACGCGACGGGCTGGTGTTCGAACTGATCTCGGCCGAACGGGTGCCGGAGACGCTGGACGCCCTGCGCACCGTCTCCGACGATTGGCTGGACGCGCATAATGTCCGGGAGAAGCGTTTCTCCCTGGGGGCGTTCGTACCGGATTACCTGAGTGCCCGGCCCGTGGGCGTGCTGCGACTGCATGGCAAGATCGTGGCCTTTGCCAGCCTGATGCTGACGGACCGCAAGGATGAAGCCAGCATCGATCTGATGCGCTTTTCCACCGCTGCCCCCGCCATGGCCATGGAATATCTGCTGCTGCGCCTGATGCTGCATTTCAAGGCCGAAGGCTATGGCCGTTTCAACCTGGGCATGGCGCCCCTGTCGGGCCTGTCTTCCAGCGCCGTCGGCCTGTGGCAGCAGGTGGGCCGCGCCGTCTATGACCATGGCGACCGGTTCTATAATTTCAGCGGCCTGCGCGCCTTCAAGTCGAAATTCGGGCCGGAATGGGAGGCGCGGTACATGGCCGTGCCGGGCGGCATCAACCCGATGCTGGCGCTGGCCGATATCACCGTGCTGATCAGCGGCGGCCTGTGGGGAGTGGTGGGCAAATGAAGCGTCACAGCCTCATCATGACGGGTCTGCTGGTCCTGCTGGCGGGTCTGGCCGGCGTGGCAACCATCATCCATCGCTATGACCTGCCGGCACCGGCCGTGACGATGGACCAGGATCCGCTGCTGGGCACGCCGCGGCTGGTGGCGGCCCGCGCCAATAAAAGCCGTGCGACGACGGTGCTGTTCTCCGGCGCTGACGGGTTCGATGCCCAGTTCCGGCGCATGGCCTGGCGCCTGTCGTCGCGCGGGGTCACCGTGGTCAGCATCGACCTGCGGCAGGCGCTGGCCGGTCTGGCCAGGGCGGAAGGCCCCTGCATCGACCCGCACTGGGCCGTGCAGGCCGTGTCGCAGGCAGCCCAGAAGGGCCTGAACCTGCCCCATTACGATCTGCCGATCCTGTCGGGGGTCGGTCAGGGTGGGGAACTGGCGCGGCGCATTGCCGACACGGCCACACCGGCCGTGCTGGGCGGGGCCGTCGCCATGGACCCGCAGCCCCTGCCGCCCCTGCCCTTCCCCTTGTGCAATGAAGACGCGGCCGGCCATGGCGTGCCGGTCACCCTGCTGAAACCCGGCGGCGTGTCGCCGGGCGACGCGCTGGTGGCCGAACTGGTGCGCCAGGCCAAGGTCGACCGGCCGGAAAATGACGGGGAGGATGGCATCAGCGATCTGCCCGTCGTGGAACTGCCAACCCAGCCCGCGCACGGGGCCGTGGCCATTGTCTATTCCGGGGATGGCGGCTGGCGCGACATCGACAAGGATATCGCGGGATATCTCCAGCAAAGCGGCATGCCCGCCGTGGGGGTGGACATGCTGCGCTATTTCTGGACCTGGCGTGCGCCCAAGGAGGCCGCCGTCGATCTGTCGCGTCTGATCCGCCATTACCGGAAGACCTGGCAGGTGGAGAAGGTGGTGCTGGTGGGATACTCCTTCGGGGCCGACGTGCTGCCCGCGCTCTACAATGAACTGCCGGCGGAGGATCAGGCTTCTGTCGTCCAAATGTCGCTGCTGGCCATGGGCGGCAACGCCAATTTCGAGGTCACGGTGGGTGAATTCCTGGACAGCGGGAATGAGAACGCCCAGCCGACACGGCCCCAGCTGGACCGGATCGACCCGAAGCTGCTGCAATGTTTCGACGGCAAGGATGATGAGGAGTCGGTCTGCCCCGCCCTGACCGCCCAGGGGGTGGAAGTCATCACCACCGAAGGCGGCCACCATTTCGACGGCGATTATGAAGGCCTGGCCCGCCATATCCTGGACGGGCTGAAGCGGCGGACGGGAATGTGATGCAAGGCCGGCGGCCGGCACTGCGGAATGCACTTCCTTGCTGCATGGTATTATGATTATTTAAACCACAGGATTTATCTGGAACAGCGCTGTCCGCCATGAGGGATTACTCGCTCCGGTCCACCAAGACTGACCAGTCCGTCCTTGGCAAACGCACCAGCGGCAGTTCCACCGCCAAGGGCCCCACCATACGCCCCATCCTGACGGTGGACAGCGCCAGCCGGAAACGGGACGAAGACGCCTATGAGCCCCGCACCAAGAAGGTCGTTAGCAGCAAATTGAGCAGCCCCCAGCCGTCCGCCATGGTGGATGAGGCAGAGGATGAAGACAGCGACCAGGAGGAAACCAAGGTGGATGCGGTCCAGCCATGGAAGGGCCGGACCCGCGCAGGCAATGCCAACAGTGTCGGGAAATGCAAAATATCCGGATCCAGGAACCGGAAAGGCGGCTTTCACATCGACCGCAGCAAATACGAACAGCAGATCGATTTCCAGCCTGACAGCCTGGGCGCCATGACAGACCTGGGCAAAAAACTGTACCAGGAACGCGTGCGCCCCAATATGGGCGAAAAGATCACCAAAAAGATGCTTCAGTCAAAGGTGGCGTCGAAGACGCAAGCCGCCAAGCTGATCAAGGATCAGTATGTCGACGGCGGGAAGGTGCCGAAGCTGACCTATGTAGATAAAAGCACAGGCAAGACGGTGGCCATTTCCCGCAATCACAAGATTGCCGACAGCCAGATCACCCGCTTGCTTTATGACATGACGGCCCACCTGTCCAAAAACCCTGACGTCGACACGGCGTTGGACGAAGACAAGTCCAAGGCGGTGCATGGCTTCTTCAAAGCCTTTGGGACGGAAAATCCCGATGGACACCTGCAGACGATCAAACAGTCGGCCCTGCTGTTGCGCGACAATCCCAAGGCAAAAATCCTGCGGGAGACGGCGGCCAATCTGGGTAATATTTCCAACGAGCTTTCCTTGTCCGATTTGAACCTGAAATTCGGATTTTCGGAAATCAATTCATTGATCGGCAATTCCAGCGACCCGCATATCAAGAATGGGACCACGACGCCCACCAGCACCGGCCTGATCAATTCCATCGTCAATCTCAGCAATGTCGGTCTGGTCAATGCCAAGCTTACCGACGCCATCACGAAGCCGGCCGTGGACCGGGCGACCGGAAAGCCCATCACCTCCGATATCGACCTGCATTACCAGCCGGACGAGGAGATGGGGCTGGCGGTCAGCAAGAAGAAAAAGAAGGGCAAGAAAAACACCGGGGGCAGTTGAGGCACACGGGAACTCTTGCCGCCTGATCGTCTATCGTATACTAAAATCAAAAGTACAGGCGCAGGGGAAGCACACAGATGCAGCGTGAGGGGAACGGCGCCGAACGCCGGCATCCGCGTGAACTGGCCATCCTGGCCGGCGTGGAGTTCTGGGAGCGCTTCTCCTATTACGGGCTGCAGGCCAACCTGATCTTCTTTCTGACCTGGCACCTGGCCCTGCCGCGGGAAGAGGCGTACCGCTATCTCGCGGCCTTCGCGGCGCTGGTCTATATGTGTCCGCTGATCGGCGGTCATCTGGCCGACCATTGGCTGGGGGCCCGGCGCACGGTCACGGCCGGCCTGACCATGCTGATGCTGGGCCATGGGCTGATGGCCTTCATGCCGCACCAGACCAGCGAAATGCTGGTCACCGATGACGGGCAGCACCTGACCCTGGAGCGGCCGCTGCTTTATCCCCAGGAAGGGGCGGCGGGCCGGGTCATCCGTCTGGCCGAGGGGTCGGTGCCCGTTCTGTCCGTGGACCCGGTGGCCGGCAGCGATCAGCAGGAACTGCGCCTGCGCGGGCCCGATGGGACGGAACAGGTGCTGCGCGGGCGGCTGGAACGCGGTGACGACCGGTCGGGACAGGTGCTGTTCCATCTGGCCCTGGCCCTGGTCGCGGCCGGGGTGGGCTTTCTGAAACCCAATATCTCCGCCCTGGTCGGCGCGCTGTATGGCCAGGGCGCGGCCCTGCGTAACCAGGGCTTCACTCTATTCTATATGGGCATCAATGCCGGCGGGCTGCTGGGCAGCCTGGTCTGTGGCTGGCTGGCCTTCCGTTATGGCTGGGAACCCGGTTTCGGGGCGGCGGGGCTGGGCATGGTGGTGGCCCTGCTGCTGATGCGGGCCGGCAAGCGGGTGCCGGCACCGGCACCGACGCGGACATTGGCCCGGCCGGGACTGGCCGCCATGGCCGCGGGGGCGCTGCTGGCCGGGGCCTGCTGGGCGCTGCTGGACAGCCCGGCGGTGGTGGAGCGGTTGCTGGATGCGGCCGCCCTGTCAGCCGTGCTGTATGTGCTGTGGCAGGCGCGCACGCTGAATGCGGCACAGCGGCTGGATCTGCTGGTGCTGGTCCTGCTGATGCTGGGGTCGGTGCTGTTCTGGACCCTGCTGGGGCAGAGCCCGGGATCACTGAACATGTTCACAGCCGAATGGGTGGACCTGCACCTTTGGGGCCTGGAAGTGCCCGCCCCGTCCCTGCAATTCCTGCCCTTTGCCTTTGTCATGCTGCTGTCCCTGCCCGTGGCCGGTCTGTGGCGGCTGCTGGACCGGCGCGGGCTGTCACCGCATCCGGTCACGCTGTCGGGTCTGGGCGGCATGCAGATGGGGGCCAGCTTCCTGGTGCTGGTGCTGGGCATCGCGCTGTTGCCCGATGGTCAGCATCTGGGCCTGCTCTGGCTGATCGCGCTTTATCTGATGCAGGCCAGCGGCGAGTTGTTCCTGTCGCCCATCGGCCTGTCCGCCATCACCCGCCTGTCGCCGCCCGCCATCACCGGCACCATGCTGGGCCTGTGGTTCCTCTGTACCGCCTATGCCCAGAAACTGTCGGGCCTGATCAGCCGGGCCACGGTGGCCGATGCCGCCATGAACCCGGCCGACCGGCTGGATCGCTATGCCCAGGTCTATCAGCAGGCAGGGCTGGTCACGGTCGGCGCAGGCCTGGCCATCCTGCTGCTGGGGCTGGTTGTGCGCCGTCTGGGCCGGCGGTTGAACGCGGTGTCGGGTGGGTGAGGTTTGATCCTGAAGCATCCTCTTCGCCTTCCCGGCTTGTCGCCGGGAAGGCGAAATCTTTCTTGGAGTTTGTCCGGCTTAAATGGAATCGGTTTGGGCCTCCCCACCGTCACCCCGGCGAAGGCCGGGGTGACGGTGGGAATTGCTTCAATGTAAACCTGACAGACCCTAACTGAGCGCCTATAGGCGACCTCCGGCGGCAACCGTCGGCACATTACAGATTGTCTGACTTAATCGTGACCCGCCCCCATCATCGGTACGCCATCGCCGCCGATGCTGGGGGCCGCAGCTACGCTTGCCGTCTTTCTTCTTTATTCTCTGTGACTTAACGTCCCTCGCTCCACAGGCTTGGGTGAGGGGGTGCGACCCTCATGTCACATAACTCCTACAATACGACCATATATCGTATAAGATATTTGACATACGGCCTCGCTTCAGGGATTTTCCGAAACAGGCGCGAAACGGGGAGCGCTTGTTGAGGGAGAACAATCAATGACACGCGTAATGAACAAATTTGGCCTGCTGGCCGGCACGGCCATCGCCCTGGCCGGTATGGTCGCCCCGGCGGCCCTGGCCCAGGATGCTGAACTGGCGGAAATCGTCGTTACCGGCACCCGCATCAAGGCGCCAAACCTGCAGACGGCCAGCCCGCTGACCGCCGTCAACCAGGAGGAGATCAAGTTCTCCGGCGTGACCAGTGCGGAAAGCCTGCTGAACCGCCTGCCGCAATTCACGGCCGACGCCAATGACAATGTGTCCAACGGCTCTGACGGCACGGCACGCGTGAACCTGCGCAACCTGGGTTCGGTGCGCAATCTGGTGCTGATCGACGGGCAGCGCATGCTGCCGCCGGAAACCGCCGACATCAACTTCATCCCCAGCGCCATGATCGAGCGCGTGGATGTCGTGTCAGGCGGTGCGTCGGCCGTGTACGGGTCTGACGCCATTTCCGGCGTCGTGAACTTCATCATGCGCAAGAACCTGGACGGCGTTCACGCCGACATGCAGTATTCCATCAACCATACGCGCAACGACAATGACTATGTCCGCTCGCTGATGACGAAGAAGGGCTTCGACCTGGCGCCCAAGAGCGTCTGGGACGGCGCCAAGAAGGACGTCAATGTCGCGATGGGCTTCAATTCCGACGACAAGAAGGGCAATGTCACCTTCTATGCCGGTTACCGCGAGGCCAAGCCCGTCACCCAGGACAGCCGCGATTATTCGGCCTGCGCCCTGAACCTGGATGGTCCGGACGCCCTGGTCTGCGGCGGGTCTTCGAACAATTCATACGGTCTGTTCACCCTGCTGACCGGCCCCAATTCCGGCAAGACGCTGAACAACACCAAGGACGGCAACAAGACCTGGGTGCCGTATGACAGTTCCTTCGCCTATAATTACGCGCCCACCAATTACCAGCAGCGGTCCGACAGCCGCGTGACGGCCGGCGCCAATGGCCATTATGAGCTGCTGCCGGAAGTGGAACTCTATGGCTCGTTCATGTTCATGGACGACCATACCTATTCCCAGGCGGCCCCGTCGGCCCTGTTCCAGGGCACGGTGTTCCAGATCAACTGCAACAACCCGCTGATGTCGGCGGCCCAGGCGCAGATGCTGTGCGGTTCCGCCGCCGGCACCGCCACCAACCAGGACACCTTCATCGGTTATCGTCTGACCGGCCCCGGCAGCCAGCCGCGCCGCGACGACCTGCGCCATACGGCCTATCGCGTCAGCAGCGGCGTGCGCGGCAAGCTGGGCGACAACTGGACCTATGACACCAACTTCCTCTATTCCAGCATCCGCCTGGAAGAGAGCTATAAGAACAATGTCGACAATGCCAAGGCCCAGAGGGCCCTGCAGGTCGTCAATGTCAACGGCGTGCCGACCTGCGTGTCCAAGGTCAATGGCACCGACCCGTCCTGCGTGCCGATCGATGTGTTCAAGTATAACGGCATCTCCCAGGCCGGTTACGAATATCTCTACGCCCCCACCTATACCCGCGGCGTGCAGACCGAACGCGTGTTCAGCGGCGGCGTGACGGGTCAGCTGGGCGATTACGGGCTGCAGAGCCCGCTGGCCGATGACGGCCTTGCCGTGGCGTTCGGCGCCGAACACCGGGACGAGACGCTGGACTTCCAGGCCGATGCCCTGGCCCAGGCCGGCGGCACCAAGCCCAATAACGGCAAGCTGAATGTCGAGGAATTCTACGGCGAATTGCAGGTGCCGCTGGTCCAGGACAAGGAATTCGTCAAGGAGCTGTCGCTGAATGGCGGCTACCGCATGTCGCGCTATTCCAATGCCGACGAGTGGACGAAGACCTACAAGACCGAACTGCAATATGCGCCGACGGGTGACATGCGCCTGCGCGGTTCGTACAATCGCGCCGTCCGTGCCGCCAATATCAGCGAACTGTATGCCCAGCAGGCCCTGGGCAATGTGTCGGGCCAGGACCCCTGCTCCGGCGCCAATCCCACCGCCTCGCTGGCCGCCTGCCAGAAGTCGGGCGTGACGGCGGCCCAGTATGGCCACATCCCGGAATGCCCGGCCGATACCTGCGTGGCCCAGGGTGGCGGCAACCCGCTGCTGAAGCCGGAAGAGGCCGATACCTATACGGCCGGCGTCGTGCTGACGCCGGAATTCATCCGCGGCTTCTCCCTGACGGTTGATTACTTCCATATCAACATCAAGGACTATATCGGGTCGGTGGACGCGCAGACCGTCATCAACCAGTGCATCCAGACGGGCAACCCGTTCTTCTGCAACCTGTTCCACCGCGATCCGGCCATCGGCGTCCTGTTCGGCAACAATGGCTATATCGTATCGACGAACCAGAACACGGGCTTCCTGCGCACCGACGGCCTGGACATCCAGGCCAATTACGCCTTCGACCTGGAAGACGTGATCAAGGAAGACATGGGCCGCATCGATATCGGCCTGGTCGGCACCTATCTGCTGAGCCGCGAGACGGAACAGCTGCCGGGTCTGGGTTCCTATGACTGCAAGGGCCTGTTCGGTCCGACCTGCGGTCAGCCCAACCCGACCTGGCGTCACCAGTTGCGCACCACCTGGCAGATGCCGTGGATGGATGCCAGCCTGTCCGTCAACTGGCGCTATTTCGGGTCGGTCACGCTGTCAACCAACACGGACAATCAGTTCCTGGCGGGCGACAAGGTCAATATCAACGGCAAGATCGGCGCCTACAGCTATTTCGATCTGGCCGGTTCGATGACGGTGACCGACGGGCTGAAGCTGCGCGCCGGCATCAACAACATCTTCGACAAGGCGCCGCCGGCCATCGCCGCCGGCCTGCTCAGCTCGTTTGGCAATGGCAATACCTATCCGGGTGTCTACGACCCGCTGGGCATGAACATGTTTGTCGGCCTGTCGCTGGACTTCTGATTTCACCCCCGTCCCGCTTGGGACGTCCTCAGCCTGCCCTGTCCGGTTCGCCGGACAGGGCGCCTTTTTCGGCTGGGGCAATAGCCGTCAGGTGGTCAGGGGAACTTGTGCCATCCCGGCATGGTAAAGGGGCGCTGACATATCCCTCTGGAGTAAAGGTGCCTCCCCCGCGAAAGCGGGGGTCCAGGGGCCAAGCGCCCGACGCAGCAGCAGCTCAGGTCAAGACAGCGTAGAGGTTTTTCTTGTGGCCCCTGGACCCCCGCTTTCGCGGGGGAGGCAGGGAAACGCAACTGGTTAAGTTGGCGCCTGCCGGTCGTAACCGAGGTACCCCCCCTTCACCCTTCCAGCTGTTCCTTCAGATCATCCAGGGTGGCGCCGATATGGAGGGCGGTCAGGGTTTCGACCTGGGCGCCATCGCGGGCCAGCCAGGCTTGCAGGATCTGGCGATGTTCGCGCCGCGCCCGTTCCTCCCGCCCCTGTGGGGCCAGATGCACGCGGACATAGCGTTCGGACAGGATGTGCAGCCGCTTCAGCAGGGTATAGGTCACGGGTCCGGCCGGGCGGATCAGGGTCAGGTGGAACAGGCGGTTGCCGGTGACATGGTCGGTGCCGTCGGCAATGTCCTGCTGCTGTTCCAGGGTGGTCAGAGCCAGTTCGGCCGCCTTGCGGTCTTCGTCGCCGGCATTGCGGGCGCCATCGGCCGTGGCGAACGGTTCCAGCCGCAGGCGCAGCGCGAAGACTTCCGTGGCTTCCGCCGCCGACAGCGGGCGCACGACATAACCGCGATTGGGATAGGAGGTCAGCAGACCATCCTGTTCCAGGCGCCCCAGGGCCTCGCGCAGGGGAATCTTGCTGACGCCCAGTTCATTGGCGATCACGTCCTGACGCACAGGCGTGCCCGGCGCCATCTTCCCGGTCAGGATATGGCGTTTCACCACGTCGTAGGTCTGGTCGGAAAGCGTTCTGACAATGATGCTCATTCTGGTCCACTCGGGCGACACCGGGTCCAACTTCAGAGGGATGCCGCAGCCTTGTCAATCCATTTCAATGGCTCTTCCGCGCTGCGGCAGGCAACCGGCCGTCCCCAGGGGGCGGGTGCCGGTCACGGTATGGTTGCCTGCGGAAACAGGGGCTGGCGGCATTCCCTGTTGCGATCCCCGAATATTCGTCTAAAGTATACGAAATCACTGCCCGCCTTGGCGTGGCCCCATCCTGATCCGGCATGGAAGGAAAGTGGCGTGGTGAAGATGTTGCGGCGTGTCGTTCCCCGGGGCCTGCAGGCCCTGCTGCTGACGACCGCTCTGGTCCTGTCGCCGGCAGCCCTGGCCGGGGCGGCGGACTGGTCCGGCCTGTCGGCCGATTACAGCCGTTTCCTTTCGGATATTGACCCGGTCACGGCCGGGCAGCGCGGCGATCTGGCCGCCGCTTCCCGCTGGCCCGATGACAGCCCCGCCGCCATCCAGGCAAGGCGCGCCGCCCTGCAGGCCTTCCAGAAACGGCTGGAGGCGGTGCCCGCCGCGGACCTGTCCGAACAGGACGCGTTGAGCCGTGCCATCATGGCGCGTCAGGTTTCCATCGCGCTGGACGCCATTCAATTCGGGGAGGAACGCATCCCCTTCGTCGATGGCGAGGGCTTCTTTACCGTGCCGGAAACGCAGGCGGCCATGACCGTCCTGTCGGGTGAGGCGGCAGCGGAAGCCTGGATCACCCGCATCGCGTCGGTACCCGCCTATTTCGACAATGCCATCACCAATATGCGCCGGGGCATGAAGGACCGTTTCACCCAGACGGGCCAGACGGTGGACAAGGCCGTGAAGGTCCTGCGCGAGCTGTCGCGCGAACCGGCTGACAAAAGCGCCCTGCTGATCCCGTTCGACACGCTGCCGGCCACGGTGGACGCGGCCCGGCGCCAGGCGCTGCGCGACCGGGCCATTGCCCTGATCACGCAGAAGGTGCGCCCGGCCCAGGCGGCGGCGGCCGGCTTCCTGGAAAAGGAATATCGGCCGAAGGCGCGGGCCGCCCTGGGCGCCGGCACGCTGGACCAGGGGCGCTATTACGCCTTTCTGATCCGCCGCTTCACCACCCTGCCCCTGGACGCCGCTTCCATCCACGCCCAGGGCAAGGCGGAAATCGCCCGCATCCGGGCGGAGATGGAAAAGCTGCTGGCCGATAACGGCATCCATCAGGGTGTGCGCGACTATCTTCTGTCCATGCGGGCCGATCCGGCGCTGCGGGCCGCCAGCACCCAGGCCTATGCCGAACGCGCGGCTGAGATCGGCAAGCGCACCGACTATCTGCTGCCCCGCTATTTCGGTCTGCTGCCGCGCCTGCCCTATGGCATCCGGCAGAAGCCGCCGGGTCTGGACAGCATTTCATCGGGATATCTGCCGGGCAGCCCGGAAGCGGGCGTGGCCGGGGCCGTGGTCTATGGCGGCGGGGCCGGCAATGATCTGGCGGCCCTGCCCGCCTGGCTGCTGCATGAAGGGGTGCCGGGGCACCATCTGCAGATCGCCTTGGCCCAGGAAAACACCGCCCTGCCCGATTATCGCCGCCTGGATGATGTCACCGCCTTTGTCGAAGGCTGGGCGCTGTACAGCGAACGGCTGGGGGTGGAGATGGGCATCTACCAGTCCGTGCCCGAACATATGGGCCGCCTGTCCATGGAAATGTGGCGCGCCTGCCGGCTGGTGATGGATACGGGCGTGCATGCCATGGGCTGGACCCGCGATCAGGCGGCCGCCTGCCTGCTGGAAAACACCGCCATGTCGACCGAAGGCGCCTATCGCGAGACCGACCGCTATATCGGCTGGCCCGGTCAGGCGCTGGCCTACAAACTGGGGGAGATGAAGATCGTCTCCCTGCGGCGCGACGCCGAAGCCGCGCTTGGCCCCCGGTTTGACCTGCGCGCCTTCCATGACCTGCTGCTGTCCGGGGGCGCCCTGCCGCTGGACATGCTGGATGCCCGCGTCCATGCCTATATCGCCCGCCTTTCGTCCCCGCCCAAGCCCGAATAAGGGAAAGAAGATCAGATGAGCAATCCGCCTGTTCCCACCGCCCCCGGTCGCTTCCGCAGCCGCATGCTGGCCCTTGGCACCGGCATCAGCCTGGCCCTGCTGTGCGCGACCAGCGCCCTGGCCACCCCGGTTGACGACCTGCGCGCCACCCTGTCCGACTATGACAGCTTCCTGAACCAGGCCGATCCGATCGGCGCCGGACAGCGCGGCGACCTGGAAGCCGCCAAGCGCTGGCCCGATGACAGCCCCAAGGCGGTGGCCGACCGGCAGCGCGCCATCGCCCAGTTCCGCGACCGGTTGAACGCCATCCCTGCCGCCGGCCTGACGGGCCAGGATGCGCTGAACCATGCCCTGCTGCTGCGCCGCGTGACCCTGGACCTGGAAGGGGCCAAGTTTGACGAGGAGCGCATCCCCTTCAGCAATGACAGCGGCTTTTTCAGCGTGCCCGGCTATATCGCCGACGGCACCCGCCTGCACAATGCGGCAGAGGTGGAGGCCTATCTGGTGCGCATGGCCGGGCTTCCGGGCTATTACGAGACCGAGATCGCCAATATGCGCCGGGGCCTGAAGACGGGCTTCGTGCAGCCGCGCCTGATCGCGGAAACGGCCGTGCGCATGACCAAGGTGCTGGCCGAGGTGAAGCCGGAGGATAATGCCCTTCTGGCCCCGCTGAAGCAGCTTCCCGCCACCATCCCCGCCGCCGACCGCGAGGCGTACCTGAAGCGCGGGCTGGAGATCGTGAAGACCAAGGTGAAGCCGGCGGAACTGGCGCTGGTCGATTTCTTCGCCAAGGAATATCTGCCGAAATCGCGACCCACGCTGGGCGCGTCGTCCCTGCCCAATGGCAAGGAATATTACGCCTACCGCGTGAAGCGGGAGACGACGACGACCATGACCCCCGACCAGATCTATGATCTGGGCCGGTCGGAGATCACCCGCATCCGGGCGGAGATGGACAAGACCATCAAGCAGACGGGCTTCAAGGGTGATTTCAAGGAATTCCTGGCCTTCCTGCGCACCGACCCGCAATTCTACGCCACCTCGCGTGAGCAATTGCTGGAAAAGGCCAGCCGTCTGGCCAAGCGCATCGACGACAAGCTGCCGGAATATTTCAGCCTGCTGCCCCGCCTGACCTATGGCGTGCGCCCCGTGCCGGCCGAGATCGAAGACGGCTACACCTCCGGCCGCTATAATCCCGGCAGCCCCGAACAGGGCGTGGCCGGCGGCTTGATGATCAACACCTCGCACCTGAACATGCGCCCGCTTTACGAGATGCCGGCCCTGGTCGCGCATGAAGGTGTGCCCGGTCACCATCTGCAGATCGCGCTGGCCCAGGAACAGAAGGACGTGCCGCAGTTCCGCCGCCAGGATGACGTGACCGCCTTCGTCGAAGGCTGGGCGCTTTATACCGAGCAGCTGGTCGAGGATATGGGCATGTACACCACGCCCTATGAGAAGTTCGGCCAGCTGTCCATGGAGATGTGGCGCGCCTGCCGTCTGGTCATGGATACGGGCATCCACTGGAAGGGCATGGGCCGCGAGGAAGCAGCAAGCTGCCTGCGCGACAACAGCGCGCTCGCCGAAAAGAACATCCAGAGCGAGACGGACCGCTACATCGCCTGGCCCGGTCAGGCGCTGGGCTACAAGATCGGTCAGCTGAAGATTTCCGAATTGCGGGCACGGGCCGAAAAGGCGCTGGGGCCGAAATTCGACATCAAGCAGTTCCACGCCCTGGTCCTGAATGACGGCCCCATGCCCATGACCATGGTCGAACAGCGTATCGACGGCTGGATCAAGGCTGGCGGGGGGAAGTGATTCCGGTAGCGGGAGTGACGACCTCCCTCCCGCTCAGCCCTCTCTTCCCGTCATCCCGGCGAAAGCCGGGACCCAGGGGCCACAAGATCAAACTTTAACGCAGCGTCGATCACAGCGGCGGATAGGTCGGGCTTTGGGCCCCTGGGTCCCGGCTTTCGCCGGGATGACGGGAAAAGGACGCGGGGCAACACACATGGTGGGCTGACCGGGAGCCCCCCCAACGACAACAGTTGGCATCGTCGCGCAAAAATCGCACAACCACCCCCCAACCATGACCATACCGGGCAAACCGGCGTTAATTCGGACAGGAGCGAAGTGAATGAGTTTCTGGGGTCGTCGCAAGTCACTGGATTCCCAACTTCATGTCGATCATGACCGGCAGCTGAAGCGCACACTCAGCTGGCCGCATCTGATCGCGTTGGGGATCGGGGCCATCATCGGCACGGGCATCTATACGCTGACCGGCATCGGGGCGGAACGCGCCGGGCCGGCCGTGGTGCTGGCCTTCGCCGCTTGCGGCGTCCTCTGCGTTTTTGCCGCCTTGACCTATACGGAGATGGCGACCCTCGTGCCCGCCGCCGGCAGTGCCTATACCTACACCTATTCGGTGCTGGGCGAAGGGCTGGCCTGGCTGGTGGGGTGGAGCCTGGTGCTGGAATATGCCGTCACCTGTGCCGCCGTCGCCGTGGGCTGGTCGGGCTATATGGTGGGCCTGCTGGAAAGCCTGGGCATCCATCTGCCAACCTGGATGCTGTCGGGCCCGCATGCGGGCGGCATCATCAACCTGCCGGCCGTGCTGATCACGCTGGCCGTCACCGCCATGCTGGCGCGCGGGGCCAAGGAAAGCGCCACGCTGAACATCGTGCTGGTGGCCATCAAGATCATGGCCCTGGCCGTGTTTGTCGGCATCGCCGCACCCGCCCTGGTGCCCGATAATTTCAGCCCCTTCATGCCCTATGGCTTTGCCTCCCACACGGTGGATGGCCATGCCCGCGGCGTGATGGCGGCGGCGGCCATCGTCTTCTTCGCCTTTTTCGGTTTCGACGCCGTGTCGACGTCGGCCGAAGAAGTGAAGAACCCGACGCGTGACCTGACCATCGGCATCATCGGTTCCATGGTCGTCTGCACCGTCATCTATATGATCGTGGCCGCCTGCGCCGTCGGCGCCTGGCCCTTTGCCGAATTCGCCGCCAGCGGCGAACCGCTGGCCTTCATCCTGCGCGGCCTGGGCCATCCGGGTGCCGCCTTCGGCATCGGCGCTGCGGCCATCATCGCCCTGCCCTCGGTCATCCTGGTGATGATGTTCGGCCAGACCCGCGTCTTCTTCGTCATGGCCCGCGACGGTCTGCTGCCGCGCAGCCTCAGCAAGCTGGACGCGCACAAGCGCGGGCCCTTGAAGCTGACCCTGATTGTCGGCGCCTTCGTCTCCCTGGTCGCGGGCTTCTTCCGCCTGGACCAGATCGCCGAACTGTCGAACGCCGGCACCCTGACCGCGTTTATCGCCGTGTCGGTCTGCGTCATGGTCCTGCGCCGCACGCGGCCTGACCTGCCACGCCTGTTCAAGTGCCCGGCCGTGTGGGTGGTCGCACCCCTGGCCGTCATCGGTTGCCTTTACTTCATGATCAGCCTGCCCATGGGCACGCTGGTCCGTTTCGCCATCTGGAACCTGATCGGTATCGCCATCTATCTCGCCTATGGCCGCACGCGCAGCCTGCTGGCCCAAGCCGAAGGGAAGTAACCATGTCCAACCCGCGTTCAACCCAGCACGGCCTGTCCAGGCGCCTGTTGCTGGGAACGGCCCCGGCTGTCCTGTTGCTGGGCACCACCCCCGTCCTTGCCGCCCCCTTCACCGGTGCCTTGAGGCCGAAAATGGAGCCGTTCCCGCTGTCGTCCGTGCGGCTGCTGCCGTCGCCCTTCCTGACGGCGCTGGAGGCGAACCGGGCCTATCTGCACAAGCTGGAACCCGACCGCCTGCTGCATAATTTCCGCACGCAAGCGGGGCTGGAGCCCAAGGGCGAGGTCTATGGCGGCTGGGAAAGCGACACGATCGCGGGCCATACGCTGGGCCATTACATGACGGCGCTGGCCCTGATGTACGCGCAGACAGGCGACGCGGAATGCAAGCGGCGCCTGTCCTACATCATCGACGAACTGGCCCTGTGCCAGGCGCAGAGCCCGGACGGCTTCGTCGCCGGCTTCACCCGCAAGAACGGCGACAAGATCGAACATGGCAAGCTGGTGTTCGACGAGGTGCGCAAGGGCGACATCCGCTCGCGCGGGTTCGACCTGAATGGCTGCTGGGTGCCGCTCTATACTTGGCACAAGATGTTCGCCGGCATTCTGGACGCCCAGGAACTCTGCAACCTGCATCACGGCATCCCGGTCGCGGAAAAGCTGGCCGCCTATATCGACGATGTCTTTGCCGGCCTGAATGACGAGCAGATCCAGAAGGTTCTGGACTGTGAACATGGCGGCATCAATGAGAGCTTTGCCGAGCTGTATGTCCGCACCGGCAACCGCCGCTGGCTGGCCCTGGCGGAGAAGATCTATCACCGCAAGGTGCTGGAACCGCTGAGCCAGGGCATCGACAGCCTGCCCAACATCCACGCCAACACCCAGATCCCCAAGATTATCGGCCTGGCCCGCCTGCACGAGATCACGGGCGCGGAGCGTCACGGCAAGGCCGCCAGCTTCTTCTGGGAGACGGTGACGCGGGATTATTCCTATGTCATCGGCGGCAATGCCGACCGCGAATATTTCCAGACGCCGCGGTCGGTGTCCAAGCACATCACCGAACAGACCTGCGAGAGCTGCAACACCTACAATATGCTGAAGCTGACCCGGCATCTTTATGCCGGGACGCCGGACGCGCGCTATTTCGACTATTACGAACGCGCGCATCTGAACCATATCATGGCGCACCAGAACCCGAAGACGGGGATGTTCGCCTATATGGTGCCGCTGATGTCGGGCACGCACCGCGACTTCTCCACGCCGTTCGACGATTTCTGGTGCTGTGTCGGCAGCGGCATGGAAAGCCATGCCAAGCATGGCGAGTCCATCTATTGGCAGGCCGGCGATGATGTGACGGTCAATCTCTATATCCCCAGCACGCTGGCCGCCGGCCAGTCGACGCCGGCGCTGAAGCTGGAAACCCGCTATCCGTTCGCCGACGATGTGACCATCACGGTGACCAAGCCGGCGGGCAAGGGCGCCTTGATGCTGCGCGTGCCGGGCTGGTGCGACGGCGCGACGGTCGCCGTCAATGGCAAGCCGGCCGATGCCACCGCGCGCAATGGCTATATCCGCGTGTCCGGCCCGTTCAAGGCCGGCGATACCATCGCCCTGACCCTGCCGCGCACGCTGCGGATCGAGGCGACGGTGGATGACCCCAACACGGTCGCCCTGCTGCACGGGCCCTTGGTCCTGGCCGGCGATCTGGGTCCGGCGAATGAGACCTGGAAGGGCCTGCCGCCCGTGCTGGTGGGCAGCGACCTGCTGGCCGCGATGCAGCCCACGGGCGAGGCATCGGTGTTCCAGACAAAGGGCATTGTCCGGCCGGGCGACCTGACCCTGCGGCCCTTCACCTTCCAGCATGAACGCAACACGGCCGTCTATTTCAAGCGCTTCACGGATGCGGAATGGAAAGTCGAACAGGCCCGGTTCGAGGCGGAGCAGGCCCGCCTGAAGGACCTTCAGGAACGCTCGGCCGACATGATGCATCTGGGCGAGATGCAGGCCGAACGCGACCACGACCTGGACGCCAAGATCTCCTACCCCGTCACCTATCGCGGCCGCAACGGCCGCGACGCCCGCACGGGCGGCTATTTCGAATTCACCATGAAGACGAAGCCCGGGCCGCTGGTGCTGCAGGCGACGTACTGGGGGGAGGAGCGCAGCCGCAAATTCTCCATCCTGGTCGATGGCAAGGAGATCGCGAAGGAAGAGCTGAACGCCGAAAAGCCCGGCGAGTTCTTCGAGCGCGATTACGCCATCCCCGAGGCCCTGACCAAGGGCAAGGACAAGGTCCGCATCCGCTTCGAACCGGAAACCGGCTTCTCCGCCGGCCCGTCCTTCGGCGTGCGCCTGTTCGCGGGCAAGGGGGCGTAAGGGAGGTGACGTTCGGAGCGGGCGGGGCGCCCGCTCCGGCAAACCATATCCCGGTGCGTTCTACTCACCGGGATATGGGATCGGCCCCACAATCGTTGTAAAGGGGCCTATTGCTTCAGGCCGCTTCAAACAATCGCATCACGAAGATCGGCACCGGCAGACGTACCGTCGCCGTTAAATGCGGCGGACACGTTATTGAATGACAATGTATAGGGGGCCGGCAGGGTGCCGCCGGGCGGGAATCCATGGTAGTGGACATCCTTCTTCTTGTCGTCGCCGTAAACGGCCACTGCGTTCGTCTTCACATGCTCCCCCCAGGATTTCATGGCCTTGGGGCTGGACAGGTAGGGATTCAGGAAATGCGTCGAGCCCTTGATGGGGCTGTCCGCACCGGCGGCCCGGCCAACAAGATGGGTGCGCACGATATCCATGATGTCAGTCCGCGCCGCAGGAAGACCGGTCCAGGTCCCGTGCTTGTTCACGGCCGAGAACTGCTGGGGCTGGTCAATGACCGCCTCAATCGTATCGGGATAGCCCTCGTGCGCGACCCGGTTGATCACCGCGTCAACGACCGCCGCCAGTCCGCCCGCCAGTTGCGCCGAGCCATATTTCCCGAAATGTCCAACCTCGCTCTGGGCGACACGGGCAAGGGCGTCAAGCCTGCGGTCATCCACCGTGATCACCCGCTCTGTCGGCGCATGAGCCGCCGGCGACGCCTTTGCCATGGCTGCAGGCACCAAGGCCGCAGGTGATGGTGATGGCGACAATTGGGGCTGAGGAATCGTGCAGGTAGCCTCGTAGGTTGCTCCGCCGGGCTCCAGGGTCGCCGAAAAGGCCCCCTTGCTGTTTTCGCAGATGGTCCTGAGGTTGTCGACAACTTCAGGCTTGACGTTGCGGAGCGTCCAGCTGGTCATCTTCCCCTCACTTCAGTTTCAAAGTGTTGACAATCGCCTCATTCACTGCGGCATTCTCAGGCTCCACGACCGCCGCTAGCGCCCGGGAGCCCAGATCCTGGATACTCAAGTTGATATTCCCTTTATTCTTCACAACAAGATCCAGATAAGGCTGAATATTCTCAACTTTTGAAATGTATTTCGTCAAAATCGATATGATATCCTGGTTTTCCGGAAGGCGAACGTTGAACAAGACATCACCGGCCTGTTTGGCGACGTAGTTCTTTTCACGCTCTGCCTGGGACGCTTGATCGTTTAATCCCACAATCGCCGCGGCCAACGTCCCGGCCTGCCAGTAACGCCGCAAATCGCCAAGTGCCGCTTCGATCGGATACTTGGTCTGATCGGCGGAATTAAGGTTATTGTAGATTTCTGCGCGAACAGCGGCGCGGCCGGCGCGCATTTGCGACATAAAGGCCTGAACGGTGCGCTCCGCCAGGATCTCCTTACTATAGGTGGTCTGTGCCGCCGAAATGCCGCCGCCGATTAGGGAATAGACCCGTGACGCCGTACCCGTTGTGTAACCACCAAGCAGACCAGCCGTCAAGCCGCTGAAAGACAGAATAAACCCTGTCTTCCTGGCCTCTGCCAGAATGGAATTCTCATATTCACCATAAAGTGCATCAATTTCTGCCAATCGTGCAAAAACAATTGCATCGCGTGATTCGCGTGTTGGAACACTCAACGCCGCCTTGATTGCGGCTTCGTTCAGTCTGTTTTCGAATACAACTGTATCCAGCAGGGGCCTTGTCTGCTGGTTCTGACCGCTTGGTGGAAAGACGTCACCGGGTGTGCCGTCCAGCGAATTCTGGCATCCCGTCAAGGCAAGGGTAGACAGCCCCAATACTGCATAAATATGACAGATCTTCATCATGGACTGATCCTCCATTTCAGAAATTCCGCATTCGTGCGTGACTAGTGTCCGCCCGGAAAGCCAGAGTCTGTCAAGCGTGTTCAGAAGCACCTGATAGTCTCTAAGCATTTATTTTTCTTTGTGATTCACGCTTCAAATGCTTCCATTTGAAGCGTGAATCACACTCTAATTACGCTCAGGGCTTCCTTTTACCCCGTCATACCGGCTTTCGCCGGTATGACGGGGTAAAAGATCATATTACGTTGGGAAAGCTGGATAACTTCCTGGACGGCCTCTTAGGCACGTGACTTCAGCAAGGGCGGCGGCGTATGGACGAACACGGCAAGCGATTAAACTTTAATTAATATTTTTCTCGAAATAGTTCAAGTGCCGTTGTGTATCCAGATCGAAAATCCCACGAAATATCTAATTCTTTGATATCACACAAGAAAATACGTGTATATTCTTGTCATTCCTCGCGCCCTCAGTCCGGAGGCAGATGGCGGACCCGATATCCCGAATGTCATCGGGTGCGGGCCGGACAGGCGCCCGATTGCCCTGCCTGACCCTATTCGTGGAATTCCTCCACCACCACCCGCTCGCCCAGCAGGAAGGCGTCGGCCACCAGCTGCAGGGGTGTCAGGTCCACATCCGACTGGCCGGCGGCGATCAACTGGGCGAAGCGGGCGTAGAGGCGGCGATATTCATGGTCGGGGGCGGCCAGACGCTGTTCGCCGGCAAAGCTGAGCCGGGCGCCGCCATCGGAGAGGACCAGGGGGCCGTCGGTCGTTTCGACACGGATGTCCCAGGTCTGCGGCCCCGTCTGGCGGAAATCGAAGGCCGCGCGTACGGGCACGCCGTCGCGGGTGGCCAGCGTCAGGTCGGCGGCGATGGGGGCCTGCTTGTTGGCGGGGAAGGACAGCACGGCCGACAGCGGATGCACGGGCGACGGCATGATGCGGGTCAGGATCGACAGGGCGTTGATACCGGGGTCGAACACGCCCAACCCGCCCGGCTGCCAGATCCATTCCTGGCCGGGATGCCAGCGGCGCACATCCTCCTTCCAGATGATTTCCACCGACAGGACCCTGGTACCGGTCAGGATGTTGCGCGCCGTCTCCACCGCCGCCGCCTCACGCGAATGCCAGGTGGCGAACAGGGTCAGGCCCTTCTCCCGCGCCAGCGCGGCCAGCGCCGCCACCTCTGACACCGAGGCACCCGGCGGCTTTTCCAGCATGACATGGCGGCCGGCGTTCAGGGCGGCCGCGGCCTGGGCGAAGCGGCCCTGTGGCGGGGTACACAGCGTCACCGCATTCACGTCCGGCTGGGCCGTCAGCAGGTCGGCGATGTCGTGATAATGCGGCAGGTCGGGCAGGCCGGCATGGCGGCTGGCAATGGCGGCCAGTTCCATGCCCGGCGTGGCGGCGATGGCGGGCAGATGCTGGTTGCGGGCGATGGTGCCCAGGCCCACCAGACCCAGAAGGATATTGCGGTTGGTCATGTTGAATCCTTAAAATGCGGGCCTGTTCGCACCCGTCCTGCCGTCATCCCGGCGAAAGCCGGGACCCAGGGGCCACAGGATAAAACCTCAACGCAGCGCGGATCAAAGCTGCCGCCAGGCCGGGCCCTTGGCCCCTGGGTCCCGGCTTTCGCCGGGATGACGGCAGGGGATGCTTCACCGTAAACCCTGACAAATCCGAGCGCTTGGGGTTCGCGTCCGCGCGCCACCCAAATCTCTGCCCCCCTAAATCGCCCTCACCGTCACGTCCCGCGCCGGCGCCCAGGCGATTTTGTTGCGCACGGGCAGGCGGAAGGGGGTGGCTTCGATTTCGAAGATGTCGCCCGGTGCCGTCTTCACCCCGTCGCTGAAGGACAGCGTGGCCGTGCCGAAGAAATGCACATGCACATCGCCCGGCCGGCGGAACAGGTCGTACTTGAAATGATGATGTTCCAGGTTGGCAATCGTGTGGGACATGTTGGCCTCTCCCGACAGGAAGGGCTTTTCCCACAGCACCGCGCCATCGCGGTGGATGCGGCTTTTGCCCTCCACATGCGCCGGCAACGCGCCCAGCAGCAGTTCGGCACCGATGGCGGCCTGACGCAGCTTGGAATGGGCCAGCCACAGATAATTGCCGCGCTCGGTCACATGGTCGGAAAACTCATTGCCCAGCGCGAAGCCCAGGCGGAACGGCGTGCCGTCGGCACCGATCAGGTAGAGGCCGGCAATCTCCGGCTCTTCGCCTGCATCCAGCGCGAAGGCGGGAGAGGTCAGCGGCGCATCGGGGCCGACCAGGATCTGGCCGTCGCCCTTATAGAACCATTCCGGCTGCACGCCCGTCTGGCCGGCCGGCGGCTTGCCGCCTTCCAGACCCATCAGGAACATGCGCATGCTGTCGGTCTGGCCCTGCTGCGCGGCCTTGTGCATCTTGTCCCGGCCCTCCGCCGATCCCAGATGCGTCAGGCCCGTGCCCGCCACCAGCAGATGGGCCGGATCGGGATGGTCGATGGCGGCCAGCAGGGTGACCGACGACAGGTCCAGGGCATCCCCTGCCCCGCGCGCCGCCGCTTCACCGGCCAGGGTGCGGCCGGCGGTAATGGCGGCGTGGGCCAGATCCAGGGTGGAGGCGGCACCGGGCACGATACGGGCACCGGCATCATCCAGCAGGGCGACACCACGGGTGCCGTTGACGCTGAACTGGATCAGGGACTGAGACATGGGAACTCCTTGGGCGGACGCGGATGGGACGGGTCCGGGGTGAAAGGTCATGGCGGTGGGGTAGCCGCCCCCTTCTCCCGTCTTATCGTCCCTTCCCCGTCATCCCGGCGAAAGCCGGGACCCAGGGGCCCCAGGACGAACCGTTGACACAGCGTCAATCAAAGCCGTCGAAAGGTCGGGCGCTTGGCCCCTGGGTCCCGGCTTTCGCCGGGATGACGGAGAGAGTGGCACGATGACGGGGAAAGGTGGATTGCCGGGGAAGAAGGGAGATCACCCCCCTCAATCCTCCAGCCGATGTTCAACAGCGATGGCCGCCGTGGGTTTGGCACCCCAGAGCGCGTAGAACAGCACATACAGTTCGCACACAGCCGTCAGCAGGAAGGACCATTGCAGGCCATAGGCATCGGCCAACTGGCCCTGGAAATAGACGAGCGCGCCGCCGCCGATGGCCATGATCAGCAGGCCGGCCCCTTCTTCGGTCAGCGGGCCCAGGCCGCGGATGCCGAGCGTGAAGATGGTGGGGAACATGATGGAATGGAAAAGGCCCACGGCGATCAACGCCCACATGGCCACGGTCCCGCCCGTGAACACGGTCAGCAGCATGACGATGAAAGCGCCGATGGAGGCGACGGCCAGCAGCGTTTCCGCCGCGATCCAGCGCATCAGGTAACCACCGCCCACGCGGCCCACCATCATCCCGCCCCAGAGCAGGAACAGGTAACCTGAGGCCTTTTCATGGGTGATGTTGGCAATGTCGGGCTGGCTGATGAAATTGATGAACAGGTTGGCGACGCCGATTTCCGCGATCAGATAGATGAAGATGGCGGGGATGCCGAACACCAGATTGCGGTGACGCCACAGCGAATGCTTCTTGCGTTCCGCCGCATCGGCCCGGCGCGCCGTGGCGCTGATATCGGGCAGATGGGCCCGCGCAATGACCACGGCCAGGACCAGCAGCACGCCGGCCACGATCAGATAAGGCAGCTGCACCGACTGCGCATCGGCCAGCCGTTCCGCCGCCGTCAGGGTGGTGCCTGCCTCTGCCGTGCCGCTGGTCGACCGACCCAGGATCAGATAGCCGCCGAACAGCGGGGCCAGCGTCGTGCCGGCCGAATTGCAGGCCTGGACCAGATTGAGGCGCGAGGACGCCGTTTCCGGCGGGCCGACGACCGCGACATAGGGATTGGCCGCCACCTGCAGCAGGGCGATGCCCGCCGCCACGATGAACAGGGCCACCAGCGTCACCTCATAAGAAGGGATGCGCGCGGCCGGGATCATCAGCAGCGACCCGCCGGCCATGGTCAAGAGACCGATGACCATGGCGCGCTTATAGCCGACACGCTCAATCAGCTTGGCCGAGGGGACAGAGGCCACCAGATAGGCCACAAACCACACCGACTCGATCAAGGTCGCCTGGCCATAGGTCAGGTCGAAAACACTGCGTAAATGCGGCAGCAGCGTATTATTGATGACGGTGATGAAGCCCCAGATGAAAAACAGGCTCGCCAGCAGGGCCAGCACCGATGTGTATGATTTTTGATGCGCAGCGCCGGTTTGGGCGGCAGCAGCACTGGACGGGGTAGGGGCGACAGGCATCTTGGTGCTTTCCCTCTTGGCGTCTTCGTTTGTTATTTGTATGAGTATATACCAACGCCCCGCCGACGCGGTCAACCGCGCATGCGCCCCCTTCCGGAGGAACCCAGAGAATGTCCAGCCGTCCCGCCGCCCCGCCGCTGAAACCCGCCCTGGCCCTGGCTCTGTACGCCGGCATGGCGTTCACGGCCGGTGACGCCGCTGCCGCGACGGCCGCGCGTGCGCCCTTCGGCGCCCTGTCCAATGGCGCCAAGGTGGAGGCGGTGACCCTGTCCAATGCCGCCGGCACCAGCGCCACCATCATCACCTATGGCGCGACGCTGCAGGCGCTGAAGACGCCGGACCGCAGGGGGCAGGTGGCCGATATCGTGCTGGGCCATGACAATCTGGCGCCCTATGAGGCCACGCCCAATTATTTCGGCGTCACCGTCGGCCGCTATGCCAACCGCATTGCCGGCGGCCGCTTCACGCTGGATGGCAAGACCTATCAATTGCCGCTGAACGACAAGACCAATTCGCTGCATGGCGGCGGCAAGGGCTTTGACAAGCAGGTCTGGACCGTCACCGACGTGAAGAATGGCCCCACCGCGTCGGTCACCCTGACGCTGGACAGCCCCGATGGCGACCTGGGCTATCCGGGCCGGGTGCAGGCCAAGGCCACCTATGCGCTGGATGATCAGAACAACCTGACCATTGTTTATGAGGCGGCTACCGACAAGCCGACCATCATCAACATGACCAACCATGCCATCTTCAATCTGGCGGGCGAAGGCAGCGCGTTGGGTGTGCTGAACCACCGGCTGACCATGCCGGCCAGCCATTACACGCCCGTCAATGCCGCGCTGATCCCCACCGGGGAACTGAAGCCCGTCGATGGCGGTCTGTTCGATTTCCGCAAGGGACGGACCATTTCCGACGGCATCCGCGACGGGCGCGACCCGCAGATCGTGGCCGGGCGCGGCTATGACCATAATTTCGCCCTCGATGCCGGCCTGACGGCCAAGCCCAAGCTGGCGGCGCGTCTGGAAGACCCGGACAGCGGCCGCGTGCTGGAGGTGTTTTCCACCGAACCGGGCCTGCAGCTTTACACGGGCAATTTCCTGGACGGTACGCTGATCGGCAAGCAGGGCCATGTCTATCGCATGGGCGACGGCATCGCCCTGGAACCGCAGAAATTCCCCGACGCCCCCAACCAGCCCGGCTTTGTCTCCGCGCGCCTGGACCCGGGCAAGCCCTATCGCCACGAGATGAGCTTTCGGTTGTCGGTGGTGAAGTGAGGGGGGCCATTTTGCGCGTCCTTATGCTGCGGCCCAGAGGCGCAGAGTTAAGAGGCCCGTTACCTCTTTTCAGCCCGTTCTTCCCGTCATCCCGGCGAAAGCCGGGACCCAGGCGCAGAGCGGCGTCTGCCGCGATATTTGTCATATAGGCGCTAACCGCGCCTCACGCTGGGTCCCGGCTTTCGCCGGGATGACGGGGGAGAGAGGGAATGCGTCGAGGTCCAATTAACCCCTTGTGGCGATGAAGAACCATCGTGCGTCACCACCCCCAGACGAACCCTTATAAGGACCAAAGGTCATGAGTGCTTCCCCGTCGGAACCGAAGAAGCTGCGCTCGCGCGCCTGGTTCGACAATCCGGCCAATATCGACATGACGGCGCTGTATCTGGAGCGCTATCTGAATTTCGGCCTGTCGCTGGCGGAATTGCAGTCGGGCAAGCCGATCATCGGGATCGCGCAGACCGGGTCCGACCTGTCGCCCTGCAACCGCCATCATCTGGTCCTGGCGGAACGCGTGCGGGAGGGTATCCGGGAGGCCGGCGGCATCGCCCTTGAATTCCCGGTCCATCCCATCCAGGAAACGGGCAAGCGGCCCACGGCCGGGCTGGACCGCAATCTGGCCTATCTGGCGCTGGTGGAGGTGCTGTATGGCTATCCGCTGGATGGCGTGGTGCTGACCATCGGTTGTGACAAGACCACGCCCGCCTGCCTGATGGCCGCCGCCACCGTCAATATCCCCGCCATCGCCCTGTCGGTCGGCCCCATGCTGAACGGCTGGCACAAGGGGGAACGCACAGGCTCGGGCACCATCGTCTGGAAGGCCCGGCAGATGCTGGCGGCAGGCGAGATCGACAATGCCGGCTTCATCAAGCTGGTGGCCTCCTCCGCGCCGTCCACGGGTTATTGCAACACCATGGGCACGGCCACGACCATGAACAGCCTGGCCGAGGCGTTGGGCATGCAGTTGCCGGGATCGGCCGCCATCCCCGCCCCCTATCGCGACCGGCAGGAAGTGGCCTATCTGACGGGCAAGCGGGCCGTGGAGCTGGTGATGGAGGATGTGAAACCGTCCGACATCATGACCCGCGACGCCTTCCTGAACGCCATCGCCGTCAATTCCGCCATCGGCGGGTCGACCAATGCCCCCATCCATCTGGCCGCCATCGCCCGGCATATGGGCGTGGAACTGGAATTGAAGGACTGGCAGACGCATGGGCATGACGTGCCGCTGCTGGTCAATCTGCAGCCGGCCGGGGAATATCTGGGCGAGGATTATTACCGCGCCGGCGGCGTGCCCGCCGTGGTCAACCAGTTGATGGGCCAGGGCCTGATCCGCGAGGATGCGCTGACCGTCAATGGCAAGACCATCGGGGAGAATTGCCGCGGCGTGGCCATTGAGGATGAGAAGGTGATCCGTCCCTTCGACCAGCCCTTGAAGGAAAAGGCCGGCTTCATCGTGCTGAGCGGCAACCTGTTCGATGCCGCCATCATGAAGACCAGCGTGATTTCGGAGGAATTCCGCGACCGGTACCTGTCCAACCCCGACGATCCGGAAGCGTTCGAAGGCCCGGCCGTCGTCTTTGACGGGCCGGAGGATTACCATGCCCGCATCGACGATCCGGCCTTGGGCATCACGTCGGAAACCCTGCTGTTCATGCGCGGCGCGGGCCCCGTGGGCTATCCGGGGGCGGCCGAAGTGGTGAATATGCGCCCGCCGGCCTATCTGATCCGCGAAGGCATTTCGGCCCTGCCCTGCCTGGGCGACGGGCGGCAGTCGGGCACGTCGGGCTCGCCGTCGATCCTGAACGCGTCGCCGGAAGCGGCGGTGGGCGGCGGGCTGGCCCTGCTGCGCACGGGCGACCGGGTGCGCATCGACCTGCGCCGGCAGACGGCCGATGTGCTGATCTCCGATGCGGAACTGGCGCAGCGCCGGGCGGAACTGGCGGCGGCCGGCGGCTATGCCTATCCGGCCTCCCAGACCCCGTGGCAGTCGATCCAGCGTTCCCTGGTCGGCCAGATGAACACAGGCGCCATCCTGGAAGGATCGGAGCAGTTCCAGCGCATCGCCCAGACCAGGGGCCTGCCGCGGGATAATCATTGAGGGGCTGTGGTCGCAGGGACAGGCCCTCAGGGGGGAATCCAGACAGACACTAGTAATGTTTGCGGCAGGACGCGATTTCGACCCGCTGGTCGGCGTCCGTGCCGCAAACGCGATAGACCAGGCGGTGTTCCTGCGTGATCCGGCGAGACCAGAAGCCGTTGAGCGTACCTTTCAACGGTTCCGGCTTGCCAATCCCGGCAAAGGGGGTGCGCCTGACATTCTGCAGCAGGGCATTGATGCGAGCCGCGATTTCCGGGTCCTGTTCCTGCCAGCCCAGATAGTCCACCCAGGCGTCAGCGGAAAACACGACCTTCATTCAGCTCCCGTCCATTCCACGGTCCGGCCCGCGTCCAACTGTTCGATCGACCGGCGCAGATGTTCGGCGTTGGCGGGCGAGGACAGCAGATGCACCGTCTCCTGCCAGCCTTCAAACTCGCTGAGTGACATCAGGACGACGTCTTCCACGCCCTGCCGCGTCACGATGATGGGCGCGCGGTCCTGGGTCACCTTGTCCATCAGGCCCGCCAGATTCTGTCGGGCGGTGCTGTAATTCACGACATCCATGGTTGGCTCCCGTTTTCAGAGCCTATTGTACCATGATTTGTACAATTCGAAACGCCTCTCCCCTCACATCGTCACTTCCGTATCCTGCTGGACCAGGTTGATCAGGTCGATCATGGCGGCGCGGGCACCAGCAAGGGTCCAATGTCCGGTCCCGCGGGCGGGTCCAGGACGAAGCGGGGATAGGACAGGGGCAGGCCCGTGTTGGGCAGCGTCACACCCTGCACCCCGCCGGATTGCCGGGTCCGTGCCGCGCCGCCGGTTCCCGTCAGGCTGCCAAAGCCGTAATCCCGCACGACATTGCTGAACAGCACGGCCGAGGAATAGGTCAGCGGTCCGATCTGGACCGACAGTTTGCCGGAAAAGTGCAATGGCTCGTCCATCACAGGCAAGGTGGCGCTTTCGATGGCGCCGGTCGACACGCCGCCCGTCTTCTCCCGCTTGCGATAGGTCGAGCCCTGCTTATAGGGCCGGTCGGCAATGTAACGAAGGATGCCCTCCTTCCACATGTCATCATTGCCGCCGCCATTGGTGCTGACATCAATGACCAGTCGATCGATCGCGGCAGCCTTGATCCGGGCAAAGCAGTCGTGGGTGAATTGCAGAAAGCGGTCCTTGTCGTCCCAGACAAAGGACGCGACCGTCAGCCGTGCCGATCCGTCGGCATTGACGGAGCAGGTGAACGACCGCTCAAAGCTGGCTTCCTGCTGAAGGATGGCTGGAAGGGTGTGCGCGGCGGGCATGTGCAGCGGCACATTGCTGTCCTGCAGCACCAGTTCATAGGCTGTGGGCGTCCCATAAAGCCTGGCGTGAAACAGCCACCAGCGCTGTGACAGCAGGGCCGCGCGAAAGATCGGGCTGTCACCATGCGTCCGCGCCAGAAGCGCCCGGGCGACAAGGCGGGCGTCGCGGCCGTTGATCTTCATGACCCGGCGTCCGGCCAGCTTTGTTGCCGATCCGCCAAGAGCGGCCATGATGACGGGGTAGCCTGCCGGGTCCAGGTCAATTTCAAACGGAAAGAAGCCGATGCCGGCGTCGATGTCCTTCCTGGTCTGTCCACGCCAATCCGGCAGACCGATGAAAAGGTGCCCATCGGCCAGGACGGGGTTCAACTGCGCCAGGGCCGCCCAGGCCTCCGCCTGATCCATCGGGTGATCAAGCTGCCGGCGCAATTCCGCCGCCGCTTCCTCAAGCCGCTCACGCGGGACCGAATGGGACAGGTCAGGATGCTGCTGCACAATCGTGTCGATGGCAAAGCGCAGATCCGCCCGCAAAGCGTCAGGGGAAAACCGCACGGGTCCGGCCGGATCTGCCATGGCCGGGATGCTGAACAGGATAAGGGGCGCAAGCGCCAACAGCCCCCTGAGAAGCCACGTCACTGCCGGATTTCCCTTCTTGATCGTTGAAGACCGGGACCAGCCCGGATATGATCTGTTGAAAAAGATGCATTATTTTTCAACAGGAGTCCATGACAATGGATAGCGGGGGCCCAGCACACCTGGTTGCCGATCCGGCACAGATCAGCCTGCTCAGTTCGCCGGTCCGGCAGGAGCTGGTGGATACGCTGGCGGCGCTGGGGGGAGAGGCAGAGGTAGCCACGCTGGCAGAACAGCTTGGCCGGCCGGCGGACGGGCTCTACTACCACCTGCGCGCGCTGGTCGATGGTGGACTGGTGCAGGAGGTGGCGGCGACCGAGGGCGAGGAACGGCGGTTCCGGCTGCCCGGCGGGGGAACCACACCCCTGCGTCTTGCCTATGACCTGGGGCCGGGCGGCAATGCGGCGGAACTGCGGGTTTTCGCACGGGGGCTGCTGGCGATCGCCGGCCGCGATTTCGAAGCGGGACTGGACCGTGCGGGCATGGTAGTCAGTGGCCCGGGGCGGGAATTATGGGCGTCGCGCAACAAGGGCTGGCTGAGCCGTGATGATCTGGCAGAGGTAAATGCGCTGCTGGAACGATTGAGCGTGCTGACCAGCCAGCCGAGGGCGGAAGGCCGGGACCATCTGGCCAGCCTTGCCTTTGTTCTGGCACCGATCGATCCGCGCCCCAAGCGGCGGCCGGCAAGACAGCCGCGGCAACCCGCCTGAGGTCACATCGCCACTTCCGTATCCTGCTGGGCCAGGCGGATCAGTTCGATCATGGCGGCGCGGGCGGCGGCGGGGTCGCTGTTGCCGATGGCTTCATACAGCGCGCGGTGATCTTCCACCGGGTCGCGAGGCAGGCCGCGTTTGCGCTGTTTGAAGATGGTGGTCCAGGAGACCGCGGCGGCAATGGTGCTGGACAGGGTGACCATTGTGCTGTTGCGGGTGGCGGCAAGGACAGCATGGTGGAACTGCTGGTCGGCCTCCCGCCCTTCCTCCGTCGACAGGCCGTGGCGGGCCATTTCCTCCAGCGCGTGGCCCATCTTGGCCAGATCGGCGCCCGTGCGCCGCACGGCAGCCAGTTCGGCGGCGGCCGGTTCCACCATCATGCGCAACTCAAACAGGTCGCGGACAAAGGCCAGGCTGGGCTCCCCCTCGAACATCCAGGCCAGGACGTCGGGGTCCAGCAGGTTCCAGCGGCTGCGTTCATTGATGCGCGTGCCCGCCTTGGGCCGGCTTTCCACCAGCCCCTTGGCCGCCAGGATGCGCACCGCCTCGCGATAGGCCGTGCGCGACACGTTCAGTTTCTCGGCAAATTCGATTTCCGCCGACAAGGTATCACCGGGCTTATAGACCCCGGTGACGATGGCCACGCCCAGTTCACGGGCGACCGAACCGTGGATGCGCTTCAAGGCCGTGGAGGCCAGCACGGGCGTGCGGTTGGTGTCCTTGGACGCGCGCTTTTTCACGTTCTTCTCTCTGCTGGGCATAACCCAGACATATTATACGGTTCCGCCCTTCACCGCATCCTTCATCGGGAAGCGTGCCCTTGTCATGTCGGGGTTGCCACCGGATATTGACACCGGTATCAATAAAGGAAAATAGCCATGTTGGAGGAAGTCGCCCATGACCGATCTATCCCGCCGAAACGCCCTGGGCCTGGCCCTGTCCGCCGGGGCCGGCCTGGCCGCCGGGCCGGTGACGGCTGCACCATCGGCACCGGCCCCTGCCTGTGCCCCCGGAAAGAAGGGCGGGCCGCACTGGGCGCGCGGGCTGGATAATCAGCGCAAGCCCGATCTGGGCGACGGGCGCTATCTGAACCCGTTATTCGCGGGCGACCATCCCGACCCGACCATCCTGAAGGACGGGGCGGATTATTACATGACCTTTTCCACCTTCGACAGCTATCCGGGGCTGGTCATCTGGCATTCCCGCGACATGCTGAACTGGGTGCCCGTCACGGCGGCGCTGACCATTAATCTGGGGTCGGTCTGGGCGCCGGAACTGACCAAGCATCAGGGCCGCTATTTCCTTTATATCCCCATCAAGGGCAAGCCCAACGGCACCTATGTCATCTGGGCCGACAAGATCGAGGGACCGTGGAGCGAACCCAAATATCTGGGCCTGCCCGGCCATATCGATCCCGGCCATGCGGTGGGGGAGGACGGGTCGCGCTGGCTGTTCCTGTCGGGCGGGGACCGGATCCGCCTGTCCGATGATGGCCTGTCAACGGTGGGAGAGGTGGAAAAGGTCTACACGCCCTGGCGCTACCCGTCCGACTGGATCGTGGAAGGGTTTTCGCCGGAAGGGCCGAAGATCACCAGGCGCGGGGATTATTTCTATCTGATCACGGCCGTGGGCGGCACGGCCGGGCCGCCGACCGGGCATATGGTCATCGCCGCCCGGTCAAAATCCATCCATGGCCCGTGGGAGGATTGCCCGCACAATCCCATCGTCCGCACCACCGACAATGATGATTACTGGTGGTCGCGCGGCCATGCCACGCTGGTGCAGGGGCCGGCGGGCGACTGGTGGTCGGTCTATCACGGGTTTGAGAACGGGTTCTGGACACTGGGACGGCAGACCCTGCTGGACCCGGTGGAATGGACGGATGATGGCTGGTTCAAGATGAAGGGCGGCGACCTGTCCCAGCCCCTGCCGGCACCCAAGGGCGGCAAGCCGGGCCCGCATGGCATGGAACTGTCGGACGGGTTCAGGACCCTGGCGCTGGGTACCAAATGGAACTTCTTCAAGCCGGCACCGGAAGAGGCGGGCCGGGCCAGGGTGGAAGGCGGGGTGCTGCACCTGGCCGCCGCCGGTACCGCGCCCAAGGACAGTTCGCCCCTGCTGCTGGTCGCGGGCGACACATCCTACCGTTTTGAATGCGATATCGAGATTGCGGAGGGCGGGGTGGCCGGGCTGGTCCTGTTCTATGACCAACAGCTTTATTGCGGCCTGGGCTTTGATGAGAAGCGCTTCGTCACCCACCAGTACGGCATGGAACGCGGCCGCCCCGCCAACCCCCATGGGCGGCGGATGCGCCTGCGCGTCACCAATGACCGCCATATCGTCACCTATGATACCAGCGGCGATGGCGGCAAAAGCTGGACCCGGTTTGATCGCGGCATGGAGGTATCGGGTTATCACCATAATGTGCGCGGCGGGTTCCTGATGCTGCGGCCAGGGCTCTATTCGGCCGGGGCCGGCACGGCGCGGTTCAGCAATTTCAGCTTCAGGGCGCTGTGAGGGGGGGGCTCCTTCCCGTCACGCCGGCTTCCGCCCATAGGCGCCAAGCAAGCGGTCCCACCTTCCCTGCCTCCCCCGCGAAAGCGGGGGAGGCAGGTTATTGCACAGGGTTAAATGAGCGCACATAGGCTTTCCCAGCGGCGACGGGAGTGAGAGCCGGTCCGCTTTCACCTCAACCGGACAGGCTCAATCTCCCCTAGCCCGGCATGAACCGCCGGGCATGGATAACGGTCTGCAGATAGGTGCTGTCGGGTGCCGTGGCGTGACTGGCAAGCTCGATCAGGGGCAGGACGGTGCCGCCCGACGGCAGGGTGCCGGCCAGCGCCGTCACCGACCCGTCGGGCAATCGGGCCGTGACCGCCAGCGACCGTGCCGCCCCCCGGCCGGCAAAGCCAGTCAGGGGCCGCTCCACCCCCGCCCGGCGCAGGCTGCCGATGATGCGGTCGAACCCGGTCGCAGAACCCAGGCGCAGGGTCATGACGCCCCCTTCCCCATCCTGCCAGGGGCCGGAAAGGGGGCTGGCAATATCTCCGAATGGCCCCTCCACCCCTGTCGGCAGGGGCCCGGCATCACCGATGCGGCGATAGGTCAGGCGGTCAATATGGGTGCCGGCTTCGGCCAACCCGGGAAAGGCGCTGCTGGCGACCAGGGCGTGGGTCAGCACCAGTTGCGGCCCGTCCTTGCGCAGGCTGACCTGCCCCGACAGGGCCGAACACCAGTCCCAACTGGGGTCGGCCTCTCCGGCCACGATGGAATGCCAGGAAATGGCCAGGGCCACGGGCTGCCCCGCCTTCGGCCCCGCCTCCACCGGCCCGGCATGGCCGCTGACCCGATATTCCCCCGTTGATCCCGTGGTCGACGCATAGCGGCCCTGGAGGGTGCCATCCGCCCCCAGCCACAGTTTCATGCGGGAGCCATACTCGTTGGTCCAGACGCCCGACAAGGTCATGGCGCAACGCCATACAGGGCGGCCTGATCGGCGGTGATATAGCCGTTCTTCAGGTCGGCCAGCACGGCCTCTCGCGGGCGGTCAGTGGCGGGGCCATAGCCGCCGCCCGTGGCAGTGTAGAGCCGCACCACCTCGCCGCGCTTCACGGGCAGGGCGGTGACCATGGAATGGATCTCCACCGACCCGTCATTGCGCAGGATCTCCACCCGGTTGCACGACCCCTCGCCCCCGCCTTCGGCCCCCCAGGGCCGGGACTTGGTGCGGGTGGCGGAGAAGGTGAGCAGGGCCTCTGCCGCCGTGATGCGGTAATCCAGCACCACGCCCTTGCCGCCGCGCCAGCGCCCCTCCCCGCCCGGCTCGCTATGGAAGGCATATTGGTCGATCTCGAATCCGTAGCGGCTTTCGGCCAGTTCGACGGGGATATTGTAGGTCTCCCCATTGCCGCAGCAGAACTGCCCATTATCGCCGTCCAGCCCGGCCGAGGCACCCCAGCCGCCCAGCAGCGGTTCGCCCATCACGAACAGTTCGCCAGTGTCGGGCAGCAATCCTGAAATGAAGGTGGCGCCCACCGACCGTGCATGGCCCACGGGCAGCTTGCCCGGCACCACGGGCATCAGGGCCCGCCACATCACCTCGATGGCGGCGATCATGGTCTCGTAATAGATCGACACAGGCGCCGGGCTTTGCGCGGTGACGATGGTGCCGGGGGGACAGATGATCTCCAGCGCGCGGAAACAGCCGCCATTGGCCGGAATGGCCGGGTCGGTCACGGCCTTGAAAGCGCAGCGCGCGGCCGTGACCAGGCCCGCCAGGCTGGTATTGATGGGGCCCTTGGCCTGCGGGCTGGTGCCGGTGAAATCGGCCAGCATGCGACCATCGCCAATGGTGACCGTGACCTTGATGGTGAAGGGGCCGTTGCCCAGCCCATCCTCCTCAATCACATCCTCGGCCGCGTAGACACCGGCCGGCAGCTTGGCCAGTTCGGCCCGGACCATACGCTCGCCGTAGTCCAGCAGATCATCCATGGCCGACAGCACGGGCCCGCGGCCATATTTGGCGATCATTTCCAGGATGCGGTTGGCGCCGACACGGGCCGCGGCCACACCGGCATGCATGTCGCCCAACGTGCTGTCGGGCAGGCGGACATTGGCGCGGATGATGCCGACCAGCGCCTTGTTCAGCCGCCCGCCCTCATACAGTTTCAGGAAGCGGAAATGCAGCCCTTCCTGGAAAATGTCGGTGGAGCTGGTGGACGCACTGCCGGGCACGGCCCCGCCCACCTCCGTCCAGTGCGCCTTGTTGACGGTCCAGGCGATCAGGGTTCCGTCATGGAAAACGGGGCACAGGATCGACACGTCCGACAGGTGCGTGCCCCCGCCCTCATACGGTGTGTTGGTGATGAACACGTCGCCGGGTTCGATCTCCTCGGCGGTGTAATGGGTCAGCAGGCTTTGCACAGCCGTGTCCAGCGTGGCCAGGAAGCCCGTGACGCCATTGCCCTGCGCCAGCAGGTTGCCCTTTGCATCCGTGGCGCCGACGGCGAAATCCGTCGTTTCATAGATGATCGGGCTCATGGAGGTGCGGATCATGGCGTTGAACATCTCGTCGCCAAGGGCCACGAGCGCGTTCTTGATGATCTCTGAAGTGAAGGGATCGCGTTCCATGGATCACGCCTCCTTCCGGGGCAGATGGACGTGGTAATTACCGATCTTGTCGATGGTCACATGGGCGCCCGGCGGCACCACCAGGGTCACGGACGGTTCCTGCACAATGGCGGGGCCCGCCACTTCCATCCCCGGTTCCAGGGCCAGACCATCATGGATGGCGGCGTCATGGATGCCGTGCTGGTCAAAATCCACGCGGCGCGTGCCGATGCGCGTGGTCGCCACATCGGCCCCGGTCACCGGCTTGTCCGGCAGGTCGGGCTTGGGCACGGGGATGCGGGCGACCAGATGGAAATTCACCAGCTGGATGGCGTTTTCCAGGCGATAGGTGAACCGCTTCTCATGTGCGGCATGGAAGGCGTCGGCGGCGGCCGTCAGGTCGAAGCCGTGGTCGGCGGTGGGGGTAAGCGCGACCTTGACCGTATGTTCCTGCCCGGCATAGCGCATGTCGGCGAGGTATTCGAAGGCGGGCGTGGCCGCCTCCACCCCGTCCACCCTGAAATCCACCAGCGCCCGTTCCCGCAGTTCGGCAAAGCGCACCGCCACCGCCGGCCCGGCGTCCGCCGTCAGCGGGGTCAGTGCCGTTTGCAGATAGTCGCGGCGCAGATCGGTCAGCAGCATGCCCCAGGAGGAAAAGACCGACGAATTGACCGGCACGATGACGCGCGGCACGCCCAGTTCGGCCGCCAGCGCCACGGCATGCATGGCCCCGCCGCCGCCAAAGGCCATCAGCGCATAATCGCGCGGATCATGGCCGCGGTTGGTGGAAACCAGCCGCAGGGCGTTGGTCATGTTGGCATTGGCGATGCGGATGATGCCGCGCGCCAGATCCTGCCGCCCGATGCCCAGTTCCGCCGCCACGGGGTCGAAGGCGGCATGGACGGACGCCCAGTCCGGCTCCCGCTCCCCGCCCACGAAACAGGCGGGGTCGATGCGGCCCAGCAGCAGGTTGGCATCCGTTGTCGTGGGTTTGGTCCCGCCGCGGCCATAGGCGGCGGGACCGGGCCGGGCCCCGGCCGATTGCGGGCCGACATGCAGCTTGCCCCCGGCATCGACCCAGGCGATGGAGCCACCGCCATTGCCGATCTCCACAATCTCCGACACGGGCGTCTGGATGGGATATCCCGGATGGGTGCGGGTGCGTTCGATATGATATTCGGTGCCGACCTTGACCTCGCCCCCTTCGATCAGGGTGCATTTGGCCGTGGTCCCGCCAATATCCAGCACGATCAGGTTCGGTTCCCCGATGCGCTTTCCCAGATAGGCTGCGGCGAAAATGCCGCTGGCGGGGCCGGATTCCACCATGGTGATGGGGTTGCGGCGGATGGCGTCCACGGTGGCGATGCCGCCATTGGACTGCATGATATAGGGTTTGGCCGTGAAGCCCCTTTCCGCCAGCCCGCCCTGCAACTTGCCGATATAGCGGTCGGCGATGGGGTGGACGTAAGCCGACAGGACCACGGTGCTGGTCCGTTCATATTCGCGCCATTCGCGGCTGATCTCGTGACTGGCCAGCACCGACAGACCGGGCATCAGCGCCCGCACGCGTTCGGCCACCATCGCCTCGTTCGCGGGGTTCAGATAGGCGTGCAGGAAGGAAATGGCGATGGAATGCACACCCTCCGCCTTGAAATGCGCCAGGATCGGGTCCAGCGCCGACAGGTCGGGCGGGCGGACCAGATGGCCCTTATGGTCCACCCGCTCGTCGATCTCCAGCCGCAGATGCCGATCGACAAAGGGGGGCGGCTTGCGGAAATTGAAATTGAACAGGTCGGGCCGGTTGCCGCGCGCGATTTCCAGCACATCGCGGAAGCCCTTCGTCGTGATCAGCCCCATCTTCACGCCCTTGCGTTCGGTCAGGGTGTTGATGACGACGGTGGAGCCATGGGCGAAGAAACCCATGGCAGCCGGATCGACGCCCGCCTTGGACAGGGCATTCATCACGCCCTGTTCGAAATCCGGCGGGGTGGTGTCGGCCTTGGCCGTGAAGACCGGCCCCGGCTTGCCCGTTTCCGGGTCGACGCTGCAATAGACCAGATCGGTAAAGGTGCCGCCAACATCGCTGGCGACGCGCAGATACGCGCTCATCGGTGCCACCCTGTCATCAAGTGCTCGGGTCACAGGGTGGGGCCGGCGGCGTGGAAGGTGAAGAAGGCGGGGCGGGTATGGACGGGGGGTTTGATGGGTAGGTGGGTGGATGGGCGTCATCCTCCGCCGGGATGAGGGTTTCGGGCGTTCTTTCCGTCACCCCTTCCCGTCATCCCGGCGAAAGCCGGGACCCAGGCGCAGAGCGGCGTCAGCCGCGACATGATTCATATCGGCGCTGACCGCGCCTCACGCTGGGTCCCGGCTTCCGCCGGGATGACGGGGGGACACGGAACGTCCCCCACCTCCCTCAGAAAATCTCAAACAGCCCCGCCGCCCCCATGCCGCCGCCCACGCACATGGTGACCACGCCCCAGCGCACGCCGCGGCGCCTGCCCTCGATCAGCAAATGCCCGGCCATGCGCGAACCGCTCATCCCATAGGGATGGCCGATGGAGATGGCGCCGCCATCGACATTCAGGCGGGCGGGGTCGATGCCCAGCCGGTCGCGGCAATAGAGCACCTGCACCGCAAAGGCCTCGTTCAGTTCCCACAGGCCGATATCGTCGATCTTCAGCCCGTGGCGGGCCAGCAGGCGCGGGACGGCGAAGACCGGGCCGATGCCCATTTCATCCGGCTCGCACCCCGCCACGGCCAGCCCGCGCAGCGCCCCCAGCGGGGTCAGGCCGCGCTGTTCGGCCAGCCTGGCCTCCATGACCACACAGGCGCTGGCCCCGTCGGACAATTGACTGGCATTGCCGGCCGTAATCACGGCGTCGGGACCGCGCACGGGCTTGAGCGCGGACAGGTCGGCGAGCGTCGTGCCCGGCCGGTTGCCCTCATCCTTCGACAGCAGGATGTCGCGGTGGCTGATCTCCCCCGTCGCCTTGTCCAACACGGCCATGCGCGCTTCCATGGGCACGATTTCCGCATCGAAGCGGCCGGCGGCCTGGGCGTCGGCCGTGCGGCGCTGGCTTTCCACGGCATAATCGTCCTGCGCGTCGCGACCGATGCCATAGCGGCGCGCCACCACCTCCGCCGTGTCCAGCATGGGCATGTAGATGGCGGGCGCGATGGTGCGCACAGCCGGGTCTTCGGCCCGGTACAGGTTCAGCTTGTCATTCTGCACCAGACTGACGCTTTCCACCCCGCCGCCGATGGCGACCGGCACCCGGTCCACGATCACGCGCTGGGTGGCGGTCGCCAACGCCTGCAGCCCCGAACTGCATTCGCGCACCACCACCAGTCCCGAGGCATTAACCGGCAATCCCGCCAGCAAGGCCGACTGGCGCGCGATATTGCCTCCCGTGGACCCCTGCGGCAGGGCGCAGCCCAGGATCACATCCTCCACCTCCGCCGCCTCCACCCCGGCCCGCGCCACGGCATGGGCGACGGCATGGGCGGCCAGGGCCTGGCCCTGAGTGTCGTTGAAGGCCCCGCGATAGGCCCGGCCGATGGGCGTGCGGGCGGTGGAAACAATGACAGCATCGCGCATGGTTTGATCTCTCTCCAGGAGATGGATTGTTGGTGATTCAGCCTTCCCGTCCTTCGACCAAGGGCGTCAGGACAGGCAATCGTGGTTGAATTCAATGCCTCCCAACCGTCACCCCGGCGATGGCCGGGGTCCAGATTCCAGGCACTCTGCTTTACGACATGGACCCCGGCCTTCGCCGGGGTGACGGAAGAGGGGCGGTGGCCGGCTTCTTCAAATCACAGCGGCTCTATTCCCCGAACCGGGTCCGCACCTGGCCCAGCCCTTCGATTTCCACCTCGAACGCGTCCCCGGCGCCGGCCGCCACCATGGGGCCGAGCGCGCCCGACAAGATGGTGTCCCCGGCCCGAAGCGGCGATCCCGCCCGCGCCATCACCCGCGCCAGCCAGAGCGAGGCGGTGAGCGGCGAGCCCAGGCAGGCCGAACCCTGGCCGCTGGACACTTCCTGATCCCCACGCCGCATGCGCATGCGGCAGGCGACCGGATCGAAGCTTTCCAGCCGCACGGGCCGCGAGCCCAGCACATAGAGGCCGGACGAGGCATTATCGGCGATGGTATCGGTAATGCGGATATCCCAGCCGGCAATGCGCGACCCCACCACCTCGATCGCCGGCAGCGCGAAGCCGATGGCGCGCAGCAGGTCGGCCATGGTCGGCAGCTCCGGCGTCAGGTCGCGGTCCAGGACGAAGGCAATCTCGGCCTCCGCCTTGGGCTGTAGGACGTCAGACAGGGGGATGGGTTCGGCATCGGCGCGCGCCATGTCGGCGTACAGCATGCCGTAATCGGGCTGGTCCACGCCCAGTTGGCGTTGCACGGCGGGAGAGGTCAGGCCGATCTTGCGCCCCACCAGCCGCCGGCCGGCGGCCAGCGCGCGGTCGGTGTTCAGACGCTGCACCGCATAGGCGGCGTCCACATCGCCGACCGGCAGCCGGTCGCGCACGGGCGGGATGGGGGTGCGGGTCTGTTCGGCCCGGAACAGATCATCGGCGATCTGGCGGATGATGTCGGACATGCCTCTATCCTTAATTCTTGGGCAGGGCGGTGACGGCGCGGCGCAGGTTGAAGCCGGGATCGGCCAGATCGGCCACGGCAAGGGACGCCCGCGCATTGACCAGTCGGCGCAGCGCCGCCATATCGCCGGGCGCGTTCAGGCTGCTGGCGCCATTGATGCGGCCATCGACCAGATGGATGGTGGAAAAGGCCCCGGCCGGGTCGCCGCGCAGCACCATGTCGCCGCGCGTGGCATCGCCGCAGGCCTGCAGGTTCAGATCATACTGGTCGGACCAGAACCAGGGCGCATCCTGATAGGGGCCGCCCAGGCCCAGCATGGCGCGGGCGGTAGCAATGGCCTGGTTCTGGGCATTGGCCCAGGTCTCCACCCGCAGCCAGCGGCCGTGCCAGGCGCTCCACTGGCTGGCCACATCGCCCACGGCAAAGATGCCGGACAGCGAGGTGAAGCCATAGGCGTCGACGCGGATGCCTTCGGCCGTGCCGATGCCCAGCGGCACGGCCAGATCGATGCAGGGATCAACGCCGATACCGACCAGGATCAGGTCGCAGGCGATGAAATCGCCATTGTCCAGCCGCACGCCACCATCCACGGCCCGGTCCACCTGCCTGCCCGGATGCAGCCGAACGCCTTCGGCCCGGTGACGATCGACCAGACGGTCGGACACGGGGGCCGGCACGGCACGGGACAAGAGGGCGGGGGCCGCTTCCACCAGATCGACGGCGCAGCCCCGGCGGATGGCGGCGGCCGCCACCTCCAGCCCGATGACGCCCCCGCCCAGCACCAGCAGGCGGAACCCATGCCGCAACCGGGCCCGCAAGGTGCGGGCATCTTCCACACTGCGCAGATACTGGACCGGCACCGGCCCGCCTTCCAGGCCCGGCAGCCGGCGCGGGCGGGTGCCCGTGGCAAAGACCAGCCGGTCATAGGACAGGACCTGCCCGCCGGCCAGCGTCACCTGCCGGGTCAGGGCGTTGATGCCGGTGGCCGCCATGCCGGTCAGCAGCCTTATGTCGGCCTCCACCCATTCCGCCGGGGACTTCATGGGCACAGGCTCGCGGGTGGGGTCCAGCAGCATTTCCTTGGAAAGCTGCGGCCGTTCATAGGGGGGCGACAGCTCGGCCCCCACCAGGGTGATGGTGCCCTTGTGGCCGGCATCGCGCAGCGCCTCGGCCACACGCGCACCGGCCTGCCCGGCGCCCAGAATGATGATGCGGTCGTTCAACGCATCCGCCATGGGGAATTCCTGTGGGGGTTGGGGGAGTGACGGTGGATCGCCCCTTCCTTCCGTCATCCCGGCGAAAGCCGGGACCCAGGGGCCAAGCGCCCGACCTTTCAGCAGCTTTGATCGACGCAGCGACGAGGTTTGATCCTGTGGCCCCTGGGTCCCGGCTTTCGCCGGGATGACGGGAAGGAGCGAGTGGGGGAGCCGTGTCTGCCCCCCACTGATCAGAACCGGACCGTCGCCTCCACCCCGAAGGTGCGCGGGGCGCCGGGGGTGAAGAAGTCGAAGGCGAAGCTCTCGATGTTCAGCCCGTAGCTATAATAGTACTTGTTGAACAGGTTCTTGCCCCAGATGGCGATGGTCAGGTTGTCGCTGTCATAGCGCAGGCGGGCATCGACCAGCGTATAGGCACCCTGGCCGTTACGGATGGGGCCGGCGGCTTGACGGTCGTTGAACATGTCGAAATACTGGCGCGAGGCGTATTGCACATCGGCATTGGCGATCAGGTTGCCATCGCCGATCTGGGCCAGCACCACTTCGGGCGACAGGGACGCCGTCCATTTCGGCGCAAACGGGAAGGCATTGCCGCCCAGCGCGATGCCGCGCGGGTCCTTGGCCGCCGCATCGCCCGGTGCCAGATACTGCCCGTCCTTGTAGCGGGTGTTCAGGTAGCCCAGGGCCGCCTGGATACGCACGTCGGACGACAGGAAGGCCGTGGCCTCCAGTTCGAACCCGTACATGCGGCCGTCAAGGGAGCGCAGATAGGCGACGCCGTTCTGGATCTCCTGCACCTGCTGGCCCTTATAGTCATTGTAGAACAGGGCGGCGTTGAATTGCAGGGCATTGTCCAGGAAACGACCCTTATAGCCGCCTTCGAACGCGTCCACTTCCTCCGGTTTCACGAAGTTGGGCACGGGCACGATGGACTGGCCGTTGAAGGACCCGGAGCGATAGCCGCGGGAATAGCTGCCATAGACCATGCCCTGGTCGCCGACATCCTGGCTCAGCACGACGCGGCCCGTGGGCTTGGTCACGCTTTCCTTGATCGAAGGATCGGCCGCGACCAGCACGGGCAGACCCGGCAGGACCGGCGCGCCCTTGGACGCATAGGTATAAAGGAACGGCGTGCCCGAACTGTCGCGCAGGAAGGAGCTGTAATCGGTCAGCTTCACCGCTTCATGCGTCAGGCGGCCGCCGAGCGTCAGCTTGGTGCTGTCGGTCAGATCGATCACCGCTTCGGCATAGGCGGCATATGTGGCCTGGGCCTGGGCCAGTTCCTGATGCGCATCGATGGCGGTGGGCGGCACCTGGGTGGGCGGATAGAAATTGCCGCCGGGATTGAACTTGCCCGGACCGGCAAAGGCCGACAGGAAGCCGACATACTGGTAATTGTTGGAAACCTTCACCTGCTGCCAGCCGGCATAGAGACCGCCGATCAGGCTGAACTTGTCGGCGTCATAGGTGGCGTGGACATCCTGGCCAAGGGAATTGAAATTGGCGGCGTTGGGCCGCCACTCGCCGATGGCGCTGGGCGAACCGTCGAAATCGAACGGCTGGTAAAGGTCGCCCGTGTCATAGCCGGTGACGGACGAGATGGTGACCTTGTCCAGCGCGATATCGGCCTTCAGGTTCAGGCCGCGGGCGTTGGAGACGAACTTGCCCTGGTTGGTCGCGGCCGATTCCCGCTTGCCAATGCCGGTCAGGACGCGGCCCGTGATATCGGCGCCGGTCGGGTTCAACTGCTTGATGATTCCGGTGGAGCCCACCGGTTCATTGTGCGAGAGGTAGCCGCGCAGCGTCAGGTCGATGACGTCATTGGGCTTGGCCCGGATGGACAGGCGGCCGGCCATGCTGTCATCGCTGTCGAAATCGTCGGTCCCCACCAGCTTGTTGGTGGCGCCATAGCGCTGGGTGACGTTCTTGATATAGCCGTCGCGCTTCAGGCGGGTGAAGGCGATGCGGGCCCCCAGCTCATCCTCCACCAGCGTCGCCTCGGCGGCGCCGGTCAGGGTGAAGCGGCCGTAATTGCCGATGCCGGCCGTCAGATAGCCCTTGTCATCGCCCAGTTCCGGGCGGCGGGTGATCAGGTTGATGGCGCCACCCGTGGTGTTGCGACCGTACAGCGTACCCTGCGGGCCCTTCAGCACCTCGATCCGCTCCAGATCGTACAGGGCCGCGCCATGGCTGGCGCGGAAGCCCTGATAGGCTTCATCGAAATAGACGCCGATGGGCGACTGGGCGTTGGGGTTGAATTCGTTGGCCACACCGACGCCGCGGATGGTGAAGTTCGGCTGGGTTTCGGAGAAGGGCGAATTCACGCGCACGTTCGGCATCATGCCGGACAGGGCGGCGGCACTGTTGACACCCTTGGTTTCCAGCGCGTCGGCGCCCAGGGCCGCGATGGACACAGGCACGGTCTGCAGGTTTTCCGCCCGGCGGTTGGCCGTGACGATGATTTCCTCAAGCTGCAACGGGGCGGACTGATCGGCAGCCAGGACCGGCAGGGCGGCGAAGGCAACGGCCGACAGGGCCAGGGCACTGCTGCAATACCCGAAACTATTCCTTCTCATGGCGTTCCTTCCTTTGACCTTGTTCTGTTTATGGTCGGTCACCCGGCAACCCCCCGGCCGCCGGTTCATTCGTATCTGCATGGATCAGAACCTGCGGTCCTGATCCATGCAGCCCTCATGCGCCGGGCGCCGCCATCCGGCGGCTTGGCTTACGCGCGCATGGGCGCGCGGGCGCTCAACGCACCAACCAGGTTGCGATGAGTTCCACTCACCGCAACCTGGCATTACATGTTCACTCAACTTCGCTGCGCGGCCTCTGTCAGGGCCTTGCGCAGGATTTTCCCCGTGGCGTTGCGCGGGAAATCGTCCAGGACCAGATAGCGGGACGGGCATTTGAACCGGGCCAGCCGGGCCGTGGCATGGGCCCGCGCCGCCGCCTCGTCGAAGCTGTGGCCGGGGCGGGTGACGATGGCCGCCCCCACCACTTCGCCCCATTTGGCGTCGGGAATGCCGAAGACGGCGCATTCGCGCACGTCCGGCAGTTCGGCCAGCACGCGCTCCACCTCCTGCGGGAAGACGTTTTCCCCTCCGGAAATGACCATCTCCTTGATGCGGTCGACGATGTAGAGATACCCGTCGGCATCGATGCGGCCGGCATCGCCGGTGCGGAACCAGCCGTCCAGCGTCCAGGCGGTTGCTGTCTTTTCCGGGTTGCGCCAATAGCCCAGGAACAGGTTGGGGCCCTTGATCTGGACCTCTCCCACCTCTCCGTCATCGGCCACCGACCCGTCCAGGCGGGCGATGCGCACCGACACGCCCATGATGGGCCGCCCGGCGGAGCGCAGCAGTTCCCCCCGCCCTGCCAGCGCCGCCATATGGTCGGCCGGGTTCAGGGTGGTGGAGATGCCAGCCGTTTCCGTCAGCCCGTAACCCTGGATGAATTCACAGCCGAACAGCGACAGCGCCTCGCGCAGCATGCCCTCAGGAATGGGGGACGCGCCGTAGCAGATGCGGCGCACGCCTTCCACCCAGGTCACACCACGGGCTGCGGCCTCCAGCAGCAATTGCCCGATCATGGCCGGCACCAGCATGGTTCCGGCCACGCGACCCTCCACCAGCAGGTCGAACACCTCCCCCACATTGAAGCGCGGCGGCAGTTCAACGCGGGCACCCGCCAACAGCGCGGCGCTGGCCGTGATGGTGGCGGCGATATGGAACAGGGGTGTCACGATCAACACCCCCTCCCCCGGCCGATAGGGCTGGGTATGGAAGAACTGTTCGATCTGCGCGGCCCAGGCGCCATGGCTGATCAGGATGCCGCTGGGGCGGCCCGTGGTGCCACTGGTATACATCTGGAACAGCGGATGATTGGGGTCCCAGTCCCGGTCGGGCGCGGTGACAGGTTCGGACGCGCGCAGCCAGTCGGCCATATCGACCCAGCCGGGGCGCGGCCCGTCCAGGCAGATGCGCGGGCAGGACACCGATCCGGGCACCGCGTCGAACATATCCGCCCCGGCGCTGTCGGCCAGCACCAGGGACGGGTCGGCATCGGCCGCGATCTCCGCGATCTCCCGCGGGGCCAGCCGGGTATTCAGCGGCGTCAGCACCACGCCCGCCGCCGAGGCCGCCATGAAGCCCAGCAGCCCTTCCCGCCGGTTGGCGGACAGTATGACGACGCGGTCGCCGGGCTTCAGCCCGGCCGCGACAAAGCCCGCCGCCAGCCGGCCGACCAGATGGCCGGCCGCCTTGAAATCCACCTCCCCCATGCCGTCGATCAGGGCGACGGCATGGGGATGGCAGCGGGCGAACCAGTCCAGGCGGCGGTGGATGGGGATCATGCGGCATCCCCCAGATCGACGAACAGTTCGCCCCCCTCCACCAGAACCGGGAAGGTGCGGATATTGGTGCGGGCGGGTGCCGTCAGCGCCTTGCCCGTGCGCACGCAGAACTTCGCCATGTGCCAGGGACACTCGATCGTGTCGCCTTCCAGCCAGCCATCGGCCAGCGAGGCTTTGTCATGGCTGCACCAGTCATCGGTGGCGTAGAAGCTGCCATCGACATTGTAGATGGTGACCGGCGGTTCGCCGCAGACGCGCCGCAGCTCTCCCGGTGGCAGGGTCGCGGCAGACCCGGCGGAAACCAGGCGCTTGGTCTCAGCCATTCAGGAACTCCGTCACCAGGGGATTGAACTCGTCCGCCTTTTCCCACTGGGCCCAATGGCCGCATTTGGGGAAGACATGCAGGCGCGCCTCCGGGATCTGCTTCAGCAGGATGAAGGCGCTGTCCAGCGGCATCACCCGGTCGTCGCGCCCCCAGACGATCAGCGTCTTGTGCGGCAGCAGGTCCAGCCGTTCGCGCCAGACATCGTCGGGCTGCGGCGGGCGGCCGTTGCGCACGGCGATGGGCGGGCAGGCCACCACTTCGGGCCGCGTCGCGGCCTTCAGCCGTTCGGCCACCAGCGGTTCGATATCGATGCTCTGGTCATAGATCATCTCGCGGATGAAGGCCCCCATCCGCTCTGCCGAGGGGCCGGGCGGCAGATAGAAGCCGGCCAGCATCTTCAGGCCCGTGGTCGGCATGATGGTGGTGACGGGATAGCCGCCGCCGGAACCCATCAGCACCATCTTGCCCACCTTGTCGGGCCGGCGCAGGGCCAGCATCATGGAGGTGCCGCCGCCCAACGAATTGCCGACCATGTGCGCCTTGTCGATGCCGAGCGCGTCCAGGAACTTGCCCACATGCAGGCCGTAAAATTCGAAGAACTTGTCGGGGATGGGCAGCTTGTCCGACTGGCCGAAGCCCGGCAGGTCGATGGTCAGCACGCGAAAATGCTTCGCCAGCGCCTGGATGTTGCGCGACCAGTTGGACAGGCCCGAGGCGCCGGGGCCGGCCCCGTGGATCAGGACGATGGGAAAGCCCTCGCCTGCTTCGTGATAGAAGGTGCGGATGCCGTCGACATCGACGAAACGGCCCGTGCCGATGGTTTGATCGGTCATGTCAGTAACCCTTTGCAAGATACGGCCTGCTATTGCGCAATTCTCCCGTCATCCCGGTGGACGCCTGGAGCGCCAACTTAAGCAGTTGAAACAACGTGCCTCCCCCGCGAAAGCGGGGATCCAGGGGCCACCTGGAACCCCGCGTTGATACCCTTGGCCCCTGGACCCCCGCTTTCGCGGGGGAGGCAGGGAGGGGCAATGGGGCAGGTCGGCGCTTAAGGACGATCGCCTTGATGATGGGAAACATGTTCATGGCAGTCCCGGTGACGGTCAGATGCGGGCACGGTGATGGCCCCAGACGCTGATGGCGGCATGGGTGCCGACGGACCAGTCGGGCCCGCCGACCGCGATCCCCTCGCAGCCATATTCAACCTCGAAGCCGGACGGCGTGCGGACATAGAAGGACAGCATGCGGTCGTTGGAATGGCGCCCCAGCGTGGCCGTGATCTCCACGCCCGCCTTCATGGCGCGGTCGATGGCCAGGCCCACATCGTCGATGCCGGGCACTTCAAGCATGACATGGTGGATACGCTTGGCCCCCGGCATGGCGGGAGCGATGGCGATCGTGTGGTGGCGGTTGTTGCAATGCAGGAAATGCAGCGGAATGACGATGCCCGGTGCCGCTTCGAACAGGATGCGGTCGGACATGCGCATGCCCAGCACGGCCATGTAGAACTGCGTTGTGGCCGCCACATCGGCGGTGTTCACGATGATATGGCCCAGCCCCTGATCGCCGGTGACAAAGCCGGACAGCGGCTGCGGCGACTGGAACGGCACCTCCGGCACCAGCCAGGGACCGTAATAAAGCTCAATCGCCAGGCCGTTGGGATCGACACAGCGCGCCAGTTCCATGACGCCGCGTGTGGCGGCCAGGGCCGGGTCGCGGGTGATGGCGATGCCGGCCGCTTCGATGCGCTGCACAACGGCATCAAAATGTGCTGCGTTGCCGCATTCGAAGCCCGCATACAGGAAATCGTCGCTGGGATCATCATGCAGCGCAAAACGCCAGGCATGCTCGTCGATGCGGTAGCGGGTGGAACCGTCCGGCCCCTGGGCCGCCGGCATCAGGCCCAGCAGGACGGCATGGTCGGCCCAGGCGGTCTGGGAGGAGACGCCGAAGCCCAGATAGCCCAGGGCGCCGACGGCATTGTCGTGAGTTTGGGTCATTGCGGAACCTCCTGCCCGTTGGGGCTCATGAACCCGCGGATGGCCAGGCCGCCGTCATAGTTCAGGACCATGCCGGTGGCCGGCACGTTCTCCTCGCGCGCGGCCAGGAACACATAAGCGGGGACGTATTGTTCAACCGTGGGGATGAAGCCCAGCGGCACGATGCGGTCGGCCACCGCCTCGAATCCGATCGATTTGATATCCCGATCGTTCAGACCCAGGCTGGCCGGCCCGGTCAGGCCAGTCAAAATCCCGCCCGGCGCCACGGCATTGACGCGAATATTGGGCGCCAGTTCATAGGCAAGTTGCCGGACAACGCCCACGCCCGCATGTTTAGAGGCGGTGTAGAGAACACCGCCGCCATTGGGCAGATGGGCGGCATTGGACAGGGTGAAGATCATGCTGCCCTTGCTTTGCTGCAACGCAGCAGACGATGCACGCGCGCCTTGCAGATAACCCAGGACATTCACGCCGAAAAGCTCGTCAAAGCCGGCGGCCAATTCGGCACCGCACAATGAAACAAGAGGCCGGTTGAAGTCCCACAGCCCGGCATTGCCAATAAAGCAATCCAGCTGGCCGAACCGCTCCAGCGCCAGGGCCACGGCCCGGTCATTGACCTCCGCCTCGCGCACATCGCCCTGGATGGTCGCCACCTTGTCGCCGAAACCCTGTTCCAGCGCCGCCAGCCCGGCCGCCGACCGGTCCAGCACGACGCAACGCGCGCCTTCAGCGATGAACCGTTCCACGACACCCCGCCCCAGCCCCCCGGCCCCGCCGGTGACCAGGGCGACCTGCCCTTGCAGACGTCCCATATTGGTTGTTCCCTGTTGGGGGTTGGGGCTTCTTCTGTTGGGTGCGGGGGAAGGGTGACGCCATCCGTATCACCACCCTGCCTCCCCCTTGATGAGCGGGGACGGCACGTAGATGCGAACGGACATCGTGGCAGGTGCCACTCAACCCCCGACCGACAGAAAAGCCCCCCAGCGTCAGAAGAAGATGCTGAGGCTGCTGGTCAGCAACGTGGCCTGGTCCAGCAGGACGGTGCGCCGCGCGATGCGGAAGCCGCCATCCTTCTGGCGCAGCACATCCTGGCGCTCGCCCGCGAAGATCTCCGTCTGGCGTTCCAGCCGGTTGCGATAGACCAGGAAGGCCGATTTCACCGCCAGTTCGCCCGGCACGGCCCCGTCGGCAATGCGCACATTGCTGATCAGGTGGCGGGTGCGCGATGGCGGGTCCTCGGCCCAGTTGGTGCCGCAGGCCAGCTTGCGCTGGCGCAACAGCATGCTTTCCTTGTCCTCGTCATAATAGGCCGACTGCTTGTCGTCGGAGAATTCCAGGTGCATCTCACGCCGGCCGCGGTTGAACCGCATGGGCATGAAATAGCGGATATCCTCCTCCATCAGGGCGAACCATTCGTCGTAACGGCGGTCGTCCAGCAGTTCGGCCTCGGCATAGTAGAACTGTTCCACCGCGTGCTGGCGCAGCAGGGTCGCTTCATTCAGCGGCATGGCAGGACCCTCCCGTGCAGGTGCCTTCAGCCTGGGGAACGATCGGATCGGTGGGGTGGGTCAGCAGCTTCTGCCAATGGGCGTAAAAGCCGCGGGCCGCTTCTTCGGAATAGACCCAGCCCACCTTGCCGGGGAATTGCGGGTCGTCGTTGCGCGACTTGCCCTGACCCATGCCGACATGGAACCAGGTGTCCTGGGCGGCCGAACCCTTCAGCACGCGCTGGATTTCCACCCAGTTCTCGCCATCCTCCTGCTCGAAGATGCCGGCGGCACTGAAGGAACGCAGACCGCCGACGCGGTAGGCTTCCTTCACCTCGTCCGAGGCGTCGGCCTCCACCAGCGTCCAGGCCCAGACCTCGATCTCGTTCGGGCCCTTGGGGTGCCAGACGCGGACGGTGTTGGCCGTGGGCAGGAAGGAGAAATTGGGGAACAATGTCATGTGCTGGGCGTGCATATACTCGCCCCGCTCGAAGCCCAGACGGGCCACGGCCTGATCCTTGCCTTCCTCCGACATGTAGCGGGCCACTTCCGGTCCCACGAAGGAGCCCAGCAGCTGACGCCGGCCCGGCCCGACGAAGAAGCCGGTGCCATGGCCGCGGTCAGAGCGGAACTGACGGCCATCATGGCCGAAATCCACCTGTTCCTCTTCCACCACGGGCTTCACCGACATCGACACCGACAGGTGCGCCACCGGCGCGTGGTACATGTCGGATGCGAACTGTTCGGCCGCGAATTTCCAGTTGCAGGGGATCACCCACTTGTGGATGCCGCCGATGGCCAGCGTACCGGCCGCCGACCGGTCCAGCAGCACATCCAGATAAAAGGCGGCATCACCCAGATATTCCTCGAAATCGGGCGCATCGGCGTCCCAGTTGCCGAAGATCAGGCCCTTGTAGCGGGCGATGCGGCCCAGGGGCCGCGCCCCCCATTCGGCCTTGTCCACCTTGCCATAGGCCGGTTCTTCCAGGGGCACGCCCACCAGTTCACCGCCCAGCCCATAGACCCAGCCATGGTAGACGCAGGTGAAGTTCTTGGCCTTGGACCCGATATCGGACCGGCACAGGCGCATGCCGCGATGGCGGCACTGGTTCAGGAATGCCTTGACCGACCCATCCTTCTGGCGGACCACAACGACCGGGTCCTCGCCCATATAAGTGGACAGGAAATCGCCCGGTCCCGGTATCTGTGATTCATGGGCAAGAAACAGCCAGCAGCGCTTGAAGATTGTTTCAAGCTCCAGCGCATAAATATCCGGGTCTGTATAGGCGCGACCCTGGATTTTACCGGCCTGTTCATCAAATACCCGCGCGACGAGGTCGCGCGCCGCCTCTGGGGCTTTCGCGCTCATCTTTCCTCCCGATCATTTTTCTTGCAGGTGTCTGTATGGGTTCTAGAATGCCGCAAACTCTTCGGCGCGGCATTGGTTTGGACATGAAAAGAATTAGCAGATCGTTCAAAATGGCACCGCCCGAACGGTTGCCCGAGCCACGCATGGACGGGGTCCGCTTCGGCAGCATCGATCTGGAAGAAGGTGAGGTGCTGAAGGCGGAGCCGCGCGACTGGAGCTGGTTCTTCTATGTCCGGCACGGGACCATGGTGATCCGGCGCGGCGACGACCCGCCCGTCACCGTGCGCGCGGGCGAGGTGTTTGGCGGCGACAGCCGTTCAGGATTCGAGATGCGGGAAGCGACGGGACGGCGCGGCACCGTGCGCCGTTTCACCGAACTGGATGTCTATGATCCGCAGGCCGACAAGGCGCTGATGGTGCTGACGGCGCATGTGCCGCTGGCGTCCAATGTGCTGCTCAGTTCCTTTACCCACCATATCCATGTGACGCCGGAAGATCCGGGGCCGACGGCGGCCCGCATCCGGGCACTGGTGGATTTCGTGGAGGATGAGCTGGCGGGCGATGGCGCCCTGGTCGACCAGGAAGGCGTGCTGCAACGTCTGGCGGAGCTGATCCTGGTGACCCTGGTCCGCCATCAGGTGGTGACGGCCGACGATATCCGCGCCACCCTGCCATCGGCCCTGGTCGATCAGCGGCTGTGGCGCGCCCTGGGTGCGTTCCAGCGCGCACCGGCGGCGCACTGGACGGTGGAACGGCTGGCGGCGGCGGCCGGCATGTCGCGCACGGCCTTTGCGATCCGCTTCCGCGAACTGATCGGGGAACCGCCGCTGCACAGCCTGACACGGCTGCGCATGGGCATGGCGACGGAGATGCTGCAACAGCCCGACGTGCCGCTGAAGCGCATCGCCGAGCGCATCGGCTATACGACGGAGGCCGCGTTCTGCCGCGCCTTCGCCAACCATTTCGGCATCAGCCCCGGCCGCTGGCGACAGGCAGCCGCGGGACGCTCAGCTTAAAAGCCCCTGCCGTTCCGCAATCGCCAGGGCCAGCTTGCGGTCATTGGCGCCCAGTTTGCGGAAAATGTTCTTCAGGTGGAATTTCACGGCATTGTCGGTCATGGACAGGCGCCGGGCGATGATCTTGTTGGACCCGCCTTCGGCCAGGGCGGACAGGATTTCCCGCTCCCGCGGGGTCAGCAGCATGGAAGACGCCCCCTGATCCCCCGTCCCGTCGCGGTCGCCAAGCGCCACCAGCAATTGCGCGATCCAGTCCAGATTGGCGCGCGCCAGACCGGCCGCCCCCACCCGCGCCACCAGATGGCGCAGCAGCTGGATGACGGAAGGGCCCTGATCGACGAAGATCTGCGTCGCCCCTTCCTCCCGCGTCATGGCCAGAAGCTGACGCAGGTCGGGCACGGCATCGTCCAGCCGGCCGAGCGCCTCCAGCGCCAGGGCGCGCAGCAGCTGGATGCGAGCCACGCCGCGGTCAAAGCCGCCGGCCCGCGCCGGTTCCTCCAGCGGGTCCAGCAGGGCCAGCGCGTCTTCCGCCGCCCCTTCGGCCAGTGACAGCGCCGCCAGCGTCAGGCCGGCCTCGGTCCGCTCCAGCCGCTGGATCAGTTCCGGCTTGGCACAATGGGCGCCGGACAGGGCAAAGCCCGTGCGTCGGACCAGATGACGCGCGTCCGCCACCCGGCCCGCCCGGCGCAGCAGGTCGATGCGCAGGCCCAGCAGCAGGGCCGACAGGCGCGGCAGGTCACGGGTCTGCGCCACGCCCTCGCCCCGGTCCAGGATGGCCAGCGCCGGCTCCAGCCCCGCCCGGGCAAAGGCCAGGCCGGCGGCCGTGCGATAGCCGGTGGCGAACATCTCCACCCAGCCCTCGCCTTCCTCCACTCCGCGCAGACCGTCCAGGATCAGCTCGTCCGCCGGCTCCCGTTCCCCGCGCTCGGCATGCAGGCAGGCGCGCAGCACCTGGATGATGGAATGCAGGCGGCGGTCATCGGGGATATCGGCATTGGCCAGCGACTGCGCCCGGTCCAGCGCCTGGGCGGCGGCTTCCAGCCGCAGCCGTTCGATGAAGAAAAAGCCCTGGTGGATGGCGATGAAGATGCGGCCGTAGCTGGAATTGACCTTCTGGAAATGCTGGTCGGCCGTGGCCGCCGTGGCCCCGGCAAAGGCCACCTCGCCCTGCCGGTAATGCATGATGCACAGGATGTTGTTGACGAAGCCCTGGTAATAATCGCCGCTGTTCAGCCGCACGCCCAGCCTTTCCAGCGCTTCCAGCCGGTCGCGCGGCATCAGATTGTCCTGATAGGCCGCCAGCAGCCCATCCATGACCAGCAGGTCGGCATCGACAGGGTGGGGATGGTCGGGATCGCTGTGATGATGGGCGCGGATGGCGTCCGACAGGGCGCGCGCCTCGGCCAGCTGCCCGCGCTTGGCCGCGCGCAGGGCCTGGGCCACCTGGATGCGGGGGGCGCCGGCCGCCACGGCCGGCGGCACATGCGACAGGATGGCATCCACCACATGCGCGCCCCGCGACAGCAGCACCAGCATGCAGTCAATGCCGCTGATCAGGGCGACGACACGGTCCATATCGTCGGCCAAGGCGGCATGGCGCACGGCATCCACAAGCTGCCCCCGCGCCTCGTACCAGCGTGAGGCCTTGGCATGCAGGGTGGCAATGCGCCCGCCCGGCTGTCGGCGCAGCCAGCCCGACAGGAATTCGCGCAGAAGCTGGTGATAGCGGAACCAGTGCCCTTCCCGGTCCAGGGGGAAGATCAGGGAATTGCGCCGCGCCAGCTCGTCCAGCAGGGCCCAGCCGTCGCGCGTGCCGCAGACGGCATCGGCCAGATCGCCATTGACCCGTTCCAGGATGGAGGTGGCGGCCAGGAAATCGCGCAGATGGTCGGGCAGGCCCGCCACCACCTGTTCAGCGATATAGGCCGCCATTTCATCGCGCGACCCGGTGAAGCCGCGCACCCATTGCGCCACGTCGCCCTGCTGGTCCAGCCATAGCCGCACCAGCTGTACCGCCACGGGCCAGCCTTCCGTCCTTTCCACCAGATGGGCCACATCGTCGGGCGACAGGCGGCCGGCGAAATAGGCCTGCATCTGGGCCGGCGTGAAGCGCAGGGCGGCTTCCGTCACCTCCGCCAGCGTGCCGGCCAGCCGCAGCGACGAAATGGGAAAGCCGGGGCGGGAGCGCATGGCCACGACAAGGTGAAGATGCGCCGGCCGGTTGCGCAGGATGAAGCCCATCAGCGCGTCATTGTCGCTGCTTTCCACCAGATGATAATCATCCAGCATCAGCAGCACAGGCCGTTCCGCCGCCTCCAGATCACGCAGCAGCATGCGCAGCACGAAGCTGGCCGGCAGGTCGCGCATGGTGCGCTGGGCATTGGCCACCACCTCCCCCACCTCCAGCCCGGCATGGCGCAGGGCCGCCACGATGCCGGCCAGGAAGGCGTGGGGGTCCTTGTCCTCTGCCTCCAGCGTCAACCAGGCGCGGTGCAGCCCGTCACCCGCCAGACCGTCCCACCATTGGGTCAACAGCGTGGTCTTGCCGTACCCGGCGGGCGTGCGCACCAGGGTCAGGGCGCGCGCCGCCAGCCCCTCGGCCACGGCAGCCAGTTCCGGCCGTTCCACCAATGCCACCATCTGACGCGGTGGCGTCAGCTTGGCGATCAGGTGGATATCGTGGATCGGGTCCATGGGCCTCGGCCGCGGGGATTGCACTTATACTATCGGCGGGAAATCTTGACCGATGGTCAATCTTTCCCGCCCCTCAATCGCCGGCGCCAGCATCCGCTGGCTTGGCTACGCCGCATGTGCGGCGCGGCGGCGGTCGCCGCCGTATCAACGGCCATCATTGATGACCGTTGATATTATCCGCTGGTAACATTTTTGCCATGTGCCGTCTGCCCCGCCATGCCCGGCCACGGGTAGGGTGCGACATCGAGGCGGGTAGGAACGTGCCTTTACCCGCCGCACCGGATTGCCGGCCGCCCGGACGCGGGGGATCATCCTTCATCCCCGAAACAAAGACGGAAGCGCTCGCCATGGCCCGCAAACTCGACATCCGCCTGATCACGCCCGTGACGACGACGGGCCTGCGCGATCTGGCGGAAATCGCGCATCTGGAAAGTGCCGATATCGGCTTCAGCCACAGCCTGATCGATATCGGCCCGCCGTCGATCGAAAGCGAGTTCGACGAGGCGCTGGCCGTGCCCGGCACGCTGGCCAAGGCGCTGGCGGCCGAACGGGAGGGCGTGGACGCCATCATCATCGACTGCATGGGCGATCCGGGCCTGAAGCCGGTGCGTGAGCTGGTCAAGGTGCCGGTGTTCGGGCCGGGCGAGACCAGCATGCATGTCGCCGCCATGCTGGGCCACCGGTTCAGTGTCGTCACCGTGCTGGAAAGCGTGCGGCCCATGCTGTCCAACCTGGCCAAAATCTATGGCGTGGCGGAAAAGCTGGCCTCGGTGGAGGTGGTGGATGTGCCCGTGCTGGAACTGATGGCCCGGCTGGCGGAGGTGCAGCAGGGGCTGGCCGACAAGGCGCTGCACGCCGTGCGCCACGACCATGCCGACGCCATCATCCTGGGCTGCACGGGCTTCCTGGGCTGCGCCGACCAGATCAGCCGGCATCTGCTGGACCATGGCTATGACGTGCCCGTGATCGACCCGATCCCGACCACGGTCATGGTCGCCGCCGGCATCGCCCGCGTCGGTCTGCGCCACAGCAAGAAGACCTACGCCACGCCGACGCTGAAACCCATGGTCGGGTTCGATATCGGGCGGTGAGGGGGGGGATCAGCCATCCACCAGTTCGATGCGGACGGTCTTTCCCACCGCTTCGGCCGCCCGCTTGATCGCGCCGATGGTGACGGCATCACAATCAGGATCAAGGATGCGGGCAAGCTGGTTGCGGCTGGTATTGAGTGCCGCCGCCATGGCGGTCTTGGTGATCTTCTGATCCTTCATGGCCTTCAGAAGCTGTTCGACAAACAGCTCCTTGACCGCCGCCTCCCGCACCTCCCCGGCAATCCCCTCCGTCTCCAGCCAGGCGGAGAAGGAGGGGCCGACATGGCGTGGATTGAAGACGGTCGTCCCGTCGGTGGGATTGTTCTTGTCGGTCATGGCTGGTTCGTCCTTTTCGCCTCGGCCATGCGCTGCCTGGCCAAGTCCTTGTCATGTTTGGGTGTCGTCCGGGCCTCCCAGAGTCTGTCCGGCTGAATTGGAATCGGAACGGTTCTCTCGACCATCACCCAGGTGTCAAGCGCATAGGCGCTCAGTCAAGCTGTGGGCACATCGTTTTCCGCTCTTTCTCCCGTCACCCCGGCGAAGGCCGGGGTCCAGCGTCAGGCGCGGTCAGCGCCGATATGACTCTCATCGCGGCAGACGCCGCTCTGCCCTGGACCCCGGCCTTCGCCGGGGTGACGGGAAGAGAGGGCTGAACGGGGGAACGGACCTCTTTTCTTAGCGCCTATGGGCCGAAGCATGGGTGACGGTGGAGAATGCTTCAATCTGAACCAAACAAACTCTAAGCCACTTCCTGCAAAGGGACATTCACCATCCGGACAATATCAGAAACGCACTACATAAAGTCCAAACCAGCAAGTACCAAAGCCCCCCCATTGCAATCCCCCCGCCCCGCCCCTATGTTCGGCCCATGCGCCTGATCGCTACCCTTGTCATGTTGCTGGCCTTTCTGTTCACCGCGCCCGGTTCGGGGCATGCGGCGGACGCGCGCCATGCGCATGAGGAGGCGATGGGGCTGGTGCATCAGGATGATCATGGCGGGCCCACGGGCAAGAATTTCGTGGATTGCCACCATGGCTGTTCGCACAGCCATGTCGCCAGCCCGCTGCGCCTAGCCCGTGTGGGCGCGCCGGTTGTCTGGACCCAGGCGGATTTTCGTCTGGAAAACGCGGTCCTGCCGCCCACGGCCGACCCGACCCCACCCTATAAGCCGCCCCGCGCCTGACGCGAAGCCGCCGGCACCGGTCGTCCACGACCGCCGTGCCGCCCCCTTTCTCGCGTCTTGAAGCGGAGCAATCATGCGTATGCTGTCAGCATCCGCCCTGGCCCTGTGCGTGGCCTGGGCGCCGATGGCGTTGGCGCAGACCCCTGCCGTCAGTGCCAACCCAACACCCCTTTTGACCCTGGACGCGGCCGTGGCAAAGGCGCTGGCCGCGTCGCCGCGCACCCGGGCCGCCAGTGCCCGGCTTGATGCCGCCGATGGCGCGGCGCAGCAGGCGGGCGTCCTCCCCAACCCCGTGCTGGGGGTGGAGATGGAGAATATCCGCGGCACCGGCCCCTATCGCGGGTTCGACAGTGCCGAAACCACTTACAGCCTGTCGCAGACCCTGGAACTGGGCGGCAAGCGCGGCGCGCGGCAGGAAGCGGCCGATGCCGCCCGTGCCGCCACGCGCCAGGATCTGACGCTGGCCCGGCTGGACCTGACGCGCGACGTGCGCCAGGCCTTTGCCGATGCCGTGGCCGCCGGGTCCTTGCGCGATCTGGCCGCCGAGGGTGTGCGGCTGGCGCAGGAAACCGAACGGTCCATCGCCGCGCGGGTCGACGCCGGGCGCGAAGCCGCGATCCAGCAGACCCGCGCGGAAATCGGCCGGCGTCAGGCGGACATCGCCCTGGCCCAGGCGGGACGCGACGCGGCGGCCGCCACCCGCACCCTGGCGGCCCTGATGGGCCTGTCGGCGCTGGATGCGCCCCTGGATCGGGGCTGGTTCGACAGGCTGGACGGGGCCGATTCCTCCCCGTCCGCCGATGCCGGAACCAGCCCCGAACTGCGCAAGCGCCAAGCCGATCTGCGGCGCGGACGGGCGGAACTGGATCTGGAAAAGGCCAGGGTCGTGCCCGACCTGACCCTGTCCGCCGGCTTCCGCCGGTTCCGGGACAAGGGCGACAATGCCTTCACGGTCGGCGTCAGCCTGCCCATCCCCCTGTTCGACCAGAACCGCGGCAATATTGCCAAGGCCCGGGCCGAGCTGGTGGCGGCGGAGGCTGATCTGGCGGCCGAACGGCTGGACCTGGAACGGCGGCTGTCGCTGGCCGGCGCGCAACTTGAATCGGCGCGGGAAACGGTTTTCAGCCTGCGTGATCAGGTGCTGCCCACGGCCGAACAGGCCCTTGCCGATGCGGGCGAGGCCTACCGGCAGGGCAAGTTCTCCTACCTGGATGTGCTGGACGCCCAACGCACGTTGTTCGACGCGCGGCGCGACCTGATCGCCGCCCTGCGCACCTATCACGCCGCCCGCGCCGACCTGGATCGGCTGACGGCCACCCCCAACGGGGAGGAATAAGATGAACAAGACGACATTGATCGGCATTTCCGTGGTCGCCCTGCTGGCGGCCGGCATCGGCGGCTACGCCCTGTCCGAAGGCGGGCATGACCATGGGGCAAAACCCCATGCCGAGGGCGATGGGCATGAGCATGGCGCGGAAAAGCCAGGCCACGCGCATGATGAGGGGGAAGAAGACGGCGATATCCACCTGAACGCGGCCCAGATCGCGGCGGCGGGCATCAGTCTGGTCTCGGCCGATGCCGGCGATGTGGCGGCGGAGGTGCGCGTGTCCGGCACGGTGGTGGAGGATGCGGACCGCCTGGCCCACCTGACCACCCGCCTGCCCGGTGTGGTGGCCGAGCTGCATAAGCGGCTGGGCGAGCCGGTGGCGGCGGGCGATCTGCTGGCCGTGCTGGACAGCCGCGAGCTGGCGGACGCCAAGGCCGATTACCTGGCCACCCTGAAGCGCGAGGCGCTGGCCGCCGCCAATGGCAAGCGGGAGGAGGAATTGTGGCGCAAGCGCATTTCCGCCGAACAAGATTATCTGGGCGCAAAGACGACGGCGCAGACGGAGCGCATCGCCCTGGACAGCGCCCGGCAAAGGCTGGCGGCCCTGGGCCTGTCAGCGGCGGAGATATCCGCCCTGCCCGGCCAGGACCCCCGGTCGCTGGCCCGCCTGGAACTGCGCGCGCCCATTGCGGGCCGCGTGACGGGGCGCAATGCCGTGCGCGGCGAACTGGTCGCCGCCGACAAGGAACTGTTCACCATCGCCGACCTGTCGCGCGTCTGGGTGGAGATCCCGCTGTACCGCGAGGACATGGGCCAGGTGCGCGACGGCCAGATGGTGCATCTGACCGGGCCGGCCGGGCGCACGGCCAGCGGCAGGCTGATTTTCGCCAGCCCCACCATCGACCCCGCCACGGGGGCGGCCCGCGCCGTGGCGGCACTGGACAATGCCGATGGCGGCTGGCGTCCTGGTGATTTCGTTTCCGGAACAATCGCGGCGGGCGGCACACCGGCCGCGGTGACGGTGCCGGCCGAGGCCGTGCAGACCCTGGCGGGCAAACAGGTCGTCTTCGTCCATGACGGCGACGGGTTCCAGCCCCGCGCCGTGTCCATCGGAAGGCGCAACAGCCGGGTGGTGGAGATCACGGACGGTCTTTCCGCAGGCGAAACGGTTGCGGCCGCGAAAAGTTTCGTGCTGAAGGCCGAAGCCTCGCGCGCCGCTGCCGAACATTCCCATTCGCACTGATGCACACGGCCGAAGACGCTGACCAATGGTCAGCCTCTCCGGCACCTCAAACGCCGGCGCCACCATCCGGTGGCTTGGCTTCACGCGGCACATGCCGCGCGGCGGCGGTCGCCGCCGTACCACCGACCACGGAGATGGCCGGTGGTATCAGGGGTATGAACCATGATCGAACGTATCCTGTCGCTGTCCATCCGGCGGCGGCATCTGGTGGTATTGCTGGTGGCGGTGCTGGCGGGTTTCGGGCTGCAATCGCTGCGGCACCTGCCCATTGATGCCGTGCCCGACATCACCAACAACCAGATCCAGATCACCACGCTGGCCCCGTCCTTGTCGCCGTTCGAAATTGAACAGCAGGTGACCTTCCCTGTGGAAACCGCCCTTTCCGGCATTGCCGGGCTGGAGGGCACGCGGTCCATCTCCGTCAATGGCCTGTCGCAGGTGACGGCCATCTTTGCGGAAAAGGTGGACATCTATTTCGCCCGCCAGCAGGTGGGTGAACGGCTGGGGGAGGTGCGCGAACAGCTTCCTCCCGGCCTGACCCCGACCATGGGCCCCATCTCCACCGGTCTGGGCGAAGTCTATATGTGGACCGTGGAATATGCGCCCTTCGACGCCAGGAACGCTGTCGATGGCAAGCCCGGCTGGCAGCCCGACGGTGCCTATCTGACGCCCGAGGGCGAAAGGCTGGGCAGCGAGGTGGAACGGGCAACCTATCTGCGCACGGTCCAGGACTGGATCGTCACGCCGCAGATGAAGGGGGTGCCCGGTGTGGCCGGCATCGACACGATCGGCGGGCATGTAAGGCAATATCAGGTGATGCCGGACCCGGCGCGGCTGGTCGCCTATGGCTTCAGTTTCGCCGACCTGACGGCGGCCCTGGAACGCGCCAACCAGAGCCTGGGTGCCGGGCAGATGGAGCGGAACGGGGAGCTGTTCATCCTGCGCGCCGATGGTCGCCTGTCGAGCGCGGACCAGATCGCCGATGTGGTGATTGCCACCCGCAACGGCGTGCCCGTGCGGCTGGGCGATGTCGCCAGCGTGGCGCCGGGCCAGGAGGTGCGCACGGGCAGCGCCAGCGAAAACGGGCGCGAGGTGGTGGTGGGCACGGCCCTGATGCTGATCGGGCAGAACAGCCGCACCGTGGCCGCCGCCGTGGATGCCAGGCTGGAGGAAATCCGCCGGTCCCTGCCCGCCGGCATCATGGCCAAGACCGTGCTGGACCGCACCGATCTGGTGAATGCCACCATCAAGACGGTGGCCAAGAACCTGACGGAAGGGGCCTTGCTGGTCATTGCCGTGCTGTTCCTGCTGCTGGGCAATTTCCGCGTAGCCCTGATCACGGCGCTGGTCATTCCCGTGACCATGCTGCTGACGGCCACAGGCATGTTGAAGGCGGGGGTCAGCGCCAATCTGATGAGCTTAGGCGCGCTTGATTTCGGCCTGATCGTCGATGGCGCCGTGATCATTGCGGAGAACTGCCTGCGCCGGCTGGGCGAACGCCAGCACGGGCTGGGCCGCCTGCTGACGCTGGAGGAAAGGCTGGCGGAGGTGGGCGCGGCCGCGAAGGAGATGATCCAGCCATCGGTCTATGGGCAGGCCATCATCATCATTGTCTATCTGCCGCTGCTGAGTTTCAGCGGCGTGGAGGGCAAGATGTTCGAGCCGATGGCGCTGACCGTCATCATCGCCCTGGTCGCGGCCTTCATCCTGTCCCTGACCCTGGTGCCGGCCCTGATTGCGCTGTGCGTCACGGGCAAGGTGACGGAGACGGAAAACCCCGTCATCGCGCGGGCCGACCGGGCCTATCGCCCGCTGCTGGACCGGGCGCTGTCGCGGCCGCTGGCTGTGTCGGCCTGGGCCGCCGCCCTGTTCGGGGCCAGCCTGCTGCTGTTCACCCAACTGGGGCAGGAATTCATCCCGCAACTGGACGAAGGCGATGTGGCGCTGAATTCCTTCCGCATCCCGTCCACCAGCTTGGCCCTGGCCACCGAACAGCAGATGGCGATTGAAAGGACCGTCACCGCCTTTCCCGAAGTGGCCTATGCCTTTTCCAAGACGGGCACGGCAGAGATCGGCACGGACGTGATGCCGCCCGGCATCTCCCACATGTTCGTGATGCTGAAGCCGCGCGAGGAATGGCCCGATCCCGGCCAGTCCAAGGCCGAGCTGATCCGGCGGCTGGAAGCGGCCGTCGCCGCCCTGCCGGGACAGGTCTATGAGGTCAGCCAGCCCATCCAGCTTCGTTTCAACGAATTGCTGGCCGGCGTGCGCGGCGATGTCGCCATCAAGGTCTTTGGCGATGATTTCGACACGGCTCTGGCCACCGCCAACCAGATCGCGGCCAAGGTGAAGGGCATTGAAGGGGCAGCCGATGTGCGGGTCGAACAGGTGACGGGGGCATCCTTCCTGAACGTCACGGTGGACCGGGCGCAGGCGGCACGCTTCGGCCTGTCGGTGGCCGATGTGCAGGAGGTGCTGGCCATGGCGGTTGGCGGGCGCGAAGCCGGCCTGATCTATCAGGGCGACCGGCGGTTCGACATTGTGGCCCGCCTGCCCGATGCGTTGCGCAATGATCCCGACGCGCTGAAATCCCTGCCCATACCGCTGCCCGCGGCCATGGCGGGGGGATTGCGCAGCGTGCCGCTGGGCCAGGTGGCGCGGTTCGAGTTCACCGAGGGCCCCAATCAGATCAGCCGCGAAAATGGCAAGCGCCGCATCGTCGTGCAGGCCAATGTCCGCGGCCGCGATATCGGGTCGTTTGTGGCCGACGCCCAGGCCGCCGTGGCCGGCGTTCCCCTGCCCGCCGGTTACTGGGTCAACTGGGGCGGGCAGTTTGAAAACCTGATCGCGGCGCGCGAACGGCTGATGCTGGTGGTGCCGGGCTGCTTCGCCCTGATCTTCCTGCTGCTTTATGGCGCGCTGGGGTCGGGCCGGGATGCGGCCCTGGTGTTCAGCGGCGTGCCGCTGGCCCTGTCGGGTGGCATCCTGGCCTTGTTCCTGCGCGGCATGCCGTTTTCCATCTCCGCCGCCGTCGGCATGATCGCCCTGTCCGGTATCGCCGTGCTGAACGGGCTGGTCATGCTGTCCTATATCCGTCAGTTGCGGGCGGACGGCATGGCGATGGAGCAGGCGGTGCGGGAAGGGGCGCGCACGCGCCTGCGGCCCGTGCTGATGACGGCCCTGGTCGCCAGCCTGGGCTTTGTGCCCATGGCGCTCTCCACCAGCGTCGGGGCAGAGGTGCAGCGCCCCATCGCCACCGTCGTCATTGGCGGCCTGATCACCGCCACCCTGCTGACTCTGCTGGTCCTGCCGGCGCTGTACCGCCGCTTTGGCGGACCAGTCACGCCGGCTGAACGGCATTGAGAGAGGAAAAGATGATGAAGCTGTTCACGCTGGCCGTGCTGGCCCTGGCTGTGACGGGCTGTGCGAGCCCGGAACCGGTCTGCAAGCCCGAACCCCACACCAACCCGCACACCCAGCTTCACGCCGGCAACGGCGTGCGCACGCATGCCGATGGGCATGAATGCGGGGCGGTTGGGGGGAAGTAGAGGGAGTGTTTGGGGGGAGCAGGAGGGCGTGAGGGCGCCGCCCCCCACTTACGCTCTCGCTCTCCCGTCATCCCGGCCTTGGCCGATAGGCGCTAAGTTAAGTTGCTGACCCTGCGTTTGCCGTTCCTTTTCCCGTCACCCCGGCGCAAGCCGGGGCCCAGCGTGAGGCGCGGTTAGCGCCGATATGACAAATATCGCGGCAGACGCCGCTCTGCGCCTGGGTCCCGGCTTCCGCCGGGATGACGGAAAGAGGGCGCCCCCCTTACCCCACCCAATCGCCTTCCACCGCCGTCACCCGCACGTCGGCCAGGCCCTGGCGGGCCTGCTTCAGCACGGCATAATCCGGGCTGTTCCAGAAGGCCTGCAGCGTCGCCATGTCGGGCCAGCGGCTGACCAGGGTGACAGCACCTTCATGCCCGTCACCTTCCAGCACAATGCCCGGCCCCTTGCCGCGGAACACATAGTCACCGCCATGGCGGGCCACCAGTTCGGCGGCCGCCTTGGCATAGCGGGCGCCAAAGGCTTCCCGGTCAAGCACCCGGGCGGTGATGATCATATAGGCGGGCATCACGCAGGCTCCTTTTCACCCGACGGCAAACTGTCCGCCGACGGATACCGCCCCAGGGTCAGCAGCAGGGCCGCCCCCACCAGCAGCGACACGCTGCCGATGATCAGGCCGACATCATAGGACCCGGTGGACACGAAGATACGACCGAAGGCAAAAGGGCCGAAGCCGGCGCCAAAGGCGAAGAACCCGTACATGAAGCCATAGATGGTGCCGTAGCAGCGCATGCCGAAATAGCGGCTGACCATGAAGGCCAGGATGTCGTACTCGACACCGGCCGCGAACCCGATCATCAGCACGGCCACGGTGGCCATCGGCCCCGTCACCCCGTCGCCCGTCAGCAGCAGACAGGCCGCCGCCGGCAGGGCCAGCAGCACGAAGGCCACGGCCGGCGCCCAGAACCGGTCAATCAACCAGCCGCCGATCAGGCGCCCGGCAATGACCGACGGGCCGATCAGGCTGGCAATATGCACGGCCGTGTCGGAGCCCAGCCCCTTGCTGCCCAGGATCTTTTCCAGGTTCGGGATGGGCCCGCCCACGGCAAAGGCGATGGGCAGGAAGGCCAGCGCCAGCACCCAGAACCGGTAATTGCGCATGGCCCCGCCCAGGCTGTACCCGCTATGGGACCGCTTGGCCGGCGCGCCCACGGCCTTCACATCGTCGGTATCGCGGAACAGGAAATAGGCGGCCGGAAAGGTCAGCAGCAGCGGCAGGGCCGCCACACCGATATAGGCCCACCGCCAGCCCACCTCCGCGATCAGGAAATTGGCGTACAGCTTGGCGCTGGCCCCGAACAGGCCCGTGCCCAGCAGGGACAGGCCCAGAGCCAGACCACGATTGGCATGGAACCAGTTGGCCACCGCCCGCGTCCAGGTCACGGGCAGGGTGCCAGAGCCAACCAGCGAGACCAGTACCCAGTTGGCATAGAACAGGGTCAGCGACCCGTTGGACAGGGCGAAACAGCCCATGGCCAGGCCGAACAGGATGACGGAAACCAGCACCACGGGGCGCACGCCGAACCGGTCCGCCGCCAGCCCCGCCATCGGACCCATGACCATGGCGGCCAGGGTCATGATCATGAAGGCCAGCATGATCTGATCGACAGCCCAGCCGAATTCCTGCGTGAGCGGCGCCACGAACACGCCGGTCGTATAGAAGGGAATGGGCGACAGGCCCAGACCAATGCCCAGGGCGGCGGCTGCGACCACCTTCCATCCCTGCTTGAATTCCGACCGATCCGCCGACATGTGCGCTCCCGGTGCAAATGGTATAATGATAGATCATTATTGCAGGCCAAAACGGTGCCCCGCAATCGGAAACCGGCGTCAGGGTGAAAGTTTCGATCAAAGCCTTGCAAGCCCGGCCGGGTCGCCTGTCCTCCAGTTGGTCAGACCGACAGGGGCGGCGTGACCTGCGACCGAAGGTGCCGCATTTTACCCGTTGCCGCACCGGGCCACCGGTGCTTAAATGGTATAAACATATATCATTCGACAATAGTGAGGCCGGTGACATGCGGTTCGAGCCGACGATGGTGCGGGAAGAAAAGACGGCCCGCCAGCTTTATGAACAGGTGAAGGCCAATCCGGCGCGGGCGAAGTTCGGCTTCGGCCAGCGCCTGGCCATCGTCAATGTGGATTTCCAGCAGGCCTATACGCGACCCGACCTGTTCCCGAAATCGGCCTATGTCACCGATCCCGACCAGATCGCGCATGTGAACCGGATCAGCGCCGCCGCCCGGCGCCTTGGCATGCCCGTGATCTGGACCCGCGTGGCCTATAAGGCGGATGGCGGCGATGCCGGCGTCTGGGGTACCCGCACCAACACGCCCGACAGCCTGCAGAACATCAAGCTGGGCAGCGAGCGTCACGCCTTCGACCCGCGGGTGGAGATCGATGCGGCCGTCGACCTTGTCTATGACAAGCGCATGCCGTCGGCCTTCCATGAGTCGCCGCTGCAATCCTATCTGATCTGGCACAAGATCGACACGGTGGTGGTGACGGGCGGCAGCACGTCCGGCTGTGTGCGCGCCACGGCGGTGGACAGCCTGTCCCGCGGCTATCGCACCATCGTCCCGGAGGAATGCGTGGCCGACAAGCATGAAAGCTACCACTTCGCCAACCTGACCGACCTGTTGCTGAAATATGCCGACGTGGTCGGCGTAGCAGAGGTTGAGGCGCATCTGGCGTCGCTGGGGTGAGGGGGGCTCCCCACCCCGTCATTCACACTCTGTCGTCATCAATTTCCGTCATCCCGGCGAAAGCCGGGACCCAGGGGCCAAACGCCCAACCTATCGGCAGCTTCCATCGACGCGGCGTCGGCGGTTGATCCTGTGGCCCCTGGGTCCCGGCTTTCGCCGGGATGACGGGAGAGAAGGGATGACGGGAATTGATGACAAGAATTAAGGCATATCCCCCGGTCCCCCGAACCAGGAACCCACCATGCACCGCCATCCCAACCTTTATGATTTCTGGCCCTATCGCGACCGGCCGAAGATCACCTGGCCGGGCAACAAGAAGCTGGCCTTCTGGGTCGCCCCCAATATCGAATATTACGAGATCGACCCGCCGGTGAACCCGTCGCGCAAGCCCTGGGGCCGGCCGCATCCCGATATCGTGCCCTATTCGGCGCGCGACTGGGGCAACCGCGTCGGCCATTGGCGGCTGATGGAGGTGATGGACGAGTTCAATGTGCGCGGCAGCATCAGCCTGTCGGTCGCCATGCTGGACCATCACCCGGAAATCATCCGCGCCTGCGTCGACCGCGACTGGGAATTCTTCAGCCACGGCATCTATAACACGCGCTATTCCTATAACATGACAGAGGCGCAGGAACGCGCCGTGCTGGAAGACAGCATCAAATCCGTCATGGACGCCACCGGTCAGCGCATCCGGGGATATCTGGCCCCGGCCCTGACCCATACCGAACGCACACTCGACCTCTTGGCCGAATATGAGTTCTGGTATTCTTGCGACCTGTTCCAGGATGACCAGCCGCAGCCGCTGAAGGTGAAGGGCGATAACCGCCTGATCTCCATGCCCTACAGCCTGGAGGTCAACGACGTCATCACCTATGGCGTCTATAACCAGAGCCCGCGCGCCTATGCCGACGCGCTGATGCGTCATTTCGACCAGCTGCTGGAGGAAGGGGCGGAGACGGGCACGGTCATGTGCATTCCGCTGCACGCCTATCTGGTGGGCCATCCCCACCGTATCGGGCCGTTCCGGGAGGCGCTGCGCTATATCACCAGCCATCGCGACGATGTCTGGGTGACGACGGCCAAGGAAATCGCCGAGTTCTACCGGACCAACCATTATGAACAGAGCCTGGCCGACATTGCCCGCCGCGGCAATGCGCGGCCCGGCACCGGCTTCAACCCCGGCACGCAGGGGGCCCTGTGATGACCAGCCTTCCCGACAGCTATTTCACCTACGCCAGGCGCCATGCCGGCCCCGACCATGGGCATTATCCGGCCTCGCCCGTGCGCGATCGGGCACCCATCGCCCTGCCGGGCGGGGCGTCACTGGGCCTGTGGGTGGTGGTGCCGCTGGAATTCTTCCCCCTGAACCCGTCCGGCCAGCCCTTCAAGGCGCCAGGCGCCATGCAGACGCCCTATCCGGACCTGCGCCATTACACCACCCGCGATTATGGCAACCGCGTCGGCGCCTATCGCCTGCTGAAACTGTTCGGCAAGCTGGGCCTGCGCGTCACCTTCGCCGTGCAGGGGGCGGTGGCCGAGCGTTATCCGGGGCTGGTCAAGGATGTGCTGGGCGACGGGCATGATCTCTGCGCCCATGGCTGGGACACGGACAGCCTGCACCATTCGGGGTTAAGCGAAGAGGTGGAGACGGGCTACATCACCCGCACGCTGGACGCCATCCAGGCCGCCACCGGCCACCGGCCCGATGGCTGGATCAGCCCGGCGCGCGCCGAAGGCTTCGCCACCCCGGCGCGGCTGGCCGCCAATGGTATCACCTGGTTTGCCGACTGGGCCCATGACGATCTGCCCACGCGGTTCCAGACCGATGCCGGCGAACTGGCCGCCCTGCCCTTGTCGAACGAGCTGGATGACTGGCAGATCCTGGTCACCTATGGACGGCCGGAACATGAATGGGTGGCCCAGGTGTCGGACGCCGCCGATTGGCTGTCGGCCGAAGCCGCGCGCCTGTTCAGCCCGCGCATCCTGACCCTGACGGTGCGACCCTATGTCAGCGGCCTGCCCTATCGCGTCAAGGCGCTGGGCGACAGCCTGAAGGGCGTACTGGACCGGCCGGGGGTGGTGGCGCTGACGCCCAAGGATATGGTGGGGGCGCTGTCGGTTTGAGCGGGGTCTGACGTTATCCCTCTCTCCTGTCATCCCGGCGAAAGCCGGGACCCAGCGTAGAGCGGCGTCTGCCGCGATAAGAATCATGTCGGCGCTGACCGCGCCTCACGCTGGGCCCCGGCTTTCGCCGGGGTGACGGGAAAAAGGCGGTTGCCCCTCATGCGGTCCGATGCCCCCCCAACGTCAACCTTGTGCACACGCCCCAACATGTTGATAAAGCGTTAGCCAGCGCTACCCCTCGAAACCCCGGACGGACATTCATGGACCAGCCCACCCAGACCGCAGGACTGAGCCCGGACCAGTTGGACCATGCCGCCCCCACCCCGCTTTATCACCAGATCTATCTGGTGCTGCGGGAGAAGATCCGCAGCGGGGAGTTTCCGGCCAATTCCGTGATGCCGGGCGAACAGGAACTGGCCAAGCTGTTCGACGTGTCGCGCATCACCGTGAAACGCGCCCTGAACGAGCTGGCGGCCCATGATCTGGTCAGCCGGCATCGCGGGCGCGGCACGGTGGTGACGGCGTCGGCCACCCTGCCCCAGGTCCATGGCAGTTTCGACAATCTGATCGACAGCCTGAAGACCCTGGGCCTGGAAACGCAGGTGCAGGTGCTGGAACTGTCCGACATGCCGGCCCCGCCCGCCGTGGCCGCCCTGCTGGATCTGGAACCGGGGGCAGAGGTGCAGCGTGGCGTGCGCCTGCGCAAGCTGACGGGGGAGCCGTTCAGCTATCTGATCCAGTATATGCCCGGCGACATCGCCGCCCGCATCAGCCGCGCGGATATGGAGACGGTGCCCATGCTGGTCCTGCTGGAACGGGCCGGCGCCACGCCTTATGAGGCGGAACAGTGGATCACCGCCGTGGCCGCCGATCCGCCCATCGCCGCCGCCCTGGAAATGGCGCCGGGCGCGCCGCTGCTGCGGGTGGAACGGGTGATGCGCGACAAGGCCGGCCGCGCCGTGCAGCTGATCTACGCCCATTACCGCCCCGACCGCTTCAAATACCATATGCGCTCCAGCCGCAAGGGCAGCAGCCAATGGCGGGCGGAAGGGTGAGGTTGGGTTGATAAGGCGCTGACTTGGCGCCTATGGGCGCAGGCCGGGGTGACGGCTGTGAGACCCAAGTCGATTCCAATTCAATAGAATCCGAGAGACCCATGTCCGACAAAGTCATCCTGCGCCGTGACGGCGCCGGCATCGGCCGCCTGATCCTGAACCAGCCGGCCAAGCGCAATGCCCTGTCGCAGGAAATGTGGCGGCTGGTGCCGCAACGTCTGGCCGAGGCCGCCGCCGATCCCGCCATCCGCGTGCTGGTCGTGCAGGGTGAAGGCGGCACCTTTGCCGCCGGGGCCGACATTTCCGAATTCGAAGCGGCCTATGAAACGCGCGAGAGCACGGCCGCCTATGCTGGCGATATTGCCGGGGCCATGGACGGGCTGGCCGATTTCGCCAAGCCGACCATCGCCCTGATCCAGGGGGCGTGCGTGGGCGGCGGGCTGGGTCTGGCGCTGGCCTGCGACCTGCGCTTTGCCGCGTCGGACGCGCGCATGGGCATCACGCCGGGCAAGCTGGGCCTGGTCTATCCGCTGGGCGATACCAAGCGGCTGGTGCAGACGGTCGGCCCCAGCCATGCCAAGGACCTGCTGTTCACCGGCCGCTTGCTGGGGGCTGCCGAGGCGCTTTCCATGGGGCTGGTCAACAAGGTGGAAGCACCCGATGCGGTTGAGGCGGCGGTACTGGACTATGCCGCCCAGGTGACCGCCGCCAGCCAATATTCCGCCCGCGCCACCAAGCGCATGATCAACCGCGTCCTGGCCGGCCAGATCAAGGATGATGCGGTCACCGTGGCCGAATTCCTGGACGCCATCGAAGGCCCCGACTTCATCGAGGGCCGCGACGCCTTCCGCGACAAGCGCAAGCCGAACTTCCCGTTCGGCTGAGGGTTGGGGGGACAGGGTCCGTCCGATGCAGGTTGAAGCCACTTCTCCCGTCATCCCGGCGAAAGCCGGGACCCAGGGGCCACAGGATCAACTCTCGAAGCCGCGTGGATAAAGGATGGCTGAAAGGTAGGGCTTTTGGCCCCTGGGTCCCGGCTTTCGCCGGGATGACGGGAGTGGATCGTTTCAGTCAGAACCTGACAGACACCAGCAACAGCGGGCGGACGTCGGGAGGGAGTGTGCCACCCCCCTTCCCCTACCCCGCCGCCGCCGCCAGCGCCTGGCGCAGCACGCGGCGGTCGCCGATATGGTTGGCCAGGATCAGGATCAGGCGGGCGTTCAGGGCGTCGCTGTCGGTCCCGTCCCGCCCGTCGTGAACCGCCAGCAGCTCGGCATAGAACCCGTCCGGGT
>CALRTC020000018.1:0-124753 GCA_943371025.1 Hydrogenophaga intermedia
AAACCGCAAAGCTCAACGACGTCGATCCCCAAGCATGGATCGCCGACACCCTCGCCCGCATCCACGACCATCCCGCAAAGGCAATCGCAGAACTCCTGCCATGGAACTGGAAGGCAAAAACCTGATTGGGCCTACACCGGATGCTTACACATCTCCAGCAAGCGGGCCAGCGCGATGCGCGCCTCTGCCTGCGCCAGCCGGAAACCCAGGCACAGGTGTGCCCCCGTGGCGAAACCCAGATGCGCCGAAGGATTCCGCCGGTTGATATTGAAACAAGCCGGCTCAGGGAAGACCGACGGGTCATGATTGGCCGCCGCCAGCATGCAATTGACGATCGCCCCTTCCGGCAGGGCGATGCCCTTATAGATCGTATCCGTGACGACATGACGCGTGGCTGACTGTACCGGCCCCAACCAGCGCATGGTTTCGTCCAGGACGCGGGGGATCAGGCCCGGATCGGCGCGTACATGGTCAAAGATCAAGGGGTGCTGCGACAGGGCCCACAGGCTGTTCAGGATCAGCGCTTCGACCGTCGAAATGCCACCGAAGAAGATGATGGACAGGTTCCGCCTTATCTCCTCATCGTCCAGCGCGCGTGCAGCCTCGCTGGACAGAATCTCGGCCAGGACAGAGGACCCGGTCCCGGCCCGGGCCGCCGCCATCTCCCTGGCCAGATAATCGTGCAATTCGGTCACGTCGCCCTGTGCCCGCGCCTCGATATCCGGATCGCGGCCGAAGTTGGCCAGCGCCGCCTCGAAACTGTCGTACCAGGCGCGTAGGCGCGGCTCGGCGGCGATATCAAGACCAAAGCACAGCAGGATGGTCTGGATGGGCAGCCGGCTGGCCAGGGCACTGCGCAGTTCCACACGGCCCGCGGCGGCGAAGCCGGCGATCAGCGCCACCGTCGCGGCGTCGATTTCCGTTTCCAGACGCTGACGAATATTGGGCGGCATGAAGATGGGTTGCAGGGCACGGCGATAGCGGCGCTGATCGGCACCTTCGGATGTCAGCATCTGTGTGCCGAAGGTGCGCTGGATGATGGAATGGTCAGAAACGGTGGTGAAACGCGCCGTGTCCATGATGATGTCCCGCACATCCTCATACCGGGTGGCCATCCACATGCCGAGCCCCGGGACCCAGACCAAAGGCGCCTGTTCCCGGCAGGCCGCATAGAAGGGATAGGGATCGCGCGCCAAGTCTTCCAGCTCCATCCGGGCCCTCCCGCATTTCCGATGTCATTGACTGCTCTGAAGGATATCGTCGGACCTGCGGGGGAAGTCACCCGATTGCAGACAGAAAGACGTATTCTGTAACACAATTAGTCAGAAATAGGCTGAATCGTGATGGAGAGAGCCGATGATCGATGCGGAGGGGCGCAAAATCCTTCAGGAACTGCTGAAGGACGGACGCGTGTCGAATGTCGATCTGTCGAAACGGGTGACCATGTCCGAATCCTCCTGCCTGCGCCGCACCCGCGCACTGGAAGAGGATGGTGTGATTGCGGGTTACCGCGCCGTGGTGCGACCGGAAAAGCTGGGCTATGCGGTGTCGGCCTTCGTCCTGGTCAATCTGGATCAACGGGTGGAGACGCAGACCCAGGCCTTTCAGAATCTGGTCGGGCGCGACCCGCGCATCGCCGGTGGCGCCGCCATCACGGGCGCCCATGATGTCATCCTGCATGTACATGTACGCGACATGGATGATCTCAGCCACCTGACCATGGACACCATCCTGCAACTGCCCAGCGTGCGGGATATCTCCACCTGCATCGTCATGCGGGAACTGAAGGAAGACAAGGGGCCGCGGCTATAGCCGGCAGCCGGCCGGAGACAGACGGCTCGGCGGAACCGATTCGGCCGGCCGCATCGGTGCCTCCAATCAAGGGGCCTTGATTTCAGCCGGCGGCACGACGTCCGGGCTGCATGAGGTTGGGGGTGAAGCCGTTCTTCTCGACCACACGACAGCAGGCGTCCACGGCCTGGGGGTCGAGTTTGCTGCCGCTAAGGCGGCGGATCTCTGCCAAGGCCTCATCCAATCCCATTGCGGGGCGGTAAGGGCGATCGGAAGAGATGGACTCGACGATGTCGGCCACGGTCAGGATACGGGCCTCCAACAGGATCTCCGATCCTTTCAGACCGTGGGGATAGCCCGACCCGTCCAGATATTCATGGTGTTGCCGGGCAATCTCGGCGATGGGCCAGGGGAATGGCACCTTGCTCAGCAACTGGTAGCCCACTTCCGGATGCCGCTTGATCAGCGCGAATTCCGCCTTGTTGAGCCGGGCCGGCTTGGTCAGGATTTCTGCGGGCACTTCGATCTTGCCGAGATCATGTACCGCCGCCGCCAGACCCAGCGCATGCAGACGCTCCGCATCCAGGCCCATTTCCCGCCCGATGGCCACGGCCAGCATGCTGACATGCTTCTGATGGCCGGCGGTATAGGGGTCGCGCTGTTCAAGGACGCCGGCAATGGCCCCCAGCGCATCTTCCAGCGCCTGCCGCAGGGAGGCTTCCTGTGCGGCCTGCTGTCGAAGATAGAGCTGGTTGGCCTTGGCCGTCCGCCGGGACTTCACACCAAACATCAGCGTGGCGGCGAATTCCTGGAACAGGTCCACCTCTTCCTGCCCGAAGGCGTCGGCCGTGGCGCTATAGATGCTCATCACGCCGACGGCTTGCTCATCCAGGATCAGGGGCATGCCCAGTGACGAAGCGATGCCGTAACAATCCGCCCGCGTCCGCCAGGGCATGAAACGCGGATCGGTCGAGGCATGGTTGTTGACCACCGGATGGCGTTCCCGCGCGGCCCGGCCTGCCGGACCATCGCCCAGGGGGCCGGGCGCCCAGGAGACGCGCAGCCCATCCGTATATGCCTTGGCAGAGCCGGCACTGGCCACGACGCGCAAGGTCCGCTCCGCGTCAAATTCGCACCAGCCGATCCAGCATAGGGGATATTCATTCCCCATGGTCACGGCCTCGCACACCGTCTGGAGCAGTTCTTCCTCCGTGCCGGCCTGGACCACGGCACCGCTGGCGCGATGCAGGGCCGCCAATGTCCATTCCCGGCGGCGCAGCCTTTCGGTCACGTCACGTTCCGCCGTGATGTCGTCGAAACTGACGACGACGCCGACGGTGTTGCCTTCCTGGTCGCGCAGCGGCCGTTTGCTGGTGCGCAGCCAGGCAGGCTTACCCTCCCGCACATAGGGTTCCTCGAACATCACGTCCAGCCCTTCGGCCATGACGCGGATGTCGTCGGCACGATAGCGGCTGGCCAGATGAGCGGGGTACAGGTCCTCGTCCCGTTTGCCGACGATGGCGTCGATCGGCAGCCCCAGGTCCCGCGCCACGGCCTGGTTGCAGGCGAGATAGACGGAATTGAGGTCCTTGATGATGATGCGCTGGGGAATGTCATTCAGGACGGCGCTCAGCAGCACATGGTCTGGAAGACCGTCAACGCCGGAAAGGGGCTTGTCGCTCATCGGCCGCCATCCATGGGAATGAATTCGGGGTAGCCTTCCTGCTCTATCAGCCCGACGCAGGCCTGCACGACGGTGGCGTCGTAACAGGTACCGGACAGCCGGCGCAGCTCGCCCACCGCATAGGCCTGGTCATGGGCCCGACGGAAGGGGCGGTGGGACAGCATGGCCACCAGACTATCGGCGACCCGCAGGATCCGGGCCTCCAGCAGGATGTCCTCTCCCGTCAGTCCCTGGGGATAGCCGCTGCCATCCACATTTTCATGATGCTGGCGGACGATATCGGCCACGGCCCACGGCAGCTGGACATCGCGCAGGATTTCGAAGCCCGCCTCGGGATGCAGTTTCACCAGTTCGAACTCCTCGCTGGTCAGGGCCCGGGGACGGTTCAGGATTTCGGCGGGGGTCTGGATCTGCCCGACATTCTGGACAGTCGCCCCCAGCCACAAACCCCGCAACCGTTCCGATCCCAGGCCCAGCAGACGGCCCAGCCGCATCGACAGGTCGCGCACATGCCGGGCATGGGACCGCGCCATGGGATCGCGTGAGTTCAAGGCGGCGGCAAGAACATCGATGGTCTGTTCCAGGGCCCGGGTCAGGGCCGCGTTCTTCGCTGACAGTTCCTGTTCCGCCCGTCGACGCTCCGTGATGTCGCGCATGAAGGCGATGATATAGTCACCCGACGCGTCATAAACAGCATTCACCTCCACCGGCCAGATTTCGCCGCTGGCTGTCCGGTGATCGGTTTCATAGATCATGTGGCCCACCGCCTTGATCCCGGCCGCCTGGGTCAGCCAGTGCGTGGGCGACGGGTCCGGCTTCAGGTCCCAGAGATGCAATGACTTGATCGCCTGAAGGCTGTAGCCCGCGCGGCGGGCATAGGCCTCGCTGGCATCCAGGATCGAGCCGTCGGCCCCGATCTTCACGATGAATTCGACCGGGCTGGTGGCCAGGCCGTGCTCCAGCGCCAGACGTTCCAGTTCCACAACGGCACGGGCCTGCTGGCCGATCTGCCGGTCCAGCTGCAGGGCCATCAGCCAGCCGAACAGCAAGGTGGCGCTCAACTGCACGGCAAAGATCGTCGGGCCCAGGGTGGTAAGCAGATTAAAACCGGTCACGCCGGGGGCGACGAACAGCATTTCCCCCGCTGTCACCGTGCCTGTGACCGTGCCCATGATGAAAAGCGGCCAGAAGCCCTGGGGCAGGCCCGGCACAATCCACCGGGATATGGCTATGGCTGCCAGAAGATTGCAGGCGATGTTGGCCATATCGGCCGTGGGGACGGTGTCGCCGGATGCCAGGCGCATCAGGATGGCCGTCACGGCGGTCAGCAGGCCGTAGCGGGCGCCCCCGAACAGGACGGTCAGGCCTATTGCCGCACCGCGCAGATCCAGCGCGGCCATGGCGGGTCCATCGATATGGTAGGACATGGCGCCGATGGTCAGCAGGACCGTCAGCACATCGCGCAGTACGGCCCGCGCGGGCACTGCCACGTAATTTTCGATCAGGCGGTCGGAGGCCAGATAGAAGACAAACAATGTCAGAGTGATGCCACCCCCGGAAAGAATGGCCGTGAACAATTCCATGATAGAGCCCCGGTCCCCATGCCCCGGCGGAAAAGAGGCAACGCAATGATGTGTTTATCGATCCTTTACGATGATTAACAGCTAAGCAAAAGCATATGCCCCGCCAGTGGCGGCCCGGACACGACCGGCGGGGCATGGTCAGACCCGATCAGGCGACCTCAGGCCTGACTGAAGGCTGCGGCAATGGGCAGTCGGGCGGCCCGCAAGGCCGGGAAGAAGCCCCCGATCAACCCGACCAGCAGGGCCAGGATGATGCCCTGCATCACCAGGGCCGGCGTCAGGCTGAAGCTGAACACGATCTGGGTGAAACCTTCGCCCAGGGTCGAGGTGCTGAACCCGTCGAACAGCAGATAGGTGATGACGGCACCGAACAGGCCGCCGATCATCGACAGGACCAGGCTTTCCAGCAGGGTGGCGATGAAGGAAGGGAAGCCGCCGAAGCCCAGGCAGCGCAGGGTGGCAATCTCCCGCGAGCGGGACGCGACGGAGCTGTACATGGTGTTGAGCGCCCCGGCCAGAGCGCCCAGCGCCATGGCAATGGCCAAAGGCCAGCCGGCATTCCGGATCAGCTTGATCGTGTTCGACGACTGGCCGGCGAAGAAGCCCTTTTCCGACGCGACGGACAGTTTCAGGCGCGGCTCGTTCTCCACATAGGTGCGCAGGGCGTCGATCGCGTCCTTGTTCTCCAGCCGCACGCGCACGGTCTGGAAGCTGTTGCCACGGCGGAACATGCTCTGCACCACCGTCACATCGCCCCACAGCTCGCTTTCGAACACGGCGCCATGCATGGAGAAGGTGCCGACGACCGTCCAGGTGGCCGTGCCCAGCTTCACCTCCTTGCCCAGTTCGAACCCGGCGAATTCGCGTGTCAGGCCTTCGCCCACCACGATCTCGTTGCTGCCGGGGGCAAACATGCGGCCCTGGGTGATGACCAGCCCGTCGCGCAGGCCCGGCCCGTCGGCACCGATGCCGCGCATGGGCAGGTTGGCCTTCAGCCCCGTCGACCGCTTGATGCCGTCGACGATGACATAGAGCTCGGCGGACAGCAGCGGATTGCCGTCGGGCTTGCGCACGATGCCCGGTGCCTCGCCGATCAGGCGTACCTGATCCAGCATGAGCACGGAGTTGATCTCCTGCTGCGAACCGTCGCGCAGCAGGATGGCGATATTGTCGGAGCCCGACCCGCTGATGGTCCGCTGGAACCCGGCCGCCATGGCCAGGAAGGACAGCAGCACGCCCACGACCAGGGCCACGGCCACGATGGTGGACAGGGATGGCAGCAGCCGCTGTGGCAGGCTTTTCAGGTTGATGGTGGTGACGGCGACGATCTGGTTCAGGATGCGCATGGCGTGATCCCCCCTCTCACTGCCGCCCCAGGGCGGTGACGATGTTGAGCCGCAATGCGTTCCAGGCCGGTACCAGACCGGTGACCAGGCCCAGCCCCAGCATGATGGCGATGCCCAGCAGCAGATAGGGCAGGCTCAGTTCCAGTCCTGGTATGCCGATGGATTTCTTCAGGACGGAAAGCAGCACGGCAGCCAGCCCCAGGGCAGGCAGGGCGCCCAGCGCCGACAGCATGACCGATTCCCCCAGCACCAGCTTGAAGATGCGGCCTGACGGGAACCCCAGCGTCTTCATCACGCCGATCTCCCGCGTGCGCTCGCGCACCGCCATGACCATGGTGTTGCCGACGATCATCAGGATGGTGACGAAGGCGGCTCCCACCACCATGGTGATGATCAGGCTGATATTGCCCAACTGGGCCGCGAAGGCCTGGCTGAAGGCCTTTTCCGTGTCGGTGGACGTCTCCGCCGGGGAATTGGCGAACATCTCATCGATGGTCTTGGCGATCTTCATGTTCAGCGATTTGTCCGCCGTTTCCAGGATGACATAGCCGATGGTGTTCTGGCCAAAGGTCACGGACTCGCTGAAATATTCATAATGGAACAGGGCGAAGTCGGTATTCGCCTCCTCCCGTGCCGGTTCCATGATGCCGGCAATGGTGAATTCCCAGGACTGCTTGCCCGTGTTCTTGTTGGTGTAGATGTTGGAATTCAACGGGATGCGGTCGCCGACCTTCCAGCCGTTCTTTTCCGCGAACTTGCGCCCGACCAGCAGGCCCGTGCGGTCGGCCAGGAAGGCGGCGCGTTGTTCCGCCGGCAGCCTGATGTCGCTGGCATAGACGTCCAGATAGGATTCCGCATCGATGGCGAAGGTCATCACCAGGTTCTTGGGATCCTGGTAATAGCCGCCGAACCAGTTGGCGTGGCTGGCGCGCACCACCCCCTCCACCCCGCGGATGCGGCTGATATAGGCCAGTGGCATGGGCTGGGTGAAATTGATCTTGTTGACGGTGACCAGCCGGTTTTCCCCGGCAGAGCCGCCGATATTGTCGAAGCCGTTCTGGATGCCGGCCAGCACACCGAAGATCAGGAAGGCGAAAAAGATCGCCACGATCATCAGGATGGCCCGCAGCTTCTTGGAGAACAGGTTCGCCAGGATCAGGGAGAAGTCGGTCATGCCGCCACCTCCTGTTCCACGAACCGGCCCTTGTCCAGATGCAGGACGCGGTTGGCGTAACGGGCGGCTTCCGGATCGTGGGTGACCATGATGATGGTCTTGCCCAACTCGCGGTTCAGCAATTGCAGCATCGACAGGATTTCGTCCGCGGTCTTGCGGTCCAGGTCGCCCGTCGGCTCGTCGCAGAGCAGCATGGCGGGGTCGGCGACGATGGCGCGGGCGATGGCCACGCGTTGCTGCTGACCGCCCGACATTTCGCTGGGGAAGTGCCGTGCGCGGTCGGCCAGGCCGACGATCTTCAGCGCCGCTTCCACCCGTTTGCGCCGGTCGCCGGCCCCCAGCCGGGTCAGCAGCAGCGGCAGTTCGACATTGCGGGCCGCGTTCAGCATGGGCATCAGGTTGTAGAACTGGAAGATGAAGCCGACATTGGCGGCCCGCCAGGCCGACAATTGCCCCTCGCTCATCTTGTCCAGCCGCTGCCCGGCAAAGCTCAGTTCGCCCGCCGTGGGCCGGTCGATGCCGCCCAGCAGGTTCAGCAAGGTGGTCTTGCCCGACCCGCTGGGCCCCATGATGGCGATGAAGTCCCCCGTCTCGATCTGCATGTCGAGATGGTCGAAGATCGTGATCGTCTCACGCCCCTTCACGAAGCGTTTGGCGGCTTTCTTGATGGTGATCAGTGCGGTCATGGCTGCTGTTCCCCCAATTGCCGGCCATTCCCGGGCCGGGATCGCTGTTCGGTATTGCCGCGGGCCTGATCAGCCGGCGGGCTTGGCGTCCAGGAAGGTGACCTTGGCCCCCATGTCGGGCAAGACGCGGCCGTCGCGCTCGGCCAGGGCGATGCGGACCTTGATCGTGGCCTTGTCCCGGTTGGCGCGCGGCACCACGGCGATGACGCTGGCCGCGATTTTCCAGTCGGGATAGGCGTCCAGGACGGCCTCCACCTTCTGCCCGGCGCGGACGCGGCCGATATTGGCCTCATTCACATCCACTTCGATCTCCAGGCTGGCCATGTCGACCAGGGTACAGACGCCGGTACGGGTGAAGCCGCCGGACGACATGGGGGAGATGATCTCCCCCGGCTGGGCATTCTTGTCGATGACGACGCCATCGAAGGGCGCGCGGATGATATGGCGGTCCACCGTCTCCGTCTGCCGGTCGACGGAGATCCGGGCGATCTCCACGTCGGCCCTGGCGCCCTTGATCTGGGCGCGCAGGGTTTCGGCGCGCGCCTGGGCGCGGGTCAATTCCGCTTCCGACGCGTTGGCGGCCTTGGACAGGGAGGAGGTGCGCTGCAGCACCCGTTCGGCATCCTTCAGGTCGGCGCCCAGGCCCTCGATATGGGCCTGGGCGGAGGCGACGCGGGCCTTGGCCAGATCCAGATCGATGCTGGCGAGTGTGGAATCAAGCCGGGCCAGTTCCTGGCCCTTGGTTACCACCATGCCTTCATCCACCAGCACATCCTGCACCCGGCCCGTCAGCTCAGCCGATACGGTGGCGGTGCGGCGGGCAACGACATAGCCCGACGCGACCAGACCGCCTGCGGGGCGCGGGGCCGCCACCGCCGGCATGCCGGTCCCGGCCGGGCCGGTATTGCCGGCGGTGGCCGACGTGGCGGGCGGCGGGGCCGGAGGTGCCATGAACTGCGTGACGATCACGGTGACGACGGCACCGACGCCGACCAGTGCCAGCAGGCTTACCGTCCACAGTCGGGCAGGGCGCGGTGGTGACACTTCCGTCATCGCCGTGCGGTCGATCTTCAGCGAATTCAGCAGGTCCCGTTTATCGTCCATCATATCCCGTCCAATATTCCATCCGGCGCCTTGGCCATCGCAGGCATCCCCCGGAATGGCGGGCGCGCCGGTCGGGGCATCAGGATGGAGCGGATTGGATTTTTGGAAAGGGGCCGCGGATTGCACCTGTCAATACGCGAAACCGGCACCGGCCTTCGTGAAACCTGCATCTCCATCCTGGCAGCCCCCCGGCTCCCCGGATGCGGCGACCCTAACATGGTTAGCGCTATTTAACAAAACCATGCGCCGGCCCGGAACGATCGCAAGCCAACTTTCGCGCAATCACTGGGATGGCAGGGTGAATGAAACTCAGCCCGATATTTTCATCGTGTAGCGGACAAGCGAATCAGGTGCGCCGATGACCTTGTCGTAAAGGGCACGGGCAGCAGTATTGTTCTGCCATGTTGTCCAATAGACACGCGACCAGCCATTTTCCCGGGCCATGTCGAAAATTCGGTTCAGCATGGCCATGCCGATGCCGCGGCGCCGATATTCCGGCGCGATGAACATATCTTCCAGATAGCAGAAGGGCTGCAGCGACCAGGTATTGGCGTGAAGGATCAGGTGGCAGAAACCAACCCCCTGCCCTTCGGCATTGCGGGCAATCAGCCCGCGCATGGTGGAGGCCGGATCCAGCATCCGGGCCCAGACGATATCCGTGGTCAGCGGCGCGACATTCACGTCGTAGCGGGTCAGGTACCGGGCCCAATGGCGACGCCAGTCCGCCTCATCCTCAGGGACGGGTGGGGCGATGGTGTATTCCGCCATGGCCACTTGCTCCCTTGATCGCTTCGGAAATTCGGAACGCGAATACTGCTAACATGTGATATTACCGGCTGTCACTACCCGTTATGAGGGAATTGTCGGGTGGCTACAGGGACCTAACGTTATTTGCTGTCGGGGAATATCTCCATCGCCAGTGTCAGGCCATCCACCCGCCCGCCAAAGTGCAGGCCCTGACGGATTGCCCACATCCGACCGGCATGGGCCAGGGGGATCAAGGCCACTTCCTGGTTGGCCAGCAGTGCCAGGCGTCGGATCAGGACGCTGCGTTCGGCTGCGTCGGGGGCCTGCTGCTGAAGCTGCGCGATCAGTTCGTCAGCCTGGGCATTGCTGAAGGCGCCGCGATTATAGCTGCCTGGGCCGGTCGGGGACTTGCCGCCGGCCAGCAGGTTCCGGGTCAGCGTGACGAAGTTGCCGGCGAACAGATTGATGGACCCGACATAAAGCTGGAAATCACCGGTGCTGATCCGCTGCACCAGCTGGCTTTCCGGCATCGTGACGACGCTGGCTCTCACCCCGACCTGTTGCAGATACCGGGCGATGGCCTGGGCGAAGCGTGCCGCGTAATCCTGCACCAGGATGGTTGTGTCGAAGCCATCGGCGTATCCGGCCTCGCGCAGGTGGCGCCGGGCCAGATCGGGATCGAACGGATTATCGATCAGATCCGGCTGATAGCCCTCCATCCCGGCTGGCATCAGCTGTGAGGTCGGCAGGGCGCCGATGGTCAGCGTGCGCTCGATGACGGCCGTGCGGTCGATCGCCAGCGACAGGGCCCGCCGCACCCTTGCGTCGGCCAGTGGATTGGCGCTGCCATCGGGGTTCGGCCGCTGGTTCAGCTGCAGCTGGAACGTGCGGGAAATGGGGCCGACCACCAGTTCGATGTCGTCGCGCCCCCGCAAATAGGCGGCACTCTCCGCCGGTACCATGTCGATAACATCTACCGTGCCGAAGGCCAGGGCACGGCTCCGCCGGGTCGTATCCTGGATTTCCAGGATCTCGACCTGGCTCCACGGCGCGGGGGGACCCCAATAGCGGGAAAACCGCGTCAGCAGGGCCTTTTCCCCCGCCAGAAAGCGGGTCAGGCGGTAAGGCCCCGTCCCGTCGACCTGTCCAGGGTCGGTAAAGGGCTGCAGGCTTGTGTCATCACCACAGCCCGCGGCATTGAACCGTCCCGTCCAGCCCGGCGGCGCATCCATGATCCAGATGCCGACCAGTTGACGCGGCACATCCATGGCCGCCAGCTGGGACCGGATCCGCAGGCGATGCGTGCCGATGGCCTCCACGGTCGAGAACTGGCGGACGCTGGCGGCCAGGGGAGAGGACGGCATGCGCAGGATGCGGCACAGGCTGTAGACAACGTCATTGGCCTCCAGCCGTCCACCCCGGTGGAACTGCACGCCGTGGCGCAGGTCGAACAGCCAGCTGCCATCGGCCTGTGCGGTCCAGGTGACGGCCAGCCCCGGCTCCAGGTCCAGGTTCGGACGGCGCCCCACCAGCCCTTCATAGATATGGGCCATCAGGTTGCGTGTGGACAGATTGCTGGTGGGGTGGGGATCGACGTAAAGCCCGATGCTCTCCAGTCCCATATGCAGTGTCGCCGGTTCCGATGCGGCCGGCAGCGTCCATCCGGCCAGCGCGGCCAGACATGACAGCAGCAGGAGGAGGCGCCGGTAACCCAATGCGGTCAGTCCCGTTTATTCAGCGGGATTGTGTAACGGACGAAACCGTCGGCACCGCCCGTGACCTTGTCATACAGCATACGGGCCGTGGCATTCGTGCCTTCCGTATGCCAGAAGACTCGGTTCCAGCCGGCGGTGCGGCCCAGTTCCTCCAGATGCCGGATCAGGCTGCGACCCACCCCGCGGCCCCGCGCGGTCTGCGTCGTGAACAGGTCTTCCAGATAGCAGACGGGATCGGCCGACCAGGTGTGGGGATGCAGAACGTAATGGCATAGACCCAGCAACGTGCCGTCTGCCCCTTCGGCCACCAGACCATTGACGGGAAAGGCCGGGTCCAGGACCCGGGCCCAGAGGGTGGCGGTTACGCGGGCGGGCACCTCCGCCTTGTAGAAGGCGCAGTAATCTGTCCAGAGCCCCAGCCATGCCTGCTGATCCCCCGGCTGGGCCGCGCGTACACGCACAGCATCCGTCATCACATTCTTCCCTCGACAGGGGCCATTGCCGGCCATCACAGGCTCTATCGCATCCTTGCCCGTCACTGTCCATGCGCGTTCCGGTGGCGGGCTTTATCAGCGCGGGTGCCGGTACCGCGCCGGCGTGGGCGGAGCGTCGGAAAACCGGTTGTTCCCAAGCCTCTGCGGTCGTTTGTTTCCGCCGGACCCGCTTGTCAGACCCCGGTCCCCTGTGGCACAGCTTTGCAGGCCGGGACCGGCCGCCAGGGGCGTGGCGGCGGCCTGGGCTGTGGGATCGGAAAACTGATGCGGACACTCTTTCACCACCCCCTTTCGGCCTTTTCGCGCAAGGTGCGGGTGGCGCTGGCGGAAAAGCGGCTCGACTTCGCGCTGGAGATCGAAAAGCCCTGGGAGCGGCGGGAAGAGTTCATGTTGCTGAACCCGGCCGGGGAGGTGCCTGTGCTGGTGGAGGGTGATGGCGCCGTCATCGCCGATCAGGTGGCCATCTGCGAATATCTGGAAGATGCCTATCCCGCCCACACGCTGCTGGGCCGCGATGTGCTGCAACGGGCGGAGGTCCGCCGCGTCGTCGCCTGGTTCGACGTGAAGTTCAAGGCCGAGGTGACGGACCTGCTGGTGGGCGAGAAGCTGTTCAAGCGCTTTTCCGGGCAGGGCACGCCGCAGGCCCAGTCCATCCGCGCCGGTCTGGCCAATATCCATTATCATCTGGATTATATCGGCTGGCTGGCCGAACGGCGTACCTGGCTGGCCGGTGACCAGTTCAGCTGGGCCGACATCGCAGCCGCCGCGCAATTGTCCGCCGTGGATTATCTGGGTGACGTGCCCTGGGACGATCATCCGGAGGCCAAGGATTTCTATGCCCGCGTGAAGAGCCGGCCCAGCTTCCGGCCCCTGCTGGCCGACCATCAGCCAGGATTGCCGCCGCCCAAGCATTACGCCGACCTGGATTTCTGATCCTTACCCCATTCTTGTCGCAATTCGGCCGCAGCCCGCGGGGTATGATGAAATTGCAGACGGGGGGATATCTACCCCCTGACAAGAATGGAGAAATTCCCATGCGCCGGTCGTTGGCCATTGCCTGTCTTATCCCCTTCCTGGCCGCCGCCACCCCGTCGGTGTCGGCCCAGGTCGCCCCGCCGCCCGTGACGGACAGCGTGTCGCTGTCGCTGTCGGTGGAAGATTGGGTGAAGACGGAGACGGCCCTGGTCACCCTGGTGGTGGATATCGCCGGCAATGGCAATGGTGGCACGGTGCGCGGCGACACGCTGAAGGCCGTGGCCGGCATCGCCGACAAGGCCGAATGGCGCATCATTGCCATGGTTCCGCAAAGCGACAGCGCCGGGCTGGAACGCTGGCAGGCACAGCTCCAGACCCGCCTGCCGGAAAGCCAGCTGGCCTCCCTGAACGACCGCGCCAAGAAGGCCAGCCGGCCGGGACTGCAGGTGCGGGTGGGCGACATCGCCTTCGACCCGACCCTGGCGGAGACGGAGGCGACCCGTGCCGCCCTGCGCGACAAGCTCTATGCCCAGGTGAATGCTGAACTGAAGCGGCTGAACGCGGCTTTCCCCGGCCGCACCTATCGTGTCGGCCGCATCGACTTCACCGAACAGGGCATTCGTGACATCACGGTCACCGGCGCCCGCGCCAAGCCGATGATGATGGAAGCCGCCGCCCCGATGGCCGATGCCTTGCCGGGCGTGCAGGACAAGCTGATTGTCGGTGCCCGCGTCACCTTGTCGGTCTTCGCTGCGCCATAACCGGGGCGGCGGGCCTTTGCGCCGCTGTTTTCGTCCCCACCAAACCAGCCCCTTGTCAGCAGATTGCCAACCTGCCGGCAAGGGCGCCGCCCGCACGACCGGACCCTATTGGAGCAGGGTGGCCAGCCCGCTGTTCAGCGCGTAAAGCACCCCGCCGATGGCGGCGCCCAGCAGCGTGCCGTTGATGCGGATGAATTGCAGGTCGCGCCCGACCCGCAGTTCCAGGCGCTGGGTGAAGGCATCCACATTCTGCTTCTTCAGGGTGGTCGCCACGAATTCCCGGATACCCTGGCGCCAGCGGGGCAAGGCGGCCGTGAAGGCCTGTTCCACGGCCTGATTCAGCCGGTCGCGTACGGGCGGTTCCTGCATGGCGCCGGTCAGGGATTCCGCGATACCGTGCAGGGCGCTGCGGATATGGCCGTCCGGACGTTCCAGGTCGGCCAGCGCGGCATCGCGCAGCCCGGCCAGAAGATCATGCAGCAAGGGCCCGGCCGCCCTCGGCCCGACGAACTGGCGCAATGCCTCCAGCAGCCGCTGGGCCAGCTCGCTGCCTTCCGCGATTTCGTCGGGCAGGGCGCGCAGCCAGTCGCGCAGCTCCTTGCCGGCCGGCGCATAGGCGCTGCGCAGGTCGAACAGATGGCCCAGGATGGCCTCGTTGATGGTGTCGGCCATGGATTTGTCGATGGAAGACGGCATCCACCAGCGCGATTTCCCCGCCACGGCCGCTTCCACCCGGCCGCGCTGGTTATGGACGAAATGGATCAGCCGGTCCGCCACCTCCTGCAACAGCGGTTCCAGCGCGCTGCTGTCCACGAAATGGCGCAGCGCACCCGCCAGGGCGGGGCGCAGGTCGGCCTGGGCCAGACCCGCCGCCAGCGCCCGGCCCAGCGCATCGGCCAGGGGCGTGTCGCCCTGCCGGTTCAGCAGGCCGGGCAGCATGCCTGCCACCAGATCCACCAGCTTGTCCCGGTCAGCGGGATCGGCCAGCAGGCCGGCAATGCGGGCCGCCGGGTCCATGCGCCGCACCTGTTCCACCAGCATGGAAGGTTCCAGGAATTCCCGGTCGATATAGGCGGCGATGCCGTCGGCGATGCGGTCGCGGTTGCGCGGCACCAGGGCCGTGTGCGGGATGGGCAGGCCCAGCGGCCGGCGGAACAGGGCCGTGACCGCGAACCAGTCGGCCAGGCCCCCCACCATGCCGGCCTCTGCCACGGCGCGCAGGGCCGGGGCGATGCTGGCGGGCAGGAAAGGGGCGTGGCTCAACGCCCAGCCGCCGGCTGCCAGGGCCAGGCACGAGCCGGCCAGCCAGCGATGCCGGCTGAGATCGGCAGACAGAACGGCGTCCTCATCGGGCACGGCGGCGGGGGGCGGGGTAGGGATGGTGTCGCTCATCCCGCCAGTCTAGCAAGCGCCCCGGAATCCGGCGCGGGGATTTACCGGGCGGTTACAGGATCGATACCATTTGTCTCCGCCGCCAGCTGCGCTGCCAGCCCCTCGCGATAGCTCGGATAGCGCAGGCTGTAGCCGAGATCCTGTTTCAACCTGTCGTTCCGCACCCGCCGGCTGTCGGCATAGAAGCTGGCAGCCATGGGCGACAGGGTCGCGGCATCGAAAGGTTCCAGGGGCGGCGGTGGTACGCCCAGCAGGCCGGCCGCGTAGGCCACCACATCCGCCGCGGGCGCGGGTTCGTCATCCACGACATTGCAGGCCGTGCCCGGATGCGGTCGGGCCATGGAGGCCAGCAGCGCCCCGCCGATATCATCGGCATGGATGCGGCAGAAGACCTGCCCCGGCTTGTCGATGCGCCGGGCCGTACCCGCGCGCAGGGCGTCGATGGCGCTGCGCCCGGGGCCATAGATGCCGGGCAGGCGGAAGATGTGGACGGGGACGGCCCGGTCGCGCCACAGCGACAGCCATCCCGCTTCCGCGCTGACCCGGCGGAGCCCCCGGGTGCCGGTGGTGGCCAGGGGCGATGTTTCGTCCACCCAGCTGCCGTCACTGTTGCCATAGACGCCTGTCGTCGACAGATAGCCGACCCAGCGCAGCAGATGCGCCCGCGCCGCAATGTCGGTCCCGTGCATGTCCAGAACCGGGTCGCCTTCCGCATCCGGCGGCACGGACGACAGCAGGTAGTCCGTGCCGTCCAGGGCGGCGGCGATGTCCTGCAAAGGCTGGCCGCGGTCGAACGTGAAAGCGTCGATCCCCTGCGCCCGCAAATCCGCCGCCTTGTCGGCGCCCCTTACCGTGCCGGCCACCCGCCAGCCCGCGCCGCGCAGACGGTTGGCCAGGCGCAGGGCCGTGTAACCCAGGCCGAAGATGAACAGGCGCCCGGCGGGCGCGGAAGACGGGTCGATCATGAAACTTTTGACACTTGCCAGCGTGAAGCGGATGGGGATTTGTAGCGCGTCATGAACCAGCCGCTCAATGCCGCATGCGCTGTCGCCCTGACAGCCCTCGCCCTTCTGGTCCTGCCGCCGCTGGCGCAGGCCGAAGATGGACCCATTTTCGCCAGCCGCACCCATTGCGTGGAACGGGCGGAAGCCCTGCCCGATTTTGCCCTGGCCGAAGCCAGGCTGTGGGAACGCCAGGGCGGGGGCGCCGATGCGCGCCTCTGTCAGGCGCTGGCCCAGATGCTGCGGGGCGATTGGGAGACGGCCGCCCCCCTGCTGGAAGCGTCCGCCATCGAACTGACGCGCGAACCGCTGGTCGCCCGCGCCAACCTGTGGAGCCGGGCGGCAACGGCCTGGTCCAACATCCACAAGAATGACAAGGCAGAGGCTGCCATCGGGCAGGCCCTTGCCCTGACGCCCAAGGACCCGCAGCTGCTGCTGGATCGGGCCATCCTGCGGGCGGGCGCGGAGCGGTACTGGGATGCCGTGGCCGACCTGAACAAGGTGATCGAACATGCGCCCAAGCTGACGGAGGCCTGGCTGCTGCGGGCGCAGGCCTATCATGTGCTGGCCCAGGATTCGAAATCCATGTCCGACGTGGTCCAGGCCCTGCAGCTGTCGCCGCAGAACAGTGAAGCGCTGCTGCTGCGCGGCAATCTCTATGCCGCCAAAAGCGACATGGTCCATGCCAAGCAGGATTGGGAAAGTGTGCGCCGTGTGGCCGCTGGATCGCCGGCCGCTGGCGTCGCGCTGGAGAATCTGAACGCCCTGGACCGGGCCCAGACCGAACAGAAGCGCGAGACCAAAAAGAAGGAGATACCGCCCCGCTGATCAGGGCGGTATCTCCCCCATCGCTTCATCACTTCGGCAGCAGCGTGTCCATCCATGGCCCGTTGGGCAGGCGGTTGGCCAGATCGGTGATGTGCTTGTTCCACCAATGGCGCTGTTCGACCAGGTGGTCATAATCGAACTGATCCTCCCGCCATTTGCGGTCGGCCGTGTGATAGGTCAGCAGGTCGATCGGATAGCCCACATCGGCGGAGCTGTAGCGCGTGCTGTCGAAGGACAGATAGGCCAGCTTCAGCGCCATGGTCATGCTGGTATCGTGCTTCAGGGCGCGGTCCAGGATGGGCTTGCCATAGGTGGTGGCGCCGATGGACAGATAGGGTGTGCGCTCGTCCACCTCGATCCAGTTGCCCTCCGGATAGATCAGGAACATGGTCGGTTCCTCATCCTTGGACAATTGGCCGCCGATGATGGCGTGCAGGTTGAACTTCAGGTGCGAGTCTTCCAGCGCTGCCTTGTCCTCGGCCGCGACGGTACGCAGACAGGCGGCAAAGGCGTTGGCCGCGTCCAGCATGGTGGCAAAGGGCTTGGCCTTCTTGGCCGCCATCTCCCGCCGCAGATAGGCCAGCGTCTTGTCGCGCACGCTGCGCAGACCCGACGTCATGACGAAGAACTGTTCCTTGCCGTTCTTGATCAGCGTCACCTTGCGGGCGGCGGTGACCTGCGTGCCGGCCGTGATGCGGCCGTCGGCAAGGGCGATCAGCCCGTCCTTGATCTTGATTCCCAGACAATAGGTCATGGTGGTCCTGGCGCTGGCGGTTGCGGGCGGAAAGGGCCGGCATCCTGTCATCGGGCCGGGTGTTTTGAAAGCCCCAGGGCTGCAATCCCGCCGCGACCACACGACATGTGGGACGCTGCGCGCCCTATCCGTAAGGACAGGTGATATTCGTGTTGCACTGCACAAAAGCGCCTTGACTCTGGTCCATCGTACCGATATAAATCCACCAATGCTGCATTGCAGCACGACCCGGTGGAAAGGGATGGCGGCAGGGTCCGTCACCCATTGGGTCCAGAAATAGCGGCGACCGGTGCCGGGGCTGCGCCTAGCGGACCGGCAACGACAGAGCGCGAAGGAGATAGCAGATGGCAACACGCACGCCGAAAGGGACCGTGACGCGCCCGACATCGACCAAGGCTGTCGTGAAGAAGGCGGCATCCGTTCCCGCGGCCATTGAAGCCGCGGCCATTGAAGCCGCGGCCATTGAAGTCGTGACGGAAGCGGCGGCGGCAGTTGACGCGGCCCCGGCCGTGACGATCCCGGTGGAGGTGCCGGCCCCTGTGGCTGATGTGCCCGTTCCGGTTGCTGTGGCCCCGGTAGAGCCGGTGATCGAGACGCCCGCCGTTGAAGTGCCGGTGGCCGAACCTGTGGCCGAAGCCGTGACGCCCGCCCCCGTGGCGGAGGCGCCGGTGCCGGCGGAAGTTCCCGCGGCCAAGCGCGCCGCCCCGGCGCCCAAGAAATCGGCGGTCCCCCCGGCCGCTGTTCCCGCCACCCCGGCCCCTGCGGCTGCGGCGGTGGCCAAGTCCGCCCCGGAAGTGCCCGTGGCGAAGAATGTTGAACAGGCTATCGCCCAGACCAAGGAAAAGGTGGAAAAGATGAGCAAGCAGGTTTTCGCCACGTTCGAAGATGTCGTCGGCTTCCAGAAGGACAATGTGGAGGCTTTCGTGGCTTCCTCCACGATCCTGACCAAGGGCTTTGAAGCCCTGTCGAAGGAACTGGTTGCCTTCACCCAGGCCCAGTACGAACAGTCCGTCTCTACCGCCAAGGCCCTGTTTGCGGTCAAGTCGGTGAAGGAACTGGTCGATCTGCAGACCGAATTCGCCAAGACCTCCTTCGACGCCCTGGTTGCGGAGGCCACCAAGGTCTCCGAAACCGGCATCAAGGTCGCCAACCAGGCCGCCGAGCCGATCACAGCCCGCGTGAACGCCACGGTGGAAAAGCTGTCCAAGCTGAAGGCCGCCTGATCGGCGCCTTCCCCTTGACGGAATGACAAACGGGGTGCCGGCGACGGCGCCCCGTTTCGTTTTTGGGGCGTTATTCGACGCGGCCATTCCCTCCCGGCTTACAGCCCCAGCACGTCATCCATGGAATAGAGCCCTGGCGCCTTGCCGCCGGCCCACAGGGCGGCGCGGACGCCGCCGCGGGCGAAGATGGCCCGGCTGCCGGCCTTGTGCGACAGTTCCAGCCGTTCGGCCTCCGTCGCGAAAATGACGGTGTGGTCGCCCACCACATCGCCGCCGCGCAGGGTGGCGAAACCAATATCGCCGCGGGTGCGCGCGCCCGTGTGGCCGTCGCGCACGGCGTCCTTCACCTCGGCCAGATTGACGCCGCGCCCGTCGGCGGCGGCGCGACCCAATGCCAGGGCGGTGCCGCTGGGCGCGTCGACCTTGTGCTTGTGGTGCATTTCCAGGATTTCGATATCCCAGTCGGGGCCCAGCGTGGCCGCCACCTTGCGCACCAGCCCGGCCAGCAGGGTGACGCCCAGGCTGAAATTGGCGGACACGACCAGGGGGGCCTTGGCGGCGGCTTCGGCCAGCCTTGCATGGTCGTCGGCGGACAGGCCCGTCGTGCCTACGATCAGGGCGGTGCCATGGGCGGCGGCCAGCTCGGCATGGCCCAGGGTGGCGGCGGGGGCGGTGAAATCGATGACGGCATCGCTGGTGGCGAACAGGGCGGCGGCGTCATCGGTGATGGCGATGCCCAGCGGGTCGGCGCCCACCAGGGTGCCCAGGTCGCGGCCGATGGTGGCGGCACCCGGCCGTTCGGTGGCGCCGGACAGGCTCGCCCCCTCCGTCGCCAGCACCTCGCGGATCAGCATCTGCCCCATGCGGCCACCGCCGCCCACGATCCCGATACGCATCGCCCACTCCCGGCCGCTATTGCACAATGGTCAGCAGCGATAGCACGGGTTGCGCCCCGGATCAGCCCCCGGAAAGGCAATCCACCAGTGAGCGCAGGTTGAAGCGCATCAATGCAGGGTACAGATCAGGCCCGTCCGGGATGTTGGCTCCTTCCGGGTCCAGCACGCCCGTACGCGCCCCCGTACCCTCGGCCAGGGTGCGGACCAGCGCCGGCTCGAACTGCGGTTCGGCGAAGATGCAGGTGGCTCCCACCTCCTTCACGCGGCGGCGCAGTTCCGTCAGGCGGGCGGCCCCCGGTGGCTGGTCCGGGGTGACGGTGATGGTCCCGGCCGCATGCAGCCCGTACCGGTCCTCCAGATAATGATAGGCGTCATGGAAGGTGACGAAGGGGCGTGTGCGCAGCGGCTCCAGCGCCACCATCATCTCCGTGTCCAGCCGGGTCAGCATGTCGTGCTGGGCCGCGGCATTGGCATGGTAGGTGGCGGCATGGGCCGGGTCCAGGCGCGACAAGGTTTCGGCCAACGCGTCGGTAATGCGCATGGCGTTGCGCGGGTCTAGCCAGACATGCCCATCAACCGACAGATCGCCGCCAATGGCCTGACCGTGATCATGCCAATCATCCCAGGCCCCGCCCCCGCGCGTCGGCAGCAGGGGCAGGCCCGGCAGGCGCATCACCGTCATCACCTCTGCTGCCGTGGCCAGGGTGGTCAGCGGCTTTTCCAGGAAGGTCTCCAGCGCCGGACCGGTCCACACCACCAGCTGCGCACCCGCCAACGCCTTGGCGTCCGACGGTCGCAGGGCAAAGGCGTGCGGACTGGCCGCCCCCCGCACCAGCAGATAGGGTTCTCCCACCCCCCGCATGACCCCGGCGGCCAGCGAATGCAGCGGCTTCACCGACACAACCACTTGCGGCGGTGCGGTGGCGGCTGCCGGCAAGGGCAGGCCGAGAACCAACAGGGCCAGGATCAGGAGGCGGCGGAACATGGGGAGGAGCCTTGACGCGATGAGAGCCCTGCAGATGTGTTATAATGTAACATTTGTCAAGGCGGGCAGCATGGCGTAAACCCTGCGGCAGGCGCAGGCCAGACCGCCAGTGCTATTATGGGAGCCCTGCCATTGTCCGCCGTCCTGCTGAAAGCCGAGGGGTTAAGCCTGTCGCGCGGCGACCGCACCGTGCTGGACAATGTCGGCCTGACGGTGGGGGCGGGGGAGATCGTCACCCTGATCGGGCCCAACGGGGCGGGCAAGACCAGTCTGGTCAAGCTGTGCCTGGGGCTGATCCAGCCTGATGCCGGCCGCATCGAACGACGTCCGGACCTGCGCATCGGCTATATGCCGCAGCGTCTGGCCGTGGACCCGACGCTGCCCCTGCGGGTCGACCGTTTTCTGTCGCTCTGGTCGAAGATCGACCGGGCGGAGATGCTGGCGGCCCTGACGGAGGTGGGGGCTGCCCATGCCATCGACCGGGCCATCCAGACCCTGTCGGGGGGCGAACTGCAACGTGTGCTGCTGGCGCGTGCGCTGCTGCGCCGCCCGGACCTGCTGGTCCTGGATGAACCGGTGCAGGCGGTGGATGTGCATGGGCAGATCGCCCTGTTCGAACTGATCGGGGATATCCGCAACCGGCGCGGTTGCGGCGTGCTGCTGGTCAGCCACGACCTGCATCTGGTCATGGCGCGCACCGATACGGTGATCTGCCTGAACCGGCATGTCTGCTGCCAGGGCAAGCCGGACGACGTGTCGCGCCACCCTGAATATGTCGCCCTGTTCGGCCGCCACGCGGAAGCGCTGGCCATCTACCACCACAGTCACGATCATGCGCATGCCGACGATGGTTGTGTGGTGGCCCCGGGGCAGGAGCACACGCCGCACAGCCGTCACCATGATTGCGGCCATGACCATCATCAGCATGGCCATCACGACCATGGCGGAGGCCATCACGATCATGGTGCCGGCTGATGGTTCCCCTGGCCACCCTGGCCGGATTCGTCCTGCTGGCCTATGGCCTGTCCTGGGTGCTCTGGCTGCCGCTGGTGCTGGAGCCCGCGCCGGATGGCGGCGCGCGCGCTCTGGTCTGGCACTGGGCGGGCAGCATGGGGCCGTGTCTGGCGGCGCTGTTCGTTTCGGCCATCCGGGGGCGTGCGGCCCTGCGGGAATGGGCGCAGGGACTGATACGCTGGCGGGTGTCGCTGCCGCTGCTGGCGGCCGTGCTGCTGGGGCCGCTGCTGGCGCTGGGCGTGGCTCAGCTGGCGGCAGGGCTGCTCGGTGGACCGGCGCCGGACGTGGTGGGCATGGTCCGCTGGCCGGAATGGCCCTTTGCGACGCTGTGGCTGTTCCCGCCGGGCCTGCTGCTCTTCGTCGGTGTCGGGGAGGAGGCGGGATGGCGCGGATTTCTGCTGCCAGCCTTGCTGCCCCGTCTGGGCTTTCGCGGGGCGGTGACCGTCGTGGCCGTGATCTGGGCAGTCTGGCATCTGCCCTTGTTCTGCTTCCGGCCGACGCTGGCGGCCATGGACGCGGCCGGAATCGCCGGCTGGGCCTTCAGCATCCTGGTTGGATCGGTGCTGACCGGCTGGATCTGGGTCCGCTCGCATGGATCATTGTGGCCCGTCATCATCCTGCACACCACGCTGGACCTGGCCTTCACGGCCGCCGCGGCGACCCCTGTCAGCAATATGGTGATCGGCATGGGGCTGACCTTGCTGGCCGTGCTCTGCCTGCGGCGGATTCCATCTGCATCAAAATCACTGCCTGGGGGACGCCATGGATGATTTCCTGATCCGGGCGCTGGCCGCCGGCATCGGTCTGGCCCTGGTGGCGGGGCCGTTGGGCTGTGTCGTGGTCTGGCGGCGCATGGCCTATTTCGGTGACACGCTGTCCCATTCGGCCCTGCTGGGCGTAGCGCTGGGCTTCCTGGCCGGGATCGGCGCCGGTGCCGGCATCATCATCGTCTGTCTGGCCATCGCTGTCGCCCTGACCTTGTTGCAGGAACAAAGGCGACTGGCCAGCGACACGCTGCTGGGCATCATCTCCCATTCCACCCTCAGTCTGGGACTGGTGGCCGTTGCGGTACTGGGCTCTGTCCGCGTCGACCTGCTTTCCTATCTGTTCGGCGACATCCTGGCGGTGGACACGGGCGCGCTCTACGCCATCTGGGGCGGGGGCGCTGTTGTGCTGGCGCTGCTGGCCTGGATATGGCGGCCCTTGCTGGCCCTGACGGTGGACGAGGATCTGGCGCGTGTGGAAGGTGTGCCCGTTCGCTGGGTGCGCCTGGGCTTCACGATGCTGATCGCGGCCACCATCGCGCTGGCCATGAAGGTCGTGGGCATCCTGCTGGTCACGTCCCTGTTGATCATCCCGGCGGCCACGGCCAGGCGTTTTGTGCGCACGCCGGAGGGGATGGCCGGTCTGGCGGCCTTGTGCGGGGTCGGGGCCGTGGCGGCAGGGCTGGCCGCCTCCATGATGGCCGACCTGCCCACGGGGCCGGCCGTGGTGGCGGCCGGTGCGGTGCTGTTCCTGCTCAGCCATCTGCTGCCGGCCCGCGCGTGATCCTTGGTCGCGCCAGAAAACAAAACCCCCGCCGTCCGGACAGGAGCGGCGGGGGCAAGGAGACTCTGGAGAGAGGAACAATAGGGACCACCTCCGGTCCCGGCCGCCGCCTGAAGGGGCGGGGTGGCGGGGGCCGGTGGGCCGGAGGTGGCGACCCTTGCATCGCCGGGACCTGGGCCGGATGGGGCGTCCGTTGCCGGGACCCTGCACCGAAGCCATTGGGGTGGGATGCGGCATTCGGTGGCGATATGGCTTATACGCAACAGGCAAGTGAATCCTGTTCGCTGTCGCAAATATTTTTTCCATGCCCTGCAAATTCGGGCGGAAACCGGGCGACAGTCCCATAGGCCTTTTCGCGTGGAAGGGGCATGCTGGCGACGAAGCGGCTCCCGTCACCGCTGGACCTGCCGGGGCGTGACGCCCGGCAATCCAGTGCCGCCGGACGGGATCGACAGGATGAAAAGCAGGTGACCGTGACCCGGATGCCGGCTGCGGAACAGGTATTGGACGACGACACGCTGCTGGCGCGCATTGCCGATGGCGATCGTGGAGCCTTCACGGTGCTGGCCATGCGGCACAGCGCCCGTGCCCTGTCCGTTGCCCAGCGTATCCTGGGTGGTGCGGCGGAAGCCGATGAAGTCGTGCAGGAGGCCTGGGTCAAGGTCTGGACCAAGGCCGGCCAATGGCAGGCAGGCGGATCGGCCCGGTTTTCAACCTGGCTGCACCGGGTGGTGGTCAATCTCTGTATCGACCGCCGCCGCCGCCAGGGGTTCGAGGCGCTGGACGATGCGCCGGACGTGGCCGATCCGGCGCCTGCCGCCGGTACGCTGATCGCCCGGCGGCAATTGTCCGAAACCATGAAGGCGGCTCTGGCCGAGCTGCCGGAACGGCAAAGGGCAGCCGTGGCCCTGTGCTATTACGAGGAAATGAGTGCCGCCGAGGCCGGGCGGGTCATGGAACTGTCAGTACCGGCCGTGGAATCACTGCTGGCCCGTGCCCGCCGCGCCCTGCGCGGCCGGCTGACCGCCCTGGGGATTACGGGCGTGGGGGAGGATGAGGAATGAAACAGTCTGATGAGCGGACAGCGGGGATGGAGGCCATGGGGATGGCCGCCTTCCTGACGCTGCTGGAGCAATACGGCGCCGAACCGCGCCGCTGGCCCGACGCGCTGCGCGCGCCGGCCGGGAAACTGCTGGAAATGTCGTTGGAAGCCAGGGCGGAACAGCAACGTGCCGCCATTCTGGACGCGATGCTGGACAGGGCGGACGCTCCCGCTGTCAGCGAGGCGCGGGTCGCCCGCGTCGTTGCCGGCGCGCTGGCCGATCTGCCGGTCCCGGGCCTGGTGCGCCGGCGCGCCCCTTTTTCGCTACGACCAGGTGGGTGGCTGGCGCCGCTGGCAGCGTTCTGGCCGCGGGCGGCGGGGCTTGCGGCCTGTACCGCGGCCGGCGTGCTTGTCGGCACCATCACCCCGGCCAACACGGCCGCCCATTATTCGGAAGCAGGCGCCGACGTTACCGCGACGGCCGGCGTGGCTGATCTGCCCAGCGCCCTGCTGACCCCGTCGCCGATCGAGAGCCTGTTCCAATGAACCGCGACCGTTTGATCAAGACCGCGCTTCTGGCGTCGGTCGGCCTGAACCTGTTCCTGGCGGGAACCATCGTGCCGCGCTGGTTGTCGCCCAAACCACCCCACGAACGGCCCATGGCCGGACCGGAGGGCTTTGGTCCCGGCGGTGGCGGGGGGGCCTTCTTCGCCATGCGTCGCATGATTGATGATCTTCCGCCTGCAGATGCGGCCATCCTGAAGGAACATTTCGGCAGCGATGTGGATAAGCTGCGCGAGATGGGCAAATCATTACGGGAGCGGATTGATCGCCTGCGCGATCTGGTGAAGGCCGATCCGTTCGACCCCGCCGCCCTGCGGGCGGAGATGGAGAAGGCGGCGGCTGATCGCGACGCCTTCGAACGCAGCCAGATGGAATCGGTGATCGAAGCGCTGGGCAAGCTGTCGCCGGAGGGGCGCAAGCGTCTGGCGGAGATGCCGCCGCCGCGCCTGATGGGGGAACGGCATGGGATGGGGCCGGGTGGTCCCGGCGGTATCCCCATGGACCCCGATCGCGGCCCCATGAACATCCCGTCCGACGGACCGCCGCCGGGGCCCGGCGGCGATGCCCCGCCGGAAGGCCCGCCACGCTGAACCGGCAGGACCCGGGCTGACGGGAGATCAAAATGCAAAGCGGCGGGTCCGATGGCCCGCCGCTTTTCCTTTTATCCCAACGATAAACGGGGTTTCAGCCCTCGCACACCCGGCGGCCGCGTTCCATGAAGCGCAGCGGGTCCACGGGCCGGCCTTCCAGCATCACTTCGTAGTGCAGATGCACGCCCGACGCGCGGCCGCTGTCACCCACCAGGCCGACATTGCGGCCGGGCTCCAGCATGTCGCCCTTCTTAACCAGCACCTTCTTCAGGTGTGCGTAGCGGGTATGGACGCCAAAGCCATGGTCGATCTCGACCATGTGGCCATACCCCTCGTCATAGGTGACGGCGACCACCCGGCCGCTGGCGGGCAGGGCAACAGGCGAGCCTTCCCGCGTCACCAGATCCAGGCCGGTATGCCCCGCCCACTGATTGTTGAATGGGTCCAGCCGGCTGCCGAATCCGGAGGAGACATAGAAATTGTCGACCGGCGGCGACAGCGGCAGATAGTTCTTCAGCGCCCGCAGCTTGGCCTGACGCTCCAGCCGCGACTCCAGTTGGGTCAGCGCCACGCGCGCTTCCGGTGGCAGGCCGGCTACAGGCAATTCCGGCAGCCCGATCAGGGGACCGCCGACACCGCGCGGCAGGGTATCCACCGCCCCCAGCACCTTTTCCAGATTGATGCCGGTATCGCGCAATTCACCTTCGATGGCGCCGATCCGCAGGTCGGCATGCTCCGACAGGCGGGTCAGCAGGGCGACCTGCGCCGTGGCGACGTTGCTCATCTTCTGCTCGTTGCCGGCCAACTCGGCGGCCATCTGGTCGCGCTCTGCCCGCGCGGTTTCCGCCTCCCCCTGCCAGCGCAGCGACTGGGCCTGCGCCTCCGACAGGGCGTGGGCCAGACCCTCGCCCGCCAGGGCCAGGGCCGGGGGCTGGTCCGGGCTGGTGGTCGCCCCGTCGATGGCCAGCGTCAGGGCCGAGATCGCGGCCTGGGCACGGCGGGTGGCCACGTCCTGGCTGACATCGGTGACCATCTGCAGCGATTCCTGGGCGGCGCGCAGATGGCTTCCGGCCTCATCTGCGCCGATGCGCAGGGGGGCCAGTTCGTTGCGCACCGCGGCCAATACCTGACGCGGGGTGCGGCTGGGGTCCTTTTCCGCCTGGACCAGGGCGTCCAGGGCGGCCTTGATCCGGGCGCGCGATTCCGTCTCTTCCGCCAGGGCCGAATCGAGCGCGCCGCGGGCATTGTCCAGGTCGGCGGCGACACGGGACAGTTGCTCCCGGCTTTCGGTCAGCTGCTGTGCCAGGGCCTGGGCCCCCTGATCGACCTGGAAGATGCTGCTACGGCTGTTGGACAGGGCCGCCGCCGTGATGATCCAGCCCAGGCTGGCCAGCGCCATGCCGGCCAGTGCCGCGCCAAGCAGCAGCGGCCGCTGGCTCGTCGCCAGCGTCATGGACCGGACATTGTCATCATCGACAATGATGACCTGATGGCTGCGGCGGAGAAATTTCAGCAAGTAGCCTCCCGTCAGTGCCGATGGGCCCCGTTTGCCGACGGGAAACCCGTCATGGCCGGCCTTTTGGCGGCGCCTTCGTCCGCGGTGCCGACACTGTCGCCGGCAGATTGGATTTTAGGCAAACACCACCCGGAAGGGCAAGGAAGGAATCGCCAACGATGTATGCCAAAAGGATATTCAACCGCCCAGATGCAGCAGGCGGCTTCAATCCAGGGCGGCACGCAGCGCGGCCGAGGCGGCCCAGGGCGACAGGGGCAGGGCCGCGGCCAGCAGGCCCGATAGCAGCAGCAGATGCGGCCGGGCTGCCTGACCCGTCAGCGTGGCATCAATGGCCGCGGCGGCGAAGATCAGGGCGGGGATATAGAGCGGCAGCACCAGCAAGGGCAGCAGGACGCCACCGCGCCGCGCGCCCAGGGTCAGGGCGGCACCGATGCCGCCGATCAGGCTCAACAGCGGGGTGACCAGCAGCAATGTGCCCAGCAGGATGGGGAAGCCGTCGGCCGGCAGGTTCAGGAACAGGGCCAGCAGCGGGGCGGCCAGGATCAGCGGCAGGCCCGTCACCACCCAATGGGCCAGAATCTTGGCTGCCGCCACGGCTTCCAGTGGCAATGCGGACAGGGACAGCAGTTCCAGTGACCCGTCTTCCAGATCCGACTGGAACAGCCGGTCCAGCGACAGCAGCGAGGCCAGCAGGGCCGCGACCAGGATGACGCCGGGGGCGATCCGGGCCAGCACGCCCGGTTCCGGCCCGATGCCGAACGGGAACATGATGACGCAGAGCACGAAGAACAGCACGACCATGGCGGCGTCCGACCCCTGGCGCAATGCCAGGCGCAGGTCGCGGCGCAGCAGCCGCAGGAAACCGCTCATTCCCCGGCCCCCGCCGCCAGGGCGGCTTCTTCCTCCGTCTCGTCGTCGTCGGTGGCACCGAACGCGCCCAGGTTCAGGGTGACGGCACCCGGCAGGTCCATATCGCTGTGGGTGGACAGCACGACCATCCCGCCCGTGGCCCGGTGCGCCGCGATCAAGCCCTCCAGCCGCGACAGCGAATCACGGTCCAGCGCCGTCGCCGGTTCATCCAGCAGCCAGAGCGGGGCCACGCTGGCCGGGACCAGGGCCAGGCGGGCCAGGTTGATGCGCTTCTTCTGGCCGGCGGAAAGGTAGCGGCCCGGCATGTCGGCCACATGCGACATGGCGACGGCGCCCAGCGCCCGTTCCGACCGGCCATCGCTATCCGGCAGCCCGTCCATGCCCGCCCAGACCGCCAGATTTTCCAAGGCCGTCAGGGTCGGCTTGACCGCGTCCAGATGTCCGGCATAGCGCAGCCTGGAGCGGTGCGCGTCGGGGTCATCGGCGATGTCGGCCCCGTCCCAGAGCAGTTGGCCCGAAAAGGGCCGTGACAGGCCGGCCAGCAGGCGCAGCAGGCTGGACTTCCCCGACCCGTTCGGTCCGACCAGGACAAGGGCGCCGCCCGGCGGCAGCATGAATTCCAGATCGGCGAATACCACCCTTTCGCCGCGCAGACAGGTCAGGCGGCGGGCGACAAGGCCCTGCGGGGCATGCGGGGACAGGCCGTTGGTCACGTTGGTCGGCTCCGATGGCTGGCGGACGCATGGGCGGGCACGATGCCAGAACCGACGGCAAAAGGGGTGATAAAATGCAGTGAAAGGCGCCCTATGTCGCGTCGACAAAGAAACGGCCACCGCGGGGGCTGTTGCGGTGGCCGTAATTCATCGGTCCGGGGCAGGACCGATCGGAACGGGCAAACCTCTCCGGTGGGGCCTGGGAGATCTGCCGAGACGGGGTGTCTCATACGTCTCGATGTTCCCAGGGACGAAGATGGAAAGTCCGCATGGCCAAAGTCGTGCGGGAAAGTGGCAAAATTTTGATTTGTGCCGCATGCGCGCCGCCTATGCGGAATTTCACGATCCGGAAACAAAAAACCGCTTTCTCCCTCGGGGCTTCGGCCCTATATAGCGCCAATCGCAGCGCACGTGCCTATGGCCCCCACACCCGCCCGATGGTCATTTTCAAGACTGGGCGGAGCCGTCAACCCGGTGGGGTTATGCAACGACGTAAAGCGTATCCTCGTCCGTCCCTTAAACAAGGCGGCGAATTGGAGGCTACGATGGATGTTGTTGTTGTCGGAGGGCCGGCCGCGCCCTTCGTGTCTTTTCATTCGATTGGCCGCGCCCCCTGCCATGGGGTGGCGGTTGCTCCTGGCGTCATGACCAGTATCTGACCCGCCTGGGCCGGCCGCGTTAGGCGGCACGCTTGGGCGGAACCGGACCCTATGGGTCCGGCAGAGAGCCATTCACCCTGTTGCATCACCCGCTTTCATGCCGCCTCGGAGTCATCGATGACCGAGAAGATCACCCGATTCTTCGCTGAACAGACCCCCGCTACCCCGTGTCTGGTCGTAGATCTGGACGTCGTTGCCGATAATTACGGCAAGCTGGCGACCGCCATGCCCGACAGCCGCATCTTCTATGCCGTGAAGGCCAACCCGGCGCCGGAGATTCTGCGCCTGCTGGCGTCCAACGGCTCCTGCTTCGACACGGCCTCGGTGCCGGAGATCGAATATTGCCTGGAAGCCGGTGCCTCTCCCGACCGCATCTCCTTCGGCAACACCATCAAGAAGGCCGCCGACATCCGCACGGCGCACAAGCTGGGCGTGGACCTGTTCGCCTTCGACAGCATCGAGGAACTGGAGAAGATCGCCGAGTGCGCCCCCGGTGCGCGCGTCTTCTGCCGCATCCTGACCTCGGGCGAGGGTGCCGACTGGCCGCTGTCGCGAAAGTTCGGCTGCGAGCCTTCCATGGCCCGCGACCTGCTGGTCCAGGCGGCATCCATGAATGTCGTGCCCTATGGCGTTTCGTTCCATGTCGGCAGCCAGCAGCGCGACCTGCGCCAGTGGGACATCGCCCTTTCCACCGCGGCGGAGATTTTCCGCCATTGCGAGGAAAAGGGCGTGATGCTGAGCATGGTCAACATGGGCGGCGGCTTCCCGACCCGCTACCTGAAGGACGTGCCCACCAGCCAGGCCTATGGCGAGGCCATCAATGACAGCCTGCGCCGTCATTTCGGCAATCGCCTGCCGGAGACCATCATCGAGCCGGGTCGCGGCATGGTCGGCAATGCCGGCATCATCCAGTCGGAAGTCGTGCTGATCTCCCGCAAGTCGGCCAATGATGACAAGCGCTGGGTCTATCTGGATATCGGCAAGTTCGGCGGTCTGGCCGAGACCATGGACGAAGCCATCCAATATCCGATCCAGACCGAGCGGGAAGGCCCGGCCGAACCGGTGATCCTGGCCGGCCCGACCTGTGACAGCGCCGACGTGCTGTATGAAAAGGCGGAATATCATCTGCCGACCTCGCTGAAGATCGGCGACAAGGTGACGATCATGGCCACGGGCGCCTACACGACCACCTATTCGGCGGTCAATTTCAACGGGTTTGCCCCGCTGAAGGCCTATTACATCTAAGCTTCTATCGAACCGTCATCCATCGGATCGAGATGCAAGCCGCCCTGAAAAGGGCGGCTTGTGGCTTTTCTGTGGCCAGATGATGGAAAATTAAGCAGTTTTCAGGTCACTGCGTATTTATTTTGCAACAGTCGGGGGGATTGTTGCAAAGCAGCATGCGCGGCTTCTAGGCGTTGCGGTTGAAAATCCCCATAATCGGTCCTTGGAAGGGCCTGTCGCGTTTCTGGCATCAATATTGCTGAACGTGGTGCGGACCTTAACCATAAATGCCTCATAAGGAGTGGTTCATGCGTTTCTCCCGGTTGCTCGCCTCCACCGCGATTGTCGCCACCATGCTGGGCGCCACCGCCGTTGCGCAGGCCGCTGACGCGCCCTTCACCTTCTCCGGTACGGCCGCCATCACCAGCGACTATGTCTTCCGCGGCTACAGCCAGACCCAGGAAGACCCGGCGTTCCAGGCCGGCCTGACCGCCAGCCACGAAAGCGGCTTCTTCGCCTCCGTCTGGGGCTCGAATGTCGATCTGGGTTCCGACGCTGATGTCGAGGTCGATCTGGCCGTTGGCTTCACCAACTCGGTCGAAAACCTGACCTACACCGTCGGTGGCTATTACTACACCTATCCGGGTTCGGACGGTGCCGCCGACTTCAACTATTTCGAAGGCGGCCTGGATCTGGCCTATGCCATCGACAAGGTCACCCTGACGGGCAAGATCTACTATTCGCCGGAGTTCTACGGCGCCGCCGGCGGCGATGCCTGGTACTTCAACGGCGGCGCTTCGGTCGCTGTGACGGAAACGGTCTCCATCTATGGCAATATCGGCTATCAGGACCTGGAGAACGGTTCCAACTACAAGGACTACACGGCTGGCGTGGCTGTGAAGCTGGAGCCGTTCACGCTGGATGTGAAGTATGTGGATACGAGCGTGAAGGGCGACACCCTGGCCGACGATCGCTTCGTTGCCTCGCTGACCTACGCTTTCTGATAAGGGCGGGCATCTGCCCGTTCGATCAATCATCACGGTCCGGGTTGCGGCCGGCTCCCATCATGGGGGCCGGCCGTTGCCTTTTATACCAATTTCCGGTGAGCCGGACTCATCGGGAATTGGTACGGCGGCGACTGCCACAGCACCGCGCATGCGGCGTAGCCGAGCCGGCGGCGCTGGCGATTGAAGCCCGGTGATCGGTTGCGATCACCGGGACACGGGTATCAGGGGCAGTCTATCCTTTCCGCCGCTTGCGCGGGGCTGTCGGCTGATGGAAGATGGACAGCGTGCCCGGAGAAGGAGCCGGCCTTTCATGTCGATCAGCAGCACCTCCATTGCGCTGTCCGGCGCCCTGGCCCAGGCCCAGCGGCTGGCCGGTTCGGCGAACAATGTTGCCAATATACGCAGCACCGGGGCCATCCCGGCGGCCGATGGCAGCGTGCAGCCAGGGCAGAAGCAGGCCTATCAGCCGGTCAGCACGGGCCAGACCAGTGTGACCGGCGCCAATGGGCAGGGACAGGGAGCGCGCGTGGTGTCGAAGCCGACCACGCCCGCCTATCTGCCCGAATATCAGCCGGACAGCACGGACGCCAACGATCAGGGCCTGGTCGCGGCCCCCAATGTCGACATCACCCGGGAAAGCGTGGATCAGGTTGCCTCCCTGCGGGCTTTCCAAGCCAATCTGGCCACCATCCGCACCCAGGATGAACTGGAACGCAGTGCCATCGATACGCTGGCCTGATTCCGTTCCTTTCCAGCCTTGCCCCGCAGCCGGCGCAGAGGCAGGATGCCCGCCATGAAACCGCCATGGCGCGACGGCATCCTGAAGCCATTCGCGCCGATGACAGATCAGGATCACGCCCATGTTGCGCCGTTCGCTGCTGACCCTTGCCCTGGCCGCTCCGCTTGCCCTCGCCCTGGCGGCCCCGCTGGCTATCGTTACGCCAGCGCAGGCGCAGCCGGCCGGCACCGATATCAGTGTGGGTGAACCCATCGTGCTGGATGTCGCCAGCATCGAGGTGCAGGCCGATTATGTGCCGCCGATGAAGGCGCCGAATGTCGATCATCTGATCGCCCTGACCCCGTCGGATGCCGTGCGCCTGTGGGCGACCAAGCGCCTGAAGGCCGGCGGCAGCCAGGGCCGCGCCCGTATCATCATCAAGGATGCGTCGGTCAAGGAACAGGAACTGGACCGGACGACGGGCATCAAGGGCTGGTTCACCAAGGACCAGTCGCAGAAATATGAAGGCAAGATCCAGGTCGATATCGTCATTGACGGCACGTCACGCGGATTCTCCGGCAGCGTCTCGGCCGCCGTCGCCCGTGCCACCACGGTGGCGGAGGATGTGACCCTGGCCGAACGCGAAAAGACCATGACGCAGCTGGTCCGCGATCTGGCGGCCGATCTGGATGTGGAACTGGACAAGAGCATCCGGGCCAACCTGTTCCCGGTGATCATCATCCAGGCACAGTAACGCCTGTTCTTCACGCAGCCGCTGGGGCCCACGCCTCCACCCGGTTGCGCCCGCCATGTTTGGCGGTATAGAGCGCCTGATCCGCGCGGTCGACAAGCTGATCCACGCTCAACCCCGTCACCGCTTCCGCCGCACCGAAGCTGGCTGTGACATGCAGCACCTGTCCATCGGCCAGCTGTACCGGCGTGGCGGCCAGATCGGCGCGCAGCCGCTCCAGCACGGCCAGCGCTTCGGGCAGGGCCGTGTCCTTCAACAGGATCAGGATTTCCTCGCCCCCCATGCGGAAGGCCTCGTCCATGGCGCGGATACCGCTGTTCAAACAGCCGGCGGCCGCCACCAGCACGCGGTCGCCGGCTTCGTGCCCATAGGTGTCATTGACCGACTTGAACTTGTCCAGATCGCACAGGGCGACACAGAAGGGCTGGCCCGTCCGGGCGAAGCGCGCCAGTTCGCGCGCGACCTCCTCGCTCAGGCCCGTGCGGTTGCGCAGGCCCGTCAGCGGATCAATGCCGCTGCCGGCCACCGACAACGCCTTCTCGATGCGGCGGCATTGCTGGATGAATTCGTCGAATCGCTCCAGCACGGCATCATAGGACCGGTAATTCGGCGGGTCCCCCTCCGCCGCGCGCATCAGCAACAGCCGGCCCATGCGGTGCAGTTGGTCGTGCAGTTGCACCAGCCGATCGAAGGCTGGCTGGTGCGCCATGCTGCCGGACTTCACCCGCCGGACCCAGGTGGCGAATCCGGGCGGCTCCGGCGCCGCCTCGGGCCCCGACCGTCCGCTTTCGCGCGCGAACAGGGCGGCGCGGTGCCATTGCGTCAGCCAGCGCAGATGCTCGTCCACCACGGCCGACAGGCCGGCATTCGTGGTGGACGCGGCATTGTCGCCGGCCTCGCTCATGCCGTGGTCCCTTCCTGGTCGCCGGGCTGCCACACCCATTTGCGGCGCGCCTCGGCCAGGGTGCCGGTGACGATGGCGGCACGGATGTCGCGCATCAGGCGGTTCATGGTGTGGACATTGTGCATGGTCAGCAGCTGCATGCCCAGCATCTCCTCCGCCTTCAACAGATGGTGGATATAGCCACGACTGGCCGTGCGGCAAGCAAAGCAGCCGCATTCAGCGTCGATGGGGCCGTCATCATCCTTGAAGCGGGCATTGCGCATGTTCAGCCGCTCCCCTTTCACGCCGGGCGCCAGGGCCCAGCCATGGCGGGCGATTCGCGTGGGGCTGACACAGTCGAACGTGTCGATGCCCAACGCCACCCCCTGGAAAATATCGACGATGCCGCCGATGCCCAGCAGATGCACAGGCCGGTCGGCATGGACATGGGCCATGGCCATGGCCACCACATCATGCATCTGTTCGCGCGTGGCCCCCAGGCAGCCGCCCACGGCCGTGGCGAAGAAATCACGGCTGGCCGTGTATTCCGCACTCTCCTTGCGCAGATCCTCATACACCCCGCCCTGCACGATGCCGTACATGGCCTGGGGCAGGCCGTTGGCGGAGATACCGCCGAAAGCGCGGAAGGCCGCCAGGGACCGGTCGCCCCAGCGGTGCGACATCTTCATGGAACGGGCCGTGTATTTGCGGTCGACATGGAAGGGCGTGCATTCATCCAGTTGCACGACGAAGTCCGGGCCCAGCTTGCGCTGGATATCGATGGACTTTTCCGGGGTCAGGAACAGTTTCTCCCCGCTGGTGTAGGAGCGGAAGGTGGCCCCTTCCTCCGTGATCTTCAGCAGGGTCTTTTCCCGCGTCGTCGTGCGCCGGCCCTTCACCTCGTCCGCCACCGACCCATGGCCCATGGCGAAGATCTGGTAACCGCCGCTGTCGGTCAGCATCGGCCCATGCCAGTTCATCATCTTGTGCAGGCCGCCCAGCTTCGCCACCAGATCGGCACCCGGCTGGATCATCAGGTGATAGGTATTGGCCAGGATGATGTCGGTCTTCTCCTCCCGCATCTGCTCCGTGGTCATGCCTTTGATGGCCGCCTTGGTGCCGCAGAAGATGAAATTCGGCGTCTGGATGGCGCCATGCGGCGTGGACAGCGTGCCGATGCGGGCCTTGCTGCCGGCCGGATCGCGATGCGTGATGTCGAAGGAAAAGCCGGGATAGGAGATGGACATGGGGAACGGGAACTTTCAGGTCTGATGGTCAGGCGGTCAGCGCATTTTGCGCATCGGTATTGGCGAAATCCGCCCCTTTGTACAGAAGCGGCAGCGAATGGCTGCTGTCAAGTTATGTGCCTTAGAGGTTGAGGTGATTTAAGAAGGTTTGCGCAAAATAAAAGAACATTGCTCGTGTGCTATAAAACGTAATTGCTGTTTGATCACGTAATATTGCGGTAACTATTAATAATATCTCTTATCGTGTTGACAATATGTCCTGATTGACTCTTGGGGTATGCTTTTGCGTGGGCGTGGATTAATCTATATGCCTCTTCGGCAAGCTTCAATGCCTCGGCGCTCTGACCATCTTGGAACAAAGCTTCTGCATGAACGCACATTGACATGGATAATTTGTGATTGAAAAGTTCTGGGTTCTCCAATGAGAGATTCCTATAAATATGGACAGACTCCCTTGATGAATTCATAAATCCGTCAATGTCTCCAATCTGAGCCATAAACAATGATTTATTTTTTAGTACCTCGGCAATATATGGCATATAAGTTGCCGAGTTGTAAATTTTAAGATCTAGGTATATTGTCTCTGCCGTATTTAATGTCTCAATTGCTTTGTATATATCGCCAGCTTCTCTGTAGCGATTTGCTAAATTCACTAGACTTTCTGCAAAATCTGGCCTAACGAAATTCTCGCCATCTTCTAAAAGTGATTTCAGTATATCGGATGATTTTTTTGCAAGCTCGACGATATAATTAACATCAATCGACCCATTAACATTAATTTCTGATAGAACTATAGACTTAAAGTTTAGCACCATTCCCCACTCTACTCTGTGTGAAATATATTTGCGCTCTCCAAGTGATTTCAAAATTTCAATTGCTTCATCTATCGAAGAAAGTGCGGAATTCTTCTCTCCAATTTCAAGTAATATCCCGCACCTATTGATAAGGCTTCGTACTAGTGGAGTGGAAAATTTATCAGAATCTTTATTCTGAAGATCCCTCCAGGCTTTGATCGCCTTATTAACTGCGGTCAGTGCATCTTGAATACGCCCGGTGTTCCTTAGGTGCTGCGATTGATCGTTCAGCAGCTGAGCTGTTTCAGTTAATATTGGTGCGAATTCTAATAATGTTGTCGCGATCTGCTGTGCTAGCTCAGATAAGCGATGCGATTGCCGCTCTGTTGTTAGTTTGTATAACGACTCTGCTCGTCGCGGCTGCGATCGTACAGCTGTTGATAGCAGCCGGCTGATCCGCATATCTGGCAAATCAGTGAGCAGGTTGAGGGTTCCTTCGGCATCGTGGCACACCTGTTCCAGCCGGGGGATCAGGCCCATCGGGTTATCGGCAATAGTCTGCCATATCCAATCCGGGGCCATATCCGTGCGTTCGGACAGGACCAGGGTGGCAAAGGCCGCCCCCGGCAGGTCGGGTTCTAGGGCGACCAGAACATTATCCCGTATGCGACCGTCGCAGCCATGGCGCAAGCGGTCACACAGGTCCGGCCCCGCCGGAACCCCCAACATCTGGCCTAATTCATTCAGCTTGGCCGAATCCAAGCCTCCGCGCAGGGTGGCGAGCGCCAGCAGGCGGGGCAGGACATCGGGTTCCCAACCCAATCCAATGCTCTCATTTGCCGCCCGTGACCGTTCACGGTCGACCAGGGCTGTCACGGCGTCCGGCCCGCCCAATGTCAGCCCCGCCTCTGGGTGCAGGCAGAAATGCAGGGCGACAGCCGCCATGAATAATGGTTGCTGATAGGCCCGGTTGTTGGCCAGCCATTTCTCCGGCTCCCCGGTGGGAAGCACAGGGACGGCTTGCTTCAACGCCGTGGCAAGGCCGTTCAGGATGGTGACGAACTGTGCGGCGGGGTCGATGGATCGACCCAGATGGATGGCATCTGTCTGAAACAGCCCCTCCGCCCGCGCCCGTTCGATCAAGGGGTCCCATTCCTGGCTATCGCGCCGGGACAGCAGCAATAGGCGGATACGGATATCGTCCTGAACTGCATAATCGCGCAGCGATTCCAGCAACCGCTCAACCAGCGGCATCCGGCCTTCGGGATAATCAATGACGATCAACAGGCCGCCCATGTAGGCTGGCTTGGTGACGGTCTGTCGTGTCGGTGTCCGCTCGGCCAGCGTTCCCTTACCCTCGCGCGGTTGGAACCCCCCAAGCGGCAGAACGACCTGTTCGGTCAATCGATCCGCCAGCTTTTCCGCGCGCCAGCCGCGTTTCACCAACTCCTGCGCCAGATCACCGGCCAGTCGGCTTTTCCCGGTGCCACCATCCCCCGTTATCAACCGGGCCTCAATGCCGGGATCGCCGTCATGGGTCCAGGACAGCAATTCGTCGAACTCCGCATCGCGGCCCACACGCTCGCAGACGCGCCTGTCCCAGCGCAGCAGAGACAGGTGGTTGTTCTTCCCAAGCGGTTGTGTTCTGAACCACGGCTTCTGTGCCGGAATCTGCGCCGTTTGAATCCGCGTAAACGTAACATTGCCCGTTGCGTTGATGGTGACGCAGTGGCTGTTGTTATCCCCCAGATTGGTACTTGCCGTCATCATGGCCCCTTCAACATGGGCCACAGGGATATGGCAATCCCGATCAGGCCAAGGCCGATACTCGCCCAGCCAAAGAACCATTGCCACCCTGCCGACGGGCCGGGGGTAGAGTTGCCGCTGTTATAGTCACCGGCGACATTAGTGATGGTGACATTGCTGTTGGCGTTACCAACACTCACCATCGCCTTCCGGCTTGGCCGCAGCATCAACAGCAGCAACCCGAGGGCCAGAAGAACAACACTGCTAATCAGCAGCCATGGTTGCAGATCACCCATTCGCACCCTCCCCAACCGGACGGGATGATCATATCCCACCGCCGCCGGGTGCGCCAACCTCACGCGCGCAATTACACCCGCTCCATCAACCTTTCACCACCATCCCATCCACCCGCCGCACCATGCGCCGCGACAGGTACATGAAGGGCGTGTCCAGCAGGGACAGCACGACGCGCATGCCATAGGTGCCCAATATATAAGTGTGCAGCAGCGCATCCCAGCCCACGGGATCGGGCGCGAAGACGACCCAGGCCAGGACGGAGAAGATCACGTTATCGACCAGGGCCGACAGCATGGTGCTGCCATTGTTGCGCAGCCACAGATGCCGGTCGCCCGTGGCCCCGCGGATGCGCTGATAGACCCAGACATCAAACAGCTGGCTGGTCAGGTACGCCGTCATGCCGGCCGCGAACAGGGCGGGGGCTGGCGTGAACAGGGCGGAGATATGATCCTGCATGGGCAGGGCCCATTCCATGTCCGTGCCCGCCTGCTCGGCACTCATCGGCCGGAAGCCCAGGGTGATGATCATGAAGATCGTGAACAGCAGATAGGCGGCAAAGCCCAGGAACACGGCCTTGCGCGCCGCATCGCGCCCGTAATGTTCGGTCAGGATGTCGGTCGCCAGATATGTCGACCCGAACAGCACCGTGCCCATGGCGACGGGATGGTCGTAAAAGCCGAACTGCACGGCCTTCAGCACCTCCACATTCGCCGCGATGACGGCGGTGGCGATGTAGAGATAAAGCCCGGCCGCCCCGAACAGCCGCGTCATAGCCAGGATCGTGCCGAAGCAGAACAGCGCCTGGAACAGCAGCAGCCCTTCCGGCGGCAGGCCGTTCAGAAAGACGATCAGATCGGCAGGGGACAGCGACATGGAATGGGCCTCGGCATCGGCACGGGCGGCAATGGCGCCGTCCGAAAACGGCAGCGGCCCCGCGAAACGATCCCCGATGGGATGTCTCGCGGGGCCGACGATACCGTCAGCAGCGATACTGGAACCGGAAGACGCTGATCAGGCGGCGGTCTTGGCGGCCAGAACCTTCTGGATCTGCTTCTTCACCTTGCGGGCATCGACGTCCAGCTTGGCGTCAGCGATGTCCAGCAGGGCAGCGTCCAGGCCGCCCTTGTGCTCGATCGTGCGGATGCCGTTGGTCGACAGACGCAGACGGACCATGCGGCCCAGGGCGTCGGACATCAGCGAGGTTTCCTGCAGGTTGGGCAGGAAGCGCCGGCGGGACTTGTTGTTGGCGTGGGAGACGTTGTTACCGGTCTGCACACCCTTACCGGTCACGGCGCACTTGCGGGACATGGAACACCTATTCTCTTGCTGCTGGCGGCCACGGAACCAGGACCGGGGCGCACCTAAGACGAAAAACACCTTGTCGGCCAGGGCTGCCCCCAACCAACGAAGCCGCGTTGATAGACGAGGGGGACACGAGAGTCAAGCCCATGGACAGGTGCCGATACCAGCAATTCCGCCATGCGGATGCAGGACAGCCCCTTTCCCCCGAACGGGTTTGCTTATAGACTTCGCCGACGACCCCGCCAACAGATCCAGGACAGGGAGGGCACATGGCAGAGACGCGCGTCAATTCATCCTCGGCCGGCACGACCGGCCTGGGCGGCACCGTTGTCGAAGGCGGTCAGCGCCGTACCACCACGCTCGCGGTGACAGGCCCAGGCGGCCGTGCCGTCCCCATGGGGCGGCCGGGCAATCGCTGGCCCAATGCCAAGGAACTGGCGGCCTTGATCGTGGACGGGATGCTGCGCCTGCCCGCCCGCTATCGCCGCGGCATGTATCTGGACGTGCTGACCTGATCTGAAGGACGGGTCCGCCCCCGAATCGCCCTTGCCCCGTCTTGCGCTTTACCAGCCCGACATTCCGCAGAATGCCGGCACCCTGTTGCGGCTGGGTGCCTGCACCGGTGTCGGGGTCGACATCATCGAGCCCTGCGGCTTCATCCTGGACGACAGGCGCATGAAGCGTTCCGTCATGGATTATGCCGATCATGTCGATCTGGAACGCCACATCAGCTGGTCGGCGTTTCAGGCCCAGCGGCGCGGCCGGCTGGTGCTGCTGACCACGCGGGCGGCCGTTCCCTATACAAAGGTGGCCTATCGTCCTGACGATATCCTGCTGCTGGGCCGGGAAAGTGCCGGCGTGCCGGACGATGTGTTTGACGCGGCCGATCTGCGGGTGCTGATCCCCATGCGGCCGGGCACGCGATCCCTGAACGTGGCGGTGGCGGCCGCCATGGTCCTGGGTGAGGTGCTCCGGCAAGTGGACAGTTCTGCCGATTCCCCGATGGCAAGGCCGGGCCCGACAGGGTAAACCCTGCTACCCGCTTTGTGCCGTCGAGAAACGCCCATGCCCACGCCCCTGCCATCCCCCGAGATCCTGGCCGACCGTCAGGCCCAGGCCAAGGCCTGGTTCGAAACCCTGCGCGACCGGATCTGCGCTGCGTTCGAAAAGCTGGAGGATGATCTGGCCGGCGGCCCGCATGGCGACCTGCCCCCCGGCCGGTTCGAGCGCAAGGCGTGGGAGCGGCCCAACCATGATGGCGGCGAAGGTGGCGGCGGCGTCATGGGCATCATGAAGGGCCGCGTGTTCGAGAAGGTGGGGGTGAATGTCTCCACCGTGCATGGCACCTTCTCCCCGGAATTTCGGGGATCGATCACGGGGGCGGCCGGCGACGGGCGCTTCTGGGCCAGCGGCATCAGCCTGGTGGCCCATATGCGCAGCCCCCTGGTGCCGGCCGTCCATATGAATACCCGCATGCTGGTGACCAGCCAGAACTGGTTCGGCGGCGGGGCCGACCTGACGCCGATGTTCCTGGAAGGGGTGGAGACGGAAGAGGACAAGGCCGAATTCCATGCCGCCCTGAAGGCCGCCTGCGACGCGCATGGCGCGGACTATTACGCGCGGTTCAAGGAATGGTGCGACCGCTATTTCTTCCTGCCCCACCGCAATGAACCGCGCGGCGTGGGCGGCATTTTCTATGATCAGCTGGACAGCGGCGACTGGGAGGCTGATTTCGCCTTCACCCGCGCCGTGGGCCAGGCCTTCCTGGAGGTCTATCCCCGTATCGTGACCCGGCGCATGAACCAGGTCTGGACGGAGGCCCAGCGCGACCATCAGCTGGTGCGCCGTGGCCGCTATGTCGAATTCAACCTGCTGCATGACCGCGGCACCCTGTTCGGCCTGAAGACCGGCGGCAATATTGAGGCCATCCTGATGAGCCTGCCGCCGGAAGTGAAATGGCCGTAAGGCGGGTGCAGTCCATGGACATGATTCTGGAACGCCGCGTCATTGCGGATCATCCCATCCTGCTGGTCCGTCACGGCCAGACGCATTGGAACGTGGAAGGTCGCTGTCAGGGGCAGATGGACAGCGACCTGACGGACACCGGCCGTGCCCAGGCCGACCAGGTGGGCCGCATTCTGGCGCGGTTGATCGGCACCCTGCCGGGCGGACGCGACGCGGTTCGGCTGGTATCCAGCCCGCTGGGCCGCACGCAGGCGACGACGCGCATCATCAATCGCCATCTGGACCTGCCCGTCACGCTGGATGCGCGGCTGGCGGAGGTGTCGTTCGGTGATTGGGAAGGTATGACGCGGACGGAGATCGAGGCGGCAAACCCCTGGCTGGCCGCCCATGGCCCGCATGGCTGGCAGTTCCATGCCCCTAATGGTGAGCGCTATGATGGGGTGCGGGCGCGGCTGCTGGGCTTTGTGGCCGATGTCGCGGCCCCGACCATCGCCATTTCCCATGGCATGAGCGGCCGCATCCTGCGCGCCCATTATGCGGGCCAGGATCCGGACACGGCCTATCGTCTGCCGGTGCCGCAGGACCGGGTGTTCCGGCTTTCGCCCGCCGGGGTGGAGGAGTTGGGGGCGTAAACGCCCCCGCCAGGATCAGCCGGCCAGACGCCCGACCAGGGGCAGCACCTGTTCGCCCCCGGCGATGATCATGTTGATGGCCACATAGAAGATCACGGCCAGACCGACATAGGCGATCCAGTGGAAGCGGGACAGCAGCTTGGCGATGGCTGTCGCGGCCGCCCCCATGAAGGCCACGGACATGGCCAGACCCAGGATCAGCACTTCCGGGTGCTCATGCGCGGCACCGGCCACGGCCAGCACATTGTCCAGTGACATGGACACGTCGGCGATGATGATCTGTATGATCGCCTGACCGACCGTCTTGCCGCCATTGGCGGGCAGATTTTCGGCAGCCGGATTGTCATCGACGGGGTTCACGGCCTCGTCCGCGACCTCGGCCCCCAGATCCTCGCCCTTCTGCTGCCTGATCTCGCGCCACATCTTCCAGCAGACCCAGAGCAGCAGGATGCCGCCGGCCAGCGTCAGGCCGACAATGTCCAGCAGCTGCGTCGTCAGCAGGGCGAAGATGATGCGCAGCACGACGGCCGCCGCGATGCCCCAGAAGATCACCTTCGTGCGCTGTTGCGCGGCCACGCCGGCCGCCGCCATGCCGACGACGATGGCATTGTCGCCGGCCAGCACGATGTCGATCAGGATGACCTGCCACAGGGCATTCCAGAACGACATTTCAAAAAACATTTCCATCGCGAGAAGGGCCCCCACGCCCCGAACTGCCGTCAATTGCGTACCGGTGGCCCGGTGTTCCGCGTCACCGGTATTAGCATGGGCATCGCCGCTCTGGCGATGGGGAACAAAAAAGCCCGCCCCTGCGGAAGCAAGGGCGGGTTTCTAAGTCTTGGCAGTTGGATCCTGCATGAATAATGACAGGACGAAATAAACATGGCCAGAGATGCCAATTTTGTCAAATAGAATCTAAAATAAAAATTCATAGATTATTTTCTATACTCAAATAAATGAAAATAAAGATCCTGTGCGGCAAATTAAAATTGCCGCGCATATATAAATCTTGTCTTTTCAATTGGATGGACGGAGGCCGTCAGGCCTGGGGAGGACCCGTCGACCACGGCCGATGCGCAACCTTGACCGGCTGGCCCGCATGATAGAGGCGGGCTTCCGGCGCAGCAGGCGTGAATTTGTCATGACAGGAAGGGGTCGCTGCATCGAACCCGCCACCGCCGGCTCCGTCATCGTCACCGGTGGGAATGGGGAGTTCTGGCGATGCGGCCAGAACGATGGCATTTGCCTCGTCATCCTGGCTTTGGGCAGGGTCAACGGGTGTGGCGGGGGACTGCAGCTGGCTGGCGACGGGGACTGTCGGGATCAGGTCAAGCCCATGGGCCACCGCTGGCGGTACCAGCAGCATGAACAAGCTCAGGACCAGGACAAGCAACCGCTGGACGGCCACGCGTTTCACCCTTCCATCGTCCCCTGTACGGGGCCGCTTGCATCTTACAATGGGGGTTCGCGGACCGGACGGCAAGGTCCGTCCGGGCGCATTGGCGGACACGGATGTGATGACAGGTGGAAAGCGCCATCATGGACAGGCTGGAACGACCGCAAGCCCGACCGGTGTCACAGGCCTACCCGGCCACCGCGCGGCCCAGCCGTTCAAGCACGGCGCGCAATTCCTCATTCTCGATGGGGGCGGTGGCGGCGTTCAGGGTCGCCTCCTGCACCGGGTCCAGCCGTTTCAGCGGCTTCATGGCATAGTTCTTCTGCGGCAGGGCGGGGCCGGCATGCACCAGTTTCAGCCGGGCCACGGCGCGCCAGCCCATGAAGGCGTTGATCTTCTCCAGGATCTGCGGCTCTTCATGCTGGACCAGCAGGGCGGCAGCACTGGACACGCGGATATGCAGGACGGCATTCTCCCGCCGGCCGGCCGGGAAGACCAGCTTCAGCGGGCCCGTCTGTTCGGCCAGACGGCTGCCGACGATGGCGGCCCAGTCGGTCAGCAGGGCACCGAAGGCAAGCCCGTCCTTGCCCAGCGCCTTGCCGGCGATGGAATTCAATGTACGTCCAAGCCGTTGCGGTCCGTAACCACTGGGTTCTTTCATGTCCGTCCGATCTTCCCCTGAAGCTGCCATGAAAGCAGAAAGTACGGCCGCCGGCCAGTCCGCCGACCTGCCGGCCCGTCTTCTGGCCTGGTACGACCGGCATCGACGCGTGCTGCCCTGGCGGTCGGCGCCGGGGCAGGTGGCCGACCCCTACCGAGTCTGGCTGTCGGAAATCATGTTACAGCAGACGACGGTGGCCACCGTCGGCCCCTATTTCCAGGCTTTTCTGGGCCGTTGGCCCACGGTCGCCGATCTGGCGGCGGCCGATCTGGATGATGTGCTGCGCGCCTGGGCGGGGCTGGGCTATTACGCGCGGGCCCGCAACCTGCACAAATGCGCGCAAGCCGTGGCGCGCGACCATGGCGGCCGCTTCCCGGACAGCGAGGAAGGCTTGCTGTCCCTGCCCGGCATCGGGGCCTATACGGCGGCCGCCGTGCTGGCCATCGCGTTTGACAAGCCGGCCACCGCCATGGATGGCAATGTCGAACGGGTAATGGCCCGGCTGCATGCCGTGACCGACCCGCTGCCCGGATCAAAGCCCACGCTGCGCGCCCATGCTGCCGCCCTGGTGCCCGACCGCCGGCCGGGTGATTACACCCAGGCGCTGTTCGACCTGGGCGCCACCATCTGCGCCCCGCGCAAGCCGCGCTGTATCCTGTGCCCCTGGAGCGATGCCTGTGCCGCGCGCCGCCTGGGCATCGCCGACGATCTGCCGGCCAAGCTGGCGAAGGCCGCCAAGCCCGTGCGACGGGCGCTGGCCTTCGTCCTGACCGACGGGCGCGGCCATGTCGCCCTGCGCCGCCGTCCGGAAAAGGGCCTGCTGGGCGGGATGATGGAGGTGCCGACGACCCCGTGGGAAGCCGCCCCTTTGCCCAGCCTGCCGGCGGGTGTTGCCTATGCGCCGCTGCCGGGGATCGCCTGGTCATCTCTGCCGGGTCAGGTCCGTCATACTTTCACCCATTTCGAGTTTGAGATTGGCGTGGTGACGGGCCGGGTGGCCGGTGCCGGCGCCGGGGCGGATCTGGTCTGGGTTGCCCCGGACGCGCTGGGCGACGAAGCGCTGCCCACCGTCATGGTGAAAATCCTGCGGCACGCCCTGCGCTGAGGGTGGCCAGACGTGGGCGGAGGCCCCGAGCAACCAAGTGACCCTTCTGTCGCGCCGTTCCATCCTGACGGGGTTGGCCGCCCTGCCGGCCGTGCCTGCTGCCCTGGCCGCCCCCGCCTTGCCGCGCGTGGATGTGGCGCTGCTGATGGCCGTGGACGCGTCGGCCAGCATCGACAGGGGATTGCTGGATTTCCAGTTGCGCGGCCATGCCGCCGCCTTGCGCAACAAGGCCGTGGAACAGGCCATCGGGCGCAGCAGCGACGGCGTGGCTATCATGCTGGCCCAGTTCGCGGGGCCACAGAGCCTGACCACGCTGGTCCCCTGGCGGGTGCTGCGCAGCGGGGCGGATTGTGAAGGCTTTGCCGCCGCCATTGACGCCGCCCCCGGCGTGGCCATGGGCGGGTCGACGGCGCTGGGTGATGCCGTGGTCCAGGCCGTGGCCGTGCTTGACAATGCGCCTTATCGCACGGACCGACGCACCATCGACATTGTCTCCAACGGGTTCAGCAATGCCGGCACCGATCCGCGCTCGGCCCGCGGCTATGCGGCCGGGGCCAATGTCACGGTGAATGCCCTGGCCATCCTCAACGAATATGACTGGCTGGAAACCTATTATGGCGAAAGCGTCATTGCCGGCCGTGGCGCCTTCGTCCGCACGGCCGACGATCTGGATGCCTTTGCCGGGGTGCTGCTGGGCAAGCTGGTGACGGAGATGGTGTAGCAGAAATTCCGTAGGTCGCTGGCGCTCTCCCGCGACCTACGGGGTGTTGATCATCTGCCAGTCGCCTGCGGCTGACAGAAGCCAGGCCTGTTCTCCGCCACCCGCCCGCAGCAAGGATGCCGCCCGCTCCACGGGGGCGGCGGCGATGGCGGTGGACAGGGCATCGGCGCTTGTGGCTTCGGCCGCGGCCACGCTGACCTGGGTCCAGCCCGTGGCCGGTCGTCCTGTGGCGGGATCGAAAATATGGCCGAAGCGGCCCCCGGCATCGACCAGGGTACCGCGCGGGGCCGATGTGGCCAGCGCCCGGCCCGACACGGGCACTGTGGCCAGCAGCCGGGCCGCATCAGCCGGGTCGGCAATGCCCAGATGCCAGTCGCTGCCATCGTCGCGCCGGCCGATGCCGCGCGGTTCGCCCATATCGACCAGCATATGGCCGATGCCATGGGCCGCCAGCAGGCCCACCACCTTGTCGGTGATATAGCCCTGGGCGATGCCGTTCAGGGTCAGGCCCATGCCGGGCGACAGGGTGATGCGGTCGCCATCCACCCGCACCCGCCGCCAGCCCACTTGGTCCCGGACGGCGGCCAGCGCCCCCGCCGCCACCGTGCCGGTGCGATACAGGTCCCAGAGCGGCTGTACCGTGGGGTCGAAGGCGCCATCCGTGGCGGCAGCCATGGTCAGCGCCCGGCCCAGCAGGTCTGTGAAATCCGCCGTCGCCGTCGGCAGCACGCCGGTGCGGTTCAGCCGCGACAGGGCGCTGTCCGGCCGGTGCAGGCTGAACAGATCCTCCATCGCGTCCACCAGGGCCACGACCTGCCCGATCAGCATCCGGGCGGCGTCCGGAGCCACGCCATGCAGGGTCAGGCTGGCCGGCCCGCCCATGGCCTGGCCCGTCCAGGTGACGGGGGCGGGCTGGTGCTGCCAGGCGGCGATGCTGGCCCCGGCCAGGGCGACACCGGCCAGGCGCAGGACACGGCGGCGGGACAGGGGTTTGTCAGGTGGCATGGGTATCACTTCCCCTGGCCCCGATGCGGGCGGCGGCCCCGGCCCCGTGCTTTGCTGCCACGACCAGCGGCACGCAGCGCCCCTTGTCGGCATAGATGCCCACACAGTCCAGGCACTGGAAACATTCGTCATAGCGGATGGATCCGTCGCGGCGGATGGCCCTGTACCGGCAGCGGGCCGTGCACAGCTGGCAGGGGCTGCCACAGGCCGGCCGGCGCGGGATCCAGTCCAGCAGCCGCAACCGCCCCGCCAGCGCCAGGAAGGCGCCCAGCGGACAGACATAGCGGCAGAAGGGCTTGAACATCACCGTGCCCAGCAGCAGCCAGAACCCGGCATAGATCACAAAGGGCAGGTCGCGGATGAAGGTCAGGGTGATGGCCGTCTTGAACGGTTCCACCTCGGCTGCTTTTTCCGCCTGGGCCGGCACCAGCAGCGCCACGCCCGCCAGCCCGGCCAGCACCCCGTATTTGACCAGCACCAGCCGCCCGTCCAGCCGGCCCGGCAGCTTCAGCACCGGCAGGCGCAGCAGCCGGCCCAGCACATCGGCAAATTCCTGCAGGGCGCCGAACGGGCACAGCCAGCCGCAGAAGGTGCCGCGCCCCCAGATGATGGCGGCGACGGCGACATAGGCCCACAGCAGCAGGGAAATGGGATCATAGAGCAGGAAGCTGAAATCCAGACCGGTGCGCGCGCCCTTCACCAACCCCAGCACGGTGACGATGGAAAGCTGACCTTGCGCATAGACGCCGATGAAACCCAATGTGGCCGCCAGAAAGCCCAGCCGGACGCCATAGAACAGCCGTTCCCGCCGCGACAGCCGAACCTGTGCGATCAGCCCGCCCGTCAGGCCCAGCAGCATCAGCCCCAGCACCGACAGTTCCGGTACCCGCGCGCCCCAGGCCAGCAGCCATTCCGGTGTCGGTGCCACCACCACGGGCGCCAGGAACAGGTCGACGGGCAAGGCATAATCCAGGGGGAAGTCGCGGATTTCCTGATCGGGCCGGATCACGCCCTTGGACCGGATCACGCGCAGCGACAGGGTCCAGGGGCTGGCGGGGTCGAAGGCGGCTGACCCGTCGATGCGGAACAGGCGCACATCATCCACGGGCGGCAGGCCGGGCGGCAATGTGTAGTCGTGCACCATGTCGCGGATATTGACGGGGAAGCCGCCCTGGCTGACGGCCAGCCGGTCGGGCACCGTGGCCGGCACGAAATCCGGCCCGATATAGGCATAGCGCCCGCGCGACAGGACCAGCAGCGCCTCTTCCCCCGGCTGTAACCGGGCGCGCAGCTGTTCATATTGGATATCGCCAAGCAATGACCGGCCGATGCCGGGGCTGTTCAGATAGGCGACCCACAGGTCGATGAAGGTGCCGTCCGGGTCCGCCAGCCCGTCCGGGTCCAGGCCTGCGAAGCCGGTGCCGTGAAAGGCGTCCTCCACGGCCCGGTTGCTCAGATGCAGGGGCCGGACATAGCCCCGGTCCAGCAGGGTGGCCCAGTCCATCACCATATCCCGGTCGGGGCGGGGGGTGGATTTGGGCTTGGGCGCGATGGCGGCCATCTTCACCTGCGCCACCTTGGTGGCCGCCCCCAGAATGGTCAGGTTGGCGATACGCAGGCTGGCCGTGGCCTTGGCGACCCCGTCCAGGGTCACGGATGTGCTGCCCTGCCGATCGGACGCGCCATATTGGCTGCCGATCTTGATGTTCTGGCGGATGGTCCGGCCGCGATACTGGGTCAGGAAATCGGCGAAGGGCTGGGGGCCGAGACCATCGACGAACACCGGTTCATGCTGTGACAGGATCTGCACATCCAGGAGCCGGCCCGTATCGTCCATGGAGACCAGCAGGTTCATGGGCGTGCCGGAAAAGCCCGGAATGGGCGTCAGGGCACCGGTCTCAAAGATATAGCCGGCGACCATGCCCGCCTTGATCAGCGGCCAGGCCGGCACCTCCCTGTCGCGCGGGCCCAGGCTGTAGCCGTCGGGCAGCAGGCGCGCCAGTTCCTCCTCCCCAATGCCGGCGGCACGGGCGGCCGGCATCAGCAGCAGGCAGCAGCAGAGCAGAAGCAGGCAGAACCGGTGCATCATCGCCCCCGACGGTCGGCGGTAAGGCTAGGCCCCGCCCGCAACACCAGCCATTGCACTTTGGTGCGACGGGGTGGATCAGCCCCCGACCTTCGCCAGCAGGGAGGCCAGCAGTTCCTTGGCCTTGACCGGATGGTTCACGGCCTTGGCCGCGTCGGCATTGACCGGGTCGCCCACGATGATGACGCCGACCATGCCCATGGCGTAATGCGGCTTGCATTTGTACCCGTACAGGCCGGGCTGGTCGAAGGTGACGCTGATCTCCTCGTTCATCTTGCCGACAAAGGGCTGCACGCCATCGGGCAGCATGCCCTTGATGGCCTCGGCATTGTGGCTGGGGCTGGTGGGCAGGAAGCGCACCGTGTCGCCCGGCGCCACGGTCAGCATGGCGGGGTCGAAATGCATGGTGCCATTGGCACCGTTCAGCATCTTCACCTCATGCGTGGCGGCATGGGCGGGCAGGGCGCCGGCGCCCAGGCAAAGAAGAACAACTGCCGACAGGCTGAGGGACTTCATCATCGCGGAACCCCTTGGTTTTGTGGGTGAATTTTCACCATTGAAAAGCCGGATCTGGGGATGTCCGCAATTGCACCATGGTGTCAGGGGTAGTCCGTCCGACGTCCGTTCTTGGCACAAAGTCCAATTTACCAGGACCAAGGCCGGGCGCACCGTTGGGGTCGATCCGGACGCTGCTGTGGGCGTCCATAACCGACCTATGGGAGACCCCGCCCGTGCTGCACCAGGCCATCGAAAAGCTGAAATCCAGCATCGCCATCCGCGCCAGCTACGACAATTTCATCGGCGGCGAATGGGTGCCCCCTGTGCGGGGCCAGTATTTCGACAATGTCTCCCCCGTCACCGGCACCGTCTTCTGCCGCGTGGCCCGGTCGACGGCAGAGGATATCGAGCTGGCGCTGGACGCTGCCCACAAGGCCAAGGACAAGTGGGGCCGTGCCTCTGCCGCTGAGCGCGCCGGCGTCCTGAACAGGATCGCCGACCGCATGGAACAGCGCCTGGACCTGCTGGCCCTGGCCGAGACCATCGACAATGGCAAGCCCATCCGGGAGACGACGGCCGCCGACATTCCGCTGGCCATCGACCATTTCCGCTATTTCGCGGCCTGCATCCGGTCGCAGGAAGGCAGCCTGGCGGAGATCGACCATGACACGGTCGCCTATCATTTCCATGAACCGCTGGGCGTGGTCGGCCAGATCATCCCCTGGAACTTCCCCATCCTGATGGCCGCCTGGAAGCTGGCCCCGGCCATCGCTGCCGGCAATTGCGTGGTGCTGAAGCCGGCCGAACAGACGCCCATGGGCATCATGGTGCTGATGGACATCATCGGCGACCTGCTGCCGCCGGGCGTGCTGAACGTCGTCAACGGCTTCGGCATCGAAGCGGGCAAGCCGCTGGCCACCAACAAGCGCATTTCCAAGATCGCGTTCACGGGCGAGACCAGCACCGGCCGCCTGATCATGCAGTACGCGTCGGAAAACCTGATCCCCGTCACGCTGGAACTGGGCGGCAAGTCGCCGAACATCTTCTTCGGCGATGTGATGGCGGAAGATGACGACTTCCTGGACAAGGCGCTGGAAGGCTTCGCCATGTTCGCGCTGAACCAGGGGGAGGTCTGCACCTGCCCGTCCCGCGCCCTGGTGGATGAACGCATCTATGACCGGTTCATGGAAAAGGCCATCGCGCGGGTGCAGAAGGTGAAGCAGGGCAGCCCGCTGGACCCCAGCACCATGATCGGCGCGCAGGCGTCGAACGACCAACTGGAAAAGATCCTGTCCTATATCGATATCGGCCGGGGCGAAGGCGCTAAGGTCCTGACCGGCGGTGGCCGCGCAGACCTGGGCGGCGAACTGTCATCGGGCTATTATGTCACGCCGACCGTTCTGGAAGGCCACAACAAGATGCGCGTCTTCCAGGAAGAAATCTTCGGCCCCGTCCTGGCGGTGACGAAGTTCCGCGGCGAGGAAGAGGCGCTGTCCATCGCCAACGACACGCTCTATGGCCTGGGCGCCGGTGTCTGGACCCGCGACGGCAGCCGCGCCTATCGCTTTGGCCGCAACATCCAGGCCGGCCGCGTCTGGACCAACTGCTACCATTTGTACCCGGCCCATGCGGCCTTCGGTGGCTACAAGCAGTCGGGCATCGGGCGTGAGACGCACAAGATGATGCTGGACCATTACCAGCAGACCAAGAACCTGCTGGTCAGCTACAGCCCGAAGGCCTTGGGCTTCTTCTGATTTTTACCTGAGTGCATTCCTCCGCATGAAAACTTTCGCGGCGGGTGGCGTTGAACGACGCCATCCGCCACTTTCTTTTCCAGAACCGCCGTAGGTCAGGTCGAGGGTAAAGCCCGAACCCTGACAAAAGCCGGTGCCCGTGAATGTCAGGGCTCGCCAGCGGCTCGACCTGACCTACTGCCGAAAGGAGCGTCCATGGTTCCCCGTGTCCTGTCCACAGCCACCGCCGACGCCCTGATCGACAAGCTGCGCGCTGTCCACGGCGCCTTGATGTTCCATCAATCGGGCGGCTGCTGCGACGGGTCGGCGCCCATGTGCTATCAGGCGGGCGAGTTCAAGGTGGGCAGCCGGGATGTCTATCTGGGGGATATCCATGGCGCCCGCGTCTTCATCGGCGCCGCCCAGTTCGAATATTGGGAACATACCCAGCTTATCATCGACGCCGTCCCCGGTCGTGGCGCCGGCTTCTCCCTGGAAGCCCCGGAAGGCATGCGCTTCCTGACCCGCTCGCGCGTGTTCACGGACGCGGAGGCGGCGGAACTGCAGGCCGCGGGGCCGCCATTGCGGGGGGATCAGGTGTGACATAAGATACATATTCTAAATCAGCTACCTAGTTGTTGGCGCCGCCCTCCAATGGGGGGATACATTGTTCCCTTAATGTTCTTGTTTAATCTGTGGACACCACCGTGGATCGGCGGCTAGCCTTTTAAACAAGGTTAGCTTGGACACCGACGATGACGGCGATAGAGCGATATCACATTTACTGTGATGAGAGCTGTACTCAGCATAGGTACACAATCATAGGGGGCATTTTCTGCCATACAACTGTGGCAAGAAAAATTCGAGATGATTTGGAGATGGTGATTGCAAATCACGGAGGTACGTCTGAGCTGAAATGGTCAAAGGTCAATAAAATGAACCTCCCACTTTACAAGGCAGTCGTTGACAAATTTTTCGATCTTAGGCGCGGCGAACATATTCATTTTAGGGCTTTGGTAATAGATAATAGTAAAATGGATCATGATCAATTTAATGATGGCGATAAAGAGCTGGGATTTAGCAAAATGTTTTTTAGCTTCCTATATCAATTTTCTCGTCTATACAGGTCAAATAATGCGTACTATGTGTATCTTGACGACAGGACCACTAAGCACAGGCCCGAAGATTTAAGGGTGATGCTAAATGCAAAATGCCAACGCGAAGCTCCGCGCGAGATCGATCCATTTCGAGTCTGCCAATTTCAGAAATCTCACCAAGTCAGATGCATCCAGGTGGCGGACATTTTAATTGGTGCAATCGGCTATGCGACTAATCGCATGGATTTGAAACATGCAGCCGCTCCCTACAAGAAAGAGCTTGCTGATTATGTTAGGCAAAAGGCGGAGCTATATTCATTGGCTAGGCCAACCAGATCCGCGACTAGCGGATTCGATATCTGGCATTTTGATTTCACCAAAGCCAGAGCGAAGGTTATCCCACGCGCCTAGGCATCGCCACGGAGTTACCGCGCCCCCGCCCCATCGGGTGGGGTTTCGGCGCGTGGGATCAAAAACGAGATTAACACGAGCCGCCTCATTAGCCAACGATCTGGCGATGGTCGGGAAATTGCGTGCAAAACTGCGTGGCCATTTTACCACGATTCGATACTCCCCTTTGACCGCTATTGCATTTCGAAAATGCTGATGCGGAGAGGGAAGCCGTTGTGAATGCCAATCGACCTAACAAAAAAAGGCCCGGCGGATCGCTCCGCCGGGCCTTTTTGCTGGAACCGCCGCCGGGTCACCCCGGCGGCGGAAAACCATGTTACTCCGCAGCGGCGGCCGGGGCCGCCAGGTTGCGCAGCACGTACTGCAGGATGCCGCCATTCTTGAAATAGTCGACTTCGTCCAGCGTATCGATACGGCAGAACAGGTTGACCACTTCCGTCGACCCGTCGGCGCGGGTGATGGTCAGCTTCAGGTCCATGTGCGGCTTCAGGCCGGCTTCCACGCCTTCGATGTCGAAGGTCTCGGTGCCGTCCAGCTTCAGGGTGTGGCGGTTCACGCCGGCCGGATACTGCAAGGGCAGGATGCCCATGCCGACCAGATTGGACCGGTGGATACGCTCGAAGCTTTCGGCGATGACGGCGGACACGCCCAGCAGGCGGGTGCCCTTGGCGGCCCAGTCACGCGACGAACCCGTGCCATATTCCTGACCGGCGAACACCACCAGCGGCGTGCCCTCGGCCTGATACTTCATGGACGCGGTGTAGATCGGCATCACTTCGCCGGTCGGCACATACTTGGTCAGGCCGCCTTCGACGCCGTCCAGCATCTCGTTCTTGATGCGGATATTGGCGAAGGTGCCGCGCATCATGACTTCATGGTTGCCGCGGCGGGCGCCGTAGCTGTTGAAGTCAGCGACGGTGACGCCGTTTTCCAGCAGATATTCACCGGCCGGGCTGGTCTTCTTGATGTTACCGGCCGGGGAGATGTGGTCGGTGGTGATGCTGTCGCCCAGGATGGCCAGTGCGCGGGCACCCTTCACGTCGGACACGGAGCCCGGATTCATGGTGATGCCGTCGAACAGCGGCGGGCGCTTGGCATAGGTCGACTTGGCATCCCACTTGTAGGTCATGCCCTCGACGGTCTTGATCTTCTGCCACTGTTCCGGGCCCAGGAACACGTTGGCATAGCGGCTGACGAACATCTCGCGCGTCAGGAACTGGGCGATCGTGTCCTCGATCTCCTTGTTCGACGGCCAGATGTCCTTCAGGAAGACGGGCTGGCCGTCCTTGCCGGTGCCGATCGGGTCCTTGGAGATGTCCAGGTGCAGCGTGCCGGCCAGGGCATAGGCCACCACCAGCGGCGGGGACGCCAGGTAGTTGGCGCGGACCTGCGGGGACACGCGGCCTTCGAAGTTACGGTTGCCCGACAGGACCGACGCGACGGTCAGCTTGGCCTGGTCAACGGCAGCAGCGATCGGGTCCGGCAGCGGACCGGAATTGCCGATGCAGGTGGTGCAGCCATAGCCGACCAGGTTGAAGCCCAGCTGGTCCAGGTACGGGGACAGGCCGGCGGCGTTCAGATAGTCGGTCACGACCTGGGAGCCCGGGGCCAGCGAGGTCTTCACCCACGGCTTGGTGGTCAGGCCCAGTTCCACGGCCTTCTTCGCCACCAGACCGGCGGCGAACAGCACCGACGGGTTGGAGGTGTTGGTGCAGGACGTGATGGCGGCGATCACGACATGGCCGTGATCCAGCTTGTAGTCGGCACCGGCAACGTCGGTCGGCTGGCTGACGGGGCGGCCGGCCACGTCACCGGCCAGGAATTCACCGAATTCCTTGGTGACGCTGGACAGCAGCACGCGGTCCTGCGGGCGCTTCGGGCCGGCCAGCGACGGCTCGACCGAGCCCAGGTCCAGTTCTAGGGTATCGGTGAAGACCGGATCGGGCGAGGACGCATCGCGCCACATGCCCTGGGCCTTGGCATAGGCTTCGACCAGCGCCACGCGGTCGGCGTCGCGGCCGGTGAAGTGCAGGAAGCGGATCGTCTCGGCGTCGATCGGGAAAATGCCGCAGGTGGCGCCATATTCCGGGGCCATGTTGGCGATCGTCGCACGGTCGGCCAGCGTCAGCGCGTCCAGGCCGGGGCCATAGAACTCGACGAACTTGCCCACCACCTTCTTCTTGCGCAGCATCTGGGTGACGGTCAGCACCAGATCGGTGGCGGTCGCCCCCTCACGCAGCTTTCCGGTCAGCTTGAAGCCGACGACTTCCGGGATCAGCATGGAGATGGGCTGACCCAGCATCGCGGCTTCGGCCTCGATACCGCCCACGCCCCAGCCCAGCACGGCCATGCCGTTGACCATGGTGGTGTGGCTGTCGGTGCCAACCAGCGTGTCCGGATAGGCCACGGTGGCGCCCGACTGGTCCACGTCCGTCCACACGGTCTGGGCCAGATATTCCAGGTTCACCTGGTGGCAGATGCCGGTGCCCGGCGGCACAACGCGGAAATTGTTGAAGGCCTTCTGGCCCCAGCGCAGGAACTCATAGCGTTCGCCATTGCGCTGGAATTCCAGCTCGACATTCTCGTCAAACGCCTGGGGCGTGCCGAAGGCATCGACCATGACCGAATGGTCGATGACCAGATCGACAGGCGTCAGCGGGTTGATCTTGGTCGGGTCACCACCCAGCGCCACCATGGCCTCGCGCATCGCGGCCAGATCGCAGACGGCGGGCACGCCCGTGAAATCCTGCATCAGCACGCGGGCGGGACGATAGGCGATCTCGCGGTCGGAGCGCTTGTCGACCAGCCACTGGGCGACAGCCTTGACGTCGTCAACACTCACCGTGCGCCCGTCTTCGAAGCGCAGCAGGTTCTCCAGCAGCACCTTCATCGAGAAGGGCAGGCGCGACACGTCGCCCAGGCCGGCCTTCTCCGCTTCGGGAATGCTGAAATAATCAACGGACTTGCCGCCGACGGTAAGCGTGCGGCGGGTCTTCAGGCTGTCATGGCCGGTGGTCGTGGACATCGGGGGGTGACTCCTCCAACGGGGTCGCGGGGTAAACGGCAGACCGCATCTCGCCCCGGCTCCAGCGTCCGGGACCGTCAATCCGCCAGGATGGCGTTTTCGGTGCGTGGTTTAGCGCTTTTTGCGATGCGGGGAAAGGGCGGCTTGGGGGGATCAGCCCCCCATTTTCGCACATTTCGATCAAGGTAGGGGTCTGTTGCGAAACGATCTTAATTAGGTTCCACCGTTCCCTGGCCGCCATCGGCAACCTGATAGCGTTCCACCTTAATCTCGGCGGCACGCTTGCGGGTCTGGGCGATATCGTAGCTGTTCTGCATGCGCATCAACGTGTCCATGGAGATGCCGAAGGCTTTCTCCAACCGCAGGGCCATTTCCGGCGAAAGCTGCGCCCGCTCGTTCAGAAGCGTGGACAAGGCTGCCCGCGTCACGCCCAGGATGCTGGCGGCGGCCGTCACAGTCAGGTTGAGGGGCTCGATGACCTCATGCCGGATGAAACTCCCCGGATGGGCGGGGCTCTTCAGGCGAATGCCGGCGATGGCGTTCATGGCACACTCCTAATGATGGTCCACATAGTCCAGGTCGATGATCTCCACCTCCGCCCGGTCGATTGCGAAGGTCAAACGCCAGTTCTTGGTGACGTGCAGGCTCCAGGTTCCCTTGCGGTCCCCCGTCAACCGATGGGCCTTCCAACTGGGTACCGCCAGCAACTCATCTTCCCTTTCCATATCCTGCAGGAAGGAGAGCATGCGGCTGAGCTTGGGAACCGCGGCGGCCGGCAACCCGCTGGTATCGTCTTCCTCCATCAACCGGCGCAGACCCTTATGAATGACGTTTCGGATCAGCACGGGCTTCCACCGGATTGGATAGCGTCAAGCTACACTACACCCCCCCCTTGCTCCGCAGGCATAGTGTTTGGACCGGGCCTGAAAATTGCCCAAACTGCGCCCCACTGATTGGTGAACGGCTACCCCCTGCCCCCGATCTTGAAATAATATCTCTTTTGCCCGGGCATGGTTGACAGGGGCGGCATTTTCACAGAGATGTCATGCCGTCCGCGCGGGATGCGTTCGTTGCATGGCTGCTACCATGCCGGACGGAAGGCGCGATGGAGGAACCTTATCGATGCTGTCTTACACCGTCCGGCGCCTGCTGGAAGCGATCCCGACATTGCTGGTGATCGTGGCCCTGTCGTTTTTCCTGATGCATTCGGCACCGGGCGGGCCGTTCGACAGCGAACGGGTCCTGCCGCCGGAGATCGAGGCGAACCTGAAGGCGTCCTATGATCTGGACAAGCCGGTATGGCAGCAGTTCGTGCTGTATCTGGGCAAGGCGCTGCAGGGCAATTTCGGGCCGTCCTTCACCTATAAGGACTTCACCGTCTCCGAATTGATCAGCACCGGCTTCCCCGTCTCACTACGCCTGGGCCTGTCGGCCATCACGCTGGCTGTCATCATTGGCTGCACGCTGGGCATCATCGCCGCCATGCGCCAGAATACCAAGTCGGACTATACGATCATGGGCTTTGCCATGATCGGCATCACCATTCCCAATTTCGTCATGGCGCCGCTGCTGACCCTGGTCTTCGGCATCTATCTGGGCTGGCTGCCCGTGGCTGGGCTGGGCGAGGGGTCGGTGCGCAATCTTGTGCTGCCTGTCATCGCCCTGTCCCTGCCGCAGATCGCCATCATCAGTCGCCTGACCCGTGGCGGCATGGTGGAGGTGCTGCGGTCCAACTTCGTGCGCACGGCCCATGCCAAGGGCCTGCCGGAGCATGTGATCATTACGCGCCACACGCTGCGCGCGGCGCTGCTGCCCGTCATCTCCTATCTGGGGCCCGCCATCGCCGGTCTGGTGACGGGGTCGGTGGTGATCGAACAGATTTTCGGCCTGCCGGGCATCGGCCGCTATTTCGTGCAGGGCGCCATCAACCGCGACTATACGCTGGTGATGGGCACCGTCATCACCTATGGCAGCCTGATCGTGCTGATGAATCTGGCTGTCGATCTGGTCTATGGCCTGATGGACCCGCGCGTCCGTTACGACTGACCTTTTTCCCAACAAGAACAATCCGTTCAGCAAAGAAACCGCCAGTTCAGCAAAGGACTTGGACCCATGCGCATCACCCATCATCTGCGAGCCGGCGTCGCCATCAGCGCGCTGGTCATCCTGGCGGCCTGCGGGCCGCAGGGCGGCGACAAGAAGGAAGCCCAGGCCGCGAAGCCCACGGTGGAGGAGGCGGTGGCCTTCGTCGCCAAGGCCGAGGCCGAACTGGGGGCCGCGCGGGAAAAGACCTCGCGCATTGCCTGGGTGCAGAATACCCACATCACGCCTGACACGCTGAAGCTGGCGGCCGATGCCGGTTCCGAATACAGCGCGCTGGTCGCCCGTCTGACGGCGGAAAGCAAGCGTTTCGTGGGCCTGGACCTGCCGGCCGACGCGGCCCGCGAGCTGAACCTGCTGCGCCTGGAAACGGCGCTGCCGTCGCCGGCCGATCCGAAGCTGAACAAGGAACTGGCCGAACTCGACAGCAAGCTGGGCGAACTGTATGCGACGGGCAAGGTCTGCCGCGAGGATGGCAGCGATTGCAAGACGCTGGACGAGATCGATGACATCTTCCGCTCGTCCCGCGATGAGAAGGAGTTGAAGCGCCTGTGGGCCGGCTGGCACAAGGTCGGGCAGGAGATGAAGCCGCTGTACCAGCGCGAGGTGGAGATCGCCAATATCGGCGCCAAGGAGCTGGGGCTGCCGGATGCCGGCGTGCTGTGGCGGTCGGGTTATGACATGGCGCCCGAAGCGTTCGAGGCGGAGGCCGACCGGCTGTGGGGCCAGGTGAAGCCGCTCTACACGGCCCTGCACTGCTACGCCCGCGGCAAGCTGGGCGAGAAGTATGGCACCGACGTGGTGCCGCAGGACAAGCCGATCCCGGCCCACCTGCTGGGCAATATGTGGGCCCAGGAATGGGGCAACATCTATGACATCGTGGCGCCGAAGAAGGCCGCTGCCAATGTGGATGTGACGGGCCTGCTGACCAAGGCCGGCTATGATCCGATCAAGATGACGAAGTCGGCGGAAGGCTTCTTCACGGGTCTGGGCTTCCAGCCCATGCCCCAGACCTTCTGGGAACGCTCGCAGCTGACCCGCCCGCGCGACCGCGAGGTCGTGTGCCATGCGTCTGCCTGGGATATCGACGACAAGGACGATATCCGCATCAAGATGTGCATGCGCGTGAATGGCGACGATTTCCAGACCGTCCATCACGAGATGGGCCACAACATCTATCAGCGCGCCTACAAGGCCCAGTCGACCCTGTTCCGCAACGGCGCCAATGACGGCTTCCACGAAGCCATCGGCGATTTCATCGCCCTGTCGGTGACGCCGGGCTATCTGGTCAAGCTGGGCCTGCTGGACAAGGAACCCTCGACCGAGGGCGATATCCCGCTGCTGTTGCAGCAGGCCATGGACAAGGTGGCCTTCCTGCCCTTCGGCCTGTTGATCGACAAGTGGCGCTGGAACGTGTTCAACGGCAACATCAAGCCGGAGGATTACAACAAGGCCTGGTGGGACCTGCGCACCAAGTATCAGGGCGTGTCGTCGCCCGTGGAGCGCACGGCGGCCGATTTCGATCCGGGCGCCAAGAACCATGTGCCGACCAGCGTGCCCTATGTGCGCTATTTCCTGGCCCGCATCCTGCAGTTCCAGTTCCACAAGGCGGCCTGCGATCAGGCCGGCTTCACGGGTCCGCTGCACCGCTGCTCCATCGCCGGCAATGAAGAAGTCGGCAAGCGTTTCAACGCCATGCTGGAAATGGGCGCGTCCAAGCCCTGGCCGGAGGCGCTGAAGGCCTTCACCGGCACCGAGCAGATGGATGCGTCGGCCATGCTGGCCTATTTCGCGCCGCTGAAGGAATGGCTGGACAAGCAGAACGAGGGCAAGAGCTGCGGGTGGGAGTAAGACCCGTCGATTGGGGAACAGGCGATGCCGACTTTGCGGCGAGAAGGAAATGGAAGCTGTCGGTCTATGGGCCGGGTGACCATCCACCGCCGCATTTCCACATCATCGGCCCCGACCATGACGTGATCGTGCATGCCGTCAGCTTCCAGCCCCTGGGCGGGACGCTGACGGGGGTACCGGAAGAATTGTTGAATTGGGCCAGAACCAATCAGGATGTTATCCTGGCCATGTTCCAGGCCCTGAACCCGACAAGGAGGTGATGGGATGCGTACACCGCGGATCAAATCCGTCACCACCCTGCCGGGGTTCAAGGTCCGGTTGGAGTGGGACGTCGGCCATGTCTCGGTCGTCGATATCTCCGACATCATCGACCGGTACGACATCTTCGCCCCGATCCGGGAAAACCCGGCGCGGTTCGATCAGGTGACGATTGGGGAATATGGGTACGATCTGCACTGGTCGGACCTGATGGAAATACCCTGCACCCAGCTTTGGCGGCGGTCGCAGGTCCAGGCCGCGGAATAGTGTCGTAGGGAAAGAGCAGACGACGATGGTTCAAGACATCACCGGCGGCGCCAAACGGGCGGCGCTGATCGAGAAGGCGGCGGAAGAGGTTCAGGGCCGGTCGCTCTGGCAGGATGCCCGTCGGCGCCTGTTTGCGAACAAGATGGCCGTGGCCAGCATGATCGTGCTGGGCATTATCGCCTTCATGGCCGTCTTCGCCGATGTCCTGTCGCCGCATGCCTATGACGAGGTCTATTGGGACTATATCGGCATCGGCCCGACGCTGGAGAACAGCCACTGGTTCGGCACCGATGCCAATGGCCGCGACCTGTTCATCCGCACGCTCTATGGGGCCAAGGTGTCGTTGATGGTGGGGATCGTCACCACCTTCGTGGCCCTGGTGATCGGTGTGATCTACGGTGCCATGGCCGGCTTCTTCGGCGGGCGCATCGACAGCATCATGATGCGCATTGTCGACGTGCTCTATTCCATGCCGCTGATGTTCTTCGTCATCATCCTGGTGGTGGTGTTCGGCCGGCATATCATCCTGGTCTTTGCCGCCATCGGCTGTGTCGAATGGTTGACCATGGCCCGCATCGTGCGCGGCCAGACCCTGTCGGTGAAGCGCAAGGAATATATCGAGGCGGCCCGCGCCGCCGGCGTGTCCACGCCCAACATCATCCGTCGCCACATCATCCCCAATGTCATCGGCCCCGTCATCGTCTTCGTGACCTTGCTGGTGCCCGTGGTGATCCTGGTGGAAAGCTTCCTGTCCTTCCTGGGCTTGGGCGTGCAGGAACCGATGACCAGCTGGGGCGTGCTGATCTCCGAAGGGGCGGCGCAGATGGAAAACGCCCCGCATATGCTGATCTTCCCGGCTTTGTTCCTGGCGGTGACGCTGTTCTGCTTCAATTTCATCGGTGACGGTCTGCGCGACGCGCTGGACCCGAAGGACCGCTAAGGGGCGCCGGATATGACCGCAGTTTTGGAAGTCCGCGACCTGTCGGTCCGTTTCGCCACGCCCGATGGCGAGGTGTCGGCCGTCAATGGCGTCAGTTTCGATGTGAATGAAGGCGAATGCGTCGGCATCGTCGGGGAAAGCGGGTCGGGCAAGAGCCAGCTTTTCATGTCGGTCATGGGCCTGCTGGCCCGCAATGGCCGTGCGCTGGGATCGGCCAAATATCGCGGCACGGAACTGATCGGCATGCCGGTCAAGCAGTTGAACAAGATCCGCGGCGACAAGATCGCCATGATCTTCCAGGACAGCATGACCAGCCTGACCCCGCATCTGCGCATCGGAAGGCAGATGACGGAGGTGCTGATCCAGCATAAGGGCATGAGCGAAGCCCAGGCCGTCAAGCGCGCCCTGGAAATGCTGAACCTGGTGCGCATTCCGGAGGCGGCCCGCCGTCTGGCCCAGTATCCGCATGAATTGTCGGGCGGCATGCGCCAGCGCATCATGATCGCCATGGCGCTGCTGTGCGAACCCGAACTGCTGATCGCAGACGAGCCGACGACGGCGCTGGACGTGACGGTGCAGGCCCAGATCCTGGACCTGATGGCCGATCTGAAGCGCGTGACCCGGGCCGCCATTGTCCTGATCACCCATGACCTGGGAACCGTTGCCGGCCTGTGCGACAAGGTGCAGGTCATGTATGGCGGCCGGTTCATGGAAACCGGCACGGTGCAGGACATTTTCTATGAACCCGCCCATCCCTATGCGGCCGGCCTTCTCTCCTCCATGCCGCGCCTGACGGAGGTGCGGTCTTCGAGGCTCTACGCCATTCCGGGCCAACCGCCGAACCTTCAACGCCTGCCCAAGGGCTGCCCGTTCCAGGAACGCTGCGACCATGTGCATGACCGCTGCATCAGCGAACTGCCGCTGCTGCGCGCCGTGGCTCCCGGCCATGACAAGGCCTGTCACCTGTTCAGTCTTCAGAACCCTGTTACCGACCCGGCGGCCCCGTCGCTGGTCGTCGCCTGATTGCCGGAGTTGATGCCATGTCCAAGGAACTGCTCCGCGTCTCTGACCTGAAGGTCCATTTCCCCATCCGCACCGGCGGCGTGCTGATCGGCCAATACACGCCGCTGAAGGCCGTGGACGGCGTCTCCTTCACCCTGGATGAGGGGGAGACGCTGGGCATTGTCGGCGAGTCGGGCTGTGGCAAGTCCACCCTGGGCCGTGCCATCCTGCAGCTGATCAAGCCGACTGCCGGACAGGTCGTGTTCATGGGCTCCGACCTGACGGGTGTGGGGGCGGAGGTTGTGCGCCAGAAGCGCGCGGAGATGCAGATCGTCTTCCAGGATCCGCTGGCCAGCCTGAACCCGCGCATGACCGTCGGCGACATCATCGCCGAGCCGCTGACCGTTTTCCGCCCCAAGATGGGCAGGGAGGAGCGCAAGGCCCTGGTCAAGGACATGATGGCCAAGGTCGGTCTGCTGCCGCAGATGATCAACCGCTATCCGCACGAATTCTCCGGCGGGCAGTGCCAGCGCATCGGCATTGCCCGCGCCATGATCCTGAAGCCGAAGATGGTGGTCTGTGACGAGCCGGTGTCGGCGCTGGACGTGTCGATCCAGGCACAGATCGTCAATCTGCTGATGGATCTGCAAAAGGAGATGGGCCTGTCGCTGCTGTTCATCAGCCACGACCTGTCCGTCGTCCGTCATGTCAGCCACCGGGTCATGGTGCTGTATCTGGGCCGGGTGATGGAGATCGCGGACCGCGACGCCATCTATGCAGCACCGCTGCACCCCTATACCCAGGCGCTGATCTCCGCCGTGCCGGTGCCGGATCCGGATGTGGAAAAGGGCAAGGAACGCATCGTGCTGGGCGGCGACCTGCCCAGCCCCATGAAGCCGCCCTCGGGCTGCGTCTTCCGCACCCGCTGTCCCAAGGCATCGGATGTCTGCGCCAGCGCCGTGCCGGTGCTGGAGGAAAAGGCGCCGGGCCATTTCGTGGCCTGCCACCATTGGGGCGTGCCGGATAAGAAGCTGGTGTAATACCAATCTCCCTTGATCGTGACCGATCAAGGGAGATTGGTATGTCGTGTTCCCTCACGCGCCGGGCGGCGGCATCCGCCGCCTTGGCTAACGGCGCATGGGCGCCGGGCCGACGGTCGTCGGCCTCCAATCCGCCAAGGGTCAAACCCTCGGCGGATTGATATTGCGGATGTGTCAGCGACCGGCCGCCTTACCGCCGCAGCGTGTGCAAGGACCGGATCAGCAGGGCCAGCACCACCAGCGCCCCGCCCTGATGGGCGGCACCCAGGGCCACGGGGACAGCATGCAGCAGGGTGGTGATGCCCAGCACCACCTGCCCCAGGAAGCCCAGCGACAGCCACAGGGAAGCGCGCTTGGCCACGTCCGGCAGGTCCGTGCGCTGTCCGATGCGCCAGGCATAGGCGATGCCCACACCGGCCGTCAGGATGGCCAGCCAGCGATGGGTGAACTGCACGGCGGCCGTGTTTTCCAGGAAGTTCAGCCAGGCCGGCGACAGGTTCCACATTTCCGATGGGGCGAATTCATCCCCCATCAGCGGCCAGGTATTATAGGCAAAGCCCGCATCCAGGCCCGCGACAAACGCCCCCCAGACGATGGTGACGGACACCAGCGCCAGGGCCGCCAGCCCATGGGTGCGTAGGCCCGCCCGTTCCGGCCGTGACGCGGCGTCGGGATGGCGCAGGCCCAGCGCCACCTGGATCAGCAGGGCATAGAGGATCAGGGCCGTGCCCAGATGCAGGGCCAGCCGGTAATGGCTGACATCGGTGCGCACCGACAGGCCCGACTGCACCATGAACCAGCCGATGAAGCCCTGCAGCCCGCCCAGCAGGAACAGGCCCACCAGCTTCGGCAGCATCGACCGACTGACCTGCCCCTTCACCACGAACCAGATCAGCGGCAGGGCGAAGACCAGTCCGATCAGCCGGCCCCACAGGCGGTGGAACCATTCCCAGAAGAAGATGTGCTTGAATTCCTCCAGGCTCATCCCCCGGTTCAGCACCTGATATTCGGGGATCTGCTGGTACTTCTGGAACTCTGCCATCCACTGCGCCTCGTTCAAGGGCGGCAGGGCGCCCGTGATGGGCTTCCATTCGGTGATGGACAGGCCGCTTTCCGTCAGCCGCGTGATGGCGCCGATGATGGCCATGACAAAGACCATGCCGGCGCACAGCAATAGCCAGTTGGCGACGGCACGACGGCCGGGGACGGAAGCGACGGCATTCATGGATGGATCATTCGCTGGAAAAACGGATGCGCTGATATGGGGTCAGGCAGGGGCGGCGGTCAATCGCCGCCCTCGCGGCCTGCCGTCGCAGCCAGGGCCGCCAGCAGCCCCGCCATGCTGCCGGGATCGCGCATGGGCCCGCCCATGACGGCCACGCCGGCCGCCCCGGCGCGGATGCAGTCCCCCAGGGTCGCTGCGTCGACGCCGCCCAGCGCCAGCGTGGGCAAGGGCAGGCTGGTCAGGGACGCCGGCCCCAGGGCGGGGCCATAGCCGGGCTTGGACGCCGTCAGGAAGATCGGGCTGAGCGTGGCGTAATCCGCGCCGTCCCGCGCCGCCGCCATCACACCGGCCCGGTCATGACACGACTCACCGATCAGAGCCCCCGGTCCCAGGATCGCCCGCGCCGTGACGATGTCCGCCCCGTCGGGCAGATGCACCCCGTCACACAGGGCAGCCAGCGTCACGTCACCATGAATGGTCAGCACCCCGCCCACGGCCGCCAGCACCGGGTGCAATTGCATCAGCAGCGCGGATTGCTGGTCGCGCGGCAGGTCCTTTTCCCGCAGGCTGACCCAGCGGCAACCCGCATCCACACAGGCCGCCACCGCCGAAACCAGATCGCCCCCGGCCTGATGCCGGTCGGAGATCAACAGCAGCGGCGGATGGGGCAGGGGGCGCATCAGGCCGTCAGCTTCTGTCCAAGGGCATGGGGAAAGCCGCGCAGGAAGGCGGCCCCGTCGACGGGGCCCTTGCCCGGCCGCTGCACCCGGATCAGACGCAGGGCACCTTCACCACAGGCCAGCGTCGGGCCGGCATCGATCAGGGTGCCCGGTGCGCCCGACCCGGCCACGGGCTGGGCTTCCAGCACCTTCAGCTTTTCCCCGCTGGCCAGATCGATCCAGGTGCCCGGCCAGGGGGTCAGGCCGCGCACCTGCCGGTCCAGTTCGGCCGCTGGCCGCGTCAGGTCCAGGCGGCCTTCATCCTTGGACAGTTTGGCGGCATAGGTTACGCCTGCCTCGGGCTGCGGCACGGGCGTCAGGCTACCGTCATTGAGGCCGGGCAGGGCTGCCACCATCAGGCGGGCGCCCATTTCGGCCAGGGCGTCGTGCAACTGGGCGGCGTTCATCTGCGCCGTGATGGGCAGCGCTTCGGTCAGCAGCATGGCGCCCGTGTCCAGCCCGGCATCCATCTGCATGATTGTCACGCCCGTTTCGGCATCGCCGGCCAGGATGGCACGCTGGATGGGGGCGGCCCCGCGCCAGCGCGGCAGCAGGCTGGCATGGACATTGACGCAGCCCAGGCGCGGCGCGTCCAGAATGGCTTGCGGCAGGATCAGACCATAGGCCGCGACGATGGCGCAATCTAGGTCCAGGGCCGCGAACGCCGCCTGTTCCTCGGGCTTGCGCAGGCTTTTGGGTGTGCGCACCGGGATGCCCAGGGCGTCTGCCCGGCGATGCACGGGGCTGGCCTGCAATTGCTGGCCGCGGCCGGCGGGGCGGGGTGGCTGGCTGTAGACGCACACCACCTCATGCCCGGCATTGACCAGCGCATCCAGGATGGCGACGGAAAAGTCGGGCGTGCCCATGAAGGCAAGACGCATGGGGGCCTCTCTCAGCCATGGCGCCCACCCCGACCGTCACCCCGGCGAAGGCCGGGGTCCAGCATCAAGGGGCGATGCGCCTGTCATTCTGGATCCCGGCCTGCGCCGGGATGACGGTTAGGGGGACAGCCTTACTTCCGCGCCTTGTTGTACTTGCGCAGGATCATGTTGCGCTTCAGCGACGACAGATGGTCGATGAACAGCACGCCGTTCAGATGGTCGATCTCGTGCTGGATGCAGGTGGCCAGCAGGCCGTCGGCATCCATCTCCTGCACTTCGCCGGCGCGGTCGACATAGCGCACACGCACCATCTTGGGCCGCGTCACCTCGGCATAAATCTCCGGGATGGACAGGCAGCCTTCCTGGGTCACGGCCAGTTCGTCCGATGTCCACAGCAGTTCCGGGTTGACCATGGCCAGCGGGTTGGGCTTTTCCGTCTTGTGGTCGTTGACATCGACCACGATCAGCCGTTCCAGCAACCCGATCTGCGGCGCGGCCAGACCAATGCCCGGCGCCTTGTACATCGTGTCCAGCATGTCATCCATCAACTGGACCACGCGCCCGTCGACATTGTCGAGCGGCTTGCACTTGGCCTTCAGCCGGGTGTCGGGGATGGTGATGATGGGCAGCAGCGACATGAGAGCCTTCGTCCGGCGTAAAGCGTAAGGGGGTGGGACAATATATCCCTCTCTGCCGCAAATATGCCCGGAAAGCCTTGGGGTCAAGCGCGAACAGGGCGGGGCCGCCCATGCCCGCCATCCAGCCCTTGCATTGCGTCCATGACAGGGCCATGACATAACGCATGGACCCTGGGGTGCCGCTACCATACCGACGGCGGCTGAGATCACACCCATAGAACCTGATCCGGATCATGCCGGCGAAGGGAGAAGGCGGAAATGAAGTCATATAAACCTGTGGACAAGCCGCGCGTCGCCATCATCGGCGGGGGCATCATCGGCATGGGCATCGGCTGGCGTCTGGCCCAGGCCGGCGCGCAGGTCGACATCTTTGAACGCGACAAGGCGGGCCAGGCTGCCAGCCGTGCTGCCGCCGGCATGCTGGCCGCCGGTGTGGAGGCGGAACCGGGCGAACAGCCCCTGCTGCCGCTGTGCCTGGACAGTCAGGCGCGCTGGCCCGGTTTCGCGGCGGAGCTGCAGGCACTGACGGGAATGCCCGTGGGCCTGCGCAATGACGGCACCCTGGTCGTTGCCAGCACGCGGGACGAGGTTGAGCTGCTGCGATCCAATTACGAATTCCAGCGCGGACTGGGCCTGGACCTGACCTGGCTGACGGGGGCGCAGGCCAAGGAAAAGGAACCGTTCCTGAACCCGCGCACGGCCGCCGGCGTATTCAGCCCCAAGGACGGGCAGGTGGATAACCGCCTGACCTGCGCCGCCCTTCGCGTGGCGCTGGAGAAGACCGGCGCCCGGCTGTATGAGGGGGCGGAGGTCACGGGCCTGGATGTGCAGGCCGGCCGGGTGACGGGTTTGCTGCTGGGTGAGCGCCGCGTGCCGGCCGATATCGTGGTGCTGGCGGCCGGCGCCTGGTCGCGGCAGATTGCGGGACAGGTCAGCCCGCCGCCCGTGCGACCCGTGAAGGGCCAGATGATGTCACTGTCCATGGACCCGGCCCACCCGCTGCTGACCAGCGTCGTCTGGGGCCCCAAGATCTATCTGGTGCCGCGTGCCGATGGCACCCTGATCCTGGGCGCCACGACGGAGGAGAAGGGGTTCGACGACCGGCTGACGGGCGGCGGGGTCCTGGCCCTGCTGGATGCCGCCTGGCGCACCCTGCCGGGGGTGGAGGAACTGCCCATTAAGGAGATGTGGACGGGCTTCCGCCCTGGCTGCCGTGACGACGCCCCCATCCTGGGCCTGGCGCCGGGCCTGGACGGGCTGGTGCTGGCCACGGGGCACCACCGCAACGGTATCCTGCTGGCACCGATCACGGCCGATACCATATCTTCCCTGATCCTGACGGGCCGTGTTGATCCGTCCATCCGCGCCTTCGGGGCCGACCGTTTCGCGGCGGCCCAGGCGGCGTAAGGGAACAAGCCGATGATCATCCTGAATGGCAAGAACCGGGAACCGGACGATTACGCCCTGACCGCCGTCATGGCGGCGGACGGCATTGATCCGGGTGCGCGCGGCATTGCCGTGGCCGTGAATGACAGCGTCGTGCCGCGCGGGCGCTGGGCCGATACAATCCTTTCCCCCGGTGACCGGGTGGAAATCGTCAAGGTTTTGCAGGGTGGTTGAGAGATGACCGATCCGTTGAAGATCGCGGGCAAAAGCTTCCAGTCGCGTCTGTTCCTGGGCTCCGCTGGCTATCCCAACCAGCAGGTGTTCCTGGACAGTCTGGCCGCGTCGGGTGCGGAAATCCTGACCGTGTCCGTTCGCCGCGCCGACCTGACCGGCTATGGCGAGGGGTTGCTGGATCTGGTGGCCGGCAAGGTCTGGCTGCTGCCCAACACCGCCGGCTGTTCCACGGTCAAGGATGCCGTGCTGACGGCGCAGTTGGCGCGCGAGGCCATGGACACCAACTGGATCAAGCTGGAACTGATCGGCGACCGGGAAACGCTGTATCCCGATGTCGAACAGTTGCTGCGTGCCGCCGACGAACTGGTCCGCGACGGGTTCGTGGTGCTGCCCTATTGCACCGATGACCCCATCGTCTGCCGCCGGCTGGCCGATGTCGGCTGTGCCGCCGTCATGCCGCTGGGGGCGCCGATCGGCACCGGTTTGGGCATCCTCAACCCTTACAATATCGAAACGATCTGCCGGAACAGTGTGGTTCCTGTCGTTCTGGATGCCGGGATCGGCACGGCCAGCGACGCGGCGCTGGCCATGGAACTGGGCTGCGATGCCGTGCTGCTGAACACGGCGGTGTCGAAAAGCACCGATCCGGTGAAGATGGCGGCCGCCATGCGCGCCGGCGTCGATGGCGGCCGTCTGGCCCGTCTGGCCGGCCGCATCCCCAAGCGCCACCGGGCCGAGGCATCCAGCCCGGAACTGGGGCTGATTGGCTCGTAACAGGGATTATTTTGAGGACGGAATGATGCCGGGGCGGGATTACGGACCGCCAGTCGCTGGCCCTCACCCTCCCATTGTCCGGCGCGTTTTGGGGGGCGGCAATGCCGTGTCAACGACGGTTACGCGGCCAAGCCCGCCGCGTGCCCGCTGCTCCAGGCCCATTGGAAATTATAGCCGCCCAGCCAGCCGGTGACGTCCACCGCCTCCCCCACCACGTACAGGCCGGGGATTTTCTTGGCTTCCATAGTCTTGGACGACAATTCGGCCGTATCAATACCGCCCGCCGTCACCTCCGCCGTGCGATAGCCTTCGGTCCCGTCGGGATGCACGGTCCAGGCGTGCAATGCCGCCGCCACGGCGGACAGGTCGGCATCCTTGATATCGGCCATCGGGCGGCTGACCAGGGGGGCCGGCCCCAGCAGGCCCACCTCGAACAGACGTTCCGCAAAGCGGCGCGCCAGCAGTTCCCCCAGGATGGTCTTCAGTTCCGCCTTCGGCCGCGTCCGCTTCAGGCCCTTCAGATGGTCGGCCAGGGGCTGATCGGGCGACAGATCAATGGCCACTGCCTGCCCTTCCCGCCAATAGGAGGAGATTTGCAGGATGGACGGTCCCGACAGGCCGCGATGGGTGATCAGCAGCGCTTCGCGGAACCGGCCCTTGCCACAGGACACCGTCGCCTCCAGCGGCACGCCCGACAGGCCCTCCAGCTTCTTCAGATCATCGGGCGCGAAGGTCAGCGGCACCAGCGCCGGGCGCGGCTGCACCACCGACAGACCCCAATGACGGGCCAGCCGGAAGGCGAAATCCGTGGCCCCCATCTTCGGAATGGACGGGCCGCCCGTGGCCAGGATGAAGCTGTCGGACGTGAAGGTCCCGTGGCTGGTGGTCAGCGTGAAGCCGCCACCGGTCCCCGGCACCACATCATCAATCCGGCATTCGGTACGGATCGCCACGCCGGCATCGGCGCATTCGGCCAGCAGCATCTCCAGGATGCGGCCCGCGCCATCGTCGCAGAACAACTGGCCCAGCTTCTTTTCGTGCCAGCCGATGCCATGGCGTTCGACCAGCCCAATGAAATCATGCTGGGTATGACGGCGCAGGGCGGAAATGCAGAAATGCGGATTTTCCGACAGGTAGCGATCGGGCTTCGCTTCCAGATTGGTGAAGTTGCAGCGCCCGCCACCGGAAATCAGGATCTTCTTGCCGACCTTTTCCGCATGGTCGATAACCAGCACGCGCCGTCCCCGGCGTCCGGCGAAAATGGCGGCGTACAGCCCGGCGGCCCCGCCACCGGCGATGATGATGTCGTAATGCGTAACCATGAATGGTCGGTAGCAGGGAACCGGCCCGGGATCAATCATCCCCTTCCAGGTCATCGTCGGGCAGGCCTTTGGTGTTGGCCAGCTTGCACTTGCTGAAATCCACGCCGCGCATGTCGGCATTGGTCAGGTTGGCATCCGTCAGGTCGGCGAATTTCATGCTGACATTGCGGATCTGGGCCTGGCGCAGATCGGCCCCGGTCAGGTTGGCCCCCGTCAGGTCGGCGCCGACCAGGATGGCCTTGCCCAGCCGCGCGCGTTCCATGTTGGTCTGCCAGTCATGGCCCTGGATATTGATGGGGGCGGCCAGTACGCCCGTCATGTCCGCCCCCACCATCATGGACCGGATCAGGCGGGCGCCGCGCAGATTGGAATTGCGCATATTGGCCCCGCGCAGATCGGCCGATGACAGGTCGGCCATCAGCAGGGCCGACCGCGACAGGTTGGCATTGCGCAGCACGGCCCCGCGGAAGATGCCGGCCGACAGGGTCATGCGCGACAGGTCCACGCCGGTCAGGTCCTTGCCCGACAGGTCCAACTGCTTGCCCTGGGCGCCATTGGTTTCGATCCATTTGGCGTGCGCCACCAGCATTTCGGCCAGGCTTTCCTCCATCCCGGCCAATTGCTCGACAGTCTTGATATCCTCGATATTGGCCAGCGTCAGGTCGACCCCGTCCAGGATGGCGCCGATCAGGTTGGCGCTTTTCAGGTTGGCATGGCGCAGCACGGCCCCGGTCAGGATGGCGCCCTCCAGGTTCGCCCCTTCCAGATTGGCTTCCGTCAGATCGCAACTTGTCAGGTCACAGCCGGTCAGGTTGCTGTCGGACAGGTTGGCCTTCACCAGGATCGACCCGCGCAGGTCGGCATCGCGCAGGTCCGTCTGCATGACGAAACTGTCCGACAGCCGCGCCTTGGACAGGGTGGCGCGCATGATCACGGCCTTGGACAGGTCGGCTTCGGAGGAGGCCTGCACCGACACCAGCTCCCCATTGCGCGCCAGGGCCAGGGTGCCGTTGCGGAAATCGGCGGAGGTCAGGTTGCAGCTGATCAGCACGGCGCCGCGCAGGATGGCGCCCCGCATGTCGGCCGCCGTCAGGTCGGCATGCATCAGGTCCGCCTCCGTCAGGTCGGCGGCGTAGAAATTGGTCATGCGCAGATCGGCGCCGCGCAGCAGCGAATTATGCAGCTTGGCCCCGGTGAAATCGGCCGAGGCCAGCACCGAACCCGACAGGTCCAGATTGGACAGTTCGCACAGCTTGAAATGTGCCCGCACGCCCTGGATGCGCTGTTCCACAAAGGCCTGATGCTGCTTCAGCAGCACATCCACCTCGGCCTGCGTGATCTTGTTGCGATAGACGCCCAGCCGTTCATCCAGCAGCGACGGCGATTTCTGGATCGCCACCTTGCTGAGATCGACACGCGGGCTGTCGCTGGTACGGGTGAACTTGGTCATGGAGGCTGGATGCGTTTCCAAACGGCCACAGCGGACGCGGCGGGATGTGAACGCATTAAGACATGAACCCCGTACCACGCAAAGGGGTATTGCGAATGGCTGGGTGCAACTTCACCACTTCGTCACAACCTTTCAGTCCGTATCCACCCGCCCCCGCATCTTCTTCACCCCGGACCGGGTGGATTTGGCGTCCAGCCGCCGGGTCTTGGAGGCCAGGGTGGGCCGGGTCGGGCGGCGCGGCGCCTGACGTTCGGCCGCCTTGGCCAGGATTTCGACCAGCCTTGCCTTCGCATCCTCGCGGTTGCGTTCCTGGCTGCGATGGGCCTGTGCGACCAGAACCAGCACGCCCTCTGCCGTCAGCTTGCGGCCCGCCACCCCGCGCACCCGCTGTTTCAGCCAGTCGGGCAGGGAAGGGGAGTTGGCGACGTCGAACCGAAGCTGGACGGCCGTTTCCACCTTGTTGACATTCTGCCCGCCCGGACCGCCGGCGCGCAGGAAACTCTCCTGCAGCTCCTCCTCGTCGATGGCGATATAGGGGGTGATGGGGATCATGGGTCCGGTTCCGCTGGCACTTCCCGTCAACAACAGGAAAGCGGCGGTGGCGTCAAGACCCTGGCGTCAGGGCCCCGGCGGCGCGTCCGGCTTGCGGTCGGGGACGGGGGAGGACTGCGCCGGGGTGGGGGCGCCTTTCTTGCGGCCATGGGTGATGCGGGGTTCCGGCATCGCATTATCTGGCGGGCGCGGGCCCTCGATCGTCATCGGCGGCGGCGACGGCTCCTGCAAGGACCGTTGCAGCCGTTCCGAATCCAGACGGCGGTCGTTCAGGTCACGGGCCTGCATCGGGTCGGGCGGGCGCACCTGATCGGCGGCCAGGGGCGGGCGCAGCATGTCGGACCGCATCCGATCCAGCTCCGCCCCGGTGGCGCTGCCGGTGTTGGGCAGGCCGGGCAGCGGCGGTGGCGGCTGCAGCAAAGGGTTCTCCTGCGCCCCCGCCGGGGGGAACAGGGCCAGAAGGGCGACCAGCGCCGGCAGGGCAAGGTTCCTGGACATGGCCATCATATGGGCATCCCCGCCGATACGCACAGGGGGCGGCAGGCAGATAGGCGGAGGACACGATGCCGGCGGCCAATGGCACGGGAGACGATGGCCATGGCCGGAATGAAATATCAAGCAAGTCTATTTCGTCGTGATAACTGTCAAACTCAAAGTCTTCGCCGGCCTTGTGCAACGTGCATCTTCAACTATAGACTTGATATCGGGTGGGTGTGATCAAATTTGCAACGACTTTGGAAGAAATAACATGAAACAACTGAAACAATTCTTGGCAGGTGCTCTGACGGCACTGGCCGTCGCCCTGCCCGCGCTCTCCCAGCAGGCGCCGGAAAAGCCGAAAGAGCTGGCCGTGCTGGCGCTGGAGGAAGGGGTGTGGGACGCGGACATCACCTTCCCGTCGCGCCAGGAAGGCGTGCCCGATGGCAAGGCCAAGGGCGTGCAGGTGAACCGCCTGCGCTCCGATGGCAACTGGATGCTGAATGAATTTTCGGTGGACGGCACGCCCTATCAGGGGACGGGCGTCTGGGGTTTCGATCCCAAGGCCGGTGAATATATCGGGATCTGGACCGACAATAACGACCACCGCATCCGCAACGATCGCGGCCGCTGGGACGCTGCGACTAATACCATGACCTGGACCGCAGACATGGTGCAGGCCGACGGGCAGGTGATTCCCCTGAAATTCACGGAACTCTTCCAGGGGCGTACACGAGTATTTCATATGGACGCCATTGCGCCCAAGACCGGCAAGGTGATACCTCTGGTTCACATCGTCTTCACTAAACGTGAAGCATGATATAGCATAGCGATAGTTTCACACCGGGCACGGTCCCATCCATCGGGCGGGGCCGTGCCTTTCTGTTGTCCTGCGTCAAGTCTGAAGCACGTCAACCCCACAAGCCATGAGGCTCCCATAGGCGGGTAATAGCCCCGGAGAACCCACGAAAATGACCCAATATCAGAAGCATTGTGCCCTTCCCGGGCGTCTTGTGATGGTTGGATTCGGCAGCATCGGTCAAGGTGTGCTGCCGCTGATTCTGAGGCATATCGACATCAAACCTCAGAACATCACCATCGTCACGGCGGACGAGCGCGGCCACGGTGAGGCTGACTATTTCGGCATCAAGTTCGTCAAGGAACCGCTGACCCGGCAGAATTACCGGGCCGTGCTGGACCCCCTGATCTCCAAGGGTGATTTCCTGCTGAACCTGTCGGTGGATGTCTCGTCCATCGCGCTGGTGGAACTGTGCGCTGAACGCGGCGCGCTCTATCTCGACACCTGCATCGAGCCCTGGGCCGGTGGCTATACCGACGCCAGCCTGTCGCCCTCCATGCGCTCCAACTACGCGCTGCGCGAACAGGCTTTGGCCATGCGGTCGAAGCTGGGCGCCAACGCGCCCACGGCCGTGCTGACCCATGGCGCCAATCCGGGCTTGGTGTCGCATTTCGTCAAGCAGGCCATGCTGAACATCGCGGAGGATACGGGCCGCGACATCAGCAGCGTGCCAACCGACCGCGCCGGCTGGGCCAAGCTGGCCCACGAACTGGGCCTGAAGGTGATCCACATCGCCGAACGCGACACCCAGGTTTCTTCCATCCCGAAGAAGCGGGGGGAGTTCGTCAATACCTGGTCGATCGACGGCTTCATCTCCGAAGGGTGCCAGCCGGCCGAAATGGGCTGGGGCACGCATGAGGCGACGTTCCCGCCCGACGGCATCCGCCATGATTTCGGCTGTCAGGCCGGTATCATCCTGAACCGGCCGGGCGTGACCCAGCGCGTGCGGACCTGGACCCCGATGGAAGGTCCCTTCCACGGCTTCCTGATCACGCATAGCGAGGCGCTGTCCATCCCGGACTATCTGACGGTGCGCGACGAGGCCGGCAACGCCGTCTATCGCCCGACCTGCCACTACGCCTATCATCCCTGCGACGACGCGATTAAGTCGATCCACGAATTCGCCGGCAAGAACTTCGTCCAGCAGGAAACCCAGCGCCTGATGATGAAGGAGATCATCGACGGCGTGGACGAACTGGGCGTGCTGCTGGCCGGTCACGAAAAGGGCGCCTACTGGTTCGGCTCCCAGCTCACCTGTTCGGAAGCCCGCCAGCTGGTGGAATTCAACAGCGCCACCAGCCTGCAGGTCACGGTCGCCGCCTTGTCCGGTATGATCTGGGCCATCGAGAACCCGGACCGCGGCATCGTGGAAGCCGACGACATGGATTTCCAGCGCTGCCTGGATATCTGTATGCCGTACCTGGGCCCGGTGGTCGGCGCCTACACGGATTGGACCCCGCTGGAAGGGCGGAACAAGTTCTTCTCGGAGGATCTGGATACGTCCGATCCATGGCAGTTCAAGAATATTCGGGTGGTGTAATGATGTGAGTGCAGAGTAATTACCTATCTTATTTGCTCTGCACTCACAAATTTATATATATTTAGATTCTCATCAGAGAATTATTATCATATTAGAATTTACCATTCCACTTCGCTGGCATGATTTTTAGGATATCCATCGTCAATTTTTTCCTGTATCGCAACGCCATCAGAGTTAAAAATTCTAATTGCCTGATAAAATCTTTCGTCAATCTTGCGCACCCTAAGTAGCTGATTAAATTCACCGCCAAGAGATGTACAAAAGATGTTGAGGTCTATATTTTTTACTGACTGCCCCCAAAATTCGGTAAATATACATTGAGCCATATTTGGAGGAAGCATGTTTATACTAAACCTCTTCTCCTCTTTTATTCTATCCAAGGTTGATTTTTTACTGTCTTTTGAAGCATCAAAAACCCTTAGATGTAGATCGTAAATTGGACATGAGCAAGGGTTCGTCGAAATAAGCTGCACTCTATATTGACCATCTGGCATTACTACAAAGGATATTTCAAATAAACAAAAGGCACCCTTTCCGGTGGTTTGCCTTACTATTTCTTTTACACTTTCATTCAAATCTCCAATTAATGATTTCACACGATCGGATATTTCTTTAATCCCATCTTCGTTCTTGATTTGCTTTCTAACTCTAAATACCTGTGACATCAGCCAACTTATTAGAAAGAAAGAGGTGCCAAATTTTTGGATTGCTCCGAAAAAATTCGAATCGAAACTCTTGGGGTTCTCCCAATACGCGTATCCGGTAAGAAACGATGAGAGCAAGAAAGGAATAACGAATTCTCTTATAAGCTGCTTAACTTCCCTCATAATACGATTCCCCTTCCCATATAATGTTCTATTTCCGACACGGATCCTCCGTATAGATTACAATATATTGTATATTAATATAATATTCTATCATAAAGTGTAGCAGAAAGATAAAATTGATTGTTCCGGCCATTGGCCGTACACTCCCTTCTAATTAGGGAGCCACCAATGCCAACCATTACCCCAACCCGTATCCGCGCCGAAAGGCTGGAGACCCGCGTCACCGCAGAGCAGAAGCGGTTGATCGAGCAGGCGGCGGCGTTGCAGGGGCGGTCGGTCACAGATTTCGTGTTGAGCAGCGTGCAGGAAGCGGCCAAGCGGACCATTGAGGAGCATCAGCGCCTGGAACTGTCGCTGCGCGACAGTCAGGCCTTTGTCGAAGCGCTGTTGAACCCGCCGGCACCCAATGACCGGCTACGGGAAACGGTGGCGCGTTATCGGCAGACCATGGGCGTCTGACCTTGGCGGACGACTTACCCTGGCGCATTGAGGCACTTGCCGCCCATCACGACCGGGCATCATTTGATTGCGGCATCGACGCGCTGAACCGCTATTTCCGGATGCAGGCGGGACAGGATGCCCGTCGTCATGTGGCTGCCCCCTTCGCCCTGCTGGATGAGATGGGGACCGTCGCCGGCTTTTACACCCTGTCCGCCACCGCCGTGGGACTGGCCGAACTGCCGCCCGCACTGACCAAGCGGGTGCCCCGCTACCCGTCGCTGCCGGCCACGCTGCTGGGACGGTTGGCCGTGGATCGACGGGCACAGGGACAAGGCCTTGGGCGGTTGCTGTTGGCCGATGCGCTGCACCGCGTCTGGCGCAGCGAGATTGCATCCTTTGCCATCATTGTGGACGCAAAGGATGAGGGGGCTGCGGATTTCTACCGCCGCGAAGGGTTTGTTGCCTTAGCAGATCGACCGCTGAAACTGTTTATGCCGATGGCCTTGGTAGCCGGGCTGCTCGGCAAAGAGGCGTCTGCTACTTAGCGTGCATCTACCCCAAATACCCCGCCAGCAACCGCACCCACAGCGCCCGGAGCCCCGCATGGTCCGGCACCGGCCCGGCGGCCAGTTCCTGCATGGCCATGCCGCGTAGCATGTAGATGGTCAGCACCATCAGGTCGGCCATGTCCGCCACCGCCCCCCGTCCCGGTGCCAGGGTGAGGCCCCAGTTGGCGCCGATGGTGGACAGGAAGCCGGCGAAGATGGGGGCCAGACGGTCGCGCAATTCCGCATCCGTGCGCGCGGCCAGCGCCACCTCGAACAACAGGTCGCGGTGGCGGCCGGTATAGAAGCGGGTCCAGGCCGCCTCGATCATCGCCGACAGGCGCTGGTCCAGGGGCAGGTCGGGGGAGAAGCCGGGCGTCAGGGCGCCGGCCGCCGCGACCGCATCGCGCAGCAAGCCTTCCGCCGCCAGGGCCAGCATTTCCGCCTTGGTGTCGAAATGATGGGCCCAGGCCCCGCGTGACACGCCGGCCCGGTCCAGGATGACCGACAGCGACGCCCCCGCCTGCCCATGGTCCGACAGCGCGTCCAGCGTCGCCGCCACCAGCCGCTGCCGCATCTCCTCCCGCCGGTCGGCCTGGCTGCGCCGGGCCGGCCGTTCCTTCACACCTTCATCCATGGAAGCCCCAACCGTTTGCCGCTTTCATCATTGCCATGAAAGCCGCCCCGATGTAAAAACAAACCAATCGGTCTGTTTTTACATCTTCACGGGGAGGAAACAAGGGATGAGCACGCAGAATGTCGGCCGTCTGGCCCGCAGCATGGCCTTCTATTCGGCCTATCACCGGCACCCGAAGAACCGGCTGACCCATTATTTCGGCGTGCCGACCATTGTTTTCGCCGTCATGCTGGCTTTGTCCTATGTGACCGTGCCGGTGGCGGGCACGACCGTCAGTCTGGCCCTGCTGCTGATGGCGGCGCTGGCCGCCTATTATGTCTATCTGGATGCGCTGATCGGCGGCACGCTGGCCCTGATCTCCATCCCGCTGCTGATGCTGGCCGACCATCTGACCACGCAGCCGCCGGCGGTCAGCGCCACAATCGGGCTGGTCGCGTTTTTCGGCGGCTGGGCCGTACAACTGCTGGGGCACAAGTTCGAGGGCAACAAGCCCGCCCTGACCGCCAATCTGTTGCAGATCTTCGTGGCGCCCCTGTTCCTGACGGCGGAGGCCTATTTCGCCATCGGCGTGCGCAAGGATGTGGAGGCGGAGGTAGAACGGCTGGTGGCCGACGGGATCGGCGGCCCCGGCGCACTGGGCCTGCCCGCGCATCAGGGCTGATCCGGGTGATGACGGCCGGACGCCGTATCCTGATCGCCGGTGCCGGCAGCGTCGGCTGCTATGCCGGTGGTTGTCTGGCGCTGGCCGGACGTCCCGTCACCCTGCTGGGCCGCCCGTCCCTGCTGGACCGCATTGCCACGCGCGGATTGCGTTTCAGCGATCTGGAGGGGCGGTCGGGCAATGTCGGCGCCGGCCCCCGCCTGCGGCTGGAGGTGGAGGCGGGGTCGGCCATGCGCGATGCCGGCCTGATCCTGGTCACGGTGAAATGCGCCGACACCGCATCCATGGCCGACCTGATCGCCACCCACGCCCCACCCGACGCCATCGTGGTCAGCTTGCAGAACGGTGTCGGCAATGCCGATATCCTGGCGGCCCGGCTGGGGGCCGCCCGCGTGCTGGCCGGGATGGTGCCGTTCAACATCGTGCAGCTTCCCGATGGCCGCTTCCACCGCGGCACGGGCGGGCAGATCACCATCGATGGCCGCCAGCCCGGCGTGCGTTGTGAACTGGACGTTCCCGGCCTGCCCGTGGTGGAAAGTGCCGCGATGGACGCGGTGCTGTGGGGCAAGCTGCTGATCAATCTGAACAATGCGCTGAACGCCCTGTCGGGCCTGCCGCTGGCCCAGCAACTGGCACAGCGCCCCTGGCGCCGCCTGCTGGCGGCACAGCAGCGGGAAGGGCTGCGGGCCCTGGCCGCCGCCGGCATCCGCCCGGCCACGCTGGGACCGCTGTCGCCCCGGCTGCTGCCCTATGTGCTGGTGCTGCCCGATGGGCTGTTCCGGCGCGTGGCGAAACGGATGCTGTCCATTGATCCGCTGGCCCGGTCATCCATGTGGGAGGATCTGGAACGGCACCGCCCGACGGAGATCGACCGGTTGCAAGGGGCCGTCATCGATCTGGCCGCCCGCCACGGCCTGCCGGCACCTGTCTGCACCGCCGTGCGCGACCGGGTGCGGCAGGCGGAAGCGGCCGGCACGGGGTCGCCCGGCCTGTCGGCGGACCAGATCGGCGCCTGAATCAAAAGGGCCCGCGCCGGTGACCGGGCGGGCCCTTTTTCTTGCCGTCGAACCCGATCAGGCGTTGCCCTGGGCCTCGCCCATCTGGGACTGCTGGGCCAGGACCTGACGCCGATACAGTTCCACGAAATCCAGCGGCTGCAGCAGCAGCGGCGGGAAGCCGCCCTGGCTGGTCACGTCGGCGATGATCTGGCGCGCGAACGGGAACAGCAGGCGCGGCCCTTCGATCAGCAGCACCGCGCGCTGCTGCTCCGGCGGCAGCGGCGGCAGGGTGAACACACCGGCATAGACCAGCTCGGCGATGAAGGCCGTGGCCTCGCCCACCGTCGCCTCGGCCCGCAGGCGCATCTGCACCTCGGCCACGTTTTCCGCCAGACCCTGGGCCTGCAGATCGACCTGCAGGTCGATCTTGGGCTGTTCGGTGGCGGCGGCCAGGATGCGCGGGGCGTTCGGGTTCTCGAACGACAGGTCCTTCACATACTGAAGATTGACGACGAGCGAGGCAGGGCCGGCGGAACGGGCGTCGGCGGCGTCGGCCTGGGTACCGTTGTCAATGGACTCGTCGGACATCAAAAAACTCCGGCTGGAAGGAATGGGTATTAGCCGCCGGACCTAGCACGGAACGCCCCGTTCGGCAACCGGCCCCACGCCCCGCCCGTCAGCTTTCCGCCGGTTTCAGCAGCCGCGCCATGGCCAGCCCGGCCAGCGCCCAACCCGTCACGTCGCCTGCCGCATAATAAAGGAAATGCGGCCAGGGGGCGAAGAACCAGATCGGCTCGCTGAACCGCGCGATGAAGCCGACGGCCAGCCCGATTCCCGCCACGCTGACCCAGCGCGCACCATAGCTGCCGGCCCCGCCGCGGGCGACCAGCCAGCCAACCAGGGCCGCAGACAGGATGAAATGGATCAGGCCCGTCCCCATGACCTTGGGGTCCATGAAGCCCGCGCCTTCGGCCCGGTAATGCAGCATGAGCACGGGGCCGGCGGCAAAGGCTGCCTGCGACTGGGCAAACGCCTCTTCACTGCTGTCATCGCCGGCGGGCCAGAGATAGGTGCCGGTGGTCAGATCGGCCGCCTTCAGCGCCGCCACCACCGGTTCCGCAGCGGCCGGCGGCAGGATCGACGTCACCGTGCGCGCCATCGGCAGCATGCCGAACCAGATCCAGCCCCAGAAGAACAGGATGAAACCGCCCGCCAGGGCCGACAGTGCCACGCGCTTGCCCATGACCAATCCCCCTTTGGTTTGCCTGGGTGAATTATGGTTAACAGCCTAACCTGCTTTTGGGGCGGCGGCCAGCGGACCGTAACGCCAAGCCTTTCCGGTGTGATCAGGAACGGATCGTGGTGATGGGCAGATTGGGGATGTCCTGCCGACCATCGACAACATGCAGCACGGTGATCCCAGCGTCCGTAATGTCGTAGAAAATCAGATAATTCCCATAGGGGAAGACATGCATGCCGGCGATCAGATCATCACGAATACGCCCCAGGCGGGGCATGGTGGCCAGGACGGCCAGCTTTCTGCGGAGTTCATCGAGCCAATTCCTGGCTGCTGGTTCATTGACCGCCTTTATGGTCAGGACGATGTCCTGGATTTCCAGCAATGCGTCGTCGGCGATGACATAGCTGGGCATCGCTTATTCTTTGCCGGGAAAAAGCCTGTCTTGCAGGGTCGCCAGAGCGGTCTCCCCATCAACGACATGGCCGGCAGCCGCCATTGCCCGTCGTTCGGCCAGGGTCGTCCGCAAAGCCCCCCGTTGCCGTTCAGCCGCCGCCTGTTCCAGCAGGCCAACAGCAATGGCTTCCTGTGCTTCGTCAGGAAGACGGGACAGCTCAGCAAAGGCGCGTTCAAGAAGCCGGTTCATGAAGGGATTTTAGCGTCCCCACGGATGTCTCGCCACCACAAACCAGGAGCACCGTGCTTGCTGGTGGCCGGCGGGCTTCGCCCCCTCGACAGCGGGGCGCGCTTGGTCCATGTTCCGGGCAGCAAGAACACAGCCGGAACGACAGGCCGCCCATGCCGACCGACACCGCCCCCACGCTTCCGCCCGCCGATGGCACCCCGCTTTATCTGGTGGATGGGTCGGGCTTCATCTTCCGCGCCTATCACGCGCTGCCGCCGCTGAACCGGCCGGACGGCACGCCGGTGAACGCCGTCATGGGCTTCACCAATATGCTGATGCGGCTGCTGGCGGAACTGAAGGCCGATGCGGTGGCCATCATCTTCGACAGCAAGCGGCTGAATTTCCGCAATGAATTCTACCCGGAATACAAGGCCCACCGGCCCGACCCGCCCGAAGACCTGCGGCCGCAGTTCGCCATCATCCGCGAGGCGGTGGAAGCCTTCAACCTGCCCAGCATCGAGCTGGAAGGGTATGAGGCGGACGATCTGATCGCCACCTACGCCCGCCAGGCCCGCGCGCTGGGCCGGCCCGTCACCATCGTGTCGTCGGACAAGGACCTGATGCAGCTGGTGGATGATGGCATCCGCCTGCTGGACCCGATGAAGAACCGCCTGATCGGCCCGGACGAGGTGTTCGAGAAGTTCGGCGTGCCGCCGGAAAAGGTGGTGGATGTGCAGGCCCTGGCCGGCGACAGCGTCGATAATGTCCCGGGCGTGCCCGGCATCGGCATCAAGACGGCGGCGCAACTGATCACCGAATATGGATCACTGGAGGTGCTGCTGGAACGCGCGGGCGAGATCAAGCAGGCCGGACGGCGGCAGAAGCTGATCGAAAATGCCGATCTGGCCCGCATTTCCAAGCGTCTGGTGAAGCTGGAGGAAAATGTCCCCGTGCCCGTGCCGGTCACCGACCTGAAGGTGCGGGAACCGGATGTGGGCCGGCTGCTGTCGTGGCTGGGCGTGCAGGGCTTCCGGTCGATCATCGCCAAGGTGAAGGCGGAGATCGCGGCCGACGGCACCCTGGCCGACGGCGCCGCCATCCAGGCCGCCGCCGGGGGTGGCGGGGAGCAGCAGCGCCGCGACCTGCGCGCCGCCCTGGACGGCCGCAGCTACGCCCCCAGCGCCACACCCGTGGAAGCCCGCGCCGACGCCCACATCCCCCGCCTGGAGACGGTGGAGCATATCCTGGTCGATCATGAGGAGGCGTTGGCCGCCTGGGTCGCTGAAGGGATCGAGGCCGGGGTCGTGGCCGTGGATACGGAGACGGACGGGCTGACGCCCATGCGGGCCAGGCTGGTCGGCATCTCGCTGTCCACGCGGCCCGGCCGCGCCTGTTACATCCCCGTGGGCCATGTCGATCCGTCGGCGCCCAAGGAAGGGGCGGGCGGGCTGGATTTCGGTGACGGCGCCCCGCCGCCCAAGCAGATCCCCCTGGCCCGCGCCCTGGAAATCCTGAAGCCGCTGCTGGAACATCCGGGCGTGCTGAAGGTCGGGCACAATATCAAGTTCGACTGGCAGATGTTCGCCAAGCATGGCGTTACCGTCGCCCCGCATGACGACACCATGCTGCGATCCTATGTCATCGGCGGTGGCCGGCATGGGCATGGCATGGATGAACTGGCCCAGCGCCATCTGGGCATCACCACCATCTCCTTTGACGAGGTGACGGGCACGGGCAAGGCGCGCATCACCTTCGACCGGGTGCCGCTGGACAAGGCCACGGCCTACGCGGCGGAGGATGCGGACATCACGCTGCGCCTGTGGCATGTGCTGCGTCATGACGTTCTGGCCGATCATATGGTCACGGTCTATGAGACCATCGAGCGGCCGCTGGTCCCCGTCGTGGCGCGGATGGAGATGGAGGGCGTGCTGGTCGACCGGCAGGTCCTGAAGGAACTGTCCAACGATTTCGCCAAGCGGCTGGTGGAGCTGGAGGCCGAGATCCACAAGCTGGCGGGCCGTGAATTCAATGTCGGCAGCCCCAAGCAGCTGGGCGAGATCCTGTTTGACGAGATGAAACTGTCGGGCGGCAAGAAGTCGGCCAAGACCGGCGCTTGGTCCACCGACAGTTCCGTGCTGGAGGAACTGGCCGATCTGGGCATTCCCATCTGCCAGAAGGTCATGGACTGGCGGCAGTTCGCCAAGCTGAAATCCACCTACACGGATACGCTGGGTGAACAGATCAACCCTGTGACCGGCCGCGTCCATACCAGCTTCGCGCTGGCCGCCACCTCCACTGGCCGCCTGTCCTCCACCGACCCAAACCTGCAGAATATTCCGATCCGGACGGAGGAGGGGCGCAAGATCCGTCGTGCCTTCGTGGCCGCCCCCGGCCATCGCATCATGTCGGTCGACTATAGCCAGATTGAATTGCGGCTGGTGGCGGAAATGGCCGGCATCCCGGCCCTGCAAAAGGCCTTCCGCGACGGCATCGACATCCATGCCATGACGGCATCCCAAGTGTTCGGCGTGCCGCTGGACCAGATGACCTCCGAAATCCGTCGCCGGGCCAAGGCCATCAATTTCGGCATCATCTATGGCATTTCCAGCTTCGGCCTGTCGCGTCAGCTGGGCATTGCGCCGGGAGAGGCCGGGGCCTTCATCAAGGCCTATTTCGAACGGTTCCCGGAGCTTCAGGCCTATATGGACAAGACTAAGGCCGAAGCCGCTCGCGACGGGTTTGTGCGCACCCGCCTGGGCCGCAAATGCTGGATCCCCGGCATCCAGGAAAAGGGTGCGCGTAAGGCCTATGCGGAGCGTCAGGCCATCAACGCCCCCATCCAGGGCACGGCCGCCGACATCATCAAGCGCGCCATGATCCAGATCCCCGGTGCCCTGGCCGATGCCGGGCTGAAGGCGCGCATGCTGTTGCAGGTGCATGACGAACTGCTGTTCGAGGTGCCGGAGACGGAGCTGGAGGCCACATCCGCCCTGGTCCGCCGCGTCATGGAACAGGCCGTCGATATCGGCATCCCGCTGGTGGCCGAAGCCGGCATCGGCCTGTCCTGGGCGGAGGCGCATTGACGCGGGCGCGGCGCGTCGGCTGGTTTTGGCCGCCCCAGTTCCCCATATTCGCACAGCGCAAACCCATTCAGGATCAATCATGACCCTTCGTCGTCTTGGCCGTACCGATCTCCAGGTTCCCGCCCTCTGCCTGGGCACCATGACCTGGGGCCGGCAGAACACGCCGGAAGAAGGCTTTGCCCAGATGGACATGGCGCTGGACCATGGCCTGTTCTTCTGGGACACGGCGGAGATGTATTCGGCCCCGCCCATCGCCGCCACGCATGGCCGGACGGAGGAGATCATCGGCGAATGGTTCGCCCGTACCGGCCGCCGCAACGAGGTGCTGCTGGCCAGCAAGGTCATCGGCAATGGCGATGGCATTGATTATATCCGCGGCGGCAAGGCCCGTGCCGACCGCCGCAACATCGAACAGGCGGTGGAAGACAGCCTGCGCCGCCTGCGCACCGACCATATCGACCTGTACCAGTTGCACTGGCCCGACCGGAAATCCGACCGGTTCGGCCGGCAGGTGCCCTATCCGGTGGCGGAGCTGGACGAGGTGCCGATCGAGGAGACGCTTTCCGTTTTCGCCGACCTGATCCAGGCCGGCAAGGTGCGCCATGTCGGCGTGTCGAATGAGACGCCCTGGGGCACCATGCGCTATGTGATGGCCGCTGAACGGCTGGGCCTGCCCCGCATCGCCAGCATCCAGAACCCCTATAATCTGCTGAACCGCAGTTTCGAGATGGGGCTGTCGGAAGTGGCCGTGCGGGAGGATGTGTCGATGCTGGCCTATTCGCCGCTGGCGGCCGGCACGCTGGCCGGCAAATATCTGGACGGGGCCATCCCGGCCGGCTCCCGCCGCGCCATCGACCATCGCAAGTCGCGCTATGACCAGCCGCGCGGCGATGCGGCCACGCGGGAATATCTGGCGATTGCCCAGGCCCATGGGCTGGACCCGTCCGCCATGGCCATCGCCTTTGTCGCCACGCGTCCCTTTGTGACCAGCACCATCATCGGTGCCACCAGCCTGGACCATCTGCGGGTTGCCATCGCGGCGGGATCGCTGACCCTGTCGGCCGAGGTGCTGGCGGCGCTGGATGCCGTCCATGCCGGCAATCCCAACCCCTGCCTCTGACGACCGGGGGGCCGCCATGCTGCGCCTGTTCATCGGCCTGCCCATGCCGGAGACAGTGACGGAGAGGCTGTCCAGCCTGGCGGCGGGCCTGCCCGGGGCCCGCTGGGTGGCGCCGGAAAATTACCACCTGACCCTTCGCTTTCTGGGAGAGGTGGATGAAGGCACGGCCCACGATATTGACGAGGCGCTGAACCTTGTCACCGGGCCGTCCTTCCCCCTGGGCCTGTCGGGTCTGGGCAGTTTCGGCAAGGGGCACAAGCAGCATGCGCTGTGGGCGGGGGTGGCTGCGTGCGACCCGCTGCACCATCTGCGCGACCGGGTGGAATCGGCCCTGGTGCGGGCGGGTTTGCCGCCGGAGGAGCGGAAATTCAGCCCGCATGTGACGCTTGCCTATCTGCAGGAGACGCCGGCGGCCAAGCTGGCAACCTATATGGGGGCCAATGGCCTGTTCCAGGCCGGCCCCTTCATGGTCGATCGCTATTGCCTGTATGAAAGCGTGCTGGGCCGGTCCGGCCCGACCTACCACATCCTCCAGGATTATCCCCTGGGCGGGTGGCAGCCGGGCTGAAACGGATCACGCCGCGTCGCGCAACTCCTTGATGAAGCCATCCAGGCGCTTGTTCATGTCGGCGGACATGCGCTCCGTCTCCTCCGCCGTGGCGTGGGTTTTGCCGACCGCGGCGGCGATTTCCGTCGCGACATCGGCCATCTGGCCGACGACATGGCCCAGCGAGGCTGTACGGTTGGACACGGTCTGGATGGAGCGGCTGATTTCCAACACTGTCGCTTCCTGCTGCTGTACCGCGTCGGAGATTTCACCGGCACCGCTGTCCAGTGCCGTCACGGCGTCGGCCACGCCGGCGATGGCGTCCACGGCGGCGCGGGTGGCGGCCTGGATTTCCGCCACCTGACGGCTGATATCCTCCGTGGCGCGGCCCGTCTGGGTGGCCAGGCTCTTCACCTCAGACGCCACCACGGCGAAGCCCTTGCCAGCTTCACCGGCGCGCGCCGCCTCGATCGTGGCGTTCAGCGCCAGCAGATTTGTCTGGCTGGCGATATCGGCGATCAGTTGCACGACATTGCCGATGCGCGTCGCCGTCTCCGACAGTTCGGCCACGCGTTCGCGCACCTTGTCCACCTCCACGGCCGTGCCGCGGGCCTGACTGGCGGCCCCGCTGGCCGTGCGCGCCACCTCGGCGATGCTGGCGGCCATTTCTTCCACCGCGGCGGCCACGCTGGCGGCATGGCCCGTCGCCTCCTCTGCTTCGGCGCGGGCGCTGCGGGTCACTTCGCCCGTGCTGGCGACGGCCGTGCCCAGATGGTCCGCTTCCTGCCGCAGGCCGCGCACGGCACCGTCCAGGCGCAGGGTCAGGCTTTCCACATCGACCACGAACCGGTCCGCCAGCCCCTTGCGCAGGGCCATACGTTCCTCGCGCTGCCTGGCGGCGGCGTTCAACTGCTCATCCTTCAGGCGCGCGGCCTCCGCGGCCGCCGATTCGGCCTTGCTGCGGGCCTGTTCGCTGTAATGGAAGGCATGTTCCAGGTTCCAGGACAGCCACAGCAGCACCGCCGTCTCCGCAACCACCACCAGGGCATGCACGATGACACGCAGCAGGCTGCCCTGACCGTCGGGGAAAACCAGGGCGGGCAGCAGGAAGCTGAGCGTCAGGTGATGGACGGCCGTGACGCCGGCGCCCACCAGGATGACCCGCCAGTTGCAGAAGGCGGTCAGCATGGCCAGCACGGCGAAATAAAGGAAATGCGCGTCGATCTGCCAGGGGCCGGCCGCCGCGGCGACCAGCACGGACACCTGGGCGACAGACAGGACCGCCATCAGATATTCGATACCCGGCCGCTGCATGTTCACGAACCGGGCACCCGTGCCGACGGCCGCGATCAACAGGGCCGACAGCAAGGGCGACACCCAGCCGATCCGGTCCAGGATGGTGGAGACCAGCGTCAGCGGCACACAGGCCCACAGGAAGGCCGTGAAAAGGTTGAGCGCTACGGCCCGGATGCGATCGATGGGTGACATCGGCGGAATTCCAATATGATGAACGGGAAAGCTTGTCGTCAGGTGCCGCAACCGACCAGTGACCCGGCCAGCAGAAGCGCCGGCGCCCGTGCCAGCCGTCCGGCACTTTCCGGATCAGGCACCGTCACCAGCCAGAAGGAAGGCCCCAGGCCTGTCAGGCTGCCACTGTCGCGCAAGGCCACGCCTGCATCGGACAGCAACGCCAGCTGACTGGATTCATCCATCCACGGTGGCAGCAGGACCGCGAAGGTCTTGCCCTGTTCAGGTACGGCCGACGCCGCAACCAGAAGCGGTGCAAGCAAGGTCGCGACCGCAAGACAGAAGATGGTGAAGTTGGACCGGGTTTGCATGCTTGCGAGAAATGGAAATGGCAGGATACGAGCTTGTCTCACCGTTCACTATGAACCAAACCCCTTGAAAATGCGTGAATGCTGATATGACCCTGCGGATAGTTTTGGTGGAATTTGGCTAATGGGATTAACGATTTGCCTCCCGAAGCGGCGTTCGACTTTCCAGCCCTTTCCAATCGGGTTACCTGTTTATGATACATGCCTATGTGGGCAACCTGCGCCGCCCGCAGGCCACCCCTTTGCGGGAAGCCCTTTGACACAGGCACGGCCTTGCGCCATTTAACCGCATCATGGGCATCGAAAATCACAGCAGCAGCTTCGCACCGGCGGCCCCGCGCGCCGACGGTCGCATCAACCTTGTCGGCCTTTCCCGCGAAGAGCTGGAAAGCACGCTGACCGACGCCGGATTCGAGAAGTTCCGGGCGCGTCAGGTCTGGCACTGGATCTATCATCGCGGCGTCACCGACTTCGCCCTGATGTCGACCCTGGCCAAGCCCGCGCGGGAGAAGCTGGCCGAACGGTTCATCGTGGACCGGCCCACGCCCATCAAGGACCTGAAATCCGTTGACGGCACGCGCAAATGGCTGTGCCGCATGCATGACGGGCAGGAGGTGGAGGCCGTCCACATCCCGGAGGAAGATCGCGGCACGCTCTGCGTCTCTTCCCAGGTGGGCTGCACCCTGACCTGCCGCTTCTGCCACACGGGTACGCAGCGTCTGGTGCGCAACCTGACGGCGGACGAGATTGTGGGACAGGTCATGCTGGCCCGCGACCATCTGGAAGAATGGCCCAGCCCGCCGGACGGCCGCATGCTGTCCAACATCGTCATGATGGGCATGGGCGAACCGCTCTATAATTACGACCATGTCGCCAAGGCGTTGAAGATCATCATGGATGGGGAGGGTATCTCCATCTCCAAGCGGCGCATCACGCTCTCGACCAGCGGTGTGGTGCCCATGATGAAGCGCGCGGGCGAGGAACTGGGCGTCAATCTGGCGGTCAGCCTGCATGCCGTGAACGACGAGCTGCGCGACCGCATCGTGCCCATCAACCGCAAATATCCCATCAAGGAATTGATGGATGCGGTGCGCACCTATCCGGGCCTGAACAATGCCCGGCGCTGCACCTGGGAATATGTCATGCTGAAGGGTGTGAATGACAGCATGGCCGATGCGCGCGAGTTGGTGCGCCTGATCCGCGGCATTCCGTCCAAGATCAACCTGATTCCCTTCAATCCCTGGCCCGGTTCGCCGTTTGAGCGCAGCGATTGGGAGCAGATCGAGAAGTTCAGCGATTATGTGAACGAGGCCGGCTATGCCAGCCCCATCCGCCGCCCGCGCGGGGATGACATTCTGGCCGCCTGTGGTCAGTTGAAAAGCGAAAGCCAGCGGCCGACCGCGTCGCAGAAGGCAGCACAGCTGGAACAGCACAAGATCCTGGCCGCCGAATACGCGGCCCAGATCGCCGAAAAGGAAGCGGCCCTGGCGCTGTAACGGCCATGGCGCGCTTCGACCGGTACATCATGCCATCGGCATGAAATCCGGGCCGATGGTGCTGGTCCTTACCCTTCCGAACGCGCCTGCGTTTGGGAGGGTGAGGGCTCTCCCGCTCCAAACCATCCCCCAGGCCGGCGACCGCCGACCCGCGCATGAGGAAGATGCCTCAACCGCCGGTCCATGTTACCGGCCGTTGGCTTCATTCCGCGGGCACCTGCGGCGGGGCGTTGTGCAGGCGTTCTTCCTGCTCGATCTTGCGGCGGATAATGCCGATGGGCTGTACCCCGCGGGCGAACATGGAATAAAGCACGGGCGTGATGAACAGGGACAGCAGCGTCCCCACCGTCACGCCGCCGACGATCACCCAGCCGATGGCCATGCGGCTTTCGGCACCCGCACCATGGGCCAGGGCCAGCGGCATGGCGCCGAAGACGGTGGCGATGGAGGTCATCAGGATGGGACGCAGGCGCAGCCGCGCCGCCTCTACCACGGCGGATAGCAGCTCGTGCCCTTCCTCGCGCAGCTGGTTGGCAAACTCCACGATCATGATGGCGTTCTTGGCGATCAGGCCGATCAGCATGATCAGGCCGATCTGGGTATAGGTGTTCAGCGACATGCCCGTCAGCTGGATGGCCAGCACGCCGCCCAGACCGGCCGGCAGAACCGATCCCAGGATCATGGCCGGCAGGCGGAAATTCTCAAACTGTGCCGCCAGCACCAGGAAGGCCACCAGCATGGCCATGCCGAAGGCGAACCAGATGGCGCTGCTGGCTTCCTGCTGCAACCGGGCGGCCCCTTCGAAATTCAACCGCGCTTCGGCGGGCAGCACTTCTGCCGCCGCCCGCTGCACTTCCTTCATGGCGTCGCCCATCACCGCGCCGTCGGTCAGGTTGGCGGTAATGGTGATGGAGCGCAGGCGGTTATACCGGTTCAGCTCCGTCGGGCCGGCCACGTCGCGCACCTTGATCAGGTTCGCCAGCGGCACCAGCTGACCTGTACCGGCGGCCGAGGTGCCGCGCACGAAGATGTTGGACAGGTCGCGCGGATTGCCGCGGTCGGCCGCATCGGCGCGCAGCACCACGTCATATTCCTCGCCCCGGTCCAGATAGCGGGTGACCTGCTTTTCACCCAGCATGGTTTCCAGCGTGCTGCCGATGACGGTGACGGGCACGCCCAGGTCAGCAGCGCGGTTGCGATCAACCGTCACGTAAAGCTGCGGCTTGGTCTCGTCATAATCGGCGGAGAAGCCGGTCAGGCCGGGATATTGCTGCAGGCGGGCGATCATGGCGTCGCGCCATTCGGCCAGTTCTTCGAATGTGTTGCCACCGATGACGAATTGCAGCTGATTGGCCGACGCGCTGCCACCCAGGCCCGAGGGCAGGATGGGCACGATGCGCGAACCGGGCATGGCGGCGAATTTGGGTCGCAGTTCGTTCACCAGATCGGGGACGGACCGCTTTACGACGCGGTCTGACCAGGCGGGCGGGCGGATGACGACCATGGCCCGGTTGACACCGGAATTGCCGCCCCAGCCGGGATTGACGATGGTCAGGATGCTGTCCAGCTCGCCCGATTTGACATAGGGCTGCAACAGTGCCTCGACCTGGTTCACCTCGCGCATGGTGTAATCCATGCTGGCCCCTTCCGGGGCGGAGATGGAGATGCGGGCGACGCCGCGATCTTCCACCGGCGCCAGTTCGCTGGGCAGGCCCAACGCGATCAGCACCGTCAGGCCCAGGCCCGCGGCCATCAGGGTCAGCACCAGGGTGCGGGCGTCCAGCGCCTGTTTCAATGTCCTGATATAGAAGTTCGTCACGGCATCCAGGGCGGCCTCGCTGTAGCGGAACAGACCGCGCGCCTGTTCATGCCCGCGCAGCAGCTTGGACGACAGCATGGGCGACAGGGTCAGCGCCACGATGCAGGAGAAGCCGATGGCCGCCATCAGCGCCATGGCGAATTCCCGGAACAGGCGGCCCTGGTCGCCGGGCAGCATCGACAGGGGCGCAATCACGGCGATCAGCACAGCCGTGGTGGCGATGACGGCAAAGCCGATCTGCCGCGCCCCGCGATAGGCGGCCAGCAGCGGCGGCTCCCCCTCCTCGATCCGGCGGGAGATGTTCTCCACCACGATGATGGCATCGTCCACCACCAGACCCACGGCCAGCACGAAGGCCAGCAGCGTCAGCACATTGATGGAAAAGCCCAGCGCCGCCATGACGCCGAAGGCCGCCACCAGCGACACGGGAATGGCGATGACGGGGATCAGCGTGGCGCGGAAGGTGCGCAGGAACACCCAGACCACCAGTACCACCAGCCCGATGGCCACCGCGATGGCGTGGAACACCTCATAGATCGACTGGCCGACGAAGGTGGCGTCATCCTGGCGGACTTCCAGCTTCATGCCCGGCGACAGGGTGCGGCGGAATTCCTCCATCAGCTTGCGCACGCCGTTGGACACTTCCATCGTGTTGGCCGTGGATTGGCGGATGACACCCAGGCCGATGGCGCTGCCGCCATTGCTGCGGAAATCGCCACGATCATCGCGGGCGGCGACCTCCACCTTGGCCACCTCGCCCAGACGGATCCAGTTCTGCCCATCCTGACGGATCAGGATGGCCGCGAACTGATCGGGACGGTTCAGGCGGGTGTCGGTGCGCACGGTGAATTCGCGCTGGCTGCTTTCGATGCGGCCAGCGGGCAGTTCGGTATTCTCCCGCCGGATGGCGGCTTCCACGTCCTGAACCGTGACATGGCGCGCGGCCATGGCGTTGCGGTCCAGCCAGACGCGCATGGCGAAGTCACGGCGGCCACCCACGCGCACCGATGCCACACCCGGCACCGTGCCCAGCGCGTCCAGGAAATAGCGGCGGGCGAAGTCGGTCAGTTCCAGCTGGTTCATGCGATCGGAAGACAGCGTCATCCAGAAGATGGGGTTGCTGTCGGCGTCGACCTTGCTGATTTCCGGCAGGTCCGCCTCTTCGGGCAGGGCGTCGGTGATACGGCCCACGCGGTCGCGCACATCGTTGCTGGCGGCATCGATATCCCGGTCGATCTCGAACTCCACCGACACGGACGAGCCGCCCTCGCGCGACCGGGAGCGGATGGTCTTCACCCCCTCGATGCCGTTGATGACACCCTCGATCCGCTCTGTGATCTCGTTATCCACCACTTCGGCGCTGGCGCCGGGATAGGAGGTGGAGATGGAGACGATCGGATAGTCGATCTTCGGCAATTCGCGCACGGGAAGGCGCTCATAGCCCAGGACGCCGAACACGACCAACATGGCGCTGATCACGAAGGCCAGCACAGGACGTTGGATGGAGATGTCGGAGATGACCATGACGGGCTTCCCACCTGGAACGCATCGATGATTTCAACAATCGCGGCCGCATCCGGCGGCCGCGCAACCGATACAGGTGCCGGCAGGCGGCCGTCGCCGCCCCGGCAGGCCTTTACAGGCTTGGACGCGAGGCCGATTGCGCGGCTGCGCCATCGCTCACCGTTTCCGGCTGCACCGGCACGCCGTCGCGGATCTTCTGGATACCGCGCGTCACCACCAGTTCGCCGCCCTGCAGGCCGGCCGTGATCTCCACCTGGCCTTGCGACCGGGCGCCGATGCTGACGGGACGGCGTTCGGCCTTGCCGCCAGTGACCAGGAACACGAACTGGCGGTCGCCCACGGGCACCAGCGCTTCTTCCGGCACCAGCACCACATTGGTGCGGTTGTCCAAGGTCAGGCGCACGGTCATGAACATGCCGGGCCGCAGGCGGCCGTCATGGTTGTCGATCTGGGCCAGGGCCGCCACTGTGCGGGTGATCGTGTCGATGCGGGTGTCGATGGCCGTGACCAGGCCCGTGACGGGCTGGTCGGGATAGACGGACGTGGTCGCCGCAATCTCCATTCCCTGGCGCAGATTGCGCAGGGACGCTTCCGGCACCGTGAATTCCAGCTTCACGGTGCGCGTATCATCCAGCGTCGTCACCGGGTCGGCCGGCCGCACCAGGGCGCCAGGGCTGACCTGACGCAGGCCGGCATAGCCGGTAAAGGGCGCGCGGATGGTCAGATCCTGCAAACGCGCCTGGGCGGCGCGCATGGCCGCCTCGGCGCCCTGCAATTGCAGGGACAGTTCATCGACGCGGGCCTGGGCCACATGCTGGCTGGACAACAGGGCACGGGCGCGGTCTAGCAACTGCGCCGTATTGCGCCGCGTCGCCTCGGCCACGGCCAGGTTGGCCCGGACCTCCGTATCGTCCAGTTCCACCAGGGTGGAGCCGGCCTGGACCAACTGGCCCTCGGTGAAATTGATGGACCGAACCAGACCCGCCGTCTTGGCGGTCACGGTCACCGCCTCGTTCGCGTGCAGGGTGCCGACGGCGTCGAACACCACAGCAATGTCGCCACGCGTTGCCGGAACCGCCACGACATTGATGGGGCGGATGGTGGCTTGCTGCGCCGTGTCGGCGCTGCCGCCACGACCCGTCACATACCAGACCCCGCCCCCAATGGCGACGATGGCAACGGCAGTGGCGATCTGTAGGGGCAGACGCATGTCTCTGTCCGGTGTTATTGGCACCCGCTGGAAAGCCGGGTGCGGTCAATGGATTGATAGGGAACCAATTTTATGCCGAGCGGCAGAAACTGGCTCCCGTTAAATGTCGTTGGCAGCCATCTGGTCAAGCCCGACTAACGACATGCGTCTTTCGGTCCAGCCTGCTCACACTTGAGCAACTAGACGGACGGGGCCAAACCTCCAACCCCCCAATTGTTACGCGATGGTAACCGACCGCGATAGGGGACAAACTTTTACAATTGCATGGAAATCCCCATGCAAATGACCGCGGTACGGCGGTCGCGCAGCGGAACCTTTGCGAGGGAGCGACCTTTGCGGGGGAGCGGGGGTGGGATGCGGAATCAGGCGGCGCTTTGCGCGCGGCGTTCCATCAGTTCACGCAGAAAGGCCCGGTCGATGGACGGATAGCGCGACGGCATCTCCCGTTCGATCCGGTCCATCAGGTCGGAAGCGGCCAAGGGACCGTTGGCTTCCTCATACAGCAGGAACCAGGCGGCGTAGGTGCGGCCCTGGATACGCTGATCGTCGCCATCCTTCATGTCCGGTAACACCCAATAGCCAAACCGACCGTCCGCCCGCTCACCCACGAAGGGCAGCTTGGTGACCGGCAGTCGCAGACCAGAGGTCCTGCGGGCAGCATCGTTGTTGGTGCGTGACGGTGGCATGGTCAATCGGCGGCGTCGGACAGGTTGAAGTTTAAGGGTGGAGGCGATCTGTGTTAAACTGCCATTTACAAGTAATCGATAACTTGTCGATCAATAACTACTATATACTGTGCGAGTCGGGATGCAATCCCCCAGGAAGCTAAGGCAAACCCGCGTTATTGTCGAACCTCCAGAAGGATATGACCGAAGGGTCGGGGCAGGGCGTCGCGCACTGCTTAAAGCCATAGGGGTGGGCCTTGGGCTGGCCGCGCTGCCGATGCGCGGCGGCCTTGCGCGGATCATTTCCGGTCTGGTCACGGATTACGCGTTGCCGGCCGCCGACATGGTTGGCTATGCGGCGGCATTCGCGGCTTTCCATGAACGGGAGGCGGTGGCGGGCGACTGGCGCCGTCCGGACCTGCCGCTGCCTGTGATGGAAACGGCCTGCCTGGAGGCAACGGGTGCAGAACGGCTGGCCGCCGGGGCCGGTACCCTGCTGGTCGATGACGGCTTGCGCTGGATTGCGCGCTATTATGCCGCACAGCTGGCGATGGGCATGGTTCTGGAACATCAGGATGCGGGGGGGCGGCATGCGGCCGACCGGGTCGGCATCCTGCACCGGCGTCTGGTGGGGGCATGCGCCGAAAACCTGTACGCCAACAACCTGTTTGATGACGGCCGCCCCGCAGCGGCGGGCCGGCTGGCACTGGACAATCTGATGCAGTCGCAGGGGCATCGGCGCAACCTGCTGGACCCGCGCTGGACCCATGCCGGGTACGGGGCTGCCCAGGGGCCGGATGGCGTGGTTGTGGTGCAACTGTTCACCGAGCAGGTGGCCCTGCTGGCCGACGATCTGCCCCTGGTGGCGACGGCCGCCGCCGTGCCGCCGGGGGCCCTGCGCCCGCAAAGCGGCGGGTTCGAGGGGGTGGCCTTCGTCCCGCTGGACCGGCAGCCGCAGGCCCGCGATTTCCAGCGGGCGGACAGGATCAAGCTGCCGGCGGCGCCCGGCCGCTATCGCAGCTTCTTTGCACAGTCCCAGCCCGGGACGGGGACCACTGCGCGCTACACCATCCATCCAGGACCGATGCTGCTGGTGCAACCCGCCTGAAGGGGTGTGGCATCAGGGCGCCGGATGGCGGCGCCCGGCGCCTGAGGGATGGTACGAGCCAGGCCGGCGACCGCCGGCCCGCGCACGCGTGTGCGCGCAAGCCAAGCCGCCGGATGGCGGCGCCCGGCGCCTGAGGGATGGTGAAAAGCCGAAATCAGTGCCCGTGACCGCCGCCGGCTGCCTTGCCCTCTTCGGTCTGGATATAGCGGCGACCGCAATAGGGGCAGTCCACCTGGCCCGCCGGGGCCAGGGTCAGGAAGACGCGCGGATGACCCAGGGCCCCGCCGCCGCCATCGCAGCCGACGGTGTCTTCGTCGATATAGATGGTCTCATGCGGCTGCATCGTCATTGTTCCTTGAAGGCGATCGAAAAGGGTCCGTCTTGCGGTGCGGCGCATCATACCCTGGCGGACTTTTTGTGCAAGACCGCGGGCGCCATCACAGCGCGCACTCCGGACCTTCGCTAAAATTGACCCGCCGTCGCACCCGGTGTACGCCAATCCCATGTACCGGCCACGGCGCCGCCGTCCTTTTCGGGAAGAAAGAACCCATGCCCGACAGTCTCAGCCCCGCCCACGCCATTGCCGCCAGCGTCCCGGCGGCGGCCATCGAAATCCAGGACCTGCGCAAGACCTATCGCGGGACGCCCAAATCCCCGCCGAAGGAAGCGCTGAAGGGCATTTCGCTGACCATTCCGCGCGGTTCGATCTATGGCCTGCTGGGCCCCAATGGTGCCGGCAAAAGCACCACCATCAACATCCTGGCCGGTCTGGTGAATAAGACCAGCGGCAAGGCGTCGATCTGGGGCATCGATATCGATGAACATCCCCGTTCCGCCCGGGCCGCGATCGGCGTCGTGCCGCAGGAACTGAACCTGGACCCGTTCTTCACCCCGCGGGAGATCCTGGACCTCCAGGCCGGCCTCTATGGCGTGCCCAAGGCGCAGCGCCAGACCGACGCCCTGCTGGAAGCCGTGGGCCTGAAGGACAAGGCCAATGCCTATGCCCGCACCCTGTCGGGCGGCATGCGCCGCCGCCTGATGGTGGCCAAGGCCATGGTGCATGCCCCGCCCGTGCTGGTTCTGGACGAGCCGACGGCCGGCGTGGACGTGGAACTGCGCCAGAGCCTGTGGGCCCATGTGCGGGAATTGAACAAGGCCGGCACCACCATCGTGCTGACCACGCATTATCTGGAAGAAGCGCAGGAGCTTTGTGACACCATCGCCATTGTCAATCACGGCCAGGTGGTGGCCTGCGAATCGACGGAAAACCTGCTGGGCCGCCTGGACAGCAAGGAGATGGTGGTGACGCTGGATGCCGATCTGGCGGTCCTGCCGCCGGCCTTCTCGGGGCTCGATGCCACCCTGGACGGGCCGCGCCGCCTGACCATTCATTACAAGCCCAGCCAGACCCGTGTGGCCGACCTGCTGGGTGCCATGGCCACGGCCGGGCTGGCGGTCAAGGATCTGTCCATGGTGGAAAGCAATCTGGAGGATGTGTTCCTGCAGCTGACCCGGACGCCGGCGGCCTGATCCCATGGCGGTTACGCATGCCGTCACGGTCATTGCCGATGATTATGCCCTGTCGGCGGGCGTGACGGCCGGCATTCTTGCCTTGGGCCGTGACGGGCGGCTGTCCGGTACCGGCGCCATGGTGCCCAGTCCGCGCTGGCCGGAGGATGCGCGGCCCCTGCGTGACATGCCGGCCGGGTTCCAGACCGGGCTGCATCTGACCCTGACCGGGGCGCTGTCACCCCTGGGGCCGATGCCGCTTCTCTGCCCCACAGGGCGGCTGCCCGGCGTTGGCCGGTGGCTGGCCCTGTCGCATGCCGGCTGCCTGCGGGCCTCGGCCGTGCGGGCCGAACTGGCGGCGGAGATCGACCGGCAGCTGGATGCGTTCGAAACAGCGATGGGACGGCCACCGCATTTTGTCGACGGGCATCAGCATGTGCATCTGCTGCCCGGCATCCGGCCCCTGGTCCTGGCGGCGCTGCAAAGGCGCCATGCCGGGGGGGGCGTCTGGCTGCGCGACTGCTATGAGGCGCCGTCACGGGTGCTGGCGCGCGGGGTGGCCACGGGCAAGGCCCTGTTCATCACGGCCCTGGCCCGCGGTCTGGCCCAGGATGCGGCGCGTCACGGTGTCGTGACGAATCGGGGATTCACCGGCATCTACGATTTCAAGGCGCCCTTTTCCGCCCTGGTGCCGCGTTTCCTGTCGGGCATGGGGGCGGCCGCGGTGATGATGGTTCATCCGGCCCTGCCCGATGATGAACTGGCGGCACTGGATCCCGTGGTCGCCGCACGGCAGGCCGAGATGTCCTATCTTTCAGGTCCGGCGTGGCCGGCCGCCCTGACACGGGCTGACAAAAGTATCTCGAATGGGGCTGCCATCCCTTTCGGTTAGGTTGTGGCGTGGGACAAACGCCAGATGCGATGTTATAATCCCAAGGACCGCCGGCCCGGGGCAGCCGGTCGATCCGCCGGAAAGCGCGTTACACGGAATTGCCGCATTGGAAATCAACACCGTCCTCTTCGTTATCGCTCTGCTATGCGCAATCGGTGCTGTCAGCATCGCTCTGGTGCGCCAGGTGCTTTATTACTCGCGCCGCGCCCATATTGGCCGGGTCATGGAAAGCAACCGTGAACTGGCGCGCAAGCAGGAGGAGCTGACCAAGGCCTATCGCGACAATCAGGAGGCCGTGCGTCACAATGAGGTGGAGCGCAAAGCCGCGGCCACGCAGTTGGCCGAGGCGCAGCGCCGGGTGAAGGCGGCACGGGACGAGAATTACATGATCGTGCATGAATTGGGGGAGCCGGCCGGGTCGCGCCGCCTGTTCGTGGTGCAGATGTCGCTGGGCAGCACCCTGACCTTCAACCAGAACACCATCAAGGACAGCAAGTTCCGCAATGTCCGTCATGCGGTTGAGGTGTGGGCAGAAAATGCCGACGATGCGCTGCGCATGGTGCGGAGCAGCTTCCCGCCCGATGGCGGCTTCAACCTGTCCAAGGCCCTGCCCGCCGCGCAGGCGGCCATGGCTGCGGAGTAACGGGCATGCTGACCCAGGTCGCCTTCATCCTGCTGATGCTGGTTTCCATCGCCTATGCGGCCGCCGTCATGCGCAAGATCGAAAGCGATGTCGGTCAGTACCAGCGTGACCTGCGCGCCGTGGAGGATGACCACCATCGGCTGGACGTGGCCTGCAACACGCTGCGCAGCCTGAATGGCCAGGTGGAAGAGGAACTGGCCAGGGGCAAGGCCGATCTGGCGCAGCTTCAGGATGCCAAGGCCCAGGTCGATGCCGAACTGGCCGCCTTGGCGGAGGCGCCCAAGCAGCGCCTGTTCATGCTGGACCGTGCCACGCTGGGCCATGGCAAGCTGTGGGAAGTGACGGTCACCAATACCGCCGGGCCTGGGGCAGGTCTGCCTGAAGATACCGCCATGGAATGGGCCAGCGGTCGGGTCTATATTGTACCGGGAACCACTGACCGGGATGCGAAGATGCGCGCCGAACCGCGCTTCCTGCCCTCCATGGGCTTCCGCATCATGAAGGTGGAAAGGTTCCGTCGCGCCTGAGACCGGAGCGGGCTGCTGCCTGACCGGCCCCGGTCGCCCGCGACAGGGGAGGTTGCGTGATGAACGACGCCATCATCGAATTCCCTTCCGGTCAGGTCCGGCAGCGCACGGCCATGGCCGCGGATCAGCAGCTGGCCGGTGCCTTCGCGAAGCTGCAGGTGGCCTGGCAGCATGATGGTGGTCTGTCGGTGGGCCGGCGGGCCGGTGCCCTGCATGATCTGGCCAAGGCCCTGCTGAAAAATGAGTCCGCGCTGGTCGATGCCGTGTCGGCGGATTTCGGCCACCGCTCCCCGCATGAAACCCGCATGGCGGACATCCATGCCAGCCTGTCGGCCATCCGCCACACGGCCCGGCATTTCCGCCGCTGGATGCGCAGCCGGTCCGTGCCCGTGGCGGCCAGCTTCCTGCCCGGACGCGCTGCCGTTGACTGGGTTCCGCGTGGGGTCGTGGGGATCGTCAGCCCCTGGAACTATCCTATCCACCTGTCGCTGGTGCCGTTGGCCGCCGCCGTTGCCGCCGGCAACCGCGTGCTGTTGAAGCCGTCGGAGATCACGCCCCGCACCTCCGCCCTGCTGGCGCGCCTGGTGGCAGAGGTGTTCGACCCGGGGGAGGTCGGTGTCGTCTGTGGCGGGTCGGAACTGGCCCAGGCCCTGTGCCACCTGCCGCTGGATCATCTGCTGTTCACCGGCTCCACCGGTGTCGGTCGGCAGGTCATGCGTGCGGCTGCCGACAATCTGGTGCCGGTCACGCTTGAACTGGGGGGCAAATCGCCCTGTATCGTGGCGCCCGATTTCCCGCTGGAACTGGCGGCCCGGCGCATTGCGGCGGGCAAGCTGCTGAATGCCGGCCAGACCTGTGTGGCGCCTGACTATGTCCTGGTGCCCCGGGGGCGGGAACTGGGCTTCATCGACCATTTCGAACGGGCGACGGCCGCCCTGTACCCGACGCTGGAAGGCAATCCCGACTATACCGCCATCGTCAACGATCAGCATTACAACCGGCTTGTCGGACTGATCGAAGACGCCCGGCGGCGGGGCGCCCATGCCCGCATCATCAATCCGGCATCAGAGGCCTTGCCGGCCAATCGCCGTAAGCTGGCACCCACCCTTCTGTGGCATGTGCCGGACGGGGCCGCCGTGATGGCGCGGGAGATTTTCGGCCCCATCCTGCCTGTACTGACCTATGACCGGCTGGAGGATGCGGTGGCCCTGGTGAATGAGCGTCCGGCCCCGCTGGCCCTGTATCTGTTCACCAACAGCCGCGACGATCGGCGCCTGGTGCTGGACCACACACGGTCAGGCGGGGTGACGATCAATGACACACTGCTGCATGCCGCCCAGGATGCCCTGCCTTTCGGGGGTGTCGGGGAAAGCGGCATGGGCGTCTATCATGGCGAGGCGGGCTTCCGTACCTTCAGCCATGCCCGCGGGCGGTTCATGCAGCGCCGTTTCAATCTGATGGGATTGGTGCGTCCGCCTTACGGACCCCGGCTGGACCGGATCCTGCGCTGGTTGCTTCGCTGACCATACCAACCTTTGGCGTGGTTTCCCCCGCTGCCGCTTTCGGTTAAGCAGGGGGTATGGATATTTGCGCCCCCTCTCTGCTGGGTCCTGACGATCCGGCCCCCGTCCGCATCCTCAATCCGGACAGCGCCGCGTCGCTGCTGCTGGTCTGCGACCATGCCGGTCAGGCTGTGCCCGCCGCCCTGCACGGAATGGGTGTCCCGTCCGAGGAAATGGATCGCCATATCGGGTGGGATATCGGTGCGGCCGCCGTCACCGAAGGCCTGGCGCGGCGGCTGGCCGCCTGCGCCGTGCTGACGGTCTATTCCCGCCTGGTGGTGGATTGCAACCGCTGGCCCGACAGCCCGACCCTGATGCCGCCGATCAGCGACGGCACGCCCGTGCCGGCCAATCTGGACCTGACAGAGACGGCGCGACGGCTGCGGCTGGAGGCCCTGTACCAGCCCTATCATGATGCGATCGCCGGGGAGCGGGCCCGTATTGCCGCCCGCGGACAGGTGCCCGTCCTGATCTCCATCCACAGCTTCACGCCGCAGATGAACGGGTTCCGCCGGCCCTGGCATGTCGGCGTGCTGTGGAACCGCGACGGGCGCATGGCCCTGCCCATGCTGGATGCGCTGCGGGGCGAGGGCGACCTGATCGTTGGGGACAATGAACCCTACAGCGCCCGCACCGGCACTGATTTCACCATCGTCCACCATGGTGAACAGGCGAACCTGCCTGTGCTGATGCTGGAAATCCGCCAGGACCTGATCGCCGATGCGGCCGGCGCCGATGCCTGGGCCGATCGGCTGGCCCGTCTTCTGCCCGGCATCGTCAGACAGGCCATGGGCTGATCAGCGCGTGGCCGCGGCCTCTTCCAGCAGCGCGCGGATATCCAGCGACTGCAGGGCGGCAAGGGCTGCCGACAATTCGTCGGCGCAGCGATGAAGTTGCTGGGCGTGGTGGCTCAGGTTGGCAGCGTGCGTGGCCAGATGACCATGGGGCAGGCGGGTGCGCATATCGATGACCATGGGCTTCTCCATGTGCAAGTGATGACGATACTTCAGGATAGGTAGTCTGCTCTTGATTTCGATCATGCATGGTTCTGAAATAGTCACAAGCTGCAAAGATAATCGTTTTTTCTACTAAAATTTTATCGAAATTCCATTTGAGCAACCGGCGTCCTTGCCCATATGTGGGGTGATTGCCGACCACGGAGCCCTTCATGGACGACCAGACCAATATCGACCGCGCCCGCATCGAACTGGAAGCCGCCGCTTTCCGCCGCCTGCTGGATCATCTTCGCGCCCGCACCGACGTGCAGAATATCGACCTGATGAACCTGGCCGGCTTCTGCCGTAACTGCTTGGCCAAATGGTACAAAGCCGCCGCCGAGGAACGCGGTGAGGCGCTCAGTTATGATGCAGCGCGGGAGCTTGTGTACGGCCTGCCCTATGAGGAATGGAAAGCCCGCCACCAGATCGAAGCCAGTCCCGCGCAACTGGATGCCTTCGCCAAGAACAGCGCGCACTGACCGGAAAGGGCCGGAGTCGCGCCCGGCTGGGCGGCCCTTTCTCCTCCATAACGTTCCATGCCCCTGTTTCCAGCGTTGGAAAGGCCGATCCTGGCGCATGGTCGGCATGCCTGTTGTGCATGCTGCAAGCGCGAAAGCAAGGCGCCGCCTCGATTGTGCCGCGCAACATTGCAACAGTGTTGCCGAGACTTCACACAAACAACACGCACAAATGTTTCGCTTCGGCGTATCCACCCGGCCGCTGAACCGGCCACGCCCTGGCCCGGCGTCGCCGTCACTGGACGGGCGCTGGCGGGATGCTGGGCCACCCGATGGCGGGCCGGCGGCCGTTGATATGACCCGAGAGAAGAAACAGAGATGCAATCCAATCTGAAGCTGGCTTTGCTGGCCGGCCTTTCCGCCACCACGCTGGCCCTCTCCGTCGCCGCCCAGGCGCAGACCACCAGCGACACGCTGGAAGAGATCATCGTGACGGCCCAGCGCCGCGCGGAGAACCTGCAGGAAGTCCCGATGTCCGTCGCCGCCATTTCCGGCGAGGGCTTGCGCGACCTGCTGGCCGGTGGTGCGGACATCCTGGCCCTGTCGGCCAAGGTGCCGGGCCTGTATGCGGAGACCTCCACGGGCCGCATCTTCCCGCGCTTCTATATCCGTGGCCTGGGCAACAATGACTTCTATCTGGGCGCCTCTCAGCCCGTCTCCGTCATCATCGACGATGTCGTGATGGAGAATGTGGTGCTGAAGAGCAGCCCGCTCTATGACGTGCGCCAGGTGGAAGTGCTGCGCGGGCCGCAGGGTTCGCTGTTCGGCCGCAACACCACCGCAGGCATCATCAAGTTCGACAGCATCGCGCCCAGCCAGGACACGTCGGGCCGCGCGACCATGACGCTGGGCTCCTACGGCACGGCCACGCTGGATGCCGGCATGGGCGGCGCGCTGATCGAGGACAAGCTGTCCATGCGCGCTTCGCTGATGTACCAGCGCCGCGACAATTACGTGACCAATGCCTATACCGGCCGCAAGCTGGGCGGGCATCAGGACATTGCCGGCCGCGTGCAGTTCCTGCTGACCCCGTCGGACGATACCAGCGCCCTGCTGAACCTGCATGGCCGCAGCCTGGATGCCACGTCGTCGCTGTTCCGCGGCAACGCCCTGACCAAGGGCTCCAACGAACTGAACAGCAACTACAAGAAGCGCACCGTCTCCTACAATGACGGTGACAACAACGATCAGGCCTATGATGGCTGGGGTTCGTCGCTGAAGATCGACCATGATTTCGGCGCCGTCACCCTGACCTCCATCACCGGCTATGAGACGACGGACGGGTACAGCCGTGGCGACACGGACGGCCTGCCCCTGAACGCTGCCGAAAGCCAGGGCAATATCGACGATCTGGATCAGTGGACCCAGGAAATCCGTCTGGCCAGCAATGGCGACGGCCCGCTGAACTGGCAGGTCGGCGGCTTCTACTTCAATTCCGACGAACAGCTGTCCTTCCGCCCTTACCGCTTCTTTGAAACGGGCGGCGCCTCGGGCTTTGTCACGCTGCGCAACCAGAATGAAAGCTGGGCCGTGTTCGGTCAGGCCGGCTATCAGCTGACGTCCGACCTGAAGTTCACGGCCGGCGTGCGCTATACCGAAGACGACAAGGAAATGGATGTGCTGAAGGCGCTGACCGCCGGCACGTTCAAGTCCATCGAGAATGGCACCAATCAGGTGCAGGGCGCCTATACGGGTGTCCGCCATGTCGACCTGTCGGACAACAAGGTCAGCTGGGATGCCAGCCTGTTCTATGACGTGACGGATGACGCGGCCCTGTTCGCCCGCGTTGCCCGCGGCTTCCGTGGCCCGACGATCCAGGGTCGTACGGTGTCCTTCAATGGCCCGCCGACGACCGCCACCTCGGAGACCATCATCTCCTACGAGGCGGGCGTGAAGTCGACGCTGCTGAATGACAAGCTGCGCCTGAACGGTGCCGTCTACACCTACACCGTCAACGACATCCAGCTGACCGCGTTCGATGCCAACGGCACGGCCCGTCTGCTGAATGCCGACAAGGGCGAAGCCGTCGGCTTTGAGGTGGATGCCGAGCTGGCCGTCACCCGCAACTTCACCCTGACCGCCGGCGTCACCTATACGGACACGGAGATCAAGGACAAGGCCGTCAGCTCCAGCACCTGCAGCCCCGTCACGGTCTGCACCGTGCTGGATCCGGTGGTCAGCGGCCGCGCCATGATCGACGGCAACCCGTTCCCGAACGCGCCCAAGTACATCCTGAACTTCACGGCGCGTTACGACATCCCGCTGGACAATGGCGGGACGCTGTTCGCCTTCACGGACTGGAGCGTGACCGGCAAGACCAACTTCGTGCTGTATGAATCGGCCGAATTCTACAGCAAGGGCGATTTCGAAGGCGGTCTGCGTCTGGGCTACAAGGCCCCGGGCGACGCCTATGAAGTGGCAGCCTTCGTCCGCAACATCACGGACGAGCAGAACATCAAGGGCGTGATCGAAAACTTCATGGCCCCCGTGGTCAGCGATCCGCGCACCTTCGGCCTGTCCCTGTCGGCCAAGTTCTGATGACAGCCCCCGGCGGCCGGACAACCGGCCGCCGGACGGGATGTGGACATGCAAACGGCCCCGGCAGCGATGCCGGGGCCGTTTTGTATGAACGATCAGCGAATATCCGCGATCACTTCGCCAGATCGACGATCTTCACCTTCTTGCCGGCGATGGCGAGCGCCAGCTTGCCCTGCTTCAGGCGCAGTGCCGCTTCACCGAACACCTCACGACGCCAGCCCTTCAGGGCATCGACATCGGCATTGTCGTCGCCGGCGATGGCTTCCAGATCGGCGGAATTGGCGACCAGACGGGACGCGACGTCATTATCGTCGCAGACCATCTTCAGCAGCACGCGCAGCAGTTCCACGATGGGGGCGATGCCCGATGCGGGTTCCACGCGCGGTTCCGGGCGCGGCAGGGCGCTGTCGGGAATGGCCAGTGCCGTGTTGATGGCGGCCAGCAGTTCCGCGCCGTAGCGGCCCTGGGCCATGCCCGGCCCCAGCCCGCGCGTGCGGCCCAGATCGTCGATATTGGTCGGTGCATGGGCGGCGATTTCCATCAGCGCCTCGTCCCGCAGGATGCGGTTGCGCGGCAGGTCCTTGCGCTGCGCCTCCCGTTCCCGCCACGCCGCCACTTCCTTCAGGATGGCCAGGAAACGCGGCTTCTCCGTCCGCACCTTCAGGCGCTTCCAGGCGTCTTCCGGCGCCGTGCGGTAGGTTGCCGGATCGGTCAGGATCGCCATCTCGTCTTCCAGCCAGACCTCCCGCCCCGTGCGGTTCAGTTTGGCGCGGATCTTCTCGTACGCCGGGCGCAGATGCGTGACGTCGGACAGCGCATATTGCAGCTGCCGGTCGGTCAGTGGCCGGTGCGACCAGTCGGTGAAGCGGCTGGACTTGTCAATGCGGGCTGGTGTCAGCTTGGTGATCAGCGTCTCATACCCGACCGAATCGCCAAAGCCACAGACCATGGCCGCGACTTGGGTATCGAACAGCGGGGCCGGTACCGATCCCATCAGGTTGACGAATATTTCCAGATCCTGCCGGGCGGCGTGGAACACCTTCAGCACCGACGGATCGGCCATCAGATCGAACAGCGGCTGCAGGTCGATGCCCGGGGCCAGGGGGTCAATGGCGGCGGCATCCTTGGGCCCGGCGACCTGCACCAGGCAAAGCTGCGGCCAATAGGTTTTTTCCCGCATGAATTCGGTATCGACGGTGACGTAATCGGCGCCACGGATACGGTCGATGAAGGCGGAAAGGTCTTCGGTGGTCGTGATCAGAGTCATGGGCGTGAGTGATACAACAGTCGCTTGCCCCTGTCGAATGCGGATATCCGGCAAGCCGACATGCGCCCATGCGGATAGGTATCGGGCAGGCCCCGCCAGGGTATAGGGTGGGTGCGGCAGGATATCCCAGGGAGGCCACCATGCCGGGGCCAGGGGCCAAACGCACAAAGGCCGGTGCGGTCACGATTTGTGACCGTCGGCGCCTTCTGCTTGCCGGCGCCGCAATGATGGTTCCCGGCATCTGTACCGCCGGCGGCGCACCGGGGTCCTGGCTTGTCTATTGCGCCGATGACTTCCCGCCCTACTGCTGGGCCGACCGGGTGCGCGGGGCCATGGGCATGGATGTTGATATCATCCGTGCCTTGCTGGACCGTGTCGGCGATCCTTACATCATCGAACCCATGGCGTGGTCGCGGGCCTTGGCGGGGCTGGAGCAGGCCCGCTGCGACATGCTGTTCGGCCTGTTGCCGACACCGGAACGACGCAAGGAATTCTGCATGGTCGGCTCCTTCCGCGATGGGGAGATCGCGTTTGCCGTGCGTGAGAACAGCCGGCTGACCTATGACCGACTTGAGGACCTGACGGGCCTGACCATCGGCACGGCCCTGCGCAACAGCTATGAACCGGCTTTCGACAACGCCACCCATTTCCGGCGCGACCCGGCGCGCACCGATGAATTGTCGCTGCTGAAGCTGGTGGCGGGCCGCGTCGACATGGTGGTCGGCGACCGCTTCGCCCTGGAATGGAAGGCGCGGCAGATCGGCATCGCCGACAAGGTCCGGCTGCTGCCCAGGCCCCTGGCCATATCCCCGCATTATGTCGGCCTGCCCTTCGACCGGACCGACAAGGCCAGCCGCCTGCAGGCGGCATTGGATGCGGTTCTGGCCGATGGCGGGATCGATGCCATCATCCAGCGCTGGCGTGCGACAGGGTAGCAGCAAAGCGCTTGCCGGCCTTGACAACCAAGCCCCGTCCGGTGTGGTGTGCGGCTTCGTGCCGACGGGTCATTCCGCCGGCTTACCCTTTCTGTTGCCCATTCGCACCCGGGATCGATCCGCCATGCACGCCTATCGCTCGCATAATTGTGGCCAGCTCCGCCTGGACCATGCCGGTCAGACCGTCCGCCTGTCCGGCTGGATCAACCGCAAGCGTGACCATGGGCAGTTGCTGTTCGTCGATCTGCGCGACCATTTCGGCATTACGCAGCTGGTCGTCGACACCTCCTCCCCGCATTTTGCGGTGCTGGAAGGTCTGCGCCTGGAATCGGTGGTGACCATCACCGGTGAAGTGGTGGCCCGCACGGCGGAGACCATCAACGAGAACCTGCCCACCGGCCATATCGAGGTGGTGGTGCGCGATGTGTCCGTGCAGTCGGCCGCCGACCCGCTGCCGCTGCAGGTCAACAGCGAGCAGGATGCCGGCGAGGAACTGCGCCTGCGCTACCGTTTCCTGGACCTGCGCCGGGAGAAGATGCAGAAAAACATTCTGCTGCGCAGCCACGTCATCGCGTCCGCCCGCCGCCGCATGATCGAACAGGGCTTCGTGGAATTCCAGACCCCGATCCTGACGGCCAGCAGCCCGGAGGGCGCCCGCGACTTCCTGGTGCCGAGCCGTAACCATCCCGGCAAGTTCTACGCCCTGCCGCAGGCGCCGCAGCAGTTCAAGCAGCTGCTGATGGTGTCGGGCTTCGACCGCTATTTCCAGATCGCCCCCTGCTTCCGCGATGAAGACAGCCGCGCCGACCGCAGCCCGGGTGAGTTCTACCAGCTCGATTTCGAGATGAGCTTCGTCACCCAGGAAGATGTGTTCGCCGCCATCGAGCCCGTCATCCACGGCATCTTCGAGGAATTCAGCGGCTTCACGGGCACCAAGCGCAGCGTGACGCCCTACCCGTTCGTGCGCATTCCCTATGCTGAATCGATGCTGAAATACGGCAATGACAAGCCGGACCTGCGCAACCCCCTGGTCATCACCGACGTGACCGAGGTGTTCAAGCGCGACGACGTGGAATTCAAGGCCTTCAAGGGCGTGATCGAGAAGGGTGGCGTCGTCCGCGCCATCCGCGCGCCGTCGGTCGGCGACCAGCCGCGCAGCTTCTTTGACAAGCTGAACGACTGGGCCAAGGGCCTGGGCGCCCCCGGCCTGGGCTATATCCTGTTCGAAGCGGCCGGCGGCAAGGGTCCCATCGCCAAGTTCGTGCCGGAGGCCGCGCAGGCGCACTTGCGTGAACTGGTGGGTCTGAAGGATGGCGATGCCGTCTTCTTTGTTTGCGACCAGGTCGGCCCCGCCGCCAAGCTGGCCGGTCTGGCCCGCACCAAGATCGGCGAGACCTTGGACCTGATCGAGAAGGACACCTACAAGTTCTGCTGGATCGTCGACTTCCCGATGTTCGAATATGACGAGGAGCGGAAGAAGGTCGACTTCAGCCACAACCCGTTCTCCATGCCGCAGGGCGGGCTGGACGCGCTGCTGAACCAGGATCCGCTGACCATCAACGCCTATCAGTACGACATCGTCTGTAACGGCGTGGAACTGTCCTCGGGCGCCATCCGCAATCACAAGCCCGAGATCATGTACAAGGCGTTCGAGATCGCGGGCTATCCGGCCGAGGTCCTGGAGGCCAAGTTCGGCGGCATGCTGTCGGCCTTCAAGCTGGGCGCCCCGCCGCACGGTGGTTCGGCCCCCGGCATCGACCGCATGGTCATGCTGCTGGCCGACGAGCCGAACATCCGCGAGGTCATCGTCTTCCCGCTGAACCAGCGCGCCGAAGATCTGCTGATGCAGGCCCCGAACACGGTCACGCCCGACCGCCTGAAGGAACTGCATATCAAGCTGGACCTGCCCAAGCCGAAGATCACGACGGCCGAGTAAGCGTCACCTGTTCAGAAAAAAGCCCGTCGCTGGGGAGCCAGCGGCGGGCTTTTTTCTTTCCAGCCGCCTGCATTTTCCCGCTTGCTCCTGACGCAGCGTCAGGTCCGACAAGGGGCGGGCAAGGAGCATGAGAATGGACAAGGCATTATCCATCGGCGAACTGGCGGAACGGTCGGGCATTTCGGTCCGCGCCCTGCGGCTGTACGAGGCCGAGGGGCTGATCCTGCCCGTACGGACCCAGGCCGGGCGGCGTGTCTATCAGACGCGCGACGTGGAGCGGCTGCAACAGATCCTGTTGCTGAAGAAGGCCGGCTGCACGCTGGCCCAGATCCGCAGCCTGCTGGATCGGCGGCCCTTTGACCCGGCCCGGCTGATCGATGCCCAGATCGCCGCACTGGAACAGACCGAACGCGGTCTGGCCCAGGCGTTGAGCCTGCTGCGGACGGCCCGCCGGCAGTTGCAGGAGGGGGAATGCCTGTCCGTCGATGCCCTGTGCGACCTGATCAAGATGGGAGAACAGAGCATGAGTGAGGAAGTCTGGAAGCCGGTTCTGGACCGGTATTATACGCCGGAGGACCAGGAGAAATGGCGTCAGGCCAAAGCCGTTTTCGGCCAGGCAGAGCAGGCCGAATTCACGGCCCGCTGGGCTGACCTGATCGCGGAGATCGAAGCCGCCATCGCCTGCAAGGTGGCGCCGGAGGATGAGCATGCCATGCGGCTGGCCGTCCGCTGGTACGAACTGCAAAAGCCGCTGGTGGAACAGGTGGGGGTGGAGGTCTGGAACAAGGCCAGCCGCATGTATCAGGAAATGGACCAGTGGCAGACGCCGCAGGTCCAGGCCCCGTTCAGCGCGGATGTCTACGCCTTCGCGATCAAGGCCGCCGAGGCCGCCCGCGCCAAGGGCCTGATCCCGCCGCGACAGGGGTAGCAGGGGGGGCGGGGCCCCCTATGGGCACTGGCTTTCCGCCCCGTACCGCTCCTCCCGCAATGTCCTCGTCGCCATGTCCCAGCGGAACAGGCGGTCATAGGCGCATTCCGGCAGGTCGGGCAGGGTGGGGCCGCCCAGGGCGCGCAGGATGGCGGGGACGGTGTTGCCATGGCCGACGACCAGGGCCACCTGACCCGCCTGCAAGGCCCCCAGCCTTTCCGCCGTGGCGCGGATGTGGGACGGAAGATCGCCCGGCTGGATGGTCACCGGCTCTGCCGTGACTCCGGCCAGCGCTGCCGCCGGGGCTGCTGTCTCCGCCGTGCGTCTGGCGGGACTGGTCAGGACCAGGTCCGGTGGGGTTGTCCGCAGCAGGTCGGCCAGTGCCTGGGCGCGGCCCTGCCCCTCTGCTGTCAGGCCCGGATCGGTCCCGGTGGATTTCTCCGCATGCCGGACCAGGATCACCTGCTGCGCCGTGGCCGGCAGGGCCAGACACAGCGACAGGGCAAGGGCGGCGGCCAGATGGGTCCGGCGGGTCACTTCTTCTTCCCCGACAGCGGGTGGTGTTTCTCCACCGTCTGCTTCAGCCGCTCGCCCACGACATGGGTATAGATCTGGGTCGTGCCGATATCGGCATGGCCCAGCATCTTCTGGACCGACCGCAAATCGGCGCCATGGTCCAGCAGGTGGGTGGCGAAGCAATGGCGCAGGACGTGTGGGCTGACCTTGGCCGGGTCCAGACCCGCCTCAATGGCCAGATCCTTCAGCAACTGCCCGAAGCGCTGCCGCGTCAGCACGCCGGCCGTGGCGCGGGACGGGAACAGGAAGGCCTGCTGCTTGCCCTCCCGCCCTTTGGTCATGAAGAAGGGCCGGTCGGGCAGGTAGGCGGCCAGGGCGTCGCGCGCGGGCGCCGACAGGGGCACCAGCCGCTCTTTCCCGCCCTTGCCGCGCACGATCAGGGCGCGGGCATCGCGGGTCAGGGCATTCATGGGCAGACCCACCAGTTCCGACACGCGCAAACCGGAGGCATAAAGCACTTCCAGCAGCGCATTCAGCCGCCTTCCCTCTGGTGCGCCACGGGCCGATGCCGCGGACAGCAGGGCCGTGACATCGGCTTCCGACAGGATCTTGGGCAGGGCACGACCCTGCTTGGGCGTGTCCAGGACGCTGGCCGGGTCTTCGGCCCGGTGCCCTTCGGAGACCAGGAACTTGTAATATTGGCGAAGGCTGGACAGACGACGGGCGACAGTGCGTACGGCCGACTTCGCCTTGATCTGGTCGGCGGCCAGATGGTCCAGGTAGGCGCGCAGATCATCGGTGCTGGCGCGGTCCAGGGCCGGGCCTTTCTGCCGTGCCAGGAAATTCGCCACATCCGTCAGGTCACGGCGATAGGCGTCGCGGGTGTTGGCCGATGCCCCGCGTTCGGCCACCATCATGTCCAGAAAGGCATCGACCCAGGGCGGCGGCGGGACAGGAGCCTTGCGCGGCCGGCCCGGCCGCACCTTCGCCCCCGTTCCCGTCGTCGGTCCCGTCATGGTCACGCCGCCGGCCGCAGCAGCGTGGCGATGGCCTCCGCCCCGATGCGGCGGGCCTGATCGGCCAGACCGGCCTTGGACATGTTGGTCAGCAGGGAAGCCAGTTCCAGCGCCGCCATGCCGGCCGGGCCATCGCTGCCCAGGGCAATGACGGCATCCAGCGCTACGGCGCCCTTCACCTGACCCGGCGGGGCACCGCCATCCGCCAGCGGCGGCAAGGGCGCTTCCGCCCCGCCATGCAGGGCCGTCAGCAGGATCAGCACCCCGTCGGCCGTGTCGCGGGCCGCATCCCCACCCAGCTCACGGACCCAGCGCACCTGATCGAAATCCGTCTCCCGGATCAGGCCATGGGCGGCGGCCAGCGGCCACAGCCGGGCAAAGGCGCCTTCATCCTTGCTGACATTGAAATCGTCGCGGGCCAGATTGATCCAGGGTGTGGCCCCGATATTCTCCCCCTGCAACAGATGCAGTCGGGCGACCAGCGGGGCCACGGACGCGAAACCGACCGTCAGCTTGAACTGCCGCGCCTCCTCCAGCAGCAGGGCACCATAGGGCCCGGCCTGCTGTTCGGTGCTGCTGGCCAGCATGGCGATCTTGAACAGCCCGGCCTTGGCTGCGGGCGTGGGCTCATCGCGCAGCGCCTTCAGCACCTGGGCCCGGAACAGCGGCGTCGGCTTTCTGGCGCCGGCCAGTGTCAGCGCCTTGGGGTCGGGCTTGGTCACGGCGTCATAGACGGTCAGCAGGCCGGCCTGATCCAGGCTGCCCAGGGCCACGGCCTTTTCCGCCGCCGCCAGACGCTGCGGCACGGGCAGGGTCGTCATGCGGGCCAGCATGGCCAGCGGCCCCGCCCCGCCGATCTTCATGTCCGGCGGATAGGGACGGTTGGATGCCAGGATCATGGCCAGTTGCGTGGCCGTCGGCTCCGTCACGCCCTTAACCGGGGTCTTGGTGCCGGCCGCCGCGGCTTCGGCCAGACGGGCGAAGATATCGTCCTTGTCGCCCTGTTCACGCATCAGGTCCAGGCCCAGCATGACGCCCTGGGTCTGGCCGCCCGCCACCTGACAGACGATCTGCCATTTCTGCCAGACGGGATGCTGGAACTTGCCCAGCAGGACATTGGCCTGATCGCAGGCGGCCTGCCGGTCGCCGGCGAAATATTGCATTTCCAGCCAGACCAGCGCCGTTGCCTCATCCTCCAGCACCGATGGTGCCACCGAACGCAGGGCATCGGCCGCGTCGGCATTGGCGATGCGCAGCAGGGCTTCGGCGCGCAAGGCCGCCAGGTCGCGCTTCTTTTCTCCAGCGCCGACGCCATCGGCCGTGGACAGCAGCACCTGACTGGTGATGGCGCGGAGCGCCGGGCTGGTCAGGCCGGCGGGAATGCTGGCGATCAGGCTTTCCACCTCGTTACGCGGCAGGCCGCGCCACAGGTCGGCGGACAGGCCGCCATTGTCGGGGCCCAGGGTGCCGGCCAGTTCCGGGTCCAGCGCCTTCAGCTCCTCCACCATCACGCCCTTGGGCGACCGCGCCTCTGCCGGCGCCTCCGCACCGGGGGCGGTGGCGGGGCTGTCGGCCGGGATGGCCGCATCGGGGGCGTCCGTAGGCGGTGGGAACAGCGACAGCGGCGCGCCCGTCGGGATGGACGGCACGGGGGCGGGATCGGCCTGCTGCTGGGCCGATGCCATGGGGGCCAGCAGCACCAGTCCCAGGGCCGTCAGGCAGCCGAAGCGGCGCGCGCGCTCAGCTGAAACGGTCATTCGGGATCACCCGTTCCACCGGCTGCGACGGCGCGGGCAGGTCCATGCTGGCCAGCACGGCAAAGCCGCCGACACCGACAAGCAGGACAACCACCAACAGGATCTTGATCAGCATGCTCATGAATCACCGGGTCCCGGTGCAAGGGTTACCTGTCCACATCGACCAGACGCTTGCATCGTCAGCCATGCGTCGGCAACCGGGTCCGGCTCCGCTTTCCACTTGGCTCGCAGGGTTGGGCGTGGGTGCCCGCGCATGCTATGGAAACGTCCGTTCCGGTGGCCTTGCCCGCACCATAGCGCCCGCATCATGGGCTGGCAATCGCGCCACCATCAGCCATCCTGGTTACGCCCCAGGTCAAACCCTCTGGCGCCCACCCCTGGATCTGACGCCCATGACGCCTGTGCCCATGCCCCCCATTCCCAAGACCCTGGTTCTGATCGGCCTGATGGGCGCCGGCAAGACCAGCATCGGCAAGCGGTTGGCGGCCAAGCTGGGCCTGCCCTTTGTCGATGCCGATCATGAGATTGAACGGGCGGCCGGCTGCACCATCCAGGAAATCTTCGACCGGTTCGGGGAGGCGGGTTTCCGCGACGGGGAACGGCGCGTCATCGCCCGCCTGCTGGAACAGCCGGTGCAGGTGCTGTCCACCGGCGGCGGTGCCTTCATGGATGAAGCCACGCGGGGGCTGATCCGCGACCGCGGGATTTCCATCTGGCTGCGCGCCGACCTGGATTTGCTGGTGCAGCGCACGGCGCGCCGCGACCATCGGCCGCTGCTGCGCCAGGGCGACGCGCGCGCCGTGCTGGGCCGGTTGATGGAGGCGCGTTACCCCGTCTATGCCCAGGCCGACCTGACCGTCGACAGCGACGACAGCCCGCCCGACGTAACCACGGATCGCGTCATCGCCGCCGTCCGCCAATGGCTGGGCGCTGCCGACAGCAGTGCCGCCTGACCGATTATCCGGGATCAAGACCATGAATGCCGCCCGCACCATCGTTCCCGTCGCGCTCGACGACCGTTCCTATGACATCCATATCGGGCCGGGCCTGATCGGGCAGGCGGGTGCGCTGATCCAGGCCGTGGTGCCGGGCCGGGCGCTGGTCGTGCTGACCGACAGCGCCGTGGCCCAATTCCACCTGACGCCCCTGCTGGACAGCCTGCGCAGCCGTGGGGCCAGGGTTATGGACCCCATCATCGTGCCCTCGGGCGAGGCCAGCAAGGACATGGAAAAGCTGGGCGAGGTGATGGACGCCCTCTTGTCGCGCGGGATCGAGCGCAAGACCGTGCTGGTGGCGTTGGGCGGCGGGGTCGTGGGCGACCTGGGTGGCTTCGCGGCCGCCATTGCGCTGCGTGGCATCGACTTCATCCAGGTGCCGACGACGCTGCTGTCCCAGGTGGACAGTTCGGTGGGCGGCAAGACCGGCATCAACAGCCGCCATGGCAAGAACCTGATCGGCGCCTTCCATCAGCCGCGTCTGGTCCTGGCCGACACCGACAGCCTGAAGACCCTGCCGACGCGTGAGGTGCTGGCCGGCTATGCTGAGGTGGTGAAATACGGGCTGATCGACCGGCCGGATTTCTTCACCTGGCTGGAAGCCAACGGCCCGGCCCTGGTCGCCGGCGACGATGCCCTGCGGACGGAGGCGATCCGTGTGTCCTGCGCCGCCAAGGCGGAGATCGTGGGCCAGGACGAGAAAGAGGCGGGCCTGCGGGAGCTGCTTAACCTGGGCCACACCTTCGGCCATGCACTGGAGGCCGAAGCCGGCTATGGCAGCGCCCTGCTGCATGGCGAATCGGTGGCTATCGGCATGATCATGGCTTTCGACCTGTCCGTGCGCATGGGCCTGTGCCCGGCCGAAGACCTTGCCCGCGCCCGCGCCCATCTGGCCGCGGTGGGCCTGCCCGTGTCGGCCAAACATCTGGGCAACGGCACCTGGACGGCGGAAAAGCTGGTCGCCCACATGGCCAAGGACAAGAAGATCAAGGACGGCCGCGTCACCTTCATCCTGGCCCGCGGCATCGGCAAGGCCTTCCGCTGTTCGGATGTGAACCTGGCCGACGTGACGGCGGTGATGGCGGATTACGTGTGAGGCCAGGGGCGAGAGGCGCTTACCCCAACTCCCCCAGTACCTCGCACAGGTTGATCAGCATCCCCGCCGTGGCGCCCCAGATATAGCGGTCCTGATAGGGGAAGACCCAGAAATGGCGCAGCGCGCCCTTATATTCCCGGCTCTCCCGCCGGCGTGAACTGGGGTCCAGGATGAAGGACAGCGGGACCTCGAACACGTCCGCCACTTCGTAAGGATCGGCCTGCAGGGTGAAGGGCGGGCGGACATGGGCCACCACGGGCACGACGCGAAAGCCGGTGCGGGTGATGTAGGTATCCAGATGGCCCAGCACCTCGATATGGCCGCGCGGCAGGCCGATCTCTTCTTCCGTCTCGCGCAGGGCGGTGGCGACCGCATCCTCGTCCGCGGGTTCCACCCCGCCGCCGGGAAAGCTGATCTGGCCGGCATGGGCGGCCAGATGCGCCGTGCGCTGGGTCAGCAGGATGGTGGGGCCTTCCGGCCGGTCGACCAGCGGCACCAGCACGGCCGCATCGCGCAGGGCCGCTGGGACCTCCAGGCCGGGATTGCCGTCCAGGTCGCCGCGCATGCCCAGCAGGCGTGACGGGTCCCCCCGCCGCCGCTGGAACAGCGTGCGGATGTCGTCAATGGCGGGGCTGCCCGCCCTTGTATCAGCCTCGATCAAGATACCCCAGCGCCCTTCACGCCCTATACTATTCCCGACGATCGATGCCGATCATCGGGCCTCAATCGCCGGCGCCGCCATCCGGCGGCTTGGCCGTGCCGCCCATGCGGGCGAATTCTATTCATCCGCATGGGTATCGGTCACCCGGCCCAGGGGGAAAAATCTCCCCTCGCTCCAGACCCCGATCATGTCCCCGTCGTCCCCGGATACCGCCCGTTCAACCAGTTCATAGAAGATGGCACGGTTGATGCGGGCTTCCAATGGTGTGTCGATGGGCCCCTTCACCACGATATAGGGCCGGGGCTCCCCTGTCGCGGGGTCGGTGGTGACCCGGATGGGATAATCCGGACCGGCTATGACCTGCTGGTCCAGGTTGGTGCGAAAGATCAGACGCTGGTCCCGTCCCTCGCCCTCCACCTCCAGCCCCACGGCGATGAAGGGGGCGTCCTCCACATTGATGCGTCCGCGTTCGGCGGGCGTGATCAGCCAGAAATCACCGGCGGCATCACGCCGCAGCACGGTCGCGAACAGCCGGACCATCGGCAGGCGGCCGATGGGGCTGCCGTGATAGGTCCAGGTGCCGTCGGCGCGGATGGTGATGGGATAGGCCTCGTCCTCGGCGCTGGGGCTACGCGGACCACCACCCGACAGGGCGCGCAAGGCGGCCTCCGGCGTTGTGGTTCCATTCTCGGGGGCCGCAGTGGCATCCCTATTCTGCTTGCTTTCCGGCATGGTGGAACGGACCATTCGTCGATATTGCGCGGTACGGCCTGTGCCGCATTGATAACATAGTCGTGGGGCCAAGCTTCTGGTACCCAGGTGTGCCAGCCCAGATCGACGGGCGGTGTTGCAATTGATGGGCGACGCGAAGGGAAGATGATGGTGGTGAACGCTCTGGACGCCAGCCGTGGCACCGATCCGCAGGCGCTGTTGCGCGATGTGGAAGCGCTGGGGCACCTCTTGTCAGAGGCGCGTCAGGCCATCGGCCGTGTCATCTTTGGTCAGCAGCAGGTGATTGACCTGTCGTTGGTCACGCTGCTGGCCGGCGGGCATCTGCTGCTGATCGGCGTGCCGGGTCTGGCCAAGACGCGGCTGGTCGAAACGCTGGGCACCGTCATGGGCCTGGATGACCGCCGCGTTCAATGCACACCCGACCTGATGCCGGCCGATATCCTGGGGTCGGAGGTGCTGGAGGAAAGCGAGGATGGCCGCCGCGCCTTCCGCTTCATCCCCGGTCCCGTCTTTGCCCAGTTGCTGATGGCCGACGAAATCAACCGCGCCAGCCCGCGCACCCAGTCGGCCCTGTTGCAGGCCATGCAGGAAGGCCGCGTGTCGGTGGCCGGCCATTACCACCCGCTGCCCCGGCCCTTCCATGTGCTGGCCACACAGAACCCGCTGGAACAGGAAGGTACCTATCCGCTGCCCGAGGCGCAGCTGGACCGGTTCCTGTTGCAGGTGGATGTCGATTATCCCGACCGCGACAGCGAACGCCGCATGATGATCGCCACCACCGGGGCGGTGTCGGAGACGGTGACGCCCGTGTTGTCGGGACCGGACCTGATCGCGGCCCAGGCCCTGGTCCGCCGCGTGCCCGTGGGTGACAGCGTCGTGGATGGCATCCTGGACATGGTGCGCAATGCCCGCCCGGACAGCAGCGCCCTGGACAGCGTGCGCCGGCATGTGGCCTGGGGCCCCGGCCCGCGTGCCAGCCAGGCCCTGATGCTGGCCGCCCGCGCCCGCGCCCTGCTGGATGGCCGCCTGACCCCGTCGCTGGACGATGTCGTGGCCCTGGCTAAACCTGTGCTGCGCCACCGCATGGCGCTGAATTTCGCGGCCCGCGCCGATGGCATCACCCTGGACGGGGTCATCGATCAATTGACCGCGCCGCTGGCGTGACAAGGGGGATCGCCGGCATGGACAGTTCCGGCCGCCACCTGCCCGCATCGATCCGCGCCCAGCACCGGGCGGAGGATCTGGCCCGCCGCCTGCCGCCCTTGCTGGTGCAGGCGGAACGTATCGCCGCGACCGTGGCCCAGGGCGCGCATGGCCGCCGCCGCACGGGCACGGGCGAGACCTTCTGGCAGTTCCGCCGCTATCAGCCCGGCGATGCCTATAACCGCATCGACTGGCGCCAATCGGCCAAGACCGCCCATGTCTTCGTGCGCGAGAATGAGTGGGAGGCGGCGCAGACCGTCTGGATCTGGCGCGATGACAGCCCGTCCATGAACTGGCGGTCGGGACGCGAGTTGGACACCAAGCGTCACCGCGCCGACCTGATCGCCCTGGCGCTGGCGGCCCTGCTGCTGCGGGGTGGAGAACGGGTGCAACTGGCTGGCAGCGACGTGCCGCCGTCGGCCGCCCGCTCCATCCTGCCGCGTCTGGCCGACTGGGTGACGGGACAGGCCAATCATCATTATCGCGGCCATGGCCTGCCGCCGGCCGAGGTGCAATTGCCCCGTCATGCCCAGGCCGTGCTGATCGGCGACCTGCTGTCGCCCCTGGACGAGATACAAGCCGCCGTGGGCCGGCTGGCGGGACGTGGTGTGCGTGGGCATCTGGTGCAGGTGCTGGACCCCGGCGAGGAGACCCTGCCCTATGAAGGCCGCGTGCGCTTCAAGGGGCTGGAGGGGGAGGGATCGCTGCTGGTCCCGCGCGTCGATGGTGTGCGCGATGCCTATCTGGACCGGCTGGCGGCACAGCGTGACGGGCTGGCCGCCATTGCCCGCACGGCCGGCTGGACCCTGACCCTGCATCGCACGGACAGGCCGCCGCAGACGGCGCTGCTGTCACTGTGGGCGGCGCTGGCGGGGGAAGGGTGAGGTCATGCTGAACCTGGGTCCCATCGCCTTTGCCGCGCCCTGGCTGCTGCTGGGGCTGGTTGTGCTGCCGGCCCTGTACTGGCTGCTGCGGGTCACACCGCCCACGCCGCGCACCATCGCCTTTCCCGCCATCCGCCTGCTGGCCGATCTGGAAAAGCGGGAGGAGACGCCGAACCACACGCCGCTGTGGCTGCTGATCCTGCGCATGCTGCTGGCGGCTTTGGTCATTCTGGCCTTGTCGCGGCCGCTGTTGAACCCGGCGGCGTCGCTGCCGGGTGGCGGGCCGCTGCTGCTGGTGGTCGATAATGGCTGGGCGGCGGGCCGCGACTGGCCCGCGCGGCTGACGGCACTGGACAAGCTGATCGATCAGGCCGACCGGCAGGGGCGGCCTGTCGCCCTGCTGCCCACGGCGCCGTCCGCCAATGGTGACGCGCCGGCCCTGATCGGCCCCATGGCCGCCGGTGCCGCCAAGCGTCAGGCCCAGACCCTGGCGCCGCATCCCTGGGCCGTGGATCGGGCGGCGGCCTTGAAGGCGCTGGACGGGTTCAGGCCGGATGGCGTGCCCTATATCGTTTGGTTGACGGACGGGGTCGCGGCGGCCGGACCTGCCGGCGTGCAGGACCCGGCCATGGCCGATCTGGTCACCACGCTGCGCCGCATGGGCGCGCTGGAGGTCCGTGGCGACGGGCCGGAACGCCCGGCCCTGCTGGTCCGCCCGCCGCAGGTGGAAGGGGCCAGCCTGAAGGTGCCCGTGGAGCGCGCTGATGCCGGTCTGCCCTTGCCCATCACCCTGCGCGCGCAAGGCGCCGACGGGCGGTTGCTGGGGGCGGCCCAGGTGACGCTGGCGGCCGGGCAGAACCGGGTGGAGGTGATGCTGGACCTGCCGGCTGAGCTGCGCAACGATCTGGCTGCCCTGCGCGTGGAGGGGCAGGAGACGGCGGGCGCCGTGCTGCTGACCGACGAACGCTGGCGCCGCCGGCCCGTGGGGCTGGTGTCGGGCCGCGCTGACGGTGAACAGCCGCTGCTGTCCGACCTTTATTATCTGGACCGTGCGCTGGCACCCTATGCGGAGATACGCAAGGGCACCATCGCGGAACTGCTGGACCGGCAGCTGGCCGTGCTGGTCCTGGCCGATGTCGGGTCGCTGGCGGAGCCGGAGGTGGCGCGTCTGGCGGCCTGGATTGATGGCGGCGGCGTGCTGCTGCGTTTTGCGGGCCCGCGTCTGGCGCAGAATGCCGACAGCCTGATCCCCGTGCCGCTGCGCGCCGGCGGCCGCGCGCTGGGCGGGGCCCTGTCCTGGGAGGTACCGGCCGGGCTGGCGCCCTTTGCCGATGACAGTCCCTTCCACGGTCTGACCGTACCGGCCGATGTGACGGTGAAGCGGCAGGTACTGGCCGAACCGGGGATCGATCTGGCACCCCGCACCTGGGCCCGGCTGGCCGATGGCACGCCCCTGGTCACGGCCGAACGGCGGGGCCGCGGGGCGCTGGTCCTGGTCCATACCTCGGCCGGACCGGACTGGTCCAACCTGGCCCTGTCGGGGCTTTATGTCGACATGCTGCGCCGGGTCGTGGCCCTGTCGGCCGGGGTGGAAGGCGGGGAGGCGACGGGAACCCTGCCGCCGCGCGCCCTTCTGGATGGGTTTGGACATCTGTCCGATCCGCCGGCCACAGCCTTTCCCATCGCCGCCACCGATCTGGGCAAGGCGCCGGGCCCGCGCCATCCGCCGGGCTATTACGGTCCGGCCGAATCGCCCCGCGCGCTGAACCTGTCGGCCACGGTGCCGGCCATGACCACGCCGGATGCGTTGTTGGCGGGCGTGCCAAAGGGGCTGTACGCTGGCGGCACGGAAACCGAACTGAAACCCACCTTGCTGACCATGGCGCTGATCCTGGGCCTGATTGATCTGCTGATCGGATTGTCCTTGCGTGGGCTGCTGCCGCTGCCGGCGCTGCTGCGGCGCGGGGCCACGCTGGGGCTTGGCCTGTTCCTGGCCGTTGCCGCCCTTGCCCCCGATGCGCGGGCCGCCGCCGTTGATGACAGCCGCGCCATCGAGGCAACGGCACAGAACTGGCTGGCCTATGTGCGCACGGGCGACGGCGCGGTGGACGGGATCAGCAAGTCCGGCCTGGAAGGGCTGGGCCGCGTCCTGGCCGACCGCACGGCCGTGGAAATGGCGGGCGCCATGCCCGTCGATCTGGAACAGGACGAGCTGTCCTTCTTCCCGCTGATCTACTGGCCCGTGACGGAGGGACAGACGGCCCTGTCCGACAAGGCGCGGGAGCGGCTGAACCAATATATGCGCCAGGGCGGCATGGTCCTGATCGATACCCGCACGCAGACCAACAATGGCGAAGGGCCGGGCGGCCCGGCGCTGGAGGCGCTGCTGCGCGGGCTGGACATTCCGTCGCTGGCCCCCGTCGGGCCCGACCATGTGCTGACCAAGGCCTTCTATCTGCTGGCCGATTTCCCCGGCCGCTATTCCGGGGGGGAGGTCTGGGCAGAGGCGCGGGAAGATAATGCCAGCAATGACGGCGTTTCCTCCGTCATCATCGGGTCGAACGACTGGGCCGCTGCCTGGGCCATGGATGAACGCGGTCGACCGCTCTATCCCGTTGTTCCGGGACCGGAACGACAGAGGGAAATCGCCTATCGTGTCGGCATCAATATTATCATGTATGCCCTGACCGGCAATTATAAGGCCGACCAGGTGCATGTGCCGGCCATCCTGGAAAGGCTGGGGCAATGACCGGGCAGGATATCGCCTTTGCCCCGCTGCTGCCCTGGGCGGCGCTGCTGCCGCTGGCCCTGCTGGCCCTGCTGATCGCTTCCTACGGCCTCTACCGCCGGGCGCGCGGCAGCTGGTGGCGGCTGGCGGCCTTGGCCACCATCATTCTGGCGCTGGCCAACCCCTCGCTGGTGACGGAGAAGCGGGAACCGATCAAGGACGTGGCCGTCATCATCATCGACCAGTCGCCCAGCCAGAAGATCGGCCAGCGGATGGAGCGGACGGAAAAGGCCGCTGCCGCTGTGCAGGAAAAGCTGGCGCGTCTGCCCGATCTGGAGGTGCGGGTCGTTCGTGCCGGCGGGGGCGATGGGGCGGAGGTGGAGGAAACCCGCCTGATGGAGGCGATGACGCGCGCCGTGTCCGACGTGCCGCGCAGCCGTCTGGCCGGCGCCATCCTGATCACCGACGGGCAGGTGCATGACGTGGCGGCCAATTTGCCGTCCCTTCGCGATTTCGGCCCTGTCCATGCCCTGCTGACGGGTGACAAGGATGAAGGCGACCGCCGCCTGACCATCGTGCAGGCGCCCAGTTTCGGCATTGTCGGCAAGGATGTTACCTTCACCATCCGCGTCGATGACCTGCCCGCCGCGCGTGACCGGGAGGGGGAGGTGGCCGCCGTCACCATGCGCCAGGACGGGCAGGATGTGCAGACCCTGTCCGTGCCGCTGGGCCAGGATGTGCCCATCACCGTGCCCCTGTCACATGGCGGTTTGAACATCGTGGAATTGACGGCCGAGGCGGGCTCGCGCGAGCTGACCCTGGCCAATAACCGGGCGGCCGTCGTCGTCAATGGTGTGCGTGACCGGCTGCGCGTGCTGTTGGTGTCGGGCGAACCGCATGCGGGGGAACGGACCTGGCGCAATCTGCTGAAGGCCGATCCCGCCGTGGATCTGGTGCATTTCACCATCCTGCGCCCACCGGAAAAGAATGATGGCACGCCCATCCGTGAATTGTCGCTGATTGCCTTCCCGATTCGTGAATTGTTCGAGATGAAGCTGTCGGAATTCGACCTTATCATCTTCGATCGTTACAAGAAGCGTGGCGTCATCAACAACATGTATTTGGCCAATATTGCCGAGTATGTGGAAAAGGGCGGCGCGTTCCTGGAGGCCAGCGGCCCGACATTCGCCACGCCCCTGTCGCTTTACCGGTCGCCCATCGGCACCGTCCTGCCGGCCGAACCGACGGGCAGGGTGATGGAGGAGCCGTTCAAGCCGACGGTGACGGAAATCGGCAAGCGCCATCCGGTGACGGCCGGCCTGACCGATGCGCCCGACGGGGTGGGGTCCTGGGGAAGCTGGATGCGGCAGATCGACGTGTCTGCCGACAAGGGCAGCGTGGTCATGTCGGGGGCGGAAGGACGGCCGCTGCTGATCCTGGACCGGGTCGGGCAGGGGCGCGTGGCGCAGCTGGCATCCGACCATTTCTGGCTGTGGTCGCGCGGCTATGAAGGCGGCGGGCCGCAGGCGGAACTGCTGCGCCGGCTGGCCCATTGGCTGATGAAGGAACCGGAGCTGGAGGAAAATGACCTGCGCACGGCGGTCGATGGCAGCCGCATCACCATCACGCGCCGGTCGTTGGAGCCTGATACGCGACCGGTCACGGTCACATCGCCCGCCGATGTGGCCCAGCAGGTGGAAATGCGGGAGACGGGGACGGGGCAGGCCACGGGCACCGTGATTGCGTCGGAGCCCGGCATCTGGCGGGTGACGGATGGGGAGAAATCGGCGCTGGCCGTGGTCGGGGCCGTCAATCCGCCAGAGCTGGCCGATGTCAGATCGACGCCGGAACCATTGTCACCAGCGCTGAAAGCCACGGGCGGCGGGGCTTACTGGCTGGGCGGCGACGGGTCGAATATCCCCGGTATCCGCCGCGTCCGGCCGGACCGGGATGCGTCCGGGACGGGCTGGCTGGGTCTGCGCGGCAATGGCGACCATGTGGTCACGGGGGTCACCCAGACGCCCTTGCTGCCGGCTTTGCCGGTGCTGCTGCTGGCGCTGGGCATGCTGCTGCTGGCCTGGCGGCGGGAGGGTCGGGGATAGTGTAGGGAGGGTAAATCGGCCATACAATCCGGATTGTATGGACCGTACATTTGCCGCAGCCGGCTATTCCCGCGCCTCCAGCCGTTCCATGGCGGCACGCAGCAGGGTCAGTTCCTCCTGCTGGCGGTTCAGCATGGCTTCGATATCGTCGGTGCGCAGGCGGTCCAGCTTTTCATGCAGGGCCATGATCTCCAGTTCCGCCTTCAGGTTGATCTCGTAATCCATGCTGGCCTGGGCCCGGTCCTTGGACGCCTGACGGTTCTGCGACATCATGATGATGGGGGCCTGGACGGCGGCCAGCGTCGACAGGATCAGGTTCAGCAGGATGAAGGGATAGGGGTCCCAGCCGAAGGTCCACCAGGAGGCGTTCAGCAGCATCCAGATGGCCATGCAGACGCCGAAGCCGATGACGAAGGACCAGGAACCGCCGACGGCCGCCACCTTGTCGGCCATCCGGTCGCCCAGGCTCATGCTCTGTTCCAGATCGGAATGGCTGTCACGGACGATGGAGCGGCGATGGGCGATGCGGGTCAGCACCCGGCGTTCGCGCTCGCTCAACTGCTCTTCGCCATGGGCGAGAAGCTGTTCGGCCAGTTGCTTGATCTCGCCATTCATCGCGCTGGTCCTTCTGTGTCGGGGGCACTCTAGCGGTTGCGTTTCCGGCCGGGAAGACGCCTGAAGGCCGTAGTGTGTTCCCGCAATGGAAACGGGGCGGATGGTTGTCCGTCCGCCCCGGTTGGATTGGGAAGTGATGTCCTGGTGTGTGGGGCGTTCCGTTAACGGTTCGCGCAAAGGGTGCTTTCCCCGCGAAAGCGGGGATCCAGGGGCCATCTGTAACCACGGTTGGTGCGCTTGGCCCCTGGACCCCCGCTTTCGCGGGGGAGGCAATGAGGGTGGGGGAGGCAGTGAGGGTGGGGGAGGCAGTGTGGGTGGGGGAGGCAGTGAGGGTGGGGGAGGC
>CALRTC020000019.1:0-121026 GCA_943371025.1 Hydrogenophaga intermedia
CGTGGTCTTGCCCGACCCGTTGGGCCCCAGGAAGCCATGGATGCGGCCCCGGCCCACGCGCAGGGTAACATTGTCGACGACCGGCTTGCCGCCGAAGCGCTTGGTCAGGCCGCGCACATCGATGGCGATGGCAGGATCGGCGGCATTCATGGCTTTGTCCCCGCGGGGCTGGCCGTCACCGGCTGGCCCGGATGCAGGGCGGCGGGGTCGGGCGTCAACTGGGCCTCCACCCGGTAGACCAGCTTGGCGCGCGTCTCCCGGCTGTAGATGACGGGCGGGGTATATTCGGCCTCCGATGCGATGCGGCTGATGCGGGCCGTCAGGCCGGGCTTGCAGCCGTCGCAGCTGACCGACAGGGTGCCGCCCGGCGCCAGACCGGCACGGCTTGTTTCCGGCACGAACAGCACCAGCTTCACCGCGTCGGGCGGCAGCAGGCTGACCACCACGCCGCCGGCCGGCGCCCATTCGCCTTGCTTGCGTACGATATCATCGACCAGGGCGTCGGCGGGGCTGTTGATGTGGCGCTGTGACAGGCGCCATTCGGCCTGGGCCACGGCGGCGCGGGCGGCCTCAGCCTGCGCCTCGGCTGCGGCGATCTGGTCGGGGCGGGCGGGCAGGCGGGCCGTGGCCAGCTGCGCCTTGGCCTGTTCCACGCGGGCAGCGGCCTGGGCGGCCGTGGATTGCGCCTGTTCCAGCCGGGCCTTTGCGGCGACATTGTCGGCCGCCAGGGATTTCTGCCGCTCCAGGTCCTGGCGCGCCTGGCGCAGGGCGGCATCGGCCTGGCGAAGCTGCGCTGTCCAGCTTTCAATCTCCTCCGCCCGCGCACCCAGGCGGCGGTCGGCCAGGGCCGCCTCCGCCTGGGCCAGACCGGCCTTCGCCTCCGCCAGCGCGGCGCGGGCCGCCGTGTCGTCCAGGGTGAACAAGGGCGCACCCGCCTGCACCAGGGTGCCTTCACCGACGGAGACACCCGCCACCCAGCCGCCTTCGGGGGCGGCGATGCGCAGATAGTCGCCTTCGACATAGCCCTGGAAGGTCGTTTCCTCCGCCCCCCGACCGCAGGCGGCAAGCGGCAGAAGCAGCAGCAGGGGCAGGACGCGGCGGATCATCTTGTCTCTCCAGCGCCAGGATTGGCGGCAATCGAACGCAGGAACAGGTCGGCATGGGTGGACAGCAGCCGGCCAACAGGCAGGGGCGTATCCTCGACAGGGGCGAAACTGGCCTGCCAGAGCGCGGAAAGCAGGACTGGGGCCATGAACAGCCGTGCCGTCATCTCCGGGTCTTCCATCGGCCGGAATTCCCCGCTCGCCACCCCGTCGCGCAACAGGCCGGTCAGCAGAGCCAGCCCCCTGCCGATCACTTCCTGCCGATAGAAGCGGGCCATCTCGGGAAAGTTTCCGGCCTCGGCGATCACCAGCTTGGGCAGGGCCACGATGCGCGGATTGGTGACGATGGGCGCCAGACTGGCCAGCAGATGGCGCAGCCGGCCCGACGCGGTGCCTCCCGCCGCCCGGCTTGCCGCCTCCAGTGCCGCCACGCGCGGCAGCAGGCTTTCGCGTACCAGCGCTTCGAACACGGCCTGCTTGGAGGGGAAGTAGAGATAGAAGGTGCCCTTGGCCACACCGGCCCGCCGGGCGATATCCTCCATCCGCGTGGCGGCGAAGCCTCTTTCGACGAAGCAATCCAGGGCAGCAGCCAGCAGTTCCGCCGGCCGCGCCTCCTTTCGCCGGGTACGCGGCGTGGCCGGTCCGTCCCCGGCCGGCGATGATCTGGCGCCCATGGCACCGATTCCCAAGTTAATGACTATCCGGTCAGTCAGTAGTCCGCCAATTTCACCAATTCGTCAAGTCCGCCGACAGTCCGGCGGCGGCCGGTCCGTGCCGTGATGCTATGCAGCAATCCTCTCATCCACCCGACAGGCGGTCAATCACCAATCATGTCGGAAAATGACAGACCGACATCGGTAACATTGCTTAAAATATTAGAAAAATTGATCAATTTAACCGTGAGCGCGGCAATTCGTTGCGCCTGTTAAGAACTTCTTCGATATTTCGGCTGAATATGGGCTTATGCCTTTTGGTGGGGTTGCGGGGGGATGGGAAGTCAAAATGACGGTTCTGACGGGGATTGATCGCGAAGGCCGACTTGCCTTCCTGGGTATTGATCAGCAGACGCAGGCGACATTGGCTGCGGTGAGGCCGCAGATTGCAGAGGCCTTGCCGTCGGTTATCGACGCCTTCTATGGGGACCTGAAACGCTGGCCGGACATGATGCGCATGTTCCGCAACGAAGCGAGCATGCGCCATGCGCGTGAACGCCAGCTGCAGCACTGGCTGAACCTGTTCAGCGGCAATTTCGACGACAGCTATTTCGAAAGCGTGCGCGCCATCGGCCGTGTCCACAGTGCCTTGGGGCTGGAGCCCCGCTGGTATCTGGGCGGCTATGCCGTGACCATGACCCGCATCTATGACCTGCTGATCAAGGGGTCCAGCAGCCGCCTTCGTCCCGCCGACGCGGAAGCGCGCCTGTCCGATGCGCTGCGCGCCGTCAATCTGGCCGTCATGCTGGACATGGAACTGGTCATCTCCGTCTATCTGGAGGAGAACGCGGCGCGTCACGCCCGCCATCTGGAGGAGATTTCGGGCAATCTGGACGCGCATGTGCGCGGCATGGTGCATGGTGTGGCCTCGGCCGCGACCCAGCTCGACAGCAGCGCCCAGCGCATCCGCAGCGCCGCCCATGACACCTCCGACCGCGCCCAGGGTGCGCATCAGGCCGCGGCGCGGGCGACGGAGAATGTCAGCACGGTTGCGTCCGCATCGGAACAGCTGTCCGCTTCCATCAACGAGATCGCGGCCCAGGTGACCCGGTCGACCAATGTTGCCCGCGACGCTGTGGTCGAGGCCGGCAATGCCGACAGCACCATCGGTGCCCTGGCGGAGGCTGCCGGCCGCATCAACCAGGTCGTCGACCTGATCAGCGACATCGCCAGCCAGACCAACCTTCTGGCCCTGAATGCCACGATCGAGGCAGCGCGGGCCGGGGAGGCCGGCAAGGGCTTTGCCGTCGTCGCCAGCGAGGTCAAGCAGCTGGCCAACCAGACGGCCCGGGCCACAGAGGATATCGCTCTGCAGGTGACGGAGATGCAGGCGCGCATGGATAAGGCTGTCCACGCCATCGCCACCATCGACCGGACCATCCGGGAAATGGACCAGATCTCCAGCACCATCGCCGCCGCGGTGGAGGAGCAGGGGGCTGCCACGCGGGAAATCGCACGCAACGTGCAACTGGCGGCTATGGCTACCGCTGAAGTTGGTGATAATGTTTCTGGTGTTGCCGGTGCGGCGGAAGCCGTTGGGCAGGTGGCCGGGGAACTTGGCGATGCTTCGGACGACCTGTCGCGCAAGGCAGAAGGGCTTCGCACCGGCTTCGACACATTCATCGTGGCACTGACGGACGCGGCGAGATAGGCAGGACATGGAACGACAGACCCGAACCGGCTACGGCGTTGCGGCTCTGTTGTTCCTGTCGGGATGCCTGATCTTCCTGGCCGGTGCCATCGGCGTCGTGAAGGCGCCGGAACGTCCCCTGCATATCGGTACCAACCTGTGGATCGGGTACGAACCGTTTCATCTGGCCCGGGCCAATGGCCTGCTGTCGGATGACGTCACGCTGGTCGAGGCGCGATCGTCGCCATCGCTGATGGCGGCCTTGGTGGCCGGCACGCTGGACGGCGCGGCCCTGACCCTGGACGAGGTTCTGCGTCTGGAGGCTGCGGGGCAACCCATGGCCATCGTCATGGTTCTGGACGTTTCCAACGGGGCCGACGCCGTGCTGGCGCGCGGTGCTGCGACCGCAAAGACGCCGATCAAGGGGCGGCGCATCGGGGTGGAGATTGACGGTGTCGGTTCCTATGTTCTGCACCGCTTTCTGGCCCTGCGCGGACTGACCAAGCAGGATGTCACCATCGTGCCGGTGGCGGCCACCGACCATGTCGGCGCCTTTGACCGTTTCGACCTGGATTTCCTGGTCACCTACGAGCCGCTGGTTTCCCGCCTGACGGGGGCCGGCGCCGTCCGCGTCTTCGACAGCGGGTCGATGCCGCAGGAGATCATTGATGTGCTGGCCATCCGGCGCGACCGGATTGATGGTCACGGGAAGGCCCTGCGGGCGCTGGCCAAAGCCTGGTATGCGGGTGTGGAATTGCTGCGCGACCCCAACGGCGCCGGCCTGGAGCGGGTTGCCTGGCGCCAGGGATTGCCGGTGGACAGTGTGAAGCATGTGCTGGAGCGGCTGGATTTCCCCGGCGTGGCGCGCGGGCGCGCCATCCTGTCGGGCGGCGGCGCGTCGGCGATTGCCAGCATGGCCAACTGGCTGCGGGCGGAAGGGGCCATCGGTGAGGTGCCGGACGGCCCAGTCCTGAATCCATCACTGCTGCCGGACGGCTGAGGAGGCGGCGATGCAACCGACGCTTCTGCGGCTCATGCTGTTGCCACCCTTCCTTGGCATCATGGCCATGGCACTGGTGGCCTGGTATCTGGCCTATCCGGCCATGGTGCAGAGCGTTGTCGAGCGCGAGCGGCAGATATTTGAACAGACCGGGGCGGCCATCGCCCAGGAACTGTCCGATCACGACCAGCGCTCCAGCCTGTCCCAAGTGGAGGTACTTGACCGGGCCGCCCTGCGCGTGGCCGCCGATACGGTCCTGCTGGTGGATGCCGGCAGCATTGTCACCTATACCAACGACATCCTGCGTGAAGGTGGGACCCTGTCCGAACATACGGCCGTGCCGGAGCCCATCCGTGTCGCGGTCGCCACGCGATCCTGCGGCCGCGGCCTGGCGCTGGCATTGGGGGAACGGCTGGTGGCCGGCTGCTGGCCGGTCACGCCGGGGGGCAAGCTCTATGCGGGGCAGGCCAACATTGCCGGGCATGTCATTCTGGCCCGCCGCATCGATTGGCTGATGACGCAGGCGCGGGCGGATCTCTGGAACCAGAGCCTGCGGCTGGGTGGCGTGCTGGTCATGGTGGTCGGCCTGCTGATCTTCCTGTCGGTGCGGCTGATCCTGGACCCGGTGGCCCAATTGGGCGCACGGCTGTCGCGCATCGGGATCGATGACCACGCCCTGCACCTGCCGCGCGCCGGGGGCATCCGCGAGATCCGGGAATTCACCGCGGTGCTGCGCACGGCCGTCTTCGCCCTGCGCGGGCGCGAGCGTGAATTGCAGGCCGTGCTGGATACGGCCGTGGATGGTATCGTCACCATCAATCAGGACGGCATCATCCAGCAGGCCAATCACGCCATCGCCCGCCTGTTCGGCTATACGGTCGACCAGATGATCGGCCAGCATATCCGTGTCCTGATGACCGATGCCGACGCCGCCCGCCATGATGAATACGTCAAGACCTATCTGGCCGGGGGCCCGTCGCGCGTGATCGGCCGTGGTCGGGAGGTGGTGGCACGCCGCCGCGACGGCACCACCTTCCTGGCCTGGCTGTCCATCGGCCGCATGGAATTGCCCTCAGGGCTGCATTTCACCGGCATGGTGCGCGACGTCACGCATGAGCGCATGGCGGAATTCGAGCTGCACCGGCTGGCCCACCATGATCCGGACCTGGGTATCTTCAACCGCCGCTCCTGGGAGGTTGAAACAGCCGGTCTGCTGGCCGATTGCGACGGAGAGTCCGGGTTCTGGATCCTGCAGGCCACGGTGCGCAACCTGGATGATCTGGTGGTGACCTTCGGCCCGTCCGTGGAAACCGACGTGATGGGGGCCATCCATCGCCGCATCCAGGCGACGCTGCCGCGATGCGAGATCATGGCCCGCCTTTCCCGCACGGAACTGGCCTACGCCCTGCCGTCACCGGGTGGCGTGCCGGCCTCCGATGCCGGCGTGCTGCTGGCCGTGACCTTTCGCAAGGGCGTCGATCTGGGCGGTGTGATGGTGCTGCCCGATCTGCAATTCGTGATCACCCCGCGGGCGCAGCGCTTCTCCGGGGCTGCCGACCTGCTGCTGGCCCAGAATGCCGGCAGCGCCTGGGCCGCGGAAACGGCCGACCATCGGGCCAGTTCCGTCTTCACCTATGACGACCATGTCGCCAGCAGCATTCGCGACCGTACCGCCATCGCCGCGGAACTGCCGCAGGCCATGGCGCACGGCCTGCTGACGCCCGTCTTTCAACCGCAGATCCGGCTTTCCGATGGGCGTGTGCGCGGGGTGGAAACGCTGGTGCGCTGGCGGGGGGAAGGGGGCCTTACCGGTCCCAGCCCGGCCCAGTTCATTCCCATCGCGGAACGGATCGGGTTGGTGGGGGAGATCGACCGGCTGGTGACGGCCCGCACCATGGAGCTGCTGTCCGCCGGTGCCCTGGGCCTGCCGCGCGACGCCGTCATTTCCATCAACGCGTCGGTCAAGGAACTGGCCGATCCGGACTGGGTCGACCGGCTGATTGAAGTGGTGCGGGCCGCCCAGGTGCAGACGGCCCGGCTGGAGATCGAGGTGACGGAAACCGCCGTCATCGAGAATCTGGACCGCGCGGCCGGTGTGCTGGCGCATCTGCGGTCGATCGGCATCAAGGTGGCCATCGATGATTTCGGCGCCGGATTTGCCTCGCTCTCTTATCTGAAGCACCTGCCGGCCGACCTGATCAAGATCGACCAGAGCTTCATCCGCGATCTGGTGGAAAGCCGGCGCAGCCGTGACATCGTCGCCGCCGTCATCGATCTGGCCCATAAGCTGGGCATGGAAGTGGTGGCCGAAGGCGTGGAAAATGCGGAAACGGCCGCCATCCTGGCCGATGCCGGCTGTGATATCGGCCAGGGCTGGCATTTCGGCCGGCCCATGCCAGCCGAGACCCTGCACAAATTCATGATGGAAAGGGGGGCGGCGGAGAGGCGTTGACCGCCCCCGGCATCAACCCACCGGCACGGTCGATTCGCGCTTCACCAGCTTGTAGGCCAGCAGCTTCTGTTCCGGTCCATCACCGCTGCGACCCGGCTGCCAGCGGCTGCGCATGGCGCTGGCCAGCGAGGCGACGGCGGCCTTGCCCATGGCGGCGATGGGCTGGCGGATGGTGGTCAGCGGCGGCCAGACCGTCGTCGCGATCAGCGTATCGTCAAAGCCCGCCACCGACAGGTCGTTGGGCACGTCCAGATGCAGCCGGTGGGCTACGGAAATGGTGGCGGCGGCCATATCGTCATTGGCGGCAAAGATGGCCGTCGGCCGATCTTTCACGGTCAGCAGCTTCTCCGCCGCCTCCAGTCCCGAGGCATAATCGAACTGGCCCTGTTCGGTCAGGATGTCGCCGGCGGCAATGCCCGCCGCCTCGCACCCGTCCAGGAACCCGTGCAGGCGCATGTCGGATGCCGACTGGTTCTTGTTACCCTTGATGAAGCCCAGGCGGCGATGGCCCAGCGCCACCAGATATTCCGTCATCTGCCGGGCTGCGGCGTAATTGTCGATGCGGATGGTGGGCATGGTCGGGTTGGGCCGGCCCGTGGCCACGGCCACGGCGATGACATTGGCCTGTTCCAGCATGGACAGGATGGGCTTCGACTCGCAGAGCGGTGGCGGCAGGATAAAGGCGTTGATGCCGCTGGCCAGCAGCTTGGTCACCGATGCTGCCGCCTTGGCCGTGCCGGCGCATTTTTCCACCACCAGCTGGTGGCCCTCACGGCTGCTTTCATCCAGCGCGCCCACTAGGAATTCCGACAGGTAGGCGCTGGACGGGTTGGAATAAAGCAGACCGATGCGCAGTACCTCCGACCCCGCCAGCCGGCGGGCGGCGGGGTTGGGGGTGTAGTTCAGCTCGCGGATGGCAGCTTCGACCAGGGCACGGGTATTCTCGTTGACCTTGTCATCCTTGTTGATGACGCGGGACACGGTCATGGAGGAAACACCGGCGCGGGCCGCCACCTCGCGAATGGTCACGGCCTGGGTGCCGCGCCGTCTTTGCCGTTCCGCCATTCCCTGCCCGCCCCCGGTCCCGTCTCGACTTAGAAAAACCGCCTCTTTATCCGCCTTTCCAGGCGGCTTGTGCAACCGTTTCCCGCCGCACTCAGCCTTCCATATTCTCCAGCTCCCGGCCCTTCGTCTCATGCACCAGGGCGCGGACGAAGAAGAAGGAGATGGCGGCGCAGACGGCATAGAAACCATAGGCCCCCGTCAGCCCGACCGAGCCCAGCATGATCGGGAAGGTCATGGTGATGCCGAAATTGGCCGTCCATTGGGCAAAGCCCGAAACGGCCAGACCGGAGCCGCGGATCTGGTTGGGGAACATTTCGCCCAGCATGACCCACATGACGGGGCCCCAGGAGAAGTTGAACAAAACCGCATAGGCATTGGCGCTGACCAGGGCCACCAGACCGGCGGTATCCGACAAATGCAGCTTGCCATCGACGATGGAGCCGGATGCAAAGCAGACCACCATCAGGCCCAGCGTCACGGCCATGCCGGCCGACCCGATGATCAGCAGCGGCTTGCGCCCCAGCTTGTCGACCAGGGCCATGGAGGCAAGGCAGCCCAGGATGGACAAGGCACCGGACAGGATATTGATGCGCAGCGCATCGGCCTCGCTGAAGCCCACGGCCTGCCACAGCACGGCGCCGTAATAGAACACGACATTGATGCCGACCAGCTGCTGGAACACGGCCAGACCGATGCCCGTCCAGACGATGGGGCGGATCTTGCCCGACGCCTTGTCGATCAGGTCGGACAGTTTGGGCTTGTGATGGTCCTGGGCCAGGCTGTCGCGGATTTCCACCACCTTGGCGGCACCGGCGGCGGGCCCGAACAGGCGGATCAGCACGGCGCGGGCTTCATCCTCGCGGCCCTTGACCACCAGAAAACGCGGGCTTTCCGGGATGATCAGCAGGGCCAGCAGGAAGGCCGTCGCCGGGATGACCTGCGCCCAGAACATCCAGCGCCAGGCCTCATACCCCATCCAGAAGGGCTCGGTGGACCCGCCGGCATAATGGGCGATCAGGTAATTGCCCAGGAAGGCGCCCGTCAGGCCGGAGATGATCATGATCTGCTGCACTGACGACAGCCGGCCGCGGATGGAAGCGGGTGTGACTTCGGAGATATAGGCCGGCGACAGCACCGACGCGGCACCCACGGCCAGACCGCCGATCAGGCGGGCGATGACGAACACGCTGGAGCTGTGGGCGGCACCGGCGCCGATGGCGCTGATGATGAACAGCAGGGCTGCGATCATCATCACTTTACGCCGGCCGATCATGTCGGCCAGTCGCGCGGCGCTGAAGGCACCGGCAGCACAACCCAGCAGGATGGATGCGACATTGAAGCCGGTATCGATGCTGTCGGAATTGAAGGCCTTTTTCAGGCCGTCGACGGTGCCGTTGATGACGCCGCTGTCATAGCCGAACATGAACCCGCCAATGGTCGCCACCGCCACGATCGCGGCGATGAAGCCCATATTGACCTGTTCCTCCCTGGAACCGCTCATCATTATCTCCTGTTTGTTTCCTGCGCCGCTTGATTAATGCGCTTGGCTTGTCTGGTTGCTGCCTCCCCCGCGAAAGCGGGGGTCCAGGGGCCAGGGGGTACAACAGCCCCACAAGCGTATTTTGATATCCCTGAAGCCGTCTTGCCTGTGGCCCCTGGACCCCCGCGTTCGCGGGGGAGGCAGGCAGGAGGGGCGACATCCTTTCTCAATCGACCTCAATGATTATGCCGGGGCGTCTCTTCCGCCACGCCCCGGTATTTCAACGCCATTTCCAGACAGCCGCCGCTATCCAGTTGCCCGACATGGGCGCGGTAGAGTTCCTGCCACGGCGTCTTCGACGCCGGGATGGGCGGGGCCGGTTCCGTGCTGCGGCGGGCCAATTCGTCCTCGGCCACCACCATGTCGCAGGTGCCCTTGTTGAGGTCCAGGCGCAGCGTGTCGCCCGTGCGCAGCAAGGCCAGCCCACCGCCCGCCGCCGATTCCGGACTGGCATTTAGGATCGACGGGCTGTCGGACGTGCCCGACTGCCGCCCGTCGCCGATGGTGGGCAGGCTGGTGATGCCCTTCTTCAGCAGGGCATCGGGCGGCTGCATGTTCACCACCTCGGCCGAACCGGGGAAGCCCAGCGGGCCGGCACCGCGCACGACCAGGATGCAGTTCTCATCAATGTTCAGCGCCGGATCGTTGATCCGCTCGTGATAATCATCCGGCCCGTCAAAGACGATGGCGCGGCCTTCATAGACCCCTTCGTTCCCCGGTCGCGACAGGTAGCGGCGGCGGAAATCGTCGGAGATGACGCTGGTCTTCATGATGGCGAAGTCGAACAGATTGCCCTTCAACACCAGGAAGCCCGCCCGTTCCTTCAAGGGCTTATCGACGGTGAAGATCACCTCGCGGTCATGCGTCTGCCGGCCCTGGATATTCTCGGCCACGCTTTTGCCCGTGACGGTCAGGCAGGACGTGTCGATCTTGCCGGCCGCGGCCAGTTCGCACAGCACGGCGGGCACGCCGCCGGCCCGGTGGAACCGTTCGCCCAGATATTTGCCAGCCGGCTGCATGTTCACGATCAGCGGCACGTCATAGCCATAGGCGCGCCAGTCATCATGGCTGATCTCCACGCCGGCATGGCGGGCCATGGCCACGATATGCGGCTGGGCATTGGTCGATCCGCCGATGGCCGAGGTTGCGACAATGGCGTTGATGAAGGCCTGACGCGTCAGGATCTGCGACGGGCGCAGATCCTCATAGGCCATGTCGACGATGCGACGGCCCGTCTCATACGCCATCTGCCCGCGTTCGCGGTAGGGGGCGGGGATGGCGGCACAGCCGGGCAGGGACAGGCCCAGCACTTCGGCCACGGCGTTCATGGTGCTGGCCGTGCCCATGGTGTTGCAATGGCCGGCGGACGGGGCCGACGCGGCGGCCAGATCCAGGAACTGTTCTTCGGTGATCTCCCCCGCGCCCAGGCGGCGACGACCCTTCCAGATCACCGTGCCCGACCCGACCAGTTCCCCTTCGAACCAGCCATCCAGCATGGGCCCGCCCGACAGCACGATGGCGGGGATGTCGACCGTGCTGGCCGCCATGATGCCCGACGGCGTGGTCTTGTCGCAGCCCGTGGTCAGGACCACGGCGTCGATCGGATAGCCGTGCAGGATTTCCACCAGCCCCAGATAGGCCAGATTGCGATCCAAAGCCGCCGTGGGCCGGCGGCAATTCTCGAAAATCGGATGGACCGGAAACTCAAACGGAATGCCGCCGGCATCCCGGATCCCGTCCCGCACGCGCCGCGCCAGATCCACATGGATACGGTTGCAGGGCGACAGGTCGCTGCCCGTCTGGGCGATGCCGATGATGGGCTTGCCCGACCGCAATTCCTGCGGCGTCAGACCGTAATTCATGAAGCGCTCCAGATAGAGCGCGGTCATATCGGCGCGGCCCGGCGCATCGAACCATTCACGCGAACGGAAGCGGCGGGCGGGACGGGGATCGTTGCTCATGCACGCACCTTTGCCGGGGGCAGGCCGGCCACCGGACTTTGGAAAGTGAAAAGACCACCGGCCAGCGGCTGTTCCGCCAGTTCGGCCGCCGACAGGCCCTTGGCCGCCGTCGTCACATAGACGGTGCGCAGGTCCGGCCCGCCGAAGGCCAGCTTGGTGATGTTGCCAACCGGAAAGGAGACGGACCCCAGCAGCGTGCCATCGGGTGCATAGCGGCGGATGGACCAGCCGCAGAACAGGCCCGTCCACACACAGCCTTCCGCATCCACGGCCATGCCGTCGGGATAGCCTTCGCCTTCACCGATCTTCGCAAAGACGCGGCGACCCGACAGGCTGCCATCATCCTGGATGTCGGCGGCATAGATGGTCTGGCCCAGCGTGTCGGTATGGTACAGCACCTTGCCATCCGGGCTGATGGCCGGACCATTGGTGATGGGGATACCGTCCAACACACGCACCGGTTCGCCACCGGTCCAGCGGTAGAAGGCGCCGCTGGCGGCTTCCTCGGCATCGTCCATGCTGCCAAACCAGACACGGCCCGTGGCATCGGTGAAGCCGTCATTCAGACGGTTGCCCGTCCGCTCCGTCTCCACGCCCGTCAGCCTGGTAAAACTGCCATCGGCCGGATCGAAATGGTGCAGCCCGTGCGGCAGGCCCACGATCAACCCGCCGCCCGCGCGCGGCAGGGCAAAGCCCGGCTGGTCCGGGGCGTCCCAACTGTCCTTGGCGCCTGTGGCCGGGTTCAGCCGGTGGATGCGGCGTTTCTTGATGTCCGTGAACCAGACGACGGACGCCTCGGCATCCCAGCAGGCGCCCTCGCCCAGCGTTGCGCCCAGGTCCCAGGCCAGTTCCGGCTTGATGGAAGAAAGATCGTTCATCGCCACCCCGCATCGACGAAGTAATTGTGCCCCGTGCACAATCGCGCATCGTCGGACGACAGGAATAACACCATGGCGGCGATGTCGCGCGGTTCCACGCGCTGCTTCAAGCATTGCAGGCCCAGCATCCGCGCCTCTTCCTCCGGATTGTGCCACAGGCGCATCTGGCGCGGCGTCTTCACACCGCCGGGCACGACACAGGTGACGCGGATATTATCCTCGCCCAGGTCGCGGGCCAGCGCGCGGGTCATGCCCTCGATCGCGGCCTTGGCCGTCTGGTACAGCGCGATGTCCGGCAGGGCCAGATGCCAGGAGATGGAGCCCAGATTGATGATGGCGCCACCGCCATTTTCCTTCATCGCCGGCACCACGGCCTGGGCCGCGAAGAACAGATGGCGCAGGTTGACGGCCATGCGGTTATCCCAATAGGCGGGCGTCACCTCTTCCACCTTGTGGCGGTCGTCATTGGCGGCGTTATTGACCAGGATATCGATACCACCCTCGGCCGCGATGATGCCCTCAATCGTCGCCTTGACCGCGTCCAGATCGGTCAGGTCGCAGCGGGTGAAGGTGGGCGGTACTTCTGCGCCCGCCAGGCTGGCGACCAGTTCCTGGCTGTCGGCTTCCGCCACATCGACGAAATGCACGCGCGCCCCCTGGCGCACGAAACCTTCCACCAGCCCCGCGCCGATGCCGGAGCCGCCACCGGTGATCAGCACCCGCTTTGCGCGCAGGCTGGGGTAAATCGCATGGGTCATCTTGTCTGCCGTCCGATCTGGGCCGTGTCGTCGTGGGGTGGAAGGTGCGATCAGGCGCGCAGCAGGCCGCGCCGGGCCAGATTGCGCATCAGGTCGCTGATACCGAAAGTCCAGGGCGGCGCCTCATGGCTGCCGACCACCTTGTTGGTCAGGGTGCCCAGGCGGGGCGAGGCGATGGTGACAATGTCGCCCCGCTTGTGGGTGAAGCCCTTGCCGGGCGCGTCGCGATCATCGATAGGCGCGAACAGCGTACCCATGAACAGCACGAACCCGTCGGGATATTGATGGTTCCGGCCGATGGTCTGGCCCACCAGATCCAGCGGGTCGCGGCTGATCAGCGCCATGTTGGACCGGCCATTCAGGACGAAGCCGTCCTCGCCCGTCACATTCACCGTCACTTCCGCGTTGCGGACATCATCGATGCTGAAGGTGGTATCGAACAGGCGGATGAAGGGGCCCAGCGCGCAGGACGCGTTATTGTCCTTGGCCTTGGACAGAAGCAGGGCTGACCGTCCCTCGAAATCACGCAGATTGACGTCATTGCCCAGGGTGGCGCCATGGACACGGCCCTTGCCATCGACGGCGAGCGCCAGTTCCGGCTCCGGATTGTTCCAGTCGCTGTCGGCGCGCACGCCGATATGGGCGCCCCAGCCGACGGATGACAGGGTCGGGCCCTTGGTGAATACTTCCGCATCGGGGCCGATGGCCACTTCCAGATATTGCGACCACAGCCCATCGGCAATCAGCGCCTGTTTCAACGCCGCCGCCTCCGCCGAGCCGGGCTTGACCGCGCCCAGGTCGGTGCCGATGCGGGCCGACAGGTCAGCGCGGATTTCATTGGCCTTGGCATAATCGCCGCGCGCCCGCTCCTCGATCACCCTTTCCAGGGCGGAAACGGCGAAGGTGACGCCGGCCGCCTTGATGCAATGCAGGTCGATGGGCGACAGCAGCAGGGGCGCGCCGGGCAGCGGCGTCTGCCAGCGGCGGGTGACGCTGATCCCGGCCGCATCGCCCAGATCGCGCCCGCCCTGGGGCAGCGTGTCATCCTCCAGACCGTTCAGCAGGTCGGAAACCGTGGGGGCGACATCGGACAGGTCGAACAGGTGGCCATTCCGGATCAGCACGGGCGTGGGGCCGTCACCGAAATCCATGCGGCCCAGCAGATGGGCCGACCGCCAGTCGGCGGGCAGAAAATCAGTCAGGGCGACAGGGGTGACGGATGACATGTGCAAACTCTCCCAACCCGATCAGGCGAGGCCTGATAGCGGTAACAAGCTTTGGCGGCGCGTTTGCCCGTAGGTCGGTCAGCCGATCACGGGTTCGGGAGTGTCCAGCACCATGTCGGCGCCGTGGGGCGGCCGGGTGATGGCAAAGGATCCTCCCTGGGAATTCATATGCTCACCCTCTGTTGGGGTGATGGTAGCGCTATCATTGCCGTACCATTCCAGTTTGTCAATGACGGGGTGCAGGCCGGTGCAAAATGCTGCGAGGGATGCGGGACGTCACTTCACCCCCATTTCGAACGGCCCCGCCGGCAGGCCGGACCCGTCATAAAGATTGCAGATCGGGCTGTCAGCCCAGCCATAGCGGACGCGGGTTGCCGGGCCGTCGCCGACGGACAGGGTGACGCTGTCGCCGGACAGGCTGGCATCGACAAAGCGGCAGCTTGCCTGGTCTGGGCCGCACAGTTCGAACCCGATGGGCCGGTGATTGCCATAGGCGACCAGACCGCCCGTGATGCCGGTGAAACGGATAACGACGCGGTCGCCCTGCCGTTCCACCGCCGCCGGGACGGGGCCGGAGGGGGCCACATCCTGGCCCAGCAGAACATGCCGCGCCGTGTGGGCCAGACGCTTGGCCACCACCTGCTTGTTGGTGGGATGGATGTCGGTCCAGTCGCCGACCCCCATGGCCACGGCCAGCCCGGCATAGGCGTCGGCGGCCACGGCCTGACGCTGCGCCTCGCGCAGGCCGGCCCAACCGCTGGGGCCCGGCGCGCCGGTGGGCTTCCCGAATTCCGGAAGCTGCACGATCAGGAAGGGCAGGTTGGCCCCGAACTGCCGACGCCAGCCCGCCATCATGCCAGCCAGCAGGGACGGGTACTGATCCGGCGCGTTCACATTGGCTTCGCCCTGGTACCAGAGAACGGCGCGCAGGGCGTAGGGGCCGATGGGCACGATCATGGCGTTACGCAGCGTGCCCAACCCGTCCATCGTGCCCCAGGGGGCGTGCGGTGGCGTTCCCGCCGGTCCCGGCACCACCTTGAATTCCCAGGGCGCCTTCAGCGGAATGCGGGTGCCATCGGCCAGCAGCAGCGCCTGTGCCTCGGCCGACCCGTACAGCCCGCCATCGCCGTAACCGTCCAGGATGGAGAGGACGACCCGATTCTCCCCGGCCTTCAGCGTGCCCGGCGGCAAAGGATAGCGGCGGGGATCGGCCGGGGCGAACAGGCTGCCCACCACCTTGCCATTCATCCAGGTGACGTCGATATCATCGACCGGGCCCAGCAGCAGCGTGGCCGGCTGTTTCGCCTGTTCTTCCGTCAGGGTGACGGCGGTGCGCATCCAGACCAGTCCGTTGAAATCGGCCAGATCCGGGATCCCCCAGCTTTCCCAGGGCTTGAAACTGGCCGGAGCCGTGCGCCAGCCATCGCCCTGGCGCGGCTTGTCGCGCCAGGGCTGGTCCTTGGCGCGGGTCAGCCACCAATTCTGCCATTGCGTGCCGAAGCCCACCAACCCGGCGGCCCGATCGGCGGCATAGCGTTCCAGGACCGCGAATTCCGTGCTGCGGCTGGGGGCCGTGCGCAGTTCCGGCGCGTCCATCCAGGCTTCCACCCCCGACCCACCCCAGGAGGAATGGATCAGGCCGACGGGCACATCCACGACCTGCCGCATTTCGCGGCCGAAGAAATAGCAGACGGCCGACATCTCCCCCGCCATCTCCGGGGTCACGGCCTGCCAGGAGACGGGGCGGGCGAAGGCCGGCTGCGGGGTAACGGCGCTGGCGCGGTCGATATTCAGATAACGGATCAGCGGATGCCTGGCATTGATGATCTCGCCCTCGCTGGACAAGGCCCGCTTCACCTGCAGTTCCATGTTGGACTGCCCGGAACAGAGATAGACATCGCCGACCAGCAGATCATCGACGGTCTGCGTCCGTTGCCCCGTCGTCGCGGTCAGACGCAGGGGGGCGGGGCCGGGATGCTGTGGCGGCAGGGTCGCCTGCCAGTGGCCGTCTTGGCCGGCCACGGTCTGCGTGCTGCTATCACCCAGGGTGATGGTGACCTTCTGCCCCGGCTGCGCCTGTCCCCAGACGGGCAGGGGGCGCTCCCGTTGCAGCACGCCATGATCCTGAAACATCGGGTTCAGCAGGGGGGCGTCGGCCGCCAGACAAGGGGTCGCCAACAGGCCCGCCGCGATACCGGTCAGCAGCCGCTTCAAATGCATCATCTTGCCGTCTCCGGACGGTCGAGGCCCTTCCGGCGCTGACGGATATCCCCGTCCGCGCAGCCGCTCGCGTTTCCTCCGGATTATTCTGGTTCGCAATTCGGCCGCGGCCATCATGCCGCAGGTGACATGATAGCGCTATCAAAATCATATTTAGCATATAAAAGAGCGGGACAAAAAAAGGGGCGCGGGTGGTAAGCCCCGCGCCCCTTGGAATATGTCAGATTCAGGTGGAATCGCACCCTGCCGCACGACCGTCACTCATGCTGCGTCCATAGGGGCTAAGTTAGCCATCTGCACCCTCCGTGCCTCCCCCGCGAAAGCGGGGGTCCAGGGGCCAAGGGCACTTAAGCCTAGTTGCTTGTGGCCCCTGGATCCCCGCTTTCGCGGGGGAGGCACCTCATTCCAAGGGACTAACTTAGCGCCTAAGGGCCCCCGCCGGGGTGACGGTGGCGGCAGCTTCTCCGTCAGCCCCTTCAGCCGTGGGTCGGAAGCGTGACCACTCCCGACCCGGCGTCATACAATCGATCAGATGCCTACCGCATGCCCGTCGGCCTGGCTCAGCGCCAGTTTGCGGCGGATATGGGCGATCAGCAACTCGGTGCCGGTGGGGATGTCCATCTCGGCCGTGTCCAGCACCAGATCGGGCTGGGCTGGTGCCTCGAACGGGGCGGACACGCCCGTGAACTGCTGGATCTTGCCGTCGCGGGCGGCGGCGTACAGGCCCTTGGGGTCACGCGCGGCGCAGGTGGCGACATCGGCCTTCACCCACACCTCGTTGAAGCCCTCGCCCACGATGGCACGCGCCAGATCGCGCATTTCGGTCGTGGGGGAGATCAGGCTGACCAGCACGACCGTGCCGGTTTCCGCCATCAGCTTCGCCACTTCGGCCACGCGGCGCACATTTTCCAGCCGGTCGGTCTGGGCAAAGCCCAGATCCTTGTTCAGGCCCTTGCGCAGATTGTCACCATCCAGCACGGCCACGCGCCAGCCATCATCGAACAGACGACGCTGCGTGCCCATGGACAGGGTGGACTTGCCCGCCCCCGACAGGCCCGTCAACCAGACGACGCCGCCGCGATGGCCGTTGCGCGCTTCGAACGCGTCACGGTCGACGGAGCTGTCGACCGCCGTGATCGGCCCCGCGACCTTGGCATTGGCAGCGCCCAGCACGATGCAGCCGCCGACGATGCGTCCGCCCTTGGCAAGGCCGGCGCGGCCCGTGACGGGCAGGTCGGTCGACAGGTCAAAGGCGATGGGCGAGGCCGCACGCAGCACGATCTCCGCGATGCCGCCCTGGCCCAGTTCCGTGCCCTCGCCGTCGGACAGGTTCTCCACATCGACGATGCGTTCGAACTTCTCCACCACGACGGGATGTTCGGACGTGGTCAGGCGCAGGGTGATGCGGCTGCCGGCCGTCAGGCTTTCCGGGTCCAGCCAGAAGGCGCGCACCCGCACGGCCGTGCTGATATGCGGCATATGGCCGGCCGGGGCGATGATCTGGCCGCGGTTCAGCGCCGCATCTTCGATGAAGGACACGGCGACCGACTGGCCGGCGCGAGCCTCATTCACCGGGCCCTTGCCGGCATCGATGCTGGCGACCGTGGCGGGCTGGCCCGTCGGCGCGATTTCCATCTTGTCGCCGACGCGCAGGCGGCCCGTCTCGATGCGGCCCACGGCCAGACGCGTGTCGCCCTTGCGGTAGACATCCTGGATGGGCAGGCGCAGCACGGATTCGGTGCGGGCAGCGGCCGGGGTCAGCAGGTCCAGCGCTTCCAGCAGGGTCGGGCCGCGGTACCAGGCCATCTTTTCCGACCGGGCGGCGATATTGTCGCCATGGCGGGCCGACAGCGGGATGACGTAAAGCGGCTCGATCCCCAGCTTTTGCAGATAGTCGCTGACGTCACTGGCGACACCCTTCCAGGCGTCCTCGGCATGATCGACCAGGTCCATCTTGTTGACGGCCACGATCACCTTGCGCACGCCCAGCAGCGACAGGAGATAGGCATGGCGGCGGGTCTGCTCGGAAATGCCGCGTTCGGCATCCGTGACCAGCACGGCCGCATCGGCCCCGGCCGCGCCCGTCACCATGTTGCGCAGGAATTCGCGGTGGCCCGGCGCGTCGATGATCACGTAGGGCCGCTTGGCCGTCCGGAACCAGATGCGCGTCGTGTCCAGTGTGATGCCCTGGTCGCGTTCGATCTGCAGCGCGTCCAGCAGGAACGACCATTCCATATGCAGGCCGCGCTGTTCGGACACTTTCTTCAGTTCGGCCAGACGGCCTTCGGGCAGGCTGTCCGTATCATGCAGCAGGCGGCCGATCAGGGTCGACTTGCCATGGTCGACATGGCCGACAATGACGATGGGGTAGGGGGCCAGGGGGGCCTTCTTCACCGGCTGGGCGGTGGGAACGGCCGTAACAATCTCGGCCCGCAGGGCGGCATTCGCCATGATTCTAGTACCCGTTCTTCTTAGAGGTAACCCGTGGCGCGGAGCCGTTCGAACGCATCCTCGGCCTCATGGTCCATGGACCGGCCGGCGCGTTCGGGCGTGCGGGTGGTTTCAAGCTCGTCGATGATCTCGTCGATGGTGCCGGCGTGGCTATCGACGGGGAAGGTGATGCCGATCTCGCCCAGGGAGCGGAAGCGCTTGCCATCCTTGGCGAAATAGAGCGGCACCAGAGGGATTTCCTCCCGCTTGATGTAGCGCCACACATCCACCTCGGTCCAGGCCAGCAGCGGGTGCACGCGGGTATGGGTGCCGGGATGGCGTTCGATCGTGTACTGGTCCCAGAATTCCGGCGGCTGGTGGGCCGCCTGCCAGGCGCCATCCAGCCCGCGCGGGCTGAAAATGCGTTCCTTGGCACGGGTGGCCTGTTCATCGCGGCGGATGCCGGTGATCAGCCCGTCGAACTGGTACTTCTCCAAGGCGGCGGCCAGGCCCAACGACTTGCGGGCCGCGATGCGCGTGCCGGGCGGCAGCGTCGGGTCCGTCATTTCGATCGGCGGGCATTCATCCTTGATCAGGTTCAGGCCCCATTCCTGGGCGTAACGGTTGCGGAACTCGTAGCTCTCGGGGAATTCCAGACCGGTATCCAGGTGCGCCACGGGGAAGGGCAACTCCCCCATGAAGGCCTTGCGGCACAGCCAGATCAGGACGTTGCTGTCCTTGCCGAGCGACCAGAGCAGGCCCAGACGCTTCAGGCGCACACGCGCCTCGCGCAGGATATAGATGCTCTGGGCTTCCAGCTGGTCGAGATGGTCGAGATGTTGATCGGTGCTGCTCATCAGGAGGCTCCCACCAGACTTGTTGATGAGGGAAGCGGCAGGTGGATTCCGCATTCCGTCTTTTCCTGGCCGCGCCAGCGGCCTGCTCTAATGTCTTCGCCGGGGGCGACACGGTCGGTACAGGGCATACAGCCGATGGAGAGGTAACCGTCCTCTTCCAGCGGATGACGCGGCAGGTCATGCCGGTCCAGATAGGCCTCCACCTCCTCGCGGCCCCAGCCGGCCAGCGGGTTGACCTTGATCCGGCCGTCGGCGGCCTCGAACAAGGGCAACTCGATGCGTGTCGTGGCCTGATAGCGCTTGCGGCCCGTGATCCAGGCGGAAAACGGCGTCAGCCCTTCCTCCAGCACGCGGACCTTGCGGAAATCGCAGCAGGCACTGTTGTCGGCGCGCCAGAGGACGCCGTCCTTGTCATGCGCATCCTCGGCCTCACGCGTCGGCGACAGCTCGCGCACATCGCTCAGGCCCAGCTTTTCAACCAGGGTGCGCTTGTAGCGCAGCGTCTCGCCGAACAGCTTGCGGGTGTTCACGAACAGGATGGGCAGGGAGGTGTCGATCTCTGCCACCATATGCAGCAGCACGGCACTTTCCGTTCCGAAGGAAGAGACGAGCGCGAACCTGCCCTTGAACTCCGTCTCGATCAGGGGGCGCAGCAGGTCGGCCCCTTCCAGATGGCCGTAGCGCGCGATCAGGTCGCGGGCGCGGGCCGGCAGTTCCTTGTTCATGCCGGGACCGTGCCCTTCAGGTGACGGCGCAGCACGGAGGTGCCCTCTTCCCGTCCCAGCGCCGGCTGGAACGCCACGGAGATTTCCTTCAGCGCGTGCGCCCAGGCGGGACCGACGCGGTCTTCCGGCACCACCACCGTGTCCACGCCCACGCGGGTCAGGAACAGATACTGGTCGGGGATGATGTGGCCGAAGGCGCGGATCTCGCCCTTGTAATCGAACCGCTCCCGCAGCTCGCGGGCGGCGGAGAACGCGCGGCCATCGCGGAATTTAGGGAATTCCAGGGCCACCAGCGACAGTGATCCCAGGTCGGACGCGATCTCGGTGGCCAGCTGATTGGATTTCAGCCGGACGCCCACGGCATCGCGCCGGGCCGTCAGCGCGTCGCGGTCGCTGCGCCAGCGTTCCAGCGACACGATGACGGCGCCTTCGTCCGGCAGCGGCTGGTCGTCGGCAAGGTCGGTCCAGCGGTCGTCGATGGGCAGACCACGATCAAGCACGGGCATAGAGGGCCTCCTTGAACGGGGCATGGCCGGTACGGGCCAGCGTCTGAATGAAAATCTCGCCGGGCTGGCGCAGCTTGACGAAGGTGTTCACCACCACCTCCACCGCATCGACGATGCCGTCATAATCGAAGCCGGGGCCGACAATCTCGCCCAGGGCGGCCTGGGTGCCCGCATCGCCGCCCAGCAGGATCTGGAAGAACTCCTCGCCCTTCTTGTCCACGCCCAGGATGCCGATATGGCCGACATGGTGATGGCCGCAGGCATTGATGCAGCCGCTGATCTTGATCTTCAGTTCACCCAGATCATGCTGCCGGTCCAGATCGGCGAAACGTTCGGCGATGCGCTGGGCCACGGGGATGGCGCGCGTATTGGCCAGCGCGCAATAATCCAGGCCGGGGCAGGCGATGATGTCGGAAATCAGCCCAGCATTGGCCGTGCCCAGCCCCGCCTGGTCCAGCGCCTGCCACAGCGGATACAGGTCATCCTGGCGGACATGGGCCAGCACCAGATTCTGCTCATGGCTGGCCCGCACCTCGCCAAAGCTGTAAAGGTCGGCCAGATCGGCGACGGTTTCCAGCTGGTCCGCCTCGATATCGCCGGGAATGCCGCCGATGGGCTTCAAGGAGATGGTGGCGATGGCATAGCCCGGCACCTTGTGGGCGTGCAGGTTGCTCTTGGCCCAGCGGGCAAAGGCCTTGTCGGCGGCCTTGGCGGCTTCGAAGCTGGTCGAGACGGAAGGCAGATCGACATGCGGCGGTGCTGCGAAATGGGTTTCGATCGCCTCGACAATACCGGGGTCCAGGTGGAATTTCTGCCGCGGCAGGCGGGCATATTCCTCCTCGATCAGGCCGATGAACTTGTCGGCCCCCATCTCGTTCACGGTGATCTTGATGCGCGCCTTATAGATATTGTCGCGCCGGCCCAGCTGGTTATAGACGCGCAGCACCGCTTCCAGATAGCCGATGATGTCTTCGACGGCCACGAACTCGCGGGCCTTGACCGCCAGATAGGGCGTGCGGCCCTGGCCGCCGCCGACATAGACGGTGAAGCCGATGCGGCCCGTGGCCGCGTCCCTCTTCGCAATCAGGCCGATATCATGCACCTGCACGGCGGCGCGGTCGTCCGGGCTGCCGGTGATGGCGATCTTGAACTTGCGCGGCAGATAGGTGAATTCCGGATGCAGCGTCGACCATTGGCGCAGGAGCTCCGCATAGACGCGCGGGTCCACCAGCTCGTCCGCCGCTGCACCCGCGAACTGGTCGGTGGTGACGTTGCGGATGCAATTGCCGCTGGTCTGGATCGCATGCATGTCCACTTCCGCCAGCTCATGCAGGATGGCGGGGACATCTTCCAGCTTGGGCCAGTTGAACTGGATGTTCTGGCGGGTGGTGAAATGGCCATAGCCCTTGTCATAGACCCGCGCGATGCGGGCCAGACGCCGGACCTGGGTGGATGACAGCATGCCATAGGGGACGGCCACGCGCAGCATATAGGCGTGAAGCTGGAGATAGAGGCCGTTCATCAGCCGGATGGGCTTGAACTCCTCCTCCGTGATCTCACCCTTCAGGCGGCGTTCGACCTGGGCGCGGAACTGTTCCACCCGCTCGAAGACGAAGGTCTTGTCGAATTCGTCATAGCGATAGACGGCGGCATGCGCGTCGGCCGGCTGATTGCTGCGGGAGGCGGGGCTGTGCGTGTCAGGCATTTGGGGGTCGGGCCTGTGTTTCTTTGATCGGGATCGGGCGGGATCAGGCGGCGGACGGGCGCGCCTGCTTGCCCAGGTCGCGGCGGACGGTAGGGCCGATGGCCTTCAGCCGTTCGCGCAGATGGGTGGGGCGGGTGCCGGCCTCCGTCACCTCGACATCCAGCGGATAGACATCGACGACCACCTGCCGCTTCTCTTCCGCCTTCGCAAAGGCCAGCGCCTCGGCGATGGCCTCAGCGCCTTCGAACACGGCGGCGGCGGCGACATCCTCCACCCAGATGTTCCCGGCACCCAGCCACACGGCCTCCCCGTCCAGAAGACGGCTGCCGGTGACGGATTGCAGGGTTCCCTTGGCTTTGACCAGCATCTCTCAGTACTTCCCTGTCAGACGGCTTCGCGCAGATGATCGGGCACCAGCGCAGTGATCTGGGCTTGGTCGGCCAGACGGACGACATCGCCGATGATGATGATGGCCGGACCGGTCAGCCCATGCGCCGCCGCCAGCGACGCCAGACTGTCCAGCCGGCCGGTGATGAGCTTCTGATCCGGCCGCGTGCCCTTTTCGATCAGCGCGGCCGGCGTGTCGGCGGGCAGGCCCGCTTCGGTCAGACGCCGGGCGATGGTGCCGGCGGCCGACAGGCCCATATAGACGACCAGCGTGTGGCGCAGGCGGGCCAGCGCCTGCCAGTCCAGATCCGGCTCTCCGTCCTTGCCATGGCCGGTCACGAAGGTGACGCCATTGGCATGGTCGCGGTGGGTGACGGGGATGGTGGTGGCCGCCCCGCAGCCCAGTGCCGCCGTGATGCCGGGCACTACCTCCACCGGGATGTTGGCGTCGCGCAGCACCTGAAGTTCTTCGCCGCCCCGGCCGAACAGGAACGGATCGCCGCCCTTCAGCCGGACCACGCGGTAGCCGGCGCGGGCTTCGGCCACCAGCACCTGGTTGATGGCGTCCTGGCTCATCGTATGGTGCGACTTGGACTTGCCGACATAGATCCGGCGGGCGTCGCGGCGGACATAATCCATGATCCGCTCGTCCACCAGCTTGTCATGCACGACCACGTCGGCATCCTGCAGCACGCGCAGTGCCCGCAGGGTCAGCAGGTCGGGATCACCGGGGCCGGCGCCGACCAGGGCGACGCTGCCCGTCTTCTGCTGCCCATAGGCCGGGTTGTTGACGGCGGCCAGCAGCGCCTCGCGCGCCGTCTGTTCGCGGCCGGCCAGGAAGTCGCGGGCGACCGGCCCGTCGATGACGGCTTCCCAGAAGCGGCGGCGGTTCGTCTCCCCCTCCCGCGTCGCCTTCACGGCTGTGCGGAAACTGTCCAGCAGCGTGGCCAGCCGGCCCAGACCGGGTTCCAGCGCCGCTTCCAGCCGCTCGCGCAGCCGGCGCACCAGCACGGGGCTGGCACCACCCGACGAAATGGCGATGGTGATCGGCTCGCGGTCGATGATGGCCGGCATGATGAAGCTGGACAAGGCCGGCTTGTCGGGGACGTTGACCAGCAGGCCGGCCGCGTTTGCGGCATCGGCCACGGCGCGGTCGGTTGCTTCCACATCGGTGGCGGCGAAAACCAGCCGATGGCCGTCAACATCGCTATGTGTGAAATCCCGGTAAAGAACAGTGGCGGCGATCCGGGCCAGTTCCGGCAGGACTTCCGGGGCGATGACGGTCAGGGCACAGCCGGCCTTGGCGACCAGACGCGCCTTGCGCAGGGCCAGTTCCCCGCCACCAACCACCAGAACCCGCTGCCCTTCCAGGGGCAATGTCACCGGAAATCCACGCAACGCCATTGGACGCTCCACTCCTACCGCAACTGCGGAATGACGGAGATTTGATCCTGCTTTTACCTGTTGTCGAGGTGAAATATTATTTCTCCAATATTCCTAGGTAAAATATAGGGATTTAAACAATTTTGGAAAATTGAGATTTATCAAAGACATGGGGGAGGGGGTAAAGTAGACATTAATGCGACACATCGGGGGTGCTCACGGCAGCCATGCGCATGATGCGCGGTCGGGTGTGAAATAGGCGGTTGAACGCCCAGACCATGTAGATTAGCTGTGCTGCGGTGCGGAGCCGTGGCGGCGACTCCCCGTCCCGTCACATGTCACGAAGGAAGATCGGTATGAGCGCGTTCATCGAAGGCAAGGTGCTGTCCGTCCATCACTGGACCGATACGCTGTTCAGCTTCACCTGTACGCGCGACCCGCATTTCCGGTTCGAGAACGGCCATTTCGTGATGATCGGCCTGGTGGTGGACGGCAAGCCGCTGCTGCGGGCCTATTCCATCGTCAGCCCGAATTACCAGGAAGACCTGGAATTCCTGTCGATCAAGGTGCCCAACGGCCCGCTGACCAGCCGGTTGCAGCATATCCAGGTCGGTGACACGGTCATCTATGGCCGCAAGTCGGTGGGCACGCTGGTGACCAGCAGCCTGGTTCCGGCCAAGAACCTGTACATGTTCTCCACCGGCACGGGGCTGGCCCCGTTCATGAGCATCATCCGCGATCCGGAGGTCTATGCCAAATATGACCGCCTGATCCTGACCCATACCTGCCGCACCGTGGGCGAGCTGGCCTATCACGACTACATCACCAACGAGCTGCCCAATGACGAGTTCATTGGCGAGGATGTGAAGGCCAAGCTGACCTATTACCCCACGGTCACGCGCGAGCCGTTCAGGTATCAGGGCCGCATCACCGACCTGATCCGGAACCACAAGCTGTTTGAGGATATCAAGGCCACCCCGCTGGACCCGGCCAATGATGTGGCCATGATCTGCGGCGGCCCGGATGTGCTGGCCGAAACGGTGGAGCTGCTGAAGGAACGCGGCTTTGTCGAAGGCGCCGGCCACACGCCCGGCAACTACGTCATCGAAAAGGCGTTTGTGGAGAAGTAAGGAAAGGATGGCGGCGCCCATTGCGAGCGGGGTCGAATCGCCGTTCTTCTGCCAAAGGGCGCTACCTTATCCAATTGCCCCGTTCCGGCCTCCCCCGCTTTCGCGGGGGAGGCCGGTTAGTGAAGACGGTTAAGTTAGCCCCTACGGGCTTCCGCAGGGAAGGCGAAGGGCGGATGCGTCGCCCCTAATAGCCCCGCCCGCGATCCACGACATTCTGCAGCCCGTTCCCCGCCCTGTGACGGGCGATATTGGCGGCGATGATGCGGCTGGCCGTCTTCGGGTGCGTCAAGGCGGCGGCGTGCGGCAGGATGGTGATGGCGGGATGCGTCCAGAAGGGATGCTCCGCCGGCAACGGCTCCACCCTGAACACATCCAGCGTCGCGCCCGCCAACTGGCCGCTGTCCAGCAGCGGGGTCAGGTCGTCCTCCACCAGATGCCCGCCGCGGGCGGCATTGATGAGATAGGCACCGCGCGGCAGGCGTGACAGGGTATGGCGGTTCAGGATGCCGCGCGTGTCATCGGTGAGCGGCAGCAGGCAGACCAGGATCTCCGTCTGGGCCAGCATCGCGTCCAGCCCGTCCGCGCCGTGGAAGGCGCGCACACCGGGAAGCTGCTTCTCCGTCCGGCTCCACCCCAGCACATCGAAACCAAGTCCGGCCAGGGCCCGCGCCGATGCCGCCCCCAACTCGCCCAGGCCCAGGATGCCGACGCGCCGGTCGGACGCGATGGTCTGGCCCAGGGGGTGCCACAGCCGTTCCCGCTGGAACCGCTCATAGTCCGGCATATGGCGATGGTAATGCAGCACCCGCATCACCACGAATTCCACCATGCCGGTGACCAGGGTGGGATCGACCATGCGCACCAGGGGCAGGTGAGACGGCAGGCTGTCATCCAGCAGCACATGTTCCACCCCGGCGCCGAGCGAGAAGATGGCCTTCAGGTTGGGCAGGCCGGCCAGGATGCCCTTGGGCTGTTTCCAGACCATGGCATAGTCGATCGTTGCCGGATCGCCGATATCGGGCCAGACCCGCAGCTCCAGCCCCGGATCGGCAGCGGCAAAGGCGGCCCGCCAGGCGTCGCAGTCGACATGGGCACAAGCGAACAGCAGCACAGGCGGCTTCATGCGGTCCCTCTATTCCAGGCGAATGGCGACCTGCCCCGTGAAGGGGCTGACGCCGATGATGTGGTAGGGCCGGCCCGTGCGGGCGGTGAATTCGGCAAAGGCCTTGAATTCATGCTCGGCCCAGGTGCGGTTGCCGATGAATTCATCGAAGACCAGCACGCTGCCCGGTTGCAGCCTTTCTTCCAGCGCCGTCAGGACCGTGACGGTGCTGGAATAGATGTCGCAATCGACATTGACGAAGCGCACGGGGCCGGGATGGGCGGCCAGGAAGGGGGGCAGGCTGTCCTCGAACCAGCCCTTGTGCAGGCTGACATTGGCCGGCATGGGCGGCAGGCCGGTGCCCGTGCTGCCCAGGCTGAAGGTGCCCGCCAGCTCATTCCCCCAGCCTTCGGGCAGACCTTCGAAACTGTCGAAGCCGTGGCAATGCTGCCCGGCTGCGGCGGCGATATGGCGCAGCGAAGTGCCCCGCCGCACGCCGAATTCCAGCACCAGTCCCGGCAGAGGGGCCGCCGCCAGCCCATGGCGCAGGATATCGGCCGACAGGCCGAACAGCCGGCAATCAGGGGCCAGATGCGGGACCAGGGCGCGGGCACCCTCCAGGATCGCGGCCTTGTCGCCCGCATCTGCCACCCCGTCGCCGCCCGTCAGCACATGATACGCGGCCAGGAAGGCGGCATATTTGCGATTGGCCCCCGGACAGGCGGTCGCGCGGCGCAACCGGTCCAAAGCCGCCGCCAGCCCCTGGCGGTGCAGGATGCAGGCATGGCTGGCGAACCAGGCGGCGGCATGGTCGGGGGCATCGGCCAGCAGCCGATCGAAATCCGCCAATGCGCCATCCCCGTCTGACAGATAATGGCGGGACAGGGCGCGGTGATAGAGGATGGACGGGGTCAGGCGGCCTGCCGCTTCCTCCGCATCGACCAGGGTAATGGCATCCTCATACCGCGCATCGCGGCGGAGCGCGTTGGCCAGCGTTTCCGTTATGGTCCCGTCCAGAGGAGCGGCGTCACGCAGGTCGGCCAGGATGGGCACGGCCGCATGCATCTGGCCCAGCCCGTTCAGGGCGCGGGCCAGATCGAAGCGCAGCTTCGGATCATCGGGCGACAGGGCCAGGGCGGTGGTCAGGCAATCATGCGCGGCACGATGATCGTTCAACCCGATCAGGGCGGCCCCCAGCCGGCCTAAACCCAGGGCATCCATGGGCGCGCCATCTGCCGTCAGCACCCGCCGCGCCACGCGAAAGCGACCGGCGGCCAGCAGGGCGTCGGCTTCGGCAAGCAGGTCTGGCGGGGTGGTCATGGGGCGGGCTGTCCGGGGATGGGGTGCGGCCGGTCCTACCACGTTGCCCCCGGCCCCGTCACCCCAGCACGCGATACCAGGCCTTGAAGGCATTGGTGTAGAAACCGGGATTGAACAGGGTCCAAGCCCCCAGCGTACCGGGCAGGGTAAAGGATTGCGCCGCCTGTTCCACGGCCGTGCCCGTCTGGAACGCCTTGCGCGCCGCCGCCTCCACCGCGTCCAGCACGCCCTGGTAGGGGGCAAGATCGCCGGCCGTCGTCAGACTGCCATGGCCCGGCACGATCAGCGCCTTGGGATCGGCCAGCAGGGCCCGTACCGCCACGGACAGTTTCAGCGGGTCGGCATCGACGTAATTAGGGAAGATGCCGTTCCACAGCAGGTCGCCGCCGAAAATGACGCGCGGATCGTCCAGTTCCACGCTCACATCGCTGTCGGTATGGCCCGTGCGCGCCACCAGCCGAACCTTGCGCCCACCCAGGTCCAGCAGGCTGTCGCCTTCCGGCACGATCAGGGTGGGCAGGACGATGGGCGGGGCCTTGGCGAAGGGGCTGCCCTCCACCGGCTTGGGCAGGGCGTTGCGTTCGGCCGACAGGGCGCTGGTACGCGCCGTCATCAGCAGTTCCGGCCCGCTCGCCCCCTGCCGGAAGCCGGCCAGCCCGCCGACATGGTCCAGGTGATAATGGGTGGCGACGACATGGGTGGGGCGGCGGCCGGTCAGCGCCAGGGCCTGATCCGACAGCCAGGCGGCCCCTTCCGGCGTCATGAACCCTTCCACCACCAGCACGGCGTCACGGCCCGCGATAATGCCGCCATTGGACAGGGTGGTGCGGTCGCCGCGTCCGCCATCGCGGGCAAAGGGCGTGCTGACCACGGCCCAGACGCCATCGCTGATCTTCTCGATCCGGGCAAACGGCGTGGTGGTGACGGGATCGGCCAGGGTGCGCGACTGCGCCGCCCGTGCGTCGGCCGTGCCCAGCGAGGCCGCCAGCGCCACCCAGGCGCCGCAGCCGAAGGCATGGCCGAAGAAACCCCGCCGGCTGCACCCGCAATCCACCATGATCCGTCCCTCCGCCGCTTTCGCCGCATTGAAACGCCGCCGGGGCCCTGTGCGCAAGGCCCGATCCGGACAGGCTGGGGACGGGATCAGACCTTCAGCGTCAGGTCGATCTCCGCGCCGGCATCCAGTTGATAGGGGCCCCAGGTCGCGCTGCTGCTGGTATTGCCGATGCCGTCCACGGCATCCAGGCGGATGGACCAGAGGCCGGGATTGATGGCAAAGCCGCCGCTGCCGGGGAAGCGCCCCTTTTCCTGCAGGAACCAGGCACGGATGCCCGTCGGGTCCTTGCCCACGCTGCTGCCCGGCACGGTGCCCAGCGAATGCAGGACATTGCCGCTGTCGATGGCCACCACGGTGACGCTGGTGATCGTGCCGTCGGACGATTTCGGCATGGGCACGACAGAGACGAAGGCCTGGGTCGGCGCCGGGGCCGGGTCGTCCTTCAGGTTCAGGTTGGTGCGCACACCCAGCTTCTGCAGGATGCGGTTGATGCCGCCGCTGCCACCGGCCAGCACCAGGGCGGTGATCAGCTTGGAGATCATGCCCGACGGCGTGCTGATCGCCGGGCCGTTATAGATGTCGACCAGGTTGGCCAGCATGTCGATCTGGAACTGATGCACGATGGCCAGCGCGAACAGGAAGGACACGATGGGCTTCACCGCCTGCCGGTCGAAGGTCTCCCGGAACAGCTTCCAGTCGAAAATGATCGCCAGCGCCTGTTCCAGAATCACGGCGATGACCGCCAGCTTGGTCAGGGCATCGGCGGATGCTGAATAGATCAGGTTCGTGCTGTCGGAAGCGGCGGCCGCCTCGGGTGGGGTTCCCTGGGCCAGGGCTTGCGCCACGGGCAAGGCCACGGCCGCGCCGACTACGATTACCCGCCAAAGCCAGCCCCGCGCCATGAACCCCTCCCCGGTCGAATAACCATATGACCTATACAATAAAAGGGGGAAATTGTCTCGGCTCTTGTCCTGGTTCGCGAAAGGTGTTCAGGCCGGTGCCCGTCAGATGCCGCCCCCATCGCTGAAGGCATAGATGTCGTAGGAGGCGATGGCGCGGCCGATATCGGCGATGGCGCGGTTGGCGGTGGGCAGGCGGCCGCCCATGGTGATGAAGCCATGCACCATGTCGGGATACAGCCGATGCAGCACGGGCACGCCCGCCGCCGCCAGCCGCCCGGCATAGGCCCGGCCCTCATCCAGCAGCGGGTCGAAACCGGCGGTGATGATCACCGTGGGCGGCAACCCGTCCAGCCGTTCGGCGCGCAGCGGCGACACGCGCCAGTCGCCTTCGACTTCCTGTCCGCCCAGGTAGTTGCGGACATAATTGATATAGGCGGTGCGGGTCAGCAGATAGCCATCCGCGCGCCGGAAATGCGAGGGCAGGCCGGCCGTCAGATCGACGGCGGGATAGATCAGCACCTGGGTCTTCAGCACCGGCCCGCCGGCGTCACGCGCCTTCAGCGCCAGCACGGCGGCGATATTGCCGCCGGCACTGTCACCGGCCACGCCGATGCCCAGCGGATCGATGGCCAGCAGGGGCGCATGGGTGGAAAGCCAGCGCAGGGCCGCCCAGCCATCATCCAGGGCTGCCGGCCAGGGATGTTCGGGCGCCAGCCGGTAATCGACGGCGACGATGGCGTGACCCGTGGCAACGGCCAATTGCCGGCACAATGTGTCGTGGCTGTCCAGGTCGCCCACAGTCCAGCCGCCGCCATGGAAGAACAGCAGGGCGGGCAAGGGTCGGAAGCCGAAGGACGGGCGGTAAAGCCGCAGACGCAGCGGTCCGCCGGGGCCGGTGATGGTTTCTTCGCGTACCGAGGCGATGTCGGGCGCGGTTGGCCCCAGCGCCCGGCGCACCTGGGTGAAGATGCGCCGGGTTTCGGTCAGATCGCCGCCGCCCTGGACGCTGCCGGCGATGATGCGAACGACCTCCGCCACGTCGGGCGACAGGTCGGGGCCGACGGCGAAGGTCGGCTTTTCCGGCACCACGCAAAGCGGCGCCGCGCGGTGCGGGGCGGGGGCGATGGGAAGCACGGTGCCGGTCATGATGGGTCTCCGGAGAACAGGGGAAGGGAACGGGGCGGGGCCGGCAATTGGGGGAACCGGCCCCGCCCCGGATCATGCCGGCCGCCATAGATATTGACCGATGGTCAATATCTATGGCCCTCAGACGCCGGCGCCAACATCCGTTGGCTTGGCTTCCGCGGCACGGGCCGCACGGCGGCGGTCGCCGCCGTGCCACCTTTGTCATCAATGATGACAGGTGGCATCAGAAGCGCACGCGTGCGCCAGTGATCACGCCGTACACGTCCTTGAAGTCGGCCGTGGGCGTATCATATTGGTGATTGCGGAAGCTGACATAGAAGTCGCTGGCGAAGGCATCGACCGTCTGGACATAGCCCACTGACCAGGCCTTGGCGTCGGCCCCCACGGCGGCGAAATCCTTCTGGGTGAAATAATCCACGACGAAGGCGCTGTTGCCCAGGCTGGTCAGCTTGGCGATGTAGCCCAGCTTGCCATACCAGAAATCGCTGTCGCGCGGCCCCAGGTCGCGGGTGCCGGCGGCCGCCGTGACGTTGAAACCATTGGCGAATTTCACCGACACCGACCCGTTGGTCTGCGCATCGAAGCCGGTACGGCTGTCATTGTCGGCATAGGCGATCGCGGCGGCGATCTCGGTATCGCCGATCTTGCCATTATAGCGGATGGCACCATCGGCAGCCCCGCCTTCGGTCACGCTGGTGGAGGCCACGAAGCCGCCGCCAAAGGTCGGCGTGTCGTAACGGACGCGATCCTCACGGTGCAGCCCGTCGAAATTGTTGAAGGCGTTGTTGACGGTCACGCCCGCCGCACGCGTCGCCTTGTTGCGGAAGGCGATGCCGCCGAAAGTGGCGCCGATATCGCTGTGGCTGACCAGGGTCGAGGTGCCCGACAGGTCCACTTCGGAGGTCTGGTTGCTGGCCGTGTCGCCCTGGCCCACCCACAGGCGGCCGAACGCCTTGTGCTGGACCCAGAATTCCACCTTGCGTTCATTGATGGAGAAGGCACCGCTGTCGGTGCCAAAGCCCGTGCTGCGGGTGGAGGCGGAGGAGGTCTCCAACTCGATATCGGTGCCGGCCGTCCAATTGTCATCCAGCTTGGCCTGCGAAGCCAGGCGCAGGCGCGAGGACGCGGTGGCATTGTCGCCATGGATGGCGTCGCTGTCGAAACCATCATCGGCCACGATCAGGGCGCGACCGATCTGGCCGGACAAGGTCAGTTTCACCTTGTCATTGCCGGACTGCACGATCTGCGGCGCCTTGAAGGCGCTGGCGGCGACCAGCGGCGCATCCTTGGACGCGGGCGGGCCGGCCGGGGTGCTGGGTGCCTTTTCCAGTTTTTCGATACGGGCCAGCAGGTCCTTGACCTGGGCGCGCAGGGCCTCAACTTCGCCGGCCGGGGCCTGCTGCGCCAAGGCGGGCAGGGACAGGGCGGACAGGGCCACGCCGGTCAGCAGGAGGGCGGTCTTCATACGAAACACGCTCATGGAAACTTCCCTTCATCATCTTGCTTGTTTGCCGGCCGGGGGAAGGAGGGGGCTGGAGGACGTCAATGCCCCCTTTGCAATCTTCAGCGGGGACGTGTTTTCCCGCTTCGGCCGCCCGTTCGGCGGCCGGTCCCCGGCCTTGTTCATGGATGGAATGCGGGCCGGACGGCGCAATGCGGGGCCGTCGGCGGTCCTGGCGGATCAGGGTCGACAGAGGCTCATCGGGTGTCTCCTTCAAGTACCGGACACCACGAGAGATCGTGGCGCTTTAGCGTTTGGTGACGCGGCGCAAGCTGCTTCCAGGTCAAATGCCCGCGGATGGATTGAACACCATCGACAGTGATATTGAATTTTATTCCCCACAGCGTCAATGGGTTTTTATCAAAAATAATTCACATACTAGATGCGCTAAATACCAATGCGGCTTTTTGAGCCCGTAATCCACTGGCCGATGCTGCGGGATGCCCGGGATTGCGCTATGCTCCGTCCAAACAAATGTTTGAATGGAGGAAGCGATGGTAACCAGGGACGATGCGACGGCTTTGGCGGGTGGGGCGCGGGCGGGTGGTGCGGTGGCGGCAGACGAGGCGACGATCCGGCGCGATCTGGCGGCGGCCTATCGGCTGACGGCGATGTATGGCTGGGATGATCTGGTCTTCACCCATATCTCCGCCCGGCTGCCGGGGCCGGACCATCATTTCCTGATCAATCCCTATGGCATGCTGTTCGAAGAGATCACGGCCAGCAGCCTGGTCCGTATCGATATCCACGGCAACAAGCTGGATGACAGCCCCTGGCCGGTGAACCCGGCTGGCTTCACCATCCATTCCGCCGTGCATGAGGTGCGCGAAGATGCCGGCTGCGTCATGCATCTGCACACGGCCGACGGCACGGCCGTGGCCACGCTAACAGAGGGGCTGCTGCCCCTGAACCAGACGGCGCAGCTGGTGCTGGCCGACCTTGTCTATCATGATTACGAAGGCGTGGCGCTGGATCCTGCCGAAAAGCCACGCCTGCAGCAGGATCTGGGGGCCAAATCCACCATGCTGTTGCGCAACCATGGCACCCTGACGGTCGGCACCACGGTGGCGGAGGCCTTTACCCGCATGTATTTCCTGGAACGGGCCTGCACCATGCAGGTGCGAGCCCTGTCCATGGCCGGCCGGCCGCTTTACCCCACCGAACCGGCCGTGGTGGACAAGAACATGGTCCTGGGCCGCATGACCGTGGGCCCCGCCGCCAACCACCTGATCTGGCCGGCGCTGCTGCGCAAGCTGGACCGCGAGGCGCCGGGGTACAGGGATTAATCAGGCTTAGGTCGGGGTGAGGCAGAGCCGAACCCCGACAAACCACGGTGCCAAGGAATGTCGGGGTTCGCGCACCGCTCACCCCGACCGACGATGTCCTACCAGCCCTTGTCGGCCACATCTTCCACATAGACCAGGGCCCGGCCCGTGGCCAGCAGGGTGCCGTCCGGCCCGTGGCAGGTGGTTTCCAGGTCGACCAGATGCTTGTCAGGGCGGATGCGGGTGATGGCGACCCGGGCCGCCAGGGGCTGGCCCAGCGGGATGGGGGCCAGGAACTGCGTCTGCTGCTTCAGGTAATTGGTGCCCGGCCCCGGCACCTTCACGCCCAGCAGGTAGGAGAACAGGGCCCCCACCAGCGGTTCCGGCACTTCGCCCGCCGGCATGGGCGCACCGCCCAGCGACAGGTAATCGGCCAGATCCTGGTCGGTGAAGGCGCGGGTGATGGTGGCTTCATCGCCGATCTTCATGCCGCGGCCCCTTCTTCCATGTCGAACGTGCCTTCGCAGGTGACGACGCCATCGGCGATGCGCGTGGCGCTGACGGACAGGCGCGTGCGCGGACCGTCCTGGCTGTCCACGGCGGCGGTGAAGCGCATGGGTTCGCCCGTGTAGGTGGGGGCGGGGAAGCGCACATCCTTGCCCACCTGCCGCGCGCCGGGCCGCACCTGCCCCGCCAGCCCGCGCAGGATGGAGCAGAGATAGAGACCATGCGCCACCGTCCGGCCGAAGCGGGTGCGGGCGGAAAAGTCGGGATCGACATGGATGGGATTGTCATCGCCCGACAGCCGGGCGAACAGATCGAATTCCGCCTGGGTCAGGCTGCGTTCGATGCTGATGCGGTCAAGTGGTGGGGGCATGGTCCTCTCGGGGTGGGGGTAGGGAGGGGAGGGGCAGGCGACTTTTCATGAGCGAGTGCAGCCGCCCGTGCGGTGTTCTTTTTCCCGTCATCCCCGCGAAGTCGCATTGGCGCTAACTTGGACCCTTGGAACAATGTGCCTTCCCCGCGAAAGCGGGGATCCAGGGGTCGCAAGATCCGACGCCTCAGTGCCCTTGGCCCCTGGACCCCCGCTTTCGCGGGGGAGGCAGGGAGGGGGCAATGGGCTAATTTAGCACCTTCGCGGGATGAGGGTGGCAAGACGGTGCAGTCGGGTGAGATTCTATCCTGACACCCTAAAGCCGATGCTTCTGCACCTTGCCTGCCGCCGTGCGCGGGAAGTCGGTGACGGCGACGAAGCTTTTCGGCACCTTGAAGGGCGCCAGTCTTTCGCGGCAGAAGCGGGTCAGTTCGTCGGGCGACGGCATCACCTGTCCGGGACGCGGCAGGATATGGGCCCGGCCCACTTCCCCCCATTTCTCGTCGGGGATGCCGATCACGGCCGCTTCCAGGATGGCGGGGTGCTGGGACAGCACATTCTCCACCTCCGCCGGATAGACATTCTCTCCGCCGGAAATGAACATCTCCTTGATGCGGCCGACGATGTAGTAATAGCCGTCGGCGTCAGAGCGGGCCAGATCGCCCGATTTCAGCCAGCCATCGGCGGAAAAGGCGGCGGCGGTCGCGTCCGGTCGGTTCCAGTAGCCGGGCGTGATGCCGGGGCCGCCGAACCACAATTCGCCCGCCTCGCCCGACGGCACATCCTGTCCATCCGGGCCGACGATGCGCACGCCGCACAGGATCTGCGGCTTGCCCACCGATCCGATCTTGTCGGCCACATGGTTGGGATCGACGATGAAGGCCGTAGGCCCCGTTTCCGTCATGCCCATGCCGTTGCAGACGCGCACGCCCTTTTCCAGGAAACGCCGGACCAGCGTATCGGGCAGCGGCGCGCCACCGCAACCCCAGGAGCGCAGGCGGGTCAGGTCCACCTCCCCGAAACGGGGATGCAGTGCCAGCATCTGATAGATGGCGGGCACGCCGAAAATGGCGTCCAGCCGGCCGGCGGCCACCAGATCCATCATCACATCGGCATCAAAGCCCGACATGATCAGCACCCGGCCCCCCACGATCAGCGTCGGCACCGTGTGCAGATTGATGCCGGCCGTGTGGAACAAAGGCAGGAAATTCAGCGTCGTGTCGCGTCCCGTCAGGCCGATGGGCTGGGAGATGTTGACGTAATTCACCATGGCCATGGCGAAGGTGTAGATCACGGCCTTGGGCCGGCCCGTGGTGCCGGAGGTATAGAGCAGATACCAGACCCCGTCGGCCGGCCATTGCCGGCGGCCCGCATGGCGCGGGGCGGCGTCGCGCATTTCCGCATAATCGCCGTCCAGGGCCACCGACACGGACACGGCATCGTGCAACTGCACGGCTACGGCCGCGTCTTCGTGCCCGTACAACAGCACCTTGGGCGTGCTGTCTTCCAGCAAGGGCAGGATTTCCGGGGCCGGCATGCGCCAGTTCAGCGGCACCAGGATGGCGCCCAGCTTGGCGCAGGCGAACAGCAGTTCGAAGAACTCGATCCGGTTGCGGCACAGGATGGCGACGCGGTCACCCGCCACCACACCCAGGGACGACAGCAGGCCGGCGGCCCCGGCGGCATTGTCGTCCAGCGCCGCATAGGTGACGGTGCGACCCGACGCCACCTCTTCCATGGCGATGTCGCCGCCACCCAGCTGCGCGCGCCGTTCGGTGATGTCGAAGATGCAGGGGATCATGACTTGCCTCCCGGCGACAGGCCGTAGGTGATCAGTTCGGCCGCGGCCGCCGCGATCTCCGATGCCGGCTTGTCATCGCTCCACACGGCATAGCGCAGGCCCAGGAACACGCTCATCCCGATCAAGGCCCAGGCGCGTTCCTCCTCATGCCCCGGCCGGATCTCGCCCTTTTCGGCGGCCTGGGCCAGATTGCGACGGTAGGCGCCAGCGAAGACCTTGTAATAGTTCAGATAGGCATCTTCGGCGACGAACTGCGCCTCCATGACGATGCGGTACAGGTCCTTGTGTTCGCGCACGAATTCAATGAACGCCTCCAGCCCCAGCCGCTCCGCCGTCAGGCGGTCGGTGGTGCCGATGACCCGTTCGGAAATGTGCTGGCGCGTCAGCCGCCCCATATGATCGACCAGCGCCCGGAACACCTGCTCCTTGCTGTCGAAATAGGTATAGAAGGTGCCCAGAGCGGCACCCGCCCGCTGCGTGATCCCGCTGATGGACGCGTCGTGATAGCCGCGTTCCCCGAACTCCGCCGCCGCCGCGTCCAGCAGCTTGCGCAAAGTGCGCTTGCCACGTTCCGTGCGCGGTGCCTTGGACGTTACCGCCTCTTCGCCGCCCATTTATTCCTCCCTGGCTGCAACTTGAATATTGACTCAGGTTTCGATTTGCCGCAAGCATGGGCACGAAGCCGGACGGGAGATCGGGAAACGATCCCCACCAACAAGCCCTACATGACCGGGTCGCACGGTCAAGGGCTGCATACAAACCGGCCGAGCGGGATGGAAACAATCGGGGAGCATGCGGCGCATGCCGTATCTTGTCGCCAACGATCAGGCGAAAATCGCCTATGACGACGATGGTGCCGGGCGCCCGCTGCTGCTGGTCCATGGCTGGGCCACCCATGCCGGTTTCTTCTCCGCCCAGATCAAGGCACTTTCCAGCACATTCCGCGTCATCAGCATCGATCTGCGTGGCCATGGCCGCTCCCGTGCGGCCGGCGGCACCCTGTCCATTGACCGGCTGGCCCGTGACCTGATTGATCTGGCCGATCATCTGGACTTGCGTGATATGCTGGTTGTCGGCTGGTCCATGGGCGCCATGGTCCTGTGGCGGGCGCTGTTGGACGGTCTGGCGGCGCGTGCCGCCGGCATGGTGGTGATCGACATGGCCCCGCGCGTCGTCAATGACGGCGACTGGCACCTGGGCCTGCGCGGTAGCCATCCGGGCAAGACCACCCACGCAGCCGCGGCCGCCATGGTCCAGAGCTGGGGTGCCGTTGCCCCGCGCGTGGCCAGCCGCATCTTCGCCGAAGGTCGCAAGGCCGAACAGGTGGATTTGCGGGCCTGGGCCACGTCCCAGGTTCTGGACAGTGATCCGGCCGCCATGGCGGCGCTGTGGATGTCGTTGACCGCCCAGGATTTCCGCGCCGAACTGCCGTCCCTGCCGCTGCCGACCCTGGTCACGCATGGGAAATTATCGCGGCTTTATTCCGACGCCACGGCGGCGGCGCTGGCGGCGCTGTTGCCGCACGCCACCATCGCCGGCTTCGCCCGGTCCGGCCATGCGCCGCACCTGGAAGAACCCGATACGTTCAACCAGACCCTCATCCAGTTTGCCGCCACCCTGCCGCCGGCAGGCAAAGGCGGTCCCCCCAGCGCCTGACGGGGCGAACCAGCAGGCGTTCAATGACAATGAAAGGGAGATCCATGAAGATGTTCGGTAAATCCATATCCGCCATGCTCTGCGCCGGCACGGCCCTGACCAGCCTGGGCGCACTGGCGCTGCCCGCCGCCGCGCAGGAGCAGAACCAGGAAGCCGCCCAGCCCGGCGTCCTGGGTGAGATCGTCGTGACGGCCCGCCGCCGCGCGGAAAGCCTGCAGGACGTGCCCGTCTCCATCTCCGCCTTCACGGCCGAGCAGCTGGAAAATGTCGGCACGCCCGATATCACGGCCCTGACCAAGACGACGCCGAACCTGACCATGCAGGTGGCGCGCGGGTCCAACTCCACCCTGATCGCCTTCATCCGCGGCGTCGGCCAGCAGGACCCGCTGTGGGGCTTCGAGCCGGGCGTGGGCCTTTATGTCGACGATGTCTATATCGCCCGCCCGCAGGGTGCCGTGCTGGACATCTTCGATATCGAACGGATCGAAGTGCTGCGCGGCCCGCAGGGCACGCTCTATGGCCGCAACACGATCGGTGGTGCCGTCAAGTACGTCACCAAGAAGATCGACGACGAACCGCACATGAAGGCCAAGCTGCAGGTCGGTTCCTACAAGCAGACCGACCTGATCCTGTCCGGCTCCTCGCCCGTGTCGGAAACGGTGGGCGTGTCGGGTGCCGTTGCGCTCTATCGCCGCGATGGTTACGGCAAGAACCGGACCACCGGCCAGGAACAGTACGACAAGGATGTCAATGCCGGCCGCCTGTCGATCGAATTCAAGCCGAACGAGGATGTGTTCATCCGCGTCGCCGCCGACAAGACGGTCGACAATTCCAATCCCCGCCACGGTCACCGCCTGTATGCGACGGCCACGGTGCCGGTGTTGGACGATGTCTATGACACCCAGGCCGGCCTGACCGGCAAGCAGAAGGTGAAGAACGAAGGCGCGTCGCTGACGGCGGAATATAACGTGTCGGACAGCGTCACCCTGAAATCCATCACCGCCTATCGCGACGGCCGCTCCGATACGGTCATCGATTTCGACAATCTGCCCGCCAAGATCCTGGACGTCCCCGCCTATTACAAGGACGACCAGTTCAGCGAGGAATTGCAGCTTGTCTATGAAGGTGAGCGCTTCAAGGGTGTCGCCGGCCTCTATTACATGGATGCCCATGCCGAAGGTGCGTTCGACACGACCCTGGCTCTGGCCAGCCTGACCGTTCTGACCTCCGGCTCGGTCGACACCAAGAGCTATGCGGCCTTCGCCGACTTCACCTATGAATTGACCGATCAGGTCAAGGCGTCGGTCGGTGCCCGCTACACCTCGGATGACAAGACCGGCACCGTGTATCGTGCCAACTATGCCGGTCTGGTCAGCCCGCTGTTCGGCGGCACGCCGCGCAGCGCCTCGCTGGTGCGCACCAATTACACCAACAGCCGCACCTTCAGCGAGTTCACGCCGCGCGTCAGCCTGACCTATGAGCCCGACCGCGATTTCACCCTGTATGCCTCCTACGGCCGTGGCTTCAAGTCGGGCGGCTTTGACATGCGCGGCGACGCCATCTTCACGCCGGACACCGTCAATGGCTATGATCCGGAACTGGTGGACAGCTACGAAATCGGCTCCAAGTCGCGCTTCTTTGATGGCCGCGCCACCTTGAATCTGGCCGCCTTCTATTCCGACTATAAGGGCCAGCAGGTGACGACGCAGGTGCCGGCCACCAACGGCATCGCCAGCTTCGTCGACAATGTCGGCTCCTCCACCATCAAGGGCCTGGAAGCTGAAGGTGTGGTGGCCATCACCGACAATCTGACGGCCAATTTCTCCGTCGGCTACATCAATGCCAAGTTCAACGAGTTCCTGCGCTACAACCTGACCACCAAGGTCTATGACAATATCGCCAACACCGCCGTGTTCCAGAACACGCCGAAATGGACGTCCAATGTCGGCCTGACCTATACGCACGACATGGGCGACAGCGGCATCATCACCCTGACCGGGTCGGCGGCGCACCGCAGCGACTTCTCCATGTTCGAGTTCGCCAACCCGATCCTGGATCAGAAGGGCTATACGCTCTATGACCTGTCGGGCGTGTGGACGGCGGCCAGCGACAATTGGTCGGTCGGCATCCATGGCAAGAACCTGGGCAACAAGAAGTACCGTGTCGGCGGCTACAACTTCCCCGGTGCGCTCTATGGCGACAGCATCATCGGCTATTACGGCCCGCCGCGCACCGTTACGGCCACTGTCGAATATCGCTTCTGAGAACAGAGGCGGGGGCGGGCTGTCCCGTCCCCGCCAATGTCCCAAGACGATCTTTCGTGTGATATCTCCCTCTACTGGCGCCGCGCCCCGATCGGGGCGCGGCCCCTCTTTCATTTGTTCCTTTGACCCCATGACCGGGAAGGCGTGATGGACCCGCAGGCCGTGCAGACAGCCAGTGCCAAGCGTTACCGCGGCGTCGTGCTGCTGGTGCTGATCCTGGTCTATATCTTCAATTTCATCGACCGGCAGATCCTGGGCATCCTGGCCTCTTCCATCAAAACCGAACTGGGCCTGACCGATCAGGAACTGGGCCTGATGGGCGGGTTGGCCTTTGCGCTGTTTTACACGGCGCTGGGCGTGCCCATCGCCATGCTGGCCGACCGTTTCAACCGTACCTGGATCATCACCATTTCCCTGACCATCTGGTCGGGCTTCACGGCTTTGTGCGGGGCGGCGACGGGGTTCTGGCAGCTGTTCCTCTGCCGCCTGGGCGTCGGCGTGGGGGAGGCAGGCGGCGTCGCCCCGGCCTATTCCCTGATCGCCGATTATTTCCCGCCCAAGGAACGGGGCCGCGCCCTGGCCGTCTACAGTTTCGGTATCCCCATCGGCATGGCGCTGGGCGTGCTGTTCGGCGGCCTGATCGCCAACCAGATCGGCTGGCGCTGGGCCTTCGTCATCTGCGGCCTGACCGGGCTGGCTATGGCGCCGATCCTGAAACTGGTGGTGAAGGAACCCGTGCGCGGCGGCTTCGATGCCGGCCGCAAGGCCCCCGCCGCCGGCCTGGGCACCGTGCTGGGCGTGCTGTTCCAGAAGCCGTCCTTCTGGGTGCTGGCGCTGGGGGCCTCCTGCTCCTCCGTCATGGGATATGGTCTGGCCTTCTGGCTGCCCTCCTTCCTGGAACGCAGCCATGGGCTGACATTGGTCGACCGCTCGCTGTTCTATGGCGGCATCCTGTTTGCCGGCGGCATTGTCGGCGTCTGGATGGGCGGGGCGCTGGGCGACAAGCTGGGGGCCAAGGATCTGGGCAATTACGCCCGCGTGCCGGCCGTGGCCTTCCTGGTTTCACTGCCCTTCTATGCCGGCGGGCTGGCCGTGTCCGACCTGACCCTGGCCTTTGTGCTGTTCGTGGTGCCGCAGGCGCTGGCCCTGATGTGGCTGGGCCCCACCCTGTCGGCCGTGCAGCATCTGGTGGCGCCCAACATGCGGGCCACTGCGTCGGCCATCTTCCTGTTCGTCAACAACCTGCTGGGCATCGGCTTCGGCACCTGGTTCCTGGGCCGGCTGTCCGATGTGCTGCGCGCCGAATATGGCCAGGAAAGCCTGCGCTATTCCATCCTCTATTGTCTGGGCTTCTACGCCCTGGCCGCCATCCTGTTCTTCCTGGCGTCCAAGCGGCTGGCGCGGGACTGGCACCGGGATTAAGGCACCCCATTGGCCCCGAACTCCCGGAAGCCCGGCCGTTCCAGCAGCCGGGCCCACCAGGCTTCCACGGCCGGCGCGTCGGGGCGTTCCAGCGGCGTCATCTTCCAGCGGTTGACGGACAGGCCCAGCACGATATCGGCCAGGGTGAAGTCCGGCCCCGCGACATAGGCGCCCGTGCGCGCCAACTGATCGTTCAGGATCAGGGTCAGGCGGTTCCATTCATCGATGCTGGCCGCCACGCTTTCCGCTTCCCCTTGCCGGGGCGCGCGCCGGACCAGCGCGGTGAAGGCGATGCGCCAGGCGCTGTTCAGGTCGGTCGCCTGCCAATCCATCCATTTTTCCACCTGCGCGCGGGCCAGTGGCTCGGTCGGCAGCAGGTTCGCCCGCCCGGCCCGGCCGACCAGATAGCGGCAGATGCTGTTGGATTCCCACAGATAGCCGCCGGGCACGGTGATGACGGGCACCTGCGCATTGGGGTTCAGGGCACGGAATTCCGGCGTATCCAAGGGCCGGAATCCGGATCCCCAATCCTCCCGCACGAAATCCTGGCCGATCTCCCGACAGGTCCACAGCACCTTGCGGACATTGATGGAGCTTTCCTTGCCCAGGATACGGAGAGGATCAGTCATTTCGGCTCCGTTATGATGATTTATTCCGGAAGTGGAATGAACTCAGTCTCCCCCGGCACCGTCGGAAACCGGCCGTTTCGCCAGTCGGATTTCGCATCCTCGATCCGCTCGCGGGAGGAGGAGACGAAGTTCCAGTAGATATAGCGCGGCCCATCCATCGGCTCTCCGCCCAGCAGCAGCAGCCGGGTCCGGCACAGCGCCTTGACCAGGACCGCGTCACCCTCGCGCAGCACCAGCAACTGCCCCGCCCCGCCTTCGGCTGTGTGGATGTCGCCGGCGATATCCACGCTGCCATCGAACAGGTAGAGGGCGCGTTCCGGATGGCTGGCCGGGATTTCCAGCCGCGCCCCCTCATCCAACACCAGCTCCATATAAATTGTTTCCGACAGGGTGCGGACGGGCGAGCTTTCCCCGAATAAGTCCCCGACGATCAGGCGCATCCACACGCCGTGGTCGGCGATGATGGGCAGATCGGCTGCCGGATAATGGCTGAAGCCGGGGTCGATCTCCTCGTACCGCTGCGGCAGGGCGATCCAGCTCTGGATGCCGGCCAGATGGTTGCCCTGGGCGCGCAGGCCGGCTTCGGTGCGTTCGGAATGCACGATGCCCTTGCCCGCCGTCATCCAGTTGACGGCACCGGGCCTTATCGCCTGCACGCTGCCCACGCTGTCACGGTGCATGATCTCGCCTTCCGTCAGATAGGTGACGGTGGACAGGCCGATATGGGGGTGCGGGCGCACATCCAGGCCCGTGCCCGCCGGCAGGAAGCCCGGCCCCATCTGATCCCAGAAGATGAAGGGGCCGACCATGCGCCGCTTGGTCGACGGCAGGGCGCGCCGCACCTCGAACCCGCCGACATCATGGCTCTTGGGTACAATGATCAGGTCGATGGGGCTGCCGGGGGCGATGCTCATGGCTTATTCCTCCGTCTCTGCGGGCGGGATGGGGCGGGGACGGCCGTGATCATCGATGGCGACGAAGGTGAACAGGGCCTCTGTCACCTTGAACCGTTCCTCATCGAACCGCGACCGACGCCAGGCATCGACATGGATCTTCATGGAGGTGCGGCCGATGCTTTCGATGGTGGCATAGAGGCTGACCTCGTCCCCCACGGCGACGGGCCGGTGGAAGACCATGCCATCCACGGCCACGGTGGCGCAGCGGCCGCGGGCGCGCCGGGCGGCGGCATTGCCGGCGGCCAGATCCATCTGCGCCATCAGCCAGCCGCCGAAAATGTCCCCGGCCGGGTTAGTGTCGGCCGGCATGGCGATGGTGCGCACGGCCGGTTCCGTGGGGCAGCCATCATCGGTCCCGCTGCTTTCCGTACCCATGCCTTCCCCTTTCCAGAAATCCTTTTGGAACAGAATGATGCGCTTTAGCATCCGTCCTGTCGATGGCTGGCCGCATGCTTTGGCGGGGCACCCATGTGCTGGCGGGCGGTGCTAAACTCTTGCATGGGCAGGGGCGCATGATCAAATAGCGAACGATATCGAAGCAGCGAGGCCGGCCCCATGTCCGCGCGTCCTTCCTCCGTTCCCCAGGCGCTTGCCAATCTGGACCCGATCTGGGCGGCCCTGCGCACCGATGCGGCCCAGGCCGTGGCAGACGAGCCGCTGCTGGCGGCCCTGTTCTACGGTGCCATCCTGAACCAGCCTTCGCTGGAAATGGCCGTCATCCACCGCATCGCCACGCGGCTGGCGCACCAGGACGTGCAGGGCGAACTGCTGGTCCAGGCTTTCACCGACGCGCTGAATGCCGAGCCGGAAATGGGCCAGTCCTTCCGCGCCGACATTGCCGCCGTGCTGGACCGTGACCCGGCCTGCTATCGCCATATCGAGCCGGTGTTGTATTTCAAGGGCTTCCAAGCCTTGGAAACCCACCGCATGGCCCATCGCCTGTGGCATATGGGCCGGCGCGACATGGCGCTGTATCTGCAAAGCCGGTCGTCGGTGGTGTTCGGCGTCGACATCCACCCCAATGCCAAGTTCGGGCGCGGCGTCATGATCGACCATGCCACCGGTGTGGTGGTGGGGGAGACGGCCGTGGTCGGCGACAATGTCTCCATGCTGCATGGCGTTAATCTGGGCGGCAATGGCAAGGAACATGGCGACCGCCATCCCAAGATCGGGTCGGGCGTGCTGCTGGGGGCCAATGCCAAAGTGCTGGGCAATATCCATGTCGGCGATTGCGCGCGCATCGCTGCCGGTTCCGTGGTTCTGCGCTCCGTGCCGCCCTGCGTCACCGTGGCGGGCGTGCCTGCCAAGATCGTGGGCGAGGCCGGTTGTTCCAACCCGGCCCGCGTCATGGACCATGTCTTTGCCGATTATAAGGATCAGGGCGCTGATATCTGACGGCGGATCAGCCTATTTCAGGCTGAATTCCACCGGCAGGACCAACTCCATCTGATCTTTGCCCAGTTCCGTCGGGATTTCCGGCAGGGGCTGGGCGCGGTCCAGCAATTCCTCCGCCTCCCGGTCCAGCAGATCGACCCCGCAGCCGCGTTCCAGCCGGCGGGACACGACGCGGCCGTTGCGGTCCAGCGTCAGGCGTACCCAGGCCGTTCCCTGCTGCCGGCGCTGACGTGCGGCCAGGGGATAGCGCTTATGCTTGGCCAGATGCGCCATCAGCCGGCCCTGGAAGGCGGCCATGGCATCGGCCGGGGGGCCGCCGGCGGGGGCGTTGGCGACGGGGGAGGCATCGGCTTCGGGCGCGGCGGCGGCCGATGCCATTTGCGGCACGGGCGGCGTGTCCGGCACGGGCTCCGACTTTACCGGTCGCGGCGGCGGGGGCGGCAGCTTGGCGGCGGCGCGTTCGATCACCGGCGGCGGCTTGGGCGTCGGGGGCTGGGCCACGGGCTTGGGTGCGGGGGCCGGCGGGGGTGGGGCCGGCGGGGCCGGGGGCGCCAGATCCATCAGGATGGGCGGTGGCGGCGGGGGCAGGGGCGCCGGTGGCTCCGGTTTCAACGCCACCATCCCGGCAACAGCCAGATGCGCCCCCAGCGCCACGGTCAGTGCCAGCGGCCAGCGGATGCCACTACCCTGTACCAAAGCCGTGCTCACGGTGCCGACCCCACGGAAGACCCGTCCAGCCCGACCAGGGCCACCTTCAGATAGCCGGCGTCGCGCAGGCTGTTCATCACATCCATCAGGTCACCATAGGGGACCGACTTGTCGGCGCGCAGGAAGATGCGCTGGTCCTTGTCCCCGCCGGTGGCCTGATCCAGGGCCCCGGCCAGCGCCTCGCGCCCGGCCACCGCCACCTCATCAAGGGCCAGCGACAGGTCGGCCTTGACCGACAGGAACAGCGGCTTGGGCGGGCGCTGCGACTGCGGCGCGCTGGCGGCCGGCAGGTCGACGGGCACGTCCACCGTCGCCAGCGGGGCCGCGACCATGAAGATGATCAGCAGCACCAGCATCACATCGATGAAGGGCGTGACATTGATCTCGTGATTTTCGGTCAGATCGTCATCACCGCCCGTGCGCAGCTTGGCCGCCATGGCGCCTTACTCCGCCACGCGCAGGCGCGGCTTGGCGTTGCCGCGGCGGTCCAGATCGCGCGACAGCAGGCGCAGAACGGCGGCGGCGGCATCGCCCACCTGGGCGCGATACCCGCCGATGGCACGCGTCAGGGTGTTATAGATCAGAACGGCCGGGATGGCGGCCACCAGACCGATGGCCGTGGCCAGCAGCGCCTCAGCAATGCCGGGCGCCACCACGGCCAGATTGGTCGTGTGGCTTTCGGCGATGCCGATGAAGCTGTTCATGATGCCCCAGACCGTGCCGAACAGCCCGACAAAGGGGGCCGTGGCGCCGATGGAGGCCAAAACACCCGTGCCCTTGGCCGAATGACGGGCCACCGCCGCTTCGATCCGTTCCAGCCGGCTGGCAGCGCGTTCCTTGATGCCGTCGGCGGGCAGGTCGGTGGATTGCTCCAACTCCTCCTCCACCGCGCGCAACAGGGATGTTGCCGGATCGCGCGGGTCGGTCAGGCGGGCATTGGCATCGGCCAGGCCGCGCGACCCGTCCAGGGCCGTCAGCGACTGCGCCATACGGCGCTTTGCGCCCGACAGTTCCAGAAGCTTGGCGATGAAAATGGTCCAAGTGGCGACCGAAGCGGCGGCCAGACCTGTCATCACAGACTTCACCACCCAATCGGCAGCCATGAACATGCCCCAGGGCGACAGGCTAGCCCCACCCGCCGTCGGCTCCGCCAGGGCCGTTCCGGAAACCAGCATGGCCGCTGCCACGCCCGCCATCAATCGCATGCCCGTCCGCATCGCATCACCTACAGCTGGGAACGAAACTCGTTCGCATTGTCGTACTGTAGATGCGACTAAGTTGCAACTGCGTAGGTGTCGCGGGATTTGTCCCAACCCCAGTTGCCAGAACTGGGTCTGATCTTGGCGGCGATGGGGTCTGCGCCTGGCAATATCCCAATACTCATCGGCGCGTTGCCGATATGGAAATAAATAATTCTAATTGGATCGTATATATACAAAAGGTTATCTTTAATTGTTTGCGCTATACTAAAGAACAATATTGAAAATAATCTTCTATTGATTTCTATCAAATCTCAATTGCAGTTTGCCTATATACATCGACCCCAAGGAACACACACTTGTCATCTGGTTTTCCGTTAGGGGGTCCTATGCAATTCAGGTCAATTCAGTCCAAAATCGCACTTCTGTCAGCTGCTTGCCTGATTGGCGCCACAGGAACGCTGCTGGGGCATGGCATCATCGCGTCACGCAGCAGCAGCGGCTTCGTCGCGGAACAGACCAGCAGCCTGTCTGAACGCCTGACGAAGGAAAGCCTGCAGACGCTGGCCACGACCCAGGCGGGGATCATCCGGTCACAACTGGACGGCGCCTTCAGCGCCGCTCGTGACATGGCCCGCACGTTCGAGGTGCTGGCGGCCCTGCCGGAGAGGGTGGGAACGCAGCCGGGGCAAAGGCGGTCACAGTTCAATGCCGTGTTATTGAATGTGCTGAAGGACAATCCGCAATTCAACGGCACCTATTCGGCGTGGGAGCCGGATGCCCTGGACGGGCAGGATGCGATCCACCGCAACCGCAAGGATCTTGGCTCCGACGGGACCGGTCGCTTCCTGCCCTACTGGACGCGGGGGGCGGGCGGTCATATCGATATCCAGCCGCTGGTGGAATATGACAGCAGCGCCCTGCATCCCAACGGGGTGATGAAGGGTGGGTGGTATATCGGCCCCAGCCATGGGGGCGGGGAAAGCATCCTTGACCCGTTGCCTTATATCGTCCAGGGCAAGAACGTCTATCTGGCGACCATGTCGGTGCCCATCATGGTCGGCGGCAAGTTCCAAGGCGTGGCCGGTGCGGATTTCGATCTGTCCTTCGTCCAGAAGCTGGCCGAGGACGTCAAGGCGTCGATCTATGGCGGCAAGGCGGCGGTGACCATCGTCAGCCATAAGGGCCTGATCGTCGCGTCCAGCGAACATCCGGAGGCCATCGGCAGCTCCTATCAGCGGTTCGACAATAACTGGACAGAGGATCTGGCGGTCATCCAGGGCGGCAAACAGCAGGTCAGCGACGATGCCGCCGCCGACTCCATCAAGGCTTTCGCCCCCATCGCTCTGGGCCGGACCAAGACGCCCTGGTCGGTTCTGGTGGAGGTGCCGCGCCCCGTTGCCATGGCGGGGGCCACCGCCCTGGCCGGCGCGCTGGACGATCGCAACGGGTCCGATATGCTGCTGCAGGCCGGCGTGGCGATCATCATCGTCCTGGCCAGCATCGCCTGCATGTGGTTGGTCGCCCGTGGCATCGCCCAGCCTATCCAGGCCAGCGCCCGGTTCGCCGAAGAGGTGGCGGCGGGCAAGCTGGACCATGCGCTGGAAGTGACCCAGATCGACGAAACGGGCGTCCTGGCCCGTGCCTTGAACAAGATGGCCGGTGACCTGAAACAGTCCGAAGCCGATCGTGTGGCGCTGCAGGTCAAGTCGGAGACCGAGCGCAAGGCCACCCTGTCCGCCATCGCCCAGGAACTGGAGGCCGATGTGCGCGATGTGCTGGCCAGTCTGGCCAGTGCCGCCGATCAGATGGGCCGTGCTGCCACCAGCATGACCACGACCGCCGACATGACCAGCAATCGCGCCGTCACCGTGGCGTCGGGGTCGGAGGAAGCCAGCGCCAATGTGCAGACCGTGGCCGTCGCCACCGAGCAATTGTCCGCGTCCATCCGCGAGATCGCCGGTCAGGCAAGCAAGTCCACCGGCATCGCCACCAATGCCGTGCAGACGGCGGATGAGGCCAATCGCCAGATCCTGGGTCTGACGGAGGCGGCCAACCGCATCGGCAACGTGGTCGACCTGATCTCTTCCATCGCGGGGCAGACCAACATGCTGGCCCTGAACGCGACGATCGAGGCGGCCCGCGCCGGAGAGGCAGGCAAGGGCTTCGCTGTGGTGGCAGGAGAGGTGAAGAATCTGGCCGCACAGACCGCAAAGGCCACGGAGGAGATCGCCAGCCAGATCGGCAATGTGCAGCGGATTGCGCGTCAGTCGGCGGACAGCATCTCCGGCGTGGGACAGGTCATCAGCCAGATGCGGGTCATCACCACCGGCATTGCGTCCGCGGTGGAACAGCAGAACGCTGCCACGGGGGAGATCGCCCGCAATGTCCAGCAGGCCGCCAGCGGCACGCAGGATGTCAGCAACACGATCCAGGATGTGAGCACGGCCGCGGCGGAAACCAAGCAGACGGCGGGCGAGGTGCTGGACGCTTCCAACGGGATATCGGCACAGACCCAGAGGCTGGGTCATACCGTGGATGCCTTCCTGGCCAAGATCCGCGCGGCCTGATTGCCAGGGCTGGGGAAACGGAAAAGCCGCGGCACCGACCGGTGCGGCGGCTTTTCCCATTCGGCACAGACCGTCTCAGCAATTGCCGAAGAAGGGGCGGCGGCGTTCGACGAAGGCGGTGATGCCTTCGGCGAATTCGGCGCTGTCGATGGTGGCCAGGAAGGTTTCCCGTTCAGCCGCCAGCTGCTGCTGAAAATTATGTTCCAGCGACAGATAGAGCAGGCGCTTGGTCCGGCCCGACGCTATGGCCGCGCCACCGGCCAGCTTGCGTGCCACGCAGCGCGTTTCCTCCGCCAGCATCGGCGCCGGGCAGATGCGGTTGACCAGCCCCAGTTCCAGCGCCTCCAGCGCCGTCAGGCGGCGGTCCAGCAGGGCCAGCTCGGCCGCGCGCCGGGCACCCAGCAGGCGGGGCAGGGAATGGGTGGCGCCGGCGTCGGGCGTGGTGCCCAGCGGGCCATAGGCCATCTGGAATACGGCCTTGTCAGAGGCCACGACCAGATCGCAGGCCAGGGTGATGCCGATGGCGGGGCCAGCGGCGGTGCCATGGATGCCGGCGATGACGGGCTTTTCCATGCGGCGCAGGGCCGTCACGGCCTGATGGGTGAAGTCCAGCAGGCGGCTGATATAATCCCGCCGCTCCGCCGCCGGGGCCGACAGCAGCCGGTGGAAGGCATGGATGTCGCCACCCGACATGAAGCTGGTGCCACGCCCGGAAATCACCAGCACGCGCACCTTGGGGTCGTTCGCGGCCTCTGTCGCGGCCTCTGCGAAGGCGGCGGCCATGTTCAGGTCCAGCGCGTTCAGCCGGTTGGGACGATTGAAGGTGATTTCCGCCACCCCTTCCGCATTATGCCGCGTATAGAGCAGGCAATCCGTTGTCACACTGGTCATCGGCTTCTCCTCTGTCGGTGGCGGCGCCGTCATGCGGGGCGGCGCGCTTCCAGCTTCACTGTCAAACAATCGACCGTTTGATCTGTTTGGGCAAGCCATCCTGATGCACCGGACCCTGGTGCCAAGGTGTCGCAGCGCATGCTATGGGTTCACGTAACAGAAGGGGCACGACCATCGAAGCCGGCCCCGCCAGCAATCCGGAAACGTCCGCCAGGGATGGCCTGAACAAATGACCGTCAGCGTCTTCGACCTTTTCAAGATCGGGGTTGGCCCCAGCAGTTCACACACGATGGGCCCCATGACCGCCGCCTACCGCTTCGGCGAACGGGTGGCGGCCGCGGGCCTGCTGGACCGCGTCGCCCGCCTCACCGTGGTGCTTTACGCCTCGCTGGCCCTGACGGGCCGGGGCCACGCCACCGACCGTGCCGCCATCATCGGGCTGGCCGGGTTCCAGCCCGCCGATGTCGATCCCGATGCCAGTGACCGGCTGGTCGCCGGGATCGAAGCCGGTGAACCCCTGCTGTTCGCGGGCCGACAGCCTGTGGTATTCCAGCCCGAGCGCGACATTGTCTGGCGGGGCGGGGAAAAGCTGCCCTATCACCCCAATGGCATCCTGTTCACCGCCTATGACGCGGTGGGCGCCGAACTGGCCACCCGCACCTATTATTCCGTGGGCGGCGGGTTCGTGGTGGATGAGGACGAGGCGCGGTCCAACCAGCCGGCCGAGGCCGGCCCCGGCATGCCGCACCAGTACCGTACGGCCGATGAGTTGCTGTCGCTGGCCCAGGCGCGCGGCCAGTCCATCGCAGCCTTGGTCATGGAAAATGAATGCGCGCTCCGGCCGGAAGCGGAGGTGCGCGTCGGGCTGGACCGCATCTGGCAGGCGATGGATGCCTGCATCGAACGCGGCGCCCGCCAGGAAGGCGAATTGCCCGGCGGGCTGCGGGTGAAGCGGCGCGCAGCGAAATTGCAGGCCGAACTGCTGGCCAAGCGGGAGCGCATGCTGATCGATCCCCTGTCGGCGCTGGACTGGATCAACCTGTGGGCGCTGGCCGTGAATGAGGAAAATGCCGCCGGCGGCAAGGTGGTGACCAGCCCCACCAACGGGGCGGCCGGCATCGTGCCGGCCGTGCTGCGCTATTACGACCGGTTCTATAACGGCACGGCGGCGGGGCGGCATGTCTTCCTGCTGACGGCAGCGGCCATCGGCGGGTTGTACAAGCGCAATGCCAGCATCTCCGCCGCCGAGGTGGGGTGTCAGGGAGAGGTCGGCGTGGCCTGTTCCATGGCGGCGGGCGGTCTGGTCGCAGCCCTGGGCGGGACCAACGCCCAGATCGAGAACGCGGCCGAGATCGGCATGGAACATAATCTGGGCCTGACCTGCGACCCGATCAAAGGTCTGGTGCAGATCCCTTGCATCGAACGCAACGCCATGGGCGCCATCAAGGCCATTGACGCCGCGCGTCTGGCCCTGATGGGCGACGGCACCCACCATGTCTCGCTCGACCGCGTCATCGAAACCATGCGGCGCACCGGGGCGGACATGAGCGAGCGGTACAAGGAGACCTCGCTGGGTGGTCTGGCCGTCAACCTGCCGGAATGCTGAGGCGCACCGTCACGCCGTCGCCGGCTTGAACAGGCCGGCGATGGTGTTGATGGCCAGGTCCGCCTCTGCCCGGTCGGGCACAGCCTCTTCGATGCCGAAGCCGTAATATTCGTTGGCCCCAACATACTGGAACACCCAGCCATCGCGGCGCGGCACGAATGAGACGCGGTTATGGAAGATGCCATAGCGCACATCATCATCCGGGATCATGCGCGCCAGCTGACCACGCACGGGCACCAGGGAATTGTCGCCGAACAGGGCCTTGGCGCCGTAGCCGGTGCAATTGACCAGCGTTTTCTGGGGCAGCGACGCCAGATCGGCCGGGCTGTGGAATTCCCGCACCTCGATCCGCCCGCCCATAGCCAGAAACTGGTCCAGCAGATAGTGGGCATAGGTGGCGATATTGAACATCAGCCCGCTGGTGCAGCGCACTTCCCGCTCTCCGAACGGGTGCGACCCGGCCGGATAGGTCTGGCGCGGGGCCCGCAGTTCCGGTGTCATCTCCCGCGTCAGCTTGTCAGCAAAGGCGGGGCGATTCTCATGCTCTTCCGGTTGCGGAACCAGCGTCGGGACATAATAGGTATCCAGCCATTCGACGGGGTTGCCGGGCAGGCCCAGCAGGGTCTGATAGCGGTCGAAGGAGGTGCGTGCCATCATGGCCCATTGAGCCTTGAATTCCGGTGTCGCGTGTTGTTCCAGGCAGATGCGGCTGTCGGGCGACCAGACGCCCGTCGCCAGGGACGACCGGGTCTGCGGCGGCAGGTCCCTGGCATAGATGGTGACCTTGGCGCCGGCCCGCTGCAGCTGCACGGCGGTGGTCAGCCCCATGGCGCCGCAGCCAATGACGCCAATCTCCCGCGCGCCCGTGCGCATGGCCAGATCGGTGGCGATGGTGGCGGACCCCCAGGACAGCGACCAGCCCGACCCACCATGGCCGTAATGATGCACGATATCCTTGTCGCCCAGCCGTTCCCGCTCGATCCGCGGCCCCTGCGGGCGGAAGGGGCGGGTACAGACGGTGATCTGGGTGATGCGATCGGCACTGATGCGCGGCGGCGTCAGGGACAGCACGGGGCCCGCGACCTTCGACACCGCCTTGTCGGCACGCGGGCCGGTGGCGCACCCGCCCAGCAGGCCCACCGTCAGGACGGCGCTGCCGCCGGAAAGAAGGGTGCGGCGGGCAAGGGCGGGATGCTGCATCATGTCCTCGGCATAAAGGGCAAAGATTCAGCCTAAGCCATTTCGCAATTGCGAACAAAGCCTTACGTGCGGCGGACTGACTACGTATTCAACCCCTCCCCCCGTTGACGGGGCAGGCCACCCCCCGCATGGTCCGCTGCAAAGAAGATAAGCGTTGTTCGGGGGAGGGGTTGAGGGAATGCAGAAGCCCAGGCTGAGTCTTATCCAGATCTGGAACATGTCCATCGGCTTCCTGGGCATTCAGGTGGCGTTCGGCCTGCAGAACGCCAATGCCAGCCGCATCTTCCAGACCCTGGGCGCCAATATTGATGATCTGGCCATCCTGTGGGTGGCGGCCCCGCTGACCGGCCTGCTGGTCCAGCCCGTGATTGGCCATATGTCGGACAAGACCTGGGGCCGGCTGGGGCGGCGGCGGCCCTACTTCCTGGCGGGCGCCATCCTGGTCACCCTGTCGCTGCTGATCATGCCCTCCTCCCCGGCGCTGTGGTTCGCGGCGGCCATGCTTTGGATCCTGGACGCGTCCATCAACGTCACCATGGAGCCGTTCCGCGCCTTTGTCGGCGACCTGCTGCCCGATGAACAGCGGATGACGGGCTTCGCCGCGCAGAGCTTTTTCATCGGTGTCGGTGCCGTGGGTGCTTCGGCCCTGCCCTGGATTCTGTCGCACGGGTTCGGGATGGAGAACACGGCCGCCCCCGGACATGTGCCGCTGACCGTGCATATCGCCTTTTATGTGGGGGCGGCGGCCATTTTCCTGGCCGTGCTGTGGACCGTGCTGTCCACCAGGGAATATTCGCCCGCACAGATGGCCGCGTTCGAGGCCGCACGTCTGGCCCAGCGGGGGACGGAACCGGTGGCGCGCGCCGACCGCGATGCGGGTCGGTTCCAGCGTGACGGGCTGCTGTCGTTGATCCTGGGTGTGGTCATCACGATCCTGGTCGGGGCAGCGGGGCTGGAGAAGGAAGTCTATATCCTGGGTGCCGGCCTGATCGGCTTCGGCCTGGCCCTGCTGGTCCAGGCGGGGCTGAAGCGCGCGGGCAAGGGCCAGAACGGCTTTTCGGAGGTGATGGAGGATCTGTTCGCCATGCCTGCCGTCATGCGCCGGCTGACCGTGGTGCAGTTCTTCAGCTGGTTCGCCCTGTTCGCCATGTGGATCTATACCACCTCGGCCGTCACCGCCTATCATTACGGGTCCAGCGATACGGCCAGCCAGGCCTATAATGACGGGGCCGACTGGGTGGGGCTGCTGTTCGCCGTCTATAATGGCGTGGCCGCCATCGCTGCCTTCCTGCTGCCAATCATCGCCCGGGGTATCGGCCGCCGCGGGGCGCATATGTTCAGTCTGTGCCTGGGTGGGGCGGGGCTGATGTCGTTTCCGCTGATCCACGACCCGTCGCTGCTGTGGCTGCCCATGATCGGCGTCGGTTTTGCCTGGTCGTCGATCCTGTCCTCGCCCTATTCCATCCTGTCGGGCGCCGTGCCGGCGGCGAAGATGGGCGTCTATATGGGCATCTTCAACATCTTCATCGTGGTGCCGCAGGTCCTGGCCGCCAGCATCCTGGGTGCCGTGCTGCGTGCGCTGCTGGGTGGGCAGGCCATCTGGGCCCTGGTGCTGGGCGGCGCGTCGATGCTGGTGGCGGCCCTGGCCATGCTGGCGGTCAAGGACGAGGCGGGGTGATTACATCAGCCCCGCACTCTTGAAGCTGACATATTTCCCGCCCTTGCCGATGATGACATGGTCATGGATGACCAAGCCCAAGGCCGTGGCGGCGGATACGATCTGTTTGGTCATGTCGATATCGGCGCGGCTGGGTGTGGGGTCGCCGCTGGGATGGTTATGGACCAGGATGATGGCTGCCGCCCCCAGTTCCAGCGCCCGGCGCACCACCTCGCGCGGATAGACGGGCGTGTGGTCGATGGTGCCGCGCTGCTGCACTTCGTCCGCGATCAGGGTGTTCTTGCGGTCCAGGAACAGCAGCCGGAACTGTTCCACCGGTTCATGCGCCATGGCCCCGGCGCAGTAATCCAGCAGCTTCTGCCAGGAGGACAGGATGGGCTGTCCGATCACCTGCTGGCGCGCCATGCGCAGGCCGATGGCGCCGACGATGCGGATATGGGCCACGGTGGCGTCGGAAAAACCGAAGCGGGCCTTCAGCGCGTCCGGCGTTGCCTGAGTCACGGCCCACAGGCTGCCGAACGCGGTCAGCAGCTCCTTGGCCAACGGCTTCACGTCGCGACGGGGAATGGCCTGGAACAGCAGCAGTTCCAGCATCTCGTAATCCTGCAGCGCGTCGGGTCCGGACTGGATGAAGCGCTGGCGCAGCCGGTCGCGGTGGCCGTGGTAATGCGGCTTGCCCTCCTCCCCCTCCGCGGTCTCTGCGGCGGGCATGGGGGGTGCCTTCGGGCGGGGCGGCGCATCGCCACCACGGGCCAGAAGGCTGGCCAGCAGGTCATCCTCCCCGCCCGGCGGCGGCACCGACATTTCGTCCAGCCGCTGTGCGCGTCCCGTCCGCTTCCCTGTCATCGCCCCACAGCCATGATGTGCATGACCCCCGCTGCTCACTTGCCTACAAGTGTATCAGCGGAGCGGGAGTGATGCCAGACGGGAAGAGGGGGTGGCTAATTACGCGTAGGGAGGCTTGGTGAAGCCGGCCGGCGACAGGGTGAATATCTCGAATCCATCCTTGGTGACGCCGATGGAATGTTCGAACTGGGCCGACAGGCTCTTGTCTCTGGTCACGGCGGTCCAGCCGTCGGACAGGACCTTCACCTCGTACCGGCCGGCATTGATCATCGGCTCGATGGTGAAGAACATGCCTTCTTCCAGCACGGCACCCCGGCCCTTCTGGCCGTAATGCAGCACGGATGGCGCGTCGTGGAACACACGGCCCAGCCCGTGGCCGCAGAAATCACGCACGACGGAGAAACGGAAGCTTTCGGCATAGGACTGGATGGCGTAGCCGATGTCGCCCAGCGTGGCGCCCGGCTTTACCACCGAAATGCCGCGCATCATGGCTTCATAGGTCACATCGACCAGACGCCGTGCCTTCAGGGGCACATCGCCGACCATGTACATGCGGCTGGTATCGCCGAACCAGCCATCGACGATGACGGTGACGTCGATATTGGCGATATCGCCATTGACCAGCCGCTTGGGCCCCGGAATGCCGTGACAAACGACATGGTTGATGGAGATGCAGGACGCCTTGGTATAGCCCTTGTAGCCGATGGTGGCCGACTTGCCGCCATTATCCAGGACGAATTGCAGGATCTTGTCGTCCAGTTCCTCCGTCACCGCACCCGGCACCACAAACGGGGTGATATAGTCCAGCGTGGCGGCGGCCAGCCGGCCGGCAACGCGCATGCCTGCGAAATCTTCGGGCTTGTGCAGCTTGATGGTGCGGCTGTCTTCGTATTCGTCGGCGGTATCGGCCTGGGTCATCACGTTCTGGTGCTTTCAACCTGGAAGGGGCCGCATCATTCGGCCCCGGAATGTCTGAAAGGCGAAACTCTACACGATCGGCCCCCCGGCCCGCAAATCCGCCGGCTTGGGGTCAGGCTTGGCGTGGTGGCATGGGGGCCGGGTCCAGCTGCAATTGCAGGAAGGCCAGATCCAGCCAGCGGCCGAACTTCGTGCCCACCTGCGGCATCAGGCCGGTGCGCTGGAATCCCAGCGACAGATGCAGGGCGATGGAGCCTTCATTGCCGGCCTCGATGGCGGCGACCATGACATGCTTGCCGATGGCGCGGGCCCTTTCGATCAGGGCCAGCATCAGGGACCGCCCGATGCCGCCGCCGCGGCGGTCATGCCGGACATAGACGGAATGTTCCACCGTGTATTTATAGCCGTCGAAGGCCCGCCAGTCGCCGAAGGAGGCATAGCCCACGACGTCGCCGCCATCATCCACCGCAACCAGCACGGGATAGCCCAGCCGGCGCCGGTCACCCATCCAGGCGACGCGGTTGGCAGCATCGACTTGGGCGTCGTTCCAGATGGCGGTCGTGTGGACCACGGCATGGTTGTAGATGGCGGCGATGGCGGCGGCGTCCGCGTCACTGGCGTCCCGGATCGTCATGTTTGGTTCCTGTTCCTGCGGGGGCTTTGGTCCATGGTATCCGGGACCGGGGCCCGTCGCCAATAGGGGGGCGCGACCCCGGTCCCGGCCATGGCGGGTTTGCGCCCTTGCCCCCTGCCAAACTTGCGCGGGATCGGCTATGGTCCCCGTCACCATGAATGAAGACGACCTGATCCTTCCCCCGCCGCCGGCCCCGCCACCCCCTTGCACCACCTGCGGCAAGGCCGAAGATCTGTGCCTGTGCGCCGCTTTGGTGCCACAGCGCACGCGCCTGAAACTGCTGATCCTGATGCATCCGCAGGAACAGGATGTGGAGCTGGGCACGGCTCGGCTGCTGTCCGGCCAGATTGAGGGGGCGGTCGTCAAGATCGGCCTGTCCTGGCCCAGCCTGACCAAGGCGCTGGGCCGGCAGGTGGACCCCAAGCGCTGGGGCGTGCTGTTCATGGGCAGCAAGGAAGAAGTGGCCAAGGTGCCGCGCGGCGGCATCGCCGTGTTCGGCCGCAAGGACGTGTCGCCGGAAAGCGACCTGATCCTGGCCGATCTGGAAGGCATCGTCCTGATCGATGGCACCTGGGCCCAGGCCAAGACGCTGTGGTGGCGCAATGCCTGGCTGCTGAAGCTGCGCCGCATTGTCATCCACCCGGATTTCCGCTCCGCCTACGGCAATGTCCGCAAGGAACCGCGCCGCGAAAGCGTGTCGACGCTGGAGGCCGGGGCCTTCGTCTATGGCAAGCTGGAAGGCGATCCGGGCCTGCAGGACCGGCTGCTGAAGCCGTTCGACGTGCTGCTGGAGAAGTGGCGCAAGCGCCGCCGTCCCCGCCCACAGGGCACGCCGCCGGCGACGTGACTTTGCGCCCCCTCAGGCGCCGGCCGCCGCCGTGCCAACACGCTCAATAAATCATGAGCGTGTTGGTTCAGAACGGTCCGAACGCCTGATAGAACAGGCCCAGGCCTGCGAAGATTGCCAGCCACAGGGCGATCTTCGCCAGCATGCCGTCGCGCGGCAGGCGGCGGATGGCGGGCCATAGCAGCACCAGCACCGCCAGCCCGGTGATCAGGCGCATGATCTGTGCATCGGTCATGGAACCGATGTGGGGGGCCGGCCGGCGGCTGTCAAGCTGGCAGGCGTTTTGCATCATCCGGCTTGACCCGGTCCTGCCCATGGCATCCAGGACAAGGCGAAAAGCGGGGAAAGCCGCTGGATTCCGGGTCACCACCCCGCCAATGCCCGGCGTACCGACAGGCAAAGCCTGCCGACGACCCGGCAATTCCTGCCCAGTGGCAAGGATGAACGGCATGCAGATCACGAATAAATCCACGACGGTCCTGCCATCGGCCATACTTGGCACCCGCCCGGGTGTGGCGGCAGAGGAAGCGGAAAAGGCGCGCAAGGCCAGGGAGGCCGCCGCCAACGGTGTCACCGGCACCAGCGGTTCGACGACCAACCCCACCACTGGTGCAGCGGGCGGCGTCACCGGCACGGCTCCGCCCGCCAATGGCAGCCTGGGCAGCCTGGAGCTGGTGCTGCCCAGTGAGGAGTCGGTGGCGACCGACCGCGCGGCCCTGGGGTCGGAATTGCAGATCGCCCTTGGCGTGGCCGGCATCCGCGCCGTCCCGCCCATCGACTTCAAGCTGGACAAGGGGGAGATCGATGTCGACGCCGATGATCCCCGCCGCCAGCAGGTACTGGATGCGCTGAAGCAGAATCCCGACCTGTCGGAAAAGCTGAAGAAGCTGGTTTCCGATGTGCAGTTCCTGGAACATGGCAAGGCGACGGAAGGTTGGTACAAGCAGGTCAATGCCGGCATGGACCCCGACAAGGCCAGCCAGAACCTGCTGAACGCCGCAGCAAAGATCGATCAGGCCACAGGCTTCACCCTGGCCGGGGCCGACCTGACACTGGAAGCGTCCGGTCTGGGCGAGAAGCTGATGGATGTGGAGAAAGGGGCCGTCTCCGACGATGAGAAAATGTGGAAGGAAACATTGCGCCTGACCGACCGCCGCAAGGACGGCCTGATCCGCGACCCCGCGCAGGTGGAACAGGAACGCAAGCAGGATGAGAAGGATGGTCACGGGCTGGCCGTGAAGGGTGGCGGAAAGCCGGCCCTGAATACCGGCGGCAGCGCTGCCGGTGCCTGAGCGTTAAGTGTCCGCGGTCGGCCCTTATGCCCGGTCCTGCAACCCAGCATAGGCTTGCATCGACCGGGCGCTATCGGCTAGGGTCCACGCCCAGGTCGATGCCCGCTTGGCGGAATGGTAGACGCCAGAGACTTAAAATCTCTTGTCGGTAACGGCGTGCCGGTTCGAGTCCGGCAGCGGGCACCAACCTGATTTTGTTGGGGTTTCTCGAAGGGCGTGGCGCCGTTGGCGGCCGTGCCCTTTGCCTTTCTGCTGCACCCGCCCTCCCGGCCATAAACGTTTTTTTATGCCGGTGCCAGCGCTTCCCCCGCGAACCTTTATGCGCCTTTGCCGTCCCATGGGCCCCTGCCGTGCGGGTTGTCGCGCGGGTGGCAAGAGGGGGCGCTGATGCTCGATCTCATCCTGATTCTGCTGGTGCTGGTGCTGTTCGCGACCGGCATCGCCTATGCCTATGGCTGCGAGGGGCTGTGACGCCATGGTCGATCTGATCCTGGGCCTGGGCACGGCCGTTGGCCTGGCACTCTATCTCCTTCATGTCCTGTGCCGGCCCGAGCGCTATTGAGCGCCGCCGGCCATCGGAGAAACCCGACTTGACCTTGATCGGCTGGATGCAGATCGCGCTGTTCGCCGCGATCATCATCGCCGTCACCCGGCCGCTTGGCGGCTTCATGACGCGCATTTTCAATGGCGAACGAACCCTGATTTCCCCGCTGGTCCGGCCGCTGGAACGCGGCTTTTATCGGCTGGCCGGGGTGGATGAGCGGGCGGAGCAGCATTGGCTGACCTACGCGGTCGCCATGCTCGTTTTCAACCTGGCGGGTACCTTGCTGCTGTACGGGTTGCAACGGGGGCAGGCGCTGCTGCCGCTGAATCCGCAGGGGCTGGCCGGCGTACCACCGGAACTGGCCTTCAACACGGCCGTCAGCTTCGTCACCAACACCAACTGGCAGTCCTATGCCGGCGAAAGCACCATGGGGTATCTGACCCAGATGGCGGGGTTGGCCGTGCAGAACTTCCTGTCGGCGGCGACAGGCATTGCCCTGGCTTTGGCGCTGGTGCGCGGCTTTGCGCGCAAATCGGCACGGACCATCGGCAATTTCTGGGTCGATATGACGCGCGCGACCCTTTACGTGCTGCTGCCGCTCAGCATCATCGCCGCGATCTTCTTCGTCTGGCAGGGCGTGCCGCAGAATTTCGACGCCTATACCATGGCCACCACGGTGGAAGGGGCCCAGCAGACTATTGCCCAAGGTCCGGTCGCCAGCCAGTTGGCCATCAAGATGCTGGGCACCAATGGCGGCGGCTTCTTCAATGCCAATTCGGCCCATCCGTTCGAAAACCCCACGGCGCTGTCCAATCTGCTGCAGATGGTGCTGATCTTTTCCATTGGCGCGGCCCTGACCAATGTCTTCGGCCGGGCCGTGGGCGATGAGCGCCAGGGCTGGGCCATCCTGGCCGCCATGGGCGTGCTGTTCATCGCTGGCGTGGCGCTCACCTATTGGGCGGAAGCCGGGGGCAATCCGCTGTTCGCCGGTTTCCATATCGACCAGATGGCCGGCAACATGGAGGGCAAGGAGGTGCGGTTCGGTGCGGCCCTGTCCGCCCTGTTCGCCGTCATCACCACGGCCGCGTCCTGTGGCGCCGTCAATGCCATGCATGACAGCTTCATGCCGCTGGGCGGCATGGTGCCCATGATCAACATGGCGCTGGGCGAGATCATTGTCGGCGGCGTGGGGGCCGGGCTGTACGGCATGCTGCTGATGGCCATCATCACCCTGTTCGTGGCCGGCCTGATGGTGGGCCGCACGCCCGAATATGTCGGCAAAAAGCTGGAAGCCCGGGAAATCAAGCTGGTCGTGCTGTCCATCCTGGCCATGCCGGCCATGATCTTGATCCTGACCGCGATTGCCGTCGCCATTCCGGCGGGATTGTCGGGCATCCAGGATGCGGGGCCGCACGGCTTCTCGGAAGTCTTCTATGCCTACATGTCGGCCGCGGCCAATAATGGCAGCGCCTTTGCCGGGCTGACCGCCACCAATGGCTGGTACACGGTGACCCTGGCGATCGCCATGTTCGTCGGCCGCTTCTTCATCATCGTGCCGATGCTGGCGGCGGCCGGGTCGCTGGCGGCCAAACGGCTGGTCCCGACTTCGGCCGGTACCTTTCCCACCACGGGCGGCCTGTTTGTCGGGCTGCTGGTGGGCGTGATCCTGATTGTCGGCGGGTTGACCTATTTCCCCGCCCTGTCGCTGGGCCCGGTGGTGGAGCATCTGATGCTGATTGCCGCCGTGACCCCATGAGCGACCGGAGAAATTCCATGCGAAACGCAGAAATCATCACGGGCCATGGCAATAAAAGGCTGGCCCGCACCTCCCTGCTGGACCCCGCCATCCTGGGGCCGGCCATCCGCGCCAGCTATGCCAAGCTGCATCCCGGCGTGCTGGTGCGTAATCCCGTCATGTTCCTGGTTGCCATCGTTGCGACACTCAGCAGCGTGCTGCTGCTGCGTGATCTGGCGACGGAGGCGGGGAACATTGGCTTCACGCTGCAGATCGTGCTGTGGTTGTGGTTCACGGTGCTGTTCGCGAACTTCGCCGAGGCGGTGGCAGAGGGGCGCGGCAAGGCCCAGGCGGCCAGCCTGCGCCAGACCCGCACCCAGACCCTGGCCAATCGCCTGATCGGGTCGTCGCTGGCAGAGGGCACGATTTCCGTCCCGGCCGCCGATCTGGCCGTGGGGGATCTGGTCGTGGTCAAGGCCGGTGACCTGATCCCCAGCGATGGGGAGATCATCGAGGGCATCGCTACCGTGGATGAAAGCGCCATCACGGGCGAAAGCGCGCCCGTGATCCGCGAAAGCGGCGGTGACCGGTCGGCCGTGACCGGCGGCACGCGCGTCCTGTCCGACCGGATCATCGTGCGCATCACCGCGGCCCAGGGTTCCACCTTCCTGGATCGGATGATCGCCCTGGTCGAGGGGGCCGAACGGCAGAAGACGCCCAACGAGATCGCGCTGAACCTGCTGCTGGTGGGGCTCAGCCTGATCTTCCTGCTGGCCGTCATCTCCATCCCCGGCTTTGCCGCCTATGCCGGCGGGTCGGTGCCGGTGGTGGTGCTGGTGGCCCTGTTCGTCACCCTGATCCCCACCACCATCGGCGCCCTGCTGTCGGCCATCGGCATTGCCGGCATGGACCGTCTGGTCCGCTTCAACGTGCTGGCCACGTCGGGGCGCGCGGTGGAGGCGGCGGGCGATGTGGACACGTTGCTGCTGGACAAGACGGGCACCATCACGCTGGGTAACCGCCACGCCACCGCCTTCCTGCCCCTGCCCGGCGTGTCGGAGCGGGAACTGGCGGAGGTGGCGCAACTGTCCAGCCTGTCGGATGAAACGCCGGAGGGGCGGTCCATCGTCGTGCTGGCCAAGGACAGGCACGGGCTGCGCCAGCCGGACCTGAGCCCGGCCCGCGCCATCTTCGTGCCCTTTGCCGCGCAGACGCGGATGAGCGGGGTGGATATTGACGGTGTGCCTATCCGCAAGGGGGCCGTGGATGCCGTGCTGCGTCATGTCGCGCAATTGCGCGGCACGGGGACGGTGCGGCTGCCGGAACTGGATGCCATCGCCGATCGTATCGCCAAGGAAGGCGGTACGCCGCTGGCTGTGACGCGCGGCGACCGGGTGCTGGGCGTCGTGCAGTTGAAGGATATCATCAAGGGTGGCATCCGCGACCGTTTTGCCGAACTGCGCCGCATGGGCATCCGCACGGTGATGATTACCGGCGACAACCCCCTGACCGCTGCCGCCATCGCTGCCGAGGCCGGGGTGGATGATTTTCTGGCCCAGGCCACGCCGGAGGACAAGCTGGCCCTGATCCGCAAGGAACAGGCCGATGGGCGACTGGTCGCCATGTGCGGCGACGGCACCAACGATGCCCCGGCGCTGGCCCAGGCCGATGTCGGTGTGGCCATGAACACCGGCACGCAGGCGGCCCGAGAGGCCGGCAACATGGTCGATCTGGACAGCGATCCGACCAAGCTGATCGAGATCGTATCCATCGGCAAACAACTGCTGATGACGCGCGGGGCCCTGACCAGCTTCTCCATCGCCAATGATGTGGCCAAGTATTTCGCCATCATCCCGGCCATGTTCGCGGGTCTTTACCCGGCGCTGGGGGCCTTGAACATCATGGGCCTGTCCACGCCGCAGTCGGCGATCCTGTCGGCCATCATCTTCAACGCGCTGATCATCATCGCCCTGATCCCGCTTGCCTTGAAGGGTGTCACCTACCGCGCGCGGTCGGCGGCCAGCCAATTGTCGCGCAACCTGCTGGTCTATGGCGTGGGCGGGCTGATCGTGCCGTTCATCGGGATCAAGCTGATCGACATGGCCGTCACGGCTGTCGGTCTGGCGTAAGGAGCATATGGAAATGTTGAAGCAGATACGCCCGGCCCTGGTGCTGACGGCCCTGTTCACGCTGCTCTGCGGCTTTGCCTATCCGCTGCTGGTGACGGGGGTGGCCAAGGGGCTGTTCCCGGCGCAGGCAGACGGCAGCCTGATCCGGAGCAGCGACGGCACCATCATCGGGTCCGACCTGATCGGCCAGAATTTCACGGGCGAAGGTTATTTCTGGCCCCGCCCGTCGGCGGCGGGGACGGGATATGACGCCGCCGCGTCCAGCGGGTCCAATCTGGGCCCCACGGCCGCGCCACTGATCGAACGGGTGAAGAAGGACGCCGAGCGGCTGGGTGCGCAAGAGGGACACGCGGTGCCCGTCGATCTGGTCACGACATCGGGCAGCGGGCTTGACCCCCATATCTCCCCCGCCGCGGCCTATTATCAGGTGGCGCGCGTCGCCGCTGCCCGCGGCATGGACGAAGCCGTGGTGAAGCGTCTGGTCGATGCCCAGGTCGAACCGCCGCTGCTGGGCCTGATCGGGGAGGCGCGGGTGAATGTCCTGCGCCTGAACCTGGCCCTGGATGCGCTGAAACACTGACCTGAACTGCGGAGCCCGTCGCGGTCGCCGGCTTGTGCCCCGACCGCGACGGTTCCGTTTTTCCCCGCTATGATCCATGTCCCGACGCCCGACAGGTGCCCATGCCGCCCAGTGCCGATGATGACCGCCGTCCGTCCCCCGATGCCCTGCTGCAGGCGGCGGCGGCCGAACGGCGGGGCAAGCTGAAGATCTTTCTGGGCGCCGCCCCCGGCGTCGGCAAGACCTATGAGATGCTGCGCACGGCCCATGCCATGAAGGCAGAGGGCGTTGATGTGGTTGTCGGCGTGGTGGAAACCCATGGACGGGCGGAGACGCTGGCCCTGCTTACGGGGCTGGAGGTGTTTGCGCGCAAACCCGTCGCCTATCGCGGTCAGGACCTGCTGGAGATGGACCTGGACGGGCTGCTGGCCCGGCGGCCAAAGGTGGTGTTGGTAGACGAACTGGCCCACACCAATGCGCCCGGCAGCCGGCACGCCAAGCGCCATTCTGATGTGGAGGAACTGCGTGACGCCGGCATCGATGTGCTGACCACACTGAATGTGCAGCATATCGAAAGCCTGAACGACATTGTCGCCCGCATCACCCGCATCCGCGTGCGGGAAACCGTGCCCGATCAGGTCATCGACAGTGCCGACGAGGTGGAGGTGGTGGACCTGACCCCGTCCGACCTGATCAAGCGGCTGGGGGAGGGCAAGGTCTATGTCCGCGATCAGGCGCAGCGGGCGCTGAAACATTACTTCTCCCCCGGCAATCTGACGGCCCTGCGCGAACTGGCGCTGCGCCGCACGGCCCAGCGTGTCGATGACCAGATGGTCAATTACATGCGCAGCCACGCCATCGCCGGCCCCTGGGCGGCGGGGGAGCGTATCCTGGTCTGCATTTCCGACGATCCGGGCACGGGCGGGCTGGTTCGCTATGCCAAGCGCATGTCGGACCGGTTGAAGGCGCCGTTCACCGCCGTCTATGTGGAGACGGCGCGGCACCAGCGGCTGGACGAGGCCGCGCGCGACCGCATCGCCGAGGCCCTGCGTCTGGCCGAGCAGTTGGGCGCCGATGCGCTGACCCTGCCCGGACAGACTGTGTCGGACGGGGTCATCACCTTTGCCCAGACCAACAACATCACCCAGATCGTCATCGGCAAGTCGCAGCGGTCGCGCTGGTTCGAGCTGCTGCATGGGTCCGTCGTGCATGATCTGCTGCGCCGGGCGGAGGGGATTTCCGTCCATGTCATCGCCGGCGAGCAGGCCGACCCCGACGGCAATGCCGCCCGCCGCCCGCCCGCCCGCGCGGCGGGGCGGCCGCGCGGGCAATGGCGGCCCTATCTGATCTCCACCCTGTTCACGGCCCTGGCGCTGGGCACGGGCGTGCTGGTCGACGACTGGCTGGGGGTGCAGAATATCAGCCTGGTCTTCCTGATGGCCGTGCTGGGCAGCGCTGTTCTTTATGGCTTCGTGCCGGCGCTCTACACGGCGTTCCTGGCCGTGGCTGCCTATAATTTCTTCTTCCTGCCGCCGCTCTACACTTTCACCATCCGCGACCCGTCCAATATCTGGGCGCTGGGCTTCTTCATGGCCGTGGCCCTGCTGACCAGCCGGCTGACGGCACGGGTGCGCGAACAGGCCGACATTGCACGGGCCCGCGCCCGCACCACGGCGCAATTGTCAGCCTTTGCCAGCAAGCTGGCCGGCATCGGCGATCTGGATGATCTGTCCTGGGCCGCCTGCCACCAGATCGCGCTGATGCTGAAGCTGCGCGTCGTGCTGCTGCTGCCGGATGACAGTGGGGAGGGGCTGGCGTTGGCATCCGCCTATCCACCCGATGACCATATATCAGAGGCAGACCGCGCGGCGGCGCTGTGGACCTTCGAACATGGCAAGCCGGCCGGGCGGGGGGCGGCCACGCTGCCGGGGGCGCCGCTGCTGTACCTGCCGCTGCGCACTGATCGATCGACGGTGGCCGTGGCCGGGATCGGCAATGACGATGCGGGTGGTGGCCCGCTGCTGACGCCGGACGACAGGCGCCTGCTGGACGCGCTGCTGGACCAGGTGGCCGTGGCCATCGAGCGGGTGAAGCTGGTCCGCGTCATCGACCAGGCCAAGCTGGAAAGCGAGACGGAGCGGTTGCGCGCGGCCATGCTGACCTCCCTCTCCCATGATCTGCGCACACCGCTGGCCGCCATCATCGGTGCTGTCGGCAGCCTGAAGCGCGGTGGCGGGGACCCCGACACGCGCGAAGCGCTGCTGGATACCGCCCTGGCGGAAAGCGAGCGGATGGGCCGGTTCGTACGCAACCTGCTGGATATGACGCGGCTGGAGGCAGGTGCGCTGGACCTGAAGCGGGAACCGATCGATCTGGCCGATGTCGTGTCCGGTGCCGTCCGCCGGGCGGCACCCATCCTGGCGGGGCATGTCGTGTCGGTTACGCTGGCCAACGACCTGCCCCTGGTACGCGGTGATCATCTGCTGCTGGAACAGGTGCTGTTCAATCTGCTGGACAATGCTGCCAAATATGCCCCGGCGGGCAGCAAGGTTGTGATCCGGGCACAGCGACAGGCGGCGCATGTGCGCCTGTCGGTCATGGACGGGGGCCCCGGCATTGGGCCCGACCTGCGGGAAAAGGTGTTCGACAAGTTCTTTCGGGTGGAAGCGCGCGACCATCGTCAGGCCGGGACCGGTCTGGGACTTGCCATCGCCCGCGGTTTCGTGGAAGCCATGGGGGGCACCATCCGCGCGGGCGACCGCGATGATGGTGCCCAGGGCGCCTGCTTCGACATCACGCTGCCCGTCGATCCGCGTGGCACCCTGCTGACCATGGAAGGCTGAAGGGCATGACCAGACCGCACCGGCTGCTGATCGTCGAGGATGAGGGTGCCATCCGCCGCCTGCTGAAGACCATCGTCACGCCCCAGGGCTGGGAGGTGGTGGAGGCGGTGTCGGGGGCCGACGCCCTGGCACTGGCCCGGCAGGCCCTGCCGGAACTGATCCTGCTGGATCTGGGCCTGCCGGATATGGAGGGGCTGGACCTGATCCCGGCCCTGAAACGGGAACGGCCCGTGCCCATCATCGTCCTGTCGGCCCGCGACCGGGAACAGGACAAGGTGACGGCCCTGGATCTGGGCGCCGACGATTATGTCACCAAGCCCTTCAGCGAGGGCGAATTGCTGGCCCGCATCCGCACGGCCCAGCGCCATGCCATCCAGCAGGTGGGCGGCCGGCCCGTGGTGCAGGCCGGCGATCTGGAGATTGATCTGGTAACCCGCCAGGTACGCAAGGGCGGGCAACGCCTGCATCTGTCGCCGACGGAATTCGACCTGCTGCACCTCTTGGCCCGCCATGCCGGTCGCATCCTGACCCATCGCCAGATCCTGGAACAGGTCTGGGGACCGGCCCAGGCGGAAGAGGTGCAGTATCTGCGTGTCTATATCCGGCAGTTGCGCCAGAAGATCGAGGCGGAGCCGAACAATCCAGCCATCATCCTGACCGAACCCGGCATCGGCTACCGGTTCAGCGACACGCAAGCGACGGGATGACGGATGGCCGCGGCGGTCAACCGACCAGCGACGCGTCGAACGGCAGGCGGCCTTCGATCTGGCCGATCAGACGGTAATGGGTGAACCCGCTGTCGAAGGCACCCGCCGTCACAGCCGCCGCGACATCCGGGTTATGCGACAGATAGTAGGATTCGCTGAAATCGTCCGTCGCCAGGCGGCCTTCATAGCGGCCGAAGGTCAGATAATGGTCGATGGCAGACCCGATCTGACCCGCGGCAATGGCCGAGGCCACGTCGGGGTTCAGCTTCAGATAATCGGCCGTATCGAAATAGGCATTGGGGTTGCGGCCTTCGAACTGCCCGAACAGCAGATAATGGTCAAAGGCGCTTTTGACCGCGCCACTTGCGACGGCCTGGGCGATATCCGGATTGTGAGCCAGATAATAATCGGTGTCGAAGAAGGCGGCGGGGTCGCGCCCTTCGACCTTGCCGAAGGACCAGAAATGGTCGCCCACCGTGGCAAAGGCCCCGGCCGTCACCGCCCCGGCCACATCCAGGTTGGTCCTGGCGTAGTAGCCGGCATCGAAATGCACGCTGGTCAGGTTTTCCCCCCAGCTGCTGCTGTCGATGATCCGGTCGGAGAACTGGATATATTCGACATTGTGGACGTGAATTTCGCCCTCGCTGCCGCCGGTGATGACAGCACCAAGCTGACCGTTCTGCACTGTCGCAGTGATCTTGTAGGTCGCCGCTGTACCCGACAGGGTGACGCGGTCGGTGCCGGTGCCGCCATCGATACTGTCACCATTGGTCAGGGAGACGAAAACATCGTTGCCCCCCAGGCCACTGATATTGTCGGCCCAGGCGGTCGACCGGATGGTCTCTCCGGCGGCCGACCCGCTGATGGCGGCGACAGCCGTGGCATCGGTGTTCTTGGCGTAATTGCCGAAGGTGACATAGACCATGTCGCCATCAATGCCGACGCCCATCGTGTCCCAGCTGGACGACAGGATGTTGGCATAGGTGCCGGGATTGGCCACCCAGGTATCCAGCACATTGGTCTGCAGCGACCCGGCCAGCACGGCGTCGGCATTTTCCGCCATGGTCTGCGGCAATACCAGCTTCAGCCCGGTTCCAAGCGCCAGCACGCCGCTGAGGAAGGACTGTCCGTCGCTCCAATAGTGCAGCGACGGCACCGGGCGCGCCGCCACGGTCACCGCCGACCAGGAGGCATAACCGACATTATTGTCGAAATCCGCCGCATGCTGACCGGCAATGACGGTCATGTCATAGGAGGGCTTCAACGCCGTCAGACCGTTGGCGACACGCAGATCATTGATCGCGTGGTAAAGCGCCAGTTCATCCACAGACAGCGTGTTGCTGCCGGCATAGAGTGTGGTTTCTGCTGCTAGACTCATGGTTTCAGCCTCCGGTGACCAGCGTACCGGCCCCGCTCAACAGGTGGACTTCCACCGTTGACTGGCCGATGATGGTCAGGTTTGCACCGCCGTTGGCAACCAACGCCCCCAAATCGGTGATGATGGCACTGGAGGTGCCGTCACCATTCGATTTTTCGATCACCAGACTATCGCGCCCAACCTCGAATTCCCCAAGCTTCGCGGTCAGGGTTTGGTCATCCTTGTCGAGGATGACAAGGAACATATCCGCCTTCTTCTCCGTGCCGGAGAAGGAGACATTGTCATTGAAGGCCACCTGCACATGCTCCGACCCCATGTCGAAGGACAGCAGAGTGTCGGTGCCAAGGCCCAGGACCGCGGGGGCGGCCTGCGCCTGCGGACCGGTCGGCAGGACATCGTCGGGATGCACCGCGGCGATCGCAACCGGCGCGGCCGGGCCCGTCGCGGTTGACGCTACGCTGACGACGTCCGCATCCTTGGTCGCGACGATCGTCACATGCACCTGACTGTCGGTCGCGGGGGCCGGGTCCGCCGGAGCGGCCTGATGGCTATCCTTATGCGCCACGGCACCGGCGTCGGCCACGGCTGGCAAATCCAGGGCGGCGCTGTTAGCATCGATAGCGTGATCGCTGGCGCTGACCGCTTCGGTCGGGGGCAGGGGCGATGCCGCCGCCTCGTGCGTGACGGCGTTGGCGATCACATCCGCCGTCAGCACCGCCACGACCGCGCTGACAATGCGCAGGAAGGCATGGGTGCCATCCCGGTCATCATCCCCGCCATTAGCGCCCGCCGGGGATGCCCCGTGGGCGTCGACGATGCCCGCCAGACTCAGCAGCGACCCCATGTCGATCTGGGCCAGCGCATCGCGCAGCGTGTCGCCAGACCAGCTGTCGCCATCCAGCACATGCACGACAATGAAGCCATCGATGCGGGCGATATGGATCAGCGCATCGCCGGACGACGCATCCTCAATCGCGAACCAGGGGTCACCTTCGTCCGACATGCCGGAAGAAGCCTCGACCACCAGTCCCTGACGGGCGAACTGGTCCAGGCAACGATAGATGTCGGCGATGTCCTGGCTGGTCCAGGCGCCAGAAGAGGAGCCGCCACCCGAACGGCCAGGGAAACGGAATATTTCCGCCGACGCGCTCATGCCGGCTTTCCTTCTTCGCGGGATTGGCCCTCACGGGCATGGCGCAGGGCGGCGAAGGCATCCGGTTCGAACGCGGCCAGGTAACCGGCTGCGAATTCCGAAGGTTCCATCCCCAGGGCAACAGCCCAGCCCGACAGCACGCCTTCCGGCACACGGCCACGTCCGGCTTCCACCGCGCTGATCAGCGTCGGGGTGGAAAGGCCGATGGCCTGTGCCAGATCGCGGGTGCTGAAACCGTAATTGATGCGACGTTGGCGGATCGCATGCCCCCACGCGGCCCGGCGTTCCCGCAGGGCCGACACACGTTCGCGCAGCATGGCATCACCCGGCTCCTGCCGGAGGGCCTTTATCTGCGCGGTGCGGATGGATACGATCTCTCCCATGGCGCCCGACCGGCTCAGACCACGCGGAACTTCGGCGCGCCGCTGGTCGCGGCGCCCGTGTCGGCCGCCGGTGCATCACCGGCATTGCCGAACAGGATGGCGTGCGTGATCGGGTCGTAGAACTGCATCAGGGTCCGCACGAATTCAGCCGGCTGCATGCGCAGGGCAGAAGCCCAGGCCAGATAGCTGTCCGGGGGGATGCGGCCACGCCCGGCCTCGATCATCGAGACCATCGTGTAATATTCCAGGCCCACAGCCTCCGCCAGCGCACGCTGGGTCAGGCCGACCTCTGTCCGGCGGTTCTTCAGCCAAGCACCGGCCTGTCGGCGCAGCTCCTTGACCTCTTCACCGCCACCATGCTGAGGATGAGAGTACATCCGACACCCCTACGACTCTGTCCAAAGCGAACATAAGCGACTTTATAACAGATTACCACTGTTCTGTGCCGCCGGGGGCCGGCCTGGACGAAAAGCTGATCTGCACATAAGAAAATGCCCGGAATCGGGCAGGAATATGGCCTTTGCCGTACCTCACAAGGATGGTTCGTTGGCGCCATGATTGCGACTCCGCCCGCGACTCCAAGCAGCGGTGCGGCGGCTTGACCCTCCCGTCCCGCTTCACTAACGTGCCGGGCAACGGGGACCTCTGGGGCCGGCGGGGATGCCCGGGGCGGACAAGAACATGATCGACGCCTTCTACAACGCGCTGTTCCTACTCAACATGCTGGTGAATTTCAGCCTGGAGCCGCTGTTCCTGCTGTTTTTCTGCCGGCTGCTGGGCATCGGCTATCTCAATCCCTATTCGATCACGGTCTTCGCCCTGCTGCCGGTCCGCCTGCTCTGGCTTTTTGCAGGGCCGTCGGTGCATTTCGATGCCGGGATATTCGACGGCACGTACCAGTATCTGATCCTGCTGGAAAACCTGCAATTCGCGCTGCGGTCGGGGGTGGCGGGGCTGCTGCTGCTGTTCCTGGTGCGGAACGACGTTCTGGGCGGGTTCGTCGACCGCTTCCATTATCATCCCATGGCGCCGGAGCGGCTGCGCCTGTGCGCCCTGTGGTTCTTCGGCCTGTTCGTGCTGTTTTTCGTGGTGACTGCCAGCTGGAGCTTCGGCCTGCTGAACTGGATCATGAGCCCGCGCACGGGCTATCAGCTGCATCGCACGGGGGCTGGCGCCTTTTATGCCATGGCGGTGTCACTGCTGGCCGTGTCCTATGTCCTGGCACTGCTGGCGGCCGACAGCCGGCGCGGCATCATCACCACCTGGATGCTGTTCCTGCCCGTCGTGTTCCTGCTGGGATCGAAGGGCTATCTGGTCCTGTACACCATCACCGCCTTCGCCTTCATGCTGATCCATGGGTTCAGGCTGAAGCTGGGCATGGTGCTGCCCATCGGGCTGGTGATGACGGCGGCCGTGCTGTTGAATTTCGGGTCGGCCGACCTTCTCGATATCTTCTTCTATTTCGATTATTATTCGAACAGCGCCTATTTCATCGCGGCCTATCAGAACGGGCTCACGGACCTGTTTTATGGACAGATCGCGTCGACGGAGATCATCGGCGCCATTCCGCGGGCGCTGTGGCCGGACAAGCCCTTCGTTTATGGCTCCACGCTGCTGAACGAGATGTTCTATCCTGGCTTCGCCGAAAAGGGCCATACGCCGGCCTTTGGCGGGCCCATCCTGGCCTATGCGGATTACGGGGTGCCCGGTGTCATCCTGAACGGGCTGACGGACTGGTCCTATCTGGGCAGCGTGCTGCTGGCCTTCCTGCTGCTGAAGCGGCTGCGCGAACGGGGGGCGGATTTCATCCGCACCCACCATTTCTACATCTTCCTGACCTTGCAGATGCTGGCGCCCGGCTACCTGAACTTCTTCCAGTTCCCCTTGAATCTGGGGATCATGGGCTTCGTGGCCCTGAGCATCTATGCCTGCAACACGCTGCCGCCGCTGCGCCTGGTGCGGTTCAGCCGGGCCTGATGAAGGCGGGGGGCCGCCCCCGTATCAGCGGATGCGGCCGCCGCCGTGGCGGTAGGCGTTGAACAGCTGCACCGTCACGACGGCAAAGGCGAAGAGGAAACCCGCCACCAGGGCGCCGGCCAGGATCAGCAGACGGCGCGGAGAGGCCGGCTGTTCACCCGCATGCAGGCTTTCGATGACCCGGTAGGTGAAAGGGGCATCGGTCATGCTGGTCATCAGCTCATGCTCGACTTCCAGCAGATTCTTCACCAGGGCGTCGCGCTGATAGGCGTTGGTTGTCTGCTCCAGCGAGCGCAGCAGCGCTTCCCGCTGGGCCGTCTTCGTTTCCCGCACCTGGGTCCGGATGATGCCGTCGGCGATGGCGAAAATGCGTTGCAGAACCTGCTGTGCGAAGGCCGGGTCCTTGTGCAGGAAGGTCACTTCCGTGAAGGTCGTATCCTCCAGCGGCGTGTTGCGCAGCTTGTTGACGGACAGCAGAGCCTTCAGCTTCTCCCCCATCAGGCCGGCCGTGATCTTCACGCCGTCGTCCGGTTCCGCGATGCGCGGCCCCATCTCCTTGTCGGCGGCGAGCTGGGCCGCGATGTCATAGGAGCTGAGCGTCTGCAGGAACTGCTTGTGCAGGGTGGAACTGCCACCATCGCCCAGGGCAGCCCCCAGCCCGAAGGGCAGATTCAGGCTGCTGGCCTTGTTGCTGTTGGAGGAGGAGGTCGAAGGGCCCACTGTGGCCGACGCCTTGTAGAGCGGCGTGGCCAGATAGACATAGCCCACCGCACCTGCCGCCATGACCAGGCAGGCCACCAGGAAGATGGCCCAGCGGCGCAGGAAGAACAGGATGACGTCGCCGATATAGATCACGTCTTCCCCCTTGGGGGCGGCCGTCCGGGCGGCGGTCTGCGCTTCCATGGTCACTTGTTTCCCTCCGGTCCTGTCCGCTGCCGGTGTCAAATCCGCCGCGACCCTACGATCTATGGCCGCCGCTGTCCATCATGCCAGTTGGGCATAGAGTGACGCGGTTTCCCGCGCGCAACGCCGCCAGCTGAATTCGGCCACACGCCGTCGGCCCCTTTCGACCAGGGCGGCGCGGCCGGCATCATCGGCCACCGTGGCCGACAGCATTGATGCCGTGACCTCGATATTCTCGGCGTCATAGGTCAGGGCCGCCCCGCCCGCGACCTCCACTAGGGCCGCGGCTTCCACGGCCAGGGCGACGGGGCAGCCCGCCCCCATGGCCTCAAGCACGGGCAGGCCGAAGCCCTCGCACCGCGACGGATAGACGAACAGCAGGGCATCGCGATAGGCGCGGAACAGGGCCGTGTCGTCACCGCCGGTCCAATGCACATGCTCGCCGATGCCGCATTCGGCGATCAAAGCATGGTCATCGGCACCGAACCCGCCACCCCCGAAGCAGAGCAGCGCCACGCCTTCCGCCGGCAGCCGGCTGGCCGCGTAACCACGCAGCAAATTGGCGAAGTTCTTGTAGCCGCCGCGCCGGCCGACGAACAGCACATAGGGCCGGCCGTCCAGCGTCGCCGGTCCATGGCCGGAGGCGGGGCCCGTCAGGGGCGCGAAGCCGTGATGCACGACATGCACCTTGCCCGTCGGGATGTCCCACAATTCACACAGATCGACGCGCGTCGCCTCCGTCGGCACGATCACCAGATCGGCACGGTCCACGGCCTTGCGCTTCAGCTTGCTGTTGATGGGGAAGGACCGCGCCTCGTCCGGATACATTTCCCAGACCATGTCATGGACGGTGGTCACCAGCGGTCGCCGCCCGCCCATCATGTCGATCAGCGGATAATAGGTGCGGTGGAAAATCCCGCCGGCCGGGGTTCGTGTCGCCGCCCACAATTCATTGCGAAGCCGCCTGAGCTGCGTCGGCAGGCGGCTCTGCGCCGAATAGCGGCCCGTGGCCAGCCCGGCCGTTGTCGGCAATGCCTGCAGGTCGCGCAGATGCAGGTTGCGATGGTCGCCGGCCGCTATATGCACGGGCCAGCCATCCTGATGCAGGGCCAGGGCCAGTTCCGTGAAATAGCGGGAGATGCCGCCCACGACCTGGGAGGTGAAAATGTCGTGGGAGAAGCTGACGGGGGAAAGCAAGGTTCAGCCCGCCTTGATCAGGCTATCGACCGCTTGGGCCAGCCCGACCCGCCAGTCCGGCAGCACTGCACCCGGCAGGGCCAGGTAACGGTCGCAGGCCAGTACGGAATTGGCCGGCCGCTTGGCGGGTGTCGGATAATCGGCGGTGGCGATGGGATGGACGATCGGCACAGGCCGGCCATGGCGGGCGGCGTCGGCGAAGATGGCCTGGGCAAAGCCGTGCCAGGTGGTGGGTTCCGCCCCGCCGAAATGGTAAAGGCCGCTGGCTGTGCCATCGGCCACGAGGGGCGCCATCAGCAGGATGGCATCGGCGATGTCATGGGCGGCGGTCGGGCGCCCGCGCTGATCGGCGACGACGCGCAGTTCCGGCCGATCCGCGCCCAGGCGCAGCATGGTGCGCACAAAATTGGCGCCATAGGGGCTGAACACCCAGGACGTGCGCAGGACGGCGCTGTGGTCAAAGCCCAGCTCCGCCATGGCCTGTTCGCCCGCCAGCTTGGAAGCACCATAGACGCCCAGCGGACCGGTGGGGTCATCCTCCCGCCAGGGACGGTCGCCGCCGCCGTCGAAGACATAGTCGGTGGAGACATGGATGAAGGGCCGGCCGGCATCCCGGGCGGCCAGCGCGATATTGCGCGTGCCGGTGCCGTTCACGGCAAAGGCGGCCTCGGGCTCGCTCTCCGCCTTGTCGACGGCGGTATAGGCGGCGGCATTCACCACCAGATCGGGCGCCTCTGCCCGCACGGCGGCCGCGACCGCGTCGGCATCGGTGATGGACAGGCTTTCCCGACCCAGGCAGACGACCTCATGCCCGGCGGCGCCGGCCTGGTCGCGCAGCGCCCGGGCCAATTGTCCGTCGCGCCCGAATACCAGCAGCTTCATGGTCTCAATCCCCTGCGGCCGCTTCGCGCAGCACCTTCATCAGGTACTGGCCGTAATCGTTCTTCATCATGGGCTTGGCGAGCTTCTCGACCTGCTCGGCGGTGATCAGGCCTTGGCGATAGGCGATTTCCTCCGGGCAGCAGATCTTCAGTCCTTGGCGCTTTTCCACGGTCTGTACGAAATGCGTGGCCTCGACCAGGCTGTCATGGGTGCCGGTATCCAGCCAGGCATAGCCGCGGCCCATGCGCTCCACCGCCAGCTTGCCCTGCTGAAGATAGACATTGTTGACGTCCGTGATCTCCAGTTCGCCGCGCGGTGACGGCTTGATGGCGGCGGCGATGTCCAGGACGCTGTTGTCGTAGAAATAGAGGCCGGTGACGGCATAGTTCGACTTCGGTGCCCGGGGCTTTTCCTCAATCGTCAGGGCATGGCCCTGGCTGTCGAAGCTGACCACGCCATAGCGTTCCGGATCATTGACATGATAGGCGAAAACGGTCGCCCCCTCTGTCCGGGAATGGGCGCTGGCCAGCAGCCGCTCGAACCCGCCGCCATAGAAGATGTTATCACCCAGCACCAGGGCGGCACTGTCATTGCCGACGAAACCCCGCCCGATGATGAAGGCCTGGGCCAGCCCGTCGGGGCTGGGCTGCACGGCATAGGACAGGTTGAGACCCCATTGCGAGCCGTCGCCCAGCAGGTGGCTGAACTGCGGCAGGTCGTGCGGGGTGGAAATGACCAGGATGTCGGTGATCCCCGCCAGCATCAGCGCCGACAGGGGATAATAGATCATCGGCTTGTCATAGACGGGCAGCAGCTGCTTGGACACGCCCAGGGTGATGGGATAGAGCCTGGTGCCGGAGCCGCCGGCCAGGATGATGCCCTTGCGCTTAGCCATTCTTCTTGCCCTCTCCCCGGCGCTTGTGGGCTTCCTCCCGCAAGGGCCCCCACCACCATTCATTATCCAGGTACCAGCGCACCGTGCGCTCCAGCCCCGTCTCGAAGCTTTCCTTCGGCTCCCAGCCCAGCTCGCGGCGGATCCTGGCGGCGTCGATGGCGTAGCGGTGGTCGTGTCCCGGCCGGTCCTTCACGAAGGTGATCAGGTCGCGGCGGCTGCCGGGGCCGGGGCGCAGCGTATCCAAGATGTCGCAGATGCGCTCCACGACCTCCAGGTTGGTCTTCTCGTTATTGCCGCCGATATTGAACCGTTCGCCCACGGGGCCGCGGGTCAGCACCTCCCACAGGGCGCGGGCGTGATCTTCGACGAACAGCCAGTCGCGCACATTGTCACCCTTGCCGTAAACGGGCAGGGGGCGGCGTTCCAGCGCGTTCAAGATGACCAGCGGGATCAGCTTTTCCGGGAAGTGATAGGGGCCGTAATTGTTGGAACAGTTGGTCAGAACGACGGGCAGCCCATAGGTATGGTGCCAGGCGTCGACCAGATGGTCGCTGGATGCCTTCGACGCGGAATAGGGCGAGCGCGGTGCGTAGGGCGTGGTCTCGGTGAAGAAGCCTTCTTCGCCCAGGGACCCGAACACTTCGTCGGTCGAAACATGGTGGAAGCGGAACTGCGCGGCCTTGTCGCCGGTCAGCCCCTGCCAGTAATCGCGGGCCGCCGACAGCAGCACGCCCGTGCCCACCACATTGGTCTGGATGAAGGCATCCGGCCCGTCGATGGACCGGTCGACATGGCTTTCGGCGGCCAGATGCACGATGGCATCGGGCTGGTACTTGGCGAAGATGGCGTCGATCGCCGGACGGTCGCAGATATCCGCCTGTTCGAAATGATAAAGCGGGCTGTCCTTCACATCCCGGACATTCTCCAGGTTGGCGGCATAGGTCAGCTTGTCGATATTGACGACGGCGCATCCGCGCTCGCCCACCACATGGCGGATAAAGGCGGAGCCGATGAAACCGGCACCCCCGGTGACAAGGATCAGTTTCGGGGAAAGCGTGGTCATGCCAGGGCTCTCAAAGCAATGGGTCGCTATAGCGGATCAGAAAATGGGCGGCAGGTCGGCCAGACGCGGCAGCTTGCCGTCCTTATCGGACAGGGTCAGCCGGTCGGCCGGGAAGGGCCATTCGATCGCCAGATCGGGATCGTTCCAGATGATGCCGCCATCATCGGCCGGGCTGTAATAATCCGTGACCTTGTAGACGAATTCCGTATCCGGGACGAGCGTGCAGAAGGCATGGGCAAAGCCGGCCGGAATCCAGAGCTGCTCGCCATTGTCGGCCGAAAGTTCCACCGCCATATGCCGGCCGAAGGTGGGCGACCCGTGGCGCAGATCCACGGCGACATCCAGAACGGCACCGCGCACCACCCGCACCAGCTTGCCCTGCGCCGACGGCGGTCGCTGGAAATGCAGGCCGCGCAGCGTGCCGGCATCGCGCGACAGGGAATGGTTGTCCTGCACGAACTCCACATCGACGCCCGTTGCCTCGGCAAACCGGCGTCGATTGTAGGTTTCACTGAAGAAGCCGCGATGATCCCCGAAGCGGGCGGGTTTCAACAGCGCCAGGCCCTCGATGGCCAGTCTTGTCACATGCATGTCAATTTATCCGGCGAAGGGGAGAAGCGGGAGCATATGTCCGTTTCCTGTCAAAGGCCTGGGCGTTGGCAAGCCGGCCTGTCGCGACCCTTTCCGTCCCCTTCGCCCCCGGGCACTTCATGGCGGCCGCCGGCGGCCGCGCCGACGCCACGACCTTATGCACGTTTCAATCCCGACAGGCAATGCCGCGACACCGCTCAGGACCGTTGCACATCTTCGTACCGGATGCGCTGAAAATTCCACAGAATCCGCCAAAGCATGGGCAGGCGGTCGGCCTGACCGCGCCGCAGCCGGTTCAGCGCCGTCACAGCCAGCCCGGCCAGGATGGTGGGCATGGCATAGGGGAAATGCCGCCAGGTGATGCGCAAGCGGTTGCGTAGATTGTAGAAATCCGCCAGCAGACTGATTTCGTGGCGATGCCCGCCCGTGGTGCCGCCTTCCTTGTGCAGCACGATGCTGCCGGGGGCGTAGCCCAGGTCGAAGCGCCCGCGACCGCGCCGGCAATAATCCAGCTCCTCGAAATAAAGGAAGAAGCCCGGATCCATCAGCCCGACCTGTTCCAGCCAGGCGCGGCGGATGAACATGGCGGCCCCCACGATGTAATCCATGGGCTGCCCGGCGAAATCCGCCGCCTCCGCCCGCGGTCGGTTCCAGCCCAGATGATGGCTGAGGCCGGTCCAGCGGCTGTAGCGCGCGCCCCCCGCCGCCTGGATCACATCGGGCCGGTCCGCATAAAGCAGGGTCGAGCCGATGATGCCCTGGTTCGGATGGGCGTCGGCATGGGCCCGCAACGCCGCCAGCGAACCTGGGTCGACCATTGTGTCATTGTTCAGGACCCAGACGCTGTCCATGGCCGGGTCCCGCAGGGCCAGCGCCGTGCCGACATTGTTGCCGCCGGCAAAGCCATGATTGCCGGCATTGCGGATCAGATAGATGTCGCTGTCGGGGCTGGTGGCGGCTACGTCCGCTTCGTCAATCACCCGCACCCGGTCGCCGAACCGGTCGCGCAAAGCCGCCTGCAGCCGGTCCAGCGAGTCGTCACCAGACGCGTTGTCGCAGACGGCCAACCGCCAGGGCGTCCCCGTCAGCGTTCGCACACTGTCGATGCAGTCGATCGTGTCGGACGCCCCGCGCCAGTTCAGGATGACGATCCAGGTGAGGGGAGACGAGGCGGAGGCGCAGGTGGTCATGATGGCCGTGCGGAAATGGGAACGGCGCCGGGGATGAGCCGGCGCCGCGACCATAGCAACTTTCCCCCCGGCAGGGGCCAGGGGAATTTTGGCGGTGCCGGAAGGGTTATTCCGGTCCCATCTGCTCCTGCAGGTAATTCTGCAGGCCGACCTTATCGATCAGACCCAGCTGCGTTTCCAGCCAGTCGATATGTTCTTCCGTATCCTCCAGGATGCGGCGGAAAATCTCCTTGGACTGATAGTCGCGCACCGTCTCGCAATACTGCATGGCATCCAGCAGTTCATTGCGATTGCGGGTCTCGATGGCCAGGTCGCCCTGGAAACATTCGGGCACATCCTCCCCGATCCGCAGCTTGTGCAGATCCTGCAGGTTCGGCAGCCCTTCCAGAAACAGCACCCGCTCGATCAGCAGGTCGGCATGCTTCATCTCGCCGATGGATTCGTCATAGACCTTCTTGCCCAGACGCAGAAAGCCCCAGTTCTTCAGCATGCGCGCATGCAGGAAATACTGGTTGATGGCCGTCAACTCGTTGACCAGTATGGTGTTCAGATGACGGATGACGGTGACGTCGCCTTGCATGGTGACCTTCGAACGCTTGGGGCAGGGAGGGGCGGGAGCCGCCTTCTGATTGTCGATAGTGCCACGACCATCCCCCGATGTCTTGTGATAACGTCTTGCAATTGAAGGGAAATGTGATTGATAGCCAGTCGCGTTTCCCACCTCTCGGGAGCTGTTTGGATCCATGACCCGTATCGCGCGCTATCTTGAAGATTACGCCCCCGGCCTGGTGCTGGAATTTGGCGACCGTCTGGTCACGGCGGAGGAAATCGTGGCCTTCGCCCGGGAATATGACCCGCAGCCCTTCCATCTGGATGAGGGGGAGGGGCGCAAGACCCATTTCGGCGGGCTGGTCGCCAGCGGCTGGCAGACGGCGGGTTTCATGATGCGGATGATGGTCGACAACATGCTGTCGCCGGAAACCTCGCTGGGATCGCCCGGCCTGGACGGTCTGCGCTGGCTGAAGCCCGTGCGACCCGGTGATCGCCTGCGGGTGCGGGCCACGATCGAAGAGGTGAAGCGTTCGCGCTCTCGACCTGAAATGGGAACGGTTAAGCAACTGACCGAAGTTATCAATCAGAATGGTGAAGTCGTGATGTCGATGATTTCCATCGGCATGGTTCGGGCGCGTGATAAGGCAGGCGAGCAGGCGGGTTAACTCGTTAACCCGCTATCCCTGTTTCGTGAAACACTATCCTTGTGCGCCGCAATACTCTGCCAGGGAAGGTGAACCGCGTTCTGCGGTTCCAATCGGTTGGGATTTGTCTTATCCTGTCCCGGTTTCGGTGTAATGGGAGCCATCATGGCGCGCGACGTGATTGATTTTTCACCGGGTGAATGGGTCGAGGAGCTGCAGCCGCCGAAAAGGCGATTCCAGATTATGGCGATCCATGCCAAGCCGGGGATCAAGGCACCGAACGTGGAATTGGCCATTGATGGCAATCCCGTACACCGTATCAGCCTGTCAATTTTCGCCCTGGCCGATATTCATCGTTTCCGCCGGGTCCGCTGACGGTCGTTCCGGACCTCAGCGGTCCGGCCGGCCCTTCACCAGACGCCAAATCATGCGGGTCAGATAGATACCCACGGCCCCGAACACGACGATCTTGGACAGGGGCTCCACATAGGTCTCGACCCGCGCATACTGGCTTTCCAGGCCATACCCCGCGGCGGTCAGCACACTGGTCCAGATCAGCGATCCGATGGTCGTCAGCAGCAGGAAGGTGGGCATGGGCATGGCGGCCATGCCCGCAGGGACCGAGATCAAGGTGCGGATGGCCGGGATCAGGCGGCCGATCAGCACGGCCTTCGGCCCGTGATGGGCGAACCAGCCAAAGGCTTTTTCGACATCGGGCGGGTCCATGGTCATGATGAAGCCGAATCGTGCCGACAGGGCGACCAGACGGTCATGCCCGAATATCCGGCCGATATAATACCAGGGCAGCCCCCCCAGCACCGATCCCGCCGTTCCGACCAGCACGACGATGACGGGATTCATCTTGCCCTGTGCGGCCAGGAAACCGCCCAGCGGCATGATCAATTCCGAAGGAATGGGTGGAAAGACGTTTTCCAGGAACATCAGCAGCAGAAGGCCAGCATAGCCCATCTGCTCCACGATCCCCAAAAGGCTGTCGAACATCTGTGGATTTCCGTTTTTTGACTGCGCCTGCCTGCGCGTTTGTGCCGACCTGTAGCGCATCAGCCCCCAACGCGCCATGACAAAGCCGGGCTCTGTTTCTGTCCGATAGATTAATGTCGACGCATGCATTCCAAGTCGGCCTAATCCAGATGGTCTATTCCTTAGGGGCAAATTTCAGTTATCATGTGCATATTGAGGTTCAACGACCGAAGAGGCCCGCCAGCCCAAGAAGGAACTGGCATGGATGCCGTCGGTTCGGGTAGGAAACCTTCGTTGGTTCGGTTTCGTTTGGAAACGGACCAGACAGGAGAGTGGCGATGGTATTGTCCAGGCGTACGGCGGAGCCCCCCCGGCCGGGTGAATGGCTGGAAGAGCTGAAGCTGCCGCGGCGGCGTCTGCTGGTGCATGCTGTGCATCAGCATGCGGCGCGTCCGGTCCATGTCGAATTTCTGGTGGATGGGCGCAGCAGCGACCGTCTGTCGTTGGCGCTGGAGGTTGTGCTGGACGCTACGCGCTTCCGCCGCCTTGGCGTCAGCCAGCACGCGGCCTGACCATCGGATCAGGATATCAGGCGCCGCCACCGGCCTTTCAGGCCGGTGGCGGCGTTTTGACTCCGTCTTGCAGGCTGGCATCTGTCCATGGCCCGTTCAGGGCCGCTTCACATCCGCCCCGTCATCAGGCAGGCCGAACCAGCGGGCGGCGGCCCGCGCCGCCTCCGTGAAGCTGGGGCTGACAGGGCCGGTGGCCGGGTCGACCAGCATCAGGTTCACCGGCAGGCCGAACTCTTCGACCTCCATCTGGTCGGCATCGCGCCAGACGCGCCCGTCATGCGCCAGATATTGCCGGGCCTGGGTCCGCTGCAACAGCGGCCTGATATCACCCGACCAGGGGAAGACCGGCTTTCCCAGCGCCGTGGCGAAACCCATCTCATAGGCCGTGCCGTCATCGACGGACGGTCCCCGGAACGGCATGCAGTTGGCGATGACACCATCGGCCGCGCGGATCAGATCCAGGTTCGCCGCGCGGATGCGGGCGGCAAAGGCGGTGCCGCTTTCGCTGTCGGCCGGGACCAGCGCGTTGTCGGTTGGAAACACGCCTTCCAGGCCCAGTTCCTCGCAGATGGACTTCATCGACGCGGCGGCGGCCATCGGGTCGGGCAGGAACACATCCGGCCCGGCCAGATAAAGGCGGGGGGTGCCGCCCGCGCTCACTTCACCGCCCCCAGCCTGGTCGGGTCGATCTTGAAGATGGCAAAGCCGTCCTTGCCCGGACCCTGGTAGGACAGGGCCGGCTGTTCGGCCAGCAGTTCCTGGGCGATGGGCGAGCTTTCATAGATCAGATTGACGCTGGCCGGCATGGGGGCCAGACGGAAGCTGCCATCTGTGGACGGTTCGATCACACCCTTGGACCGTACATAATCAATGATGGCCGACTGCACGGTGTCGGGCGACTGGTAGATGACGGACTTGCCGTCCAGCCCCGGGAATTCGCCACCGCCATTGGCGCGGTAATTGTTGGTGACGACGACGAACATCTGCTTGTCATCAATCGGCTTGCCCTGGAAGGTCAGGTCCTTGATGCGGTGGGCATTCTCGTTCACCAGCTTGCCGTCGCGGCCGAACCGCTCTGGCTGGGTGACGTCGATCGTGTAATTGACTCCGTCGATGATGTCGAACACGTAGGACGGCACCTTCTGGTTCACCAGTGCCTGCGGCTCCGTGCTTTTCGGATTGATGACAGCCAGCGCGCGGGAGGCCATTTCCAGCCAGTCGCGCACCTGCGCGCCGGTCAGTTTCACGGCCGCGATCTGGTTGGGATAGAGATAGAGGTCAGCGACATTGCGGATCGACATCTCGCCCGCCGGGATGTCGGTGTAGAAGCCGACGCCGGGACGCCCGCCCGACTTGAACGGTGCGGCGGCCGACAGGATCGGCAGACTGGCATGTTCAGTCCCGGCCAGGGCCTTGGCCACATAATCGCGCTGGGCCTTGGCCACCAGTTCCACGCCAGCGCTGTCGCCCAGGAAGGAGAAGTAAGTGTGGATGCGACCCGTGGTGCGGCCGACGGCGCGCCGGACATAGGCGAGCGTCCCCTCGTGCGAGGGGCTCAGCAGCGCCTTGATCTCCGGGTCGGGCTCGGTTGCGACGGTGCGGCCGTCCTGCCTGTCCTGGATCGGCTTAAGGGCGCCCGTGCCGCCCAGCACAGTCCAGCCCTTGCCCTTGCTTTCCAGCGACAGGGTGATGACGCCCAGATGACTGCCGTAATATCCGGCCATCACCACGGGCTTGCCATTCACGGTGCCCTGCTTCAGGTCGGCCTTGGGCAGACCGTCATAGTCCTTGCTGGGGAACAGGCGGTGGCTGTGGCCGGTCACCACGGCATCGACACCGGGGATTTCCGTCAGATAGTTGGCGGCGTTCTCCTCCCCTCCCTCCCGGTTCAGGAAGGTCAGACCGGTATGGGCGACGATGATGATGATGTCGGCGCCCTTCTTCTTCATTTCCGGCACATGGATCTTCGCCATGTCGACCATGTCGCGCGTGGTGACGCGGCCTTCCAGCTTGTCCTTGTCCCAGATCATGATCTGGGGCGGCAGCAGACCCAGCAGGCCGATCTTGATCGGGTGCTTCTTGCCCTGCGCATCCACGACCTGCCGGTCCAGGATGGCATAGGGCTGGAACATCATCTGCTCGCTGCCGGCCTTGAACACATTGCCCGACAGGACGGGGAACTTGGCCGTGGAATAGACGCTCTGCAGCGTCTCCAGGCCGTAATTGAATTCGTGGTTGCCAAGGGCCGCCGCGTCATAGCCCAGCAGGTTCATCACGGCGATGGCCGGGTGGGCGGCCTGGTCCGGCTTCACGCCACGTTCACGCACCACCCACTCGCCCATCGGCGTGCCCTGGATCAGGTCGCCATTGTCCACCAGGATCGTGTTGGGATTGGCCTGCCGCGCCGCCCGGATCAGCGGCGCCACCCGGACCAGGCCGACACCCGCATCCGTCTTGTCCGCGTAATAATCATAGTCTTCCAAATACATATGCAGGTCGGTGGTCGACAGGACCTGCAGTTCGACCTTTTCCTGGGCGGCGGACAGCCCGGCCGTGCCCAGGAAAAGGGCCCCGGCCAGAATCAGACCGATGCGGATTTGACGAATCACGGTGCACACTCCATGCGAACAGGAACCCAGGCCACAGTGCGACGCAGCAATGAATGTCATTTGCGAATGGGAACGGTAGCCCATCATTCCCCGACCGGCGCGCTGCATCGCAAAACTGTGGCGGTAATGATACGCTGATCAAGATATAGCCGTTCGGAGCGTTCCAGTCATAGCTCGACAGGTGCCTGTCACATAACTGTAATTTATTCGTTGCAGAAGCGTCACGGGCATCTGTTGTTGTCCGCGCAATCCGGTCCGGCTTATTGGGGGCTCTTAATGACCATCGAGAATAAGAAGGCGGCGGCCGTGCTGCGCCGTCACCTGTCTGTTTTGAAATTCGGCGCTGGTGTCGCCGCTCTGGCTGTTGCGTCCGCCTGGACGGTGCCGGCCATTGCGCAGCAGACCACCTCGTCCATGACCGGTGAAATCCTGACCGCTGCCGGCACGCCGGCTGCCGGTGCGCAGGTGGTGATCGTTCATGCCCCGTCCGGCACCCGTTCGGTCACGACGGTGAACGACCAGGGCCGCTTCCAGGCCGGTGGCCTGCGCGTCGGCGGCCCCTATACCGTTACCATCACGGCACCGGGCGCACAGCCGCAGATCCTGGAAGGCATCTTCGTCGCTCTGGGCGAGCCGTACAGCCTCGACCTGATGCTGGGCGAAAAGATCGAAGAGATCGTCGTCTCCGGTGAGCGTATCGCCGCCAAGACCGTCGGCGTCGGCACCAATTACGGCGAGAAGCAGATCGCCAATGCGCCGTCGATCAGCCGCGACCTGAAGGACATCGTCCGCAACGACCCGAAGGTCTTCATCGACGTCACCAATTCCAACGCCATCCAGATCGCTGGTACCAACGGGCGGTTTAACAGCCTGACCATCGATGGCGTGAAGCAGAACGACGATTTCGGCCTGAACAATGGTGGCTATCCGACCCAGCGCTCGCCGCTGTCGATCGAAGCCGTTGACGGCCTGTCCGTGCTGACCGCGCCCTATGATGTCGAATATTCCGGCTTCCAGGGCGGCACGATCAACGTTGTGACCAAGTCCGGTTCCAACGATCCGCACGGCTCCTTCTACTATTTCTATGGCGACGAGAGCCTGTCGGGCGACAAGAGCAAGGACCGCAGCGGTCTGATCAGCCCGTACAAGGAGACCACCTGGGGTGGCTCGCTGGGCGGCGCCCTGATCCAGGACAAGCTGTTCTTCTATGTGAACTACGAGAAGTACACCAACAAGGCGCCGGTGATTTTCGGCACCTCCGACAGCGGTCTGGGCAATCCGATCACGGGCGTCACCTCGGCCCAGGTCGAGCAGATCCGCAACATCGCCAAGACCGTCTATGGTTACGATACGCTGGGTCTGGCTTCGGGCAACCTGCCGGAAGCCGACGAGAAGATCCTGACCAAGCTGGACTGGAACATCAACGACAGCCACCGCGCGTCGTTCGCCTATCAGCGCAACGAGGGCAACAACGTCGTCGACGCGTCGTCGAGCCAGAGCAATCGCACGCTCTCGCTGATGTCGAACTTCTATGACCGCACCCAGATCATGAACAGCTACTCGTTCCAGCTGTTCTCCGACTGGACCTCGGACTTCTCCACCGAAGTGAAGCTGGCACGCAAGGACGTGGAATCGCTGCGCGATCCGCTGAACGGCCTTGGTTTCGGTGAAATGCGCATTGCCACCGGCGGCGGTGGTACCGTTGTCATCGGCCCGGATATCTCCTCGCATTCCAACTACCTGACCACGACCACCGACAGCGCCAAGGTCAAGGGCACGTACCTGCTGGGCGATCACAAGATCGTGGGCGGTTACGAGTACGACAAGTACGACTATTACAATCTGTTCCTGCAGCGCAGCCTGGGTTACTGGGAATTCACCTCGATCCAGAATTTCCAGAACCGCGTTGCCTCGCGCTTCCGCTATGCCAACGCCCCGTCGGGCACTGCGGATGATGCGGCCGCCGATTGGGCGTACACGCAGCACTCCTTCTATCTGCAGGACACCTGGGACATCACCCCGGAACTGCAGCTGCAGGGTGGCGTGCGCTATGAACTGTTCAAGACGAACGACACGCCGCTGCTGAACCAGAATTTCGTGTCCCGTTACGGCTTCAACAACAATGAGACGCTGGACGGCCGTGATCTGTGGCTGCCGCGCTTCGGTCTGACCTACGAGCCGTTCGACGGTACGACGGTTCGCGCCGGCGCCGGCCTGTTCTCCGCCATCGGCCCCGCCGTGTGGCTGTCGAACAACTACAGCAACGACGGCATCACGCAGCGTTCGATCAACATCACCACCGGTTCGGAGCTGACCAACGTCTCCGGTCAGGTGCCGTCGTCGGCGGTCACGCGCCTGCAGGCCGTGGGTGAAGGCTTCGTCAACGCGCTGGATCCGAATTTCAAGATCCCGTCCTCGTGGAAATACTCGATCTCGGTGGACCAGGAAGTCGATATCCCGGGTCTGGGTGACGACTGGCTGTTCACCGCCGAGGCGATCTATACCCAGGTCAAGGATGCCGCCTTCTATAAGGACGTGCGTCTGAAGCAGGTCGGCACCGCTCCCGATGGCCGCCCGATCTGGGGTCAGGCGACCCCGGCGACCGACCGCCGCGGCACGGGTTCGGACCTGGTCCTGACCAACACGGGCGCCGGCGACAGCTGGGTCATGTCCTTGTACGTCAGCAAGTCCTACCAGACCGACTTCGGCGATATTGACCTGGGCGGCGGCTATGCCTATCAGGACGTGACGGATATCGGTCCGGGTACCAGCTCGGTCGCCAGCTCCAACTACGAGCAGTACACGCTGTCCAACCTGCTGAATGAGGAAGCTTCGACCTCGATCTACGAGACGAAGCATCGCTTCACGGCCAACTCCACCTACTCGATCGAGTATATGGATGGCTTCAAGACCTCGTTCAGCCTGTTCGGCCAGGCCTATTCCGGCAAGCCCTACAGCTACGTGTTCACCTGCTCCTCCAGTGTCAACCCGTTTGGCGACCCGGCCTGCGTCAATACCCGCAGCCGTCAGCTGATGTATGTGCCGACCGGCGCCACCGACCCGCTGGTCGATTGGTCCAAGTCCAACGTCACCGCTGCCCAGATGGACGACTACATCGCCCGCAACGGCCTGGATAAGTACAAGGGCGGGATCGTGCCGCGTAACTCGGCCACCAGCTCCTGGACCTATCAGGTCGATGCCAAGCTGGCTCAGGAAATCCCGGCGCCGATCGAAGGCCACAAGGCCACGGTCACGCTGGACATCCTGAACCTGACCAACCTTCTGAACAAGGATTGGGGCCGTCAGCAGCAGGTGTCGTTCTTCCACGCCAACCGCGCCGTCCAGGCGACCATCGTGAACGGCAAGTATGTCTTCACCGGTCCGCTGACCGATCCGCAGCAGACGATCGCGACCCGCGACAGCGTTTGGAAGATCCAGCTGGGCCTGAAGTACCAGTTCTGATCCCGGACAGTCCGCGGACAGACGAAGGGGCGGCCATTCGGTCGCCCCTTTTTCATTTCGCAACGTTGCAATACGCATCAGACCGACGCCCGATCCTATTTCCAATGGGGAGTGTCGGGTCGGGCAGCATTTTGATAAAATTTAAATCATGATTGCCCTGTCCAATACCCCCGCTGAACGCCGCGTCCATCCGCGCAACCCGACCGAGCCGATCTATCTGCTGGTAGCCGGGCGCCCGGCCCGTCTTCTGGACTGGTCCTTTGGCGGCATGCGCATCGGACCCGAAGATGGTGCGGACGGGTTCAGTGTCGGCCAGCGGGTTGATGTCACCGTCCTGCGGCCGGATGGTCGGACATGGGCCCGGATACCGGTGATCATCCGCCATATCGACCAGTTGCCACGCGTGGCCCTGGGGGTCATGCTGACCGACCGCCTGGCGGCTTTCCCGCTTCTGCTGGAACTGTTCAACCATTCCCTGGCACGGGCCTGAAGGGCGAGACGCCCCCGTCACAGTTCTGTCATATCGGACTTGTGCGCCAACCCGGCGGCGGCGCATGCTGAGCGCTTCCGGGTGAGAGAGATCGGCGCATTGTGAGCGATTTGGATATTCTGAGGCGTCTGGCCGTTGCGCTGGCGATTGGCCTGCTGGTCGGGTTGGAGCGGGGATGGCGTCTGCGGGAAGTGGCTGACGGTCAACGCGCCGCCGGCCTGCGCACCTTCGCCCTGGTTGGGCTGCTGGGCGGGATCGCCGGGGCCTTGTCCCAATCGCTGAACAATCTTCTGTTCCTGGGCCTGTCCTTTCTTGGCTTCGCCGGCACCTTTTCCGCCTTCCATCTGCTGGAGTCGAAGGAGGAGGGAAAGAATTCCGTTACCGGCGTCGTATCGGGCCTGCTGGTCTTTCTGCTGGGCGCCTATGCCGTGATTGGCGAGGAACGGGTGGCGGTGGCCACCGGCGTGGCGGCCACTCTGCTGTTGGCCCTGCGCGATCCCCTGCATGATTGGCTGAAGCGCCTGCAATGGGTGGAGATCCGGGCCGTCCTGATCCTGGCGACCATGAGCTTCCTGGCCCTGCCCATCCTGCCCAACCGCACCATCGACCCCTGGGACACCCTGAACCCCGCGGAAATCTGGGTGCTGGCCATCCTGATCGCCGCCATTTCCTTTGGCGGTTATGTGGCCGTGCGGGTGCTGGGGGAGAAGCGCGGCATCATCGTGGCCGCCGTGGCCGGTGGTCTGGCCTCCTCCACGGCTACCACCCTGACCCTGTCGCGAGTGGCCAAGGAACAGCCGGCGGCGGCCCCGCTGCTGGCGGCCGGCATCCTGCTGGCCGGCATGGTCAGCGTGGCGCGTGTCATGCTGATCGCGCTGGTCCTGAACCGGGCCCTGCTGGTGCCTCTGGCGTCGGCAGCGGGTGTGGCGCTGCTGGTCATGGGGGCTGCCTCCCTGTTCCTGCTTCACCGTGAGGGGCGGGCCAAGCGCGAGGGCACCAGCCCGGCCCTGACATTGAGCAACCCGCTGGAACTGGGCATGGCGCTGAAGCTGGCCGCCTTCATTGCCGTTGTTCTGGTGGGCGCGGAACTGATCCAGCGCTTCGTCGGCAATACCGGTCTGCTGCTGGCCGCGGCGGCGGCGGGCATCGCCGATGTCGACGCCATCACCGTCGCCATGGCGCGGGTTGGGGAGAAACCTGACAATCTGCTGCTGGCGGCGACCGCGATTCTGCTGGCGGTGGGCGTCAATATGGTCGCCAAGACCGCCATGGCCGGCAGCATCGGGGGCCGTCGGATGGGCTGGCTGGTCGGTGGACCCAGTGTGCTGGCCGTGGTCGGGGCCTTGCTGGTTGTCCTGGTGGGCTTCCGCTGATGTCGTGGCCTCATGCCCTCAATCGCCGGCGCCTGCATCCGTAGGCCTGGCTACGCCGCACGCGCGGTGCTCCGGCAGTCGCCGCCGTACCAGGTTGCGATAAGTTCTGCCCCTCGCAACCTGGTATCAGGCCACAAGGTTGCGCCTTCTCTCCGCCAGCATATGGGACAGCAACGCGCGCAGGGCGCCGGGGCGCACCGGCTTGTAGATGATGCGGCAGCCAGCGGCGGCCACATCCTCCTTCACCGCCTCCGTGCGGTCGGCGGTGACGACAGCGGCGGGCAGGTCGGCACCGAACCTGGCGCGGATCAGCGCCAGTGCGTCCAGTCCCCGCATGCCGTGATCCAGGTGATAGTCGGTCAGCACCACGTCGGGAACGCGGTCGCCGATGGCGGCAAGTGCTGCGGCCCCGGTCTGCCCCCACACGACCTCGCACGACCAGCCCGACAGCAGGGCGATGGTGGCGTCCGCGATGGCCGGCTCATTCTCCACACACAGCACCAGCGTGCCTTCCAGCCCCGTGACCGTGGCGCCGACGGTCGGACGCTGCGGATCGGCGGCGCGGGTGGACAGCGGCACCTCCACCGCGAAGCAGCTGCCCCGGCCCACTTCGGACCGCAGGCTGATGCGGTGGCCCAGGATGGCGGCGAACCGTTCCACGATGGACAGTCCCAGTCCCAGCCCCTTGTCCCGGTCGCCAGGCCCGTTACCCAATTGCCGGAATTCCTGGAAAATCTCCCGCTGCTTCTCCTCCGGAATGCCGGGGCCGGTATCCCATACCTCCACCCGGATGGCCCCGGCCATGCGGCGGCAGCCAACCAGGATGCGGCCGCGCGGGGTATAGCGCAGGGCGTTGGCCAGCAGGTTCTGCACAATGCGGCGCAGCAGGACCGCATCGGTATCGACCGTGGCCCGGCTGGGCACCCAGCGCAGGCGCAGACCATGACGCTGTGCCACCACGGCCAGTTCATCGGTCAGCGGGCGCAGCACATCATCGATGGCGACCGCCGTGCGGTTGGGCTTCACCACGCCCGTATCCAGCTTGGTGATATCCAGCAGGTCGCCCAGCAGCTGTTCCACGGAGCGCAGGGCGGCGTCGGCCTGGGTGACCAGGATGTCGGGGCCGCGGTCCAGTGCTGCGGAGATGAACAGCCGTGCCGCGTGCAGCGGCTGCAGCAGGTCGTGGCTGACAGCGGCCAGCAGGCGGGTCTTGGCCTGGTTGGCGCGGTCGGCCTCTGACTTGGCGGCGGCCAGATCCACCGTGCGCTCCGCGATGCCGCGTTCCAGCCCTTCATTGGCAGCGCGCAGGGCCTCCGCGGCGCGGTGACGCTCGGTGACGTCGGTATAGACCGCCACGAACCCGCCATCGGGCAGGGGGTTGGAGGTGATCTCCAGCACCGATCCATCGGGGCGCACCCGGTGGAAACTGTCGGGCAGATCGCGGCGGCGCGGGTCCAGCCGGCGGGCGAACAGGGTTTCCACCTCCCCCTCCTCGCCGAATTCGCCGCGGCTTTGCAGATAGGCCACCAGATCGCCCATGGGCGTGCCCACCTTGATCAGCCCGTCGGTGACATCCAGCATCTCCAGAAAGCGGCGGTTCCACAGGCGCAGGCGGAAATCCTTGTCGACGGCACAGATGCCCTTGCCGACATTTTCCAGGGTGGAGCGCAGCAATACATGCTGATCCAGGATGGCGCGCGACGCCTCGTCGATGATGGACCGCGCGTCGGATCGCGACAGACGGCGGTCGGACAGCAGACTGGCCACGACCACACGGGCCGATGCCGACCCGATGGCACCCGCCAGCAGCCATTCGGTGGCCTGCACCGCCTCCTGGTCGATCCGTTCCTGCAGCCCGGCCTCGAAATTCTCCGCGTCGGGGGCGCGGGTGGCGACCAGTTCCCGGAACATGGCGTCGGCCCTGGCCTTGCCGACATAGCGGGCGGCCAGTTCATGCAGATCGGCCAAGCTGGCCCCGCGTGCCGGCCCCGTGCCGTCGTGGGCGTCATGGCGCATCGACACGAAGCGCCGGGCCTGCTGTTTCTCCAGCGCCGACTGACCCGTGATACCCGACACCAGCACCATCATGAACAGGTTCAGGATCAGGCTGGTCAGGGCGCCATGGGCCAGCGTCTCCAGATCATGGATACCGCCCAGGCCCGTTGGCGCCAGCCAGTTCTGGCCGAACAACCCCTGGTCCATCATGTCGCCGGGCACCAGACCCGCCGCGGCGAAGGAGGGCAGCAGCACCGTATAGCCCCAGGCGATGAAGCCCGTGATCAGGCCGCTGATGGCGCCGGCCTTGGTGATACGCCGGAAGAACAGGCCCATCAGCAGGGCGGGTGCGAACTGCGCCACGCCCGCGAAGGAGACGGTGCCGATGGTGGCCAGCGGAAAGGTCGTCCCGATCAGCAGGTAATAGAGGTAGGCCAGCCCCAGCAGGGCGACGACGGCCAGACGCCGCACGGTCAGCAGCATCGGCTTTGGATCATTCTGCCAGCGGCGCATGGCCGGCTTCCAGGTCATCAGCACGGGCACGATCAGGTCGTTGCAGACCATGGTGGACAGGGCAACGGCGCCGACAATGATCATACTGGTCGCTGCCGACAGCCCGCCGATGAAGGCCAGCACCGCCATCCAGTCATGGCCCAGGCGAAGCGGCACGGTCACCAGGAACGTGTCCGCGTTGATGCTGCCGTCCGGGAACATCATCAGCCCGGCCAGCGCCACCGGCAGCACGAAGATATTGATGGCCACCAGATAAAGCGGGAACAGCCAGCTGGCCGTGCGGATGTCGCTGACATGGGTGTTTTCCACCACCGTTACATGGAACTGACGCGGCAGGCAGAGAATGGCCAGCGCCGACAGCAGCACCATGGCCCACCAGCGGAAGCCCAGATGCGGGTCCAGCAGCGGCGCCAGATCGGGAAGCGCCATGGCCCGGTCAAAGATGCCGGCCGGCCCGCCGGCCACCGCAAAGGTGATGCCGGCCCCCACGAACAGGGCCGCTGCCAGCTTCACCATGCTTTCCGAAGAGATCGCCATCATCAGTCCGCGATGATGTTCATTGGCGTGGATGTTGCGTACGCCGAACAGGATGGCGAACAGGGCCATGGCGCAGGTGATCAGAAAGGTCGTCTCGCCCGGGATGTCCATCACCTGGTTGGCGAAGGGGTCGCCGGCCAGTGCCTCCAGGCTGATGGTGATGGCCTTCAGCTGCAGGGCGAAATAGGGCAGCACCACGGTCACGGCCATCACGGTGATGATGGCGGCCAGCATCCGGCTTTTCCCGTAACGGGCGGAAATGAAGTCGGAGATGGAGACCGTGTTCTCTGCCTTGGCCACGCGGACCATCTTGACCAGCACCGGGCTGCCCAGGGCGAACAGCAGGATGGGGCCGACATAGATGGACAGAAAGTCCCAGCCGCTGGCCGCGGCCCGCCCGATGGCGCCGTAAAAGGTCCAGGAGGTGCAATAGACGGCCAGGGACATGGCGTAGAGCAGGGGGGCCCGGCGTTCCTGCACCTCCGGCTGGCGGGCGGCATAGCGGTCGCCCCACCAGGCGATGGCGAACAATGTCGCCAGGTAACCCAGCGCCAAACCCAGAACCGGCCAGCTCGACATGCCGTCCCCATCACAGCTTTAGTTTAATGCCATTCTGTCGAAAGCTTGCCCTTCGGCGGAATGGAGACCGGCGATGGCCGGCCCGGCGCTCGTGCGCCGCAAGCCAACGGATGTTGGCAAGCGGCGCTTAAGGGAACACGAATAGTTTTAATCCTACGCCCGGAAGGCCAGGAAATACATCAACGCCATGTTGATCAGCAGCAGCGGCAGGGCGGTGGGGATCTGCGCCTTGATGACGGCATTGCGGTCGGGCAGCTCCAGCAGCACGGCCGGCACGATGTTGAAATTGGCCGCCATCGGCGTCATCAACGTACCGCAGAAACCCGACAGCATGCCGATGGCCCCCATGACGGCGGGGTCGCCCCCGAATTTGCCCACGATCAGGGGCAGGCCTACGGCTGCCGTCATCACCGGAAAGGCGGCAAAGGCATTGCCCATGATGATGGTGAACAAGGCCATGCCCAGGCAATAGGCCAGCGTCGCGGACAGCGGCCCGTTCAGCGGCAGCCATTCCCCGATCAATGTGCCGACAGCCTGCCCCACCCCGCCCAGCGCGAACACCGCCCCCAGAGAGGCCAGCATCTGCGGCAGGATGGCGGCCCAGCCAACGGCGTCCAGCAGGCGGCGACCTTCCTGCATGGGGGCCGACGCCCCCGGCCGCAGCCAGGCCAGACACAGGCCCAGCGCCAGGATGACGCCCAGGGTCAGGGAAACCAGCGTGGCATGCTTGCTTTCCACCAGGGCTTCGCCGCCGATGGTCAGATGCTTGAACAGCAATGTGCCGACCAGCACCGTGGCCGGGATCAGCAGGGCGGGGATCAGCAGCTTTGCCCCGCGCCTTGCCGCACGGTCGCGTCGTTCCTCCACGCTGGTGGTACGCGCGGTTCCCTTGCCCAGGCCGATGGCACCGACAGTCACCAGACCCAGGACCAGCAGACCATTGCCAAAATCACCCAGATGGTCGCCGGCCAGGAAGGAGGTGGCCAACCCGCCCCAGAACAGGAAGTTGAGCCAGCGGCGCGGATTGCTCCGGTCCAGAATGCCGAAGATGGCGCAGCCGGCGAAGAACAGTCCGCCGACAATATAGATTTCCCCCAGCCCGATCATGCCGCCGTCCCCTTCATGCCCAGGCGGCGGTCCAGCAGGCGCAGGCGCGTCGCATGGATGGCCAGCGCCGCAACGGCCGACGGGATGGCCCAGACCGACAATTGCAGCGGTTCCACCGATACGCCGTTCTGTTCCAGGAAACCCTTGATCAGCAGGATGGAGGCGATGGCCAGGAAGATGTCCTCCCCGAAGAACAGGGCGATATTGTCGACCGCCGCACTGTGGGCGCGGACCAGATGGCGGGTGGCGTCGTCCAGGGGGCCGGTGCGGCTTTCCGTTGCCGCTTCCGCCATGGGCGCCAGCAGGGGGCGCACCGTCTGGGCATGACCGCCGACAGAGGTCAGGCCAACGGCCGCCAGCGCCTGCCGCACCACGAAATAGCCCAGCAGCAGCCGGCCGGGCGTGGCTGCCTTCACCCGCGTGATCAGGCCGCGCGCCAGTTCCTGCAGCCCTTCGCGTTCCAGCAGGCCGATGACCGGCAGCACGATCCAGACGATGCTGACATAGCGATTGTCATTGAAGGCCTTGCCCAACGCGGCGATCAGGGCCACCGGGGTCATGCCCGCGGCCAATCCCGTGGTGAAGGCCGCGGCCGCGATCACAGCCAAGGGGTTTATGCGGGCGACGAAGCCCAGGACGACCACGCCCACACCCAACAGCACCCACATGGTTTTTCCTTAAGTCCTGTCCCTCTGCCCGCCAGGGTGCCTTTGCGCGGGGGATTTTTCCAGGCCCATGTCGGGGCCGCTCCGATGACGGTTCAGTTCATGCGGCCGCATTCCAGAATCTCGGTCAGGCGTCTGGCAAAGCGGTCCGGGGTATATTCCGCCTCGTACCGGCTGCGGGCCGCGCGCCGGGCCGCCGCCAACCGGTCCGGATGGGCAGCGAGGTGCAGAATCCGCTCCGCCAGCCGGGCGGCGACCGCGTCCGTGCCGCCATCGGTGGCAATGACCAGATCCGCCAGTTCCGGTCCCATGATCTCTGCAATGCCGCCCGTGTCCCCGGCGACGGGGGCGGCACCTGCGGCCATCGCCTCCAGCAGCACCAGGGGGGCCAAATCATATCGGCTGGGATAGGCGAAGATGTCGGTACGGGCCAGCACCGACATCTTGTCAGGACCATATAACCCCCCGGTCAAGGTCATGCAGTCTTCGAGGCCGGCCGCGTCGATCAGGGCCTGTGCCTCCATCAGGGTCATTTCCACCGTGGCCGGGCCCACCAGGGTGGCGGAAAAGGCCAGCCCCCGTGCCTTCAGCGTTGCCAAGGCCCTGATGAATTCCGGCACGCCCTTGCGCGGATCCAGGTTGGCGACCATGGTAATCCGCAGCGGCCCCGAACCCCGCGCCGCGGGCGGGGCGCCCGGATCGGGAACCGCGTTCCACAAGGGCCAGACGCGGCTGAAATGGCCCGGGACCGACCGGGCCGTGGCGGCTGTGGCCCCGGTGATGGCGATCAGTTCCGTGTCGCGCAGGCACCAGCGCAGCAGCCGGTTGACCAATGTGGCGCCGGCCATGATCTCAGCCAGCCCGTCACTATGCACATGCACCAGACAGCGTGACGCGACATGGCGGGCGACGGCGATGACCAGAAGGTCGCGGAATCGTGCCACACCGATCGGCGTCAGGCTGGCATAGGCGATGGCGGCCGGGCCCCGCATCACGCGGGAGATAAGCAGGCCGACGCAGAGAAGACCGACCGTCAGCAATTTGCGGATGCGGCGCTTGCCCAGATCGCTCAGTGCGTTGGCCTTGCCGACGTCCCGGATATCCACACTGAAACGGTCCGCCTGTCCGCGCAGCACGCTCAGGAACAGGTCGCCGATGACGGCGTTTCCGTGAATGGGCGGCGGCAGCAGGGCCAGGAACAGGACCCTGGCGGGAGAGCCCTCTGTCATTGCCCGGGCTTCACCCGATTCCCATCCCCATCCACCACCTTCTCCCCGTCTTCCTTGGTAAAGGCGCCCCTCTGGGCATCGGGCAGAATGTCGAGGACCAATTCCGAAGGGCGGCATAGGCGCACGCCGAGCGGTGTTTCCACGAGGGGACGGTTGATCAGGATCGGATGAGCCAGCATGGCATCAATCAAGGCGTCATCGCTCAGCGCCGGATCATCCAGGCCCAGTTCGGCATAGATTGACTGTTTCTGGCGGATCACCTCGCGCACGGGCAGGCCGGTGGCCGCGGTCAGGCGGACCAGGGTGGCGCGATCGGGCGGGCTCTTCAGATATTCCACGACCGTCGGCTCAACCCCGCTGTTGCGGATCATGGCCAGCGTGTTGCGCGACGTGCCGCAGGCGGGGTTGTGGTAGATGGTGATGCCGGACATCAAGGGCCTTCCTGATCGAACCATGCGTGACTGAATGCCAGAGAGTCCGTTCATATTGAAGTTTCTTCGTGGTCGCAGAGAAAATTCTGCACCGAAATTGTGAGGGCCCGTCTTGAACCGACGATGAGGCTTCTTACATCAGCAATGTCTTGGGTCCGGGCCCCTCTGGCGTGATGTCCTTCGGGACGCACGCGATGTCGGACTCCTTGGGCGAAGCTAACCGCTTGGTCGTGAAGGAGCCTGTTATGGCCTATCGCATTCCGTATATTCTTGATCTCCACCGCGTCTCTGCCGCCATGCATCGGTTGCGGCAGGAACGGCAGCGGCGGCGTCCGGCGCGGGCTTTCCGCGTGGAATGGCCGCGTCGTCAGCGGGCATTGCTGCTCTGGCTTCTGTCCTGGCGGCGGCCGCTTTCCGTGGCTGCCTGAGCGGAGGCCAGGATGCTGACCCCCTATCAGCGACCGCCCGACGGCTTCCGTCATCCCGACAGCCATCTGGACAGTCATTGGCGCGTGCGCCGGCGGCTGGAACGGGTGGCGCGCCTGCTGGACAGCGCTGTGCGTGTGCCGGTCCTGGGCTGGCGCATCGGTCTGGACGCGCCGCTGAACCTGATCCCCGGCGCCGGCCTGCTGACCAGCACGGCCGTGTCCGGCTGGCTGGTCTGGGAGGCGCACCGCATCGGGGCGCCGCGCCCTCTGGCCCTGCGCATGGCCGGCAATGTGGCCATCGATGCCGCCATCAGCGCCATCCCCATCGTGGGCTGGCTGGGCGACCTGTTCTTCCGGGCCAATGATCGCAATGTGGCGCTGCTGCGCCGGCATCTGGACGCCCAACACCCGTTCCGTCAGCCCCACGACAGATGGGGCGGCGGCATCATCGACGGACAGGCCCGGCGCCTGTCCTGAGAACCAAATCAATAAAATCTGGCAGAAAGGATTCCCCGCATGAGCCTGTTCAACATGTTCAAAAGCGACAAGGGCGAGGCCATGACCCCGCACAAGGCCTTCGCCATCGCCCTGATCTACACCATGGGTGCGGATGGGGAGATGGACCCCGAAGAGGTGGGCCATCTGCTGTCCGTCATCGGCGGCGAACGCTCCAACGGCACCATCGGCGTCGGCGCCAACAATCAGGCCCTGCTGAACGCGGCCATGAAATATGTCCGCACCCACAGCCACGAACAGTTCCTGGCCGAGGCGACGCCTGTGCTGACCACGGCCCAGCGCCTGTGCATCCTGATGAACCTGGTGGACAGCGCCCTGTCCGATGGCGATGCAGAGGCGGAGGAACGCGAATTCTTCGACAAGGTGCAGAAGGCCTTCGGCATCAGTGACGAGGATTTCCGCCCCTATTTCAGCGCCCTGATGATGAAGAATGACCGGTCTGTGTTCCTGGATAAGAACCATCCGATGAACCAGCCGGGCTTCCAGGTGGGTCTGCCGGGCCAAGCGGCTTGACCCTCCGGGCGGCCATCGCTTGGGGTGTCTCGCGGGTCGTTCCCCCTGTCACGACCTGCCCTTGCAGTGGCCGCCCAACCCCTTGGCGGCCGTCGGGACCTCAGGGTTCCGACGGCCGTGCAAGGCGTGCCGTCAGCCAGAAGACCAGCATCATCATTCCGGCCATCACCAGCCACGCGGCCAGCACCCCGTCATAGGAACCGAATGCGGCGTGAAGCAACGCCGTTGCCGACGGGGCCGCCGCACGCACGATATTGATGGGCGTAGACAGGGCCCCGTTGATGGAGCCATAGGCGCGTGCCGTCAGCATTTCCGGCACCGCGGCCCCGCGCACGATGGTCAGCACCCCGTTGGCCCCGCCATAGATCAGTGCGAACAATCCCAGCAGCCACAGATCACCACCCGCCAGCGCCAGCCCCAGCAGGGAGAGGGCCAGGGCCGCCGTTGTCAGGCGACCGACCACACGGATGGACAGGGTGCGGGCGATGCCCATGACCACCACCCGACCCGCCACCTGCGCTGGCCCGATGATCGCCATGATGGTGACGATGTGGGCGGCATCCATGCCGCGTTCCGCCAGCAGCGGGTAAAGGTGGAAGGTGACGCTGGTGAAGGCCGCGAAATACAGCATGAAGGTTGCGGCCAGCCCCCAGAACACCCATTGCCGCAGGGCCCACGCGGTTGTTTGCCGGTCGTCCGCGATCAATCGCCGCGGTGCGGGGCCACCCACCCCGTCATCGCGCAACAGCCAGAGATGCAGGGGCAGGCTGAGCAGCAGGTTGAAGAGAGCCAGCCCGACCAGGGTGGGGCGCCAGCCGAACAGGTCCAGCATCCCCTGGACGATGGGCAAGAACACCGTGCTGGCAAAACCGCCCCACAGGGTCAGGCTGGTGATGCCGTCGCGGGCCTTGTCCCCGAACCGGCGCGCGATGACGGCGAAGGCAGGATCGTAAAGGGTCATGGCTTGGGCCACACCGATGCCGATGAAGGCCGGTACCAGCAGCCAGGCCGATCCCGCCATCGCCCACAGTAACAGGCTGACACCGGCCAGCGCCGACCCCACCGCCATGACCGTCCGACCCCGGCCCCGGTCGATGACGCTGCCGACCGGATAGGCGGCAAGGCCGGCCATGGCCAGGGCCAGCGAGGCCAGAAGGTAGGTTTGCGGCTTGCTCCACCCCAGTTCCTGTCCCATCGGCCCGGCCAGTAGCGGGAAGGCATAGATCAGGCTGCCCCAGGAAATGATCTGCGCGATACCCAGCCCGGCGATGAAACGCTGAGGGTGGGTGGGCGGGGATTGGGCTGCGGACAAGGTTGGACTCCGACGGAACAGGTCATTGAAAACGCCACAGGCCCAGAGCCGTCAAGGTTGAAGGCTGCGTCAAATGCCAAATACGCATAGCAAGCGATATGATCGTGTGCGATATAATATCTTGCGTACGATTAGTTTGTGCGCGATATTCCTCTCACGACATCGGCGGCGCCGACGGTACCCCAAGGCGGGGACGGGTTGCCGCAAACCAGCAGGAGTGACGATCATGAAGGTTCTTTATACCGCCAATGCCACGGCCACCGGTGGTCGCGACGGTCGCGCCGTTTCCGATGACGGCTTGCTGGACGTCAAGCTGGCCCCGCCGAAGGAACTGGGTGGCAATGGTGGCGCCACCAACCCGGAACAGCTGTTTGCCGCTGGCTATGCCGCCTGCTTCATCGGCGCGCTGAAATTCGTGGGTGGCCGCGACAAGATCGCCGTGCCGGCCGCTGTGTCGGTGACCAGCAATGTCGGCATCGGCCCGCGTGACGATGGGGAGGGCTTCGGCCTGACCGTGACGCTGAATGTGAACCTGCCGGGCCTGGATCGGGCCACGGCGGAGGAGCTGGTGACCCGCGCCCACAAGGTCTGCCCCTATAGCCACGCTACCAAGGGGAATATCACGGTCGATACTGTGATCGCGTAATCGTTCCGAATGCGGAACAAATAAGGGTGGGCATCCTGCGGGGCCTGCCCTTATTTCGTTTCACCTGCGGAATTTATCCGACAAGACCAGGGAAGACATGGTGCGCTCCACGCCCTGCAACTGGCCCAGCTGGTCGAGCACGCGGTCGATATCCTGTACCGACTGGGCGGCGATGACGGCCATCATGTCGTAGGTGCCGCTGATGGCCGACAGGCTTTCCACTTCATTGATGCGTTTGACTTCGCCCACGATGCGGGTCAGCAGCTTGGGATTGGTGGACAACAGCACATAGGCGCGGATCATCCGGCTGCTGCCTGGGTCCTGCCGCAACGTATAGCCCTGGATGATGCCCAGCCGTTCCAGCCGGGCGATGCGCGCCTGCACCGACGATCGTGCCAGCCCCAACTTGCGCGCCAACGATGCCGCCGGTTCCCGCGCATTGGCCCGCAGCAGGGCGATCAGGGCGGTATCGGTGGCGTCCTGTTGGGTGTCGGGCGTGTCCATGGGGTGCTTCAGCAGGTCAGCGAAAAGGGGGAGCGGCCGGTGATGCCGCTCCCCCAACCCTATCACAGTTCCGGGAACTCAATCCCCTGGGCCAGCGGCAGGGACGTGCCGTAATTGATGGCCGAGGTCTGGCGGCGCATATACTGCTTCCAGCTGTCCGACCCGCTTTCGCGGCCGCCGCCCGTTTCCTTCTCGCCCCCGAAGGCGCCGCCGATTTCGGCGCCGCTGGGGCCCATATTGACATTGGCGATGCCGCAATCCGACCCGTCGGGCGCCAGAAAGCGCTCGGCCTCCAGCAGGTCGCGGGTGATGATGCTGGACGACAGGCCCTGCGGCACGCCGTTCTGCAGGGCCACCGCTTCTTCAAAGTCGCTGTAGCGCAGGACATAGAGGATGGGGCCGAAGGTCTCGTGCCGCACGATCTCCGTCTGTCCCGGCATTTCCACGATGGCGGGATAGGCGTAGTAAGCGTCGGGGAACGTCTCGGCCAGCGCCCGGCCGCCGCCATGCACCGTGCCGCCCTGGGCCTTGGCGGTCGCCAGCGCCGTGGTCACGGCATCGAACGCCGCCTTGTCGATCAGCGGGCCCATCAGGGTCCCCGTCTCGCGCGGGTCGGCCGGCGTGATGGCGGCGAAGGCCGTCTTCACGGCCGACACCACCTTGTCATAGCAATCGGTGTGAACGATCAGGCGGCGCAGCGTGGTGCAGCGCTGACCAGCGGTGCCGACGGCGGCGAACAGGATGGCGCGCACGGCCAGCTTCAGGTCGGCCGACGGTGTGACGATCATGGCATTATTGCCACCCAGTTCCAGGATGGACCGGCCGAAGCGGCGGGCCACGACCGGCGCCACTTCCCGGCCCATGCGGGTGGAGCCGGTGGCGCTGACCAGCGGCACGCGGGGGTCGGCCGCGATCTGTTCGCCCACATCGCGCAGGCCGAACAGCAATTGTGACAGGTCGGCCGGCGCGTCGCCGAAGCGGGCCAGGGCCTTTTCAAACAGGGACTGCGTGGCCAGGGCGGTCAGCGGCGTCTTCTCCGACGGCTTCCAGATCACCGGGTCGCCGCAGACGACGGCCAGGGCGGCGTTCCAGGCCCAGACGGCGACGGGGAAGTTAAACGCGGTGATGATGGCGACGGGCCCCAGCGGCTGCCAGGTTTCCACCATGCGGTGACGCGGGCGTTCCGACGCGATGGTCAGGCCGTGCAACTGCCGCGACAGGCCCACGGCGAAGTCGCAGATATCGATCATCTCCTGCACTTCGCCCAGCCCTTCCTGGACGATCTTGCCGGCTTCCAGCGTCACCAGCGCGCCCAGGTCGGCTTTGTGCTCGCGCAGCACCTCCCCGAACAGGCGGATCAACTCGCCCCGGCGCGGGGCCGGCACGGTGCGCCATTCCTTGAAGGCGGCCACGGACCGGGCCAATGCTGCATCAACCTCCGCGGCCGAATGCGCCTTCACGGCACCCAGTCGGGTCCCATCGATGGGGGAGCGGGAGACGATATCCCCGTCGGCGACAAGATGGGCGATGCCCAGGCGATCCAGAAGGGCGGCGGTGGCTGACATGGGGCGGGGACTCCGGTGAATGGATGGCTGGTTTGGTTTTTGTGCGTTTAAGCTCTGTTTTCCCACTTCTCCCATCTCCCTGCCTCCCCGTCATCCCGGCGCAAGCCGGGACCCAGGGGCCCCAGGATCAAACCTCAACGCAGCGTCAAGGTTGGGCGCTTGGCCCCTGGGTCCCGGCTTACGCCGGGATGACGGGAAAAGGCGAAGTTCAGAAACGATGCCTCACGCATAAACCTTCCCGAAGCGGTTGGAAAGGAACAGGTCGAGCGGCATCTGTTCCTGGCGGACAAAGCCCTTGGCCGGCAGATGGCCCGTGGCCTGCAGGTCCAGCATGGCGCAGATGCCGGCGGCTGTGCTCATCTGGATGGCGGACAGGAACTGGCCGTCCACCTCCTCGCCATGGATATGGCGGACGATGCTTTCCTGTTCCAGGCGGCCATGACGCTTGCCGCTGACCGTGCAGAAGACCAGCACCACATCCTGCATGGTGATGGGCAGCGCTTCTTCCAGCACTTCCTTCAGCAGGTCGCGGCGCCGCGCCAGGCGCAGATCTTCGACCAGCAGCTTGATGATGGCGCAATGGCCGGGATAGCGGACGGACTTGTAGGTCAGGTTCTCCACCTTGCCGGCCAGCGTCTCCACCAGCGATCCCAGCCCGCCAGAGGTGTTGAACGCCTCATAGGCGACACCTTCCAGCACGAATTCTTCCAGGTCTTCCAACGGCGGCAGTTCCACGCAGCGGCCGTCCTGCACCGCCTCACACGGGTTCAGATATTCATTGATCAGCCCGTCGGTGGACCAGGTCAGGTTATATTTCAGCGCGTTGGTGGGATAGCGGGGCAGGGCGCCGACGCGCAGCTGCACATCGCGCAGACTGTCGAACCCGGCCGCCAGCCCATGGGCGGCGATGGACACGAAACCGGGGGCCAGGCCGCACTGGGGCACAAAGGCGCTGTTGGCCTTGGCCGCCACTTCCTTCACCACGCGGGTGCTGGCCACATCCTCTGTCAGGTCGAAATAATGGATGCCGGCATCATAGGCGCCATAGGCGACGGTAGAGGTGGTGTGAAACGGCAGGGCGTTCAGCACGGCATATTGACCGGCCATCGCCTTGCGCAGGGCGACGCCATCATTGATGTCCAGCTGCACCGTATCCACGCCCAGCGCCGCGAAGCGCTTCAGCGCCTCTTCGCTATGGTCGGCGACAGTGACCGTGTAATCGCCCGTGCTGCGCAGCAGCAGGGTGATGGCGATACCGATCTTGCCGGCGCCCAACAGCAGGATGTTCTTCATGATCTGTCCCCGTTTCCCTGTTTTGGGTTTAGGGGGAATGGTGGCGGTCCGCGCCGCCGATCGGAAGCCGGCATTCGGACGAATCGCCGGGATAATTCCGGCTTAACGACGGTCAAACCGGCGTTTCGCCGGCAGCGGAATGCCGGATGTTCGATTTCAGATAATCGACCAGCAGCGATACCTTGGGCGACAGGTGCCGGCGGTGCGGATAGACGGCCCAGATACCTTCATCGGCGGGTCTATGCCGTTCCAGCAGGCTGACCAGCGTACCGGCGGCCAGATCCGATTCGACATAGAAATCAGGCAATTGGCACAGGCCCAGCCCCTGGCGTGCCGCATCCAGCACGGCAAAGCCGCTGTTGCAGCGCCAGGCGCCAGCGGGGCGGAATTCCACGGTCCGCCCATCCTCGGCGAACTGCCACAACTCCGCCGTGCCCATCAGGCAGGCATGCGAGGGCAACTCGCCCAGCCCGGCCGGTTCCCCCCGGCGCTGCAGATAGGCGGGTGCTGCGCAGAGATAGCGGCGGCGCGAAGCCAGCCGGATGGCGATCAGTCGGCTGTCATTCAGGCTGGTGCCTGTGCGCACGGCCAGATCGAAGCCTTCGCCCACCAGATCGACCATGCGGTTGGTCAGGTCGATGCTGACCGACAATTGCGGATGGTCCAGCAGGAAGCGGTTGACCAGCGGCACGATGAACCGCTCCCCATAGGCGATGGAACAGGTCAGGCGCAGATGGCCGCGCGGGGCGCCGTCGCTTTCGCTGACGGCGGCAAAGGCCTCGTCGCGTTCCTCCACCAGCCGGCGGCAGCGTTCCAGGAAGGCGCGGCCGGCATCGGTGACGCTGACCCGGCGCGTCGTGCGGTACAGCAGCCGCACCTGCAACCGGTCTTCCAGCCGCGCCACCTCCCGGCTGACATGGGAGGTTGAAACGCCCAGGCGGGCGGCGGCGGCGGAAAAGCTCTCCGTCTCGCAGACGGCGATGAAACTGTCGATCCCGTCCCAGGAGCTCATGATTGTTCCCATGCAGCAATAATCATTTGCCAAAATGCATGATCGTTGCCGGGGCTTTCAAGCTATAGTCGCCGCTTCACCGCCCGCGCTTGCCGCCGGGTGTGTTTTCTGTCGACCCCTGATCGGAACGAAACGCCATGAAGACCCGCGCCGCCGTCGCTTTCGAGGCCAAGAAGCCCCTGGAAATCGTCGAACTGGACCTGGAAGGCCCCAAGGCGGGCGAGGTGCTGGTGGAAATCATGGCCACGGGCATCTGCCATACCGATGCCTATACGCTGGACGGGTTCGACAGCGAAGGCATCTTCCCCTCCATCCTGGGCCATGAAGGCGCGGGCATCGTGCGCGAAGTCGGCGCTGGCGTGACCTCGGTGAAGCCGGGCGACCATGTTATCCCGCTCTACACGCCCGAATGCCGCCAGTGCAAAAGCTGCCTGTCGCGCAAGACCAACCTGTGTACGGCCATCCGTGCGACCCAGGGCAAGGGCCTGATGCCCGACGGCACCTCGCGCTTTTCCTATAAGGGCCAGCCGGTCTTTCATTATATGGGCTGTTCCACCTTCTCCAACTTCACGGTCCTGCCGGAAATCGCGGTCGCCAAGATCCGCGAAGACGCGCCGTTCCAGTCCAGCTGCTATATCGGTTGCGGCGTGACCACAGGCGTGGGTGCGGTGACCAACACGGCCAAGGTGGAACCCGGTTCCAACGTCGTCATTTTCGGCCTGGGCGGCATCGGCCTGAACGTCATCCAGGCGGCCCGCATGGTGGGCGCCGACAAGATCATCGGCGTCGACATCAATGACCGGAAGGAGGAATGGGGCCGCCGCTTCGGCATGACCCATTTCGTCAACCCGACCAAGATTGAGGGCGACATCGTCCAGCATCTGGTCGCCCTGACCGAGGGCGGCGCCGATTACACCTTCGACTGCACGGGCAACACCATCGTGATGCGCCAGGCGCTGGAAGCCTGCCATCGCGGCTGGGGCGTGTCCGTCGTCATCGGCGTGGCCGAGGCGGGGAAGGAGATTTCCACCCGTCCGTTCCAGCTGGTCACCGGTCGCGTCTGGAAGGGTTCGGCCTTCGGTGGCGCCCGTGGCCGCACCGACGTGCCGAAGATCGTCGACTGGTACATGAACGGCAAGATCGAGATCGACCCGATGATCACCCATGTGCTGAGCCTGGAGGAGATCAACAAGGGCTTCGACCTGATGCATGCGGGCGAAAGCATCCGCAGCGTCGTGGTCTATTGATCATGAGCCTGGAAACCCTTTCCACCACCCGGTCCCATGGCGGTGTGCAGGGCGTCTATCGCCATGCCTCCACGGCCACCTGCACGCCCATGGTGTTCAGCGTCTTCGTCCCGCCCCAGGCACAGGACGGGGTGAAATGCCCCGTCCTCTGGTACCTGTCGGGCCTGACCTGCACCCATGCCAATGTGACGGAGAAGGGGGAGTTCCGGCGGGCGGCGGCGGAACTGGGCCTGATCATTGTCTGCCCCGACACCAGCCCGCGCGGCGAAGGCGTGGCCGACGATGCCGGCTGGGACCTGGGCCAGGGCGCCGGCTTCTATGTCGATGCCACGGAGGCGCCGTGGGTTCCGCATTTCCGCATGTGGACCTATGTCACCCAGGAACTGCCGGCTTTGGTCGCCGCGCATTTCCCCGTCGACATGGACCGCCAGGGCATCACCGGCCATTCCATGGGCGGGCACGGGGCGCTGACGGTGGCGCTGCGTCATCCCGGTCGCTTCCGCTCCGTCTCTGCCTTCGCCCCCATCGTGGCGCCGACGCAGGTACCCTGGGGGCAGAAGGCGCTGCCCGCCTATCTTGGCGAGAACCCCTCGCTTTGGCGCCGGCATGATGCCGTGGCCCTGATCGAGGATGGGGGGCGCCTGTCCGACCTGCTGGTCGATCAGGGGGCGGCGGATGGGTTCCTGGAAAACCAGTTGCGCCCGCAATTGCTGGCCGATGCCTGCGCCAAGGCCGGCATTCCGCTGACTCTGCGGATGCAGGAAGGCTACGACCATTCCTACTATTTCATTTCCAGCTTCATGGAAGACCACCTGCGCTGGCACGCGGCGCGGCTGGGGGCGTAAAGCCTGTTAGAATCGGTTTGGTTCTCTCTACCGTCACCCCGGCGCAGGCCTATAGGCGCTACGTAAACCTCTGCACTAACCTGCCTCCCCCGCTTTCGCGGGGGAGGCAGGGCAGGTTAAGATCCCCGGCTTAGCGCCCAATTGCCTCCGCCAGGGTGCCGGCAAGAAAAGGCGTCAGCGAACCCGACAAGCCCCCCCTCACCAGCGCACCCGCCCCAGCAGCCCGTCCGGGTCCAGATGCGATTGCAGCAGCCGGGCCATGGCCTGCTGGGCCGGGTCGGCGAAGCGTTGATGGTGGGACAGGTTGACGGGGCCGATGCCATGTTCGGCGCTGTAGCTGCCCTGGAATTCCTCCACCAGCAGCCGGTACACCCCTTCGCGCACGGCGGCCACCCGCTCGGGCGGATAGGCCGTGTCCTGGTCGCGCGGGATGACCAGATTGAAATGGTCGCCCCCATCGCCGCGATGGCCGAAGCCGCAGATTAGCAACTCGGGGAAGTGCGCCCGCACCCAGGCGCTGGCGGCGGCGCGGAAGGCGGACATGCGTCCGCGCGACACCGACACGTCCAGCCCGATGACCCGGCCCAGCCCGCGCAACCCTTCGGAAATGGCATGGCGTAGCGCCCAAAGCTCCGCCGCCGGGCCGGGGATGGCGTCACTGATGATCCCGGCCTCATACCCTTCTTCCAGCACCGACAGCAGCAGCGCCTCCAGGTCCAGCCCCGTGTCCCGCGCCGTGGCCGACATCAGCTCGACCAGGATCGTCTCCTCCGGCACCGCTCCCGTGAAGGGATTGCGCAGTTGCGGCCGGTGATGCAGGGCGGCGGACAAGGCGGGGCCCGACATGCTTTCGAACGCCGACAGGAATTCCCCGGCCCGCGCCTCCACCAGCGCCATCAGGTCGTTCACCGCCTCTTCGTCGCGCGGCACGACCAGGGCCGTGGTCACCTGCCGGGGCAACAGCGCCAGGTCCAGCAGGGCGGCGGTGACGATGCCGAAACTGCCGCCCGTGCCGATGAACAGCTGTTTCAGGTCCAGGCCCGTGCTGTTCTTGCGCAGGCCGCGCAGGTCGCCGACCACGGTGCCGTCCGGCAGCACCGCCTGCAGCGCCAGCACATTGCGCCGCATGTCGCCATAGCGCAGCACGCGCGACCCGCCGGCATTGGTGGCGATCATGCCGCCGACACTGGGCGCCGATGAGATATCGACGGGGAAGAACAGCCCATGCGGTTCCAGCCGCTGGTTCAAACTGTCCAGGTCCCAGCCGGCGCCCACGGCCACGGCGCGGTTGGCGCGGTCTAGGTCGAACAGGCCCGTCAGGCGTTTCAGGGACAGCACCACCTGCCTGCCCCCGGCATCGGGGGTGGAGGCACCGACCAGCCCGGTATTGGCGCCCTGCGGTACCACCGGCACCCCCCGTTCCCGGCACAGCCGCAGCACGGCCGACACCTGTTCGGCATCGGCCGGCAGCACCACCAGCCGCGCCCGCCCACCACTGTACCGCGCCGCCTGGACAAAGGGGCCCATGTCGGCGGCATCGGTCAGCACATGGCGGTGCCCGACAATGGCGGCAAGATCGGCGTTCAGCGTATCGGCGGGGGCGGACATGGGGCGTTCCGGTCTGGGGCGGGTCGCGCGCAGCTTAGCCCGGAACGACCCGCCGCAGAAACCGCCCCGCTGCATCGCGCACATGCCGCGAATGCTTGGGCCCGGCGAACCATTCCCCCCAGGCAAGCGTCAATCAGGCGAAGGTCACCTGCCGACCGCCGCGGACCAGCGGGATGGCATTGCGGCGCAGATGCCTTGTGCCGGGGTTCAGGATCACTTCCGGGCTGTATTGCGCCAGATAGATGCGGCGCGGCCGATCGGTGCGGTTGGCCCCCGTTGCGTGAAGCATCAGGGAGGAGAAGGCGACGACGCTGCCGGCCGGCACTTCCACCGCCACGCCCTGATCCTCCCCCGTCCAGCCGACCAGATCATTGGTGCCGGGCTGGCGGGTGTGCGGGATGATGCCGTCGCGGGTTTCCGGCACCTGGCTGAAGGGCAGGACGCGGACCGTGCCATTCTCGATGGTGGTGTCGTCCAGCGTGCACCAGCAGGTCAGATAGGGCTTGTGGTCGGCCGGGCCGCCATTGCCCACGACATAGCCGCTGTCCTGATGCCAACTGAAGGACATGCCGCCGCCGGCCCCCTTCACCACATACTGGTCATAGAAGAGATAGGCATCGTCGCCCAGGGTGGCGCGGCAGATATCGGCCATCACCTCGGAAAACAGCATGGTCCGCAATTCCGGCTGCACCCGCTGGCATTCCCCGGCGAAATAGCGGTTGCCGCGATGGGTGATGCCGTCGACATCCACGCCCAGCGCGTCCAGGCGCGCATCTTCCCGTTCCACCATGCGGCCACACTGGGCGCGCAGGATGTCGAGCAATTCGCCGTCCAGCACCCGTTCGAAAACCGCGTAGCCTTCGCGCTGGAACTGGTCACGCTGCTGTTCGTACTTCATTTTTCCCTCCCGCAATCGGCTGGTGTTGCAACCATTCTGCGGCGGGTCGGGCCATCGTATCCAATCGAATTGCATCACGACTTCATTCGTGAATACTATGATCCATGCGCATGCGACAGATCGAGGCGTTCCGGGCGGTGATGATGAGCGGCGGGGTCACCGCCGCTGCCGCCATGTTGAACATCTCCCAGCCATCGGTCAGCCGGCTGATCGCCGACCTGGAATATGCCGTGGGCTTCCCCCTGTTCGAACGGCGGGGCGGGCGCGTGCATCCGACGGCGCAGGCCGACACCCTGTTCGAGGCCGTGCAGCGCTCCTTCACCGGCCTGGACCTGCTGGCCCAGGCGGCCCGGCGCATCAGGGCGCACCCTGTCGGCACCGTGCGCATCGCGTGTCTGCCCACCATTGCCCTGTCGCTGCTGCCGCCCGTGCTGCGCGCGTTCCGGGAAAAGCATCCTTCCGTGAAGGTAACGGTGGAGGCGCTGGGCCAGCGCGCCATTGAGGATCGGGTGTTCCTGGGCCAGGCCGACCTGGGCATCGGCGTGGCCGCTCCGGCGCGCGACGGCATCCGGGCGGAATTCCTGATCCGGGCCGATTATGTCTGTGCCCTGCCGGCCGGGCACCGGCTGCTGGACCGGCCCGTCATCGCCCTGGCCGATCTGGCGGGCGAAAGCTTCATCGGCCCCATGCATGAGGCAGAAGCCCTGTGGACCGGGATCGATGATGCGCTGGCCGCCGCCAACGTGGCCGTGGACAGGATGCTGGAATGCCAGCAATCACTGCCCATGTACGCCTTTGTGGAGGCGGGCCTGGGTCTGGCGATTGTGGAGCCGTTCACGGCCCGGCTGTTCTGCCGGCTGGGCGTGGCGGTGCGGCCGGTGGTGCCGGCCGTCGGCTTTGATTTCACCCTGATCGAACCCGATATCGGCCCCACCCCGCCCCCCGTCGCCTGGCTGCGCGCGGCGGTGCGGGCGGAGGCGGCGGCCTGTCTGGCGGGGTCATAGCATCGGTCATCATTCATGACCGATGGTACGGCGGCGACCGCCGCCGCGCGGCACGTGCCGCGTAGCCAAGCCTGCGGATGCAGGCGCCGGCGATTGAGGCCGCTGGTATCATAGCATATACGCATGGGCTGTTGATGGGATGGGATTGGACAGAAGGTCGCTTCTGCCGTAGCTGCGGAACAGTTCAGCGAACGGGATGTCCCCATGCAACGCCTTCTCGTCCTTCAATCCGTCTGGGGCCTGGACCATTGTCCCGGCTTCGATGTCTGGAACAATCTGGAGGCGGCCCTGCAGGCGGTGGTCGATGCCGGGTTCGACGGGGCGGGCACCAATCTGGTGCGCAAGGAACGTACCGCCATCACCTCGCGCTTCATGAATGAACGCGGCCTGGCCTGGGAGGCGCAGGTCCTGACCCGCAGCGCCGACGAGCTGGCCCGCTTCGCGGACGAGGCGGCAACCCTGCAGGCCCATCATCTGAATGTGCAGGTGGCGGGGCCGCTGGACCGGGTGGGCGATGCCGTGCGCCTGCTGGAGGAGATGGAACGGGTGCGGGAAAATGCCGGCCTGCCCATCTTCTATGAAACCCACCGGGCACGGCTGTCGCAGGATCTGGGCTTCTTCCTGCGTGTGCTGACGGAACTGCCCGGCCTGCCCCTGACGGCCGATCTTTGCCACTATGTCGTGGCCGGTGAATGGGATCTGCCCGTCGACCCGCCCAAACATGCGGCCATCGCCCGCATCCTGGGCCAGACACGCGCCTTCCATGGTCGGGTGGCGACGGCGCATCAGGTGCAGGCCCCCATCGGTGGCCACCATCAGCCCTGGCTGGACCTGTTCACGGGCTGGTGGCGGCGGGGCTTCGACCTGTGGCGCGACCGGGCAGGCCCCGATGACAGCCTGAGCTTTATGGTCGAACTGGGCCCCCCGCCCTATGCCGTGGTGGACACGGCCGGGCGGGAGCTGACCGACCGCTGGGAGGAGGCGAAGCGGCTGAAGGAGATTGTGCGGGGGCTGTGGGGTTAGCCCGCCGCCAGCGCCTGCGCCGTTTCGCGCAGCACCTTGACGAAGGCGGTGACGGCGGCGCTCTGGCTGCGGTTGCGCAGCAGGTGGATGCCGTCATTGGTCTGTTCCCCCGGTCCCATCGGATAGGCGATCAGGTCGCCGTCGCGCGCCGCCGACAGGGCCAGGGAACGGGGGACGACGGTGATGGCCGGTCCCTGGCGCACCACCTCCAGACAGGCCAGGGTGGAATCCAGTTCGTAATCGGGAAAGCTGCGCTGGGCAATGCGGGTGCGGATGGCGGGCGCGAAGCGGTGTTCGCTGCCGGGCGCGGGGCGGGGCAGGGCCCAGGGGCGGGTGGCCACGGCTGCCTTGCGCTCCGGCCCCGGCGGCAGAGGGTGGGCCGCGGCGGCCACGATCATCAGCGGTTCGCGTGGCAGGGCGGTCACCACCACCTCATCCGCATAGGCCGACCCGTCGAACTTGCTGATGTCGCAGACCACCAGATCCAGCGACCGGTCGACCAGCCCCTGCAACAGCACATCCGACGCGCCGCCCGTCACCGTCACCCGCACACCCTCATGCGCGGCGCCGAAACGGCCGATGGCGCGGGTCAGCAGCGGCTGCATGGGAAAGGGGCCGACGCCGACGCGCACCGTGCCCGTGCCGGGCTTGGTCAACTGGTTGGCGGCCATGTCCAAATTTCCGGCGGCGGACAGCACATCCTGCACAGGCCGGATCAGCCGGTCGCCGGCATCGGTGGGGCGGACATAATGGGTCGTCCGGTCGAACAGGACGGCCCCCAGTTCCTCCTCCAGCTTTTGCAGGCTGCGGCTCAGCGCAGATTGGGTGATGGCCAGTTCGTCGGCGGCGCGGGCGAAGCTTTGCAGGCGGTACAGCGCCTCGAAATGCTGAAGGCGGCGCAGGTTCATTTCGCCGCTCCGACGAACAGGCGTGCCACCAGCCGGGTCAGCGCGCCATAGGGGGCGGCGACCAGATGCGACTGGTTGAAGCGGCTGACCCGCATGACGGCGCGCGCATGCGACAGGCGCAGGAACCCTTCATGCCCGTGATAGGCGCCCATGCCGCTTTCACCGACACCGCCAAAGGGCAGGTCGGCCTGGCCCACATGCAGCATGGTGGCATTGACGCAGGCCCCGCCCGACCGCGTCTCGTGCAGCACGCGGGTCACCTGCCTTTCATCATCGCCATAGCAGTAAAGGGCCAGCGGCTTGGGCCGCGCATTGATGAAGGCGATGGCATCGGCCACATCGTCATAGGGCAGGATCGGCAGGAGGGGGCCGAAAATCTCCTCCCGCATCACCGTGCTGTCCGTTGGCGGATCGATCAGCAGGGTGGGGGCGATGCGGCGCGTGGCCGCGTCCCCGCCCTGGCCATGCTGGCGCCGTTGCGCGCCCCCGGCCACGGCCTCGGCCACCATGGCTTCCAGCCGCGCATGGTGGCGGTCGGCGATGATGCTGGTGTAATCCGGGTTTGCGCGGATGGTGGGATACATCGCCTCCACCCGCTTCATCATGGCACCGGCGAAGGCGTCCATGCGGTCGCGGGGCACCAGGGCATAGTCCGGGGCCACGCAGGTCTGGCCGGCATTGAAGAACTTGCCCATGGCGATGGTGCGCGCGGCCTTGTCCAGGTCGCAATCCGGCAGCACCACGACCGGCGATTTGCCGCCCAGTTCCAGGGTCACGGGCGTCAGGTTGGGGGCCGCCGCCTGCATGACGCTGCGTCCGACGCGGGTGGAGCCGGTGAAGATCAGATGATCGAAGGGCAGGTGGCTGAAGGCTTGCGCCATCTCCGCCCCGCCCGTCACCACCACCACCTGATCGGCCGGAAACAGGTCGGCCAGCAGGTCACGGATCAGGTCGGCCGTGCGCGGCGCCAGTTCGGATGGCTTGATCATCACCCGGTTGCCGGCCGCCAGCGCATCGACCAGCGGCCCCAGCGTCAGGAACAGCGGATAGTTCCAGGGCGACAGGATGCCGACCACGCCCAGCGGCTGATATTCCACCCGCGCCGATGCCGGCTGGAACGCCAGATTGGCGCGGCGCCGCGACGGGCGCATCCAGGATCGCAGGTGCCGGCGCACATGGTCGATACCGGCCAGCAATGGCATCAGTTCGCCCAGTTCCGTTTCCGGCACGGCGCGGTTGCCGAAATCGGCGCTGATCGCGGCGGCCAGGTGGTGCTGGTTCCGGCGGACCACGTCGGCCAGCGCCGCCAGATCCTTCAGCCGGGCCGACAGGGTGGGGGCGCCGTCACGCGCGACGGCCTGACGCTGTGCCGCCAGCAGCCCGTTCAGTTCCGTATCCATCCATATCCCCCGTTGATCGGTGACGATTCATATAACTGAGTTATACCATTGGTCATAATTTATGACCAATGGTACGGCGGCGACTGCCGCCGCGCGGCATGTGCCGCGTAGCCAAGCCTGCGGATGCAGGCGCCGGCGATTGAGGCGCCTGAATTACTGACCATCGGTCAGTAATTCAGGCCGCTGGCATTATTGACCAGCATACATGGCCGATGATGGTGCGTGGTGATGTGCAGATCGAATGATCCGTTGATTTATTGGCAAAATCCAGCCCCGGCGGTTCCGCCTATGATCCGGCCAGAGGTTGGGGGCGGAACATGATGACACTTCTTTATCTGATTGTGGGCAGCGTTGTTGCCGCGCTGTTCATCCTGGCCCTGCACCATGCATTCGGCCGCAGCACCCTGCCGGGTCTGGCGGGCCGTGACCAAGCCCTGACCCTCTTCCGCGCGCTGCTGCCGGACGAGCCGTCGACGGGGGCCGCCCTGTCGCGGGACGGGTTCTGTGCGCTGATCGAGATGGGCGGTGCCGACCGTTTCGGCCTGCTGATCCCCATGGGACAGCATTGGGCGACGCGGATTGTGGGGCCGGGCGGCATCCGCCGCTGGTCCCTGAATGACGATATCCTGACCCTGACGCTGGCCGACTTCACGGCCCCGGCCTTCCGGCTGGTCTTCGCCGATCCGGCGGAAGCCAGCCTGTGGCGCCGGCGGCTGGAAGCGCTGCCGGGGCGGGGCTGATCCAATTGCGGGAGGCATGATGCCCGATACTCTCAGCTATCCGGACGTCGCCACGCTGGCCAGTCCGCTTTATCTGCTGCTGCTGGTGCTGGAACTGGTGTTGATGCAGCTTCATCTGGTGAAGGCGCATTACGAGACGCGGGACAGCGCCGCCAGCCTGTCCATGGGCTTGGGCTATGTCATCACCGGCATGCTGTCCGGTCTGGTGATCGGCGGCGGTGTGTCGGCCGTGATGTTCTGGACCTATGATCATCGGCTGTTCGATATCGGCACGTCGATCTGGGCCATCATCGCCTGCTTCGTGGCCGATGACATGCGCTATTACTGGGCGCATCGGTTCATGCACCGTATCCGCTGGCTGTGGGCCGCGCATGTGGTCCATCATTCCAGCCAGCATTTCAACTTCGCCACGGCCCTGCGCCAGCCCTGGACGGGCGCCATCATGGGCCTGTTCGTGCTGAAACTGCCGCTGGCCTTGCTGGGTTTCCACCCAGCGCTGCTGATCTTCGTCTCCTCGCTGAACCTGTTTTACCAGTTCTGGGTGCATACGGAGGCGATCCACCGCATGTCGGTCTGGTTCGAGGCGGTGATGAACACGCCGTCGCACCATAGGGTGCATCACGGCTCCAACCCGCGCTATCTGGACAGCAACTATGCCGGCACCCTGATCATCTGGGACAAGCTGTTCGGCACCTTTGTGCCCGAACAGGACCATGATCCGGTGCGCTTCGGGCTGGTGCATGATCTGGCGACCTTCAACCCGCTGCGCATTGCCTTCCATGAATATGTGGGCATCATCAAGGATCAGGCGCGCGGTGGTCTGTCCCTGCGCGACCGGTTCCTTTACCTGTTCGGCCCGCCGGGCTGGAGCCATGATGGCAGCCGCGACGATACCGACAAGATCAAGACAGCCTATCTGCGCCGCAACCCGGATCAGACGGGAACGCCCGGCCTGCCGGGCAGCGGGGCAGCGGCCGGCACGGTCCTGACACCGGGGATGGCCGATGCTGCTGGCGGGGAGTGACGCACTGCTGGCGCTGGCCTGCCTGTGGGCGGGCCGGCTGCTGTGGGCTCTGCCGGGCAGGACGCGGCCGCTGGCACTCGCCATCATGGCGCTGGTCGTCCCGTCGGCCGCCGGGGCCGCCCGCTTCGCCGGATACGAGGCCGGCTGGCTGCTGGCGCTGCACCAGGGGGCGTCGGATCTCTACGCCCTGCTGGGTTTCGCATCCGTCGCTGCGGCCCTGTTCCTGCTGCCCGACGGGCGCCGCTGGCCGCTGATCCTGGGCATCGCGGTGGCGGGGGTGGCCGGGCTGGTGCTGGCCGGGCAGCCGGCCCTGTCCGGACCGGTGGCCAGCCTGTTCATCCTGGTGGCCAGCCTGCGGCTCTTGCTGAAAGCGACAGGCAGCGCCCGCCGCTGGCTGGGCTTGTCCATGCTGGCCGTGATCACCGCCGCCCTGACCCGCGTCCCCGGCTTGCTGGATGCCGACAGCCGCATCATCGGGTTGCATCTGGGGCTGGCGGCCTGGGTGCTGGCGCTGGGCGTGGGGGTCGGGGGTTATCGGTCGTCATCCTCCAGGATGGTCTGAATGTCGCGGGCAGTGTGGAGGATGCGGGTGAACCAGATCATCCGGCCATCTTGTTGCCCGCGACCATGGCCGCGTATTTTGCCTCAAGCCGGTCAAAGATTTCCTCGGCGGGCTTGACACGACCGCTGGTCAGATCGGCCAGCCCGACCTCAATCGCCGCATCGATCCGGGCCAGGGCGTCCGACCGTTCCTGGGCCAGTTGGTCACGCCGGATCAGGTCGCGGATATAGTCGCTGGCGCTGGCATAGTGGCCAGAATCGATGCGCGATTGCACCCAGTCACGCATGCGGTCGGGGACAGAGACATTCATCGTCGCCATGGCGACCTCCCTTCTACGATGCGTCGATGATGCCATTTATTGGCAAACTTTGCCATAACGGAGAACCCATCCCATGTCCCATGCCGCCCGCTCTCTGCGCCTGTTCGCCCTCTATCTGGGCGCCAACGGCCTGATCCTGCTGTTCCTGCCCAACCTGCTGCTGACGGCGTTGGGGCTGGCGGCGACGGAGGAGCCGTGGATCCGGGTGCTGGGCATCATCGTCTTCAATCTGGGCCTTTATTACCATGCCGGTGCCGACGGGCGGGCGTTCCAGCGGGTCACGATCGTCACCCGCATCCTGGTCCTGCTGGGCTTCACGGGGCTGGTGCTGGCGGGGCAGGCGCCTGCTCTCCTGATCCTGTTCGGGCTGGTGGATTTTTCCGGTGCCGTGTGGACGGCGCTGGCCATGCGGCGGGACGCCGCCGCATCACCACGTCTTTCCTAGTTCGCATCACCACACGCTCCGCAATTCCCTTACCGTCTGACGAAGACGAACGAAGGATGGAAGGGGACGGGATCATGGGGGCCAGCCTGAACGCGTGCGACCGCGCCGCCACCTTCGCCCGGCTGGAGGGGCAGGTCTTTGACCTGGCCGTCATCGGCGGCGGCATCACCGGGGCCGGCATTGCCCGCGACGCCGCCCTGCGCGGCCTGTCCGTGGCCCTGCTGGAGGCGGAGGATTTCGCGTCGGGCACCAGCAGCCGGTCATCGAAGATGATCCATGGCGGCCTGCGCTATCTGGCCCAGGGCGATGTGGCGCTGGTGCGGGAAAGCGCGTCGGAGCGGCAGGTGCTGCGCCGCATCGCCCCGCATCTGGCCCGGCTGACGCCCTTTGTCATCCCCACGACATCGCTGGCGACCCAGGCCAAGCTGCGCGCCGCATTGTGGAGCTTTGAGAAGCTGGGCAATGTCCCGGCCGCTGAACAGCATGCCGTCTGGGGGCTGGAGGAACTGGCGCGGCGGGAACCGACCCTGCGCCGCGACCGGCTGAACGGCGCCGTCGCCTATCCGGAATTCCTGACCGACGATGCAAGGCTGACGCTGGCCAATGTCCGCTCGGCCGCCGCCGCCGGGGCCGTGGTCCTGAACCATGCGCGGGTGGAACGGCTGCTGGAGGAGGGGGGCCGGGCCATGGGCCTGATCGCCCGCTCCACCCTGGCCGGAGAGGACAAGGGGACCCGCGTGCAGGCGCGGGTCATCGTCAACGCCGCCGGCCCCTGGGTGGATGGGGTCCGGGCGCTGGCGGCGGGGGAGGGCGGCCGGCGGCTCGCCCTCTCCAAAGGCATCCATCTGGTGCTGCCGCGCGCGCTGTTGCCGGTGGCCTCCACGCTGATCCTGCGGGCACCGGACAAGCGCAACATTTTCGCGGTGCCGCGCGGGGACTTCACCTATCTGGGCACGACCGACCAGTTTCATCCCACCAGCGATTACTGGCCGGAGATCGGGCGCGGGGATATCGACTATCTGCTGGGTGCCACCCAGGCGGCCCTGGATGTGCCCGCCATCCGCGATCAGGACATCGTGGCGCTGTGGGCCGGCATCCGCCCCCTGATCGGAGAGGCGGGCAAGAAGGCGACGGAGGTGTCGCGTAAGGATGAGATGTGGGTGGGGCCCAGCGGTGTCATCGCCATCGCCGGCGGCAAGCTGTCGGCCTATCGCGCCATGGCCGCCCGCATCGTCGATGCCGTGGCTGACCGGCTGGATATCCGCACCCGCCCTTGCACCACGGCCGACCTGCCCCTGCCCGGCGGCGAACGCGCGCCGGCCGGCGATGATCGGCTGGACCGGCTGTACGGGACGGAGGCCGCGCTGATCCGGGCGGGCGGCGGCGACGTGGCGGCGGAAGCGGCCCATGCCGTGCGGCATGAAGGGGCGGCGACGCTGGAGGATTACTGGGTCCGGCGCAGTGCGCGGGCCTGGTTCGACCAACAGGCCGGCCGCCCCGCCCTGGCCCCGGCGGCGGCGGCCATGGGGCACCTGCTGGGCTGGGACGAGCGCCGCCGGGGCGCGGAAATCCATCATTGCCTGCAACTGGACAGGAACAGCCGCCGGGCCCTGATGCCCGTGGCGGGGGGAGACGGGACATGACCATCGCATCCGAACTGGCCGAGCGTATCGGCCGCGACAAGGTACTGGGCGACGCCGACAGCGTGCGCGCCCGCCGCTACGACCAATGGTGCGTCAAGCATCTGCGCGATTGGCGCGGGCAGCCGGTGCAGGCACCCGGCCTCGTCGTGCGCCCGGCCGATGTCGCCGATGTGCGCCAGGTGGTGCTGTTCGCCCATGACCGCCGCATCCCCCTGGTGCCGTTCGGCCTGGGCAGCGGCGTGTGCGGCGGGATCGAGCCCGCGGGCGACAGCATCCTGCTGGACATGGGCGGCATGGACGGCGTCCGCTTCATCGACGAGACCAACCTGCTGGCCGGGTTCGATGCCGGCATGAACGGCATGGCGGCGGAGGAAGCGGTGGCCGCGCGCGGCCTGACCATCGGCCACTGGCCGCAATCCATCGCCATCAGCAGCGTCGGCGGCTGGGTCTCCACCCGCGCCTCGGGTCAGTTCTCCACCGCCTATGGCAATATCGAGGATATCATCCATTCGATCGAGGCGGTGCTGCCCAATGGCGACATCGTCACCCTGGGCAAGGCGCCGCGCGCGGCGGCGGGGCCGGACCTGCGCCATCTGCTGATGGGGGCGGAAGGCACGATGGGGGTGATTACCGGCGTCACCCTGTCGCTGCGCCGCGCGGCGCCGGCCCGGCAATGCGCCGTCTATTTCGCCGACGACATGGATGCGGGTTTCGAGGCGCAGCGCCGCATCATCCAGGCCGACTGGAAGCCGCCGGTGATGCGCCAATATGACGGGCGGGAGGTGCGGCGCCTGTTCAAGGATTTCCAGCGCGACGGCAAAGCCATGCTGCTGATGCTGCATGAGGGGCCGGCCGAACGGGTGGCGGCGGAGGTGCCGGCCGTGGCCGCCATCGCGGCGGCGGCGGGGCTGGTGCCGGGCGATGCGGCGGCGGCCGAACAATGGCTGGCCCGGCGCAACCATGTGCCGACCTGGAAGGACATGTTCGAACGCGGCTATGTCGCCGACACGGCGGAAATCTCGGGAAGCTGGACGCAGATCGGCGATATCTATCGCGATGTGATCCGCGACCTGAACGCGGTCGATGGCGTCATCAACGCGTCGGCGCACAGTTCCCATGTCTACCGGTCCGGGATTAATCTCTATTTCTCCTTCGCCGCCACGTTCGAGGATACGTCCCGCATGGAACCGGCCTATTTTGAATGCTGGCACCGCATCATGGAGGCCACGGCCCGCCATGGCGGCGGCGTGGCCCACCATCATGGCGCCGGCCGCCTGCGCAAGCCCTATCTGACGCATGATCTGGGGACGGCGGGGGTGGACCTGCTGCGCCGGGTGAAGAAAGCCATCGACCCCGTCGGCATCATGAACCCTGGAAACCTGATCCCCGATGTCTGAACTGCTGCTGGCGCTGGATTGCGGCACCACGGGTGCCCGTGCCCTGCTGGTCGATCCGGCGGGGCCGGTCCTGGCCAGCGTGAAACAACCCATCCCCTCGCATTTCCCGGCACCCGGCCGGGTGGAACAGGATGGGGAACAGGTCTGGGCCATTTGCCGGTCCGTCATCGACGGCGCGCTGGCCCAGGCGGGCCGCACCATCCATGACGTCGCCGCCATCGGCGTGACGACACAGCGGTCCAGCACCATCATCTGGGACCGCACCAACGGCCGACCCCTGGCGCCGGTATTGGTGTGGAGCGACCTGCGCGGCATGGACCGGTACAAGCAGTTGCGCGCCGCCGGCTTCACCCTGTGGCCACAGGTGCCGGCGGCCAAGCTGGAAGCGGCCCTGGACCTTGTCCCCGACGGGCGGGCCCGCATGGCGCGCGACGAATTGCGCTGGGGCACGCTGGACAGTTACCTGATCCATCGCCTGACGGGCGGCGGCACCCATGTCACCGATGCGGGCGCCGCCTGGCTGTCGGGCTATATCGATTATCCCGACCGGGCGGAATGGAACAAGGCACTGATCGCCCATCAGGGGCTGGACCCCCGCCTGTTCCCCACCATCGCCGACAGTTGGGGGCCGCTGGGCCAGACCGATGCCAGCCTGTGGGGGGCATCTGTGCCGGTGACCGCCGTGATGGCCGATCAGCAGGCGGGCATGCTGGCCCATGGCAGCCTGTCGGCCGGTGCCTGGAAGGCCACCTACGGCACGTCGGGCGTCGTCATGGCGTCTACCGGTGCGCACGCCATCAGCCCGCACCGCACCGTGCCCATCCAGGCACTGACCCGCGTCGGCGGTGATCTGTGCTGGTGCGTGGAAGGCATGGTCATCAGCTGCGGTGCCTTCCTGTCCTGGCTGTGCGGGGACATGGGCATGTTCACCGATGTGGGCACATTGTCGGCGCTGGCC
>CALRTC020000020.1:0-118350 GCA_943371025.1 Hydrogenophaga intermedia
AACCCCGGCGGTGGCGGCACGAACCCTGGCGGTGGCGGCACGAACCCTGGCGGTGGCGGCACGAACCCTGGCGGTGGCGGCACGAACCCTGGCGGTGGCGGCACGAACCCTGGCGGTGGTGGCACGAACCCCGGCGGTGGTGGCACGAACCCCGGCGGTGGTGGCACGAACCCTGGCGGTGGCGGGACCAATCCTGGAGGTCCGGCGATGTGCACTTGTCCCTGTGGGTTCTGATGATTTTGGCACGCCGATCCACCCTGATCGGCGTGCCCCGGTTTCAGATCAGTTTTTGCTGGCGGCGGCCCTGCTGGCGGCACGGTCCAGGAACAGGCAGAGCAGTGTCACCGGAATGCCGATCGCGGCGGTACCGGCAAAGAACAGGGCGTAGGCCCCCATCTGCCCGGCTGCAGGCTCCAGCGCCTGCACCATCTGGCCAGAGAAGCCCTTCAACACCTTGCCCAAGACCGTATAGAGCGAGGACAGCAGCGCATATTGCGTGGCCGTGTAACCCAGGCTGGTCAGGCTGGACATATAGGCTGTCAGCGCAACGCCCGCGAATCCCGTGGCAATATTGTCCACAATGATGGCCGCGGTGAAGACGCTGATATCCGGGCCGCTGAGCGCCATTGCCGAAAAGGCCAGATTGGAGAAGGGGCCAAGGATGGCGCCCAGGATCAAGGTGCGCCGGAACCCAAGTTTTACCGAGGCCAGACCACCCAGCGCGATCCCGGCGATGGATGCCCACAATCCGACAGAAGCGCGCACGGCGCCCACCACCTCTTTCGTCAGGCCCAGATCGACATAAAAGGGATTGACCATGGGGCCGATCAGAAAGTCACCCAGCCGGAAGGTCATCACCACCAGCAGCATAAGCACCGACAAGGCACCATAGGTTTGCAGGAAACTGATCAATGGGCCCAGAACCGCATCGAACAGGCCGGCGGGGGTCCAGAGCGGGGCCGATGCCATGCCGCCGGCCGGCGCATGGCGGACCGGTTCGGTAGCGATCAACGTTGCCACAACGCCCACCGCCATCACCGCACCCGCCACGCCATAGGATGCCTGCCAGCCGATGCCGGCGGCCAGCAGCAGGATCAGGCTGTCGGTTGCCAGCATGGCCGCACGGTAGCCGGTCTGGTAGGCGGCTGACAGCAGGCCCTGTTCGGCGCCGTCGTCAGCGCTTTCGATGCGCCACGCGTCAACCACGATATCCTGGGTAGCCGACGCGAAGGCCGCCAGAATGGCGAAGCTGCCCAGCAGCCAGAGGTCTCCGCCGCCGGGCCCCACCGCGGCCATGCCCAACAGGCCGGCGCCGACCAGCAACTGTGACAGGACCATCCAGCCCCGCCGCCGTCCCAGCCGCCCCAGGATGGGCGCGTCCAGCCTGTCGACCAGCGGCGCCCAGAAGATTTTCAGCGAATAGGCGATGCCGACCCAGGACATGAAGCCGATGGTCGCCAGATCGGCCCCGCCCTCCCGCAGCCAGAAACCCAGCGTGTTGCCCGTCAGCAGAAAAGGCAGGCCCGAGGAGAAACCCAGCAGCAGCATGACCAGCACTTTGCGCTGGCCCAAGGACCGCAAAACCTGCCGCCAGCCAATCGGGGTGGCGGCATCTGCGGTCGTCTGCGCGTTGGTCATCGGCGTTCCTTGTCGGTTCCTCAATGGGTTGGGGAAGTATAAGCAAGGTGCTGTGCGACTGCGCGGCCTATTTGCGCACGAACATTGCGCAAAACGCAGGTCGTTTGGACTGGAAAATACCCGCGCTGGTCGCTTACAAGAATCGACCCACCGGTGAATTCCGATGCTGGGTAACCCATATGCACATCCCGCCGCCGGGAAGAGGCCGGTGCGGCGATGATGAGAAGGATGAGGTAGGATCATGTCGACGGAAACGCAGAAGGTGGGGACCGCGGGGCGCTGGACGCCTGACAGCTGGCGCGCCAAGCCGATCCGGCAGGTCCCGTCCTATCCCGACGAAACCCGGTTGAAGGCCGTCGAAGCCAAGCTGGCGGCCTATCCGCCGCTGGTTTTTGCGGGCGAGGCGCGGCGGCTGAAGGACTATCTGGGCAAGGTGGCGCGCGGGGAGGCCTTCCTGTTGCAAGGGGGCGACTGCGCCGAAAGTTTTGCCGAGTTCCATCCCAATAATATCCGCGACACGTTCCGCGTGCTGTTGCAGATGGCCGTGGTCCTGACCTTTGGCGCTGCCACGCCCGTGGTGAAGGTGGGCCGTCTGGCGGGGCAGTTCGCCAAGCCGCGGTCGGCCGATACCGAGATCATCAATGGCGTCGAACTCCCCAGCTATCGCGGCGATATCATCAACGGCTTTGACTTTACGGCTGAGGCGCGTATCCCCGATCCGGAGCGCATGGTCCAGGCCTTTAACCAGTCGGCCGCCACGCTGAATCTGCTGCGCGCCTTCGCCCAGGGTGGCTATGCCGACCTGCACAAGGTGCACCAGTGGAACCTGGGCTTTGTGGAGAAGAGCCCGCAGGGCGAACGGTACCAGGATCTGGCCAACCGGTTGGACGAAACCCTGTCCTTCATGGCCGCCTGCGGCATCACGGGCGAAACGACGCCCCAGATCCGCGAGACGGAACTGTTCACCAGCCATGAGGCGCTGCTGCTGCCGTATGAGCAGGCGCTGACCCGCATCGACAGCACCACGGGCGATTGGTACGACGTGTCGGCCCATATGCTGTGGATCGGTGACCGCACACGTCAGGCCGACGGTGCCCATGTGGAATTCCTGCGCGGGGTGAAGAACCCGGTCGGTCTGAAGTGCGGGCCGACGATGGACCCGGACGATCTGATCCGCCTGATCGACATCCTGAATCCGGCGGACGAGGCTGGGCGCCTGACCCTGATCGTGCGCATGGGATCCGACAAGGTGGCCGACAAGCTGTCGCCGCTGGTGCGCAAGGTTCAGCAGGAGGGCCGCCAGGTCGTCTGGTCCTGCGACCCCATGCATGGCAATACCGTCAAGTCCTCCACCGGTTACAAGACGCGCCCCTTCGACCGCGTGCTGGCCGAGGTGAAGGGCTTCATGGAGGTCATCCGGGCTGAAGGTGCGCATCCGGGCGGTGTCCATTTTGAGATGACCGGTCAGGATGTCACCGAATGCACGGGCGGGGCGCAGGCCATCAGCGATCATGCCCTGGCTCTGCGTTACCATACGGCCTGCGATCCGCGCCTGAATGCCAGCCAGTCGCTGGAACTGGCCTTCCTGATCGCGGAAAGTCTGAAGGCCGTCCGTGATGGTCAACCGCGCACGCGCGTCGCTGCGGAATAGTGCCTTCAAATCAGAAGGCCCGCCGGGATGGCTCCTGTCATCCCGGCGGGCCTTTTTGATTCTGAACTACCGTTGCAGGATAAGGGTCAGTATCAAACGTTTGTTTATTTGATATCAATTCTTATTGCCAGTTGGGGCCTTTCGAAGGGCGGATATTCCAGCCCATTGGTGATTGATCGGCAAGGACAGTGCCAAAAGCAGATATTCAGAACTTATTTCAATTTTTGCCAGTTCGGGTGTAGGTTGTAGAAAACAACCTCACTTCGGGGGCGGAAATGTTTAAGAAATTGCCGTTGGTCACCAAATTGATTCTGACGATCACCATCGTGCTGGTGGTCGGCCTTGGGGCGGGATTGGTTGCCATCACGGAAAAGGCCGGCAAACATACAGATGCGCTCTCCTACAAGGTTGGCGAAGGCATTGGGCAGCACAATGCGGCGCTGGTGGAACGCCGCCTGAATGATGCCATGGATGTCAGTCGCTTCATCGCCAGTTCGATTGTCAGCCTGAAGGCGGCAGGCGTGACCAATCGGGCCCAGATCAACGCCATGCTGCGCAGCCAGTTGGAGGCGAACACCAATCTTCTGGGGGTCTGGGTGGGCCTGGAGCCCAACGTTCTGGACGGCAAGGACAGCGTCTTTGTCAATACGCCCGGCACCGACGCGTCGGGCCGCTTCATCCCCTACTGGAACCGCGGGTCAGGCCAGATCGCGCTGGAGGCGTTGACGGCCTATGAGGATCAGGGCGCAGATGGGGCCTATTATCAGGTCCCCAAGCGCCTTCTGCGCGAGGTGGTCGTCGAGCCCTATGCGTATGTCGTTGCCGGCAAGTCGATCCTGATGGTGTCCCTGGTCGTTCCGATCATCGAGAATGGCAAGTTCATCGGCAATGCCGGCGTCGATCTGGGCACAGATGGCATATGGGAGGACCTGAAGGGGGCCAGACCCTTCGGCACCGGTGCCGTCTATCTGATTTCCAACGAAGGCAAGTGGGTCGGCTACGCCAACCGGGAGCATCTGGGCAAGCCCATTGTCGAAACGAACGAGCGGCTGAAGAACGCCCTTGGTGCGATCAAGGAAGGACAGATGTTCTCGCAGATGTCCTTCTCCCAAAGCCTCAAGACGGACGTGAAGCAGCTGTTCATCCCCATCCATGTCGGCTCCAGCCCTACACCCTGGTCCATCCTTGTCAATATGCCCGTCGACAAGGTGGAGGTGCCGAAGAATGAACTGCGTACTGTCATCATTGTCGGCGCCTTGGTTCTGACCGCGGCGCTGCTGCTGGCGCTTTGGCTTTCCACCCGGCATATCGTCGGGGTGCCGCTGCGCCGTATCATCGCGACGGTTCAGGCATTGACGTCGGGCAACAACGACGTCGAGGTGATGGACCGTGATCGCAGCGACGAGATCGGTGCGATCAACCAGGCCTTGCAGCTGTTCAAGGAAAATGCCGCGCGTGTCGCGCAGATGGAGGAACAGCGCCGTCGCGATGAGCAGGCGGCGGCCGAGCATCGCCGTCGCGACCTGAATCGCCTGGCCGATGATTTCGAAGGCTCGGTCGGTGGCGTGGTGGCCCAGGTGGCGGAGCAGTCGGAGAATATCCGCGGTGATTCCGAAGCCCTTCCGCCATCGCCACCCAGACCAATTCCCAGGCGACGGCCGTCGCCAATGCCGCCGATATCGCCAACGCCAACGTGCAGACGGTGGCTGCGGCGGCAGAGGAACTGGCCCGGTCGATCCAGGAAATCAACGAGCGCATCACCGACAGTTCCCGCATGGCCAGCGACGCGGTCGAGGAGGTTGAACGTACCAATGGCACAGTCGCCGGCCTGGCCCAGGCGGCACAGAAGATCGGGGATGTGGTCAACCTGATCCAGTCCATCGCGGCGCAGACCAACCTGTTGGCGCTGAACGCCACAATCGAGGCGGCCCGCGCCGGCGAGGCGGGCAAGGGCTTCGCGGTCGTGGCATCGGAAGTGAAGAACCTGGCGACGCAGACGGCCCGTGCGACGGAAGAGATTTCGGCTCAGATCGCCGATATCCAGTCGGTCAGCGGCAATGCCGTCAGCGCCATCCAGTCCATCGGTCGCACCATTGTGAACATCTCCGAGACGGTGACTACCATCGCTGCCGCCGCTGAGGAGCAGGGGGCGGCCACGCGGGAGATCAGCCGCAATGTGCAGGAGGCAGCGACGGGCACGCGGGAAGTGTCGCACACTATCCAGGGCGTGACGCGCGCGGCCAGTGAGACAGGCAGCATGGCGACGCAGGCCCGCACCGCATCCGACATGCTGTCGCAGCAGGCGGTTCTGCTGCGACAGGAGGTTCAGCGTTTCGTCACCAGCATCCGGTCCTGATGCACCTGAAGTCGACGGCCCGTCCCGTGCGGACCGTCGACTTTATACAGTCCGCTTAATTTCACAGGGACCCTGTGCTAAACCCGTTGTCCGTCAAAAAACAACAAACGGGTTTCCATACCATGCCGTCCCTGTCCAAGCGGTGCTTTGCCGCTGCCTTGCTGGCTGCCACCGGCCTGTGCGCCCTTCTGCCGGCACAGGCTGCTACGGTCTATGTCCAGGCAGACCGGATGATCGATGTCATCAATGGCAAGGTGGTGGAAAGGCCTGCTTTGGTCGTCACCGATGGCCGCATCAGCGCCATCGGAACGCAGACGACGGTGGCGGCACCGCCGGGGGCGGAGAGGATCGACCTGACCGGCCACACGATCCTGCCGGGCCTGATCGACATGCACACCCATGTCACTGTCCGCCATTCCTGGCATGGCTATAACGCCCTGGCCGTCTCCATTCCGGACGAGGCCATCGCCGGGGTCGCCAATGCCCGAACGACATTGAATGCCGGCTTCACCACCATCCGCAATGTCGGGGCGGCCGGTTACACCGACATTTCCCTGCGCAATGCCATCAATGAGGGGCTGGTGCCGGGTCCGCGCATCTTCGCCTCCGGTCCGTTGCTGGGCGCCACGGGCGGGCATTGCGATGACAATCTGCTGCCGCCCGAATATCACCGCGTTGCCGAGGGCGTGGCGGACGGCCCCTGGCCGCTGGTCCAGAAGGTGCGCGAGGTGAAGAAATATGGCGCCGACCTGATCAAGGTCTGTGCCACCGGTGGTGTGCTGTCCAAGGGCGACGCGGTTGGCGCCCAGCAGCTGAGCCAGGAGGAGATGAATGCCCTGGTGGCGGAGGCCCATCGCCTGGGCCTGAAAGTCGCCGCCCATGCGCACGGGGCCGACGGGATCAAGGTCGCGATCCTGGCCGGTGTCGACACGATCGAACATGCGTCGCTGGTCGATGACGAGGGTATCAAGCTGGCCAAGCAACGCGGCACCGTCTTCTCCATGGATATCTACAACGACGATTTCATCCTGTCTGAGGGAGAGAAGAACGGCATCCTGCCCGAAAGCCTGGAAAAGGAGCGCATGGTCGGCCGGGTCCAGCGCGAGAATTTCCAGAAAGCCTTCAAGGCCGGGGTGAAGATGGTGTTCGGCAGCGATGCCGGCGTCTACCCGCACGGTGATAATGGCAAGCAGTTCGCCCATATGGTGCGCTGGGGCATGACGCCGATGCAGGCGATCCAGGCTGCTACCGTGACGGCGGCGGAGGTCCTGGGCAAGTCGGCGGATGTGGGCGCGCTGGCCGTCGGCCGCTATGGCGATATCGTTGCCGTGAAGGGCGACCCGCTTGCCGATGTCACCCAGCTTGAACATGTCGACGCCGTCATCAAGGGTGGCGAGTTGTTCAAGGCGCCGATGAAGTAATCAGGTCTGCCACCCGATGCCCGGACTGCACCGCCCCTTCGATGGTGGCGGGCAGGCCGGTATCGGTCCAGTCCCCGGCCAGGAACAGATTGCGCCCCACCCTGGGGCCGGGTCGGCGCCGTTCCATGGCCGGTGTGGCGGCGAAACTGGCCCGCCTTTCCTTCACGATCCGGTGGGGTGGCACCGGCGCTTCCATGCATCCCAGAACCTGGGCGACGTCGCGCCACAGGATGCCGGCAAGGGTTGCGGCCGGCTGGTCGATCAGGCTGTCGGCGGCGCTGACCGTGACCGACAGGATGTCATAGCGGGTGAACAGCCACTCCGCCGTGCCGCCAATCACGGCCAGCAATGGCAGCTCGCCGGGCAGCGGCGCCGGCCTGTCCAGACGGAAATGCGCGTTCAGGATGGGGTGGAAGTGGTCTGGCGCCGGGACACCGGGCAGCAGGCACGGCAGCACCTCCGCCGGTACGGCCAGCACCACCCTGTCGCCGCTGGCCAGGGGCCGCCTGTGGTCGCTGAAGATCAGGGCCGTTGCTTGGCCGTCATCGGTTCGTTCCAATGCCCGCAGGCGTCGGCCGAAGCGGATGTCGGCACCATGGATCCGCAGATAGGCCAGGGCCGGATCGACCAGGGCCGCGGACAGACCGCCGGGTCCGGCGATGTGGGGGCGACAGGCTTCAGCACCCCGCAGCAGGGTACGACGGAACACCTGCCACAGCAGGCGGGCCGATCCCTGGTCATAGGGTGTGTTCAGGATCGACACGGCCAGTGGCTGCCACAGGGACCGGGTCAGCCGGTGCGAATGGGGCAACCGGTCTGCTACGGTATCATTTTGCCCCGTCAGGGCCAGCTTCAGGATGGCCAGATAGTCAAGCAGCCGGCTGCCGGGGACACGCCGGGCCGGATCAGCCAGCCATAGGGGCAGGGGGCCATTGCCGGGGCGCAGGGACCACAGGCAACCATCTGACAGATCCAGGAATGGCAGCCGAACCGGGTCGATGGCGACCAGCCCGCCCCGTCCACCGATCCGATCCAGATAGGCGAAGCATTCCGGATTGGCGCCCAGGATCAGGTGGTTGCCATTGTCGATGGTGCGGTCCAGCGCCGCGTCATGCCAGCTGCGGCAGCGTCCGCCGGCATGGTCGGTGGCTTCATGCAGGGCGACGCGGTGCCCCCGTTCGGCCAGACGGGTGGCACAGGCCAAGCCCGCCAAACCCGCCCCGATGACATGGATGGTGCTGGTCACAGGCGCGGCGGACGGCCCAGGGCGCAGGACAGGGCGACGCTGATCTTCTCCCACCGCCCCAGCTTCGGGCGATGCGGCAGGTCTTCCGGTGCCCATCCGCGTTGGCGCAGGCGCACCAGGACGCGATGATACAGCACCATCATCGCGGCCGCCGGCCACAGCTTGCCATGGGGCTGCTTCAACAGGCCCAGGGCCTGCTGGTAGGCGGCCTCGGCCCGGTCGGCCAGCGCCTCGCACGCCTGTGGCAGGCCAGGATGGGTCAGGATGATCTGCGGATCGCCCTGAACGGTATAGGCGTCGATGCCCGCATCCTCCAGCATCTCTTCCGGCAGATAACAGCGGCCATCGCGCGCATCCTCTTCCAGGTCGCGCAGGATGTTGGTCAGCTGCAAGGCCTCGCCCAACGCCAGCGCGAAGGCGTCGGCGCTGGCATCGCCCTTGCCGAAGACACGGACGGACAGCAGGCCCACGGCACCCGCCACGCGGCGGCAATATTGGGCCAGCATGCCCAGCGAGGGCGCGCGGACCGGACCTTCCACATCCATCATCATGCCGTCGATCACGGCCTGGAATTCAGCTTGGGGCAGGTTGTAGCGGCGCATCGCGGCGGTCAGGTCGCGCAGGCGGCCATGGTGGCGGCTGGCGCCCGGCATGCCGTACATGGCATCGATGCGGCGCTGCCAGTCGGTCAGCGCACCGCGCTTCACTTCCTGCTTTTCGCTGCCATCGGCAATGTCATCGACGGCGCGGCAGAAGCCATAGATGGCGAACATCGCGCGGCGCTTGCGCTTGCCCAGCAGACGCAGGGGCCAGTAGAAGGTGCTGGCCCCGCAACTGCCGGACTTGGCCAATCCGCTTTCCGGCGACAGGCGCGGCGGACGCCGGGACATGCCGCGCAGCACGCCCAGCAGCACAGCCCCCAGCCGGTTCAGCGGCCCTACCTGCACCTTGCCGGACAGCGGATCGCGGCGGCGAAGCTGCTTGGACAGGGCGATGGCCATTTCCACGATGACCGCCGATTCCAGCCGCAGGCCGGGATTGGCGATCAGGCGGGGCAGGGCGGACGCCCGCCGCAGCAGCGAATCGACATTGTCCAGGGTGCGGTCGATGACGGCGCGCACGGGCGGCGTCGCTTCGGTTTCCACCAGATGTTCGATGGACCCGCCCGCTTCCTTGAACCAGCTGGTCGGCAGATAGCAGCGGCCCAGTTCCACCCAATCGTGTCGGCAATCCTGGATATGGTTCAGGATCTGCAGGGCGGTACACAGCGCATCGGCGGCCGGTGCCGCCGCCATGCCTTCACCATGCAGTTCCAGAAGGAAGCGGCCCACCGGGTTGGCGGAATAGCGGCAGTAAAGGACAAGGTCCTGCCAGGTCTTGCAATGGCTGCCCATGGCGTCGCGGCGGAACGCCTGCAGCAACTGTCTAGCATGCAGGCCCGACACGCCCGTGGCGGTCAGCGTGGCCTTCAAGGTCAGGGCCGGGGCCAGCCAGGGCTGGTTGCCGATGCCGCTGACCAGCGCGCGTTCCAGCGCATCCATCTGCGCGATCTTCATGTCGGGCTCGACATGCGGATCGTCGGCAATGTCATCGGCCAGCCGGGCAAAGGCATAGAAGGCGATGACATGCGGCCGGTAGAGAGCCGGGATCAGACGGGAGGCGACCGGGAAATTTTCCCCTTCCGCGCCCTTGCGGGCGGCGGGATCGCCGGGCTGGGCCGGGCTTTGCGCGGACAGGCGGAATTCGGCCATGGCGGGGGGCGGGCTCTGTCGTCGGTCAGGGGCGCTACTTTGCCACGACAAGGGGCCATGTAGAAGTGGCGATAATGCGGCACCTGTACCCAAGGGCCGGAATAGAAAACCCCGCCGGCCCGGAAGGCACGGCGGGGTTCACAAAAAGTCCTGATCCCGCAGAGGGTTAGATCAGGGCGCCGTCCTTGATCTTGGTCAGGCGGGCGTTCACGGCGTCCCAATTGACCACATTCCACCAGGCAGCCAGATAGTCGGCGCGGCGGTTCTGATACTTCAGGTAATAGGCGTGTTCCCACACGTCATTGCCGAAAAGGATCGGCGTGCCGTTGAACAGCGGCGTGTCCTGATTCGGCTGGGCGACGATGGCCAGCTTGCCGGCGGTGTCGGCGGTGACGAACACCCAGCCCGAGCCGAACTGCTTCGTGCCGGCTTCGTTGAACTTCTTCTTGAAGTCCTCGAAGCTGCCGAAATCGCGGGTGATGGCGGCGCCCACTTCACCGGTCGGGTCGCCACCGGCATTGGGGCCCATGATCGACCAGAACATGGAATGGTTGGCGTGACCGCCGCCATTGTTGCGCACGGCGGTGCGGATGCTTTCCGGCAGTTCGCCCAGGCGCTTCAGCAGGTCTTCCAGCGACAGGTCGTGCAGCTGGCTGTGGTCGGCCAGCGCGTTGTTCAGGTTGGTGATATAGGCCTGGTGGTGCTTGCCATGGTGGGTGGCCATGGTCAGGGCATCGATATGCGGCTCCAGCGCCGCGGTGTCATAGCTCAGTGCCGGCAGGGTGAAGGCCATGGGATGGCTCCTGTGATCTCTGGGGTGGGGGTCGCCCCTGACGAGCAGAGCGACCGGACACGGGGTTGAGAGATACGACCGCCACGGGCACGGGTCAACCCGATCCACCCCTGAATATTTGTTCTGCCTATCTTTATTGGATGTCATGCTTTGCCCTGGATGAAGGAACGCCTATAAGGCGCCATCACAATTGGTTGGAAGAAGCGACGATGGCGCCGCCCGCCCTGTCCGCCTGTGCCGAGGCGGTGCACAAGCATGATAATGACCGGTTCCTGACCGCCCTGTTCGCGCCGGCCGATTGCCGCGAGGACCTGTTCGCGCTCTATGCCTTCAACCATGAGGTGGCCAAGACCCGCGAGGTGGTGACCGAGCCGACCCTGGGCCAGATCCGCCTGCAATGGTGGCGGGAAAGCATTGACGGCGCCTACGCCGGCAGCCCGCGCCGGCACGAGGTGGTGGAACCCCTGAGCCAGGCCATCGCCCGCCACGGCCTGGACCGCACCCAGTTTGACCTGTTGATCGACGGGCGGGAGGCCGATCTGGATGACGAGGCGCCGGCCGACCTGGATTGCCTGGTCAATTACGCCCAGGTCACGGGCGCGCCGCTGACCCGGCTGGCCTGTCAGGTGCTGGGCGTGCGCGACCCGGCCGCCATGGAGGCGGCGCGGCTGGTCGGCACGGCCTGGGCCCTGACCGGCATCCTGCGTGCCACCCCCTTCCTGGCCCGGGGTCGCCGGTCCCGCCTGCCTTTGTCGCTGCTGATCGAACATGGGGTGACGGAACCGGCTTTGTTTGAGGGCAAGCCCGAACCCGGCCTGTCCAAGGTGGCCGCCGCCGTGGCCGATCTGGCCCGCGGCCAGCTGCGCGAGGCCCGTGCCCTGCGCCGCCAGGTGCCCCGCGCCGCCCTGCCGGCCCTGCTGCCGGCCGTGCTGGCCGACCATTATCTGGACCGGATGCAGCGGGCCGGTTACGACCTGCTGTCCCCGGCCCTGCTGAGGCCGACCGTGCGCCGGCCTCTGGCCGTGGCCTGGGCCGCGACCCTGGGCCGCTGGTAGGACCTGGCTTCGCAGTGGCCGACATTGCCGCTCCGAAAAATACGGCCCCACTGCAACCAGATGCAACATCACAGCGACCCGCGTTTCAGAGCGGGGGCGCCCTCTGCTGCGAATGGATGTCTCCTCTGCTTGGATGGTGGCGTCGGGCGATGGCAGTGAATAGGAATAATAGCGCAGGATTGTGGGAAGATCAGCATCGTCGCGTGCGGAATTGCGCCGCAGCCGGTGAGGCTGGCGTCGGCCGGCATCCTGGTCGATGATCGGACCTGCTTGGCACGGTGCGGGGCCCCCCGCGCCCTGGTCTGACGAAAGGCGTGAACAATGCGTGCAGTCCACAGGGAAACCCATCTTGTCGCCCGCATCGGATGGCTGCGGGCGGCCGTGCTGGGGGCCAATGACGGCATCATCTCCACGGCCAGCCTGGTTCTGGGCGTGGCGTCCGCCGCGTCCGGCGCCGAAGGGGCGCTGGTCGCCGGTGTGGCCGGTCTGGTGGCGGGGGCCATGTCGATGGCGGCCGGCGAATATGTCTCCGTCAGTTCGCAGGCCGATACGGAACGGGCCGATCTTGACCGGGAACGGGCGGAGCTTCTGAACGACCCCGTCTATGAAACGGAGGAACTGGCCCAAATCTATGCCGCGCGCGGCGTGGATGTCGCCCTGGCGCGGCAGGTGGCGGTGCAGCTGATGGCCAAGGACGCGCTGGGTGCGCATTCACGCGATGAGCTGGGCATTTCCGAGGTGACCAGCGCGCGGCCCATCCAGGCAGCCCTGGCCTCTGCTGCCACCTTTACGGCCGGGGCGGCGGCCCCGCTGATCCTGGCGCTGATGGCGCCCGCCGCCCTGCTGCTGCCGGTGGTCGCCGTTGGATCGCTGGCCTTTCTGGGACTGCTGGGCATGATCGGCGCCAAGGCCGGCGGGGCGGGCATCGTCAAGCCGACGCTGCGGGTGATGTTCTGGGGCGCCCTGGCCATGGCCCTGACAACCGGGGTCGGTGCCCTGTTCGGCACGGTGGTGTGACGGGTGGTGGTGCGGTGGTTATAGGGGCGGGTTTGCGCTTCGTTGAGGCCGATGTGTTCCTCTGATGGCCTCCTCGTCATCGGACATTGCTACGAATGTCGTGTCCGGAAAGTCGTCCGGCAAACAACCTGTCCGGATTGCCATCGTGGATGCAGGTTTCCGGACAGATGCAGACTTGGCCGACAAACGACGGTTTGGCGGACGGGGCCTGATGCCGGTGGATGGACGGGATGGAGACCAAAGCGCACGGGCGGACTTGAGGCATCGCTTCTGAAAACGGACTTTTGAATTAAACGGCAACCTCGGATTTATCATTTGGCTGCAAAACCAGTGCAGGGACCTCAACTTTCCGTTTCCTGACAGGACGCCGTCGCCGCCCCTTCCCTTATGTTGCGTACTAGCCTATGCTATTTCCACCACATATGGGCACATGCTCCATGACCAGTTCGTTTAGATCGAAAATTTTCATCAGTCACGCGACACCGGATGACAATGACTTTGCCGTTTGGCTGGCTTCGCGACTGTCAATGGCTGGATATGACGTCTGGATCGATGCCCAAGCCCTCTTGGGCGGCGAAGATTTCTGGCGCGTAATCGAGAGCGCCATTCGGACAGACTGCGTGAAGTTTGTAGTCGCCCTCTCTCCCGTATCTGTAACTCGCCAAGGCGTTCTCGATGAAATCGCCCTTGCGCGAACCGTTGGCCGGGGTTTGAAAGACAACGGCTTCATTATACCCCTGCGCATCGGGGGGCTGCCATTCTCTGATATCCCCGTTGATCTCCATAGACTAAATGCCATTGATTTCGACAAGGGCTGGGGTTGGGGCTTAGAGAGGCTGCTTGAAGTTTTTGCGCGGGAAGGGATACCTCGGGCGCCTGAGCCAGTAGCCGACGCGGTTGATGCTTGGTGCCAGTTCCATCTTGTGAGGGCGCAAGCAATCAAAGAACAACAGCAAATCTTGTCGTCCAATCTCCTTCAAATCCTGAACCTGCCAGAGCATTTAAATTTTTTTGAACTGGGAAGGCCAACTAAATCAGCAAACGAATTGCCGAAAATGGCATCTGATATGAAGGTGCCGGCATTTTCGCACCATCGCTTGATCGGCACATTTGCTGAGTGGGACGAATTGCAAGAGGCAGTCGGACCTTCCTCTCCAATGACCCTTCGCAGCCGTGTGAAGACAGCGGACTTTCTGAGAGGTATTCCCGATCCCAGCATTCGAGGAAATGACGCCCGCAAACACATGGTCAACCTCCTTCGAAAAGCATGGGACCATGCAATGGAAGCCAAGGGTCTAAAGCGGCGTGAAATGGCTGACGGAAGCAGCGCGTGGTGGTTCCCAATTGGGTTGGTCGAGGGTGATAAATTATCGGTTCGAAAGGAAGGGCGTCGGGCCTCACACCGTCAGGTCTCCGGGACGCGAACAAGGAACTCCGGTGCCATCCATTGGCATTTAGGATTTTCGGCCAAGCCGAAGCTGGGAGAACTCCCTCATTTCATTCTCAAGCCTAGAGTGACGATCACCGAAGATCAGCAAACACCAGTGGATGACGCGAAGAAGATGAATAGGCTGCGCAAATTCGTTTGTAGCAGTTGGTTCAACCCTGTCTGGCGCGATCAAACGCTTGGTTTTGCTCAATGGCTAGCCAACGAAGAAGAACATTTTGCGCTTGCCTTGGCGGCAAACGCTTACTGCCTCATTGCAAACGCACCCACCAGCTTTGCCTCTCCGGTGACGGTAGAAACCAGCGTGACAATCTCGGAGGAAGACGAAGCGCTAGACGTTACTGAAAAATTGGGTGACCCAGCTTTCCTGGCCCCTGACAACGACTTCGACGAGGACAATGATTGATGGCCGCCCCGCTTTCTGTCAATTTCCTTCCTGAGCCACTTCTGGAGTTCTGCCACGGCCAACTGGCGGAACATCCTAAAGATGGCCTGTTTCTGTTCGGCCCTGTCGACGACGATCAGAAACCGTCAGAAATGCGTTACGGCGTCATCGGTACCAAGGACGGGATTGGACGATTTGATCGCTGGGCGCAGAGGGTCCGGGGCTATATCCCTCCCTTTGCCCCCAACAAAGCCCATCACGCCGCCTTCCCTGGCTTCGAGGCCACCTTCAAAACGCGATGGCCAGAAAAGCCGGTGGCAACAATCCACATTGCAGCGACCAAGCTCGCTGAAGCGATCCGACGCTCCAATCGGCACGATGCGGTCAAGACTGCTGTCGATCTGTATGCCAAGGCTCTATCCGATCATTTCCGGGAAGAGGAAACTCGTCCGCCCCTTTGGTTCGTTGTGGTGCCAGAAGATGTTTACAGATATGGAAGGAAAGAAAGCATCGTTCCAAAGGGTGAAAAGGTTCAGTCGCCGCAGTTGATGAAAGCCAAGACGGCTAAGAAATTTCTGACTGAACCTGCCTTGTTTAAGGACATGATGGATGAGGCGGACCTCTATCGCTACGAAGTTAATTTTCACAATCAACTGAAGGCCCGCTTGCTAGGCGAGGCAAAAATTCAAATTGTCCGGGAGACTACACTGGCTCCCGAAGACTTCCAGAACGACGCCGGTCGACCGCAGCGGAACGTGCAAGACCCAGCCACGGTAGCGTGGAACCTCTGCACCACGGCTTATTTCAAGGCGGAAGGTAAGCCATGGAGACTGGCCGCCGCGAGACCCGGAGTGTGTTACGTCGGATTGGTCTTCAAACGAGATGAAACCGATCCTGGAGCAGGAAACGCCTGTTGCGGGGCACAGCTATTTCTTAACTCAGGCGACGGCGTGGTATTCAAGGGCGCTGTCGGGCCGTGGTATTCGCCATCTCGCAAAGAATTTCATCTACCCCGCGAGAAGGCATTTGAACTGATGGACTTGGTGGTCCGCGCCTATGAGAAAGAACACAACTGCCCACCGTCAGAAATCTTCATACACGGTCGAGCTGAGTTTGATGACGAGGAATGGGAGGGGTTCAAGAAGGCGGTCCCGGCAAGTACCAAGGTTATTGGCATACGTATTAAGAAAACCGATGAGCTAAAACTCTATACTCCTGGCAAGCACCCACCCCTAAGGGGAACATATTATCAGGTCCACCCTCGTCTTGGGTATCTATGGACGAAAGGATATATACCTCGTCTCTGTACATATCCGGGATGGGAAGTGCCAAACCCGATTGCCGTCTATATAGATCGGGGAGAAGCCGATCTCAGGCAGGTGCTAGCCGACATTTTGGCTTTGACGAAAGTGAACTACAATGCCTGTATATTTGCCGATGGCATGCCAGTAACATTGCGTTTTGCTGATAGTGTTGGCGAGATACTTACGGCGGCGCCAGGCGCAAAAGACGCCCCTCTGCCGTTTTCCTACTACATATAACCAGTTGCAGAAAAGTCAGCCCTTCCTTATTAGGTAGATACTGGCTTCTGACATCAAGAATTTAGCTTCCTATGTCCAGTTGTGGGTATGGTCTCGTGATCCCGAAACGAACAATATGGAGCGCTAAGCGGAAGATCGCATCTTTCCTGTCCGTCAAACGGAGGTTTGACGGACAGGAAAGATGCGGCCGTAACCCGACCGAATACCCGCCCGTCCGCTTCCGGCCCCCGTTCGGAATTGGTTTCACGACCGCCACCCCGGCGGCGGCAAGGGTGGCGGTGGAGGGTGCTTCGACGCAAACCCGACAAGCGGCGCTGTGCAGGTGTGGGGAGCGGATTACCCCAGCCACGCCGCCAGATCGGCCAGCGCCCGCGTGCTGTAGGCCTTTTTGCGGTCCTTGCCGTGCAGTTCCTTGCCGTTGGGCTGGCGTTCGGTCACGGGGGGGAACAGGCCGAAATTGACGTTCATGGGCTGGAACGTCTCCGCCGCCGCCCCGCCCGTGATATGGGCCAGCAGGGCGCCCAGCGCCGTGGTGCGGGGTGGCAGGCTGGGTTCGGTGCCCAGCCGGTCGGCGGCGGCGAAACGGCCGGCCAGCAGGCCGACGGCCGCACTTTCCACATAGCCCTCGCAGCCCGTGATCTGCCCGGCAAAGCGCAGGCGGGGCAGGGACTTCAGGCGCAAGGACCCGTCCAGCAGGCGCGGGGAATTGATGAAGGTGTTGCGGTGCAGACCGCCCAGACGGGCGAATTCCGCATTTTCCAGGCCGGGGATCATGCGGAACACCCGCACCTGTTCGGCATATTTCAGCTTGGTCTGGAACCCGACCAGGTTATAGAGCGTGCCCAGCGCATTATCCTGGCGCAGCTGCACCACGGCATAGGGGCGCTTGCCCTCATGCGGGTTGGTCAGGCCCACGGGCTTCATCGGGCCATAGCGCAGGGTATCGACCCCGCGTTCGGCCATCACCTCGATCGGCAGGCAGCCTTCGAAATAGGGGGTGTTCTTCTCCCACTCCTTGAAGTCGCCCTTTTCGCCGTCGATCAGCGCCTGGATGAAGGCCTGGTACTGCTCCTTGTCCATGGCGCAGTTGATATAGTCCTTGCCCGTGCCGCCGGGCCCGACCTTGTCATAGCGCGACTGGAACCAGGCCTTGGACAGGTCGATGCTGTCGGTATGGACGTTGGGGGCGATGGCGTCGAAGAAGCTCAACTGCTCCTCGCCCGTAAACGCCCGGATGGATTCGGCCAGCTTCATGCTGGTCAGCGGACCCGTGGCGATGATGACATTGTCCCAGTCTTCGGGCGGGATGCCCGCGACCTCGCCACGCTCCACGCTGATCAGCGGATGGCTGGTCAGGGTCGCCGTCACATGTTCGGCGAAATGGTCGCGATCAACGGCCAGCGCCCCGCCGGCCGGCACCTTGTGCGTGTCCGCCGCCGTCAGGATCAGCGAGCCGCAGCGCCGCATCTCCTCATGCAGCAGGCCGACAGCGTTATAGTCGGCATCGTCGGAGCGGAAGGAGTTGGAACAGACCAGCTCCGCAAAATGCTCCGTCTGATGCGCGTCGGTTTTCACCACCGGGCGCATCTCGTGCAGGATGACGGGGATGCCGGCCTGGGCGATCTGCCAGGCGGCTTCGCTGCCGGCCATGCCGGCGCCGATGACGTGGATGGGGTTCTGCTGGGTCATGGGCGGTGATGTCGCGCGCCCCGCGCCCGGCGTCAAGTCCCCGTCCACGCATGTGATGGTTTACATCCGCACCGGGCGCGGTTCGGGGGCGGGTTCCGGCGGGGGGATGGGATCGGGCGGGCCGCCCGGCTGCGGTGTGGGCTGCTCGTCGGGCGGCGGCACCTCGGTCTGGTCCGGCGGGGTGGAGCCGGGAAGCGGGGGGATGATGCCCATGGTCCTGTCCTTTCCAATTGAACCTCTGTCCCTTTGCCAACCCCTCAGACGCTGCATTGTTCCCCACACATTGCCACGCTGGACATTTCCGATATCGGATGTATTGTGCCGGCCCGATCCGTTTATGAGCCGTTTTCCATCATGTCCGCCGTCGTTCATGCCCCCGAATCCCCGTCGCACCGAATCCGCCGCCATGTGGGCGAGCTGGTGCGGCTGGCCGTTCCCGTGATCATCGCGCGGGCGGGCATCATCGTCATGGCGCTGACCGACACGTTGATCGTCGGCCGCTACAGCGCGCAGGAACTGGCCTATCTGGGCATGGGCCATTCACCGGTGGCGGTGATGATGGGCGTGCTTGTCGGCCTGCTGCTGGGCACCGTCGTCGTCACCGCCCAGACCGTTGGACGGGGGGAAGAGGAGAAGACGGGCGTCATCTGGCGCCGGTCGCTGCCCTATGCTCTGCTGCTGGGGGCGATCATTTCGGGTGTGTGCCTGTTTGGCGAACAGTTCCTGCTGCTGACGGGACAGGAGCCGGACCTGGCGCGCGGGGCGGGCCGTGTGATGGCGGTGATGGCGTTCGGCATGCCGCCGGCCGCCCTCTATCTGGCCAGCTCGCTCTACCTGGAAGGGATGAAGCGGCCGCTGCCCGGCATGGTGGCCATGCTGATCGCCAATGTGCTGAACGTGGCCCTGGTCTGGGTCTTCGTCTGGGGGCAATTCGGCCTGCCGGCGCTGGGTGCCATCGGCGCCGCCTGGTCGACCACCAGCCTGCGCTGGCTGACGGCGTTCGGCATGATCGCCTATGTCTGGTGGCATCCCAAACAGCGGGAATGGGGCGTGCGCGGCAGCTTCACCGGCTGGTGGCGGCAGGGGCGGGAACAGCGGCGCATCGGCTATGCCGCCGGCCTGTCGAACGGGCTGGAAGGGTCGGCCTTCGGGGCGCTGGCCCTGTTCGCGGGCTGGCTGGGGGCGGTGGGCGTTGCCGCCTATGCCATCGGTCTGAACCTGATCGCACTGCCCTTCATGTGCGCGCTGGGCATGGCGTCGGCCACATCGGTGCGGGTCGGCAATGCCTATGGCGCGCGCGACCGGACCGAAACGGTGGTGGCCGGATGGACCGGGCTGGGCGTGACCAGCGCCATCCTGGCCCTGGTCGGGCTGCTGTTCCACCTGTTCCCCGGCTTCATCGCCGGACAATTCAGCCAGGACGCGTCCGTGCTGGCCCTGACGGCCCCGATCATCGCCTTTTCGGCCTGGCTGCTGGTGGCCGATGGCGGGCAGGTGGTGATGGCCCAGGCCCTGCGCGGGCGCAGCGACACCTGGGTGCCCACGGCCCTGCATTTCATCAGCTATTACGCCATCATGATGCCCGTGGGCTGGGCGCTGGCCTTTCCGCTGGGGCGCGGGGTGCTGGGCCTGTTCGAGGGAATCTTCATCGCCAGTATCGTATCCGTCGGCTTCCTGGCGGCGCGGTTCTGGTGGCTGTCGCGGCGGCCGATGCCGGGCGTCTGACCGGGGGGCGCCCCTTTCGTTGTTCGCACCCGCGAATGGTGCTACAAGAGGCGTCCGATGGCCGGACCCCGGCCCTTGTTTTGTAGACCCGTAATGACGAGTTCCGCTCGGTGACTTCCACGCCCGCTCTGCCGTCCGATATCACGCCCATCACCATCGAAGATGAGATGCGGCGATCCTATCTCGATTACGCGATGAGCGTGATTGTGAGCCGAGCCCTGCCGGATGTGCGTGACGGTCTGAAACCCGTGCATCGCCGCATCCTTTACGCCATGAAGGAAGGCGGCTACGACAGCACCAAGCCGTACAAGAAATCGGCGCGTATCGTCGGTGACGTGATGGGTAAATACCATCCGCACGGCGACAGCGCGATCTATGACGCCATGGTCCGCATGGCGCAGGATTTCTCCATGCGCCTGCCCCTGATCGACGGTCAGGGCAATTACGGCTCCATGGATGGCGACGCGGCGGCGGCCATGCGCTATACCGAGGCCCGTCTGGCCAAGGTGGCGGAGTTCATGCTGGACGATATCGACAAGGAAACGGTCGATTTCCAGGCGAACTATGACGAATCGGAAGAAGAACCGACCGTCCTGCCGGCCAAGTTCCCCAATCTGCTGATCAATGGCGCCGGCGGCATCGCCGTCGGCATGGCCACCAACATCCCGCCCCATAATCTGGGCGAGGTGATCGACGCCTGTCTGGCCTATATCGACAATCCCGACATCTCCATCGATGAGCTGATCGAGATCGTCCCCGGCCCGGACTTCCCGACCGGCGCCCTGATCCTGGGTCGGTCCGGCATCCGGTCCGCCTTCCATACCGGCCGTGGCAGCGTGATCATGCGCGCCAAGACGGAAGTGGAGGAGATCCGCAAGGATCGCTGGGCCATCGTCGCCACGGAGATCCCGTTCCAGGTCAACAAGTCCAAGCTGCTGGAACGCATCGCCGAATGTGTGAATGAGAAGCTGGTCGAAGGCATCAGCGACGTCCGCGATGAAAGCGACCGCGACGGCGTGCGCGTGGTGGTCGAGCTGAAGCGCGACGCCGTGGCCGAGGTCGTTCTGGCCCAGCTTTTCCGGCATACGGCGCTGCAGACCAGCTTCGGCGTCAATATGCTGGCGCTGAATGGCGGCCGGCCGGAACTGATGGACCTGAAGGCCATCATCGCCGCCTTTGTCCGCTTCCGTGAGCAGGTGGTGACCCGCCGCACCGAGTTCGAGCTGGGCAAGGCGCGGGAACGCGCGCACATCTTGGTCGGCCTGGCCGTGGCCGTGTCCAACCTGGACGAGATGATCGCGCTGATCCGCAATGCGCCCGACCCGCAGTCGGCGCGCGAGCAGATGATGGAACGCGACTGGCCGGCCACCGATGTCGCGCCGCTGATCGCGCTGATCGACGAGCCGGGCCGCGGCCTGTCGGAGGCCGGCGGCTACCGCCTGTCGGAAGCCCAGGCCCGCGCCATCCTGGATCTGCGCCTGCACCGCCTGACCGGGCTGGAGCGGGACAAGATCGGCGAGGAGCTGACCGGCGTCACCGACCAGATCAAGTATTTCCTGGCCGTGCTGGCCGACCGCGGCCTGCTGCTGGACATCATCCGCAACGAGCTGGGCGACATGAAGGCCCGCTTCGCCACCCCGCGCCGGACCACCATCGAGGAATCGGAGTTCGAGTCCGATATCGAGGACCTGATCCAGCGCGAGGACATGGTCGTCATCGTGACCCAGGGCGGCTATATCAAGCGCGTACCGGTCTCCACCTATCGTGCCCAGGCGCGCGGCGGCAAGGGACGGTCGGGCATGAGCCTGAAGGCGGAGGACAATGTCTCCGACCTGTTCGTGGCCAATACCCATACGCCCATGCTGTTCTTCACCAGCCGCGGCATCGTCCACAAGCTGAAGGTCTATCGCCTGCCGCAGGGCACGCCGCAGACGCGCGGCAAGGCGCTGGTCAATCTGCTGCCGCTGGAAGAGGGGGAGACCATCTCCACCGTCATGCCGATGCCGGAGGATGAGGGCACCTGGGGCGATCTGGAGATCGTGTTCGCCACCAGCAAGGGCGGCATCCGCCGGAACAAGCTGTCGGACTTCCAGAATATCCGCGCCAACGGCCTGATCGCCATGAAGCTGGAGGAGGAAGGGGAGACCCTGATCGCCGTCCGCACCTGCAGCGATCAGGATGATGCGCTGCTGGCCACGCATCTGGGCCGCTGCATCCGCTTCCCCGTGACGGAAGTGCGCGTGTTCAGTGGCCGCACGTCGACCGGTGTGCGCGGCATCAGGCTGGCCGACGGCGACAGCGTCATCGGCATGTCGATCCTGCACCATACCGACTACACGATGGAGGAGCGGGCCGCCTACCTGAAGCAGGCGCGTGAGCTGCGTCGGGCCGAGGGTGAGGATACCGACGATGCCGTCGATGTGGATGCCGAGCCCGTGGGCGAGGCGGCCCTGACGCCCGAACAGTTCGCGGAGATGCAGGCGCGGGAGGAGATCATCCTGACTGTGTCCGAGCAGGGCTTCGGCAAGCGCACGTCTGCCTATGAATACCGGCTGACGGGCCGTGGCGGGCAGGGCATCTGGAACATGGACATGGGCGACCGCAACAGGGCCATCGCGGCCGTGTTCCCCATCCATGAAACAGACCAGCTGATGATGGTCAGCGATGGCGGCCAGGTCATCCGCATGCCTGTCCACGACATCCGCCTGACCGGCCGCAAGAGCAAGGGCGTGACCCTGTTCCGTCTGTCGGGTGAGGAGAAGGTCGTGTCTGTGGCGCGGCTTGAGGATGATGGCAGTGGCGATGCCGTCTCCGGCGACACCGAATCCGTAACCGAGTGAGTTCCACATGCCGCAGGGGGCGATGGATCCCCCGCACGGCCCCAGTGAAAGAATGTGTCCGGGCGAAGGACCCGGACCGACTGGGCACCAGGGGAAGGGGATTTCCAATATGGCGGTACGGCGTATCGGCGTGTATCCGGGTACTTTCGACCCGATCACCAACGGCCATTTCGACATTATCCAGCGCGCCGTGCGTATGGTCGATCATCTGATCGTCGGTGTCGCCAGCAATGCTGGCAAAGGCCCGCTCTACAGCACGGCCGAGCGTGTGGCGCTGGTCACCGGTGAACTGGCCACGCTGAGCCAGCAGGGCTTCAGCGTGGAAGTCCGGCCCTTCGACCAGTTGCTGATGAAGTTCGCCGTTGAATGCGGTGCCAATGTCATCATCCGCGGCCTGCGCGCCGTGTCGGATTTCGAATATGAATTCCAGATGGCCGGCATGAATGCCCGGCTGAACCCGGCCATCGACACGGTCTTCCTGATGGCGTCCGACAAGCACCAGTTCATTTCCTCACGATTCGTGAAGGAGATCGGACGGCTAGGCGGCGATATCAGCCAGTTCGTCAGCCCGCGCGTGGCGACCAGTCTGCAAGCCCAGTTCGAGGCGGAGCGTGCCGCGGCCGGAAAGTCGGTATAATACCAGTTCCCGATGAGTAAGCCTCATCGGGAACTGGTACGGCGGCGCTGGTAATTGAAGCCCAGTGACCGGTTCCGATCACTGGGACGTGGCATAAGCCCAAAAGCAAAAGGCCCGGGAGCGATCCCGGGCCTTTTGCTTTTGGTACTGCCTTCGAGAATGGTGATCCCGTCGGGATTCGAACCCGAGACCCCATGATTAAAAGTCACGTGCTCTACCGGCTGAGCTACGGGATCATCCTCGCGAAGTGGCGCGCAACATAGGCGGGTGAGGCGGCCACGTCAACATGTGCGATGCAGCACCGGACGGCTGCAACGGCCCCATGCAGTTCTGCCGCATGAAGGGCGGACGAACCGGCCGTGTCCGGATCAGGTGGCCACCCCATCACCCCCGACGCGACGGCGCAGATTGCCGACCGTCTGCGGAGACACCCCGACGCGGCGGGCGATTTCCCGGTCCGGCAGGGCGGCCGTGGCCGGATCGGACAACAGGCGCACCACTTCCTCTCGCCGTTCCGACGCCGTGCGGAAATGGGTCGGCTGGCCGATGGCGGCGGCATCGCCGTCCTGTTCGCGTGCAACGCGATCCAGGCTGGCCAGATGGCGCAGGTCGGCCAGGATCGCCGCCTCCACCCAGCTGCCCCGCCCGCTATGCGCCCGCCAATATTCTGCCCGGGCCAGCGCATCCTGGATGGAGCCGGCGCGCAGGCTGTGTTCCACCAGCCGCCGGATGACAATGGCGCGGGCATAGGCGGGCAGGTCCAGATGGCTGGTCGGATCGACGGAGGCGTCCTCCGTATCGGTTCCATCCAATCCGCGGATGGCGGCGATTTCCTGACCGCGCCGTTCCCAATATTCCAGTTCCGCCAGGGCCCCGGCCACCGTAATGGGCAGCGAATAGGCCCCTTCCACGGCCCGCTTCACCTCCGGCGGCATGTGCCGCGGCAGGCTGCTGCGGGTCCAGCCGGACAGGCTGCGGGTCCAGCGTTCGTTGGGCGGTTCTTGGGACTGCGACCAGCGGGAGACGGCGGCGCGTAGCAACTTCTCCCGCGAGCAAGGCGCCAGGACGGCATCGCGGCTGCCATGGCGTGCCATGACCGATTGCGCGTCGGGCGGCTCTGCCCTTGCCCGGCGTCCGCGAAAATCCGGGCGTGGCGCTGGGGACGCTGGCGGCGGCGGCGGCGGCGGTGGTGGCGGCTCCACCGCTGGCGGTGCGCGACGATCCACATCCATCAGCATGGTGGCCAGATCGGCGAAACGCTTGCCGTCGCGGGCCAGCAGCCGGCGTGCGGTTTCAATGGCGGCCGCGGCCTCACCCTCGTTCGAACTGTCCACCAGGGCCAGGACCTTGCCCAGCTTCACCAGATCCAACATGCGCACCGTCCATTTTGGACGGACAGCATAGCAGTCCCGGGGCGCTTGTCCAGATTGGACGGTCTTTCCGGCGGAAACATCGCGTTCCAGCCGTATCGCCCCGATTCCAGCAAGGGGGCCTTCGGGAAGAACCGTTGGTTGCGGCTGCAGACCGCCGCGACTCACGCCCAACCTCGGTCCGTCCCCGCCCGAATCTCTGCCAGGGCTGCCGCCTTGGTTTCTGGTCACCTGCCATCGGCGGTCCTTGCGGGCCGCCCATCACGGCGTGATGTCGCAAGTGGTGGATACGGGCATCGCCAATTCGGAAACGCAAGCATGTTACCCTGCAGCCAAGGACACGCGATGAAATGTTGATGATCATTTGTCGATGGCGCGCAGAATCCGGCATCGGAAAGGGTGCAATCATTTGCTGCCCTCGCCCCGATGGTGGTAGCAATAGAGGTGGTGTCGCCAGTGTCCGACGCGTGGGGCGGGCGGAAGGGCGACCCCGTCAGCAGTGGAAGAGTGCGCAGCCTTGCACGAGATGGGTAACATTCCGGGTCTGACCGAACAGGACTACGCCGCGCTTTACGACCGCATCGCGCATTCGCCTCAAGGCATCGCCTTCCTGCGCGAACATGCGCGAAGGGCGGGGGAGGCGGGTCAGACGCAGATTGCCGTCGCCATGCGCGAGCTGCGCGCCCTGTTCGAGAATCAGGCGGCGCTGCATCAGACGACCGGCCGGGCCGAGGCGCTGCGCAGCGAACTGCTGGAAATGGCCGCGTCCATCGAGCAGGCGCGCCGCGAAATCGCGGCGCTGCGTCCCAAGGACACAAACAATAACCGCCTGGACATCGCCACCAACGAGCTGGACGCCATCGTGTCCACCACGGAGCGGGCGTCGAACGAAATTCTGCAATCGGCCGAGCGGCTTATGGAAGTGGCGGGCCGGTTGAAGCGACTGGGTGCCGATCGTGACCTGGTCGCCGATATCGAGAGCGAAGTCACCAACATCTTCACCGCCTGCTCGTTCCAGGACCTGACCGGCCAGCGCACCAGCAAGGTGGTGAATGCGCTGCGCTATGTCGAACAGCGCATCAATGCCATGATCTCCATCTGGAGCATCGAAGGCGTGAAGGCGTCTGCCGACCAGGGGCCCACCGACGCACGGCCGGACGCGCACCTGCTGGGCGGGCCGCGCGATGATGGTGTTGACCAGAGCGAGGTTGATGCGCTGCTGTCCGGTGCCTTCGTAGCGCCAAAGGCGGCTCCTTCCCCTGCTTCCGCGCCGGCCAGTGCGGCGACACGGTCCGCTGTCGTCGACATCGAGCCGCCGAACCCGCTAGACCAATCCGAAATCGACAACCTGTTCGACTGATCCAACGGAGAGTTTCTGATGGACTACACCGTCCACACCGCCGCAGACGGGTTGCGTGTCACCCTGACGGGCCGTATGACGCTGATCGACCACGAGAAGTTCCGCAATGTGGTCGATGCGATCGAGAAGTCGACAGCCAAGCTGTGCGTGTTCGATCTGTCGGGCCTGGAATTCGTCGACAGTTCCGGTCTGGGCATGTTCCTGATCGCACGGGATGTCGCCCTGCCCAAGGAAATGGAGATCCAGTTGCTGAACGCCCAGGAATCGGTGCGTCGCATCCTGCAGATCGCCAAATTCCAGACGCTGTTCAGCGTCAAGCCCTGAACCGGAGGACGGGGCCGTGGCCGGTGAGCCCACCGCGACGGATCGGGCCGCCCGACCCCTGTCGGTCGGCGGGGAACTGGCGCCGACCCTGGTGATGCGGCTGGCGGCCGAGCATCGGTTCAAGGTGGAGCCTTGGGCAATTGACGCGGCGGAAGCCGGGGAAATTGCCACCGCCCCGGCCTTGCTTCTGACGCTGCGGGGCAGTATCCGGGAAATGGGCTTGGCCCTGAGCCTGGATGCCCGCGCCTATGTCGAGATTGAAGATGGCGCCGCCCCGCTGCCGCCCGGCCTGCCGGAGTGGCTGCGGAGGCCCGAACGGCTGCATCTGTCCGTATCGACGGTGACCTGCTTCGGGCTGGATCTGGCACCGGTCCTCTGCCGCCGGCTGGTGCAACTGGGCTGGCTGGGTGATAACCGGCGGCCGGATGTGGAAATCTGTTTGCATGAAGCGGTCAGTAACGCCGTCATTCACGGCAATCTGGGCATCAGTTCCGGCCCGGATGGTGGTGCGCAGGCTTTCGACGATTTCTATCGCCAGGTGAAGGAACGTCTGACGGACCGGCTGCGCGCCCTGCGCCGGGTCACGGTTGAGGCGGCCTGGACTGGTGAGGAACTGGCCCTGGTCGTTGCGGACGAAGGGAACGGGCATCCGGGCGTCGCCAAGGATTCCGGTCCCGCGGGCAGTCTGGCCAAGTCGGGCAGGGGCCTTGGCATCATGGGCCAGTTGGCTGACCATGTCGGGTTTTCCGATGCGGGGCGGCGCATCCATCTGCATTTCCGCCGATGACGGGACCGATCACACAGCCGTCCATGCCGGCACCCCATCGCATCAGCTTTGCGGATTGCCGCATCCTGATTGTGGATGACAGCCGGTTCAACCGGGAGATCCTGTCACGTTTCATGCAATGGGTCGGCATCGGCCGCATCGATTTCGCCGCCAACGGGCAGGAGGGCCTGCAGCGCCTGGCCGAAACCAGTTACGATCTGGTGTTGCTGGATATCGACATGCCGGTCATGGATGGGCTGGAAGCCTGCCGCCGCATTCGCCAGGAACCGGTCTGGGCCGACCTGCCGGTGCTGATGCAGACATCGGCCGGCAGCGATCCGGCCGGGGTGAAATGTTTTGAAGCCGGTGCCAGCGACATTGTCACCAAGCCCATCAATCCTGGCGAGTGCATGGCGCGCGTCCGCCTGCATCTGGAAAAGCAGTTCTTTTTCCGCAACCTGACCGATTTTCACCGCCGGCTGCAAAGCGACCTGAAGCTGGCGCGCAGCATGCAGAAATCGCTGATCCCCGACGCGCGCGTCCTGGCCAACGCTTCCGGCCGCTACAATCTGCGCATTGAAGGCCATTTTGAACCCTCTGATGAACTGGGGGGGGATTTCTGGACCCTGTTCGATCTGGGGGACAGCCGGCTGGGTGTGCTGTCGGCGGATTTCTCCGGCCATGGCATCTCCGCCGCCATCAACACCTTCCGCTTCCACACCCTGATCGAGCGTATCCCCCCGCTGGGCTTCGAGCCGGTGGAATGGCTATCCATGCTGAACCGGCCGCTGAAGGATCTGCTGCCGGTCGGGCAGTTTGCCACCTGCTTTTACGGCATCATCGACAGCGCGGCCGGCACCCTGTCCTATGCGGCGGCGGGCGCACCCAGCCCCGTCATGTATCATGGCGGGCGGACCAGCATGCTGGATGCCAGCGGCGTGATGCTGGGCGTGTCCAATTCACCCTTCCTGACATCGGACTGTGTGGCATTCCCCGCCGGTGCCTCGCTGCTGATCTATTCCGACGCCATGACCGAGGCGGAGGACCGGCAGGGGCACCTGGTCGGCGAGGATGGACTGGTTCGGTTGGTGCAGCAAACTTTCGCGGCAGGCGAGAACAGACTTGCGCGTTTGCTCTCAGCCTTTGACACTATGGTTACGCGGCCCCTGGCCGATGATCTGACGGCCATTTGTATCAGCAGGGTGTGAGCATGCCGGCCCTCTCCCTCCCTTCCTGGTTGACGTCCCTGTTCAAGCCCAACCGCCGCCGGTATGACCGGCACGCGGTGCATTATGGCGTAAGGCTGAAGGCGGGGGACGGTGTCTTCGATTGTCGCATGTGTGACGTTTCCCCGTCGGGTGCCATGCTGGTGGATGCGCCCAACCTGCCCATCGGCACGCTGACCGTCCTGGAAATCCCCCAGATCGCCCTGGCGGCCGATGCCCGTGTCGTCCGCCGGACCGAACAGGGAATCGGCATCGAATTTTCCAAGGACGGCGTCGGCGCCATCATCGCCGGCTGGGCCATGGGGCTGAGCCCGTCTTCGGAATAGAAGGGTTTCGCGGGACGACAAGCGCATTTCCTTGCGTCCGTGAGAAGGTGGGACCATTTCCTATGGTCTTTGTATCGCCACCGACCGGATAAAGATCTTGGCCGTTTCCACGCCCGTGCCGGGCAAGACCAAGCCCGCGCACACCAAGGCCCTGCTGGGTCGGCTTTCCCGCGCTTATCTGGGCCCCTATAAGCTGCGGCTGGTGGCGGCGCTGCTGCTGATGGCGATGGAAGCCGCGGGGACCGGTGTCGTGGCCTGGGCGTTCCAGCCGCTGCTGGACAAGGCGTTTCAACCCAACAATGAAGGGTATCTGCTGCCGTTCGCCACCATGATCATGGCGGCCTTCGTCGTGCGCGGTGCCGCTGCCTATGGCCATTCGGTGCTGGTCAACCATGTGGGGCAGCGCATCGTGGCCCGCATCCAGGCGCAGGTCTATGGCCACCTGATCCGGTCGGATCTGGCCTATCTGCACGGCCGCGCCTCCGGTCAGTGGATTTCGCATCTGGTCAATGATGTGAACCAGATGCGCATGGCCGTGTCGGAATGCCTGACCGGGTCGGTGAACCAGGGGCTGACCCTGGTGGTGCTGATCGGCATGATGTTCTACCGCGACTGGCTGTTGGGCCTGATCGCCTTCACCGTATTCCCGTTTTCCGGCTGGGTGCTGGCGCGTCTGGGCAAGCGGCTGCGCCGCATCGCCGCCAGCCAGCAGACGGAGCTGGGCAATTTCTCCGCCGTGCTGGGACAGACTTTCCAGGGCGCGCGCCACGTCAAGGCCTATGGCATGGAGGCCTATGAGGAACAGCGTGTCGGCCAGACCATCGACCGGCTGCGCAAGCTGACGGCCAAGAGCTTCCGCACCGGTGCTTCCATGCTGCCCATCAACGAGGTGTTCAGCGGTCTGGCCGTGGTCGGCGTCATCGTCTATGGCGGATTCGCCATCGCCGAGGGCAGCCGCACGGCTGGCGAGCTGGTCAGCTTCATCGGCGCCTTCATGCTGGCCTTCCAGCCGATGAAGGCCCTGACCAAGCTGAACGCGCAATTGCAGGTCGGGTTGGCCGCGGCGGAGCGGGTGCTGGCCGTCCTGGACAGCCACCCTTCCATCACCGACCGTCCGGAGGCGGTCGCCCTGCCGCCCGACAGCAGCCACGATATCATCCTGCGTGACGTCCAATTCTCCTATGACGGGGAGAAATCGGCACTGAACGGGGTGGATATCGATATTCCGGCCGGGCGCACCGTGGCGCTGGTCGGGGCGTCGGGGTCGGGGAAGACGACGGTGCTGAACCTGATCCCGCGCTTCTATGAGGTGACGGGTGGGGCGGTCATGGTGGGTGGACATGATGTGCGCGACCTGACCCTGGCATCCCTGCGGGCGTCCATCGCTCTGGTCAGCCAGGAAACAGCGCTGTTCGACGACACGATCCACGCCAATATCGCCTATGGCAGGCCTGGGGCCGACCGTGCGGCTGTGGAAGCGGCGGCCCGCGACGCGGCGGCGCATGAATTCATCATGGCGCTGCCCGACGGCTATGACACCATGGTGGGGGAATTCGGCCTGAAACTGTCCGGCGGGCAGCGCCAGCGCATCGCCATTGCCCGCGCCATGCTGAAGAACGCGCCGATCCTGCTGCTGGACGAGGCCACGTCGGCGCTGGACAGCGAGTCCGAGCGCGCGGTGCAGGATGCGCTGCGCCGCCTGCAATCGGGCCGGACCACCCTGGTCATTGCCCACCGCCTGTCCACCATCGCCGACGCCGATCGCATTCATGTCATGCAGGATGGACGGGTGGTGGAACAGGGCACGCATGACGAGCTGCTGGCCCTTGGCGGCGCCTATGCCCGGTACCAGGCCCTGCAAGGCGGGGACGGGTCGTAAACAGGGGTGACCGGGCGGTGGCGACGGGGCCGCCGCCCGGTCACCAGCATCATTCCAGTTCGGCCGCCGCTTCGCTGGCCGCCCGCCTCTTTTCGATGCGGCGCGCCATGAACACCGACACTTCGTAAAGCAGCAGCAGCGGAACGGCGAGGCCAACCTGGCTGATCACGTCGGGCGGGGTCAGGACGGCGGCGACGACAAAGATGAAGACGATGGCATAGCGGCGCTTGGAGGCCAGCCCATCCGCCGTGACCAGCCCGACACGGGCCAGCAGGGTCAGCAGCACCGGCAGCTGGAAGGCCAGGCCGAAGGCGAAGATCATGGCCATGATCAGCGACAGGTAATCGGCCACACGCGTTTCCGCCTGGACGGCCAGGCTGGTGGCCGTCGCCGCCGTTTCGAAGCTGAAGAAGAATTTCAGCGCCATGGGCATGATGAAGAAATAGACCAGCCCCGCGCCCAGGGCGAACAGCACCGGCGTCGCCACCAGGAAGGGCAGGAAGGCGCGGCGTTCATGCTTGTAAAGGCCGGGCGCCACGAATTTCCAGATCTGGCTGGCGATGATGGGGAAGGCCAGCATGGTGCCGGCCCAGAAGGCCACCTTCACCTGCGTCAGGAAGAATTCCTGCGGGGCGGTGAAGATCATGCGCCGTTCTGCGGCCTTGTCCCCCAGGGCCATCACCAGCGGGTGCATCAGGAACTGATAGATATGATCGGCGACGGCGAAGCACGCCAGGAACGCCAGGATCAGGGCGCCGCCGGACCACATCAGGCGGTTGCGCAGCTCGATCAGGTGATCGAGCAGCGGCATCTTGCCGGATTCCAGTTCGTCGTGCTGATCGGTCGGTTCGCTCAAGGTGGCTTATCCCTTGGTGGGGTCCGTGGGGGTGGGCGTCGGTGCCGAGGTCTCGACGGTGGGGACCGTCACTGCTTCGGGCGCCGGCGGCGGTAAAGTCACCGCCGGACTGTCGACCGGATTGGCAGCGGCGGCGGTGACGGCACCGGCGGGTGTGGCGTAATCCTCCACGGCCAGCGGCTTGGCCGGTTCGGCCGGGCTGTTGATGCTCTTTTCCAACTCGTCCTGGATATTGAAGCTGCGGGCCTGCTGGACCTGCTTGCGCAGATCATCCAGTTCGGACTGTCGAATCATGTCATCGACATTGCTCTGGAATTCACGCGCCATGGCGCGTGCCCGGGCCATCCATTTGCCGGCTGTCGCCAGGGCCTTGGGAAGATCCTTGGGCCCGATGACGATCAGGGCGACGACGCCGATAAGCAGGAGTTCGGACCAGCCGATATCAAACATGATGCATCAGACCTTCGGCGTGTCGTCGGACTTGGCGGGTGGCGTTGTGCCCGCGGCATCGCCGTCGGACAGGCCGGATTTGAAATTGCGAATACCCTGGCCCAGATCGCCCATGACCTTCGGCAGCTTGCCTGCGCCGAAAATGACCAGGACGATCACCAGGATCACCAGGATTTCCCAGAAACCGAGACCACCCATCGTTCACTCCGCCAATCAGGGCCAGGACGCATGAATCAAGCCGCGGGCCCGATGCCCGAAAGGCGCGGGATCATGGCAGAAAGCCCACTCCGCTGCAATGCGGCCGGCTGTTACGCTTTGGCAAACACGAAGGCCTGGCGGGTTTCCAGCTCCACGCTGACATGGCTGCCATCTTCGGGCAGGAAATGCCCCGGTGCCCGCGCATGCAGATGGTGCGGCCGGCCATCGCGGTCTGTCACGCAGAGATGCACCAGACTGGTCCGGCCCAGCAGGCGCGACGCCTCCACCCGGCCCAGGTTGGGCACGGCGCTGCCGTCGCCATCACCGGTCATGGTCAGGCGCAGCGCCTCCGGCCGGATCAGCACCTCTACATCCTGTCCGTCGGCCAGGTGCGATACGGCCATCGAACCGACAGGGGTATCCACGCGTCCATGTGCCACACGACCCGGCAGCGTGTTCACTTCGCCAAAGAAGCTGGCGGCGAAGGCATCGACGGGTCGGGTGTAGAGCTGGGTGGGGGACCCCACCTGCACCACCTTGCCGTCGCGCATCAGGACGATGCGGTCGGCCAGGAACATGGCTTCTTCGGGGTCGTGGGTAACGATCATCGTCGCTGCCCCGCTGCGTTTCAGCACATGCAGGGTTTCATCCCGCACAGTTTCACGCAGCCGCGTATCCAGGCCGGAGAAAGGTTCATCCAGCAGCAGCACCGACGGGCGCGGCGCCATGGCGCGGGCCAGGGCCACACGCTGCTGCTGCCCGCCCGACAGGGCATGCGGGTAGGTGCTGGCATAGGATTCCATGCCGACCTGGGCCAGCGCCGCCTGCGCGCGCTGGGTCCGTTCTGCCGATGGCAGCCGGTTCAGGCCGAAGCGGACATTGTCCAGAACCGTCAGATGCGGGAACAGGGCATAATCCTGGAACACCAGTCCGATGCCCCGTCGTTCCGGCGGCAGGGCCTGACCGGGCCGCGCAATGGTCTGCCCACCGATGGCGACTTCGCCCTGCTGCAACGTTTCCAGACCCGCTGCCAGGCGCAGAAGGGTGGATTTGCCACAGCCGGAAGGACCGACCAGACAGACAATCTCCCCCGGGCCGATGGCCAGGGACACGTCGATCAGGGCCTGCTTGGTGCCGTAACGATGGCTGACATGATCCAGCGCCAGGGCCGGCAGGGCCGCCGGCCGGCCGCGCGCCGGTCCGGCGGCATCCAGGGGCGTCACGGCCCGCCGGGTGCCGGTGGAGCCGCCGTCACCGCCGGCTTCATCCCGGCCGACGTCGAATCCGGACCGCAATTCGTCACTGATCGTCGCATCCATTTCGGCCGACGCTTTCTTCCTGTCATTGTCCCGTTCGGGACGCTGCCCATGTCCTGTCATACTTAGGACGCCACCCCTGCCTTTGCAAACCGTTATTAGTCGCTATGCCGCCATGCGGCCAAGGCTGTAGCGGTGGTGACGACCTGCGGGACGCGGCTTCCCGCCCGGTGCGGCTTTGTGGCACTGTGCGTCGCAATATTCAGGAAATGGATGGTTTCAGCCCATGGACATGGCGGGTGAATACAAGATTGCGGCGCCGCGCGCCGCCGTCTGGACGGCCTTGAACGACGCCGCGGTGCTGCAGCGCTGCATTCCCGGCTGCGAGGAACTGGAGAAACTCTCCGATACCGAACTAACAGCCAAGGCGAAGGTGAAGATCGGGCCCGTTGCCGCCCGCTTCACCGGCCGCGTCACCCTGTCGGAGATTGATGCCCCCAACGGCTATCGCATCACCGGCGAAGGGCAGGGCGGCGTGGCCGGTTTCGGCAAAGGCGGGGCTGTGGTCAGGCTGATCGAGACCGAGGAGGGCGGGACATTGCTGACCTATGTGGCTGAGGCTTCCGTGGGCGGCAAATTGGCCCAGATCGGTTCGCGTCTGGTCCAGGGAGCGGCAAAGAAGATGGCGGATGACTTCTTCACGGCCTTTGCCGGCGTGATGGCGGAAATGCCAGCGGCGGAATGACCCCCTGCAAATCAGCCCCTGCAACGCCCATCTGGGTTCCATCAACCCGCTGCGACGTCAGACCCATGCCAGAGACAATAGAAGATAACGCCGCCGTCCTGGATCAGGCTGCCGCCTGGCTGGAGGCGGGAGCCAAGGTGGCGATTGCCACCGTCACCGCCACCTGGGGATCCGCCCCGCGACCGATCGGCAGCCTGATGGCGGTATCCGATCGCGGTGGCATGGCCGGATCGGTGTCCGGTGGCTGCATCGAAGGGGCGGTCGCGTTCGAGGCGTCGCGGGTGATGACGGACGGCGAGCCGCGGCTGCTGTCCTTTGGCATCAGCAATGAAATGGCGTGGGAGGTCGGGCTGGCGTGCGGCGGCAAGCTGGACGTTTATGTGGAGCCGCTGGCATGAAAAAGCGGGTTTTCCTGGCCCTGCGGGCGGCACAGGCGGAACGGCGGCCGGTGGCCCTGGTCACCGATATGGGGACGGGTCTGCAAACCCTGGTCGACGCCGATGGCCGCCAGCAGGGTGATGCCGGGCTGGAGGAGGAGTTCCTGCCCACGGTTCTGGAGGCGCTGAACCGCGACCGGCGGGGGATGGTGGAATTCTATGAAGGGCGGTTCTTCATCAATACCTTCCCGCCACCGTCCCGGCTGCTGATCGTCGGTGCTGTGCATCTGGCCCAGGCGCTGGCGCCCGCGGCCCGGCTGGCGGGTTTCGATGTGACGGTGATCGACCCGCGCGCGGCCTTCGCCACGCCCGAGCGCTTCCCCGCCAGCAACCTGATCGTGGACTGGCCGGACGAGGCGATGGACCGGTTGAAGCCTGATGCGCGCACGGCCATCGTCGCCTTGACCCACGATCCAAAATTCGATGATCCGGCCCTGATCCGGGCCCTGGCCAGCCCCGCCTTCCATATCGGTGCCCTGGGCAGCCGCAAGACACAGGCCGCGCGTCTGGAACGGCTGCGGGCAGCCGGCCTGGACGATGCGGCGTTGGCCCGCATCCATGGTCCGGTCGGCCTGGATATTGGTGCCGTGACGCCGGGCGAAATCGCCGTCTCCATCCTGGCGGAGATTGTGCTGGCGCTGCGCGGATCCAGGCAGAAGGTGATGTAGGCATGTGGTTCGGACCGGTTCCCGTCGCCCAGGCCGAAGGGGCGATCCTGGCCCACGCCGTCCATCATGCCGACGGCCGCTTTGCCAAAGGCCGCGTCGTCAGTGCCGATGACATCGCCACCCTTAATCGATCCGGTATCGAAATGGTGGTGGCGGCGCGGCTGGAACCTGGGGATATCGGCGAGGATGCGGCAGCGTCCCGCGTGGCAGCCAGGCTGGCCGGCCCGCATTTGACCGTCAGTGCCGCCTATACGGGGCGGGTCAACCTGTTTGCAGCCAAGGACGGGCTGGTTACGGTCGACAGCGCCACGATCCATGCCCTGAACCGGGTGGACGAGGCGGTAACCATCGCCACGGTTTCCCCCTTTACGCCGGTTCTGGCGGGTCAGATGGTGGCGACCATCAAAATCATCCCCTTCGGTCTGAAGGAAAGCATCATTTCGAACATGGAATGGATGCTGGCGGGCACCGGTCCTGTTGCCCTGGCCCCCTGGGCCGGGCTGGGCGCAGGCCTGATCCAGACCATGCTGCCGGGGACACGGACGCCGGTGCTGGATAAAAGCGTCGGGGTGACGGTGGACCGTCTGGCCGCCATCGGCGGTGACCTGATCATGGAGAGACGGGTCCCGCATGCGGTGGAACCGCTGGCACGGGCCCTGCGGGAGACGGAAGGCGATATCCTGCTGGTGATCGGGGCGTCGGCCATCACCGACCGTCGGGACGTGATCCCGGCGGCGCTGGAGGTGGCGGGCGGGCGCGTGCGCCATTTCGGCATGCCGGTCGACCCCGGCAACCTGCTGCTGCTGGGTGAACTGGACGGAAGGCCGGTGCTGGGCCTGCCGGGCTGCGCACGCTCCTCCCGCATGAACGGCGTGGATTGGGTGCTGCAACGCCTTGGCGCCGGGCTGGCGGTGGATGCCGCCAGCATCATGGGCATGGGGGTTGGCGGGCTGCTGGCAGAGGTGCCGGGCCGGCCGCTGCCGCGGGCGCTGGCCACGGCATTGCCCCGGGCGCCGCGTATCGCGGGTCTGGTGCTGGCCGGTGGCTTTGGCCGGCGGATGGGCGAGGGCGGTAACAAGCTGCTGCGTCACTGGCATGGCAAATGCCTGGTGCGTCATGTCGCGGAGGCGGCCCTGGCAGCCCAACTGGTTGGCGTCACGGCTGTCACCGGACATCAGGCCGACGCCGTGGCCGCGGCACTTTGTGACCTGCCGATCGATATCGCCCATGCACCCGACCATGCGGAAGGGCTGTCGGCCACGCTGAAGGCCGGGCTGTCGGCCCTGCCGGACGATATTGATGGGGTGATCGTGCTGCTGGGGGACATGCCCCGTGTGACGTCCGGCATCATCAACCGCATGGTCGCGGCCTACTCACCCAACGATGGCCGCGCCATCATTGTGCCGACCAGCGGCGGCAAGCGCGGCAATCCCGTGCTTTGGGATCGTGCCTATGTCGCGGAGATGATGGCGCTGTCAGGTGATGTCGGCGCCCGATCCCTGCTGATGCGCCATGCCGATCGCCTGTGCGAACTGGACGTTGCCGATGATGGTGTGCTGCTGGATGTCGACACGCCGGACGCGCTGGCCGCCCTATAGATACAGGCCCAGCACCTTCAGATAGGGCCGCGCCTCCTGCAGGAAGGTTAGCACCTCAAACATCAGGTCGGGCAGGGTCAGGTGTCCGGAAACCGTGGCCTGTCCCAGCACCATGATTTTCTGCCTGTCATCGACGGTGAAGCGGGCATTTTCCAGATTGGCGGCGCCACGCAGAATGCGCGACAGCTTCATCCGCTTTTCCGGCGATTCGATGGTGTAGGGCAGATAGCCGACATCGGCCCAGATCTGAAACAAAGTGTTGTCACCATCCGGCGTCAGGCTGACATGGAACATCAGCCCGTCCAGGAAGAAATGGTGACGCGACGCTTCCGTCGGGCTGTTCACACTGAACTCGCCCGCGTCATCCATGCGGACGGCGCCCGGACCGATCGGCAGACCCTTTTCCGCCGCGCGGGCCAGCTTGGCAACCGTTTGAAGCGCCTGTGACACCGGGTCACTCTCCCCTTGGCATACCCGCCCTTGGCGGAAAGACATCCTCTATCCGTTATAGGGGGCTTGGCGGATAGGTCCAATGAATTTCCGTCGACCTGCCTGGAAGAACAGGTGCAGGCCGGTTGCCAGGGGCGATAAAGCTTAAGTCACTGCAAAGGGATCGATGTCAGGGCCCGGTTGCCATGTCCGCCAGTGTGCCATATCCGGATTTATCGAGCTTGCCGGACGATCTGGCCGCGGCCCTGGTGCGGTTGATCCGTCTGGTCAACCAGATGCGCGTGCGCTGTCCGGACCTGGACAGCGTGGCCCTGTCGGTGGAGACGGAGATTGACCGGCGGGCCGCCCGGCTGCTGGTCCAGCATGTCGAGCGGACCTGCCCCGGCTTCACCTTGATGCTGAGTCCATGGGACGGGCGCAGCCTGCTTGATGGCGACGGCTGATCCCGTGGCCCCGCAGCGATCAGTCGGCGTCGCCCCGATCATTGGCGATATCATCCGCCAGTTCGCCCGCCATTTCGGCAAACAGCTCGGCGTCGGCCTGCAGGCCATTGGCCTCGCAGATGCGCATGAAAACGCGATAGCCGTGCAGGATGGCGACGTCCAGGGCAGCCTGATCACCTTCCTCGCTGTACCGATCCTTAATTCCCTGTTCTTCCAGCGTGCCGAGAACATCCATCTCGGCGGCCTTCAGAACGGCTTCCATCGCCTGCTTGTGGAGAGTGGACATGGGTCCGATCCCTGATTTCCGATTGTGGGGCGCCGTCGGCGGCACCTTCTTGCGCCGTCATAGCAGGGCCAGGGGCCAATGCAAGTCCGGCTGCGGCAGAACTGCTGCGCAAAGGCCCGTCAGTTGCGCAGATTGATGGCCTGCGGCTTGCCTGTCTTGCGGTTGGTCTCGACCTCGTATTGCAGATACTGCCCCTCTTTCAAGGTGGGCAGACCGATATACTGGACGGCGTTGATATGGACGAACACGTCGGGGCTGCCATCATCGGGGGTGATGAAGCCGTAACCCTTGGCGCTGTTGAACCATTTGACGGTGCCGGTCGGCATGGCGCGAAACTCCCCCGCGCTGGACATGGAACAAGCCGCGCACCATGGCGGCAAACGGTCCGCGATGCAAGCCACGGCGCTCCCGGTCAGGCATGTGCTATTGCGTGCGGGCCGCGGCCGGCGTGATGAGGGTTGCCAGGGTGTTGCCGTCAAGCCGCCCGTCAAACCGCAGATCCGCCCGCATGGCCCAGCGCCGGCTGAGATGCAGCACGGGAATAAGCGGCACCTGGTCGCGCACCAGGAGGGAGACTTGCTGCAACAGGATGGCCCGGCGTCCGGCGTCCAACTCACCCCTGGCCTCTTCCAGCAGATGGTCAAGGGTCGTGTCGCTGTACTGGCTGAAATTCTGCGCGCCGGCCTTGCGGGCGGGGTCGGGAGAATGCAGCAATTCCCATCCGGCATAGCCCAGCTCGCCGGTAAAGGGCACCCAACTTGACAGGAACAGATCGAATTTGCGGTCGTGCAGCGTGGGCAGCACCTCGCCCACGGTTATGTAGCGAACCTTCAGCCGCACACCGACCGCCAGCAGATAGCGGGCAATGCCATCCACAACACGCGCAAATGGTTCGACCGTCACCAGATCCAGTTCCAGCGGCTTGCCCGCCAGCGCGCCGTGCAGCAATTCGCGCGCCTGCACGGGATCGTAGGGCAGATCGGCATCGGGTGTGTAGCCGAGAATGTCGGGATGGGCGAGTTGTGGCGCGCCGATGGCGGCGTCTTCCGACAGACGCTGCGCCAGCGCTGCCCGGTCCAGCGCGATGGCCAAGGCCCGGCGCACCGCGAGGTTCTGCAGCGGCGATACACTGCCATCGGCATGATATGGGTTGATATTCAACAGCAGCGTTCGCATCGGCCTGCTGGCCGTCAGCCGGATGTCGCGACGCGACGCCAGGAAATCCAGGCTTTCCGGCACGACCTGATTGATAATATCGACTTCACCGGCCACCAGCGCCCGGGCCCGCGCCGCCCCGGTGGTGATGGGGATCAGGCGCACATGTTCCCATGCGGGCCGGTTTCCCCAATAGCCCGCCGCCGCCACCAGATCAACAGGGCCGCCGCGGTTGAACCGTTCCAGCCGGAAGGGACCCGTGCCCGGAACCTGCCCCTGTTCGAAGCGCTGCGTCGACAGGGCGGCCAGACCCGCTTCCGCCTCTGCGCAGCCGCCGCGCCGGAACGCCTGATGCCAGCCGTCCGGTGCCGGTACGATGCCGAACAAGGTCAGCAGATGCGGCAGCAGCGGGACGGGGGTCTGCGTGGTGATGACCAAAGTCAGCGGATCGCGCGCTGACACTTCCTCCACCCCGGCGATCAAACCGGCCATGGTCCCGTTGGCCAGCCGGTCCAGCCGGCAGAAGGTGAAGGCGACATCGGCGGCACCAAAGGGCTTGCCGTCGTGGAACCGCACGCCGGGCCGCAAGGTGACGACCCAGCGGCGCGCGTCCTCCTGCTGCCAGCCGGTGGCCAGCCAGGGCTGAAGGCCAAGGGCCTCATCCGGCAAAATCAAAGGTTCGAAGATATGGAAGGCCAGATTGCGTGTATCGGCGGAATTGAAGGCGTGCGGGTCGGCCGTCGCGGAAACGCCATCCAGCCCGATACGCAGCACGGCCGGCGTCGTCCCGGCTGCGTTCACGGTAAAGGCCAGCAATGGCAGCAGGATAAAGGTCAACAGCAGCGCGTGAAACACGCATCCGGTCAGCCAGCACCCCCTAAGGGCGGGCATCCCAAACCGGTGCGGGCGACGGTTCACGTTCAAATCTGCCTACCCATGCGTCACAGGGTTGCAATTCTAGGATAACCGGACGTGCTTGGATAGTAAGGGAAATGCCGTGGCTGGCCTCTATCCGATGCGGGTCAGCAGATCATTCTCCGGTCGCGCGGCCTCGGCGATGTCGGCGGGATCGGGGGCGTTGGGATCGCCGGCCGCCGTCTCCCGGCCCAGATGCGGCAGGCCGATGGCGCGCAGCCCGCCCAGCAAGGTGCGCTGCACGATGACACCGCGTTGTTCCATATAGGAAAGCAGGCGGCGGGCGCGTCCGGGCGAGCGGCTGCCGCAGGCCCGTGCCACTTCGGCATCCGACGGACAGGGCGCCCCGCCCAGGGCCGCGCGGGCCAGCAGCAGGAAGACGCCCTGCATATCCTCCGGCAAGGTCTTGGCCGCCTGTTCGGCCGCCGTCCAGTCGGGATCGTCGGCGCCTTCGGCATCCACGCCCGCGCGGATGACGGACAGGCGGCGGCGGAAGGCCGGCATGTCCAGCGTCTCCCCCCGCAGTCGGTGGATGCGGCAGCGGACCAGGAAATCCTGGTAGAGCACGGCATCGGTGCGGAAGGCGGCGTCAGGATCGGACAGGACCTGCCGCAGCACTTCGTCCAGCTTCTCGTCATTTTCCGCCGCTTCGAAAAGCGACGGCTCGGGGTTCAGCGCGGCCGTGGCGGCCATTTCCGCCTGACGCTGCCCGGCCAGGCGAAGGGCGGCGTTGATATCGGCCGGTGGTGGGGGCGGGGTACGGCGCACGGGTGTGGGCGGGGCCAGCAATTCGTCGGCTGACGGGGTCAGGATCAGATCGCGCGCATCGGCCGGCGGCTGATCGGGCAGGGGCATCAGCTTGGGGCTGCCGCCGCGGCCCGCGGTTTCCACATGGCCAATGCAGATGGGCAGAGGCCGGCGCGAGACAGCCGGGCCCAGCGCCACGAAATGGCCGCGCGCCAGATCACGGAACATCTCGGCCTGCCGGCGCTCCATGCCCAGCAGGTCGGCGGCCCGCGCCATGTCGATATCCAGGAAGGTGCGACCCATCAGGAAATTGCTGGCCTCTGCCGCGACATTCTTGGCCAGCTTGGCCAGACGCTGGGTGGCGATGATGCCGGCCAGACCGCGCTTGCGGCCACGACACATCAGGTTGGTCATGGCGCCCAGGCTGGCCTTGCGCGCCTCGTCCGACACTTCGCCGGCGGCAGCAGGGGCGAACAGCTGCGCCTCGTCCACCACGACCAGCATCGGGTACCAGTAATCGCGTTCGGCATCGAACAGACCGCCCAGGAAGGCGGCGGCCAGACGCATCTGCCCCTCGATATCGGCGCCATCCAGGCTCAAAACAACGGAGACGCGGTGCTGCCGTACGCGCGCGGCCACCTTTTGCAGGCTGGATTCCGTGTGCTGGGCGGCGTCGACCACGACATGCCCGAACTTTTCCGCCAGCGTGACGAAGTCACCTTCCGGGTCGATGACGCATTGCTGCACCCAGGGGGCCGACTGTTCCAGCAGACGGCGCAGCAGGTGCGATTTGCCCGAGCCGGAATTGCCCTGCACCAGCAGACGGGTGGCCAGCAATTCCTCCAGGTCCATCTGGGCGGACTTGCCTTCCGCCGTCAAACCCATGTCGATGCCGACCTGCATCCGCCCCTAACCCCGAACCCGATTGCTGTGGAGCGCGCTTCTATACCGCATGAAGCCCATTCTTGCGATGCTTATGCGCCATGGATGATCCGCGTGGGCCGCCCCTTGCCGGTCAGTCGACGGGGTCCACGTCCACAGCGACCAGCACGCCGTGGCTGCCACCGCCCAGGATGACGCCGCGCAGGGGGCAGACATCATCATAATCGCGGCCCCAGGCCAGGGTGACATGATCGGTGTCGCATTGCCGGCCATTGGTGGGGTCCAGGTCGATCCAGCCCACCTGCTGGCCGCACCACACCTGCACCCAAGCATGGCTGGCGTCCGCGCCTTGCAGCTTCGGCTTGCCGGGCGGGGGCAGGGTGCGCAGATAGCCCGACACATAGCGCGCCGGCAGGCCCAGGGCCCGCAGCGCCCCGATCATCAGATGCGCGAAGTCCTGGCACACGCCCCGCCGACGGGCCAGCACCTCAGAAATGGGGGTGCTGACGGTTGTGGCGGTGGGATCGAAGCTGAAATCGCTGTGGATGCGCCGCGTCAGATCCAGCGCGCCTTCACCCACCGGCTTGCCGGAGGGGAAGAAGGACGCCGCAAACAAGGTCAAGGCCGTATCGGCCTGCGGCACGCGCGCGGAGGGGCGCACGAATTCCACCGTTTCGGCCAAGCCCGCGGCCTGTGCCGCCACTTCCTCCCAAACAGGCGTCGCGGAGGGGTGGAAGGGCGGCGGTGGCTGCACCGTCACCTCAATCTCCGCCGTCACGGTCAGGTCGCGATGGGGCGCCTGCAAAGCGGCATAGGTGACGGGATTGCCGAACCAGTCACGACGTTCGGTCACCATGGCGGGCCAGGGCACGATGGACAGGGTAGCCATGTGGCAGGTCTGGCGCGGATGGGCGCGCGGCGCCAGATGGGCCAGCATCTGGGCATTGGTCACCACGTCGCCATAATTATAGCGGGTGACATGCCGGCAATGATAGCGCATGGCGACAGGCACCGTCGGCGCGCCAGCGGCATCGTCCGCTGCCGGCACCTGCAGCGCGTCCTGTTCACGTCGGGCGGGCAAAGACATGGCTGAAATAGGCCTGACTCAACAGGTTGGAGATTTCGGGCAGCAGCCGGGTCAACCGATCGGTCAGGTCGGCCAGGGCCAGCGGGTCGCGGGTCGGCTGTGGGTCGGCCACCATGAAGGCGGCTGTTTCCAGCAGGTCGTGGGCCAGCTTGGTGGGGCTGACCTCCAGCCCTTCAGCATCGATGACGGGCAGCTTGCGCAACTGGCGCTGTACCGTTTTGATCTGGAACGCCAGGGAGCGCGGATGTTCATCATCGGCCAGCAGCAGCGACAGCACCGACTCCCGCCGGATGCCGACCGGATGACGGTCGCGATAGGCAGCACCGGCGGCCGCCAGTTCCAGCAGAACCGACAGGGCAGCGACAGCGCCCGCTGTGCCTGAACCCAGGCCGCATCCGGTAAAGCCACCGACAATGCCGATGGCGCGTTCCAGCCGGCGACCCAGAACCAGGAAATGCCAGGCGGGCCCGCGCGACATGCCGTCCAGTTCCAGCCCGACCAGCGATGCCAGCAGGCGTGAAATCTCATCCAGCCGCAGGTGAACGGCCGCCGGGTCCGCCTTCAGCGGGCGCGACGCCACATCGTCCAGCACGGCCAGCACGCGGCTGAATTCCCCCGGCAACCGGTCGCGCACACCCGCAGCGGCGCGGCGCAGCCGGTCCATCGTGGCGCGCAAGCCCCCGGGATTGCTGCGGTCGGCCACAATTTCCAGCGCCTGACGCATGCCGCGCACGGCATCCGTCTGCGGCAGGCTGGCGATTTCCTGCGGGATCATGCCGACAAAGCCCATCAGGCGCAGGAGGGGAACCAGTTCCTCCTCCGCCCCCGGATGGGCATCATCGGACAGGCGACGGGCGGCGGCACGCAGCACGCGCACCGCCATATCGGCCCGTTCGGCATAGCGCCCGACCCAGAACAGATGATCGGCGGCGCGCGACGGCAGGTCGCCCGCCCGCGGGCCTGTGTCACCCGTGCCGTCGGGCAGCATCGGCGGGCCGGAGCCGCGGCGGCGCGGCGTCTGGCCGATGGTGGCCCCGACGATCCAGACATCCTTGGCACCGGCACCCGTCTGTAACGATACGGAGGCGAAACGTTCGTCGGCGCTGATGCGGGCCAGCCCCCCCGACATGACCATCCAGTCGCCTTCAGGCGTGGCGCAGGCAAAGGCGCGCAGCACTAGGGGACGCGCGATCTTGCGCCCATCCCGCCAGACCGGGGCGGTGGAGGGCACAACCGGCTCCTGCGCCACCCAATCCTGCGGACGCCGGCGGAGGGCGGCGGCAAGATCGGCCCGCCCGGCCGCATCCAGGTCGCAGCCATAGGTGGCCTTGTGCCCGAAACTGGAATAGGCGGGTCGGAACACCAGCCGGTCCAGACCTGCCACCATTTCCGCCCGCTGCCGGGCGTCCCCGCCCCACAGGGTTGGCACCTCGGCCAGCAACGGCGCCTCACCCAGCAGATGGCGCGACAGGGCGCCCATCCAGGGCAGCAGTGCGACACTGTCGGTCAGGCCGCTGCCCAGGCCATTGCAGACCATGACATTGCCGGCGCGAACCGCTTCCACCAGCCCCGGCACACCCAGGATGCTGTCGGGACGCAGTTCCAGCGGGTCGCAGAAATCATCATCGACGCGGCGCAGGATGACGTCGATCCGTTCCAGCCCGCCCAGGGTCTTCAGATAGACGGCCTGATCACGCACCGTCAGGTCCGCGCCTTCGACCAGAATCAGGCCCAGATGCCGGGCCAGGAAGGCATGTTCGAAATATGCCTCGTTCAGGGGGCCGGGCGTCAGCAGGACGAGACGCGGGCTGCCATCGGGGCCGGACCGGCGGGGGGCCAGGGCGGAAAGGGTCTGACGCAGCTGTTCAAAGAAGGGCGTCAGCCGCTCGACATTGCAGGACCGGAACGACTCGGCCAGGGTCTGGCCCAGCACCACACGGTTTTCCAGGGCATAGCCCGTGCCGGTCGGGGCCTGGGTCCGGCAGGCCAGCACGCGCCAGATACCGTCGCGGTCACGCACCAGATCGGTGGCGACCAGGGTCAGTCGCGACCCGGCGGGCACGTCCAGGCCATGGCAGGCGCGCAGGAAGGCAGGATCCCCCAGCACCAGTGAGGCCGGCAGGACACCGTCGCGGATCAGTCGCTGTTCGCCGTAAAGATCGCCCAGCACCCGTTCCAGCAGGCGGGCGCGCTGTGCCACCCCCTCTGCGATCATCTGCCATTCCGACTGCGGCAGCAGCAACGGGATGGGATCAAGCGGCCAGGGCCGTTCCACGCCTTGCGGATCGGCATAGGCGTGATAGGTCACGCCGTTCTGGAACAGCAGCCGGCGGCCGGCATCCCACCGCTCCTCCATCGAGGCGGCATCACTGGCGCCTGACGAGATGAAGCCCTGCCAGTGCGCGCGCACATGCCCGTCGCCCGTGACCATCTCGTCCCAGGGTTCCGCAGAAGCGTCCGCACTGTCGCGGGCAAGATCAGCCAAGGCGTAAGTCAAGGGTCAACGGAAACTCGGGGTTTCGGATCTCGATCGGTGCCGCCAAGGGCCCCGGCGTGTGGCCGAACGGGAAGAACCGTGCCAACCGCCGCCCCTCCGCCTCGTTGGCATTGACCGGGAAGGTGGTGAAGTTCCGCCCCCCGGGATGCGCGACGTGGTAGGTGCAGCCGCCGATCGAGCGCCCCGTCCAGCTATCCACGATATCGAAGATCAACGGTGTATGCACGGGTATCGTGGGGTGCAAACAGGTAGGGGGCTGCCATGCGCGGTACCGTACCCCCGCCACGAACTCCCCTTCCGTGCCGGTCGGGTGCAACGGAACCTTGCGTCCGTTGCAGGTGACGATGAACCGATCGTCGGTGGCACCGGCCAGCCGCAACTGTACCCGTTCCAGGCTGCTGTCGACGAAACGCACGGTTCCGCCGCCGCCCGGTTCCTCGCCCAGCACATGCCAGGGCTCCAGCGCGGTGCGCAGTTCCAGGGTCAGGCCGCGCTGGCTGACATGCCCCATCGTGGGGAAGCGGAAATTGATGTGCGGCTTGAACCAGCTTTCATCGAAGGCATAGCCGGCCCCGCGCAGGTCGGACACCACGTCCTGGATGTCCTGGGCCACGAAATGCGGCAGCATGAAGCGTTCATGCAGCTTGGTGCCCCAACGCACCAGCTTGGCCCGGTAGGGCTGCTTCCAGAACCAGGCGATCAGCGTGCGCAGCAGCAACTGCTGCACCAGACTCATCTGCGCATGCGGCGGCATTTCAAAGCTGCGCAGTTCCAGCAGGCCCAGCCGGCCCGTGGAACTGTCGGGGCTGTACAGCTTGTCGATGCAGAATTCGCTGCGGTGGGTGTTGCCCTGCACATCGACCAGCAGATGGCGCAGGGCCCGGTCGACCAGCCAAGGCGGACAGTTGGTGCCGGCTTCGTCAAGAATCTTGAAGGCGATTTCCAGCTCGTAAAGACTGTCATGCCGCGCCTCGTCCACGCGCGGATGCTGGCTGGTCGGGCCGATGAAGGTTCCGGAGAACAGGAAGGACAGGGCCGGATGGTTCTGCCAGTAGGTCAGCAGCGAGCGCAGCACGTCCGGCCGGCGCAGGAACGGGCTGTCGGCGGGCGTCGGCCCGCCGACCACGACATGGTTGCCGCCGCCCGTGCCGACATGGCGGCCGTCCAGCGCGAATTTCTCCGTCGCCAGCCGGCTTTGCCGCGCATCCTCGTAAAGGTCGGTGGTGTTGCGCACCAGTTCATCCCAGCTGGACGCGGGATGGATATTCACCTCGATCACGCCCGGATCGGGTGTGACGGCAATGCTGTCCAGGCGCGGGTCCTTGGGCGGGCCATAGCCTTCCAACACCACCGGCATGTCGAGTTCGACGCAGGTCGCCTCGATCGCCGCGATCAGCTCCACCCAATCTTCCAGGTAGGAGGTGGGGGGCATGAAGATGTAGAGACGGCCGTCGCGCGGTTCCACGCACAGGGCCGTGCGGACCACCCACCAGGCAGACTCGCCCTTGTCGGGAACCGACTCGCGCACGTCGGCCATGCGGCGACGCTGCTCGATGCCTTCGGTCCAGCCCTTGTTCTCGGACATCTGCTGGGAAATCTGTTCATAGGCCGGCAGCGGCGGACGATTGTCGAACGGGTCCTGTTCGTAATGATAGGGATATTGAGCAGGCGCCACCCAAGGCAGAGAGCCCAAGGGCAGGCGGTAACCCACGGGGCTGTCGCCCGGGGCCAGCAGCAGCTTTTCCGTACGTGTCGCCCAACCCGACGACAGCCAGACGGGACCCGTCGCCTCGTGCCGGCGGTTCAGCGGCAGGGCGAATCCGATGGGCTGGTCCAGTCCGCGCTCAAACACCCTGGCCAGGCGTTCGCGCTCCTCAGCACTCTCCAGCTTGCTGTCGAACGGGTCGACATTGATGGGAAGCTTGCGTTCCTTATTGATGTAGTACCAGGGGTCCTCGAACGCCGCGCGGGCGAAGGAGCCGGGGATGCCCAGCTTTTCCGCCAGGGTGGTGATGTAGGCCTCGGCATGCTCGGCCTTGAAGCCGTAATCCTTGCGCTCGTCCGCCTGATATTCGTCATGCGTCCACAGCGCATCGCCATCCTTGCGCCAGTAAAGCTGCAGCGCCCAGCGGGGCAGGCTTTCGCCGGGATACCATTTGCCCTGGCCGAAATGCAGCAGCCCGCCCGGGGCGAAGCGCCGCTTCAGCCGGCGGATCAGGTCGCCGGACAGCAGGCGCTTGGTCGGGCCCAGGGCGGATGTATTCCATTCCGCCCCATCCATATCGTCAATGGAAATGAAGGTCGGCTCGCCCCCCATGGTCAGGCGCACATCGCCATCCACCAACTCCCGGTCCACCTTATGGCCCAGGGCCTCGATGGCGGCCCATTGCTCGGGCCAATAGGGTTTGGTCGTGCGCGGCTGTTCTTGGATGCGGGTGACCGACATCTGGTGTTCGAACGACACCTCGCACAGTTCCAGCCCGCCCGTCACGGGGGCGGCACTGAACGGGTCGGGCGTGCAGGCGACGGGGATATGCCCTTCACCGGCCATCAGGCCTGAAGTCGGGTCCAGCCCGATCCAACCCGCACCCGGCAGGTAAACCTCGCACCAGGCATGCAGGTCGGTGAAATCGGCCGTGGGGCCTTCCGGTCCTTCCAGCGGCTTCTGGTCGGCGACAAGCTGGATCAGGTAACCCGACGCGAAGCGCGCGGCCAAGCCCAGATGGCGCAATGCCTGCACCATCAGCCAGGCGCTGTCACGGCACGACCCGGTGCATTTCTCCAGTGTCTCTTCCGGGGTCTGCACCCCCGGCTCCAGCCGGATGACATAGCCGATCGCATTTTGCAGCTTGGCATTCAGGCCCATCAGGAAATTGACGGTCGGCTGTTCGGACCGGTCGATTTCCGCCAGAAAGGCCGATAAGAGGGGACCGGCCGGTTCCGTCTCCAGGAATGGCTTCAGTTCCTTGGCCAGCAACGGGTCATAGTCAAAGGGTACCTTCTCCGCCGCCGGCTCCAGGAAGAAGTCGAACGGGTTGACGGCAGCCAGATCGGCCACCAGATCGACCTCCAGCGTGAATTCCGTCGTCTTTTCCGGAAAGACGAAGCGGGCCAGCCAGTTGGACTGCGGGTCCTGCTGCCAGTTCAGGAAATGCTTCTTCGGCGTAACCTTCAGCGAATAGGAGAGGATCGGCGTTCGGGAATGTGGCGCAGGGCGGAGCCGGACCACCTGCGGGCCCAGGTTGACGGGCCGATCGTACCGGTAGACGGTCTTGTGGTTCAACGCGACATGAATGCCCATTCGCCCCTGTCCCCCACTGATCCCTGTTTGCCGATTGGTCGGCAGCCGTGACGGTAGCACCAAAAGAGGAGGGGGTTAAGGTGCGTTGCAGCAATTGTTGTCAGGCGGAAGGGCGGGGTGCGCGTCGGACCGCACTGGGCGGGGCGTCAAAAAACCGGCCCCAGGCGCGCCGCAGCTGGCGTGTGGACCCGAAACCGGCGCGTTCGGCCACGGCTTCCATGTCCAGCCGGGAATTTTCGATCATCCGGCGGGCCAGCCCGACGCGCAGCCGGTTGACATAGTCCGGAACCGTCATGCCCGCATGTTCGCGGAACAGGCGCGACAGGTGGCGCGGACTTGCATGGGCGATATCGGCCAGACCGGTCAGCGACCAATCCCGCGCCGGATCGGCGGCGATCGCGTCCTGCACGCGGTGGATGGCCGGGTGCAGATGGTTACGCCCCTCCAGCCAGGGCGAAAGCTGCGGGTCGGCGCCGGCCCGGCGCAGATAGACGACCAGATAGCGGGCCACCGCCGTGGCCACCCCCGGCCCGCACAGCCGACCCACCAGATGCAAGGCCAGATCGATGCCGGCCGTGATGCCGGCGCTGCTCCAGCATTGCCCGTCTTCCACATAAAGACGGTTCTCCAGCACGCGGCAGCTTGGCGCCGCATCGCGGAGCTGGTCATAGGAGCTATGATGGGTGGTGCAGGCGCGACCATCCATCAGGCCGGCGCGTGCGGCCGTGACCGCCCCCGAACAGATGGACATGACCAGGTGCGACGGCCGCACGGTACGGCGCAGCCAGTCGACGATCACCTGTTCCTGCACGTCATCGGCCCGCACATCCTGGCCCGGCAGCGGGTCGATATTGCCCGACAGCATGATGATGGCGTCTGCCGGCATGCGGTCGGGCAGCGGGGCGATATGGCTCAGGACCAGCCCCACCGAACAGGCCAGTTCCGGCATCGGCCCCACGAACTGCATGTCGAAGCGGATGGCCGACTGTTCCACCCCGGCCCTGCGCAGCACCTCCGCCGGGCCGGCCACATCCAGCAGCATGGTCCGTGGCGGCAGCACGACATAGACGGGAAGGGTGCGAACGGTTCCGGCCACCGCATCGATCATGGTCAGGCCGCCTTGCGCTGGTCGTTTTCGGTCGTGGCCCGGGCCAAGGCCTGTTCCACGGTGACGATGCTGGCGAAGCGGCCGTTCAGGACCAGTTCGGTGCGGGCCGTGATCTCATCGGCCGTCCAGGTCCTGCCCTGGGTGTCGGTCATCGGGAAGGTCAGCGTTGCCTCTGTCACATAATCGACGGCATAGCCCAGGTCGGAGGCGTGGCGCGTCGTCGTCTCGCAGCATTGTTCGGTGCGGATGCCGCAGATGATGACGCGGCGAATGCCGTTCGCCACCAGCCAGATGTCAAGGCCGCTGCCGACCAGGGCACTGTGGCGTGACTTTTCGAATACCGCGTCGGCGGGCACCCGCGCCGGGGTCAGGGGCACGATGGTGCCGGATGCCTTGGAAAAGGGGCCTTCCGCGTCGACATGGAAGACCTGGGCGATGCGCAGCCCCGCAGCCTTTGCCCCGTCGATCAAGGTCTGGACCCGTTCCACGAAGCGGGGAAGGTCCTTTTCCTGCCAGTAGGAACGCTGGCGAAAACTCTCCTGCACATCGACGACGATCAGGGCGGTGTCACGGGCGGACATTTCATGCTCCATCTGGATGGTGATGGCCGTGACTTTAGGAAGGACCGATGATAGCCGAAAGGCACGCGCCGGACCAGGAGCGGACGGAAAAGGACATTCCTGCGGTCACGACGCGGCCATGGGATGCCCGCCATGTGGCATTGGCACGCGGCGGCGGCATCGAATATGCAAGAATTCGTGGCGGCTTTGGCGCAAATCCATGGAAAGCGTTGAATCGGCTTGGTATCATTCCGGTTCGACAGCGATGCCGGATTCGCCTTGGGCGCAGAGGGGCGGGACGGATGTCGGATGGGGGTAGCACAGCATGACGTCGATGGAGACCGATGGCGGATCCACGGAAACCGAGGTGCCGCGAAAGAAGCTGAGCGGGAAGAAGATCGTCCTGTTCTTCGTTCTGCCCATCCTGCTGATCGGGGCCGGTGCCGCCGCTGCCTTCTTCACCGGTGCGCTTGACGGCTTGCTGGGCAAGAAGCACGAGGGTGACGCGGAGCATGCAGAAGAGGCGCACGCAGAGCCGGAGCTGCCCCCCTATCATGGTCCGACGCCCTATGAGGATGTGCCCGACATGCTGGTCAACCTGAACACGGGCGAGCGTCGGGCCACGCTGCTGAAGCTGGGCATCAAGCTGGAACTGTCGCGACCGGAGGAGAGGGTGGCAATCCAGGAGGCGATGCCCCGCATTACCGACGCCTTCCAGGTCTATCTGCGCGAGTTGAAGGTGGATGATCTGCGCGGGTCCGCCGGCATGTACCGCCTGCGGGAGGAACTGTTGATGCGCGTCAATGCCGTGACCGCCCCGGTAAAGGTCAAGGACGTCTTGATCGGCGAATTCCTGATTCAGCAATGATGACGCAAGAGGGTACGTGATGGCCGGGCCCGAGGAGCTGAGTGAAGAAGAACGGATGGCCGCCGAATGGGCGGCCATGGCCGATGAGGGGGCCGGCGACGCCTTTGGTGACCTTGGCGGCGGCGGGGGCGGCGGGGCCACGCGCGTCCTGAACCAGGACGAAATCGACAGCCTGCTGGGTTTTGACAAGGACGGCGGCGGCGACGGCGACAATACCGGCGTCATGGCGCTGGTGAACTCCGCCCTGGTCAATTACGAACGTCTGCCCATGCTGGAGGTGGTGTTCGACCGCCTTGTCCGCATGATGTCGACATCGTTGCGCAATTTCACCTCCGACAATGTCGAAGTCAGCCTGGACCAGATCAGCTCCGTCCGCTTTGGTGACTACCTGAACTCCATCCCGCTGCCGGCCATGCTGGCCGTGTTCAAGGCGGAGGAATGGGACAATTATGGCCTGATGGTCATCGACTCGGCGCTGATCTATTCCATCGTGGACGTGCTGCTGGGCGGCCGTCGCGGCACCGCGGCCATGCGTATCGAAGGCCGTCCCTATACGACCATCGAACGCAATCTGGTCGAACGCATGGTGCATGTGGTGCTGTCGGACCTGTCGGCCGCGTTTGATCCGCTGTCGCCGGTGACCTTCCGCTTCGACCGCCTGGAAACCAACCCCCGCTTCGCCACCATCGCCCGCCAGGCCAACGCCGCCGTGCTGGTGAAGCTGCGCATCGACATGGAAGATCGCGGCGGCCGCCTGGAACTGCTGATCCCCTATGCCACCCTGGAACCTGTGCGCGAACTGCTGCTGCAGATGTTTATGGGTGAAAAGTTCGGTCGCGACAGCATCTGGGAAACCCACCTGGCATCGGAACTGTGGCAGACGGATGTGCATCTGTCGGCCGTGCTGGATGAAATCGTGCTGCCCTTGAACGAAGTGCTGTCGTGGCGCGTCGGCAGCCGTGTGCTGCTGAACGTGGCGCCGGATGAAACCATTGAACTGCGCTGCGGCGATGTGCCCATGTTCCTGGGTCGCATGGGCCGCAAGGGCGGTAACATCGCTGTACGCATCGACCGTGAAGCCCCCAAGCCGGAGTCGCAGCCATGATCGCCTCCATCCTGTCGCTTCTGCTGGACGTGGCCATCGTCGGGCTTCTGGTAGCGACAATCATCTATGCCCTGCGCCTGAACCGCCAGCTTTCAGCCGTCAAGGAAAGCCGGGCGGAGCTGGAAGAACTGGTGCGCGGCTTTGCCGAGGCCACGGCCCAGGCCGACAGCTCCGTCAAGGGCATGCGCAAGGCTGCGCATGAGTCCGGTGAGACGCTGGCCGCCCTGATCAAGCGGGCGGACACGTTGAAGGAGGAGATGGAACTGATCGTGCAGGCGGCCGATGGTCTGGCCAACCGGCTGGAATCGGCGTCGGGCAAGGCGCGCGCGGCCGTCATGCCCTCCGGCCCCGTTCCGCAGCAATCGTCGGCACCGCGCACGTCTGCGCCGCAGGCACCCCGCCCGGCGGCCCCGGCGCCCGCGCCGCAGCAAGCCGCGGCACCGCAGCCGACCGGCGGGGCTGAGCCCCGCTCGCGGGCGGAGAAGGAACTGCTGCAGGCGCTGGAGAATCTGCGGCCATGACCGACGCCCCGTCACCAAAATCTGGCCAGCCCCAGCGGCCTGCCGCCGTAAAGCCGGCCGTGCGTCCGGCAGCCAGGCCGGCCACCAAGGCCAAGGGGAAAGCGGCACCGAAGGCGGCCAAGCCCCGTCGCGCCCTGATCCGCCCCGGACTGCTGCCGGCCACTATCTTTGTCGGCATGCTGGTCCTGGGGTTCAAGATCGGTGACATCTGGCTGACCCTGACCACGGGCCAGGGGTTGACGCTGGTTTCGGCGTCGGTCGCTGAAACGCCAGCACCACAGGGATTGCCGGAAACGGAAGCCAAGCCGGGCGTCACCGTGCCCAAGCCCGCCGCCGTGGCCCCGCCTGCAACCGCCGCCGGCCAGACCCCGCCGTTGCAGGTTGCTTCCGCTGAACAGGCCCAGCCAGAGCACAAACCGGCCGGCGAGGACCATGCACCGGCGGCAGCACCGGCCGCCACAGTGCAGACGGAAGGGGCAGCACCGTCCGGCGCGCCGGGCCAGAGCTTCACTCCGACGGAACTGGAGCTGTTGCAGCGTCTGCAGGAACGGCGGGAGCAGCTGGAAAGCCGTGCGCGCGAACTGGACATGCGGGAGGCGATGCTGACCGCTGCCGAACAGCGATTCGATCAGAAGATCGGCGAGCTGCAGACCCTGAAGAAGGAAATCCAGGGATTGCTGACCCAGGCGAACGCCGAACAGCAGGCCCAATTGGACAGTCTTGTGAAGATTTACGAGACAATGAAGCCGGCCGATGCCGCCAAGATATTCAACAAGCTTGAGAATGATGTACTGCTGAACGTGATCAGCCGTATGAAGGAGGCCAAGGTGGCGCCTGTTCTTGCCGCGATGGAAGAAAAACGCGCGCAGGAGGTTACCATCCTTCTGGCAGCACGGAAGAGGCTGCCCACCGTGCCCGAATGATTGTATGTATCGCTCGCTGCCGGCCCGTGGGCGGCCGGTTTTGAAGTAATCGTGCTTGAAGGTGTTTTGATGCTCCGCACCGTCGCCACTGACCCCGTTCTCCAGCAGCGCCTGGATACTGCCCGCGTGGAGGCCCGCCAGCCCTTGTCGCGGGAGGAGGTGGCCACGATCGTTGCGTCCGTGCTGTCATCCATGGGCGGTGACCTGGGACAGCATGATCTGCATGTCTATGCGGAGCTGGAAGGGCTGGCCCGGTTCATCAACAATGCCAAGCGCGAGATCGCGTCCATCCAGCCGTCCGACATCCATTCCGAGCATATCCCCCTGGCCACCGACGAACTGGATGCTGTCGTCGGTGCCACGGAGGATGCCACCAACCGCATCATGGATGCCTGCGATCAGATGATGGCCCTGGCCGGGGACGTGCCCCCGGAAGTGTCCAACAAGCTGATGGACATCACCACCGGCATCTATGAGGCCTGTAATTTCCAGGACATTACCGGCCAGCGCATCACCAAGGTCGTGCGCGCCCTGAAACATATCGAGCAGAAGGTCGAGGCCCTGCTGGTCGCCTTGGGCGAAGAAGTGCAGCGCCGTCATCCCGCGATGGAAGCCGCGGCACCGGCCGCAGCGACGAGTGCAGACAGCGATGCCAGCCTGTTGCATGGCCCGTCCAAGCCCGGCGCCGGCATCGACCAAGCGTTCATCGATTCCCTGTTTGATTGAGGCTGAATGCCAGAGACGCCAACATCCGGACGCGCCGATACTGACCTGGCGGTTCCCCTGCGGTTCGGCCGGCCAGGCTCGTCCGATGGCGGGGACGGCGCCACGTTGCTTTATCTGGGCGTCTTCATCCTTCTGCTGGCATTCTTCATCCTGCTGAACAGCATTTCGCATTTCCATGACGAGAAGGTGGGCGCCGTCATCCGCAGCGTCGACGATGCCTTTTCGTCCCAGGCAGTGCTGACCGGGGCCGCCGGCGACCGACAGCAGGCGCGCGCCGAAGCTGCGCGCGCCCTGCAGGATTTGGGCGATCTGATCCGTGCCGAACTGCCACTGGCCAAGGTGGAAGCCGGGACGGAGACGGGAACGCTGCAGGTGACCATGCCAGCCGGGGCCCTGTTCGTTGGTAACGGTCTGGACATCCGGCCCGAACAGCAGGGGCTGATGGACCGGGTGGCCCGGGTGCTGGAGCCGCGCCGACGCGGCGTGTCGGTTCGCGCCGAATTGCTGTTATCCACCCAGGATGCGGCGGACATGACGCCGCTGGTGGCCCGCGCCGGGGCCCTGGCCCGCGCATTGTCCGGCCTGGGGGCCAATCCGGCCTGGATGTCCGTGGGCCTGGAAAAGGGCGAGACGGCGGGTCAATTGCGGCTGCTGTTTGCCGTGCTGTCGACGGAGGGGGCGTGATGGCCACTCCACCGTCCCAGCTTTTCAGCTTTGCGACCCCGCAGACGCCGGCGGGGAAGGCGTGGCTGGTCACGTTCAGTGATCTGATCTGCCTGCTGCTGACCTTCTTTGTCATGCTGTATGCCATGTCGGACCCCGACCCGGCCCGATACCGGGCCCTGGCCGCCGGGGCGCCGGGGGCCAAGCTGGAACAGGTGGGGGAGGAGAGACCCGAAGCCGCCTTTTCCGCCGCCAGCGTGGACCGTGGCAAGGCCATCGATATCGGCTATCTGGGCCGTGTGTTCGAAAGCCAGATGGCGAAGAATCCGGAACTGGCGGATATCCGCATCGCACGGGTCGACGGAACGTTGATCCTGTCCCTGCCCACCGACCTTCTGTTTGCACCTGGCGAGGCCACCCTGTCCGAGGGCGGCAAACGGGCCTTGTTCGTCATGGGCGGGGTCGCGGCCAATATCGGCAATGCTGTGGATGTGGTCGGCCACGCGGATGCCAGCCCGGTGACCCATCGCTACCCCAGCAACTGGGAATTGTCCCTGGCCCGTGCCCAGACGGTGGCCGATATGCTGCACCAGGCGGGTTATCTGAAGGAAATTACCGTGCGCGGTCATGGTGACGGCCAGTCGGGTGGGCGCATCGATCCGACGGCCCGCCGCGTTGATCTGGTCGTACGCGAACATGGTGTGTCGCCATGACGGGTACGATCCACAGATCGGCACGTCGCCTGGCCCTGACCGTGGCCGCACTGGCCTTGCTGTCAGGGAGCGCCCCTGCCTGGGCCCAGCCGGGTCCGTCGGCGACAAGTTCTGCGTCCGCTGCGGTCCCCCGTGTGCCGGTCCGCACCGGTGTGCATCCGGACTATACGAGGCTGGTCTTCGACTGGCCGACAAATACACCCTACGAGGTTGGCCAAGGCGGCAACAATGTCGTCATTGTCTTCCCGGTTACAGCCACGCTCGATCTGGCTGCGGTCCAGCGCGCCAATCCCCGCCGCATTACGGCATTGAGCCAGACGGGCGGGGAGGGGGCGGTGACCGTGACCTTCCAGATACCCGACGGCGCCGGTATCAAGCATAGCCGGGCTGGAAGCCGCATCGTTGTGGACGTGCTGGACAAGGCCCCACCGGCCGCCGCGTCGCCGGCCGCCGCGTCGCCGGCGGCGGCGGGGAAAACTGCCGCCAGCAGTGCGGAGAAGCCATCCGACAAACCGCCTGCGCCTAAGGCGGCGGATCCCCGTGTTGCCAAGGAAGGGGCCCCGCTGTTCGAATTGCGGGGGCGCCCTGCCCCGCAGCAACAGACTGCGGCCACCGCGCCCGCCGCGACAACCGCACCGACATCTCTTGCCCCGCCGCCCACACAGACGGTTGCGGAAGCCGTTAAGCCAGCGGCAGCCGCTGCGGCGGCCCCTCCTGCGCATGGCACCCCGGCACCCGCAGTCGTCCCAACGCCCTCGCCGCCACCATCTGCGAAGCCTGGGGCGGCACCTCCTCCCGCACCTGCTGCTGCAGGGCGTGGCGACCCGGCCGCCGTGCCCACGGCACCCGCTGCTGCCACTGCGTCGGTGGTCCCGGCCGCGCAGATGCAGGCAGCCGAACCGGTATCTGCCCCGGTGACCTTGACCTTCGATCCGAAGGTCGCCAGGGGGGCCGCCGTCTATGAGCGCGCCGGCTATCTCTATGTGCTGTTTGATGATGAGGTGCCGCCGCAGACGGCGCCCGCCGTACCAGCCGATCTGCCGCTGGTGATCGAACCGGTAACCGTGGCCGGTGGCAGCGGCTTTCGGGCCACCATGCCGGCCCTGACCGATGTATCCGTCCGGCGTGAAGGTACCGCCTGGCAATTGACCTTCACCCGGGCCACGGATGCCGGCGATGAAGAGCCCGGTGGCTCCATGGCCCTGTCCGCCAAGCCTGATCCTGACTTTGCCTTGGGTGCCCGTCTGGTGGTGCCGGTCGCAGATGCGGAAAAGGTGCTGGCTTTCGATGATCCGGTAGTCGGCGACCGGCTGTTCGTCGTGCCGCTGGCGCTGCCCGGCCCGCATGTGCCGGCGCCGTTGCGGTTTTCGGAAACCCAATTGCTGCCGACATTGCAGGGTGTCGCCATTCGGGCCTTGGACGACCGGCTGGCCGTACAGCCCGTGCGGGAGGGCGTGGAAATCACTGTCCCCGGTGGTTTGCACCTGTCGCCGGCAACAGACACCGTGGTCGTAGCCCCGCTGCCGCCGCCCGTGGTGGAAGAAGAAAAGCTGTTCGATTTCAAACGCTGGGGCCAGGTCCAGCCAAAGGATTTCGTCAAGGCTCGGCAGGCCAAGTGGGAACAGCTGGTTTCATTGCCGGAGGCCGAACGGACGCGGGGGCGGCTGGACGTGGCCCGCTTCTATCTGGCCAATGGCATGGGGTACGAAGCGATGGGCATGCTGACCCGCGTCCAGGGTTTGCAGCCCGACGTGGATCGGCGGCCGGAATTCTTGGCCGTGCGCGGGGTAGCACGGGTGCTGACTGGTGATTTGGCCGGCGCCATGGCGGATCTGTCCAACCGGCAGGTGGCGGCCGAACCCGACACGGCCCTGTGGCGTGCGGCAGCCCTGGCCGGGCAGCAGGATTTCGCCGGTGCCTATAACGGGTTCATGGCGCACAAGGAGCTGCTGGACCACTATCCCGACCCGTTCTATACGGGCCTTGCACTGTCGGCCGCCGACGCGGCGCTGCGGACCGGCCATCCCGAAAGCGCCGCCATCATCATGGACCGTGTCGCCAAAAGGGGCGGTGAAACCGGCAGCAGCGCGCCCGCCGTGCAATATTTCCGCGGGGCGGTGTTCCGGGCACTGGGCGACAATGACAAGGCCCTGTCCTATTTCGACAAGGCCCGCAACGGCCGCGACCGGCTGTATGCCATGCGCGGCAAACGCGACTACATCGACACCGCCCTGGCCGCCGGCAAGATGGACCCGAAGGTCGCGGCCAAGGAGATGGAAACCATGCGTTTCGCCTGGCGTGGCGATGCGCTGGAACTGTCCAATCTGCGCCGGATCGGGGAGGTTTACGCCATTGCCGGCCAGTATCCCCAGGCATTCGACGCCATGCGCAACACCATCTCCCAGTTCCCGGACACGCCGGACGCCAAGGAGATCGCGGCCGATATGACCCGGACCTTCACCGACCTGTTCGCCAAGGACGGGGCGGCGAAGATGACGCCGCTGGAGGCAATGGCGCTTTACGAACAATACCGGGAACTGACGCCGCCCGGCCCGGATGGGGACCGCATCATCCGCAAGCTGGCGGAACGGCTGGTTGAGATCGACCTGTTGGATCGGGCTGCGCAGTTGCTGGACCATCAGGTGCAATACCGGCTGTCAGGGCTGGAAAAGTCGCAGGTCGGCACGCGGCTGGCCGGCATCCGCCTGCTGGACGGGCGGCCTGAACAGGCGGTGGAGGCCCTGGACAAGAGCGCCACGCCGGAAATTACGCCCGAGCTGGCGGAAGAACGCAAATTGCTGCGCGCCCGCGCCCTGTCGCAGATTGGCAAGGGGGCGGAGGCGGTGCAGTTGCTGGCCGCCGATCAGTCTGGCAATGCCAACCTGCTGCGTGTGGATATCGCCATGCGTGACAAGCAATGGAAGGCGGCGGCGCAGGCGCTGGGTGACCTGATCGCGCCACCGCCGGCGGCGGGAGCCACCCTGGAGGCCAAGCAGTCCGGTCTGATCGTCAACCGGGCCATCGCCCTGTCGCTGGCGCAGGACAAGGCGGGGCTGGAGGCCTTGCGCCGCGACTATGGCGCCGCCATGGAAAAGACCAAGGACGCCAATGCCTTCCGCCTGCTGACCCGGCCGGAGGAATCGGCCGGGCTGCCCGATGCCGCCACCATCCGGTCGCGCATTACCGAAATCGACATGTTCCGCGGTTTCCTGGACAGCTATCGCACCTCGCGCCAGGAAGCGACAAACCCGACGCCCCCGCCGGCCGCAGCACCCACGCAGCCGCCATCCTGATGGCGCCCATGGACATTGCGCGCCCGGCGGCCCATCTGGGATAATGGGAACGGAACGGGACCGGGTGGGCGGAAGGATTGGACAAAGTGGCGGGTTTGTTTGAAGCGCAGGCGCCGCGGCCCCTGGCCGACCGGTTGCGGCCGCAAAGCCTGGACCAGATGGTGGGTCAGGACCATCTGCTGCGCCCGGACGGCCCCATCGGCCGCATGATCGGGTCGCGGCGGCTGGTCTCCATGATCCTGTGGGGACCGCCCGGCTGTGGCAAGACCACGCTGGCCCGCCTGCTGGCCCAAACCACGGACCTGCATTTCGAGCCGCTGTCGGCCATTTTCAGCGGCGTCGCCGACCTGCGCAAGGTGTTCGAGGCGGCAAAGGCCCGGCGGCTGGCCGGACAGGGCACCCTGCTGTTCATCGATGAGATTCACCGCTTCAACCGATCCCAGCAGGACGGCTTCCTGCCCTATGTGGAGGATGGGACGGTCACCCTGGTGGGGGCGACGACGGAGAATCCCAGCTTCGAGCTGAACGCTGCCTTGCTGTCGCGCGCCCAGGTCTTCGTGCTGAACCGGCTGGATGATGCGGCTCTGGAAAAGCTGCTGTGCCGGGCGGAGGCGGAAGAGGGGCGGCCCCTGCCGCTGGACGCGGATGCGCGCGCGTCGGTCAAGGCGCTGGCCGATGGCGACGGGCGCTATTGTCTGAACCTGTGCGAGGAGTTGTTTGCGCTGCCGCCGGGCAAGGTGCTGGACACCAATGCCCTGGCCAGTGCCGTGCAGCGGCGCATGCCGCTTTATGACAAGGCGCAGGAGGGGCATTACAACCTGATCTCCGCCCTGCATAAATCCCTGCGCGGGTCGGATACGGACGCCGCACTCTATTGGTACGCGCGCATGCTGGCCGGCGGGGAAGATCCGCGCTATATCGCCCGCCGCCTGACCCGGTTCGCGGTGGAGGATATCGGCATGGCCGACCCCGCTGCCCTGACCCAGGCGACGGCGGCCTGGGAAGCCTATGAACGGCTGGGCAGCCCGGAGGGCGAACTGGCCATCGCGCAGCTGGTGATCTATCTGGGCACGGCACCGAAATCCAACGCTGCCTATACCGCCTATAAGGAAGCGGTGCGCGCCGCCAAGGAGACGGGAAGCCTGTCGCCGCCCAAACATATCCTGAACGCGCCCACCAAGCTGATGAAACAGCTGGGCTATGGTCACGGCTACAACTACGACCATGACACGGCCGAGGGATTCAGCGGCCAGAACTATTTCCCCGAGGAGATGGGACGGCGCGACTTCTACCGCCCCGTGGAACGCGGGTTCGAGCGGGAGGTGAAAAAGCGCCTGGATTACTGGGCGCGGCTGCGGGTGGAGAAATCGTCAGGATAGGGTTTGCGCACATCCCACCCCGGCGTCCGTAACCCCTTGCGCCCACGGGCACGAAACCCCACTCTCTTCCCGCCTGTTGCCGGAGTGTTCCTGCCTTTGTCCGCCATCCTGTCCAACCGCATCCGACCGATCGCCGACTGGCTGTTGCTGGAAGGAAGCCGGCTGTTCGACATTGACCTGCTGTTTGCCCAGCTGGTCGACCGCGTGGCGCAGGTTGGCATTCCCATCGGCCGCGTGTCGCTGAACCTGGAACTGCTGCACCCGGAAGTGGTGGGCGAGGGGCGGGTCTGGCTGTGCGGACAGGCGACGGGTGCGCACCGGCTGAATCGCGTCGATACCAATATAGAGGAATATCTGCACAGCCCCGTGCGCCAGGTGGACGAGACGGGGGAGCCGTTCCGCGTGCGCCTGCATGCACAGGACACCAACATGCCCCTGCTGGCCCGGCTGAAGCGGGAGGGGTTCCAGGACTATTACATCATCCCCATCCAGGTGCAGGACCGCCACCGCTCTGCCGCCATGTCGTTCGCGTCCAAGCGCGTGCCCTTCACGGACGCGGATATCAAGGACCTGGAACATGTCGTCGCCGCCGTTTCCCCCATTCTGGAGGCGCGGGTGGTGCGCAATATCGCGCGCGACCTGCTGGCCACATATCTGGGGGTCGGGGCCGGGGAACGGGTCTATGCCGGCCAGATTTCCCGCGGGGATGCAGACAGCATCTTCGCCGCCATCCTGTTCTGCGATCTGCGCGGCTTCACCCGCTACACCTCGGAAAACCTGTCGGCCAATGTCGTGGCCCGGCTGAACCATTGGTTCGATCTGGCCGTGGACGCGGTGGAGGCGCATGGCGGGGAGGTGCTGAAATTCATCGGCGACGGCATGCTGGCCATTTTCCCGGCCGACATGATGAACCCGCGCGAAGCCTGCGGCCATGCCCTGGCGGCGGCATCCACCCTGCACCGCGCCGTGGCGGAATGGAATGCGCAATGCCCTGACGGGCATGTGCCCATCGATTACGGCCTGTCGCTGCATCTGGGCCATGTCGCCTTTGGCAATATCGGTGGCAAGCGCCGGCTGGACTTCACCGTCGTGGGGCCGGCGGTCAACCTCGCCTCCCGCCTGCTGGATGTGGCCAAGGTGCTGGACAGCCATTTCGTCGTGTCCTCCGCCTTTGCCGGCTGCTCCGGACGGCCCATGCGGACGCTGGGCGTGCATCACGTCCGGGGGCTGGACATTCCGGAAGAGATTTTCGTGCCCTGTTGACGGCAGGCATGGTATCGCTGCCGCCGTCATTTCCATGAGATTTCCCCGCGCACATCATGACCATCGCCGTCCGCTTCGCGCCCAGCCCGACCGGCCATCTGCATATCGGCAATATCCGCACGGCCATTGTGAACTGGCTGTTCGCGGCCCGCCATGGCGGCAGCTTCATGTTCCGCCTGGACGATACGGACGAGGAACGGTCGACCCAGGCCTTCGCCGATGCTATCGCTGAGGATCTGACCTGGCTGGGCCTGACCTGGGACCGCTATGCCCGCGAGTCCGACCGCTATGCCCGCTATGCCGAAGCGGCGGCGGCGTTGAAGGCGGCCGGCCGGCTTTACCCCTGCTATGAGACGCCGGAGGAACTGGGCCTGAAGCGCAAGGCCATGCTGGCCCAGCATCGCCCGCCCCTCTATGACCGCTCATCCCTGCGCCTGACCGATGCCGACCGCGTGCGGCTGGAGGGGGAGGGCCGGCGGCCGCATTGGCGGTTCAAGCTGGACCATGCCGATATCGCCTGGGACGATCTGGTGCAGGGGCCCAAGCATTTCCGGGGCGCCGACCTGTCCGACCCCGTGCTGATCCGCGAGGATGGGCGCCCGCTCTACACCCTGACCTCCGTCGTTGACGATCTGGATTTCGACATCACCCATATCGTGCGTGGCGAGGACCATGTCACCAACACGGCCGTGCAGGTGCAGTTGTTCGAGGCGCTGATCGGGATCGAGGGGCGGGGTACCGTGCCCACCTTCGCCCACCTGCCCCTGATCGCCGGGTCGGAGGGGGAGGGCCTGTCCAAGCGGCTGGGTTCCCTGTCTGTCCGCTCACTGCGGCAGGAGGAGGGGGTGGAGCCGATGGCGCTGTGCGCCTATCTGGCCCGACTGGGCACGGCCGATGCCATTGCTGCCGCCACGTCATTGTCCGAACTGGCCCAGGGCTTCGATTTCGGCAAGTTCGGGCGCAGCACGCCGAAATTCGATGCCGACGAACTGATGCGCCTGAATGCACAGGTGCTGCACGCCGCCCCCTTTGCCGCCGTGGTCGACCGGCTGCAGGCGCTGGGCATGGACGGGGTGGATGAGGCCTTCTGGCTGGCCGTGCGCCCCAACCTGTCGCGCCTGTCCGACGCCAGGGAATGGTGGGCCGTGACTCAGGCTGCGGTGACGCCGCTGGTCGATGATGCGACCTTCCTGGCCAAGGCGGCGGAACTGCTGCCCGTGGGGCCGTGGGACGAGACGACCTGGGGCATCTGGACCAAGGCCGTGTCGGCCGCGACGGGGGCCAAGGGCAAGGGCCTGTTCCTGCCGCTGCGCCGGGCGCTGACCGCGCATGAGCATGGGCCGGAGCTGAAGACCCTGCTGCCCCTGATCGGGCGCGACCGGGCGCTGGCCCGGCTGGCGGGGAAGGTCGCGTGATGGTCCGGACCTGCGCAACCCACCCCGGCGTCCGATGTTGCCTGCCTGCCATCGTTCTTCACGCCTGCGCCTGATATCGTCCCCAGACGGACACCAGCACCCGGAAAAGCTCCCATGACCCTGTCGCTCTACAATACGCTGCTGCGGACCAAGGAAGTGTTCGCGCCCATCGACCCGGATCATGTGAAGCTCTATGTCTGCGGCCCCACGGTCTATGACTATGCCCATATCGGCAATGCCCGCACCTTCAGCGCCTTTGACCTGCTGGCCCGGCTGCTGAAGCATCTCTATCCCCGCGTCACCTATGCCCGTAACATCACGGATGTGGATGACAAGATCATCGACCGGTCGCACCAGTCGGGGGAGCCGATCGACAGCGTCACGGCCCGGACCACGGCGCAGTTCCATGCCGACATGGATGATCTGGGCCTGCTGCGCCCCGATATCGAACCGCGCGCCACGCGCCATATCGGCGATATGGTGGCGATGATCGGCACGCTGATCGACAAGGGCTATGCCTATGCGGCGGAAGGCCATGTTCTGTTCAACGTGCCCGCCATGGCCGATTACGGCCAGCTTTCCCGCCGCAGCCAGGACGAGCTGATCGCCGGCGCGCGGGTGGAGGTCGCACCCTATAAGAAGTCGCCGGCCGATTTCGTGCTGTGGAAGCCGGCCAAGCCGGGCGAACCCGGTTGGGACAGCCCCTGGGGCACGGGCCGGCCGGGTTGGCACATCGAATGCTCCGCCATGACGGCGGCGCATCTGGGGCAGGTGTTCGATATCCATGGCGGCGGGCTGGACCTGATCTTCCCGCATCATGAGAATGAGATTGCGCAAAGCCGCTGCGCCCATGGCACGGCGGTGATGGCCAATGTCTGGATGCATTCCGGCTTTCTGACCATCGCCGGCGACAAGATGTCGAAGTCGCTGGGGAATTTCTACACGGTGCGGGAACTGCTGGATGAGTATCCGGGAGAGGCGCTGCGCCTGGCCATCCTGTCGGCCCATTACCGCCAGCCGCTGGATTTCAGCAAGGACAAGGTGACCCAGGCCCGCGCCACGCTGGACCGCTGGTACGGCGTGCTGCGCGCGGCCGGTGACGTGCCGGTGGCGCCCGTGCCGGCCGAATTGCTGGCGGCGCTGACCGATGACCTGAACACGCCGCTGGCCATCAGCGTTCTGCATGAACTGGCCAATGCCTATCACAAGGCCACCGACGATGCCGCCCGCGCCCAGGCCGCCGCCGCGCTGAAGGCCGCCGCCGGCCTGATGGGCTTCCTGCAACAGCAGCCGGAAGCCTGGTTCAAGTGGCAGCCGGCCGGTGCGGGTGGCGGGCTGGACGATGCCGCCATCGAACAGGCCATCGCCGACCGTCTGGCCGCCCGCAAGGCCAAGAACTTCGCCGAAGCCGACCGCATCCGCAACGACCTGGCCGCCCAGGGGGTTGTGCTTGAGGACGGGCCGAAGGGCACGACTTGGAAGCGGGGGTAAGGGAGAGGGCGGCCGATATTGCGTCTTGATTGGGGATATGGGCCGCCCCTGTACCTGTCGCCGCTGACGCGATAATGTGGACGCCGACGCAAGGGAGAAATCGCCATGTCTGTCAGCGTTCGCCTGGATGCCGAGATCGAGAAACGCTTGGACGCACTGGCCCGCGCCACGGGGCGGACGAAGGCTTCCTATATCCGTGAAGCTGTTGAGGAGCATCTTCAGGATATGGAGGATGCCTATCTGGCGCAGGCGGAACTGGAGGCCGTGCGCGCTGGGCGCAGCGAGACGGTGCCATTGGAGACATTGTTGAAGCGTCACGACGCCGCTTAAAGGCGGCGTCTATATGGCCTGGAAGATCACCCTGTCATCGGCTGCGATCAAGTCCCTGGATAAGATGGGCCGAGAGGATGAGCGCCGAATATTGGCCTTCCTTGAGCAACGCGTAAAGCCGCTATCCAATCCCCGCAGCATCGGAGAGGCTCTGAAGGGCAACCTTTCGGATTTCTGGAAATACCGGGTCGGTGATTATCGCGTCATCGCGCATATCGATGATGGCTTGATTGAAATTCTCGTGGTTCGGATCGGGAACCGGCGGGATGTGTACAAGCGATCGTAAGGCTTCCTGGATTTCTGCCAGCGACAGCCGCGGCATGGTTTGTCGGAAGGCGGCGATTTCCTGCATGGTTTGACGGGTCTGGCTGGCGCGGCCTTCCGTCTCCGGGACGATACGGGCGACCGCCCGGCCATGGCGGGTGATGATGACCGTTTCGCCGCGCTCCACCGCATCAATCAATTGGGGCAGATGCGCCTTCGCATCAGCAATCTGGACTTCACGCATGGCGGCCCGACCCGTCTGGCGGAAATGTCCACTCCAATCCACAAAGCTAAACCTGGGTGGACGGGATGGCAATCACGGAGGCTGTCTGCTGAATGAATGGACAAGGGCGGCCCTTTCGGTGCCGCCCTTATCATCCCTACTTCAACCCCCGCACCACCTGAATATCCAGATCCCGGATCTTCTTCCTCAGCGTATTGCGGTTAAGGCCCAGCATGTGTGCGGCCTTGATCTGGTTGCCCCTTGTCGCCGTCAGGGACAGCGACAGCAGCGGCCGTTCGACCTCCCGCAGAATCCGGTCATAGAGGCCGGCCGCCGGGATGCCGTCCTTATGCGCGGCGAAATACTCCCGCAGGTGGCGTTCGACGGCGGCGGACAGGCCCTCGTTCACCGGTTCCTGCACGGGGGCCGCCGCCGGGTTGGTTTCGGCCAGTTCGGTGTCGATGACGTCGAGGCTGATCACCTCCTGCGAATACAGCGCCGCCAGACGCTGGACCATATTTTCCAGCTCGCGCACATTGCCGGGCCAGCGATAGCGCTTCAGCCGGTCCATGGCGGCATTGTCCACCGTCTTGGCCGGCAGGCCCTGCTGCGCCGCCTGGTTCAGGAAATGGCGGACCAGGGCCGGCACATCCTCCGTCCGTTCTCGCAACGGCGGCAGGCGGATGGGTACGACGTTCAGGCGGTAGAACAGATCCTCGCGGAACAGGCCCTGGCGGATCAGGGTGCGCAGGTCGCGGTGGGTGGCCGCCACGATGCGCACATCGGTCTTGATGGGCGTGCGCCCGCCGACGGTCGTATATTCGCCTTCCTGCAACACGCGCAGCAGGCGCGTCTGTGCCTCCAGCGGCATGTCGCCGATTTCGTCCAGGAACAGGGTGCCGCCCTGCGCCTGTTCGAACCGGCCCGTGGAGCGCATGGTGGCGCCGGTGAAGGCGCCCTTCTCATGGCCGAACAGCTCTGACTCGATCAGTTCGCGCGGGATGGCCGCCATGTTGATGGCGACAAAGGGCCCGCCGCGCCGCTTGCCATAATCATGCAGGGCACGGGCGACCAGTTCCTTGCCGGTGCCGCTTTCGCCGGTGATCATTACCGTCAGGTCCGTACCCATCAGGCGCGCCAGGACGCGGTAGATCTCCTGCATGGCCGGCGACCGGCCGATCAGGGGCAGCGCCTCCTCCTCCGGATCCTCCACCGGTGCCGGGGTGGGGGCCGTGGTGGGGGCGGGGGCCGACAGCGCCTTCTGCACGATCGCCATCAAGTCCTTCAGATCGAAGGGCTTGGGCAGATAGTCGAAAGCCCCGCGTTCCGCCGCCTTCACGGCGGTCAGCAGCGTGTTCTGCGCGCTCATCACGATGATGCGCAGGTCCGGCCGCAGCTTCTTGATACGCGGCACCAGGTCCAGGCCGTTTTCATCCGGCATGACCACATCGGTGATGACCAGATCGCCTTCCCCCTCCTGCACCCACCGCCACAAGGTGGCGGCGTTGCCGGTGGTCTTCACCTCGTGCCCCAGACGGGCCAGGGCCTGGGTCAGAACCGTCCGAATGGCCCGATCATCATCCGCAACAAGAATGGTTGCGCCCATTTTTTAGGCACCCTCTCCGTGGCCGCTCTTATCGGTGACTGGCAGGGAAACCTTGAAGACCGTGCGTTTCGGCGCGCTCTCAAAGTCGATCACCCCACCATGGTCACCGATGATCTTGGCAACCAATGCAAGACCCAGGCCGGTTCCGTTCATCTTCGTCGTAACAAAGGGATCGAACAGGTTGGCGCGGATATCTTCGGGGATCCCCGGACCGTTATCAGACACGCTGACCAGCAGCGGCAGATGCAGGCGGCTGTCCGATCCCGACACAGCCAGACGCACGCCATGCTGGTACGCCGTGGAGAGCTGGATCTCTCCGCCCTGCTCGGGGCAGGCCTCCGCCGCGTTTTTCACCAGGTTCAGGAACACCTGCACCAGCTGGTCGCGGTTGCCCAGGACGGGCGGCAGGGAAGGGTCGTACTTCTCGACAAAGCGGATATGGCGGGCGAAACCTGTCTGGGCGATGCGGCGCACATGTTCCAGCACGGCATGGATGTTCACCGCCTGGCGCTCCAGGGGGCGGCCGTCGGTGAACACTTCCATCCGGTCGACCAGGGCCACGATGCGGTCCGCCTCGTCACAGATCAGGCGGGTCAGGATCTGGTCATCCTCGCTGGCATTTTCCTCCAGCAACTGCGCGGCCCCCCGGATGCCGGACAGGGGGTTCTTCACCTCATGCGCCAGCATGGCCGCCATGGCGACGACGGATCGGGCGGCACCCCGGTGGTTCAATTGCTTGTCAATGCGCCGGGCGATGGACCGTTCATGGATGGTCACCACCACCTGATCGGGCGGGTCGCCCAGCGGTGCCGCCTGCATGGTCACCGAATGCGGGCCGACGCGGGCCGTTTCCACAGTGACGCCATATTCGCAGACCGTGGAATGGGTCTGCCGCGCCTGATCCAGCAGAGCCAGGACGGGGCTGTCCTCCGGGATCAGTTCCGTCAGCTTGGTTCCCAGCACGCGCGTCGCGGAAACGTCAAAGAATTCCTGCGCTTCCAGATTGATGAAGCGGATCAGCCCATCGCCATCCACCACCATCACGGGATCGGGCAGGGCCGCCAGGATCGAGGTCGGATCAATATCGCCGCCGACGCGGCGGGCCGTCGGCATGCGCGCCATCAGGCGGCCACCCGCTCGGTGACGCCACGATCCAATGCTGCGGAGTAGAAGGCGATGATCTGCTGCTTCATCTTGTCCGGATCTTCCGTGGTCATGATCTGGTTACGGTAATCGGCCGACCCGTTCATGCCCTTGGAATACCAGGCGACATGCTTGCGGGCGATCTTCAGGCCCGCCTGCACCCCGTAATGGGCCAGGATGGCGTCGTAATGTTCCAGGACGATCTGCATCTGGTCGGCCAGGGCCGGATCGGGCTTCTTCTCGCCCGTGCGCAGGTAATGCATGACCTGGGCGATGAACCAGGGACGGCCATAGGTGCCGCGCCCGATCATCACGCCGTCGGCTCCGGATTCCTCCAGACAGCGGACGGCATCCTCAAAGCTGTTGATGTCACCATTGGCGATGACGGGGATCTTCACCGCTTCCTTGACCTCACGGATGAATTTCCAATCGGCTGTGCCGTTATACATCTGGCAGCGCGTGCGGCCATGCACGGTCAGCATCTTGATGCCGCACTCTTCCGCGATGCGGGCCAGGTTGGGGGCGTTCAGATTATTGGCGTCCCAGCCCTTGCGCATCTTCATCGTCACCGGAACGGAAACGGCCTTTACGGTCGCCTCCATGATGCGGCCGGCCAGCAGTTCGTCCTTCATCAGGGCCGACCCGGCAAAGCCGTTCACCACCTTCTTCACGGGGCAGCCGAAATTGATGTCGATGATATGGGCGCCGCGATCCGCGTTCAGCTTCGCCGCCTCCCCCATCACGTCCGGCTCACACCCCGCCAGCTGCATGGAAATCGGCGCCTCATCCAGGCTCCATTCCGTTTTCAGCATGCTTTCGCGCGTGGCGCGGATCATGGCCTGACTGGCAATCATCTCCGACACGACCAGGCCGGCCCCGGTGCGCTTCACCAACCGGCGATAGGGCATGTCGGTGACGCCCGACAAGGGCGCCAGGATCACCGGATCCTCGATACGCACCGGACCGATCTGAAGGGGGGGGAGCGGCTTGACCATGTGACGAAGAACCCTGCACCTGTCCGCAGAAACAGCCCAATAAATGGGCAAATTTCACGGATGCATCAAAATTAGGCACAGAGATTAACACAGGTCCCGAAAAACACAATATTCACCGCCGCATGGCGGTTTTCGCGTGGGGGCGGGACGGGTGCCCGCTTTGATGCAGACGCGACGTGCGGGAGCGTGCATGCGCCGGCCATTGGCGAGCGGGCCTTTTCCGCGCTAGGGTCGTCGCGGTCCATTCGACAGCCCCTTTGGTGCCCATGCCCACCTGTACCGCCCTGATCGTCGCCGCGGGACGCGGCCTTCGCTTCGGGGCCGACCTGCCCAAGCAGTATCTGCATCTGGCTGGCAAGCCCATCCTGCGCCGGACCGTGGAGGCGTTCCTGCGCCATCCCGGTGTGACGAGTGTGCGTGTCGTCATCGATCCGGCCTTCCGCGATCTTTATGAGCAGGCCGTGGAAGGGCTGGATCTGCCGCCGCCCATCGCCGGCGGCCCGACGCGGCAGGACAGCGTACTGAACGGGCTGGAAGCGCTGGCCGGCCACGCGCCTGATCTGGTGCTGATCCATGATGCGGCGCGGCCGCTGGTCGATGCCGCCGCCATCACCGATGTCATTGCGGCCCTGGACCATGCGCCGGGCGCCATCGCGGCCACGCCGCTGGCCGACACGCTGAAGCGCGGCACAGTGGCCGGCGGCACCATCCGCAGCGACGGCACGGTGGACCGCACGGCCCTGTGGCGGGCGCTGACGCCGCAGGGCTTCCGCTTTGCCGACATCCTGCCGGCCCATCGCCGCGCTGCCGGCCTGAACCTGACGGACGATGCCGCCGTGGCCGAGGCGGCCGGGCTGGCCGTCACCCTGATCGCCACCGACCCGGACAATCTGAAAGTGACCAATCAAGACGATCTGGCCCGCGCCGAACGGCTGTTCCTGACCCGGCTGGGCGATATCCGCACCGGCACCGGCTATGACGTTCACAAGTTCGCGCCCGGCGACCATGTCTGGCTGTGCGGGGTGCAGGTGCCGCACGATGCGACGCTGGAAGGCCATTCGGATGCCGACGTGGCGCTGCACGCCCTGACCGATGCCATCCTGGGCGCCATTGCCTCTGGCGATATCGGTCAGCATTTTCCGCCCAGCGACCCGCAATGGAAAGGGGCGGACAGCGCCCGCTTCCTGCGCCATGCCGCCGAACTGGTGGCGCGCCGTGACGGCGTGATTGCCCATGTCGACATCACCATCATCTGCGAACGGCCCAAGGTGGGTCCGCACCGCGAGGCCATGGTGGCGCGGGTGGCGGCAATCCTGGGCATCGATGCGTCCCGCGTCAGTGTGAAGGCGACGACGACGGAGGGGCTGGGCTTCACCGGCCGGCGGGAAGGCATTGCCGCCCAGGCCGCCGCCACCGTCCGCCTGCCCTTGTCGCTGGAGTAGGAGCCCATGTTCCCGCCCGACCTGATCCGACTGGCACAAGATATCCGCGACACGCTGTCGGCGCGCCGCCTGTGGGTCGCCACGGCCGAAAGCTGCACGGGCGGTCTGATTGCCGCCTGCCTGACAGAGGTGGCGGGATCGTCTTCCGTGGTGGACAGGGGTTTCATCACCTATACCAATGCCGCCAAGACGGAGATGCTGGGGGTGCCGGCGGACCTGATCGACCGGTTGGGGGCTGTGTCGGAGCCGGTGGCGACTGCCATGGCCACGGGTGCGCTGGATCACAGCCAGGCCGATATCGCGGTTGCCGTCACCGGCATCGCCGGGCCGGGCGGGGGAACGCCGACGAAGCCGGTCGGACTGGTCTTCATGGCGCTGGCGCGACGTGGCGGGGAGGTGAATGTGGAACGCCACGTCTTCGACGGGGATCGGGATGCGGTGCGGCTGGCGACCGTGCGGCGGGCCCTGGAATGGGTGCTGGCAGCGGGAAGGGCGCCATGAATTCCGTCACACCCACCATCGATCTGGCCGACACCATCCTGCGCGAATGGACGGAGCAGCCGGACATCATCGCCGCCTTCCTGGCCGGGTCGGTGGCGAAGGGCAATGCCGGGCCCGGATCGGATATCGATGCCGTGCTGATCCACCACCATCTGCCCGCCGCCGTACGGGAGACCCACGAACGCCAGGGCGTCACGGTGGAACTGTTCCTGCACGATCCGGACACGCTGGCCTATTTCTGGGAGGCTGACCGCAAGCTGGGCAAGCCGTCGCTGGCCCGCATGGTGGCCAACGGCCTGCCCATTGCGGGCGATCCCGCCCTGATCGAGGAATTGAAGCGGCAGGCCCAGGCCGTGCTGGATGGCGGACCGCCTGCCCTGTCGGACGAGGAATTGCGGGTTCGACGCTATTCCATCTCTGATCTGGCGGCTGATCTGGCCCAACCCCGCACACCGGCCGAACAATTGGCCATCGGCAGCCGGCTTTATATCGAACTGGCGGATTTTACCGTACGCGCCGCCGGCGCCTGGACCGGTACCGGCAAAGGGCTGGCCAAGGCGCTGCTGCGCCTGGACCCGATGCTGTCCACGGCCTTTGAACACGCCTTTGCCGAACTGTTCGCCGACCAGGACCCGGCGGAGGTGCTGGCCCTGGTCGATCTCTGCCTGGCCCCCTATGGCGGGCGGTTCATGGCCGGCGACCGCCGCCCAGCCCCCAGCGACTGGCGCCTGGGGGACTGAGCGGCATTGTTCATTTCGGCGGGGCGCAGTAATCGGCCAGACTATAGGCGGCCTTCACCTCGTACGTGGCGCCGGGCTTCATGACGAATTCACTGGCGCCGTAGCGTTCGTAGCCGCCATCCTTCTTCGGCTTCCAGTCGAAGGTGTAGCCCAGCCGGGTCCAGGGTGCCCCGCCTTCCTTCAGGTTCAGGCGCATGTTCTGGGCAAACCAGTCCCAATAGGATTGCTGTTCCAGACAGGCAGCATCACCCGCCGTGCAGACCGGACGGGTGACGGTGCTGGCCACCGGCGGCGGCCCCGCGCTGCCATTGGTGTCCAGCGTGCAGGTGGCCGCCGCAACATCGGTCACAGGGCAGGGGCGGACCAGCTTTTCAGGCGCGATCCACATTTCCACTACCTGGGCGTAGGGCACCGTGGGGTTGAGGCCCAGCCACTGCACGACCCGTTCGGTCTTCGCGGTGGCATCGCCGGCCGCGGCCGTGCAGAAACGCTGGAGCTGCGGAACGGCGGTCACCCAGATTTGGCCCCAGCCGCTGGGGCCGCCCGTAGCCTGGCCCTTGTAATATTTCTCATAGGCGCTGGTGGACATGGTGGAAGCGACCAGCACCTGCCGGCCCGCCGGTGTATCGCGCCAGACCAGATCGGCATTGTCGGACGCGATCCGCAGCAGTCCGGGACCGATATCGGACGGCCCCGGCACGGCCACGACATTCAGGGCCGCGGCATAGAGATCGGCCGGCTTGCCCGGCCCCGCCTGTTTCAATCCCCCCGGTGCCGTGGAGGCGCAGCCCGCCAGCAACAACAGGGACAGGGGGAAAATGCCGATCCGGGACAGCATGCGCCAACTCCATCAGGTTGAATGAGGTTTGCGATATTAAATCACACAAAATATCACCTTTAAATTGAATAGAGTCATAGGATCGGATGGGGCCGGGTCGTTGGGCGCCGGGATGGCGGCCAATCGGCTATTGATCTGTGGCGAACGAAGGGGCAGAACAAAAAGGGCGCCGACGTCGATGGCGGGGCGCCCGCACGAGACCATGCCGCTTCAACCCCCAAGGCTGCCGGACAGGTTATTTTCCATGAAGGTCATCGTCTGCGGCGCCGGCCAGGTCGGCTCCAATATCGCCAAGTATCTGGCCTCGGAAGGCAACCACGTCACCGTCATCGACCAGTCGCCGGAACTGATACAGAAGATCAGCGACACGCTGGATGTTCAGGCCATGGTCGGCTTCGCCTCCCACCCCAATGTGCTGGAGGCTGCGGGGGCGGCCGATGCCGACATGCTGATCGCCGTGACGCTTGCAGATGAAGTGAACATGGTGGCCTGTCAGGTCGGGGCCAGCCTGTTCCGCGTGCCGACAAAGATCGCCCGTGTGCGCCACCAGTCCTATCTGCAGCCCATCTGGGCCGATCTGTTCTCCCGCGAGCATCTGCCCATCGATGTCATCATCTCGCCGGAAATCGAGGTGGCGCGGGCGGTGTCGCGGCGCATGCAGGTGCCGGGCGCCTTTGACATGATCCCGCTGGCCGACGGGCTGGTGAAGGTGATCGGCGTCGTCTGTTCGCAGAACTGTCCCATCATCAACACCCCGCTGCGACAGCTGACGGGCCTGTTCCCCGATCTGGCGATCGAGGTGGTGGCCATCATCCGCGGCGACCGGCAATTCATCCCCACCGGCAATGACCAGATGCTGCCCGGTGACGAAGTTTATTTCGTGGCCGATACGAACCATGTTTCCCGGGCCATGGCCGCCTTCGGCCATGAGGAGCGGGAGGCGCGGCGGGTCATCATCGTCGGCGGCGGCAATATCGGCCTGTGTCTGGCCGAGGAGATCGAGCAGAACCATTCCGGCGTGTCGGCCCGCATCATCGAGATCGACCGGCGCCGGGCCACGATGGTGGCGCAGAAGCTGAAGCGCACCATGGTGCTGCATGGCGACGCGCTGGATCCTTCGATTCTGGAGGAGGCCAATGTTGGTGCGGCCGAAACCGTCGTGGCCGTGTCCAACAGCGACGAAGGCAATATCCTGGCCAGCCTGCTGGCCAAGCGCAACGGCTGTCAGCGCGCCATCACGCTGATCAACAAGACGACGTTCCAGCCGTTGGTACAGCCACTGGGCATCGACGCGGTGGTCAGTCCCCGGTCGATCACCGTTTCGTCCATCCTGCAGCATGTACGGCGCGGCCGAATCAAGGCCGTGCATTCATTGCGCGAGAATTTCGCAGAGGTGATCGAGGCGGAGGCGCTGGAGACCTCGACCCTGATCAATACCCCGCTGAAGGATATCCGGCTACCCCAGGGCATCATTGTCGGCGCCATCGTGCGCGCCGGCAAGGTGATCATCCCGCGCCCCAGCACGGTCATCAAACCCAATGACCGCGTCATCATCCTGGCCGAGGTCGGCCAGGTGAAGAAGGTGGAGAAGATGTTCGCCGTCCGGCTGGAGTTCTTTTAAGCCGGCCCGACGGTCAGGTCCGTTCCTCCAGATCGCGGGGCCGGGTGAAGCCGACCAGGGTGCATTGACCCCAGCGCAGATCGTGCCAGGTCACGCCGTCCGGCAACGCGATCTCCACGAACGAGCCGGTGGGCAGCTTCGTCGCCAGCGAGGCACGCAGTTCCGCAGGGCCACGGCCGCACAGATCGCGGGCCAGCAGCTGGAAGTCCGGATTGTGTCCGACCAGCAGCACGCTCTCCACAGTGTCGGGCAGGGATTTCAGCCGGTCCAGCAGCAATTCCTCCCCGCAAAGATACAGGCCGCGTTCAAATGTGACGGACGGCGGGTGCTTGCCCCAGGCCGCGGCCACGATCTCCAGCGTGCTGCGCGCGCGCAGCGCTGTCGAACAGAGCACGATCGATGGGTTAGGCGGGCCGCCCTTGCGCGCTGTCCAATAATTCGCCATCGTCGCCGCTGCCTTCCGCCCACGCGCGGCGAGGGGGCGATCATGGTCGGGCAGACGGGGGTCGTCCCAGTCCGATTTGGCGTGCCGCAGCAGATAGAGTGTCTTCATGACGACTTCACGCAAAGACGCGGGGAACACGACGGCAGGGCAGCGTCGCCGCCCGCGCGGGTCCACGCAACCCAAAACCGTCACAGAAGCAACATATACTCCCACGGCGCCCCAGGACCAGAAGGACGAACCGATCGTGACCGCCGCCACTGCCCCGCAGTCGACCGACCTGCCCGCTGAGACCGCGCCCGACAGCCTGGTCGGTGCCATCGCCCATGACAGCCCGGAACGTTTCATCAATCGCGAACTGTCCTGGCTGGCCTTCAACCAGCGTGTCCTGGAAGAAGCCTATAACGCGCACCACCCGCTGCTGGAACGCCTGCGCTTCCTGTCCATTTCCGCCAGCAACCTGGACGAATTCTACATGGTCCGCGTCGCCGGCCTGAAGGCGCAGGTGGCTGCCAAGGTGACGACGCCGTCTGATGACAATCTGACGCCTGCCCAGCAGTTGGCGGCCATCAATTACCGCGTGACGGAAGTCATGCGCGACCAGCAGGCGTGCTGGCTGATGCTGCGCAAGGCGCTGCGCGCGGCCGGGATTGCCGTTGTCGACACCGATGAGTTGACGGCAGCGGAGCATGACTGGCTGGAAGCGCGCTTCATCGATGAGATTTTCCCCGTCCTGACGCCCATCGCCGTCGATCCGGCCCATCCGTTCCCCTTTGTGCCCAACAGCGGATTCGCGCTGGCCCTGCAATTGTTCGACCCGCAGAAGGGGACGAACCTGGATGCGCTGGTGCTGCTGCCGCAGCAGCTTGACCGCTTCATCCGCCTGCCCGGCACGGACACGCGCTATGTCCTGCTGGAACAGGTGGTTCTGTCCTTCATCTCCCGCCTGTTCCCGCCCTTTGTGCTGAAGGGCCACGGTGTGTTCCGTGTCCTGCGCGACAGCGAGATGGAAATCGAGGAAGAAGCCGAGGATCTGGTCCGCACCTTCGAGAGCGCCCTGAAGCGGCGCAAGCGCGGCAGCGTCATCCGGCTGGCCGTCAATGCCGGCATGTCCAAGGAACTGCGCGCCTTCCTGATTGACGAACTGAATGTCAGCAATGATGACGTCTTCGTCCTGGATGGGCTGATCGGGCTGGCCGATACCAAGCAGATCATCGGCGATGATCGGCCCGACCTGCTGTTCCCGCCCTATAATGCCCGGTTCCCGGAACGCATCCGCGATTTCGGCGGGGATTGCTTTGCCGCCATCCGCCAGAAGGACATCGTCGTCCATCACCCCTTCGAGAGCTTCGACGTGGTGGTGCAGTTCCTGCGTCAGGCGGCGGCAGACCCCAATGTGCTGGCCATCAAGCAGACGCTCTACCGCACATCCAAGAACAGCCCCATCGTTGCCGCCCTGATCGACGCCGCCGAACAGGGCAAGAGCGTCACCGCCCTGGTTGAACTGAAGGCACGCTTCGACGAGGAGGCCAATATCCGCTGGGCCCGCGACATGGAACGCGCCGGCGTGCAGGTGGTCTATGGTTTCGTCGATCTGAAGACCCATGCCAAGGTGTCGCTGGTCGTGCGCCGCGAAAGCCAGGGTCTGCGCACCTATGTGCATTTTGGTACGGGCAATTACCACCCGATCACGGCCAGGATTTATACCGACCTTTCCTTCTTCACCTGCGACGTCGCCTTGGGCCATGACGCCGCCCACATGTTCAACTACATGACCGGCTATGCCACGCCCAAGGCGTTGGAAAAGATTTCCATCGCCCCCATCACCCTGCGCCAGCGTCTGGTCGAACTGATCGACGCGGAGATTGCGCACGCCCATGCCGGCCGCCCCGCCCAGATCTGGGTGAAGCTGAACAGCCTGGTGGATGCCAAGCTGATCGACAAGCTGTACGAAGCGTCACAGAACGGGGTGAAGGTCGAACTGGTCATCCGCGGCATCTGTTGTCTGCGGCCGGGTGTGCCCGGCCTGTCGGAAAACATTCATGTGAAGTCGATCGTCGGCCGCTTCCTGGAACATGGTCGCGTCGTCTGTTTCGGCAACGGTCATGGGCTGCCGTCGCGTCACGCCAAGATTTTCATTTCGTCGGCCGACTGGATGCCGCGTAACCTGGACCGCCGTATCGAGACCCTGGTACCCATCGAGAACCCGACGGTACATCAGCAGGTTTTGGACCAGATCATGGTTGCCAACCTGAAGGACAATACGCAGAGCTGGGTCCTGCAACCCGATGCGACCTATCGGCGCGTGGAGCCTTGCCTGGAAAGCTTCAACGCCCATACCTATTTCATGACCAACCCCAGCCTGTCGGGTCGCGGCAGCGCCACCAGCGATGCCCGGCTGCCGCCGAAACTGGTGTTGAGCAATTTCCCGTAACCCGGCATTTTACCTGATGTTATCACTGAAAGCGGATCACCCGAACGTGGATCACGCCCATGCCGACGACCGCCTGGCGGTCATCGATGTCGGTTCCAACACCATGCGCTGCGTCGTCTATGAAAAGCTGACGCGGTCGCCTGTGGCCCTTTTCAATGAAAGGGTCCAGCCCAGCCTGGGCAAGACGGTGGAACGGACCGGCAAGCTGAATCCGGACGGGGTGGTGCTGGCGCTGGATAATCTGGCCCGGTTCCGCCGGCTGCTGGAAGGCATGCAGGTCCGGCGCGTCGATGTGCTGGCCACGGCGGCCGTCCGCGATGCCGGCGACGGCGCCGATTTCGTGGCCGAGATCACACGCCGTACCGGCTTTCATGTCGATGTCCTGTCGGGCGAGGAGGAGGCGCGGCTGGCGGCCCTGGGTGTGCTGTCCGGCGCCCCTAATGCCGACGGTCTGGCGGGTGACCTTGGCGGTGGCAGCCTGGAACTGGTTCTGCTGGACAAGGGCGAGATCGGGGCGCAGGTGACGACCCCCCTGGGGCCCCTGCGGCTGATGGAGGCGACGGATGGAAAGCCGGGGCCGGCGGCCAAACTGATCGACCAGCATCTGGCCAGGCTGGACTGGCTGTCGCGCGGCAAGGGCCGCACTTATTATCCGGTGGGCGGCGCCTGGCGCGCACTGGCCAAGATGCATCTGGAGCAGGTGAACCACCCCCTGCACATCATCCATCAGTACAGCGTCGACGGTGCCATCATGGCGGAGTTCGCCGGCACGGTGGCGCGGGCAGGGCGCAGCAATCTGGAAAAGATGCCCGGCGTGTCCAAGCGCCGCCTGGACACGTTGCCCCTGGCTGCCCTGGTCATGGAACGGGTGCTGAAGGCGGTCTCACCGGCCCGCGTCACCTTCTCCGCCTACGGCCTGCGCGAGGGGCATCTTTACGACCTGCTGGACCCGACGCAGCGCCGCCATGATCCGCTGATCACGTCGTGCGAGGATGTGGCCGAGCGGATCGGCCGGTTTGGTCATGCGGAAATCCTGGTCGATTGGACGGCCCCGCTGTTCGTGGGCGAAGATCCCGGTGCCCGCCGTCTGCGGCAGGCGGCCTGTCTGCTGTCCGACCTTGGCTGGGCCGAACATCCCGATTACCGCGCGGAGCATGCCTTCCTGCGTATCCTGCGCATGCCGTTTGCCGGTGTGGACCATGTGGAACGGGCCTTCCTGGCCACGGCCGTCCATGTCCGCTATGCGGGCACGTTGGACAGCCCGATTCTGGCCCCGGCCCGCAGCCTGTTGAAGGAAGGGGCCCTGGCCCGGGCCTATATACTGGGGCTTGCGCTGCGGCTGGCCCACACGCTGACGGGTGGTGCGGCGACCCTGCTGCAACGGACCCTGCTGCGGCTGGGCGACAGTAAATTGTCGCTGCTGCTGCCTGAAGATGCGGCCATGCTGAATGGCGACAGCGTGCAGCGCCGGCTGGATGCGCTGGCCCGCACCCTGAACCGGGTGGGAGACGTGACCTTGCAGACGGGGCCGAAACTGGCTCGTTGAGGCGATGGGCAGGTGGTCCTGGCCGGCCACGTTCTGTTGCAGCTTTATCACGTTGCGGGGTGGCGTCCTGTGTAGCTTTCTGGTAACAGTTTTGACCAGACGCTCCGTTTAGCCACCCCAAGGTTACCCATTGCCCCAGGTCGGACTGACAGTTGCCCAAGCGCGAACCCCGTTCAACGGGGGTGTCAGCGCATGACCGCAATGTCGCCGAATCTGGGTCCCGGCACGGCGCCGCGTACCGATGGCATCTGGCGTCGCGCCTTGCGCTGGTCCCGGCGCTGGCGGATCAACACCATGGCAGGCATTGCCCTGACGGTTGCGGCCATCGTCGCCGGCGCCGCCACCTATGCCGCGCTGACGGAAACGCTGCCCGTCACCATTGACCAGAATACCCTGATGCTGCTGCTGACGCTGGATGGCGTGCTGCTGCTGCTGCTGGGCGTTGTGGTGGCCCGGCGCATCGTGGGCCTGTGGGTGGAGAAGCGGCGGGGGCTGGCCGGGTCACGCCTGCACATGCGGCTGGTGGCCGTCTTTTCCATTCTGGCGGTGGCGCCGGCCATCATCATGGCCATCTTCTCCGCCCTGTTCTTCTATGTCGGCCTGCAAAGCTGGTTCTCCGACCGTGTGCGCATGGTGGTGGACGAATCGCTGGCCGTGGCCCAGGGCTATCTGAAGGAACATCAGCAGACCCTGTCGCGTGATGCGGAGGTGATGCGCAACGATCTGGCCCGCCTGCCGCTGAACATCTATTGGGACCCGCCCCGGTTCCGGCAATATTTCCAGTCCCAGGCGCTGATGCGCAATGTGACGGAGGCGGTGATCTTCGACGGTACGGGGCAGGTCACGGCCGTTTTCGGTCTGGGCTTCGCCTTTGATTTCACCACCGTGCATTCCGAAGACCTGGAACGCGCCCGCAAGGGTGAGGTGGTGCTGATCGTCAGCGATGGCGGCAATCGCGTGAACGCGATCGTCCTTCTTGACCAGGATTTCGACCGGTTCCTGTTTATCGGCCGCCCGGTGGAAAGCCGCGTGCTGGAACATATGGACGTCACGCAGAGTGCCGTTCAGGAATATCGCCGCATGGAGGAACAGCGCTTTGCGCTGCAGACCCGCATGGCGGTGATCTTTGTCGGCGTGGCGGTTCTGCTGCTTCTGGCGGCCATCTGGGTGGGGCTGAATTTCGCCACCTATCTGGTGGCGCCGATCAGCGCCCTGATTGCTGCGGCGGAACGTATCCGCGCCGGCGATCTGACGGCGCGCGTGCCGGACAATGTGCTGGAACCGGAAGACGAACTGGTCACCCTGTCCCGCGCGTTCAACCGAATGACCAGCCAGCTGGAAAGCCAGCGGTCCGAACTGGTGGAGGCCAACCGCCAGCTGGACCTGCGTCGCCGCTTCACCGAAGCGGTGCTGGCCGGGGTGTCGGCCGGTGTGCTTGGCCTGGACCAGAATGGCCGCATCAACCTGCCCAACCTGTCCGCCGCCAATCTGCTGTCTGTGGGCGATCCGGCATCCCTGATCGGGCGTGACCTGCTGGAGGTGGCGCCTGAGCTGGACGAACTGATGACCAATATCCGCCGCCGCGCCGGCCGGCAGGTTGAGGGACAGGTGCAGTTACGCCGGGCCGGGCAGTTGAAGACCCTGCTGGTCCGGGTCGCGGCCGAGGTGGTGGCGGGCGAGGTGAAGGGCTATGTCGTCACCTTCGACGATGTGTCCGAACTGCTGTCGGCGCAGCGCAAGGCGGCCTGGGCCGACGTGGCCCGCCGCATCGCGCATGAGATAAAGAACCCGCTTACCCCGATCCAGCTTTCGGCGGAACGGTTGCGGCGTAAATATCTGAAGGAAATCAGCAGCGACCCCGATACGTTCAAGGCCATGACCGACACGATCGTGCGGCATGTGGACGATATCGGCCGCATGGTGGACGAATTCTCTGCCTTTGCCCGCATGCCGCAGCCGGTGATGAAACCGGCCGCTATGCAGGACCTGACGCGGCAGTCGGTGCTGTTGCAGGCATCGGCCTATCCGGCCATCAAATTCACCTGCGACATGCCCGACGCCCCGCTGTTGATGGTCTGTGACAGCCGGCAGATCGGGCAGGCACTGACCAATCTGTTGAAAAATGCCGGGGAGAGCATCGAAGGACGGCTGGAGGACACCCCGGCCGACGCTGAGCGTGTCCCCGGCGAAATCACAGCCCGCATCCAGGTGGAGGATGAACGGGTGCTGCTGGCGGTTGAGGACAATGGCAAGGGCTTGCCCCACACCGAGGAACGGGATCGGTTGACCGAACCCTATGTCACCACGCGGGCCAAGGGCACGGGCCTTGGCCTCGCCATCGTGAAGAAGATCATGGAAGACCATGGCGGCGCATTGCTGCTGGACGACCGGCCGGGCGGTGGTGCCCGCGTCACGCTGGTCCTGCCCCGCAACATCGCCCCCAGTGCCACGGCACCGGTCTCTCCTGACATGAACGCCGCCCAGGCGCGGAAGGGTTGAAGGACATGGCGTACGATATTCTGATCGTCGATGACGAGGCTGACATCCGCATGTTGATTGCCGGCATCCTGGAGGATGAGGGCATGAAAACGCGCGAGGCGGCGGATGCCGACCAGGCCCTGGCCGCCGTTGCCGCAAGGCGCCCCAGCCTTGTCATTCAGGATATCTGGCTGCAGGGCAGCCGGCTGGACGGGTTGCAGGTGCTGGCGGAACTGAAGCGCGACCATCCGGATGTGCCGGTGGTCATGATCTCCGGCCATGGCAATATCGAAACCGCCGTCGCCGCCATCAAGGCCGGCGCCTATGACTTTATCGAAAAGCCATTCAAAGCCGACCGGCTGCTGCTGCTGGTCGAACGTGCGATCGAGGCGGCGCGCCTGAGGCGGGAAAACCGTGAACTGCGCGTCAAGGTCGGGGCGGATTTCGACCTGATTGGCCGGTCCCTGCAGGTCAACCAGCTGCGCCATTCGGTGGAGAAGGTCGCCCCCACGGGCAGCCGTGTCCTGATTTCCGGGCCGCCTGGCAGCGGCAAGGAAGTGGTGGCCCGCATGCTGCACGCCAAGTCGCGCCGTTCCGACGGCCCGTTCGTGGCCCTGAACTGTGCCACCATGCGGCCCGACCGGCTGGAAGTGGAACTGTTCGGGACGGAGCATGGTTTCGAAGGCGGCGGGCGCAAGGTCGGTACCTTTGAACAGGCCCATGGCGGTACCCTGTTCCTGGACGAAGTGGCGGACATGCCGCTGGAAACCCAGGGCAAGATCGTCCGCGTTCTGCAGGAGCAGACTTTCGAGCGGGTCGGGGGCACGTCGCGGGTCGAGGTGGATGTGCGCGTCATCGCGTCGACCAACCGGGACCTGACGGCGGAGATCGAACAGGGTCGATTCCGCCAGGATCTGTTCTACCGCCTGTCCGTCGTGCCGCTGAAAATGCCGCCGCTGCGCGATCGGCGGGAGGATATCCCCCTGTTGGCCCGCCATTTCATGCAGCGCACGGCCGAAGGAGCGGGCTTGCCCTTGCGCACCTTTGGTGAGGATGCGATGGCGGCACTGCAGGCCTATGACTGGCCCGGTAATGTCCGCCAGTTGCGCAACACGGTCGAATGGCTGCTGATCATGGTGGCTGGCGACCCCGCGGAACCCATCCGCGCCGACATGCTGCCGCCGGAGATTGGCGCCATCACGCCCACCGTGCTGAAATGGGAAAAGGGCGGGGAGATCATGGGCCTGCCGCTGCGCGAGGCGCGGGAGGTGTTCGAGCGCGAATATCTGCTGGCCCAGGTCACCCGCTTTGGCGGCAATATCTCCCGTACGGCCAGCTTCGTGGGCATGGAGCGATCGGCCCTGCACCGCAAGCTTAAATCGCTGGGCGTGCATGGTTCCGACAAGAACGGGCTGAAGCTGGTGGAGTAAGCCACCCGCGTCAGAACAACTGCATCTGGTCTCCCGGCCGGGGTGGTGGGTGGAACTGGGTGCAGTCCATCTGCCAGTTCCGCTTTTCCAGTCCCAGGCGACGGCAGGCCAGTTTGAACCGTTGTGACAGCATTTCTGCTACCGGCCCGGTGCCCTTCATCCGTGTCTTGAATTCCGATCGGTAAAGCGCGCCGTCGCGGGCCTGCCGTATCAGGCTCAAGACTTTTTCGGCGCGGTTGGGGGCATGGGCCTGCAGCCATTCGCTGAACAGGTCCGCGATTTCCAGCGGCAGACGCAGCAGGATATAGCTGGCAGCACACGCCCCCTGGTCGGCCGCGGCCGCCAGGATCGCCTCCATCTCATGGTCGTTCAGGCCGGGGATCATGGGGCTGGACAGGACGGCGACGGGGATGCCCGCCTTGGTCAGGGCGCCGATGGCGGCCAGCCGCCTGGACGGGCTGCTGGCGCGCGGCTCCATGGACCGGGCCAGTGCCGGGTCCATGGTTGTGATGGAGATCGCGACCGAGGCCAGACCGCGTGCCGCCATGGGGGCCAGGATGTCGATATCCCGCATGACCAGGGCCGATTTGGTGATGATGGCCACCGGCTGGTTGAAATCGCGGCAGACCTCCAGCACCGACCGCGTGATGCGTTCCGTCCGCTCCACGGGCTGATAGGGGTCGGTGTTGGCGCCCAGGGCCAGCGGCTTGCAGACATAGCTCTTTGCCCGAAGTTCCCTGTCCAGCAGGGCGGCCGCATCCTTCTTGGCAAACAGGATCGTTTCGAAATCCAGCCCCGGCGACAGGCCCAGATAGGCATGGCTGGGACGGGCGAAGCAATAGACGCAGCCATGTTCACAGCCGCGATAGGGGTTCACGGATTGATCGAAATTGATGTCGGGGCTGTCATTGCGGGCGATGATGCTGCGCGCCGTGTCGGGCAGCAGGCGGGTGCGCAGCTTGGGCGCATCGTCCGGTTCCTGTCCGTCTTCATCGGGCAACACTGGGGCTTGCCAGCCATCGTCGATGCGATGGCGGCTTTCACGCTCGAACCGGCCGGCATTGTTGGAGACGGCGCCGCGCCCCTTCACCGGACGGTCGGGCAGGATATCATCAGGATGCCTGTCCATGACGGCATCCTGATGATGAATTTAGAACATTTCAAGAACAAATGATGTGCCGACCACGCTTTCAGGTGCGGTCGGACACGAAACGCCAGCCGGTTTCAGCCGCCGCCCGCGCCACCTCGCCATAGGCCAGGGCCTTGCGATCGGCGGCGTTGCCGGCCAGGGCGCGGGCATAGACGCCTTGGCAGATCGACGCGATGCGGAAGAAGGCAAAGGCCAGGAAGTAGGGCCAGTCGGGAATGCCGCTGCGGCCCGTGCGCCGGCAATAGGCGGCCACATAGTCGGCCTCCGACGGGATGCCAGTGGCGGCCAGGTCGATGCCGACCAGACCCGGGAACTGCTTGATCCCGGCCGGCAGGTGATAGGCCATGCAATTATAGGCCAGATCCGACAGCGGATGACCCAGCGTCGCCAGTTCCCAATCCAGGATGGCGACGACGCGCGGTTCCGTCTTGTCCAGCATCAGATTGCCCAGGCGGAAGTCGCCATGGGCGATGGTGGTCTCCTCCGCGGCCGGCACGGCGCGCGGCAGATACTCCATCAGCCGGTCCATGGCGGGAATGTCGCTGTCGCCCTTGGCGGCCAGGAACTGCTTCGACCAGCGTTCCGTCTGGCGCAGGATATACTGTTCCGGCTTGCCGAAATCCGACAGGCCGGCAGCCCGCCAATCCACGCCATGCAAGGCCGCCAGCGTTTCATTCATGCTGTCATAGATGGCGGTACGCTCTTCCCCGCTGAAACCGTCCAGCGCCACGTCGGACAGGACGCGCCCGTCGATATGGTCCATGACATAGAAGGGCGTGCCGATAATGGCGGCATCCTCGCACAGCAGGCGCACATTCGGCACTGGGGCCGCCGTCGCCGCCAACGCCCGCATGACGCGGAATTCCCGCTCGATCATATGGGCGCTGGGCAGCAGCTTTCCGGGCGGCTTCTTGCGCAGGACATAGCGGCGGCCCGCCGCATCGGCGACCAGAAAGGTCGGGTTCGACTGCCCACCCTGGAACTGCTGTACCGTCGCCGGCCCCTGGAACCCGTCCAGATGGGCCGACAGCCAGACGGACAGCGCCGCTTCATCGAAACGGTGCTGTGGCAGCACGTCGATCAGGACGGCCGCACCCTTTCCTTCACTCATCACCGGTCCCCTGATCAGAGAATGGTCGGGTCGGCGATGGTGGCACCACCGTCGGCCACCAGGACCTGACCCGTCATGAAGTTGCCGGCAGGTGCTGCCAGCATCAGGGCGACGCCCGCAATCTCCTCCGGTTTGCCGAACCGGCCCAGCGGCGCGCGGCGCATCACGGCCTTGGCAATGTCGGGATTGTCGGTCAGCGCCTTGGCAAAGTCGGTTTCGATGATGCCGGGCGCAATGGCGTTCACGCGGATATTGGCACGGCCATATTCCACGGCCAGGTTGCGGACCAGCGCCGCCTCAGCCGCCTTCGACACGCCATAGGCGCCGATGACGGGGTTGCCGCGCAGACCGGCGATGGAAGACAGGATGATGACCGTGCCGTCCTGGCGCTCCGCCATGGCCGGCAGCACCATGTTGCACAATTGCCAGGTGCTGCGCAGGTTGCTGCCCATGATCTTGTCCCAGGCATCATCGCTGACGCTGGCCAGCGGGCCATAGACCGGATTGATGGCGGCATTGGCGACCAGGATGTCGATGCGGCCCCATTCGGCGACCGTGGCATCGACCAGGGCCTGCAGATCCTCCTTGCGGCCGATATTGCAGGGGACCGCGATGGCTTCGCCCCCGGCGGCGATGATCTCGTCCCGCACGGTCAGGCAGGCCTCGATCTTGCGGGATGAAATGACGACCTTGGCCCCGGCGCGGGCGAATTCCTGGGCGATGGACTTGCCGATCCCGCGCGAGGAACCGGTGATCAGCGCCACCTTGCCCGTCAGGTCGAACAGCGGATGCGTGGTCATGTGCATTCTTCCTTGAAAAGACAGGGTCTTACTGGGCTGTGGTGCCGCCATCGACGACGAATTCCGCACCCGTGACGAACGGGCTTTCGTCGGACAGCAGGAACAGCACCATATTGGCCGCATCTTCGGGCTTGCCCATGCGGCCCAGCGGCGAGGTGCGTTCCAGGCGACGGCGCATCTTCTCCCCATCCGGGGCGATATCGATCATCGACTGCACCATGGGCGTTTCCAGGAAGGACGGATGCACGGAATTGCAGCGGATCTCGTACTTCTGCTGCGCACACCACATGGCGACCGACTTGGTCAGCAGCCGCACGGCGCCCTTGGAAGAGCAATAGGCCGGCAGATCCGGCGCGCCCAGCAGGCCGGCGACCGAAGAAATATTGACGATGGAGCCGCCGCCCGTCTGCTTCATGGCCTTGATCCCGTGCTTGCAGCCCAGGAAAACCGATTCGACATTGACGGCATGGACGAAACGCCAGCCCTCCAGCGTCTCCTCCTCGATATTGTGCATGGAACCGCAGCCGGCATTGTTCACCAGCCCGTCCAGACGGCCATATTTCTCGACAATATGAGCGATGATGTCGACCCAGCGTTCTTCGCGCGTCACGTCCTGGGCCAGGAATTCCACCTGCGGACCCAGCTCGGCGGCGGCGGCCTCACCACCCTTCACATTGCGGTCGGTGATGACGACTTTGGCCCCTTCGCGCACCAGCGCCCGCGCCGTAGCCAGACCGATTCCCGATGCACCACCCGTCACCAGGACAATCTTGTCCTGCATGCGTCCCGCCATAATGATCCCTCCCAAGAATTCTTAGCCGGCCAGACGACCGGACATTCTCAAACGCTTGTTTGAGTGTAGGTGCAGTGTTGGCATGACGCAATGGGGAAGGTGAGGGCGGTTGTCCAAATCCCCGTTTGGCCGCGTGGCTTGTCGCGTCGAGGCCCGTTGACAGGGCGCCGATCGGGGCACAGCCTTTCTGCCAGATTATTGAATGCGCGGGAGGGCATGATGAAGCAGATGTTTCGGGTAGTCACGCTGCTGCTGGCGATGGTGTCGCTGTTCCTGTCACCGGCCATGGCCGGCGATCCGGACCCGTTCGCCGATATCGCCGGTTTCGTGGGCAAGACCTGGAAGGGCGAGGGCAAGGGGCCGGACGGCAAGCCCATGACCGACATCGCACGCTGGGAATGGGCGCTGGGGGGCAGGGCGGTTCGCATCACCCATTCCCTGGCCGACCAGTCCTATGGCGGTGAAACCATGATCGTCTGGGACGGCCCCTCCAAGTCGCTGGTCTATCACTATTTCACGACCGGCGGCTTCAATACCCAGGGTCGGATGCATGCCGAGGGTCCCGGCCGCCTGATCGCGGAGGAGGACGTGGCGGGCCATCCCAAGATCAGCAAGGTGCGGTCGACCATGATCGTTACCGGCGACGGCATGACAACGCAGGCGGAATTCTTCAGCGACGGCAAATGGTCGCCCGGCCATGGCTTCACCTACAAGGCCACGGACCCGTCTGCCCTGCCGCCCTTCACACCCGTCCGTTAAGGGCAGGTGGGACCACCCAGGGTCGGCGGGTTAATGGCAGACAGGGGCAGGATGTGCGCGGAGACCGGCAGGTTCAGCGCCTGTAGCCGCGCCGCCACCAGCGAGGCGACGGCGCGGGCGCCGATTTCGCTGAAATGGACGTCGTCCCTGATGCCATCGGGCCAGCGCGGGTAGCCGGCTTCCTTCGCGTAGTGAAGATAGAAGGCCTTGGACGGCTCCTCGCCGATGGTCTGGAAATAGGCGCGGCTGTCGGCGGCAAGGTCGATCAGCGGTGTTGCCGTCTCCTTCGCCACCGCGCGTGTCACGGCCGCGTAGTCACCCAAGGTCTCCTGCAACACACCCTGATCAAAGCTGCGGATGGCGACGGGGGTCAGCAGCACGGCCCGTGCGCCCTTCTCCCGCGCGGTGGCGATGAAGCGCAGCAGGTTGACGCGGAAGTCGGGCAGGGTTGTGTACCGCTCCGGCTTGGCGACCGTCGTGTCATTATGCCCGAACTGGACCAGCAGCGTGTCGCCAGCCGCGATGTCCCGGAACAGGGCGTCGAACCTTCCTTCAGCGATATAGCTTTTGGTGCTGCGCCCGCCGGCGGCCCGGTTCTCCACCATCACATTGCCGTCCAGATTGCAGGCCATCACCATGCCCCAGCCCAACTGCGGGTATCTTTCCGGTCCATACTGCGCGGCCGTGCTGTCGCCCGCGATGAAGATGCGCCCGTCGGCAAGGGCAGGGCCGGTGACAAGGCTGGTTAGGGCAAGGAACAGGGCGGACAGGCGGCGCATGGGGATCTTCCATTGGTAACCGGTGTCAGTATGATGGAAGAACCCTCTGTCCGGCAAGCCGGCGATGGGCAGCCATGGCAGCTGGGCACTTCCCGTGACCCGCGCCCGGCCCTATAGTCCCCGGCTTTGCCAGCCGCACTGTACCGGAAGAAGAACCATGACCCCCGCCGCCCGTTTGGCCACCGCCACCGACCTGCTTGCCGAGGTGATGGACACCCCGCGCCCGGCCGATGCCGTGACCAGCGCCTTCTTCCGTGCCCGCCGCTATATCGGGGCCAAGGACCGGGCGGAGATCGCCCAGGCGGTCTATGGCGTCATGCGCCGCTGGGCCCGCCTGCATTGGTGGCTGGAGCGGGTGAACCATATGCCCGATCCGCGCGCCCTGGTCATCGCCGACTGCATCCTGTCGGGCGGCCGGACGGCCGACGCCGTGGCCGGTCTGTTCAACGGGGCCAAGTTCGCGCCGGCCCCGCTGTCGGATCGGGAACGCAAGCTGATCCGGGCACTGGACACGCACACACTGGACCATCCGTCGCAGCCGGAGGCCGTGCAGGCCGAGGTGCCGGAATGGGCCGAGGCGTCCATGCGCGCCACCTTCGGCGACCGCTTCCTGGCCGAAGCGTCGGGCATGCTGGGCGAGGCACCGCTGGACCTGCGCGTCAATCCGGTGAAGGCCACGCGGGAGGAGGCCATGAAGGCCCTGGCCGATGCGGGCATCAAGGCGCAGCCGACGGACCTGTCGCCCGTGGGCCTGCGCCTGGCCGGCCGCGCGCCCATCATGGCGCTGGACGCCTATAAGGACGGCATGATCGAAATCCAGGACGAAGGCTCGCAGCTGGTCGCCTTCATGACTGACGCACGGCCGGGCATGCAGGTCGTGGATTTCTGCGCCGGGGCCGGGGGCAAGACCCTGGCCATCGCCGCCATGATGGACAATAAGGGCCGCGTGGTCGCCACCGACGTGCTGGAAGGCCGTCTGACCCGCGCCAAGGAGCGGTTCCGCCGCGCCGGCCTGCACAATATCGAAACCCGCGCCATCAAGACCGAGCGTGACCCCTGGGTGAAGCGGCACAAGGGCAAGTTTGACCGTGTCGTCGTGGATGCGCCCTGTTCGGGCACGGGTACCTGGCGCCGCAACCCGGACAGCCGCTGGCGCCCGCTGGGGCCCGGCCTGTCCGAACTGGTGCCGCTGCAGGCCAGCATCCTGGACAGTGCGGCCCGGCTGGTCCGGCCCGGCGGGCGCGTGGTCTATGCCACCTGCTCGGTCCTGCGGGAGGAGAATGAAGGCCAGGTGGAGGCATTTCTGGCCAGCCATCCGGACTTCACCCTGTTGCCGGTGGCGTCCGCCTGGCCCGCCGCCTGGGGAAAGCCCCCGGTCGATACCGACATGCTGCGCCTGACTCCGCTGCGGCACGACACGGACGGCTTCTTTGCCGCCGTGCTGGAACGCCGCGCCGATGCCGTTGAAGCCGCACCGGCCGAAGACGACGCCGCAGTAGAAGCAGACACCGCCACCGCGTGAATTGGTCCCATGTGGGCCCAGACGGGTGGAGATTGACCCAGGGAACGCCGCCGGGCATGGTGGCGGCAACCTTGATGACCGGGAGTATGGACGTTGCGCGCAGTGTTACGGGAATGGGCGGGTCTGATCGGCTTTGTCGCCGCCTTCTATCTCACCATCAACACGCTGCTGTTCGCAGGTTTCCACGTTCCATCGGAAAGCATGCTGCCCACGCTGAAGGTCGGCGACCAGTTCTATGCCGCCAAATATGCCTATGGCTACAGCCGCTTCTCCACCAGCTTCGTGCCGCTGCCATTCGGCAGCGGGCGGTTTCCGGACATCATGCCGGAACGCGGCGATATCGTGGTTTTCCGCCTGCCCACGACGGAAGAAGATTATGTGAAGCGCGTCATCGGCCTGCCCGGCGACACGATCCAGGTGCGTGAAGGGCGGCTTTACATCAATGACGCCGAAGTGCCGCGGGAAAAGAACCGCGACTATTCCTACCGCGACAATGGCGGCAGCGTCGTGCAGGTGACCGAATATACGGAAACCCTGCCCAACGGCCGCAAGCACCTGATCATCGAACAGCGTGATGATGGCTATGCCGACAACACGCCCGAATATAAGGTGCCAGAAGGCCACCTGTTCATGATGGGCGACAATCGCGACAATTCGCAGGACAGCCGCTATCTGCGTCAGGTCGGCTATATCCCGGTGGAGCGTGTGCTGGGCCGCGTGTCCATGGTGGCCTTCGCCCGCAAGTCCTGCTCACCCGAAGATGGTCTGGTCTGCCCCGGTGGCGGCTGGTGGGACCGTCTGTTCCGCTGGGTTGCTGCCGACTATTGATCCGGAAAGGATGGACGATGCCGATTTCAGCCAAACTCAAGGAATGGGGGAGACTGGTCGGCTTCGTCGGTGGTTTCTATGTGCTGGTAACCACTTTGCTGTTCGCCGGTTTCTATGTGCCGTCGGAAAGCATGCTGCCCACCCTGACCGTCGGCGATCAGTTCTATGCGGCCAAATACGCCTATGGCTACAGCCGCTTTTCCACGCCCTTCGTGCCCTTGCCCTTTGGCAGCGGCCGCATCCCCGACATCCGCCCGGAACGCGGTGACGTCATCGTCTTTCGCAAGGGGAAGGACGAAACCGATCTGGTGAAGCGGGTCATCGGCCTGCCGGGCGACCGCCTGCAATGGCGCGAGGGCCGCCTTTACATCAATGGCGAGATGGTCGAGCGGGAGAGGGTCCGGGACTATGTCTACCGCACCCATAATGGCGTTTCGGTCCAGGCCACGGAATATCGGGAAACATTGCCCGGCGGCCGGCAGCACCTGATCCTGGAACAGACCGACAGCGGCTTTGCCGACAATACCGCCGAATATGTCGTGCCCGAAGACCACATCTTCGTATCGGGCGACAATCGCGACAATTCCGGCGACAGCCGGTTCCTGAACGATGTCGGCTATGTGCCGCTGGAACGGGTGCTGGGCCGCGTCTCCGTGGTGGCCTTCACCCGTGCGCCCTGCGCGGCCGAGGACGGGCTGGTCTGCCCCGGCGGTGGGTTCCTGGACCGGCTGCTGCGCCGGGTGCCGTAATCGACTGCCGGGATCACGCACCCGATGGCTTGTGACACACCGCCTCGATATTGTGGCCGTCGGGATCAAGGATGAAGGCCCCGTAATAGTTCGGATGATAATGGGCACGGATGCCGGGGCCGCCATTGTCGGTGCCACCGGCCGCCAGCCCGGCGGCATGGAAGGCGTCCACCGTGGCGCGGTCTTCCACCCGGAAGGCGACATGGATGATGGGCCTGTTGGGCGTGCCTTCGATGATCCAGAAATCCGTCTTCCCGCCCTCGCCGAAACCGGCAACATTGGCGCCGCCTGTCACGGAAGCCGGAAACTCCATCAGCAATTCATAGCCGATCGCCCCCAGCGCCATCTGGTAGAAGCGTTTGCTTTTCTGGAAATCGCTGACATTGACGCCGGTATGGTCGATCAAGGCGGGCTCCTGCGAATGGAAAGGGTGTCACGGATCAGCGGACAGTGCCTAGCCGCATCAGGACGACGGGCGGTATCTTGTAGGTGTCGATGGCATCGCTGTGGTCGCGCACGCCACAGACCTCCCGCTGGATGAAGTAATGCCAGACGGCGCGGGCCGCCTCGTTCAGCAATGCTTCGCGCTGGGCCGTGTCGTCAGCGGGGCAATCGCGCCAGGCGGCCAGACTGCGTTCCACGCCGCGGCCCATGGCGCCCAGGCTGCTGGCCTGCTCGGCCAGTATCTCGGCCTCCAGCGCTGAAAAGCCGGAACGGGCCTGGAAATCCGGGGTCAGGTACTGAGGAGGACGGACGGTCATGATCGCTCTCCCTGGTCCATGAAAAAAGGGCGGCTGGATCTGCTCCGGCCGCCCTTTCCTGAACCCAGTCGGGCCGCTTCCGCTTATTCGGCGGCGGCGGCTTCCAGGCGGCCATTCACCAGCGCATCGTAATCCAACATCAGATTACGACAAACTTCGCCCGGCGTGTAGGTCCAGTCGCCGATACGGCCCACCGGGGTCACTTCCGCCGCCGTGCCCGTCAGGAAGATTTCCGAGGCGCTCTGGACCTCTTCCAACTGGATGTGGCGTTCGATGACCTGATAGCCGCGACGCTTGGCCAGATCCATGACGGTCTGGCGCGTGATGCCGTTCAGGAAGCAGTCCGGCGTCGGCGTGTGGATGACGCCATCCTTGACCATGAAGAAGTTGGCGCCCGTGGCCTCCGCGACCAGACCGCGATAATCCAGCATCAGCGCGTCCTGGAACCCGTCCTTTTCGGCCGCGTGCTTGGACATGGTGCAGATCATGTACAGGCCGGCGGCCTTGGCTTCCGTCGGGGCCGTGTCGGGGGCCGGGCGGCGCCATTTGGACAGCTGCAAATGGATGCCCTTCATGCGGGCTTCCGGGGTGAAGTAGCTGGGCCATTCCCAGCAGGCGATGGCCAGATGGATCTTGTTATGCTGGGCGGACACACCCATCATCTCGCTGCCGCGCCAGGCGACCGGACGGATATAGCCGTTGGTCATGTTGGCGGCCTTGCAGGTGGCGACCTTCGCCGCCTCGATCTCGTCCACGCTGTAGGGGATGTCGAAGCCCAGCAGTTCACCCGACCGCTTCAGGCGCACACTGTGTTCGCGCGACTTGAAGATGGAACCGTTGTAAATGCGCTCCCCCTCAAATACACAGCTTCCGTAGTGCAGGCCGTGGGTCAGGACGTGTACCTTCGCGTCACGCCACGGAATCAGCTCACCGTCGAACCAGATGTGACCGTCACGGTCATGGAAGGGGATGATCGACATTGCCTTGGTTTCCTCGTTACTTTATGTCCCATGGGACTTCGCCCACGTTACAGAATTGCAGAAATAAGTCAACATGGCTGACGTAAAATCAGGTCCGAACCCGCTGTTCCTCCGTGAGGAGGATCTCCGACAGGGCATCGAGCTGCTGTTCTACGCATACCGCGACTTTACCGCCGAACCCGATGCAATGCTTGCAAAAATCGGGTTGGGGCGCGCGCATCACCGCGTCGTGTATTTCGTGGGACGCTACCCTGGTATTACCGTAACGGAGCTCTTGGGCATTCTGCAGATCACCAAGCAGAGCCTGAGCCGGGTGCTGACCGATCTGGTCGATCAGGAATATATCGCGCAGCGACCGGGCACCAAGGACCGGCGCCAGCGGCTGCTGACCCTGACCGAAAAGGGCGTGGAACTGGAACGCAGCCTGTCGGACGCGCAGCGCGCCCGCATCGCCCAGGCCTACCGCGCGGCAGGTGCCGCTGCGGTGGAAGGTTTCCGCACCGTCATGCTGGGCATCATCGACGCCGACGACCGGGCGAAGTTCCCACCGCCTGGCAAGCGGTGACCATTGGCCCCGGTCGTGTTATGCAAGGGGCCATGATGACCGACCCTGCCGATCTGCCCCACATCCTGGTCGTGGACGATGACACGCGTCTGCGGGAGGCGTTGCGTCGGTATCTGGGCCAGAACGGCTTTCTGGTCACCGGTGCGGCGGATGCCGCCGATGCCCGCGCCCGGCTGGCGGGGCTGGCCGTCGATCTGATTGTTCTGGACGTGATGATGCCGGGTGAAAGCGGGCTGGACCTGTGCCGCGACCTTTCGGCGCGGGGGGATACGCCCATCCTGCTGCTGACGGCGCGCGGCGAGGCCGATGACCGCATCCAGGGGCTGGAAGCCGGGGCCGATGATTATCTGGCCAAGCCGTTCGAGCCACGGGAACTGGTGCTGCGGTTGAATGCCATTCTGCGGCGGCGGGCGCGACAGGGGGCGATCATCACCCCGCCCGCGTCGCCCCACCTGATCCGCCTGGGGCGATATCTGTTCGACGCCGAGCGGGAGGAACTGCGGGCAGGCGGGGAGATCATCCGGCTGACAGCCATGGAGTCCGGGCTGCTGCGGGTGCTGGCGGCGGAACCCGGCACCGTCCTCAACCGGGAAGCCCTGGTGGAAAAGGCCGGTGTCGATGCGGCCAATGCCCGGACCATCGATGTTCAGGTCACCCGCCTGCGCCGAAAACTGGAGGATGACCCGCGGGAGCCGCGTTATCTTCAGACCGTGCGCGGCGAAGGTTATGTGTTGAGGCCGGATTGAGCGACAGGCTGCGCCTTCTCTGGCAGAAACGGCCCCGGCCCCTGCGTGGCCTGAAACGCTATGTGCCGGCGACTCTGTTCGCGCGGTCGCTGTTGATCATGATGACGCCCGTGGTCCTGGCCCAGGCCATCGCCACCTTCGTCTTCTATGACCGCCACTGGGATACGATGACCAACCGCCTGGCCAATGGCGTGGCGGGCGAAATCGCCTTCGTCATCGAACAGATGGGGCGTGATCCCGACGACATGGCGCGCGAACAGACCCTGACCATGGCGGCGCGCAATACCGACATCCTGTTCACCTGGACACCGGGTGAAGAACTGCCCGATCCGCCGCCGCGGCTGCGCGGTGCGTTGGAAGAGACATTGGGGCAGGCGCTGGATGACCGGGTGCGGCGGCCCTGGCGCATCAACAGCAATGTCGCCCATAAATGGATCGAAATCCGGGTGCAGCTGCCGGATGGGGTCCTGTCGGTGCTGTCGCCGGAACGCCGGCTCTATAGCTTCACCTCCTATCTGTTCATCATCTGGATGCTGGGCAGCGCGCTGGTGCTGTTCTCCATCGCCACCCTGTTCATGCGCAACCAGATCCGGCCCATCCGCCGGCTGGCCGTGGCTGCCGATGCCTTTGGCAAGGGCCGCGACATCAGCGATTTCCGACCAGAAGGGGCCGTTGAGGTGCGACAGGCCGCCCATGCCTTCCTGCTGATGCGCGACCGAATCCGGCGCCAGATCGCCCAGCGCACGGAAATGCTGGCCGGCGTCAGCCACGACCTGCGCACGCCGCTCACCCGCATGAAGCTGCAATTGGCCATGATGCCCGACATGGCGGAGGTGGAGGAGCTGAAGGCTGACGTGGCGGAGATGCAGGTGATGATCGACGGCTATCTGTCCTTTGCCCGCGGTGACGGGGAGGAGGAACAGCGCAATGTCGACCTGTCGCTGCTGCTGGCTGAAATGGCGGGCAATGCGCGCCGGGAAGGGGCGCGGCTGACCCTGGACCCAATGGTCACGCAGGGCGATGCCGTGATGCTGCCCCTGCGTCTGCTGTCGGTGCGCCGCTGCCTGTCCAACCTGATCGGCAATGCCGCCCGCTATGGCAAGCATGTCTGGCTGGGGCTGGAGCGCAAGGGCAGTTTCGTCGAAATCCTGATCGATGATGACGGGCCGGGCATACCTGAGACTCAGCGGGAAAACGTCTTCCGCCCCTTCTACCGGCTGGAGCCGTCACGTAATCAGAAGACCGGAGGAGTCGGGCTTGGCCTGACCATCGCCCGCGACATCGCCCGGCGGCATGGCGGCGATGTCGTCCTGCGCGACAGCCCGCAGGGCGGCCTGCGGGCTGTGTTGCGTCTGCCGCTTTGATCGGGTGGGGCTTTTCGTTCACTGGACGTCATCCCCCAACCGCCCCTATAAACAGCTTCCACATCACTCCCTTATCGAAGCTGGCTTTCCATGCACGACCTTCGTTCCATCCGCGACAATCCCGCAGCCTTTGATGCCGGCCTGACCCGGCGCGGAGTGGAACCGCTGTCCTCCCGCATCCTGGAACTGGACCAGGAGCGCCGCGCCTGCCAGACGCAGTTCCAGGAATTGCAGGCCCGCCGCAACGAAGCCTCGAAGCTGATCGGCGCCTACAAGAAGGAAGGCAAGGATGCCCAGCCGCTGCTGGACGAGGTTGCCGGCCTGAAGGAGAAGCTGCCGCAGCTGGAAGAGCGCGAGAAGGCGCTTGGCGTGGAACTGGACGGCATCCTGGCCTCCTACCCCAATTTGCCAGCCGCCGACGTGCCCGATGGCAAGGACGAGCATGACAATGTCGAAATCCGCCGCGTGGGCACACCGGTGGAGATCGCCAATGCCAAGCAGCATTTCGAGCTGGGCGAGGCCCTGGGCCTGATGAGCTTCGATCTGGCGGCCAAGCTGTCGGGGGCGCGCTTCACGGTCCTGCGCGGGCAACTGGCCCGCCTGGAACGCGCCCTGGGCGACTTCATGCTGGACATCCACACGCGCGAATTCGGGTATGAGGAAGTGTCGCCGCCGCTGCTGGTCAAGGACGATGCGGCCTTCGGTACGGGCCAGTTGCCCAAGTTCACCGAGGACCTGTTCCAGACCACCAACGGCTTCTGGCTGATCCCCACGGCCGAGGTGCCGCTGACCAATCTGGTCAATGATGCCATCCTGGACGGGGAAGAACTGCCCCTGCGCCTGACGGCCCGCACCCCCTGCTTCCGGTCCGAAGCGGGCTCGGCCGGGCGCGACACGCGTGGCATGATCCGCCAGCACCAGTTCTACAAGGTGGAGATGGTGTCCATCACCCGACCCGATCAATCGGCCGCCGAACATGAGCGCATGACCGACGCGGCCGAAACGGTGCTGAAGCGCCTGGGCCTGCCGTTCCGCACGGTCACGCTCTGCACCGGCGATATGGGCTTCACCTCGCAGAAAACCTACGATATCGAGGTCTGGCTGCCGGGACAGGGCGCCTATCGCGAAATCTCGTCCTGCTCCAACTGCGGGGATTTCCAGGCGCGGCGCATGAAGGCCCGCTTCCGCACCAAGGGGGAGAAGGCCACCCAGTTCGTGCATACGCTGAACGGGTCCGGTACGGCCGTGGGCCGCTGTCTGATTGCCGTGCTGGAAAATTACCAGCAGGCCGACGGCTCCATCCTGATCCCCGAGGCGCTGCGCCCCTATATGGGTGGGCTGGAGCGGATTACGGCCCATGGCTGAGTTCGACTTCACCGGTACGCGCATCCTGATCAGCAATGATGACGGCATCCATGCCGCCGGCATCGGTGTGCTGGAGGCGATTGCGCGTGAATTGACCGATGATGTCTGGGTGGTGGCGCCGGAAACCGAACAATCCGGCGCCAGCCACAGCCTGACCATGCACCGGCCCCTGCGCCTGCGCGAGCTGGGGCCGCAGCGCTTTGCCGTGGACGGCACGCCCACCGACTGCGTCCTGCTGGCCATCAATCATCTGATGGCGGACAAGAAGCCGGCCCTGGTCCTGTCCGGCATCAACCATGGCAGCAATCTGGGCGAAGATGTGACCTATTCCGGCACGATCGCCTGCGCCATGGAGGCCACGCTGCTGGGCGTGCGGGCCATCGCCATGAGCCAGCGCATGCCCCATGGCGGCCCGCCCAACTGGGCCGTCGCCCAGGCGTTCGGCGCCGATGTGGTGCGCAAGGCCATGGCGGCGGACTGGCCCCGGCTGGTGCTGATGAACGTGAACTATCCCGACCGGGCGGTGGCGGATGTGACGGGCGTGCATGTCGTTCGCCATGGCAACCGCAAGATCGGGGATGAGCTGGACGAGCGGGTCGATCCGCGCGGCCGCCGCTATTTCTGGATCGGCGCGGCGCGGGGGGACGAGGATGTGCCCGTTGATACCGACGTGCATGTCGTCAACCATGGCGGCATCGCCGTCACCCCGATCTTCCTGGACTTGACGCATTATGCGTGCCTGGAGGGTCTGAAAGGGGTGTTCGCATGAGTGGCGGGGCGGCGCGCAAGATCAGGTTGCTGATGCTTCTGCGCCGCCAGGGGGTGACGGATGTGAATGTGCTGCGCGCGATCGAGCTGATCCCGCGGGAGCTGTTCGTGCCGCGCCCCTTCCGCGACCAAGCCTATGAGGATACGGCCCTGCCCATCGGGCACGGCCAGACCATCAGCCAGCCGCAGGTCGTGGGCCTGATGACCCAGGCCCTGGAACTGGGCGACCGGCACAAGGTGCTGGAAATCGGCACCGGGTCCGGTTACCAAGCAGCGATCCTGTCCAAGATCGCGCGGCGCGTCTATACGATGGAACGCCACCGGCCCTTGGCGCAGGAGGCCGAACAGCGGTTCGTTGCCCTTCGTCTGCACAACATTACCGTGCGGGTGGGGGACGGGATCCGGGGTTGGCCCGAGGCGGCACCCTTTGAACGGATATTGGTGACCGCCGGCTGTATTGGCAATCCTCCGCCTGATCTTGTAGATCAACTGGCGGTTGGTGGTATCATGGTCATCCCGTTGGGCCCGGACCACCGGGCGCTGAATGTGGTCCGCATCCGGCGTGACGAGACTGGATTGAAGCGAGAGGTATTGTGGCCCGTCAGGTTCGTTCCCCTGTTGCCGGAAGTGGCGCCGGACCCGGTTTCGGCCTGAGCCGCCGCGTCGGCACGCCCGTGGCCCTGCTGCTGGTGGGTCTGCTGGCGGCCGGCTGTTCCACGGAGGGTGACCTTCCGGCCCGTGCGGTCAAATCGACGGTGGCCGCTGCCCCCAACAGTATCTTCGTCTCCAAGGGTGATACGCTGTATCGTCTCGCACAGCAGTATAATGTGCCACTGCGCGACTTGATCGAGGCCAATGGCCTGAACCCGCCCTATACCTTGACCGCGGGACAGCGGCTGGTGCTGCCGGTCCCCCGCACCTATGTCGTGAAGGCGGGTGACACGCTCTATGGTCTGTCGCGCCAGTTTCAGGTCGACATGTCCGAACTGGTGCGGATGAACAATATCCAGGCGCCTTATACACTGAAGACGGGTCAGAATATCCGTCTGCCGGGGCGAAGCCCCACACCGGCCACGGTGGTGGCGGCTGCGCCGGCCACAGCAGCCGGCACGCTGGCCAGGCCCCCGGTTTCCGCCCCATCGCGAAAGCCGGATCAACCGCCGGCCACCAGCCTGAGCCCGACCGAACGCAGCCAGCGGCCCGCCGTGGAAGTCGCGACGCTGCCCCCGCCGGCCACCCAGCCGGTGGGAGCGGTCCCCAATGCCGCTACGGGTGCATCACCTGCGCCCATGACCCGCCCGCCCCCGTCGGCCCCGACGCCACCGGCCAATGGCGGCAATGCCGGCGGCAACGCGCGCAGGGGTGTGGAGGCGGAAAGCCTTCCGCCGCCGCCCGCGGCCAATGCTACGCCCGCCCCCATATCACCCGCTCCCACACCGCCCGCTGCTGGATCGGCCGCGACGAATGTCACGCCGGCGGAGCGGCGGCCGGCTGCCCAGGAGCCTGCCCAGACCCAGGTGGCTGCCGTGGCCCCGTCACCGGCCCCGGCGAAAGCCGATCAGCCGCCCCCACGGGCCGGCAGCCGTTTCCTCTGGCCGGTGCGTGGCACCATCCTGTCGGGTTTCGGCGAGAAGCCGGGTGGCCTGCGCAATGACGGCATCAATATTGGTGCCAGCAAGGGCACGCCTGTCGCCGCCGCCGACGCCGGTATCGTCGCCTATGCGGGCAATCAGCTGAAATCATTCGGGAATCTGGTTCTGATCCGCCATGATGGCGGCTGGGTTACCGTCTATGCGCACCTGGATGCGATCGGCGTCGAACAGGGGCAGCGGGTGACGCGCGGGCAGGGGATCGGCACGGTCGGCCAGACCGGCAATGTCCGCGCCCCGCAACTGCACTTTGCCGTGCGCAAGGGCGAACAGGTGCTGAACCCGCTGGAGCAGTTGGAGAAATAGCCCGGCGAGTGCGCGCGGGTGCGCCCGCCCCGTCGCGCGCAGTCCCCTTGACGCGCCGGGGCGTCAGTTAAGTGCCGACCCCATGCCGGATGAATTCGGCGAAGGCTTCCGCCGGCATCGGACGGGCGAACAGATAGCCCTGGCCTTCCTCCACGCCCAGCCGCTTCAGGATTTCCCACTGCGCCGGGGTTTCGATCCCTTCCGCCACCACTTTCAGATCCATGGCCTGGGCCATGGCGACAATGGCCTCTACGATGTGGCGGGTGCTCTGGTCCCGTTCCATGTCCATGACGAACTTGCGATCAACCTTCAGGCAGTCCAGGGGCAGTTCGCGCAGATAGGACAGGGACGAATAGCCGGTTCCGAAATCGTCGAGTGCCAGGGCAACCCCACGGTCGGCGATCCAGCGCATCTGCTGCAGGGCACCTTCCAGATCGTCGGGCAGGATTGTCTCGGTAATTTCCAGCTGCAAAAGATGCGGTGGGATACCGCTTTCCGCCAACAGCACATCGATCAGGGCCGGCAGGTGACCCCAGCGGAACTGCCGTTCCGACACGTTCACGGCGATTTGTATGGGCGGGTAGCCCGCATCCAGCCAATTGCGGATTTGCTTGATGGCTGTCCGCAGCACCCATTCGCCGATCGGTACGATCAGCCCCGTTTCCTCTGCCGTCGGGATGAACACGCCGGGGGCGACCATGCCGCGCGTGGGATGGCGCCAGCGCAGCAATGCTTCCCCACCGACCGGCGCTCCCCCCTGAATCGCCACCTTGGGCTGGTAATGCAGGACCAGCTGGTCGTCGCGGATGGCTGCCCGCAGCTCATCCTCCAGATCCAGCCGCTCTTTCAGATCATCACGCATGGCGCGCGTGAAATGAAGGTAGTTGGCCGTACCCGATTTCACGGCCCGTTCCAGCGCCACGCAGGCATTGCGGACCAGCGAAGGGCCGTCGGTCGCATCATTGGGAGAGACCGCGACGCCGATCTTGGCCGAAACAAAAAGCTGCTGCCCTTCAATGATGATCGGCTCGTTCATATTGTTGGCGATGGCCGAGGCGGCGAACAGCGCCTTGCCGGCATGGTCCAGGCCCGGCAGAAAGATCGCAAACTGTGTCTGGGCGAATCGACAGATCAGATCATTGTCACCACAGACCGGCGTCAGCCGCTTGACCAGCGTCGCCATGGCCTCATCCAGTGTCTGTTGACCATGGACGCGGAACAATTGCGGCATGCGATCGATTTCCACCACCAGCAAACCTGCGATCAACTCACCCGCATGCGCTTGCATGATTTCGGTGACGCGGTTCACGAAGGGGCGCATTTCCCATACGCCGGTGACGGCATCGTGGGGGATGTAATCGGCGGCCAGGATACCTTCCGGCGTCATAATCTTTGTCAGTGTCACGACGACTTAATTCCGTGGTCCCGGCAATAACAGGTGATACTCTAATGCGATCCGACAATGATCTTCATCTCCGCAGACATGAGCGGCATGATCAGACCCTGTCCATCGGCGCCCAGGAAATTGCCGTCAAAAAAAGTCACGCGTGCATCAGCCCGCAGACCTTTCCCAGATGGCAACCCCATGGTCGTGAATATCATCGCACAATCGTATCGGATATGGAACGCGTCATTGATCGGAGCCCGGATTTTTCGCCGAAAATACAAGGTTGCGACGGGCACTAAGCGGGCACTGGATTTTGAATTTTTCTAAGGAATCCGTCGGATGGATTTCATTTTAGGCAAGCTTCTGGGTGTCGCCACTTCGCCGGGGCATTTTCTGCTGTTGCTCATCGTGGCAGGCGGCATGATGTTTCGGCGCCGGTGGGGGCGTATCGCATTGTACACGGGGGTGGTCAGCTTCGTCGCCATCGCCATGACACCGGTCTCCGTGTGGGTGCTGCTGCCGCTGGAGCAGCGGTTTCCATCGGAAATAAAGGAAAATATGCCGCCCCTGGATGGAATCATCGTGCTGGGCGGCGCCATCATGCCCGGAGGGTCGGCGGAACACGGGTCGCCCCAGCTGACCCGCGATGCCGAACGCCTGACGGTGCTGCCCGGGCTGATGCGACGGTTTCCCGAAGTGCCGGTCATCTTCACGGGCGGCAGTGGCGATCCGCGACGGCCGGACGAAAAGGAAGCGCCGGTCGCCTTGGCATTGTTGACGGACTGGGGGGTGGACACCAGCCGAGTCATCATCGAGGACCAGTCCCGTACCACCTGGGAAAATGCCGTGAACAGCCGTCCCCTGATTACGGCCCGTGGCGGCGGGCACTGGCTGCTGGTGACGTCGGCGTCCCATATGCCGCGGTCCATGGGTGTGTTCCGCATCGCCGTGCCGGGGGTGAAGTTCAGCCCCTATCCGGTGGGTTACAACGCCGACCGGGCCGATGCCTGGCGGTTCGGGCTCAACCTGTCCGACAATCTCCAAAGGCTGGAATCCGCCGCCTATGAGTGGCGGGGCTTGATTGCCTATCGGCTGGCCGGGCGCACCGACGCGCTGTTCCCGGCACCGTGATTGTGGCTTGCCGCCCCGTTCCGGGGCGTGCCACAAGAAATGGATGCGGCCCGCAGGAGTGCCACAACATGATGTTTGCAATGCCCGTTCAGGCCCGGATTCGGCAAATCGTCGGGCTGTCGCTGCTGCTGACCGCGCTGGCGACCTGTCTGCCGGCAACGGCCGCGCCCGACTTCCAGCAATGGCTGAGCGAGTTGCGGGCCGATGCGCGCCGGGAAGGGGTGACCGACCGCACCATCGACGCCACCCTGACCAGCATCCAGCCGATCGGGCGCATCCTGGAACTGGACCAGCGGCAGCCCGAGCGCACGATCAGCTTTGACACCTACCTGTCGCGCGCTATCACCCCGGCCCGCATCCGCAAGGCGCGGGAAAAGCTGAAGGCCAACCGCGCGGTGCTGGAACGCGTCGGCAAGCAGTATGGCGTGCAGCCCCGTTTCATCGTGGCGCTGTGGGGCATGGAAACCGATTTCGGCGGCAATATGGGGGGCTTCAAGGTCGTGGACGCGCTGGCCACGCTGGCCTATGACGGCCGGCGCAGCGCCTTTTTCCGGGCCGAACTGCTGAAGGCGCTGCGCATCATTGATGAAGGCCACGTCGTGCCGGACCGGATGCTGGGTTCCTGGGCCGGCGCCATGGGCCAATGCCAGTTCATGCCCTCCAGCTTCTTTCGCTTTGCTCAGGATTACGATGGTGATGGACGGCGCGACATCTGGGGCACGCAGGCCGACGTTTTTGCCTCCGCCGCCAATTATCTGAAAACAGTGGGCTGGAATCCGGCCCAGACCTGGGGACGTGCCGTGCGCCTGCCCAAGGGTGTTGATTCGGGGCCATGGGCCGGATTGGACAAATTCCAGCCGCTGTCAGTCTGGGCCAAGCGGGGCCTGCGCGCGGCCGACGGCAAACCCCTGCCGAAATCAGCCCTGGATGCTGCCCTGGTGATGCCGGATGGTCCGACGGGCAAGGCCTTTCTGGTCTATGGGAACTACCGGACCATCATGGACTGGAACCGCTCCACTTATTTCGCAACCGCGGTCGGAATCCTTGCCGACCATATTGGCGCGGGCAAATGAGTTGATGTAGGCTGCGGCCACAATCCGTTGGGGTAGGGAAGTATGGCGCGGGCAAATCTTGTAAGATTGGCGGTCCTTGGCATTGGTATCGCCAGCTTGGCGGGCTGTTCGACGCCACCGCCACCGGCACCTGTGGCAAAGCCCGCCGCGCCGGAGCCGGCCCCCGTTCCGGGCGGTACCTACAAGGTCGGCAATCCCTATCAGATTGACGGCGTCTGGTACTATCCGCGGGTCGACTACAATTATAATGAAACGGGTATCGCCAGCTGGTACGGGCCGGGCTTTCACAAGAAGATCACGGCCAATGGCGAGCTTTACAACGAGAACGAGCTGACGGCCGCGCACCAGACGCTGCCCATGCCAAGTCTGGTGCGCGTCACCAATCTGGAGAATGGCCGTTCCATCGTCGTGCGCATCAATGACCGCGGCCCCTTCGTGTCCGGTCGCATCATCGACATGTCGCGCCGCGCCGCCCAGTTGCTGGCCTATGACCAGAAGGGCACGGCCAAGGTTCGGGTGGAAGTGCTGGCCGATGAAAGCCGCGCCATTGCCGCCGCTGCCATGAATGCCGGTACGCAGGTGGCCGGTTCGCCCGATGGCGGTCCGGTGCCGCAGGCGGCACCACGCCCGTCGGTGACGGTGGAGGCGACACCCCTGGCACCGCCCAACGGGGCGAAGGGACCGGCAAAGGCGCCGACACCGCCGCCGCAGGTGGCAGCTGCACCACCGCCGCGCACCATCGTCGCCCCGACCACATTGGCGGGAACGACGACGGAGGATGGCCGTTTCCTGCCAGCCCCCGTGGTGGAACAGAAGCCGGTGCCCGCAAAGCCCGGCAAGATCTATGTCCAGGCCGGCGCCTTTGCCAATTATGACAATGCTGGCCGGCTGCGCGCCAAATTGAACTCCATCGCGCCGGCCAATGTTTCCACCGTGACGGTTGGCGGCCAGCAATTGTATCGCGTCCGGCTGGGGCCGTTCGATCAGGTGGAACGCGCCGACGAGGTGCTGTCGCAGGTGCTGCAGGTCGGCACGACAGAGGCACGCATCCTGATCGACTGATCCGGTCCCGCTGCGACATCGGGTCGTGTCATGTCGGCAATTGTTGCACAGGGACGGCCGCGTCTGGGAAAAGGATCGGAGAGGTTCCGATCAATCGCGGGATCCTGTGGGGTCCCATCTGTTCCGCTACCGTGAAGGGTTGACTGCAAAGATGGATATTCGGATCGCACATCGGATGAAGGGTGCCGCCCGCCGCGTGGCGGTGGCGCTCTTGTTCAGCGTGTCGGCCCTGCCGGCGGCCGCGGCCAGCCTGGAAACCATCGCCAGCCAGGCGATCCTGGTGGATGCCGACACCAATACGGTCATGTTCGAAAAGAACGCCGATCAGCGCATGCCCACCTCTTCGATGTCGAAGGTGGCGACCGCCTATATGGTGTTCGAACGCATCAAGGAAGGCCGGCTGTCATTGGATGACAGCCTGACCGTTTCGGAGCGTGCCTGGAAGGTACAGGGCTCCAAGATGTTTGTGGAGTTGGGCAACAATATCAAGGTCGAGGATCTGATCCGCGGCATGGTCATTCAGTCGGGCAATGACGCCTGCGTCGTGCTGGCCGAGGGGCTGTCCGGAACGGAAGAGGCCTTTGCCGCCGCCATGACCAAGCGGATGAAGGAACTGGGACTCGTCAATACCAGCCTGATGAATGCGTCGGGTATGCCCGATCCGAACCATTATTCTACAGCCCGTGACCTGTCCGTGCTGGCCCGGCACCTGATCCATGATTTCCCGCAGCATTATCATTATTATTCCGAGCTGGAATATACCTATCACGGCATCAAGCAGGGCAACCGAAACCCGCTGCTCTATCGCAACATGGGCGTGGATGGCATCAAGACCGGCCACACGGAAGCGGCCGGCTATGGCCTGATCGCCTCGGGCGAGCGTGACGGGCGCCGTCTGGTGCTGGTGGTCAATGGTCTGCCCAACATGCAGGCCCGCGCCGACGAAAGCGCGCGCATCCTGGAATGGGGCTGGCGCGAATTCGATAATTTCACCCTGTTCAAGGGTGGGGAGACGGTGGACAGCGTCCCGGTCTGGCTGGGTGTGGCCGAAACGGTGCCCCTGATCGTGCAGGATCAGGTGAAGATCACCATGACGCATGAACAGAAGCAGAAGATGAAGGTCAGCTTCACGGCCAATGCGCCCATCGCGGCCCCCATCGTCAAGGGCACCACGCTGGGTACCCTGCATATCACGGCACCCGACCTGGCGCCGATTGAATTGCCGCTGCTGGCCGGCGCCGACGTGGCGCGGCTGGGCCTGTTCGGTCGCGTCGGTGCCGCCCTGTCGCACATGTTCGGCGGCGGTTCGTCCGCGCCGGCACCGGCCGTCCCGCCGGCCCCGGCCGCACAGTGACCGGCGTGGCGCGAGGGCGCTTCATCACGCTGGAAGGCGGAGAAGGGGCCGGCAAGTCGACCCAGATCCGCCTGCTGGCCGATGCGCTGCGGAGGACCGGAGTCGGGGTGGTGACGACACGGGAACCCGGTGGATCGCCGGGAGCGGAAGTCGTGCGCGACCTGCTGGTCAATGGTGATCCAGGCCGCTGGCTGCCGGTCAGTGAGGCCATGCTGCTGTCCGCCGCCCGCCACGATCATGTCATGCGCACCATCCGGCCGGCCCTGGATGCCGGACAATGGGTGCTGTGTGACCGGTTCGCCGACAGCACCATGGCCTATCAGGGCTTCGGCCACGGGCTGGATCGCGCCATGCTGACCACGCTGCGCGACATCGCCGTGGCCGGCACCATGCCGGATCTGACCTTGATCCTGGATGTCGATCCGGCACAGGGACTGGCCCGGGCCGCCGCCCGTCGCGGGGGTGAAGACCGGTACGAACGCATGCAGGCAGCGTTCCATGAACGCTTGAGGGATGGCTACCAAGCCATTGCAAAGGCTGAGCCGGAACGCTGCGCCCTGATCGATGCCTCGGTGGGGATCGAGGCAATCCAGCTGTCCATTCGCACGACCGTCGCCACCCGGTTGGGGGTGGCGCTATGAGTGCGGCGGGGCTGGACCCGGCGGAGGCCTTCCATCCCCGCCGCAATACCCACTTCGAGGGGCACCCCGCGGCCGAGAAGCTGTTGCTGGACAGCTGGAATTCCGGTCGCATGCATCATGCCTGGTTGATCGGCGGGCCGCCCGGCATCGGCAAGGCCACGCTGGCCTTTCGTATGGCGCGGTTCGTGCTGACCAAGGGATTGCCGGGGGAGCAGGAAATGGGCCTTTTCGGCCCGCCGCCTGACCCCACCAGCCTGAATACCGACCCACAGAGCGCCGTCAATCACCGTATCGCGGCCGCTGGCCACGCTGACCTGCTGACCATCCAGCGCACCTGGGATGAGAAGCGCAAGCGCTTCAAACGCGACCTGCCGGTGGAGGAGATCCGCCGCATTGCGCCCTTCCTGCGCCTGACCTCTGCCGAAGGGGGATGGCGCGTCGTCATTGTAGACGGCGCCGACCAGCTGAACAGCAGCGGCCAGAACGCCATTCTGAAAATACTTGAGGAACCGCCATCCAAGGCCCTGATTTTACTGGTCGCGGATAATGTCGGCGCCATGTTGCCGACCATCCGGTCACGCACCCGCAAGCTGGCGCTGGAGCCGATGTCGGAAGTGCAGGTGCGGTCCCTGCTGTTCCGTTACCTTCCCGATCTGGAGGATGCGGAACGCACGGCGCTGGCCCGTCTGTCCGAAGGGTCCATCGGTCGGGCCATGGAACTGCATGCGGCAGGTGGGCTTGATCTCTATAAGGCCATGCTGGGTGTGTTCGACACGCTGCCCCGCATGGATGTCGTCGGTGCCTATGCCTTCATCGATGCCGTGCTTCGTGGTGGGAACGAGGAAGCGAACTGGGTTGCCATCACCGAGCTGATCGGCTGGTGGCTGGGCCGCATCGCCCGTGCCGCGGCCCGCAGCACCATCCCGCCGGAGGTCGTGCCGGGCGAGGCCGCCCTTGTCCATCGCCTGATGCAAGGGAGCCACCGGGTGGGCGGCCTTGATCGGTGGGTGGAGGTGTGGGAGAACACCAACCATATGTTCGCCAAGGCGGAATCCGCCAATCTCGACCGCCGCCAGACCTTGATGTCCGTGCTGTCGGCGATTGAAGCGGCCGCCGCCTGAGCCCATCTGTTCCAGTCTGCCAAGCGGAGAAGACCCATGTCCGGGCGCACGCCCTATTACATCACCACGCCGATCTACTACGTGAACGATGCGCCGCATGTCGGCCACGCCTACACGACGATCGCCTGCGACGTGATGGCCCGCTTCAAGCGGCTGGACGGTTTCGACGTCAAGTTCCTGACCGGCACCGATGAGCATGGCCAGAAGGTGCAGAAATCGGCGGAGACGTTCGGGACGACCCCGCAGGAGCTTGCAGACAAGAATTCCCAGAATTTCAGAGACTTGGTGAAGCTTCTGAATGTCAGCAATGATGATTTCATCCGCACCACCGAACCCCGCCACGTCAAGGCCGTGCAAGCCCTGTGGCACCGGCTGGTCGACAGCGGCGACGTCTATCTGGGCAGCTATAGCGGCTGGTACTCCGTCCGCGACGAGGCCTATTACGGCGAGGATGAGCTGACGGAGCGGGACGGCAAGCGCTTTGCCCCCACCGGCGCCCCCGTCGAATGGGTGGAGGAGCCCAGCTACTTCTTCCGTCTGTCCGCCTATGCCGAGCCGCTGCTGAAGCTCTATGAAGAGCAGCCGCAATTCATCATGCCGTCCGGCAAGCGGTCGGAAGTGATCAGCTTCGTGAAGGGCAGCCTTCGCGACCTGTCGATCAGCCGCACCACCTTCGACTGGGGCATCAAGGTTCCGGGCGACGAGAAGCATGTGATGTATGTCTGGCTGGACGCGCTGGCCAATTACATTACCGCCGTCGGCTATCCCGATGAAACAGCAGACTTTTCCAAGTTCTGGCCGGCCGATCTGCACATGGTCGGCAAGGATATTCTGCGCTTCCATACCGTCTATTGGCCGGCCTTCCTGATGGCCGCCAAGCTGCCCTTGCCCCGCCGCGTCTTTGCCCATGGCTGGTGGACGGTCGAGGGCGAGAAGATGTCAAAATCGCTGGGCAATGTGGTCAAGCCGGCTGAATTGATCGAGACCTATGGCCTGGACCAGACCCGCTATTTCCTGATGCGTGAAATCCCGTTCGGCAATGACGGTGACTTTTCCAAGCGTGCCATGGTGCAACGGATCAATGGCGAATTAGCCAATGATTACGGCAACTTGTGCCAGCGTGTTCTGTCGATGATCCAGAAGTACCACGAGGGCAAGGTGCCCACGCCGGACGTTCTGACCGATGCCGACCATGTGCTGCTGAACGCGGCCAAGGGCATGCTGGATGCCGTGCGGGCCGAGCTGGACGTGCAGGCCTTCAACAAGGCCCTGGATGCCATCTGGCGCGTCGTGGGCGATGCCAACCGCTATGTCGATGAGATGGCACCCTGGACCCTGCGCAAGACCGATCAGGTCCGCCTGGGCACGGTGCTGTACAACCTGGCCGACGTGATCCGCCAGTTGGCGATCCTGACCCAGCCCTTCATGCCCGATGCCAGCAACCGTATCCTGGATCAATTGGTGATCCCGGCCGACCAGCGCGGTTTCGGTGACCTGACGGCCCATCCGCTGGTGCCCGGCACGCCGCTGCCGGCCCCGGCCCCGGCTTTCCCGCGCTATGTCGCGCCGGAGGAGGCGAAGTGATGCTGGTCGACAGTCATTGCCATCTGGATTTCCCCGACTTCGCGCCGGAGCGTGATGCCGTGGTCCAGCGCGCCCGCGATGCGGGCGTGGGCCTGATGCTGACCATCTGCACCCATGTCAGCCGGTTCGGCCAGGTGCATGAGGTGGCGCAGGCCTATGATGATGTCTATTGCACCCTGGGCATCCATCCGCATCAGGCGGCAGAGGAATTTGCGCTCTGCGACGAGGCGGAGATGATCCGCCTGGCCCAGCAATCCAAGGTCGTCGGGATCGGTGAGACGGGTCTGGATTATTTCTATGACAAGTCCCCGCGTGATGTGCAGCAGGAGGCTTTCCGCCGCCATATCCGCGTCTGCCTGGAAACCGACCTGCCCATCATCGTCCATACCCGCGATGCGGATGAGGATACGATCAGCATCCTGCGCGAAGAGGGGCAGGGGCGTCTGCGCGGCCTGCTGCACTGCTTCAGCAGCAGCCGGCAACTGGCTGAACAGGCTCTGGAAATCGGCTTCTACATCTCGCTGTCCGGCATCCTGACCTTCAAGAAGTCGGAGGAATTGCGGGAGACGGCTTCCATTGTTCCCATGGACCGGCTGCTGGTGGAAACCGACGCCCCCTATCTGGCGCCCGTGCCCATGCGCGGCAAGCGCAACGAACCGGCCTTCGTGGCCCATACGGCCCGCACCCTGGCCGAGGTGAAGGGCGTCGATGCTGCCACCATGGCATCCGTGTCCACAGCCAATTTCCTGCGCCTTTTCAACAAGGTACCGCAATCGACTGTGAAGGCAGCGTAACGCAATTGGGCCTGCGCATCACCATATTGGGCTGTGGCGGTTCGGGCGGCGTGCCGCTGGTCGGCAATGTCTGGGGCAACGCTGATCCGGCCGAACCTCGCAACCGCCGCCGCCGCCCTTCAATCCTGATCCAGAACGAGGATACGACCATCCTGGTCGATACCGGCCCGGACATGCGCGAGCAGTTGAATGATGCTGGCGTGAAGCGGCTGGACGGGGTGTTGTACACCCATGCCCATGCTGACCACGCCCATGGCATTGACGACCTTCGCGCCGTAAACTGGTTGCAGCATGCGCCGGTTCATCTCTATGGCAATGCGACGACCATGGAGATCTTGACGCGGCGGTTCGATTACTGCTTTGCCGAGGCCGAGGTCAAACCGCCGCATTTTCCACGACCGGTCCTGATACCCCATGTGATTGATGGCCCCTTGACCATTGGTTCCATTGAGATTCTGCCGTTTGTGCAGGACCATGGCTATTCCTGGACCTTAGGCTTCCGCTTCGGTCCCTTCGGCTATTCCACCGATGTCGTGCGCCTGTCGGACGAAGCGTTCGAGATTCTGGATGGCATTGATACCTGGATCGTCGATTGCGTGCGGCTGGAGCCGCCACATCCGGTGCATGCGCACTGGGACGTGACCAAGGCATGGATTGAACGGCTGCAGCCGCGCCGTTCGGTGCTGACCCATATGAACCAGAGCATGGATTATGCCAGCCTGCGGGCAATGCTGCCACCGGGTGTGGAGCCGGGCTATGATGGCATGGTGCTGGTGCCGGGCGGGCAGGGGGATTGACGCTGCCTTCAGAACGGTTCGCAAGGCACTGTTTTGAAAGGATTTCGACATGAATGTACGGACAGCGCTGGTTGGCTTTGGCTATGCCGGCCAGACCTTTCACGCCCCCCTGATCGCGGCGTCGGGCGGATTGGACCTGTCAGTCATCGTGTCGGGGCAGGCGGACAAGGTGGCGGCCCTGTGGCCGGCGATCCCGGTGCGGGGGCTGGAGGAAGTGCTAGCCGACCCAAGCATCGACCTGATCGTCATTGCCACGCCGAACGATACCCATGCCGATCTGGCCCGGCGTGGATTGCGGGCCGGCAAGCATGTGGTGGTGGACAAGCCGTTCACCGTAGATCTGGCCGATGCACGCGATTTGGCGGCCTTGGCCAAGGCAACCGACCGGGTGCTTTCCATTTTCCATAATCGGCGCTGGGATGCGGATTTCCTGACCCTGGCGGACCTGATCCGGCGTGGGGAATTGGGTCGGATCACCCAGTTCGAAAGTCATTTCGACCGGTTCCGTCCCGTGCCCCGCGACCGCTGGCGCGAACGGGCTGGCGTGGCCGGGGCGGGGCTTTGGTATGATCTGGGCCCGCATATCATTGATCAGGCGCTGTGCCTGTTCGGCCGGCCGCAGTCGATCCAGGTCGATATCGCCACGCAGAGGCCAGGCAATGGCGCGCCAGATTACTTCCATGCCGTGCTGGCCTATGCGGATGGGTTGCGCGTCATCCTGCACGGATCCATGCTGACGCCCGACAGTGGCCTGCGTTTCGCCGTGCATGGCGATGGCGGCAGCTTCATCAAGCACGGCCTGGACAGCCAGGAGGATGCGCTTAAGGCTGGTGTCGTGCCGGGTGCATTCGACTGGGGGGGCGATCGGACACCAGGGTGGTTCACACGCATCGTGGATGGTCAGCCCGTCAGTGGCCAGCATGGCGGCATCGCCGGCGACTACCGGCGCTATTATGCGGGGGTGGCCGATGCCATCCGCAGCGGCACGGCCAATCCGGTCCCGGCTGATGAGGCCGTGGCAGTGATGGAACTGATTGATCTGGGACAGCGCAGCGCCGAAATGGGCCGGAAACTGACCCTGGACTGACTTTATTTTTCATTTATCCGTAGCGTTTCAGCCGCTGGACCAGCGTTCTTGGGGCCTACATCGTCAATTACATGTAGCTGACGGCAGCCATTTTGAGTTTCTGGCAGTAGGCAGTGTGGAGCGGGTGTGTTTACCGGGCCAGGACGCGCGCAGCTTCCTTTGTGGTGGTCACTGCACCGGTGACCTTGCCGATGGCGTGGTTGATCGCCGTGAGATTGCGGGTGACGGTTTCCACGGCAGCGGCGGTTGTCTGCATGTTAGAGGACATGTCACGGGTGACAGCGCTCTGTTCCTCGACGGCAGCGGCGGTGGTGGAGACATATTCCCGGACATTGCCGACGGCGGCACGGATTTCCTGGAGGGCCGCGACCATATCGCTGGACAAGCCCTGAATTCCCGCGATTTCACTGGAGATTTTCTGGGTTGCGCTAGCCGACTGGTTGGCGAGGTTCTTGACCTCGGTGGCGACGACGGCAAAGCCACGCCCGGCATCGCCGGCGCGTGCGGCCTCGATGGTGGCATTCAAGGCCAGCAGATTGATCTGGCCGGCGATAGTGCGGATGACATCGACGACACCTTCCATTGACCGGGCAACCTCGTCCAGGCGTTGGGCCGCCTGATCCGCCCGGCTGGTGATTTCCACGGCGCTGTCCGTGGCGCCACGGGACTGATCCATGCTCTGGGAGATTTCGCTGATCGATGCGGCCAGTTCCTCCGCACTGGATGCCATCATCTGCACGGCAGCCGACGTCTGGTTGGCAGCGCTGCTGGCGCTGGCGGCTTCCTGGGTGGAATGATCGACGGCGTGGTCGATCTCCCCGAAATTCCGGTCGATCAGGGTTTTCAGATCGGTCAGTGTATTCATCTGCGCGGTGATGTCGGTGGCATATTTGACCACCTTCACCGGCTGGCCGGCGGGGTCCAGAATGGGGTTGTAGGAGGCTTCGATCCAGACGCCCTTGCCGCCCTTGCCGATGCGCTTGAACTGCCGGGACTGATACTCACCCCGGCGCAGCGCCTGCCAGAATGCCGCGTAGTCCGCACTGTTGCGCTCCGCCGGCTCCACAAACATGCTGTGATGGCAGCCTTTGATCTCATCCAGGGTATAGCCGAGGGTTTTCAGGAAATTGTCATTGGCCCACAGGATCGTGCCATCAAGCGTGAACTCGATGACCGCCTGGGATTTCCGGATGGCGCTGACCTGGCCCGACAGGTTGGCGTGGTCCAGAGCTTTCTGCGTGATGTCCGTCGCATATTTCACCACCTTCACCACCTGGCCGTTCGGCCCCATGATGGGATTATAGGAGGCTTCGATCCAGACGACCTTACCGCCCTTGCCAATGCGCTTGAATTGCCGGGCCTGATACTCGCCCCGGCGCAGCGCCTGCCAGAACGCTGCGTAATCCCTGCTGTCACGCTCCGCCGGCTCCACGAACATGCCGTGATGCTGCCCACGGACTTCCGCCAGCGAGTAGCCCATGGTGTTCAGGAAATTCTGGTTGGCATCCAGGATCGTCCCATCGGGAGTGAACGAGATCACGGCCTGGGACTTGTCCAGTGCGGCGAGGATTTGCCCGCTGTCGTCATGTTGCTTCAGAAAGCCGAACATCATCACAATCCCCCCACACTTTTAGATGCTTACTGCCACCGCACACGACGCAGGGACAGTAGGGAGAGTAAATCCAGTCCACGATCTGTGACATATTGATACACATATCCATCGGCATAGTTTCCAGGTGGATATATAAACCATCGGTTAGCCCTCCAATCTATCTTTGACTTCGTTTTGCCTGCTCCTTCCAGTATTGCGCGTCTCCCAACGCCCGTTCCAGGGCGCTGCGGAGTTGCTTGGCGTCGCCGCGGGTGGCCGTCAGTTCCTCCTCCAGCCGCTCGATCTTGGTGCGCAATCCGTCGATGATGCGGTCCTTGCTGCTCTCGGTGCGGGTCAGGACCCTTGCGGTTGCGCCGCCGGCTGCCCTGGTCTCGCGTGCCCGCCGGATATGTTCCCGCAGGTTGGGATGGCTATAGAGGTAAGTCCGGCTACAGCCCGCTTCGGTTGCCACCGTGACGAAATTCACCGCCACGCCGCGCTTTTGCAGGGCGCGGATGGCGGCCAGTGCTGACTTCTCGGTATCTTCGGTTCGGGCCTTGGCCACCCGGCGGAGCCCATCCAGGTTCCTTTGCGGCTGCATGTCACGTCTCCGCCTTGCGATAGCTGGATTCTGTTCCCTGATAGAGCCCATGTTCCCGGATGGTCCGGACGATGTTCGAGCACCCTGCCTGGGCCTTCCGGTTCCGTTCCAGACGGCGGCCCTCGATTTCTGCCAGCCGGCTACATCCCTCTCCGGTCAGTTGCTCCACCCGCATTGCCTGGGCCTGCACCGTGGCGTCCAGGCGAACCTGACGCTCCTCGAAATAGTCCAGGCTGTCGCTGTCGGCCTGGAAATGCCGGCAGCCCAGGCAGGCATCGGCATGCTCGCACCATTCCCCCACCTGGGCCGGCAGGCCGCAGCGCCCGCCATTGGTCCAGGTAGCCAGGATCTGCTGCTTCTTCAGCTCGGTATCAGCGTCGCTACGCGGGACGATGATGTCGCCGTAGATGTTGAGGAAATAGCCCGCGCCTTTCTCCCGTAGCGCCTTCTTCTTCAGGTCGTTGCGCCGGCCGATATAATGCAGGGTCATGTTGGGGGTGCTGTGCCCCAGCTCGGACTGGATAAAGATCAGGTCGAACCCCTGGAGGGCCAGTTCGGTGCCGCGATGATGGCGCAGGGAATGCCAGTTGAACGAGGCGGTTTTGCCTGTTCCAGGATCGACCACCTTATGCCGGATCAGCAGCCGATTGATCAGATTGGAGGACAGGGTCGGGTTGCGGGCTGTCGGCTTGGCATCACCGGTACGGGTTGTCGAGAACAGGTATTCCGGCTCGTATCCGAACTGTTCCCGCATCTCGATCTGCTGGTCGGTCACCGCCTTGATGATCAACTGGCCCACCTCGTCGTCGATCTTCACCAACTGGCGGGTCACCGTATCCGTCTTGCTGTGGTGCCGGATAAGCTGCATGAACTCCCCATCGTCCGGTTGGAGCAGGTGGAACGGACATTCATGCAGGTCGGTACGGCGATAGCCCGTGTAGCGACCCAGGATAAACAGGCGCTTCACCCAGGCGGGCAACTCGTCCATGTGATCCAGGATGGCGGCCAGCACCTCCGGCGTGATGGCCCGCTCCGGTGATTCCGACAGATACTGCCGGGCGCTTTTACGCACACGGGGGTAATGTTCAGGGCCGATGGTCAGGATCGGCCAGCCCGGCACCTGACGGTCGGCGCAGAAATGCAGGAACACGCAGACATCGGAGAACCATTGATATCCGGCCATGCCGCATTCCAGGCCGAACGCCTTGAAATCCTCCACGATCAGCTTCTTGGTCAGGATCGTCACCGCCGGCTCGCCAAAGCGGTCCAGCAGGAATTTCTCCAGAAACACGATCCGCGCCAGGATGCCGATAATGGTCTTCCATCCGAACTCCCGGCTGCGGGCCTTGGCCACGATGTATAGGCGGGCGGCGGTGCGCAGCCAGGGGAGGGTGAGGCGATCATAGTTGATCAGGTGGTCGGCCTCGGGACGGGGCGGGAGATCAAGGAACCCCAGATCCTCCGCCCGCATCCAGTCCCGCTCCTCCAGCGGTTTCAGCGTCTCGCAGAACAACCGGACGGCGTAATAGAGATCGTTCGCCGGCATGCTGCGATCCGGCAGATAATCCCGGCTGTGAACCTCGCCGCCAGACACCCAACTGACCCGCTGCCGGCGTTCAGGCAGGAGATCCGACAACCAGGCGTCAAAGTCGGCGCGCAGGCTCTTGGGGGCCATGTCGGCGATACAGGGGGCACCATAATCAGAGGGCAGGGTGGCAAACCAGGGGACCAGGTTCTTCGCCCGGCGGAACCAGTTGCCGGTGCGCTTGCGGGGGTCGTTGAGCAGCAGGGCAAAGCCCAGCTTCAGTTCCAGGCGCAACCGCTCCGGCACTGAGCCGAAATCCAGCTCATAGCGCCGGCGCGGCCCATCCTGGTGGGGCAAATCCCGACCGTTGATATGCCAGAGCTTCGAGCCGTCACCGATCCCGAACCGTTCCTTGAACCAGGGATCGTCCAGTTGCCAGACATCGCGTCCCGCCAACGGCCCCAAAGCATCCAGCATGGCGGCATGGCGAGGGGAGGCGGCCCCGGCTCGCCCGCCGGTGATGAGTTCAAGCTCCGCGCGCACGCCGTTCCTCCTCCATCTGCCGCAGCCGGTCGTGTACGAGCCCGTCGCTCTTCAGGTAGCGACGCTTGTACTCATGGTCGAACAAGTGCTTGTAGAAGTCGTTGGTGACCTGGATATCGGAATGACCGGCGCGCTCGGCCGCCTCCAGCAGGCTGTAGCCCTGGGCGATGCATTCCGAGATATGGGTGTGCCGCAGCCAGTGCCAGGTCCAATGGAACCCGACCCGACGGCGGAGACGCCGGCACAGGTCCAAAGCCGTTTCATAGGTCAGCGCCCGGCCGATGGCGCCTTCCTCGATATTGGTGAACAGATAGTCGCTGCCGGCTTCGAACGAGGGCCGGTACTCCTCGCTGACCAGATAATCCTCGTACATGTTGACCACATACGGGTTCACCGGGATGTGCCGGGGGCGTTCCGACTTGGCGCGGGCACCATTCTCATTGTCGCGGCGCTTGTAGACCGAGATCAGCTTCGATCCATGGTCGATATCGCTGTGCCGCAACCCCAGGGCCTCACCGATGCGCAGGCCGGAATTGTAGAGGATGACGATCAGCAGCACGTCGCGCATGCAGCGGCAGGCGTTGATCAGCGCCAGAACCTGTTCAGGCGACAGGCGCGGCGTCGGGGCCGTGACGACGCCTTTCTGCCGCCGCTTGCTCTTCCGAACCGCTTTGCGCCGCTCGATATGCCACAGGAAACCCCGATAGGGATTGTCCCAAGGCTTCCGGCCCTGCGTCACCGCCAGGTCGATGCCCGACTGCTCATAGAGGTCGAGCATGCGGTAGAACCGCTTCAACGCGCTCTGAATCTGGTTGATCGACCGCGGCGCAAACCGAGGCTCGGCCGGGTCGATATCGTCGCGCAACAGCAGGACCGTCGGGCCCGTCGTGGCCGCACCTTGCAGCCAGGACACGAACCGGTCCATGTGCCGGACCGTCATGTCCTGGAACCGCAGCCCGTCCTGTTCCAGCCAGGTGCCCAACACAGCCACCGCGCGCATATAAGCCCGGATCGTGTTCGGGCTTTCGTCCGTCGCAGCCAGATGGATGGCGAAATCGTCGCCGGCAGCATTCACGCCGCCGTCGGCATTCAGAAGCGTCCAAGTGACCCGGCCATCAGGCCGCACGATCCGCTGGCACTGCATTGACCGATCCCGCAAAGGGTATCAACGTCATGGACAGTCAACGCCGTGCTGTGAAAGCCGTCAAGGTCTACAAGCCCAGCCTGCGGCTGGGTCCGGGTCGGATCGAAACGTGGTGCGGCGACGACCGGTCCCGGCGCGCTTGCGTCGCTGAGGCGCCGCGCGCCGGTCCTCGGTCGCGCATGCTAACCATCGTGGACACTACGGATATCTATGTCCACGACGTACCCGGATGTACCAGAATTTCAACATCGTTTACGTCCCTTACATACCCAAAACCGCTCCGGGTATTTCCATAACATTACTTATCAATCCAACGGCTGTAGGCGGGGGGTAAACGCCATATAGAGATGTCACCCCTCTGCCGGATAGAAATGTCACCCTTGTGCCATCGGATCTCCGGTTTTGGAGGGCGTGATGGTGCTTGTGATGATGAGCGCACAGGAGCTGACGCGGGTTGAGGTTTTGGCCGAGGTTGCCGGCGGTTACCGGACGGTGTCGGGTGCGGCAGCCTTGCTGGGTCTGACGCGCCGGCAGGTATTCCGACTGCTGGCGCGGTTCCAGGCTTCAGGGGCGGCGGGGTTGGCGTCGCGGCGGCGTGGGCGTACTGGGAACCATCGGCATCCGGCGGCGGAGCGGGATCGTGTTCTGGGGCTGGTGCGGGAGCGTTACGCGGATTTCGGCCCGACGCTGGCTGCGGAGAAACTGGCGGCGCTGCACGGGTTGAAGGTTGGTCGGGAGACGTTGCGGTGCTGGATGGTGGCGGCGGGCCTCTGGACCAGTCGGCGGGCGCACCTGGCGGCGGTGCATCAGCCCCGTCCCCGGCGGGAGCATGTGGGCGAGTTGGTGCAGATTGATGGCAGCGAGCATCCGTGGCTGGAGGATCGGGGGCCGCCCTGCACGCTGCTGGTGTTTGTGGATGATGCGACCAGCCGGCTGATGCATCTGAAATTTGTGCCATCGGAGAGCACACTGGCCTATATGCAGGCGACGCGGGATTACATCGCTGCCTATGGGCGGCCGGTAGCCTTTTACAGCGACCGGCACGGCATTTTCCGGGTTAACCGACCGGGCGAGAGCAAGCGCAGCGACGGTCTGACCCAGTTCGGGCGGGCCTTGCGGGACCTGGAGATCACCATCCTCTGCGCCCATTCCCCGCAGGCGAAGGGTCGGGTGGAGCGGGCGCATCTGACGTTGCAGGATCGGCTGGTGAAGGAGTTGCGTCTGGCGGGGATCGCTACGATGGAGGCCGCCAACCGGTTCCTGCCGGATTTCGTCCGGGACTATAACGAGCGTTTTGCCAAGCCGCCCCATCAGCCGGAGAACCTGCACCGGCCGCTGGCCCCCTATCAGGATCTGGACGAGGTTCTGGCCTGGCGGGAGGAGCGCACGGTCACCGACAATCTGACCCTGCACTACAACCGGGTGATGCTGCTTCTGGAGCCGAG
>CALRTC020000021.1:0-118150 GCA_943371025.1 Hydrogenophaga intermedia
GGCTAGTGACATCCAGCTGACTTCAGGAATGCGCAATAACCTGTTGCTGCTCCAGAAGACCAACAAGGGCATTGAGACCATTCAGCAGAAGCTGTCGACCGGTAACAAGATCAACAGCGCTCTGGACGGCCCGACAAACTTCTTCGCCGCCAAGGGGCTCAGCACCCGGGCGAACGACCTGTCCAAGCTCAAGGAGAGCATGGGCCAGTCTATCAGCACCATCCAGGCAGGCGACAAGGGTATCACTGCCATCGAGGATCTGGTGGAGCAGGCCAAGGGTCTGACCACGTCGGCCTATAGCAACCTGGGTACCGACGCGGCCTCCATCGCCACCCGCAAGGGGCTGGCCGATCAGTTCAACCGCATCAAGGACCAGATCGACAAGATCGCCAAGGACAGCGGCTACGGTGGTAAGAACCTGCTGGTCGGCGACGGCCTGACGCTGGACAGCACCTCGGAAAGCCGTTCGGGCGTCAACAGCATCGTCGGCCTGTCCAACAGCCGCGTCACCAACGTTGTCAGCACCGACACCTACTCGGTCAAGGTTTCCGGCAGCGGCGCCATCAGCGCCGACCTGGAAGATATTGCCGGGGCTGAAGACAAGCGCGGTCTGACCTCTCTGAAGGTTTCCGGCTCGATCTCTGCCACCGCCGGCAACTTCGCCGATCTCAGCATCGAAATGCGCGGCAATGTCGGCCGTGAGCGTACCCTGGTCGTCTCCGAAAACGGTGAAAGCCGCACGATCAAGTTCTTCGACAACACCCAGACCGCCACGGCCAGCACCGTGACGACCGGATCCAGTGCTGCCAGCACGGGCCAGGTGTCGAAGATCCAGATCAGCGGTGCCGTGGAAGTGGGTGACACCTTCACCGCGACGGTGAACGGCAAGTCCTTCACCTACACGCTGAACCAGGACGATCTGGACGCCTATGACGATGGCAGCGGCACTGTCGGTACCGGTGATGATCCGGCCAAGCGCCGCAACGTCGTGGCCGAGGGGCTGTACAATGCGGTGAAGGCCGATACGGTCAACTTTACCGACGGCGGTACCACGCTGGGCACGGCGGACAACACCGGAACGCGCTTCAACATCGCCCACACGGCCAACAGCGACAGCTTCGAGATCGGTTCGGATGTGACGACCGGCACCGGCGTCAGCTTCACGGTCGGCGCATCGACGACCAACGCGCTGTCCAAGGATGTCTCGATCTCCTTCTCGTCCGGTACGACGATCAAGTTCACGGTCGATCGCACCGCCCTGGAATCCCTGGGCACGGCGGCCAACGGCACGTCGACCATCGAGAAGAATGTCGACCTGACGGTCTCGGCGACCAACCTGAACGGCGTGACGGTCGAACGTTCCGGCATGAATGCCCGCGGTCAGGGCAAGCTGGCCGATGGCGAGAATTCGCTGACCTTCGACAGCGGTACGGTTCGGTTCGAGGTGGATAGCAAGACCCTGCGTCAGGCTGCGTCGGCCCAGTCCAACGCCAACCTGATCACGACGCAGCGTTCCGATGCCAACACCGAGAACGATCTGGCGGTGCAGTTCAACGAGGACAATTCCTCCACGATCAGCGTTGCCTCGCAGAACGTGCAGACGGATGGTCAGGGTCTGCGCCTTGACTACGCCCAGAACAACTTCCTGGACCGCGCCGACATCGACAAGGCGGTGGAATCGCTGAACTTCGCCACGGCGAAGCTGCGCTCGACCTCCCAGACGCTGTCGACGAACCTGAACGTCATCCAGACCCGCGAGACCTTCACGTCGGAGTTCTCCAACGTCCTGACCGACGGTTCGAACAAGCTGATCCAGGCAGACCAGAACGAGGAAGGTGCAAACCTGCTGCTGTTGCAGACGCGTCAGCAGCTGGGCACGATCTCCCTCTCCCTGGCCAACCAGTCCCAGCAGGCCATCCTGCGTCTGTTCTAAGACGCGCAAAGGATGCAGTGAGGAAAGGCGGCGACCGCAAGGTCGCCGCTTTTTCTTTTTGAAATGCAAATCAATATGCAAATAACAAATCAATACCGTTAAAAATGAATCTAAATGCCGGACGGGCGCCCAGGCTGCGGATGGCCGCGGCGGGCGCGTCTGCGGGGACGATCCCGGAATCTGGACGGTAGGCTCACCGGACCAGGCCCGTGGCGATAAACACAGGCCCGCGGACGAAAGCCCGTTGCCGTGTCCCATCTATTCGGATACAGCGGAAGACATGCGTACGATCGTAAAAATCGTCATCTGGTCCCTGCTGGTCGGTCTGGTTCTGACCTGGCTGGGATGGACGCCCGGGGACCTGATCCGCCATGGGCTGGACATTCTGCGCATGTTGCCGGAATGGCTGCGCGGCTTGCTGGACTGGGCGTGGCCCTATATCCGGCAGGGGGCGGTGATTGTCGTCCCCGTGGCTATCATCGTGATCGTCAGTGGCCGCTGGCGGCGGCGGCGCGGCGAGGGCCCGCGCTGAACGCGGGCGGACGCGTCCGGGTTCGGATCAGTGCGGGATTTCCCGCCGTTCGGCCGCCGCAACATGGACAAGGCGGGCTGCCTTGTTGAAGTTCATCGTGATCATCAGGGTAATGCGACCGCGTATGATGTGAACCGACTTGTCGGCGTCCACCGGCAGGGGAATCTTGCGGGCCATGCAATGGGCAAGCAGAGCGGCCTGCAGTTCCTGCTCCGGAATCGGCATGACCAGATGGCCGTGATCAAAGACCAGTTCACACCGGATCTGTTCGTCACCTTCGCCGAGATTCAGCCCGGTAATCTGTCCCTCAGGCAGCACTTCACGCAGACGACGCTTGCGATCCAGGATGGAGGCCAGGACCTCCCGGTCGGTGAACAGGATGCAGCGCAGTTCCTTCATGGATCAACGTCCGGTAGTGTATGACAATCTGCACACCATATACGAGAGGGGCGCGCTTGCCCATAGTTGATCTTATGAACTTCCGGATGTGGTGTCCCGATAGACCGGTCAGAAACCCGGGGTGCCACTGCTGCCATAAAGCGCGTCGGGGGCCATCAGGACCGGGTCCGTCACCGTCAGGCCGTCAGCATCCGCGCGGCGGTAAAAGCAGGAGCGGCGGCCCGTATGGCAGGCGACACCCAACTGGTCGACCCGCAGCAGGATGGTGTCGCCATCGCAATCCAGACGCAGCTCGATCAGGTTCTGAACCTGACCGGACGTGTCGCCCTTGCGCCAGAAGGCGTTGCGGGACCGCGACCAGTAGCAGGCCCGCCCGCCGCGCAGTGTTTCCCGGATGCTGTCCCGGTTCATCCAGGCCATCATCAGCACCTCACCGCTGTCATGCTGCTGGGCAATGGCGGGAACCAGACCGTCAGCGGTGAATTTCACCTGATCCAGCACAGCATCGATGGCGGCGTCGGGCAGGGGGAAGGTCGTCTGCTTGGTCATGATGCGGCTAGGGCCTTGTGCAGGCGGGCAAAGCCCGCGTCCAGATCGCGGATCAGATCCTCGGCATCCTCCAGCCCGGCATGCAGGCGGATCAGCTCGCCCCCGGCCCAGGGAACAGCGGTGCGGATGCTGGCGGGGTTGGACGGCAGGATCAGGCTTTCAAAGCCGCCCCAGCTGTAGCCCATGCCGAAATGGCGCATACCATCGACCATGGCGGCCAGGGCGGGGCGCGGTGTGCGGGCGATTTCAAAGGCGAACAGGCCGCAGGCGCCGCTGAAATCGCGCGCCCAGAATTCATGGCCGGGACAGGTGGCAAGGCCGGGATGGCGCACCCTTGTCACCTCCGGGCGGGTCGCCAGCCATTGGGCCAGGCGCAGCCCCGTTTCATGGTGCCGGCGCATACGCACGGGCAGGGACCGCAGACCGCGCAGGCCCATGAAAAGATCGTCGGGGGCGGCACAGGCGCCCAGTTCCACCGACGCTTTCTTCAAGGTCAGCCAATGATCTTCCCGAGCGCAGACGGTGACGCCCAGGCTGGCATCGGAATGGCCGGCAATGTACTTCGTGGCCGACTGGATGGAGATATGGACACCATGATGCAGCGGCTTGAACAGCAGGCCGGCCGCCCAGGTATTGTCGATCATCACCAGGATGTCGCTGTTCGCTTCCGCAACGGCCTTGGTGATGCCGGGTACATCCTGCACCTCGAACGTCAGGGAGCCGGGGCTTTCCAGGAATACCACACGCGTCGTCGGCCGCAGCAGTGCTGTGATGCCCGGCCCGATGGCGGGATCGAAATACTCGACTGTCACGCCGGCACGCGACAGCACCCCATTGGCGAAGGTCCGCGTGGGCAGATAGGCACTGTCCGCGATCAGGACATGATCACCCTGCCGGGTGAAGGCCAGCAGGGCCGTGGTGATCGCCTGTACGCCTGACCCGTAGGAGACGGCGCCATAGCCCTGTTCCAGTTCCGTCACCGCTTCTTCAAACGCGTGGCTGGACGGGTTGCCGGTCCGGCCATAGCGGATGGCGCGGTGGGAGGGATCATGGGCGTCCAATGCTGCCAGGGACGGGAACAGCACCGTGGAGGCGCGGAAAGGCGGGATATTGACGGCGCCGCCGAACTTCTCCGGGTCGCGGCCGGCATGGATCAGCCGTGTGGCTTCGGCATCGTTCTGGTCGTTGGGGGTGGGGGGCAGGGTCATTGTATCGGGGCCTCGGCAGGCAACGGAATATGGGTGCCGGCATCGCGGCGGATCAGGCCGGTCAGACGCGGATCAGGATCGAACCGCACCTCCTGGCCGACAGGCCGGAACCCGGCCCGCTGATAGGTCATCAGGGCGCGGGGATGGTCCAGGTCGCAGGTATTGACCGTCACCTTTTCCACCCCCGCCCCGTTCCAGGCCGCTTCGATGGCCCAGTCCAGCAGCCAGGGGCCGATACCCTTACCGATGAATTCCGGAACCAGGCCCAGATATTGGATTTCGCAGCGACCCTGGGTGCGCCGGTCCAGTTCGACATAGCCCGCCGGCACGCCGGCGATATAGGGGATGTAAATCTCCACCCGCTCATCATCCAGGATGGCGCGCAGTTCATCGGCCGGCATGGCGCGACGGAACCACCACAGCCATTCCTCCCCTACCGTATCGTAGAGATAGCGGTAGAAGGAGTTGGTGCAGTTTTCCGCCCGCAGCAGCGACAGCCTTTCATGCGGATGCGGCCGCTGCCGCCGCAGGGGCTTGGCCGTCATCTCCAGATAGGTGACGGTGACCTTGATATGGCCGGGCGGCGGAAGGGGGCTGGCGTCGGTCATCTGGCTCTCCCCCGGCTCCCGCACCTTCCATGCTTATGGAATTGCCAGGAACCGGGCTGATCTTGAAAGCTTAGAATAACCGTATACTTTTCGGGCACTACCCCCTGATGCGGGAACCGGCCCTTGCGCAGCAAGGACTTGACAGCCGTGATGATGGGCCGGACCTCAGATGGCGGCGCCCGTTTCCACCGGCAGGTCGTGGCGCCCGCCCCATTCGCTCCAGGATCCGTCATAGAGCGCCACATTCTCCACCCCCAGCCGGTGCAGGCCTAGGGCCAGCACGGCGGCGGTGACACCGCTGCCGCAGGAGGTGGTGATGGGCCTGGACAGGTCGATGCCAGCCCCCGTGAAGCGTTCGCCCAGCGCGTCGCCGGTCAGCATCAGCTTGGTTTCCGGGTCCAGGATGTCGCCGAAGGGCAGGTTGCGGGCACCAGGAATATGGCCGCCCCGCAGGCCCGGGCGCGGTTCCGGTACTGTGCCGTCAAAGCGGCCGGCGGCGCGGGCGTCCAGCACCTGTTCCGTGCCGCTTTCCAGATTGGCCCGCATATCCTCTACCGACCGCACCAGTTCGGGCCGGTAGTGCGCGGTGAAATGGCCGGCAGCGGGCCGGACCACCGGACCTGATTCCACCGGACCGCCAATATGCAGCCAGCCGGGCAGGCCGCCGTCCAGAACGAAGACATTCTCATGCCCGAAGACGCGGAACATCCACCAGACGCGGGCCGCGCTGGACAGGCCCGTCGTGTCATAGACGACAACGATGCTGTCCGACGACACACCCAGCGCTGACACCGCATCGGCAAAGGCTTCGGGTGACGGCAGCATGTGGGGCAGGGGGGTGCCGTGATCGGAAATCCCGTCAATGTCGAAGAACTGTGCGCCCCGGATACGTTTTTCCACGCATTCCGCCTTGGGGTTGCGCTTGGCTGCCGGCATATGCCAGGAGGCATCCAGGATGCGGAGCCTGGGATTGTGCAGTTCCGTTTCCAGCCACAGGGGGGAAACCAACGGGTCCGTCATCACACTTTCTCCGGTCCTTGCATCCATTGGCGGGCACTATACAGGTCAGGCCGCGTCTGTTTCTACAAGGTCAGCGCGACCGCTTCGGCTGGTTCAGCGCGGCCGCCGCGCGGACCAGATCCTTGAACGCGGCGGCATCCAGGCACTGGCCTTCGAGAATATCGATGGCGCGGCGGGTATTGCCGTCCAGGCTGGAATTGAACAGCCCGGCCGGATCAGACAGGGATGCCCCTTTGGCAAAGGTCAGCTTCACCTTGTCCTTATAGCTTTCGCCGGTGCAGATGATGCCGTTCCGTTCCCAGACCGGCACCCCCCGCCATTTCCAGGTCTCCACCACATCCGGCAGCGCTTCATGGATAAGGGCGCGGACCTGCGCCAGCATGGCACCGCGCCAATCCCCCAGGGACTGGATAGTTTCCTCGATCAGCGTGGCGGCGGACGTGCCGCCCTCTGCATCTTCGTTGGCCATGGTCGCCTCCCGCTTATGCCTGCCGCGATATCAGTCCCGCAACACCAGTTGCACGCGGCGGTTCTGCTTGCCCTTGTTTTCGATCTTCACGATGGTGATGCCGCCGATCTCGCCCGTGTGCGCCACATGCGTGCCGCCACAGGGTTGAAGATCGATCAGGGCGTCTTCGGTGCCGATCTGCAGAAGGCGGACGCTGCCACTGCCGGTTGGCGGCTTCACCGACATGGTGCGCACCAGATCGGGCGTGGCTTCCAGTTCGGCATCGGTGATGGTGCGTTCACGCACGGGATGGTCGCCGGCGATCAGGTCGTTGACCGATTTTTCGATCTGATCCTTGTCCAGGCTGGCCGACGGCACGTCGAAGTCCAGGCGGGACCGATCAGCGCCCACCTGTCCGCCCGTCACCGCCCCCGGCACGACGGCGCAGAGCAGATGCAGGGCCGTATGCATGCGCATGTGCCGATGTCGGCGGTCCCAATCGATCGTTTGCGTCACCCGGGCGCCCACCGGCGGCAGGGCGGCATCGGGGGCGGGGATATGCAGGACCTGATCCCCGCGTTCGACCAAGGGGTCGGCCTTGCGCGAATCGATGATGATCGCCGAGCCGCCGTCCCAGGTGAGCACGCCGCTGTCGCCCGGCTGGCCGCCACCATTGGGATAGAACAGCGTCCGGTCCAGGCGGATGCCCTCCGGCCCTGCCGCCACCACCACCGCCTCGGCTTCCACCTGATACGGATCGTCACGGAACAGCAGGGTCATCGTCTCTCCGCCTTGTCGTCGTCAGTTCATTCCAGCCAGTGGGGCACCGGCAATCCTTTTTCGCGCAGGAAGGCGGGATTGAACAGCTTCGATTGATAGCGCGAGCCGCCGTCGCACAGGATGGTCACGATCGTGTGGCCGGGCCCCAGGTCGCGGGCGACCTTGATCGCGGCGCCGACATTGATGCCGCTGGAGCCGCCCAGCACCAGCCCCTCATTCTTCAGCAGATCGAAGATGATGGGCAGTGCCTCCTCGTCCGATACCTGCACGGCGTCGTCGATGGGCGCGTCGATCAGGTTGGCGGTGACCCGGCCCTGGCCGATTCCCTCCGTGATGGAATTGCCCTCGGCCTTCAACTCACCGGTCTTCTTCCAGTGGTAAAGGGCGGAACCCAGCGGGTCGGCCAGCACGATCCGGACATCCGGCTTGCGTTCCTTCAGGGCCAGCGCGATGCCGGCCAGCGTTCCGCCCGTGCCGGTGGCGCAGGTAAAGGCATCGATTTTACCATCAAGCTGGCTGTAGATTTCGGGGCCCGTGGTACGCCGATGACCTTCGCGGTTCGCCAGATTGTCGAACTGGTTGGCCCAGATGGCGCCGTTCGGTTCCGTGGCGGCCAGTTCCTCGGCGATGCGGCGGGAGACATGCACGTAATTGCCGGGATCCTTGAAAGGTACCGCCGGCACCAGACGCAGATCGGCCCCGCACAGGCGCAGCATGTCCTTCTTTTCCTGGCTCTGCGTCTCCGGCATGACGATGACGGTCTTGAAGCCAAGGGCATTGCCGACGAGGGCCAGGCCGATGCCGGTATTGCCGGCGGTCCCTTCCACGATGGTGCCGCCGGGCCGCAGTTGCCCCCGCTCAATGGCGTCCTGCACAATGGCCAGCGCCGCGCGGTCCTTTACCGATCCGCCGGGATTGAGGAATTCCGCCTTGCCATAGATGTCGCAGCCCGTCAGGTCAGACGGCCCCTTCAGGCGGATCAGCGGGGTGCGGCCGATGCTGTCCAGAAATCCGTTGCGTACATCCACGGCTATTTGACCCGTTCTTCGTGTGAAACATGCGGGTCAATATGGCGGCGATTTCCTGTGAATGCCAGGGGGCGCCTTCGCACTGCAGATTGTCGCGCCACGCATTGCAGTGTGTAGAATTTATTAAACCACACCTGAGTCCCGTCGCCACTGGTCCCGGTGGCGGGCGAACCAGCTCAGGCCCAGCAGGGTGAAGCCGCTGGCCACCTGATTGGCATCCATCAGTGCGATGGCGGTATCGGCGGGAACCAGATGGACGCGGATATCCTCCACCTCCGCCTCAATGCCATGGATGCCGCCCAGACCGGTGCTGTCGACCAGACCGGCGTAAAGTTCCACGATTTCCGCGCAGCCGCCGGGGCTGGGCAGCATGGTGTAGATCAGGCGGACATCGCGCGGGGTACAGTTGGCCTCCTCCATCGCCTCGCGTACGGCGACATCGGCGGGGTCCTCACCCGGCTTCACCATGCCGGCCACGAATTCCAGCATCCAGGGGTTGACCCCGGCGGCATAGGCGCCGACGCGGAACTGCTCGATCATGACCAGCAAATCGGCCTTGGGATCGTAAAGGACGATGGCAACGGCCGATCCGCGGTGGCAGACATCGCGCTCGATCTCCGGCGTCATGCCGCCGGAAAACCGCTCATGGCGCAGGCGCATAACGGAGAAATCCATGAATCCCTTGTGCTTGTATTGATTGTCCGTCAGGTCGACCCGCGACGGGCTCTGCTGACCGGGAAGGACGGGGTAGGCAGTGAGACGGGATTTCATGGCGTATCCGATATGGCGCGAAGGGGCTTGCGTCCGCCCGTTCTCATGTCCAGCTTAGGCGCCGGACACATGAAACATGGGCAGACGGGGGCCACGATGGCGCGCGTGACGCAGGATTTCAACTTCGCCGGCTCCACCGGGGCCACACTGGCCGGGCGGCTGGACCTGCCGGACGGGCGGCCCGTGGCCACGGCCATCTTCGCCCACTGCTTCACCTGCTCCAAGGATTACCACGCATCCGCCCGGATCAGCCGGGGGCTGGCCGAACGTGGCTGGGCCGTGCTGCGCTTTGACTTTACCGGGCTTGGCGGCAGCGGCGGCGCCTTTGACGAGACCAATTTCTCCACCAACGTCGCCGACCTTCTGTCCGCCGCCGCGGCGCTGACGCAGGAGATCGAGGCGCCGCGCCTGCTGGTGGGCCACAGCCTGGGCGGTACCGCGGTGATGCGCGCCGCGCTGGACCTGCCCAGCGTCGGGGCCGTCGTCACGCTCAATTCCCCCTCCGGCCCGCATACATTGCTGGGCAAGATCGCGGGGCGTGAGGTGGAGATGCAGCGGGATGGCCGCGTGCAGTTGAATGTCGGTGACCGGGAAATGCCGATTACGGCCGACTTCGTGGCCGATGTGGCGCTGCATGACATGCAGACGGCCATCGCCAGTCTGGGCCGGCCGCTGCTGGTGCTGCATGATCCCAAGGACCCTGTCGTGCCCATCGCGGAGGCTGACCGCATCCTGGCCGCGGCCAAACACCCCAAAAGCTTCGTGGCCCTGGACGGGGCCGGCCATCTGGTTGCCGACCAGCGCAACACGACCTTTGCCGCGGACCTGATCTCCAACTGGGCCAAGCGGGCCCTGCGCCTGGACAGCCCGTCTGCGGCCAAGCCGGTGGGGGCGGCGCATGAGGGGCCCGTCACCGTGGCGGAGACGGGGGAGAGCACCTTCCACAACATGGTCACGGCCGCCGGCATCCGCTTTACCGCCGACGAGCCGACGGATGTGGGGGGGACGGGGCTGGGTCCCAACCCCTATGAGCTGATGCAGGCGGCCCTGGGCGCCTGTACCTCCATGACCCTGCGCATGTACGCCAACCGCAAAGGTCTGCCCCTGACCCGCGTGTCCGTGGTGGTAACGCATGAGAAGCGGGATCCGCGTGAGGGAGAGGTGACAGAAAATGCCGGCGGCAAGGTGGACCAGTTCACCCGCGTCATCACGCTTGAAGGTGACCTGGACGAGGCGCAGCGGCAACGTCTGCTGGAGATCGCGGGCAACTGCCCCGTCCATCGCACCTTGCGCAGCCGTTCGGCTGTCGACAGCCGTCTGGCCTGAACCATGATACGGTGTCGCATCCGCACGCGACGATGCGACAGTTTATGTGACCGGAGGGATTGAATTGCGCCGCGGCGACAATTGCTACAGCTGTCGATTCTGGGTGGGGCACGGGGTACGCGAACGCGGGCCGAAGGGGGATTGCCGTCGCTATCCCCCTGTCGTCAGCGACCGCTTTCCCTTTGGCGCCATGCCGGTGACCAATTTCACCGACTGGTGCGGTGAATGGCAGCGCAACATGGGCGTGCGTGATGTCACCGACTCCGACGGGCCTGGCCAATCGACCCTTTACGACGAGATTTAAGCCGTGCCGGTCCTGGCGGCTGGCCTATGTCTATCGGTCTAGCTCCCTGGTCGGCATTGCCGAATCCAGTCGGATGATGCGTAGTGGAACGTCATCGATATCAGGGGCATGATAGCCCCTTTCCACCTGTTCCGGCAGTCCGCGCGTGACTTTCAGTCGTTATCCCGAACTGGTCCGGTGGGGCGGCGCGCCCGGGCGTGCCGCGCTTCTTCTGTTGTCTGTCCTGGTGGTCGTCACCGGCGCTGCGGCTGCCCAAAGCGCCCCGAAGCTGCTTTTGCTGACCGAGCAGAATCCGCCCGCCAACTTCATCGATCCGACGACAGGACAACTGGTCGGTCTGGCGGCCGACAAGGTCCGGCTGTTGATGCAGGACGCGGACTTGGCCCATGAGATCAAGGTTCTGCCCTGGCCGGAGGCGATGGCGACGCTGGAACGGAATGCCAATGCCTGCGTCTTCCTGATCAACCAGACGGAGGAGAGGCAGCCCCGCTATCAATGGGTGGGGCCGTTGATGGAGGGGGGGTGGGCCCTGTTCGCGCCCCTGGGCTTTGAACGGCGGCTGACAGCGCCGGCGGATCTGGCGGGGCTTCGTATTTCCGTCCAGGCCGGCGGCGCGTTGGAGGCGCATCTGCGGGAACTGACGCGCGGCGTGCCGGGCGTGGTGCTGGTCCGGGGGGATGTCGCCTCCGATATCGGGTCCATTTTCAATGGCAAGGCGGATTTGGTCGCTGGTGGCGCCTGGTCGGCCCCGTTTCTGGCCCGGCAGGCGGAATTGCCGGTGCGGATGGTGATGCGCCTGACCCGCTCCATCGGGTCGATGGCCTGTAACAAGCAGGTGCCGGCGGCCACCATGGACCGGATGCGGAAGGCGCTGGAAAGGCTGACGGCCGATGGTCGGGGAGAGACCATCGAAAGACGCTACAGCATGCCTGGCAGCTGGGGCAGTTGGGGCATGGAACGACGCGCCCCCATCCATTGAGTTTTAACGGGAAGCCAGGAGACCGCGTGGCGCCATGCGCCGCGCACATGTGTTTCCATGTCTGATATGCGAACAAAAAAGGAACAAACGCCTTGATGTTCTTTTTTTGTTCTGTCACCTTGGCTTCACGAAACAAGGGAGGCTGACATGACCCGCGCTGCTTACGTTCGCGACTTTCTGGCCATCACCGGCTTTTTCGGTACCATGTACGCATGGTTCATCGTTGGCGCCGCCCTGGGGGCCTGACGCCTGTTCAATGATCGCAAGGGGCGGTCCCGTACGGGGTCAGCCGTTGTGGTCGATATGATCCCGCACCGCGGCGAAGACCGCGTGGAACATTTCGGTCGTCAATCGGCCAGTGTTCGTATTGTAGCGGGAGCAATGATAGCTATCGAACAGTGTCACGCCCGGCTTGACATCATGCCGGGCACCATGGCCAAAGGCGAAATGGGCCGGCCGCTTGCCAAGCGCGGTAAGGGTGCTGGCATGTGACACCGTACCCAAGGCGACGATGGCCTTCAGATTCGGCATTGCCGCCAGTTCATCGGCCAGAAAATCCCGACAGGTGGCGATTTCGGCCGGTGTCGGTTTGTTTTCCGGCGGGACGCAGCGGGCGGCATTGGTCAGACGGCAATCGGCCAGTTCGACCCCGTCGTCCGGTCGGCGATCATACGTGCCGGTGGCAAAGCCGAACCGGATCAGCGTGTCGTACAGCAGATCGCCGGCGTAATCGCCCGTGAAGGGGCGGCCGGTCTGGTTGGCCCCGTGCAGCCCCGGTGCCAGACCCACAATCAGCAATCGCCCGGTCAAGGTACCGAAAGCGGGGACCGGGGCGTTGTGATAGGTGGGGAAGGTGGCGCGGTTGCGCAGCCGAAACTCCACCAGACGGGGGCATAGATGACAATCTCGTCCCGGTGTTATCGGCTGCCGCTTTGCCTGCATCGTCGCCATCTGTCCTGTTCCCCTGGTTGCCGGCATGTCGCTGCCATGCCTATTGGCTGGCAAGGGCAGGGTCAAGTCCTGGCCCTGCCGGTGGGGATAGTTTGGACAGATCAGGGTGTTGGGGCTGGTTCACGCCGGGCGGGTGACGTGACCCATCTTGCGGCCGGGACGGGCATCGCCCTTGCCATAAAGATGCACGCGGGTACCCGGTTCGGCGACCAGCGCTTCCCACATATCCACGTCGTCCCCGATCAGATTGGTCATGACGCAGGGGCGCATGATCCCTGTCGGCCCCAGCGGCAGGCCGCAGACGGCCCGCACCAGTTGCTCGAACTGGCTGGTTTCGGCGAAGTCGATCGACCAGTGACCCGAATTATGCGGACGGGGCGCCATTTCATTGACCAGGACGCGACCATCCCGGGTCACGAACATTTCCACGGCCAGCAGGCCGACGACCTTCAGTTCGGCCGTCAGCGTCTCGGCGATGCGCACGGCCTCCGCCGCGATGGCGGGGTCGATGCGGGCGGGCACGATCGTCTGGTCCAGGATGCCGTTCTTGTGCCGGTTCTCCACCGGCGGGAAGGACACCATGGTGCCCGACGCCTGTCGCGCGGTGATGACGGAGATTTCCATGCTGAAATCGACGAACCCTTCCAGCACGGCCTCGTCGGTGCCGATAATGTCCAGGGCTTTGCTCAGGTCATCGCCGGCATTGATGCGCAGCTGACCCTTGCCGTCATAACCCATGCGGGTGGATTTCAGGATGGCGGGCGTGCCCAGCTCGGCAACGGCCGCTTCCAGCTGGGCGGTGTTTTTCACGCCGCGAAAGGGTGCGGTGCCAATCCCCAGCTTGTTGGCGAAATTCTTCTCCGCCAACCGGTCTTGCGCCACGGCCAGGACATTGGCGCCTGGATGCACGTCGACATGGCGGGCCAGGAATTCCACGGCATAGGTGGGCACATTCTCCCATTCCAGCGTGATGATATCGACATCGTCGGCGAACCGCGCCAGTGCACGCAGATCATGCCAGCCGGCCTGGGTGTGGTGGGCGACAACCTGCCCGCAGGAACTGTCCATGCTTTCCGGTGCGAAGACATGCACCTTGTAGCCCAGCCGGGCCGCGGCCAGCGCGGTCATGCGTCCCAGCTGGCCGGCGCCCAGTATGCCGATGATGGAACCCGGGGGGATCACGGTCATGGTTGCAGTTCCTTCAGGCTTCGTCACATTCAGGCCGGATCGTCCACGGGGACGAGGGCGACCGATTCCGTCTGGCGGGTGCGCCACGCCACCAGGGCTGTATCCAGGCGGCTGTCCGACAGGGCCAGGATGGAAGCGGCCAGCAGCCCAGCATTGATGGCGCCGGCCTTGCCGATGGCCAGGGTACCGACGGGGACGCCGCCGGGCATCTGCACGATGGACAGAAGACTGTCCTGCCCCTTCAGGGCATGGCTTTCCACGGGCACGCCCAATACCGGCAGGCTGGTCATCGACGCGGCCATGCCCGGCAGATGGGCGGCACCGCCGGCACCGGCGATGATCACCTTGATGCCCCGCTCCTTGGCGCTGCTGGCATAGTCGTAGAGCCGCTGCGGCGTGCGGTGGGCGGAAACGATGCGCGTTTCGAACGCCACACCCAGCTCGGTCAGGACATTGGCCGCATGCTTCATGGTGGTCCAGTCGGACTGGCTGCCCATGATGATGCCGACGGGCACGGGTGCCCCGTGGCTGTCGCGGGCGGTAGGATTGGTCACGGCTGCCGGCTCCCCTGTCGATCTCACGCGGATGACCATGGAAAGCGCCGGATTATAGGCACCATACCCCCCGGCGCAACAGACGGGCACGCAGGGCCGCCCGGCGGATTTTCATGTGCGCATTGCCCGGCCGGGCAAGCCTTTGCCCCCGAATGCGAAAACCCGCGCCGACAGGATCGGCGCGGGTTTCATCACTGTCGGTTGCTGGCGTGCCGGACGTTCAGTCCTTGCGCTTGGTCAGGTTTTCCATCTGGCTCTGCAATTCGTCCAGACGCTTTTGCAGTTCGGAGAACTTGTCCTCCGCCTTGGGCTTGGCCTCGGTGGCCGGCACAGCGTCCGTCACGGCGGCGCCGGCGACCCCCTCATTGTTGAAGGGGCTGAACATGCGCATGGCGCGTTCGAACAGGGCGATGTTCTGCTTGCTCATCTCCTCGAACCCGCCGAAGGGGAATATCCCCCCGAACGTGTTCTGGAAATATTCCCGCATCTTGTCCTGGTTTCCCGTGAAGGACTTCATGGAATGTTCCAGGTAGCGGGGAACCAGCCACTGCATGTTGTCGCCGTAAAAGCTGATCAACTGGCGCAGGAAGGGGATGGGCAGCAGGTTCTGACCCTTCGACTCCTCCTCCACGATGATCTGCGTCAGGACGGAACGGGTGATGTCGTCACCCGTCTTGGCGTCATACACGACGAAATCCGTCCCGTCCTTGACCATCTGGCACAGATGGTCAAGCGTGACATAGCTGCTGGTGGCGGTATTGTAGAGACGCCGGTTCGCGTATTTCTTAATGGTCACCGGCGCGGGCTTGGTGTCTTCTTTTTCAGCCATTTGGCGTCGTTTCCCCCGTGTCGATGTGATCGTCGATGCTGCGGATCGTTATATCAACAAGTACGTCATTACGCGGTCGCAGCGCAAGCCTTCCGCAATGGCGAATGTTGGCGATGTAACTATTGTTTGGCGCCCGGGCGGGTTCAATTATGCTGTGGGACGATACCGGGGGTCGCCCCGGCCCCCTTTGAGCGCAAGGTGGAGACGCGGGTGAGCGAACGCGATGAACCGCCAGCGATGGATGAGCTGGCGCGCCGCTATATGGACCTCTGGCAGGATCAGTGGGCAGCTCTTTGCGCTGACCCGACGGTGGCCGACAGTCTGGCCCGGACCATGACCGCCTTCGGACAGACGGCCCTGAGCATCAACGGCGTATGGGAACAGACCCTGGGATCGGCCGCTGCCGCGAACCCGTGGCTGGACATGATGAAGACGCTGTGGCCTGCACCCGGCGCGAAGGGGACGGAAAGCCATGACGAACAGAAGACCGGAGCCGCCGGGCCCACCGCCGCTGCGGCAGGGGCCACGCCCGCTGGGACTGCATCTGGGCACGGGGATGGCGATATTGCTCAGCTCTCCGGCCGGATTGCCGCTCTTGAACGCGAACTGGCCGCATTGGCACCCGACGGTGCGGGAACGGGCGGCGACGTTGCGGCAAAGCCTGCTCCAGCATCTGGGCGGCGCAAATCCACCCGACGGCCCCCTGCCGGCTGAGGCCATCGCCCCCTTTGCCGCGCAGGTGGACCGGGAGATGCGGCGGCGACTCGACCTGTTCCTGACGGGGGTCGAACGCTATCGCCGGCATCCCTATCAGCGCGATGTGGAGGATGCGCCGACGGTCTGGCAGGAAGGGACGACCCGACTGCTGGAGCTGGGGACGACGGGCAGGCCGGTGCTGTTCGTCCCGTCCCTGGTCAATCGCGGCTACATCCTGGACCTGTCCTGGCGCAAAAGCCTGCTGCGCTGGCTGGCGGGGCAGGGGGGGGATGCGGCCGGCGGCGGCGGCGTCCGGCCCCTGCTGCTGGAATGGGGCTATCCCGGTGCCAGGGAACGCGCCTTCGACCTGACGGACGTCATCGCCGGTCGTCTGGTCCGGGCGCTGGAGGCGACTTGCGCGCGCGTCGGGGGCCCGGTCACCCTGGTGGGTTACTGCATGGGCGGGATGCTGGCCTTGGCGGCGGCCCTGCGGCGGCCGGATCTGGTGGCCGGATTCGTGGCCCTGGCGACACCATGGGATTTCCATGCCGATGATCAGGCGGCGGCGCAACGGACGGCGGCGCTGCTGGCGCCCTTCGCCCCGGTGATGCGCGTACTGGGTGAATTGCCGGTGGACGGGGTTCAGACCCTGTTTGCCACCTTGGACCCGTTGCTGGCGTTGAAGAAATTCAGCCGGTTCGCCGCGATGGACATGGCGGCAGACGATGCGGACGATTTCGTGGCGCTGGAGGATTGGCTGAATGACGGGGTCAGCCTGCCTGCTGCCATCGCGCGGGAGTGCCTGGCCGACTGGTATGGGGCCAATACGCCCGGCCGCGGTGAATGGCGCGTCGCCGACCAGCCTGTCCGGCCGGATGAACTGCGCTGTCCGTCGCTGGTCATCGTGCCGGCACGGGACCGTATCGTCCCCCCGGCGTCGGCCGCCGCGCTGGGGACCGCCATTCCCGGAGCCACCGTCTGGCAGCCGTCGCTGGGCCATATTGGCATGATCGTCAGCGGCGGGGCCAAGGCGAAGGTCTGGGCGCCGCTGCGCGAATGGTTGCTGGCGGGGGCGGGTTGACCTTTCCCCGTCGACGCCGCCCCTTTATGTCCCTACACTGCTGTCCCAGTCGGTTGGTGTGCGGCTGATCCTTGCCCTATCAAGGGTTTGGCTACCGTTCTTCATCCTGTCACCCCCGTTGATTCGAGCAGGCGTCCTTGGCATCCCGTCGCGTTCCGCTGTTCTTGCTGTTGTCGCCGGCCCTGCTGGCCGCCCCGGCATTCGCCCAGCAGAAGCAGCCGGACCCCAGCAAGCAGCTGCAGCAGGTTGAACGGGACCTGAAACAGGCGGACAAGACCAAGGCTGAACTGGACGCCAAGGCTGACGCACTGGAAAAGGAACTGGCCGATCTGCGCGCCCGTGCGGTCGAAGCGGCGGAGCAGCAGCGCGTGCAGTCCGACGAACTGGCGCGGCTGGAAGGCGCCCTGGCCGACCTGGGCGGGGAAGAGAAGGGGCGGCTGGCGAAGATCGAGTCCGATCGCGCCGCTCTGGCTGATTTGCTGGGCGCCCTGCAACGGCTTTCGCGCCTGCCGCCCGATGCCATGATCGCCGCCCCGCAATCCCCCAGCGACACGGTGAAAAGTGCCCTGCTGCTGCGGTCTGCCGTGCCGGAATTGAAGAACCGGGCCGACGCCCTGTCGCGGGAGCTGCAGGGCCTGGTTGATCTGCGCCAGAAACTGGCGCAGCAGAAGGAGAAGACGGCACGGGCCGCCGAAAGCCTGGCCATCCGGCAGAAGGATCTGGCCAGCCTGGTGGCGCGGCGTGAGGACGTGTCGCGCGGCACCGACGCAGAACGGTCCCGTGTGGCAACGCAGATGGCGTCGCTGGCCGAACGGGCCGGCGACCTGAAGGAACTGATCGAGAAGCTGGAAGCGGAAAGAAAGGCCGAGGCCGCGCGCAAGGCCGAGGCCGACCGCAAGCGACAGGCGCTGGCCGAGGCCGAGCGTGAGAAGCGCGCCCGCGACAAGATCGCGGGCCTGAACCGTGCCCCATCGGAACCACAATCGGCCGGCATCCTGGGCGGCATGGTGGCACCGGTCGGCGGCAAAGTCGTGACCCGGTACGGTGAGGCAGACGAGGTCGGCGCCACCAGCCGGGGCCTGACCTATCGCGGACGGGCGGGGGCGGCTGTTGTGGCGCCTGCCGACGGGGCAGTGATGTTCGCGGGACCGTTCAAAGGATACGGGCTTCTCTTGATCCTTGAACATGCCAACGGATATCATTCCTTGTTGTCCGGCCTGGGACGTATCGACGCCCAGGTGGGACAGCGCGTGCTGGGCGGGGAGCCTGTGGGTCTATTGTCGGGTGATGGGGACCCGACCTTGTATTACGAGCTGCGGCGCGGCGGTCAGCCGGTCAACCCCGCGCGCGGCCTGGCAGCCTCCGACGGCAAAGGACATGGTTGATGATGAGCAAGCTGTTCTCCAATGCCGCCATTGCGGCCCTTCTGGCTTTCACCACGCCCGTGGTGATGATGCCAGAGGCTGGGGCGCGTGAACCGCTGAAATCCGAAACCTACAAGCAACTGGATCTGTTCGCCGACGTGTTCGAGCGTGTGCGCTCCGAATATGTCGAGGAAGTATCGGATGAGCAGCTGATCGAAGCGGCGATCGACGGGATGCTGACATCGCTCGATCCCCATTCCTCCTACCTGAACAAGAAGAATTTCGCGGATATGCGGGTTCAGACCCGGGGCGAGTTCGGCGGCCTGGGTATCGAGGTGACGACGGAAAACGGTCTGGTCAAGGTGATTTCCCCCATGGATGACACACCGGCGGCCCGCGCCGGCGTCCAGCCCGGCGACTATATCACCCATCTGAATGATGAACCGATCGTCGGCCTGTCGCTGAACGACGCGGTGGAGAAGATGCGCGGCCCCGTGGGCAGTGACATCAAGGTGACCATCCGCCGCCAGACCGCGGCGGAACCCATCCAGCTGAACCTGACGCGTGCGAGCATCAAGGTGCAGTCGGTGCGGTTCCGCGCGGAAGAAAATATCGGGTATATCCGTATCTCCAGCTTCAACGAACAGACCCAGCCGGGTCTGGATAAGGCCATGGCCAAGCTGAAGGAACAGATCGGGCCGAAGCTCGCCGGCTTTGTGCTGGATCTGCGCAATAATCCCGGCGGCCTGCTGGACCAGGCGGTGTCGGTTTCCGACACGTTCCTGGAAAAGGGACGGGAAATTGTCTCCACCCGCGGCCGCGGTGGCAAGGAAGGCGACCGTTATACGGCCAAGCCCGGCGATGTGGCCGAAGGCCTGCCGGTGGTGGTGTTGATCAATGGCGGCTCGGCGTCAGCTTCCGAAATCGTCGCGGGCGCGCTGCAGGACCATAAGCGCGCCGTTGTCATGGGTACGCAGAGTTTCGGCAAGGGATCGGTGCAGACCATCATCCCGTTGCAGGGGCAGCAAAGCGCCATGCGCCTGACGACTGCACGCTATTATACGCCGTCGGGCCGGTCGATCCAGCAGCTGGGCATCACCCCGGACATCGAGGTGCAGCCCGCCAAGGTGGAAGAACTGGCCCAGGTGGCGCAGCGCCGTCGTGAGGCGGACCTGCCCAACGCCCTGCGCAACACCGACCCCGGTGCCAAGCCGGCCCAGCCGCCGGCGGCGACGACAACCCCTGCTCCGGCCGCCCCCCCGCCGGCGACCAGCAACACCCCCGCACCGGCGGCGGCCAACGACAGCGCACCGGCGCCCGTCGATTACCAATTGGCGCGCGCGCTTGACCTGCTGCGCGGCATCGCCTTGTTCTCCCAGGCAAAACATACCAACTGACCAAGCATCGCTGACCGTGGCCCTGTTTCCCTTCGCCAAGAACAAGAAGCCGAAAACCGGCGCCAAGGGCGGCGAGGCCGATAGCGGCAGCGCGGCCATATTGGCGTCGCGCTTCGGCGTGAAACGGAAGGGCGGCGCCACCGCCCCCTCGTCCGGCAAGTCTGGCGTGCGCAAGGGGTTGGGCCGGCTGTTTGCCTTCGGTCGCCGCCGCGCGGCTGCCGATGCGCATAATGCTGGCGATGATCTGCTGGCCGACGCGGATGAATTCAACCTCACGCTTCGCACCGCCAAGGAGGCGAAGCCCAAGGCCCCGCGCAAACGTCCGCCCCCCCCGCTGGTTGCGGCCCTGGCCGCGGTGCTGGCCTTGGCCGGGACCGCTGGCTGGCTTGCCATCATGGCGCCGACGACGATGGCGCGGCTGGAGGCGGCGCGGGGGCTGGGCAGCCAGGTGCCGGTGATGCTGCCTGACGGATCGCCCCGATTTGCCGATGCCGCGACTGCAGCCCCGGCGGAAGAGGTGCCGCTGGACCCCGTGGACATGCCAGTCACCCTGACCCCGTCGCGCAACGACACCTTGCTGGAGCGGTTGCGGGTTGGGCGGGTGCCGCGCGTCGGGCCCGATGGCACTGCGCCTTGGCAATATTATGCGCGGCCGTTCCCGCAGGAGGATACGCGCCCGCGTATCGCGATTGTCCTGACCGGAATGGGCATGGCGGGGCAAGCGACCCACGCCGCCATCGACCGGCTGCCTGGTGCCGTGACTTTTGCCTTTGATCCGGGTGGGGAGAACCTTCAGGCCAAGGTGGATGAGGCGCGCTCGAAAGGGCACGAGGTGTTGCTGTCGGTGCCCATGCAGCCATTGGGTTTCCCGGCCAGCGACCCGGGACCCAACACCTTGCTGACCAGTCTTTCGGACGAGGAAAACACCCGTCGTCTGGAATCGAGTCTGGCCGCCTTCACGGGCTATGTCGGATTGACGTCCAAGACCGACAGCGGTACCGCGTTCCTGACACAGCGCGACAATGTGCGCGGCGTTTTCCTGCAAATCCAGCGTCGCGGGCTGATCTATCTTGACCTGTGGCAGGTTGCCGGCAGCAAAGCGGCCGCGGTGGCCAAGGAACTGTCCCTGCCGCGGGCACTGTCGGACCTGCAGATCGACCGGGTTCCGTCGGCCATTGGCATTGATGCCCAGCTGGCACAGCTCGAACGGCTGGCCAAGGCCAATGGCGTCGCCGTCGGCTTTGCGGAAGTCAGCAATCCGGTCAGTCTGGAACGCCTGTCGGCTTGGTCAGCGGGGCTGCGCGACCGTGGCGTCGTGCTGGCGCCCGTCACGGCGGTGGTGAACCGTCAGGCCGATCGCTGAAGGTCAGTTCCGCTTGCCCTTTAGATAGGCCACGATGGCCATGGCATGACCATGGCCCAGGTCATACTCACTTTTCAGCCAATCGACGATCTGCCCGGCCTTCACGCCCGCCATCAACCCGCCCGCATCGGCAAAGCCTTTGCCAAATGCTTCTGCCCGCAATTCGTCCGCGGACTTGCCGGTTTTCGCCTGGATATTGGCAAGGTAAGCGTCGAAAGACATGGGCGAGCCCTCACGCATGGCAAATCCAGGCCGCAGCCTTGGACACCATGGTTAACATCCTGGATGGCGGTCTGACAATGATCGCTGCACGGCCACCCTTCAGCCGATATCAACCACCGCCTTGGACACCATAAGGGCGATATTGTCCCCCTCGACCTCAAGGGACTTGTCGGCGGTGCGGGGAAGGGGGATCTTCAACTTCCGGCAATAGACGATCAGCATGGCTGCCAGCTCGCTCTCCTCCATCTCGATCTGGCGATAGACGGTGGAGCCCATGGCCTGGATCTTGATGCCCAGAACCAGCGGTGTCTCGCTGCGGATCACGATGGGGCCGATCAGCCCTGGCGGCTGCTTTTGGGGAAACAGGGTTCGATAGGTCTTCAGGGCTTCCCGGATCGCTTCGGGCGAGAACAGGATATGGCGGCTGTCGACAATCATTTACGCGGACTCACGGGGGGAAACGGGGCAGGTCGCGAATGCCGCAGACCAAGGTCGGGGATGAAAGCTGCAAGCGGTCTTGCTGATTTAGTTTCCAGTAGCAGACATGGGTTCCCATGTCAGTTCTTCTGAAGTCGTTCAAACGTACATGATGCCACGGCCCCAGGAGAACATGCCTTGGGGCATAGCACGAAAAGCAGGGGAGGCGGCGTGATGACCGGGCGCTATCAGGAAGTCTACAATCAGTCCATGGCCGATCCCGTCCGGTTCTGGACGGAAGCGGCCCGCGACGTGGACTGGGACCAGTTCCCCACCACCATCCTGGATGACAGCGACAAGCCCTTCTACCGCTGGTATCGCGGCGGACGGCTGAATATCTGCCACAACGCCCTGGATCGGCATGTCGCTGCTGGTCGCGCCGATCAGGCTGCCCTGATCTATGACAGCCCCGTCACCAAGACCAAGACATCCATCACCTATGCCCAGCTGCTGGACCAGGTGTCGCATTTTGCCGGGGTGCTGCGCGACCAGGGGGTGGGCGTGGGCGACCGCGTCATCATCTACATGCCGATGATCCCCGAAGCGGTGGTGGCCATGCTGGCCTGCGCCCGCATCGGTGCCGTGCATTCCGTCGTGTTCGGCGGGTTCGCCCCGCATGAACTGGCGACCCGAATCAATGACGCCACGCCCAAGGTCATGGTGACGGCAAGCTGCGGCATCGAGGGCAGCAAGGTGCTACCTTACAAGCCCATGCTGGACGCGGCGATCGAACAGTCCACGCATAAGCCCGACAGCTGCATCATTTTCCAGCGTCCGCAGGTGCAGGCCAATCTGATCGCCGGCCGTGATGTTGACTGGGCCAGCGCCGCCGCTGCCGCCGAGCCGGCGGCCTGTGTGTCGATCGAAGCCACAGACCCGCTCTATATTCTTTACACCTCCGGCACCACGGGCCAGCCCAAGGGCGTGGTCCGCGATGCCGGCGGCTATGCCGTGGCGCTGAAATGGACCATGGAACATTTCTATGGTGTGAAGCCGGGGGAGGTGTTCTGGGCCGCCAGCGATGTCGGCTGGGTCGTCGGGCACAGCTATATCGTCTATGGCCCGCTGCTGCATGGCTGCACGACGATCATCTATGAAGGCAAGCCGGTGGGCACGCCGGATGCCGCCGCCTTCTGGCGCGTCATCGCCGACCACAAGGTCGCCACCTTCTTCACCGCCCCCACGGCCTTCCGTGCCATCAAGCGTGAAGACCCGAATGCCGAACTGATCGTCAACCACGACATCTCCAGCCTGCGGGCGCTGTTCCTGGCCGGTGAACGGTCCGACCCCGATACGCTGAACTGGGCGGAAACGCATCTGAAGGTGCCGGTCATCGACCATTGGTGGCAGACGGAAACCGGCTGGCCTGTCGCCGGCAATCCGCTGGGCATGGAATTGATGAAGGTGAAATATGGCAGCACGGCTGTCCCGTTGCCGGGCTGGGACATCCGCGTCCTGGCCGCCGACGGAACGGAAGTGAAGCGCGGCGATATCGGCGCCATCGTCGCCCGTCTGCCCCTACCACCGGGCACCTTGCCCACCCTGTGGAATGCGCGCGACCGGTTCTACAAAAGCTATCTGGCCGACTTCCCGGGCTATTATCAGACCTCCGACGCCGGCTTCATTGATGATGACGGCTATATCTATGTCATGGCCCGCACCGACGACATCATCAATGTCGCGGGCCACCGCCTGTCCACCGGGGCAATGGAGGAGGTGCTGTCCGGTCACCCGGACGTTGCGGAATGTGCGGTCATTGGCGTGGCGGACGAGTTGAAGGGCCAGTTGCCGCTGGGCTTCATCGTGTTGAAACGTGGGGTGGAGCGCAGCCACGACGAGATCCTGGCGGAAGTCGTGAAGAAGGTGCGTGACGAGATCGGGCCCGTCGCCGCCTTCAAGCAGGCCCTGGTGGTGGAACGTCTGCCCAAGACGCGGTCGGGCAAGATCCTGCGCGGGACCATGCAGAAGATTGCCGACAGCGAAGCCTGGAAAATGCCCGCAACCATCGACGATCCCATCATCCTGGACGAAATCGGCGATGCGTTGCGCCAGGCCGGTTACGCCCGTGCTGACAAGTGAAGGTGCGCTAATTCGGCAACAATCATGACGTTTTCTTTACTGATTGGGTTAGAGAACGTCCGTTGTCGATTGACCGCCCTGCGACTGAAACATAAGTTACAAGCGTTCGTTCGGTAGAGTTGAACGGGCGGGGCTTCAGGGAAACAGGGTAAAAAAATCAAGAGGGCCGCTGTTAAGGCGGCCCTCTTTTAATTTCAGCTCCAGGTGACGGTCACGCAGGCATGGTCGCGACGGTTGTGGCCGCCGCGACCAGGTTCGATCAGGCCGCCTCACGCGTCGGCAGGCTGGCTGACGGGGTGCTGGTGGCGATCTGGATGGAACGGGGCTTCATGGCCTCCGGCACTTCCCGCACCAGTTCGATATGCAGCAGGCCGTTTTCCAGCTTGGCATTGGAAACGCGGATGTGATCGGCCAACTGGAACCGGCGCTCGAACGCACGGCCCGCGATGCCGCGATGCAGATAGACCGCACCCTCGGCCTCCTTGGCCTTGCCCTGCACAATCAGCAGGTTGGGATGCGCGGTGATTTCCAGATCGTTGAGGGAGAAGCCCGCGACCGCCATGGTCACGCGATACTGATCATCGCCCAACTTCTCGATATTGTACGGGGGGTAGGAATTGTTGGCGTTGTCGTCGCCGTTCAGCGCATTTTCCAGCAGACGGGTCATGCGGTCGAAACCGACGGTCGAACGGAACAGCGGCGACAGATCATAGCTACGCATGGGTATCCTCCACGAGCGATACGTTGCAGATCGGGACCCCCGATATCGGCCGGCCCCCTTTATTGTGGCGACCCGTGACCCCATCGATTGGGCGTCACTGCCACAAATTTCAGGTGGGAAGTCCCTGACGGGGCGTCAAGGCCCCGCCGATGGAAAAAGTTCCATGCCAAAAAAGTCCTTCAACTCCCGTGACATGTGCTTTCGCACCGGTTGTCAGACAGGGTGGCTCGTCGTTACAGTGATGTGACGGCGGGGCAGGCGCCCGTTGGCACAGAAGGGGAAGGAGAAGCGGGTGAACGGACCGACAGCCTTCTTCAACCGGGCCTATGAAGAGACCATGGGTTTGCTGGTCGAAGCCAGAAACTATGTCGCCTATCAGGAGGCGGCGGACCAGCGTACGCTGGTGCCGACCTTGCGCCTGCAGGCATCCTATGAATCCATGCGCGTTACCAGTCGGCTGACCCAGGTCATGGCCTGGATGCTGGCCCAGAAGGCCGTACATGCCGGGGAACTGACCCAGGCGCAGGCTGTCGGGGACGATTACGCCCTGTCGGGCGGCCAAGTCTGTTCCGATCCGTCGGGGCCGGACAATCCCGGCTTGCCGTCCGCACTGCGCTCTCTGCTGGAACGCAGCCACAGCCTTTATATGCGGACAAGCCGGCTGGAAGAGATGGTCAGGCGCAGCGTGGCCTGACCATCCTGCCGCTTTGCGGCATGCGGTCTTCGTCGGCGCGGAGTCGTTAATCGAACAGCGCGTCGATGTCGGCCTGGGAGATGCCGGCGGCGGGCGTATTGGCCGGCCCGTGCAGATCCAGCCCTTCGTCCTTCTTGGCGATGTTCGGCGGCAGAGGCAGGGCCTCGAACTCCTTGGAGTTCCACACCGACATCATGCTGTCGATGCGTTCTTCGATGAAGGACAATGCCTGCACCACCTTGGTGATGCGCTGACCCGTCAGGTCCTGGAAATTGCAGGCTTCAAAGATGCGCAGCGTGACATCGTTCAGGTCCTTCAGGCGGCTGCTTTGATAGCCCTCTGGAAGCTGGGCGCGGACCTCGTTGACAATGTCCTCCACCTCCTCGGCGGCGGAAATGATGATGTTGGTCGCGGCTTCCGTGGCCCGGACGACCGCGCTCAACTGCTCGCTGGCTTCCTGGAACTTGTCTTCATCCGACAGCGGGTGGCGCAGGGCTGCCATCTCCACCTTCGTGGCCTTGATACGGCCAGCAATGTCGGAGATTTCGATCTGGATCTGCTCGATATGGGTATGGTCGACCGACAGGAACTTGTCGAGCTTATGGCCCAGCGCACTGATGGCGGCGATGACCTCTCCATTGTCGACATTCACATTCACCACGGGCGCCGGTGCCGGCAAGCTTGGCGTGGCAACTGATGCTTCCTTGCCATCAGCGCCCGGACGGGCGCCATTTCGCTTGGCCATCTGCACTTCCGCCATGAATGGCCGACGCGGCGTATGAAGCATCCCTGGTCCCCCTGTCACAATCCGCCCATGACGCCCCACCCCAAAGTTCAGCATACGATCGGGTGCGTCATAACAATGTTAAGCACTGTGACCTAAGCCGAAGGCGCCTGCAAGGTGCCAACAGTGACCGAAAGATGAAGGTAAATAAACCAGCGCGGGCGCTGGTCACGGGATATGCCCGTTCTCGTCGCGGATCCAATGACAGCCGGCCGGGCCGGCGCCGGCGGCCAACGCCTTCTGCAGCGCCGGCAGCATCTCCGCCAAGGTATCATCCGCTTTCCAGGGCGGGTTAACCAGGATCAGGCCTGACCCGTTCAAACGGTCGGAACGGTCATCATCGGACCAGCACAGTTCCGCCGCCAGCATGCGGGGAATGCCCGTATCCTCCAGCATCTGGTGGAACCGCCAGACGGTGGCCCGGTCCTTCACGGGATACCAGAGCAGGTATTGGCCCGTGGCCCAGCGGCGGTGCGCCAGGGCCAGGGCCGCGACCATGCGCTCATATTCGTCAGGCGCCTCGAACGGCGGGTCGATGACGACCAGACCGCGGCGTTCCTTCGGTGGCAGATGCGCCTTCAGCGACAGCCAGCCATCCATGTGGTGGACGGCGACCTGCCGATCGCCGTGGAACAGCCGACGCAGGGTCTGCACATCGTCGGCATGCAGTTCAGCCAGGACCAGCCTGTCGCCTTCACGCATCCGCTGTCGCGCCAGCCAGGGCGAACCAGGATAATGCCGGATGGGGGAGGGGGGCGGAACATCGCTGTTCAGCGCCGCGATGGCATCCAGATAGGGGCCTGTCGATGCGGGCAGATCGGCCACCGGACCGGCCAGCACACGTCGGATGCCGCGCAGTGCTTCGCCCGTCCGCAGGGCCGCCTGATCCTCCAGATCATAGCGGCCGATGCCGGCATGGGTGTCCAGCACAAAGAACGGCGTGTCCTTGGTGCCCAGCCGCTCCAGCAGCCAGGCCAGGACGGCGTGTTTCATGACGTCGGCGGCATTGCCGGCATGGAAAGCGTGGCGATAATTCATCTCAACTGTTCTTCGTACTGCTGCCGGCTTTGCTGTCGTCAGCCACGCCCAGCTTGGCTTCCCGCCAGGTGATATAGACGCCGCTGCCGATGACGATCAGGGCGCCCAGCGCCACCATCGGGTGCGGCACCTCATCCCAGATCAGGAAGCCATAGGTCGTTGCCCACAACATGGCTGTATAATCGAATGGTGCGATCACCGCCACGGGTGCGCCGCGATAGGCCATGGTCAGCAGCAATTGCGCAATGCCGCCGACGACACCCAGCGCGATGAACAGCACGGCATCATGCGCCGTCGGCATGACGAAGCGCGGGATTGTCACCAGACCGGCAAGGATCGATCCGCAGAGCATGAAATAGAAGACGATGGTCGTGCTGGGCTCGGTGGAGGACAGGCGGCGGATGGAAATCATGGCACATGCCGCCAGCGCCGCCGAGGTCAGGGCCAGCAGGCTGCCAATGGCCACCGGGCCGCCGGCCATGGCCTCCCGCACCAGGTTGGCATCCGGGCGCAGCATGACCAGAACACCGACGAATCCGGTTGCCAGCGCCATAGCCCGCCGCCACCGCACCCTCTCCCCCAGCACGAGGATACCCAGCAGCGTCGTCCACAGTGGCGCTGTGAAGGCAAAGGCCGAAGCATTGGCCAGCGGCAGGTAGGAAATGGCGGTGAAGCCGACGCTCATCGACGTGACGCCGATCAGACTGCGGGCCACATGGCCCAGCGGACGCCTGGTCCGCAGCGACGCGATACCGCCCGCCCGCCAGATGAAGGGCATCAGCACCAGCAGGGCGACAAAGGCCCGGAAGAATACGACTTGGCTGATCGGGTAGCTGGCGCCCAGCCATTTCACCATCGCGTTCATGCTGCTGAACAGGGCGACGGCGGAAATCTGGGCCAGGATGGCCCGGCCAACCGGGGGCAGGGCTGACAAACGCGACATATTTTCGGCGCCGACGATTGAATTCGGCCCTTTAACTGCGTCATCCCGTGATTGGATACCAGTCCGGCAAACACATGGCTGTCATGGCACCGACAGACCGGACGGCATGTCACGGCCTTGTTATGCGGCCGTTAGCACAGTGCAGAAGACCGGCCGTGGGCAGGTCAGCCGACCGGGATATTCTCGTTATGCTTTTCAAAGGCGCGGCGGGTCGCCGGGGCCACGCTGGTGCCATTGTCATCCGTGCAGGCGGCATTGCCAACCAGATCGGCACTGGACTTCGCACCCAGGCTGACCAGCTGTTGCTTGATCTTGCACTGATAGGCGGCGGCGCGCTTGCCGCTGGAGCCATTATACTTGGCCACGGCCCCGGCCCAGCTGCCCGTCTCGCGCCGCAGGGCGACCAGAAAACGGGCGGCATAGCGCACATTCTGTTCCGGATTGACGATCTTCTCGACCGGGCGGAACGATTCCTTGTGGTCCGTCAAGGAAAGCTGCATGCAGCCAGCATAGATGGCGCCGCGCAGATTGCCCTGGTTGTCACGAAGGAAGGTTGCGGCTTCCGCTTCGCTGCGGGGGATGACGGTACGGCCGCGGATATTCATGGCAAACGGGCTGGGGGCCCCGCCGGCACCGCTTTCCACCAGCGATACGGCCATCAGCATCCCCTTGGGAATGCCATATTCCTTTTCGGCCGCAACGATATGGTCCAGGCACCCTGCACGGGCAGGCACGGCCAACAGCATCAGGGCCAGGAAAACGAGGGAGGAGAGCATATAAAGGGCGGAATCATTGAGAGTGCGGGTGGCAACGCGGGTCTGGCGCATCGTCATCAACTCGTCCCCCTCTGGTTCCGTTCGATCCAGACGGGCCACAGCCCGCCGCTGAATTCCCGCTTGTGCGCGGGCCCTGCAACCAGGCCACCGCTACGAAATGCGATGACCGCTCCCTCTTGAACACCGGCACCATGCGCCGGCCGCATACCAATCCCAGATAAGCTGCATTGGGTCAAGAAAGAATCGTCCGGATTGATGCGCTTTTGACACAGCTCAAGGGAGTCAGGGGCTTTCCGCCGTCTTCTCCGGCACTGGCGGCGGCCGTTTGCCATGTTATAGCAACCGCAGACATGCCTTCCCGAACTTTGTCATTTCCGGATTCTCCTTCATGACCGATCTGATCAGCCGAGCCTATGACCTGTTGGGCCAGCAGGATGCCGATGGGGCCATCACCCTGCTGACCGGCAGCCGGGAAGCCGACGCAGCGGGTCTGCTGGGGGAGTTGCTGCTGGAACGCGGGCGGAAAGGCGATGCCAGCAACGCGGTCCATGCCTTCAATTGCGCCCTGAACGCCGATCCGGCGAATGTCCCCTGGCTGCGCGGCCTCATCGCGGCGCTGGTTGGGGCAGGGCAGCAGGAACAGGCCATGGAGCCTTGCCGCGTCCTGCTGGAGCGGCGTTCCGATGATGCCGTCGGGCATCGGTACATGGCGGCTTTTATGCTGGCGGCGGGCGACCGGGAGGCAGCGTTGGACCACGCGCGCGAGGCGCGGTTCCTGGCTCCACGGGATCTGAATATCCAGACCGCGGTGGCGGGCATCCTGTCCGATGCCGGTGAAGGGGTGGCTGCGGTGGAATTGCTGGACGCCGCCTTGCGCCAGGCCCACGGCGCCGACCCTTCATTGTCCGCCGGCTGGGTCAAGCTGGCGCATATCTGGCAGGGACTTGCCGAGCCGGAGAAGGCCCGCAAGGCTGCGGAGGAGGCGCTGTTGGCCGATCCGACTGACCCTGCTGGGGCCCAGGCGTTGCTGGACCGGATGGAGGCGGTGACGGCAACCGATCATCTGCCACCGGCCTTCGTGCGCGCCCTGTTCGATACCTATGCCGACCGGTTCGACCGGGAACTGGTCGGCAAACTGCGCTATGACGCGCCGGGCGCACTGCGCGCCCTGTTGCTGGACATGGGTGTGGGGCCCGGGGCCGGCCGGCGCATTCTGGATGCGGGCTGTGGTACCGGACTGGCCGGCGTCGCGGTCCGGGACATCGCGGACCATCTGGCCGGGTTTGATCTGTCGCCACGCATGGTGGACAAGGCCAGGGCGCGTGACATCTATGATGTGCTCTGGGTCGGGGAACTGGTGGACAGCATGCGGGCCCGTCCTGCCGCCTATGATCTGGTTCTGGCCGCCGACGTGCTGGTCTATGTCGGCGACCTGGGTCCGGTGATGGCGGCGGCGGCAACGACGCTGGCAGACCACGGCCTGTTCGCCTTTACCTGCGAGCGAACGGAAGCAGACGGGTTCGTCCTGCATGAGGGGCGGCGTTTTGCCCATGGCGAAGCGCATATAAGACGTACGGCGCAGGTGGCGGGGCTGGATCTTGTGCATCTGGCCCATCACAGCACCCGCATCGATCGGGGGCAGCCGGTGCCTGGCTGGATTGCACTGGCCCGCAAGGCCTGATCCGGTCAGGGCAGGACCAGATCCAGCGGGCTCTCCATCCCCTCCACCTGCCACTCGGCGTCAATACCGCCGTCGTCGCGTCCCGTCAGCGTCAGGTAGTTGCGGGCGGCCAGCATGCGCCGGCTGGTGCCGGGCAGAGGCTGCATTTCCAGGTGAAGCCCGTCGATCAGCGCTTCACGCCGGCCGGACAGCCGCTCCATCATTTCCACGGCCAGGCCAGATGGTGCCGGATGGACAATGCCGGAGCTGACAAGCTGGCGCATGCGCACGCCCGGCCCGACGAGCAGTCCATTGGCCGCCAGATGCACCTCGCCCGACAGAATGGTGACACGGCAGCCGGTGCGCCGTGTGAAGGCCAACAGGTGGCGCAGCGTCGTGGTCCATTGCACCTTGTGTGCGGGGCTGCGCCATTGATCGCGCAGATCGTCCTCCATCGCCTGCCGCCCGGGCAGCAGGGCCAGCAGCTTTTCCGCCATGCCGAACCCGGGGAACAGCAGCGGGACGGACGACATGACCAGCAGATGCGCGCAGGACGCGTACTGATCCAGCCATTCCGGCAGGCGATCCAGCGTGGCGGGCGCCATGACCCGGTCTGGCCGTCTTTCGCTGCGCAGGTCCGGCGCCAGGATGCCGATCCCGTTCAGCCGCAGCCCCTGGCTGAAGGAGGGAGGCTCGGGCGCCAGCAGGGTATCGGCCGGATCGTCATCGCCCATGCCGATCTGAAACAGGCGGAAGGCCCGTCGCGCCGCCTGATAGATCGCCTGATAGATCGGGCTGTCCAGCAATTCGGCCGGGTGGGAGCCCCAGCCATCAATGATATCGTGGTCGTCCCACATGCGCAGGCCAGGGACGCCGGCCAGCAGGGCCGCCACCTCCGGCTGGCCCCAGGCATGCAGGTAGGTGGCAATGAACCAGGCTTCCAGTTGCGGCTCCAACTCCGGCGGCAGCGGCAGCACTGCGCGTCTGGCCGGCTTCATTGCCGCGGCGGCGCGCAGGGCCGGCACCCGCTCCCACAGCCCGTCCGCATAGATCTGGTCCCCGCCCATCAGCAGCAAATGCAGCGGCGTCGATCGGTGCCGCCCCAGCAACTGTGCCCACAGCGCGTTGCGCCGCAGGCCGGCCGCCTCGATCTCCGTCTCATCCTCGCAGCCGCCGCAGGCGGTAAAGGCCAGGCGCGGACCGATGGCCATGCCGGGCACGGCGAAGGTCCAGCGACGCTCATCCTCCTTGAAGCCATAGGTGGCGCGGCCGTCCTGCAGCCCTCGCGGCACGGCGAAATCATAGCGCCAGAAACGCAGCAGATCGGACGGGCAGGGTTCACCCAAGGGGCCGACCGGTGGCAATCCGTTCCATTCATGCATGAAACGCGGCGGCACGGGCAGGGTAACCCCGCCCACCGTCAGGTCGGGTGGTTCCCCGTCGCCGGCAAGCAGGAACGTTGCTGACACGCGCCAGCGGCCCCCGGACCCTGTCGGACCCTGGCTGCCACGCGCATGCAGGATGGGCCCCAGCATGATGCGGGGCGGCACGGGCCTGGACCGGGTCTTTGGTCGCTTTCTCGGAACCGGGTTATCTGTCATCGGCTCATGGTACGGGTTTTATCGTGCTTTAGCAGTTTCGGGCGCGTTCCGCCTATCCTCCAATTGGCGATGCCGCCACAGGGCCATGACGAAATCACCGCGCCGTAACATTTCAATTGCCAATTGGCCGGTGGCAGGGCCGAATATCGCCTCTGCCCCAACATTGCCGCCGTGAAAGTCCGCCTACCCATGGATGCCCGTTACCGTTCGCGTGAACTTGGCCGCAAGGCCGTCGATGTCGATGCGCTGAAACGCTCTTTCCTGGAATGGCTGGTCTATTCGGTCGGCAAGGATGCCAAGACGGCCACCCGCCGCGACTGGTTCGCCAGCGGTGCGCTTTCCGTGCGTGACCGGGTGGTCGATCGCTGGATGGACACGACGCGCGGCGTCTATGCCGCCGATGCCAAGCGCATCTACTATTTCTCCATGGAATTCCTGATCGGGCGGCTGTTGTCCAACAATCTGGCCAATCTGGGCCTGACGGAAGCCTGCCGGGAGGCCGTGGACCGCCTGGGCCTGCGGCTGGAGGAGGTGCTGGAAGCGGAGCCCGATCCTGCCCTGGGCAATGGTGGTCTGGGCCGTCTGGCCGCGTGCTTCCTGGACAGCATGGCGACGAAGAATCTGCCGGCCTATGGCTATGGAATCCGGTACGAATATGGGCTGTTCGAACAGCGTTTCGACAAGGGCTGGCAGGTCGAATATCCCGACAATTGGCTGCGCTTCGGCAATCCGTGGGAGTTCGCCCGGCCGGAAGTGCTCTATCCCATCCATTTCCATGGGCGCATCGAACGCCATGTCGATGCCACAGGCCGCGAACGCCAGCGCTGGGTCGATACGGAGACCGTGCAGGCCATGGCCTTTGACACGCCGGTCGTTGGTTTCGGTGGTGAAACGATCAATACATTGCGTCTCTGGTCGGCCCGCGCGACCAGCGATTTCGATTTCCACCGCTTCAATGACGGCGACTATATGAAGGCGGTGGAAAGCAAGGTCATGTCGGAGAATCTGTCGCGGGTGCTTTATCCCAACGACGCGACGGAGATGGGGCGCGAACTGCGCTTCAAGCAGGAATATTTCTTCACCAGTGCGTCCATCCAGGACATCCTGCGCCGCTATATGCAGCATCACCGCGATTTTGATGCGCTGCCCGAAAAGGCCGCGATCCAGTTGAACGACACGCATCCGGCCATCGGCATCGCCGAATTGATGCGCATCCTGATCGACATCCACGGGCTGGATTGGGACCGGGCCTGGGATCTGACACGCCGCACCTTCAGCTACACCAACCACACCCTGCTGCCGGAAGCGCTGGAGGCGTGGCCGGTGCGGATGGTGGAACGCATCCTGCCGCGGCACATGCAGATCATCTACGAGATCAATGCACAGTTCCTGGACGGTGCCCGGCATAGTTGCGATGCCGATACGATCCGCCGTCTGTCCCTGATTGACGAGAACGGGGACCGCCGCGTGCGTATGGGCGGTCTGGCCTTCCTGGGCAGCCACAAGGTCAATGGCGTGTCGGCCCTGCATACCGACCTGATGAAGAAGACGGTCTTTGCCGATTACCACCGGCAATTCCCCGACCGCATCACCAACAAGACCAACGGCATCACGCCGCGCCGCTGGCTGCACCAGGCCAATCCTGCCCTTTCCCGTCTGATCACCAGCCGCATCGGGGAAGGCTGGATCACCGACCTGGAGCAGCTGGCCACCTTGCGCGACCGGATTGATGATGAGGTCTTCTGCGAGGAATTCCGTCGGGCCAAGCGCCAGAACAAGAAGCGTCTGGCTGCCCATGTCGCTCGCCATCTGCATATCGACATCGATGTCGACAGCCTGTTCGACGTGCAGGTCAAGCGCATCCATGAATATAAGCGACAGTTGCTGAACCTGTTGCAGACGGTGGCGCTCTATAATGAGATCCGGGAAAATCCGACCCGCGATTTCATGCCGGTCACCAAGATCATCGCCGGCAAGGCGGCGCCCGCCTATTATCAGGCGAAGCTGATCATCAAGCTGGCCAACGACATCGCAGCGGTCGTGAATAACGATCCGCTGGTACGTGGCCGTCTGAAGCTGGTCATGCTGCCCAACTATAATGTCAGTCAGGCGGAGATCATCATGCCTGCCGCCGACCTGTCGGAGCAGATCTCCACGGCGGGGATGGAGGCGTCAGGCACCGGCAATATGAAGCTGGCACTGAACGGCGCCCTGACCATCGGCACGCTGGATGGGGCCAATATTGAAATCCGCGACCATGTCGGGGCCGACAATATCTTCATCTTCGGCCTGACAGCGGCGGAGGTCCATGATCTGCGCGAACGCGGCGCCTTTGATCCGCGACAGGTGGTGGGGGCCAACCCGCACCTGAAACTGGCGCTGGACCAGATCGGTTCCGGCTTCTTCAGTCCAGATGATCCGGGCCGTTTCCGCCCCATCGTTGACAGCCTGCTGACCGGTGACCATTTCCTGGTCACCGCGGATTTCGAGGATTACCGCAATGCCCACGCGGCGGCCGTGGCGCTGTACCGCAACCGTGCCGAATGGACGATGAAGGCTATCCTGAACACGGCGGGCATGGGCTGGTTCTCCTCCGATCGCACGATCCTGGACTATGCCGCAGAAATCTGGCGGGTGACGCCCGTTCTGCCGCAGGCCGGCGAGGCGGATTGAAGCACGGGCAGGGGGTGCGGGGGCGGCAGCAGGATCTGCCCGCACCCCGTTCCTGGTTCGGCGTCAGTTGGTGCGCTTCAGTCGCGTGCCCAGTTCCGGCCGCTCGTTCTCGTATTGGTACTGGAAAGATTGCTGCAGCGTGACCAGTTCGCCCGGTGCGCCGACTGCGGCCGTCGGCTGATAACGCCATTTGGAAATGGCATCCATGGCCAGGGCCGCGAATTGCGGGTTGCCCGACTTTTCAAGCACCTTGGTTTCTTTCACCTTTCCATCGGCTGTGGAGACCTTGAATTCCACCTTGGCGACGCCCGACAGCGCCAGGCGCGGCGCACCGGGCATGTCCGGGGCTTCGCGGAACAGGGGCCTGATCTCCCCTTCCGGCACGGGCAAACCCCGTGTGGCCTCCACCATCCGGTCTTCCAGCTCATGATCCCCGCGCCGGTAGGCGATATAGGCCAGCAGTCCATATGTCTTGCGCAGGACCGCCTGGGATTCGGCGACCTGGGTCCCGGCCGCACGGCGGACAATATCCTCGAACAGCGGTACCGCTTCGTCCTTGCGGCCGGCTTCCAGTGTCAGCAGGGCCTGTTCATAATCGACATTCAGGCGCAGCACATGGTCAGGCGCCAATTTGGAGGTCACGGCGGAGGCCCGATCCAGGTAGGACCGCGTCACGACAATATCCTGCACCCGCTTCACGGCGCGGGCCTGATCCAGCAGGGCGCCCAGATGGCCCAGCGAATCCTCCCCAAAATTGCGGCTGTACAGGCTGATGACCCGGTCGCGTGTCGCCTGTGCCGGCTCAAACTCCCCGATGCGGGTCTGGGCCATGGCCAGCTGTTCATAAAGGGGAATGGTGGTGACATCGCCCTCCGGTACGTGCTTTTCCAATGCGGCGATGGCCCGGCGGATGACGGCTGGCGTCGCTTTCAGGTCGTTGCGCTGCAGAAAAATGTCGAGCGCGTTCAACAGCAATCGCTGATGTGACGCCGCCTTGTATGTCGGCGTCTGCTCGTACAGTTCTGTGGCCTGCCAGGCCATGTCGAAGGCATCTTTCAGCTTGCCCTCGTTCATCAGGGCGACGGAGGCCTTGTTGGCTTCCTGCCACGTCATGGCGGATGCTGCGGGGGCCATCGACAACGCCAGCAACAATGCAAACCCGTACACCCGCATCGCTTCCCCCCGTTTGGATTGTGGGTGGAAACATATTATCAGTAGGGGGCAAACGACAACAGGCTTACCACCGGTGGCATGAGATGCCGCCGGTGGATCGCGTCAGGATCGTCTTTGCCGGATTTGATCAGCTGGACAGGTTGGAGAAGCTCTGCCGGACGGAAATCACCGTACCCGTGGCACCCGCGGGGGATGTCGGCTGGAAACGCCAGTTCAGGGCCTCCTTGCTCATAAGCGCGACATAGGTCGGGCTGCCCGAGCTTTCGATCAGGCGGACATCCTTCACCCGGCCGTCCGAGGTGGAGATGCGCAGCTCAACCGTGGCCGAACCGGCGACGGAACTGTCATTGATTTCCGGCACCGAACGGAACAGGGGCTGCGGCCCGCCGGGATGGGGCGGAAGGCCACGCGTGGCCTCCACCATCTGGTCCTCCATCTGCGGGTCGCCCTGGCGATGGGCGATGAAGGCCAGCATGCCATAGGCGTCACGGGCCACTGCGCGGGCCGCCTCGCTGTCCGACTGCCGCCCCTGCCGCGCGATGGCGCGCAACTGGCTGCCGGCTGCATTGTCGCGGCCGGCCTCCACGGCGATCATCGCCTGCTCGAACTCCACCTGCAGGCGGATCGGATGCGTTGGCGCCAGTTCCTTGGTCAGGCCGTCAATCCGGTCCAGATAGCGCTGGGCCGTCGCCGGGTCCTGCGCAGCCTTTGCCGACCGCACGACATCCAGTTGGGCATTGATGCTGCCCACGGAATTCGCGCCGAAGTTCTTTTCGTATATCGCTGCGACCCGCTCATGCACGGCTTTGGCCTTGGCATGGTCGCCAATGGCCTGATACGCCTTCGCCAACTGATCGTTCAGCGCGATGGTGGTCGGGTCACCGTCGGGGACATGCCGCCCTATGGCGGCCAGGGCCCGCGTCAACATTTCGGGCGTCTTCGCCTTGTTCTGCGTTTGCAGGAAAATATCCGCGGCATTCAGCAGAAGCTTCTCATGGTCGCCGGCCTTGTAGGTGGGCGACTTCTCATAGATCTCCGCCGCCTGCCAAGCCATGTCGAAAGCCTGCTGAAGCTTTCCTTCCTTCATCAAGGCCACAGAAGCCTTGTTCGCCTCCTGCCATGTCGTCGCTGCCTGAACGGGCGCGGCAAGCAGTAGAGCGCAAGCTGCCATCGGGATCAATTTCGTTGCAAACATGCAACCTCCGGCGAATGTCAAGTAACATCTGCAAGGGAACGTACGCTCTTTGCTGCCACGGCTCAAGACTTGAAAAGTTTGTCATTGGTGGTTTCTTGTCTTGGCGGGATTTTCTTTGCGAATGGTCATGGCGCCGCGTCCTGCGCCCGGCGCTGCCCAGCCCTGTGCAGGCCGTTGACGATTTCGCTGGTGCAGGATGCGGCGTGCCTGCATATTCCGGCCCGTACCGAGTGGCTGTGGGGCCCCCGGTGGCTAGCCATGCCACCACAAAGATACGCCCCGTATGATTGATGTCGGGTCGTGTCGCCGCCCATCTTCCGAGATGGCGCTGCCCTTCGCTTTCCGAACAAGTCGAGCCGCTCAAGCGCAACCGTCGGCGCCGGGATGATCCCGTCGTTCGATACCCCTTGCGCTCCCTGACCCGCCAATCCTGTGGTTCGGCGGCGGGCGGAGCGTTCGTCTGTTCGAAGAAAGTCTGTTCCTTGACCATTTCCTTTATCGATCTCGCCCTTCCCGAACACCTGATGCAGGCTGTTGCCGAGCTGGGCTACACTACCCCCACCCCCATCCAGGCCCAGGCCATCCCGGCCGCCCTGAACGGCCAGGACGTTGTTGCCTCGGCCAATACCGGCACCGGCAAGACGGCGGCCTTCGTGCTGCCCGCGCTGGCACGTATCGCCGCCTCGCCGCGTCAGGCCGGTTCCTGGGGCCCGCGCGTCCTGGTGCTGACCCCGACCCGCGAACTGGCCAGCCAGGTGCTGGAGCAGGTGCGCGTCCTGTCGAAGTTCGGCCGCATCCAGACCGGTTCGGTGCTGGGCGGCATGCCCTATCGCGCCCAGATCGAGATGCTGCGCCGCCGCGCCGACCTGATCGTCGCCACGCCGGGCCGTCTGATCGACCATCTGGAAAACGGCAAGGTCGACCTGACCTGTGTCGAGATGCTGGTGCTGGACGAAGCCGACCGCATGCTGGACATGGGTTTCCGCGACGCGGTGGAGCAGATCTCCAGCGCCTGCCCGGCTGAACGCCAGACCCTGCTGTTCACCGCCACGCTGGACCGCACGGCGGAAAAGCTGGCCAATGCCCTGACCAAGGACCCGGTCCGCGTCGATGTGGCCGGCAAGGCCGTGACCAACACCTCCATCGAGCAGCGCTGGCTGCGCGCCGACGGGCTGGACCATAAGCACAAGCTGCTGGGCCGCCTGCTGGAAGATGAGGCCTTCGCCAAGGGCATCGTGTTCATGGCCACCAAGGCCGATTGCGATGTGATGGCTGATAACCTGTCCGAACAGGGCCACCGCGCCATGCCGCTGCATGGCGACATGCAGCAGCGCGAGCGTAACCGCGTGGTGCAGTGGCTGCGTGACGGCCGCATCAATGTGCTGGTCGCCACCGACGTTGCCGCCCGCGGCATCGATATTTCCGACCTGTCGCACGTCATCAATTTCGATCTGCCGCGCGTGGCGGAAGATTACGTGCACCGTATCGGCCGTACCGGCCGCGCCGGCGCCACGGGCATTTCCTACAGCCTGTTCACCCGTCATGACCGCAATCTGGTCCGTGCGATCGAGCAGTATACGGGCCAGCCGCATATGCAGACGACCCTGCCGGGTCTGGAGCCGATGCCGGAGCCGGAGCGCAGCAAGTTCCGTCCCGCCGGCGGCAAGCCGTTCGGCGCCCGCAGCAATCAAGCTGGCAAGCCCTATGGCAACAAGGGCGGCTATGGCGGCCAGCGCCGTGAAGGCGGCTGGGGTGGTGAGCGTCGTGAAGGCGGCTATCAGGGCGGTGAACGCCGTGAGGGCTTCCAGGGCGGCGAGCGTCGCGAGGGTGGTTTCCGCGCCGAGCGCCGCGATGGCGCCGTTCAGGGCGAACAGCGTTCGCAGAGCGAGCGTCTGGGCGGCTTCCAGGGCGAAGGCCAGCATCAGGGCGGCGAACGCCCGCAGCGCGCCTGGGCGCCGGATGTCAGCCCCGTGGCCGGTGAAGCCCGTGGCCCGCACCCGCACAAGGCCAACCCGTACAAGCCGCATGCCGGCAAGGGCCGTCCCCACGGCCATGGCGGCGAAGGCCGCGCCGACTTCCGCGGTGATGCCGGTCAGGCCGGTGAAAAGCGCCGGGAATTCCGCGGCGAGCGTCAGGGCGAAGCCCGGGCGGAGGGTGGTGCCACCCCGACGCGCCGTCCGTTCCGCCAGGGTTGATACCTGAAAATAAAGCCCCTCTCCCGCCGCCGGTCGGGGGAGGGGCTTTTTCATTTCCTGTTTGGACCGGCTTCCGCTAATTCACCAACGCCCGCCGTTCCGTTTGAAGAGCAAGCGTCCATGCCCGACAATATCCTTGAAGCCGAAGTCGCCAAGCGCCGTACCTTCGCCATCATCGCGCACCCCGATGCGGGTAAGACGACGCTGACGGAAAAGCTGCTGCTGTTCGGCGGGGCCATTCAGATGGCGGGGGCGGTGAAGGCGCGCGGCGAGCAGCGGCGTGCCCGGTCCGACTGGATGAAGGTGGAGCGGGAACGCGGCATTTCCGTCACCGCGTCGGTGATGAATTTCGATTATGCCGGCCGCACCTTCAACTTGGTCGACACGCCGGGCCACGAAGACTTTTCCGAAGACACCTATCGCACGCTGACCGCCGTGGACAGCGCCGTCATGGTCATCGACGCCGCAAAGGGCATCGAAAGCCAGACGCGCAAGCTGTTCGAGGTCTGCCGCATGCGCGACGTGCCCATCGTCACCTTCGTCAACAAGATGGACCGCGAGGCGCGCGACCCGTTCGAACTGATGGACGAGGTGGAGCGCGACCTGCAGCTTGAAGTGACGCCCGCCTCCTGGCCCATTGGCTCCGGTTCGGATTTCCGCGGCTGTTATGACCTGATCCGCGACCGGCTGATCCTGATGGACCGCCGTTCGGGCGATGTGATGACGGACGGGATCGAATGCCACGGCATCGACGATCCCAAGATCGATGAACTGATCCCCGCCGACCAGGCCGCCAAGCTGCGCGAGGATGTGGCGATGGTGCGGGAACTGTGCCCGCCCTTCAACCTGGAGACCTACCGCGAGGGGCACCAGACGCCGGTCTTCTTCGGCTCCGCCATCAATAATTTCGGCGTGCGCGAGCTGCTGCTGGGGCTGGCGGAATATGCCCCGCCGCCGCGCCACCAGAAGGCCGATGGCCGCATGGTGGAACCGGAAGAGGGCAAGGTCACGGGCTTTGTGTTCAAGGTCCAGGCCAACATGGACCCCAACCATCGCGACCGCATCGCCTTTTTCCGCCTCTGCTCCGGCCATTTCAAGCGTGGAACCAAGCTGAAGCATATGCGCAGCGGCAAGATCCTGGCCGTCAACAATGCCGTGCTGTTCCTGGCCCGCGACCGTGAACTGGCCGAGGATGCGTTCCCCGGCGACATTATCGGCATTCCCAACCATGGCACCCTGCGCATCGGCGACACACTGACCGAGGGGGAGGATCTGCGCTATACGGGCGTGCCCAGCTTCGCGCCCGAACTGTTGCAGCGTGTGCGCCTGGATGATCCGATGAAGGTGAAGCACCTGCGCAAGGCGCTGGAGCATTTCGCCGAGGAGGGGGCGAGCCAGGTGTTCAAGCCTGTCGTCGGTGCCGACTGGGTCGTCGGCGTCGTCGGGCAGTTGCAGTTCGAGGTGCTGGCTGCGCGCATCGAGGCCGAATATGGCATGAAGGCCCGGTTCGAAACGGCGGGTTACGACGCCGCCCGCTGGGTGGAAAGCGATGATCCGATTGCGCTGAAGAACTTCATCGACAGCCGTCGGGCCGACATCGCCGAAGACCATGACGGCGCCCTGGTCTATCTGGCCCGCAATGGCTGGCAGTTGAACCGCGCGCAGGAGGATTTCCCCGAACTGCGCTTCCTGAAGACGCGCGAGCAGAACAAGAGCGTGACGACGGTGGCGGCCTGATCGGGCCGCCATGATGCATCCTGTCAAAGCACGTTCAGCAGATACAGAATGATAATGATAGGGATGGGAATCCCCAGGGCCCAAAGCAGGATGCCGCGCATATCGTTTCTCCATTGACCAGGGTTGGTCACCTGAAGAGAACGGCGCCAAGGGCAAATGGTTCACTTGCCCGGTGATGAAAGCTGTACCAATCCCGGTCCGGGCCTGAAGGATCGGGTGGACACCGGACCGGCGACCACCCGCAATTCCTATCGCGCGGCGATGCTGACCGTGATCGTGTCGCCATAGCTGCCGGCCAGCGCCTGGGCCTTGGCCGGCAGGCTGACCTTGAAGGATTTGGTCGAGACGGTCTTCTTGGCACTGGTCCGGGTCAGGACGACCGGCGTGGTGAGCGACCGCGTGCCCGAATTGTCATACTGCACCGTATAGGGTGCCCGTGCGCCGCCTTCATTCACCAGGGCACCGGCGTTGGCCGAAGACAGGGTGATGGTGAAGCCGTTGCCGCGGTTGCACTTTTCCCCGACCGATCCGATGGTCAGACCGGAATTGCCCTTCACGATGTCGACATTGGTGACGGTCTGCGTCACCACGACGTAACAGATGCTTTCCATGCTGCCCCGAAGGGCAACGCCGCCACTGGCCGCCGACTGCGCTGGCAATGTCGCGGCCAAGGGCAGCAGGGCGCAGACAAGCGCTCGCCCCACGCCGCATGTCCATTGTCTCATTGTCTTTACTTTCGGTTCTTGGGGCCATTCTGGCCGCTTTTTCATGCCGGCTCTTACCGGTCGAAGTCTGACATAGCAACGTTGATGCCGACGCCAATTCCGACCTGATCCTTGCAATATGCAAAGTTCCCTGACTTTCGAAATGGATTGCAGTTGCATGGTGCAATGAATGCCGTTTGCATAGTGCAATCACGCCACTGCTCCTTCCCCTCTTCCATCATTTCGGTTATGACAAGGTTGTCAGTAAGCATTGCGCAGACGAATGACGGGTGCGGCTGATGATCCATCGGGAGGAAGCGACGAATGGTGCAGTCCTTCTCACGCCGACAGGCGTTTTGGCTGGCCGCGGGTTTGACGGGTACCGGCCGGATGGCTCTGGCCGCCATGCCGCGACCGTGGCGGACCCTTATTCCGGCGACTGCGGCGCCGGACGGTACCATCCCCGGCTGGCGCCCGCTGGGCGGGCGGGCGACGTTCAGCCTGGAGGGTGGGCAGATCGTTGGGCGATCCGTCGAAAAGTCGCGGAACAGTTTTCTGACGACGCTGGAGACGTTCGACGATTTCATCCTGGAATTCCAGGTGAAGACCGATCCGCGCCTGAATACCGGGATGATGATCCGGTCGGAAAGCCGCGCCGATTACCGCGACGGTGTCGTTCACGGCTATCAGGTGGAAATTGATCCGTCGGACCGGCGCTGGACGGGCGGGATTTATGATGAGGAGCGGCGGCAGTGGCTGAACAGCCCGGCACATCGGCCCGACACCTTGGCCGCCTTCCGTTCCGGTGACTGGAACCATCTGCGGGTGGAAGCCATCGGCCCCCGCATCCGCACCTGGCTGAACGGAAATCCTGCAGCCAACCTGCTGGACGATCTGACCCCGCGCGGCTTCTTCGGCCTGCAGGTCCATGATATCGGCGCCGATCCGGCCAATGCCGGGATGGAGGTGCGGCTGCGTGAGATGCGCATCATCACCGATCGCCCGGCACGTTTCGCCACGCCCATCGATGCCAGCGACGAACAGGATTTCATTGCCAATCATCTGAGTGCCGAACGCCGCGCCCTGGGCTGGCGCCTGCTCTGGGATGGGCGGACGGCAGCCGGCTGGGCGGGATTGTCGGCGGCGGGGTGGGGCATCGGCGATGGGGTCTTGCGGGTGCAGGGGCCGGCGACGCCCGCGCTGACGGCCGACCCGTTCACGGCGTTCGAGCTGGAACTGGATGTGCTGCTGTCCGAGGGGGCGGAGGGAAGCATCGATTATGCTCATGGCGCCTGCTACCGGCTGGCCCAGGGGCCGAAAGGGCAGGGAATGATGGCGACGGGTTCTCTCTTGGATCAGGTGCCAGCCCGCAACCTCACCGACCCTAACCCGGAAAAGCCGTCTGTGAAGCCGCCGGATCTGTGGAACCGGGTGCGTATCCGCGCGACGGGGCAACGGGTGGAACATTGGCTGAACGGATCAAAGCTCGTCGATGCCTCCCTTGCGGGAACAGGCATGGCGGGGCCCGGCCCCATCGTGCTGCGCAGTGACCGGGGCCCGATGGCCTTCCGATCCCTGCGCATCCGGCCGCTGACGGGGGCCGGAGGATGAACCGGCGGGAAGCCTTGCTGGGCGCCATCGCCCTTGTCGGGGGATCGGTCGCCTCCTCCGCCCTGCCGGCCGGAGCCTATATCGGTACCATCGTGCCGGCGGGCGGCGCCGGCCGCCTTTTCACAGCCACCGAGATGGCGACGCTGGCGGCGGTGGCGGAGACCATGCTCCCGGCCACCACGACGCCGGGAGCGATGGCGGCCAATGTCCATGGCGTCATTGATGGACTGATGCTGGACTGGGCCTTGCCGGCCACGCAGGCCCAGTTCCGGGCAGCCTTGGCCACGATCGACAGGCTGGCAGGGGAAACAGCGTTCTGCGGATTGGCGGTGGCGGAACGGCTGACCGTGCTGACCCGCCACGACACCGATGCCTTCAAGGGGCAGGGGCCCGCATATCTCGCCTATCGCCGGCTGAAGCAATTGATCTTCCTCGCCTATTTTACCTCGCAAGGGGCAGACCCGGACTATGTCCTGGTGCCCGGCGCCTATCATGGCGACCTGTCACAAGCACAGTTGCGCGATCTGGTGCGGGAGCATGGCTGATGGATTGGGATGCGATCGTCATCGGTTCCGGCATTACCGGCGGCTGGGCTGCCAAGGAACTGTGTGGGCGGGGGCTGAAGACCCTGGTCATCGAACGGGGCCGGCATATCGACCATGCCGGCCCCGACTACACCGATTTCCAGGCCCCTTGGGAGATCGAGTTCCGCAATCTGGTGCCGGAGAGCTATCCTGACCATGGCTGGCGGCAGCTGCGGGACAAGGGTGACTGGATCTATAAGATGCAGCACCTGCAGTTCTTCGCCGATACCGAGACCTACCCCTTCTCCTATCCCGATGACCGGCCCTTCATGTGGACACGGGGCTATCAGCTGGGCGGTCGATCCCTGACCTGGTATCGGCAATCCTATCGCTGGAGCGATGCGGATTTCACGGCCAATGCCCGCGACGGACATGGTGTGGACTGGCCCATCCGTTATGCCGATCTGGCCCCCTGGTATGATCATGTGGAAGCGTTCGCCGGCATATCCGGGTCGATGGAGGGGCTGGAGGAACTGCCCGATGGGGTGTTCCAGCCGCCGTTCGAGATGAATTGCGCCGAACGTAGCATAGCCGACCGGTTGGGGCAAAGCCGGCCGGACGTGCGCATGATCATCGGCCGTACCGCCAACATGACAGCCCCGACCGAAGAACAGCAGGCATTGGGACGGGGCCCCTGCCAGGCCCGTTCGCATTGCAGCCGTGGCTGTGGCTATGGCGCCTATTTCAGCAGCCTGTCGGCGACCCTGCCAGCGGCACGGCGCACGGGCAACCTGACTATCCTGACCGACCGCATCTGTCACAGCCTGGATCATGACCCGGCAACGGGCCGGGTGACAGGCGTGCGGACCATCGGTGCCAACGATCTGGTGACAGAGACGCACCGCGCCCGGCTGGTCTTCCTCTGCGCCTCCACCATCGGATCGGCGCAGATCTTGTTGAATTCGCGCAACGATGCCCGTCCGCGGGGGCTGGCCAATGGCAGCGATGCCGTGGGCCGGTATCTGATGGATCATGTCGGCGGCGCCTGGGCGGCGGGCCGGGTGCCGGGCCTGCTGGACCGGTATGAATATGGGCGTCGGCCCAACGGCATCTATATCCCCAATTACCGGTACAAGGCGTCCCGCCCCGGCGATGGCTTCATCCGCGGTTTCGGTTTCCAGGGTGGGGCGGCGCGCGGCCGAGCCCTGGCCGGTGCCGGCAATGGCCCCGGCATCGGCGCCAAGGTGAAGGACGCCGCCACGGCATACGGCCCCTGGACGATCCGCATCGACATGTTCGGGGAAATGCTGCCCCATGCCGACAACCGCGTGACCCTTCATCCGACAAGGAAGGATCGTTGGGGTATTCCGCTGGCGCATCTGGATTGCACCTTGCGCGATAATGAACGGGCCATGATCGCGCAGGCCAGGGTGGAGGCCGCGGACATTCTGCGGGCGGGTGGGTGCGAGGATGTGGCCGCTGGTGCCCGTTTCGACCTGCCCGTCGGGTCGAAGACGCATGAGATGGGCACCGCCCGCATGGGGCGCGACCCGGCGACATCGGTGTTGAATGGCTGGAACCAGGCGCATGAGGTGGCAAACCTGTTCATCACCGACGGCGCCTGCATGGCGTCCAGCGGCACGCAGAACCCCTCCCTGACCTATATGGCCCTGACGGCACGCGCGGCCCACCATGCCGTGGACCTGCTGAAACAGGGTGTGCTCTGATGATCGCCTATTGCGGCGCGATGGTCAGCATGATGCGGTCGATATAATCCCCGGCCAGGGCCGAGGGCTGGGCGGGCAGGGTGATGGCAACCACCTGGGTCACCGTCCGGGGCGCCGGTTCCCGCCGGACCAGGGCCAGCGGCCGGGACAGGGCGACCGGTTCCGCCCTGCCATAGCGGACCATGTAGGGAGCCCGCGCCCCGGCGGCACTGACCAGCATGCCGGCATTGGCGGAACTCAGCGTTACCCTGTAGCCCTGGGCCCGGTTACATTTTTCGCCAACGGTGGCAATCGGCTGGTCGACGGAACCGTTCAGCAGGTCCAGTGCCTCATTGGTTTCGGCGATGATCAGATGGCACTGCATCTCCATATTGCCGGTCAGCCGGATCAGCGCCGAGGGCATGGGGTCCTGCATGGCCAAGGGCATCCCGGCGAACAGCGCTGCTGACAGCGCCAGCACTTTCAGCATGTGCCGCCGCCGGCGCTGCCAGGCGATATGGTAGCGATGATGGAGCATGGTCGGCTCCGGACGTTGTTGGCATTGATGCTTTTTCAGCACCTTTGCAGAAGAATAGCAACGCCCGTGCCACATATTCGATTATGCCATGTGCGGTGCTGATGGCAGCATCGCACTGTGGGTCACGCCTTGGGCGTGCGGTGAACGTTCAGCGCACCGGGGCCCTGGGTGGTGGGCATGATCTCCACCCGGTTCACATTAAAATGCGGTGGTAAGGTCGCAGCCCAAGTCACTGTTTCCGCGACATCTTCAGCCGTCAGCGGCACCGTATCGGCATAGACCTTGGCCGCCCGCTCTGCATCGCCCTTGAACCGGACCAGGGAGAAGTCGGTCTGCACCATGCCGGGTTCGACGGAGGTCACCCGCACGCCGGTGCCGATCAGGTCGGCGCGCAGCGCCAGACTGAACTGCGTCACAAAGGCCTTCGACGCACAATAGACGTGGCCGCCGGGATAAGGATAGGTACCGGCGATGGAGCTGAGATTGATGATATGGCCGGCACCCCTTTCCACCATGCCCGGCAAAACCAGCCCGGTGATGATGGCCAGCGCCTTGTCATTGGTGTCGATCATCACCTCCCAATCATCCAGATTGGATTTGTGCGCCGGCTCGGCCCCCAGCGCCAGACCGGCATTGTTGACCAGCAGATCAATGTCCTTGAACTCATCGGGCAGGGCAGCCAGTTCCGCCTCCACCGCCTTGCGGTCGCGCACATCGAACCGCATCAGGTGGATCGGCACCTTCACCTCGTCCAGCAAGTCATTGAACTTGCTGAGATCGCGTGCTGTCAGGATCAGTTTGGAGCCCAGTTCGGCGAAACGGCGGGCAAAGGCCTTGCCGAAGGCACCGCTGGCGCCGGTGATCATCACCACTTTCGGGGCGTAAGGCACTTTCGTCATTGGCTTTTTCTCCGTTTCCTGATCCGCTGTCTCAGCCCTGGCGCTCGGTTTTCTTGGCTTCCACCCACAGTTCCTCCATCTCATCCAACGTGGAGGTTTCGGGCTTCTTTCCCTGCTTTACAAGGGCTTGTTCGACAAAGCGGAACCTTCTGTCGAACTTGAAGTTGGTGCCGCGCAGCGCCGTTTCCGGATCGATATCCAGGCGGCGGGCCAGATTGACCAGGGCGAACAGCAGGTCGCCCAGTTCATCCTGCACGCGGGCCTTCTCCTGGCGTTCGGCCGTCAGCTCTGCCCGCAGTTCGCCGATCTCTTCCTCGATCTTGTCCAGGATCTCTGCGGCGCGGGTCCAGTCGAAGCCCACGCGGGCGGCGCGTTTCTGCAGCTTCACGGCACGGGTCAGGGCCGGCAGGCCCGGCGTGATGCCGTCCAAGGCCGATGGCGTGATGCCACTCGCCTTGGCCTTTTCCGCCCGTTCCCGGGCCTTCAGTTCTTCCCAATGCCGGGTCTGGTCGTCCGCCGTTTCCACCGACACATCGCCGAACACATGCGGGTGGCGGCGGATCATCTTGTCGGCCGTATGGGCGGCGATGGCGTCGAAATCGAACAGGCCGCGTTCCTTGCCCATCTGGGCATAGAACACGGTCTGGAATAGCAGGTCGCCCAACTCGTCCTTCACTGCCATCATGTCGCCGGACTGGATGGCGTCCGCCACCTCATAGGCTTCCTCAATGGTGTGCGGGGCGATGGTGGGGAAATCCTGCTCCAGATCCCAGGGGCAGCCGCCATCGGGGTCCCGCAGCTTCGCCATGATGCCCAGCAGGCGGGTGATATTGTCGGTCATGTGCCCCAGTCCCCGGAAAGCCAGCGTCGGTCGCGGCGAAACTTAGCCGAGGGATAGGGATCATGCCAGCGGCGCGACGGGCAGGGCCGGGCAATGCTGCCTTAACGGCGGATGGGGGGATGCCGTCATCTCGCATTCCGGGCCAGATACCAGAGCGGCAGAAGCAGGCCCAGCATGATCACAAACAGGCCGGCGGCGATACCAAAGCTGAGGGGCAGGGCTGTGATGCTGGTCCCCGCCGCGGTTTTGTTGGCCGCTTGGGCAATCATGACCAGACCCAACGAGAAAAACGCCAGATAAGTGGCGGCGTATTCTGTCCAGGACCGGGGTATCTGCGGATGAAGTGGCAGCGGGAGCGGTTCGCCGAGATGGAACTGCCGTCCAGCCAGGCGGCCGGCATAAGGTATGGATATGTGACAGGCCAGGGTGGCCAGGAAGGCCGCACTCAGAATGGCCGAATCCATCCGCGCGCCGTCAATAACGGTCAAGGCCATGCCCGCGACCACCATCTGGATCAGAATGCTAAGCGCAAAGGCGCACCACAGGGGCAGTGGCAGGGTGTCAATCTGCCGCCAGTGAGGCGATAATCGCCAGAGATTCTGCGCCTGCGCGGGTGTGGGCGCGGTGTCGTCGCCGGACCAGAGTTGACCGGCCCCGATGAAATAGCGATTGCCTTCATTGTCCAAAAGCACCGGCATGGATACGCCCATCATCATGCAAAGAACCTTGATGGTAGCAGGCCAATGCATTCCTGCAATCGATAGGTCAATCACAGAATCAGGAAAAAAGCCTGTTCCCCATCCGCGGTCAGCCCATCAGGCGTCCAGCCCTGATAGCGATAGAAGATGTCGGCCCGGCTCCACGGTTCCGTATAAAGCCGGGCGAAAATCCAGTCCGCCGCCCGCAAGTCATCCAGGGCCTTGACCATCAGTTGCTTGGCCAGTCCGCGCCCTTCCGCTGCCGGATGCACGAACAGGGCCCAGATGGTGCCATCGCGCGGGTCGGCGGCAGCGAATCCCCGGATACCACCCGCATCCTCAAACAGCCAGATATGGCTGACTTCCATGAATTCGGCATAGGCGGACGCCGGCACGCGGTCGGGCCGGGTCAGGCGATTTTCAAGCACCTGGGCGCGGATCAGCATCAGGCCGGGTATATCGCCGGCATGGGCGGTGCGAATAGTCACTTGTCTGGCGGCCGCTGACGATTATTGCATCCTGGATATAGCGCCCCAACCATGGCACTGGACAGGACCACATTGCCGCTGATGGCCAGGGCCCTTTCCGTTCGCTCTCTGTTCCGCCATAGTGCCATCATCATGCAAGCCATGCCGATCGACAGTGCCGATGATGACCTGATCCCGCCCGCCATTGCCGGCTGGTTCCGGGCTCAGGGCTGGACGCCGCGCCCGCATCAGGTGGGCATGGTGGCGGCGGCGCGCGAGGGTCTGCATGCCCTGCTGATCGCGCCGACGGGAGCGGGCAAGACGCTGGCCGGCTTCCTGCCCAGCCTGATCGACCTGTCACAGCGCCCGCGCGAAGGGCTGCATACGCTCTATATTTCGCCCTTGAAGGCGCTGGCCGTGGATATCCATCGCAATCTGGAAGCGCCCATCGCCAGTTTGCGCCTGCCCATCCGGGCGGAGACGCGGACCGGCGACACGCCGGAGGCCAAGCGGGCGCGCCAGCGGTCGAAGCCGCCGCACATCCTGATGACGACGGTGGAGAGCCTGGCGCTGATGCTGTCCTACCCGGAGGCGGCGGAGATTTTCCGCCCCCTGCGCCGCATCGTCATTGATGAATTGCACGCCCTGGCCGGGTCGAAGCGCGGCGACCTGCTGGCCCTGGGGCTGGCGCGGCTGTCCGGTCTGGCGCCACGCGCCCTGCGCGCCGGCCTGTCGGCCACGGTGGCGGATGAGGATGCGCTGACCGCCTGGCTGTCGCCCACCGGCCGACTTTACGATGATGCGGGCGAACTGGCGCCCGTGCGGGTGGTTCGCGGCCGGCCCGGGGCCCCGCCGCAGGTGGAAATCCTGGCGACGAAGCAGCATCTGCCCTGGGCCGGCCACATGGCCCTGCATGCGATGGCGGAGGTTTATGAACGTATCCGCCAGCACGGCGTCACCCTGGTTTTCGTCAATACCCGTGCCCAGGCCGAACTGGCCTTTCAGGAACTCTGGCGGCTGAATGCCGACAATCTGCCCATCGCCCTGCACCATGGCAGTCTGGCCGTGGAGCAGCGGCGCAAGGTGGAGGCGGCCATGGCCGCCGGCAAGCTGCGCGCTGTCGTTGCCACCTCCTCACTCGATCTGGGTATCGACTGGGCGGAGATCGATCTGGTGGTGCAGGTCGGTGCGCCCAAGGGGGTGTCGCGGCTGTTGCAGCGGATCGGCCGCGCCAACCACCGGCTGGACGAGGCGTCTAAGGCGCTGCTGGTGCCCGGCAACCGGTTCGAGGTGCTGGAATGCCAGGCGGCCATCACCGCCATCAAGGCCGGTACCCTGGACGGCGACAAGGCCCGCCCCGGCGCCCTGGACGTGCTGGCCCAGCACATCACGGGCGTCGCCTGTTCGGCCCCGTTCGGCGCCGATGCGCTTTATGCCGAGACGGTGCGGGCCGCACCCTATGCCGACCTGTCGCGCGACGAATTCGATGATGTCTTCGACTTCGTTGCCAATGGCGGCTACGCCCTGGGCGCCTATGACCGGTTCAAGCGGCTGACGCAGGAGGAGGAGACGGGGCTCTGGCGCGTGGCCAGCCCCCTGGTCCAGCGGCAATATCGGCTGAATGTCGGCACCATCGTGGAAGAGGTGATGCTGAATGTCCGCCTTAACCGCGGGGCCGTGCTGGGCAGGGTGGAGGAATATTTCGTCAATGGGCTGGTGGCGGGCGACACCTTCGTCTTTGCCGGCCAGTTGCTGAAATTCATCGGCGTGCGCGACAATGACATCATCGTTGCCAAGGGCGGGGAGGGTACGCCGAAGGTGCCGGCCTATGCCGGCGGGCGGTTGCCTTTGTCGACCCATCTGGCCGACCGGGTACGGGCCCTGCTGGCCGACCCGTCACGCTGGGACCAGTTCCCGGACGCGGTGCGGGAATGGCTGCGCCTGCAGCAATACCGCTCCGTCCTGCCCGACCGGACCGGTCTGCTGGTGGAGACGTTCCCGCGCAATGACAAGGAATATCTGGTCGCTTACTGCTTTGAAGGGCGCAACGCGCACCAGACGCTGGGCATGCTGCTGACAAGGCGGATGGAACGGGCGGGGTTGCACCCGCTGGGCTTTGTCGCCACCGACTATGTGCTGGCCATCTGGTCGCTGAAACCGGCCAGCGACCTTGCCGACCTGTTCGATCAGGACATGCTGGGCGATGATCTGGAGGCGTGGATGGAGGAAAGCTCCATGCTGAAGCGCCTGTTCCGCAACGTCGCCATTATCGCCGGCCTGATCGAACGCCGCCATCCGGGGCTGGAAAAGACGGGCCGGCAGGTGATGTTCAGCGCCGACCTGATCTATGACGTGCTGCGCAAGCACGAGCCCGGTCATGTCCTGCTGCGCGCCACGCGCGCTGATGCGGCCGCGGGCCTGACCGATGTGCGGCGTGTGGCCGACATGCTGGCCCGGGTGAAGGGCCACATCCATCACCGACGGCTGGACCGCATCTCCCCCTTGGCCGTGCCTGTCATCCTGGAAATCGGGCGGGAGCAGGTGCAGGGCAGCGCCATTGATGCCCTGTTGGACGAGGCGGTAAACGAGATACTGGAGGAGGCTGTTCCGGAACTGATGCACCCGACCAACCCGATTGGTCGACAAGGTGTGCTGCTGTAAAATCGCAGAATTGGCCCTGTAGACCCATGGTGAATATTGATATAATGGACGAAGCAAGGCCCTGAATTGGTGTAAGAGCATGTCGATAATACATGTGAAGCGTAGCCTGGATATCGATGTTAGTTCGGCAATAATTTATGAATGTTTGATTGACTATGAAAATCATCATAACCGATTCCTGCCGCCATCCTTCGTTGATTACAAGGTGGAACAGGGCGGATACGGAGATGGTACAGTCGTTTCGTTTGCCATGAAGATGGCGGGCCGTCGCCAGCCCTTGCGGGTCCGGATCGAGGAGGAGGTGCCCGGCCGGGTTTTCCGCGAAATCTCGCTGACCAGCGCGCTGGTGACGGTGTTCACGGTTACGCCGCGGGACAATGGCTGCACCGTAACCTTCGATAGTTCCTGGCGATCCGGCAAGGGGTTGGCTGGCCTGCTGGAACGCTGGCTCGCCCCCGGCCATGTCGGGCGCCTGTTCGAGGATGAGTTGGCCCGTCTGGCCGCCTATGGCGCGGTGCGTGCCGCGGCAGCGTAAAAAAAGAAGCCGGATTCCCTTGTCGGGAACCCGGCTTTCACGAGGACTGCCTTTGGGGCAGGGAAACCGGGGCGGGAGGAAATCGCCCCGGTAGAGATAGCTCTTGATGGATCAGGCCAGCACGCTGTCGGCGCTGACGATCGTGCCCAGGTGCGCGATGCCGGGATAGGTCAGTTCGCCCTTGCAGACATTCAGGCCGTTGCGCAGATGCACGTCGTCCTTCAGCGCCTGCACCCAGCCCTTGTCAGCCAACGCCAGCACGAACGGCGCCGTGGCATTGTTCAAGGCGAAGGTGGAGGTACGGGCGACGGCGCCGGGCATGTTGGCGACGCAGTAATGGATGACGCCATCGACGACATAGGTCGGGTCGGCATGGGTGGTGGCGTGGCTGGTTTCAAAGCAGCCACCCTGATCGATGGCGACGTCGACCAGAACCGCACCCTTCTTCATGCGGCCGACCAGCTCACGGCTGACCACCTTCGGCGCCTCGGCACCGGGCACCAGCACGGCGCCGATGACCAGATCGGCTTCCAGCACGGCCTGCTCGATGGTCTCGACATTGGCATAGACGGTGTTCAGGCGACGACCGAACTGCTGGTCCAGCTGACGCAGCCGGTCCAGCGACTTGTCCAGGACGGTGACATGGGCTTCCAGGCCCATGGCCATGCGGGCGGCATTGGTGCCGACCACGCCGCCGCCGATGATGGCGACCTTGGCGGGGGGGGTGCCGGGCACGCCGCCCAGCAGGATGCCGATGCCGCCATAGGACTTTTCCAGGCAGTGGGCGCCGGCCTGGATGGACATGCGCCCGGCCACTTCCGACATCGGCGCCAGCAGGGGCAGGCCGCCATTGCGGTCGGTCACGGTTTCATAGGCGATGCAGATGGCGCCCGATTCCTGCAACAGCTTGGTCTGCTCCGGATCGGGGGCCAGATGCAGATAGGTGAACAGGACCTGGCCGGGGCGCAGCATCTTGCATTCGCCCGGCTGCGGCTCCTTCACCTTCACGATCATGTCGGCGCGGGCGAAGATTTCCTCGGCCGTGTCCACCATGGTGGCGCCGGCGGCGACATACAGATCGTCGGAGAGGCCGATGGCGGTGCCGGCGTTCTTCTGGACGATCACCTGATGGCCGTGGACCACCAGCTGACGCACGTTGCCGGGGATCAGGCCGACGCGATACTCGTGATTCTTGATCTCTTTCGGAACGCCGATGAGCATGTTTTTTCTCCCTGTTCGGATGTGGGGAGAGAATACGCCCGAAGGCCGGTGAATGTCCTTGCAAAGACCGGGTCCGGCATGGCCCTATTTCGACGCTTCGTGCATGAAACCGGCCTTTGATGGTGGAAAATGCGGCCAGCCGACCTTGATGCCATTGATCGTAAGATTCTGACCCAGGTGCAGGCGGACGGAAGGATCAGCGTCGCCGACCTGGCGGACCATGTCGGCCTGTCGCCCTCGGCCTGCCATCGCCGCCTGAAAAGGCTGGAGGATGAAGGGGTGATCGAGGGCTATGTGGCGCTGGTCAGCCCGGCGGCGCTGGGCCGCGGCACCTCAGTCTTTGTGCAGATCACGCTGGACCGGCAGCAGGACCAGGACCTGCGCGCGTTCGAGGCCAAGGTGATGGAATGCCCGGAGGTGATGGAATGTTACCTGATGGCGGGCGACGCCGATTTCATGCTGCGCGTCGTCGTCGCCGATGGCAGCGATTATGAAAGGCTGCACACCCAGACCCTGACCCGTCTGCCCGGCGTGGCGCGGGTTAGGTCCAGCTTCACCCTGCGCACGGTGGCCAAGCGCACCACCGTGCCGATGCGGTAACGGTATCGCCGCCCCCGTCGGTCGGGGAGCAGAGGGAAGAGTTCAGTCGTCGCGCGTGGGGAAGATGCCGTTGACGCAGATGAAAGCATTCAGCGTCTGGAACGGCGGTGGCGGCAGGGGGGCCTGGATGGGTTGCGGGGGTTGAACATGGGCGACAGTGCTGCCGGTCTGCGTCGTGGTTTCCACCGCCACGGTGCTGTTGGCGGGGGGGACGGTGAGGGACGTGGAACCGCCATTGGCCCCGACCTGGGAAGCCGGAAGGCGACCGGCGACGGGGGGGACATTGACGCCCACCGGCACACGGCCCCGCAGGTCGGGCAGGGCGAAGTTTACTTGGCCGTCGCCGCCGTAATAGGTGCCGATGACAGCATAGAGCGCCGGATATTGCTGGATCGTCAGCAATCGCCCGTCACAGGGCATCCAGTCTCTGATCGGATATGTGAATGCGAAGAAACAGACCTGACCGATATAGGCGTCCATTGAGCTCTCCAAAATGGAGTTAAAACCAGATGGAAAATCCACTGGTGAGGATGTTGATAATATGCCCCGTCATGGAGTGACAAGTTAACTGTTTGTTATTTATGGCTATATCAAAAGGATGGGAACAGGATGCAGATTCGCGTTGGCTGTGGCGCCTTCATTACCGATGACGAAGACCGATTGCTGTTGGTCAAACGCCGCCGCAATCCGGAGGCTGATCATTGGGGCCTGCCGGGTGGCAAGGTGGAGTTCCTGGAACGGGTCGCAGACACTGTGGTTCGGGAAATCGCTGAGGAACTGGGCGTGGTGATCGAACTGACGGGCCTGCTCTGTGTGGTCGATCAGATCGACCCCACCGGCCCCAGCCATTGGGTCAACCCGGTCCACCGCGCCCGCATCGTGCAGGGCGTGCCGCAGGTGATGGAGCCTGACGCGATGGCGGATTGGGGCTGGTTCAGCCTGGACGCGCTGCCGGGGCCACTGACCGTATCGACAAGGACGGCGGTGGCGGCTTGCAGTCAAAGGGAGTGATTGTGGGCAAGTTCCCACCAGTCAACCAACTCGCTCGATATCGTGGAAGCGCCGGATCAAACGATCAATCAACCGTTCATCATGGGTGGTCAGCTCATAATAGCTGCTATCGATTATCTCTATCCTCAGTAGGAAGTCCCTGCCGCCGCGTTTCGACATAGGGATAAAACCGCCCCAGATGATCTGAGTGGTGGTCCGCAGCAGATTTCGCAACTCGGAATCGCATATTGAAGCTGATCGGCGTGCCAAGTTCTCCAGTTCGATGCCGCCGGGACCAACGGCCTGAAAAGGATCATCATTCTCCGGATCACGAATGATCCAGTTGCAACCGGTGAAATCTGGACCAAGTGCGTCCATCACCTGATCAAGGTCAAGTAGAATGCCGTGTCTTTTGTCCTTGATACGTAGGATTGTCATTGCTGGATTTATGCTTCCTTCTTCTTCGCCCCGATCTTCGGTTCCTCCCCCTTCAGCAGGCGGCGGATATTGTCCTTATGGCGGACATAGACCAGCAGGGCGATGAAAAGGCACAGGCCGGCCACGGCCGGGCCGGCCAGGAACCAGGCCACAACCGGGCTGGCGCCGATGGCGATCAGTGCCGACAGCGACGAGATGCGGAACAAAGCCGCCGCCAGCAGCCAGGTGCCGCACGCTGCCAGCCCCACGGGCCAGGAAATGGCCAGCAGCACGCCCAGCGAGGTGGCGACCCCCTTGCCGCCCTTGAAGCCCAGCCAGACGGGGAAGCTGTGGCCCAGCATCGACCCGGCGGCGGCGGCAATGGCGGCTTCCGGTCCCACCATGTACAGCGCGATCAGGGTGGCGATGGCGCCCTTGCCGCTGTCCAGCAGCAGGGTGGCCAGCGCCAGCGGCTTGTTACCCGTGCGCAGCACATTGGTGGCGCCGATATTGCCGCTGCCAATCTTGCGGATATCGCCATAGCCGGCCAGCCGGGTCAGGACGAGGCCGAAGGGGATGGAACCCAGCAGATAGCCCCCGATCAGGGACAGGAACAGCGGCAGCGGGGAAAGATCGGCCATGGTCTTGCTTCTTGGTTATTCAGGGTCGGTCGGTCACGCGTTGCGGCTGAACACCGTGCGCCCATCCACGATGGTGCGCAAGACCATGCCCTGCACCGGGCGGCGGTCAAAGCAGCTGTTTTTCGACTTGGATGCCAGTTTCTCGGCCTCCACGCGCCAGGGCCGGTCCAGGTCGAACAGCACCAGATCGGCCTTGCCGCCCACGGTCAGGCGGCCCAGACCCTTCAGCCCCAGGATATCGGCGGGAATCGCGGTCAGGGCCGCCAGGGCACGGGACAGGGGCAGGGCGCCCTTATGCACCAGTTCCAGGGTCAGCGGCAGCAGCGTTTCCAGACCCACGGCGCCAAAGGCGGCCTGGGCGAAGGGCACACGCTTGCTGTCCTGATCATGCGGCTGGTGGTCCGACGCAATGGCGTCGATGGTGCCGTCGGCCAACCCTTCAATGATGGCGCGGCGGTCCATCTCTCCGCGCAACGGCGGCGACAGCTTGAAGAAGGTGCGGTAATCGCCGACATCCACTTCCGTCAGCGCAAAATAGGGCGGGGCCGTGTCACAGGTGACCTTCAGCCCGCGCTGCTTGGCGCGGCGGATGACGGCCACGGACTCGGCCGTGGAGATATTGGCGGCGTGATAGCGGCCGCCCGTCATCTCCACCAGGCGCAAGTCGCGCTCCAGCATGATGACCTCGGCCATGGGCGGAATGCCGGCCAGACCCAGGCGCGTGGCGATCTCGCCCGCGTTCATGACGCCACCGGCCAGCCGCGGCTCGCTGGGATGCTGGAAGATGGTCTGACCGAATCCGCCGGCATAGGCCAGGGCACGGCGCATCAGGGCCGGGTCGGCGATGGGACCGCCATCGGTGAAGCCCACGGCGCCGGCTTCCGACAGCAGGCCGATCTCCGCGATTTCCTTGCCTGCATTCTCCCGCGTGACGGCGCCATAGGCGAAGATTTTGACCAGCTTGGTCTCGCGTGCGCGCCTGGCGATGAACTCGATCCCCGCCACATCGTCGATCACCGGGTCGGTGTTGGGCAGTGCGGCCAGGGCGGTGATACCGCCGGCGGACGCACTGCGGCTGGCGGTCTGGATCGTTTCATTATGTTCCAGCCCCGGCTCGCCCACCTGGGCGCGCAGATCGACCAGACCGGGGGCCAGGATCAGGCCCGTGGCATCCACGATCTCCGTTCCATCCGGCACACCGTTGGCCGTGGCGTTGGGCCCCAGGGCGGCGATCTCCTCTCCCACCGTCAGCAGGTCCCCGACGACATCCAGGCCGGCGGCCGGGTCGATCAGGCGGGCGTTGCGGTAAAGGACGGGCTGGGTCATGGCGCTGCGTCTCCGTGGCTGCACGGGGGGTATTTAGCAGAGCCGGGCCGTCGGCGGATTGCTGTTTTCGCGGGCGCAGGTTGAAAAAGCAGCCACCATCCTTTCGGTGGCTGTCGACGGTCGCTGGCCATCTGCTACGTTGAAGGCAATGGGACGGGATTTTCAGCAGGGTGGGAGCATGTGTGTTCTGTGCGGTCGGCCGGAAGACAGCCATCAGGACGTTACGACGGCGGAGCTGGCGACGGCCGCCACAGGCATCACCGGGGGCAAGACCGTCATCTCCGATGATGCTCTGGTGACACGCCTGCAGGACCCTGATGGGGCCTGGGCGCCGGATGACATCATCGGTTACAGCTTCCTGACCTCCCGGCCTGCCGGCTCTACCGGTTCCGACTATACGGGATTCAATGTCCTGACCAGCAGTCAGAAGGAGACGGTGCGCCTAGCCCTGTCGCTCTGGGCAGACGTTGCCGACCTGAACTTCGTGGAGAACGCCTCCTCTTCTGTGCGGCAGGGACAGATCACCTTTGCCAATTCCAGTTCAATCGCCGACGGGGTCTGGGGCTTCGCTTACACATCGGGCCAGACCCGACCGCTCTGGATCAATTTCGATGGCAGCAAGGATACGTGGAGCGGCAATGTCGCCGGCAGCTACGACCTGATGGCCCTCCTGCATGAGATCGGGCATACGCTGGGACTGGTGCATCCCAGTGATTATAATGCTTCCGACAATGGCGACGAGATCACCTACGCCACCAATGCGGAGTTCTATCAGGACAGTTACCAGTACACGATCATGTCCTATTTCTCCGCCACCAATACCGGCGCCAATTATGGGCGTAAATATGCCTCCACGCCCATGATCTATGATCTGCTGGCGGTGCAGGATTACTATGGCCGAAACTATGACACCCGGTCGGGTGATACGGTCTATGGCTTCAACAGCACGGCCAATCGCAGCGTGTTCGATTTCACCGTGAACGGGCAACCGATCCTGACCATCTGGGATGGCGGCGGGCATAACAAGCTGGACCTGTCCGGATTTTCCACCACGGCCAATGTGGATCTTCGGCCCGGATCCTATTCCGATGCCGGCGGTTTGACTCGCAATCTGGCCATCGCCTATGCCAGCTTCATCAGTGATGTCGTCACGGGTTCGGGCACGGACGCGGTGCGTGACAATGCGCTGGCCAACCGCATCGTGACCGGCGCCGGCGATGACGTCATCACCCTATACAGTGGGGGAAATGACACGGTCGATGGCGGGGCCGGCACCGATACGGTGCAGCTTCTGGGTTCGTCCAGCGACTATCGCGCCATCACCAACAGCGACGGGACGCTGACCCTGAAGGGGCCGACGGGCAGCCTGCTGGTCGGCAATGTGGAGAATTTCCAGTTCAAGGGCAGCGTCACCCTGACCCGGGATCAGGTCGCGGCCCTGGATTTCAACGGGCTGGAATATCTCGCCTCCAACCCCGACCTGATCCGGGCCTTTGGCTATGATACCGCGGCGGCCAAAAGCCATTGGCTGAGCTTCGGCGTCAACGAAGGGCGCAGCCTGGACAGCTTCGATCCGCTGCAATATCTGGCCAACAACAAGGATCTGATCGCCGCCTTCGGTCTGGATACCGCGGCCGCCACCCAGCACTATGTCAGCTATGGCTACAAGGAAGGCCGCGTCGCCACCGGGTTCGACGCCCTGGCCTATATTGCCAGCGATGCCAGCCGGATCGACACGATCGGGTACAGCGTCGTGGGTGGGGAGATCGACTATATCCTGAACGGGGCCGCCAAGGGGGCGACCATCAGTTTCTCAGGCCTGTCCTATATCGCCTCCTACGCCGACCTGCGGGCCGTCTTTGGCCTGAACGCGGCGGCCGGTGTCGACCATTATCTGAGCTATGGCTACAAGGAATACCGGACGGTCCTGTTCGACCCGTTGGAATATCTGGCGTCCAATGCCGATCTGATCCGCGTCTTCGGTACCGATACCAACGCCGCCTATGTTCATTATTTCAATTTCGGCGCGGGGGAGGGGCGAAGCATCGACCTGTTCAATGCCTATGACTATGCCGGGTCCAACCCGGATCTGGTGAAGGTCTATGGCTATGACACGGTCGCATTGACGCGCCACTATCTGACCAGCGGTTTCCTGGAAGGACGCAGTGTCGGGAAGTTCGACGTGGTCGCCTATGCCATGGCGAACAATATCACCGGTGACAGTTGGCAGGAGCGGGCGACCAAGGCTTATCTGGCCGCCACCAATGCCAATGGCACACCCTTCGGCACGGACCAGACCAGCCACACCATCAGCGCTGGCGTGGCCGTGACGGGGGATTTCGCCAGCGTCAATGACGATGACTGGTTCATTTTCCACGGCGCCGCCTACACGACCTATACCGTGAAGCTGGAATTCCTGAACCAGTCCAGTTCCAGCGTGCAGCTGGCGGAACTGCTGATGCGTGGCCACGACAATGTCATCGTCATTGATGAATATGGCCGTTACTCATCCATCTCGGTGGAGTTCTTCACCCAGGAGCCGGAGGATATCTATCTGGAGCTGCGTGCGCTCAGTTCCCTGGTCAAGAACTACCGCGTCACCATCACCGCGGGCACCAGCACCAGCAGCAGCGCCATGGTGTCGGAGGCCGCGGCCGCAAGCGACACGATGTCCGGAGACGACAACGGCCTGAACCTACTGGCTCAGGCCGTGACGGTGGATGATTACTGGCTTTACGCCCGCTGAACCCGGAATGGGATCAGTCTTCCAGCATGTTGGCCAGCTTCATGGCCACACCCATATTGCCGCTGACCTTCAGCTTGCCGGTCATGAAGGCCAGGGTGGGGGCCAGCTTGCCTTCTGCCAGCTTGATCAGGTTTTCGGCAGAGATGGTCAGCGTCGTATCCGGCGCCGACCCTTCACGGGATACGACCGGCGGGGTGCTGCGACCATCAATGAACAGCGCGTCGCCGCCGCCAAAATCGAACTTCACCAGGGCGCCCAGGCCCATGAAATTCATGGCACGGGCCTTCATCTGCGCTTCGATCTGATCGACGGTCATGGCACTCCCCAAGGCTCCGGTCACGATTGTGACGTTTATGTGTGACGTTTACGTAATGGGAATATAGCGTCTCGCAGGGGGGATGGCAAGAAAAAGGCCGGTGGCACTGCCGCCTATGCCACCGGTCCATTGTTGGGTGCAGTGAAAGGTTCAGCGCGCGGCGACGGCGACGGCCACACCGGCCATCACGCCACCCGTGGCCCTGTTGACGGCGCGCATCCGTTCCGGTGTGTTCAGGAACCGTCGGGCCTGGTTGGCCACCATGGCATAGGCGGTCATGATGCCCGACAGGACAACGATCATGACAGCGCAGAGTTCCGCGATCGACAGCGGTGTGACATCGCGCAGGGCAATGACCTGGGGCAGGATGGCCAGGAAGAAGACCATGGTCTTCGGATTGCCCAGCGTCAGGGCCAGGCCGGCCATGGTCAGGCGCAGGCCCTCACCCTTCACCTGCGGCTGTTCGCCGGCCGGTTTGGCGGGTGCCCGCCACAGCTTCCAGGCCATGAACAGCAGATAGGCGGCACCGGCATATTTGATGACGGTGAACAGAATCTGGAAGCTTTGCGCCAGGACGGCCAGCCCGCCAACCACCAGCGCAAACCAGGTCAGGTCGCCGATGACGATACCAGCGATAAAGGGCAGGGTGCGGCGGGTGCCGGTGGCCATGGCGCGGGCGACAACGGCGGCTACGCCCGGCCCCGGGGAAGCGACAGCCACAGCGTAGATACCGGCGAAGATCAACAATGCGGTCAGTTCCATGATCGGGGCACCTTGCAGCCGAAAAGAGATGCATCCTACCACGGATGCATCTGGGGCCGCGATACCGATCAGAAGCGCAATGTGAAGACCGATCCGCCGTCCGGGTCGGGTGACAGGTTGATGCTGCCGCCATGGGCCAGCATGATCTGGCGCGCCAGCGACAGGCCCACACCCGATCCGTCGCGCTTGGTGGTGTAGAAGGGGATGAATATCTTTTCCGCCACGTCGGCGGGGATGCCGGGGCCGTTGTCGGCGACGCTGACCACGACATGGCCGCCTTCGTCGAGATGGGCCGTCAGGCGGATGCGCCGGCCCTGGGCGCGTGGTTCTGCATCCCGCATGGCTTCCACGGCATTTTTCAGCAGATTGATCAGCACCTGTTCGACCATGTCGCCGTCTGCCACCAGTTCCAACTGCGGTGGCAGCACCAGCACTTCCAGCGAGACGCCATGGCTTTCCGCTGCCGGTGCCATCAGCCGCTGCAGGCGCTCCGTGATCTCCTTGACCTTGATGCGGGACAATTGCGGTTTGGGCACGGACGTGAACTGGCGGTACCGTTCCACGAAGCGCAGCAGACTGTTGGACCGGCGGGCCACGGTATCAATGGCCATCTCGGCATCCTGCATCTCCTCCACCAGATCGGGCTGGGCGTTGATCTTTTCCTTCAGGTCGGCCAGCACGCCCTGTGCAGTACGGGTCAGCGATGCGATGGGGGTCAGGGAATTCATCATCTCGTGCGTCAGCACGCGCACCAGATCCTGCCAGGCGCGCACCTCTGTTGCCTCCAGATCGCCGGCGATGTTCTGCAAGGACAGAAGCAGGCGCGACTCACCGCCCAGGATCAGTTTTGTGGCCGTCACGGTCAATTGCTGCGGCCCCACCGCACTGCCACCGGCCACGCGGATCAGGCTGCGCGTGCCCGGCGACAGGGTCCGCAGAACATCGGCCAGCAATTGACCGTCGGCGGTGCGGCGGCTCAGTTCCTCTGGTCCCAGCAGACGATGGGCGAAATTGTTCAGCAGCGTGACGCGCCCATCTTCGAACACCGCCGCCAGCCCGACGGGGACATGGTTCAGCATGGCGTTCAGGTAGTCCGCCTGCTTTTCGGAGTTGGCACGGCTGTCGCGGAACTTGTCCATCACCTGGGTGATGGACTGCCCCAGTTCGTCGAAGGCCGCCCCTTGCGTTCCCTGTCGGAAGGTCTGGCTGAAATCGGAATGGGCAATGGCGCCCAGGAAACGCGCTACCTCGCGGTTGGTCTTGGTGACGGTGCGCAGCAGGCCCCCCACCTGCATCAGGATGGCCAGACCGACCAGGAAGCTGGTGGCACGGTAGCTGGTGGCAACCAGCATGATGCCCAGCAGCATGGAGGAAAGCGCCAGCAGTGCCACGCGCAGCGTGACGTTCAGTTCAAACCGCTTATAGCCCATGCTTTTCCATCCGCCGGTAAAGCGAGGCGCGGGTAATTCCCAGGTCCTGGGCCGCGTGGCTGATATTGCCCTGGTGCTTGGACAGGGCCTTGCGGATGGCTTCCCGTTCCACGGCCTCCAGGTCCAATGTGTCCAGAACCAGCGCGCCATCAGACGCCGCCGGCATCGGTGCGGGTGCCGCCGGTGCCGCTTGCCCGGTGGTGGAGGGCAACGAGAAATCGTCGGCTTCCAGCATATCGCCTGCCGACAGGATCATGGCGCGTTCCACGGCATGCCGCAGCGCGCGGACATTGCCGGGCCAGCGATAGGCCATCAGGCGGGGCAGGGCGGCGGGCGCCACCTTCTTGGCCGGCATATTATATTTGCGGGCATAGATGGCGACGAAATGCTCGATCAGCGCTGGAATATCGTCGGCCCGGTCGCGCAGCGGCGGCAGGTGCAGTTCCACCGTGTTGATGCGATAGAGAAGGTCCTGGCGGAACACATCTTCCCGCCCCAGTTGGGCCAGCGGCATGTTGGTGGCGCTGACCAGACGGACATCAATGGGGATGGGCTTGGTCCCGCCCACGGGGATGACGACGCGCTGTTCCAGCACCGACAGCAGCTTGGATTGCAGATAGAGCGGCAGATTGCCGATTTCATCCAGGAACAGGGTACCGCCATTGGCCGCGACCAGCCGGCCGACCCGATCTTCCTTGGCGTCGGTAAACGCGCCCTTCTTGTGGCCAAACAGCTCACTTTCGAACAGGCTTTCCGCGACGGAGCCCAGATCGACGGAGACGAAGACCTGATCGCGGCGCTTGGACCGGCGATGGATTTCCCGAGCAATCACCTCCTTGCCCGTGCCGTTCTCCCCCAGGATCAGGACATTGGCTTCCGTCGGGGCCGCCCGGTCCAGCAGGGAGAAGATGCGCGCCATGGAAGGCGACGACCCGATGATGATGCCCGGCGTACCATCCAGCGCCACCGACGCCAGTTCCCGCGTCGTCGCCGTGGCCTGCTGCGCCTCCCGCTTGGATGCGGTCAGTTTCAGGGCGGAGGAAAGTGTGGCCAGCAGCCGTTCATTCTGCCAGGGCTTCAGCACGAAATCGGCCGCGCCTTGCTTCATGGCCTCCACCGCCGTGCCGACATCGCCATAGGCCGTAATCAGCACAACCGACAGGGACGGATCAATCTCCACGATCCGCTTCAGCCACTGGAAACCCTCGCGCCCGGTATTGGCGCCGATGGCGAAATTCATGTCCAGCAGCACCGCGTCGAACACACCATCCTTCAGCAATTGCGGAATGCGGTCGGGGCGCGGTTCGGTGTGGCACAGGATGCCTTCGCGTTTCAGCATCAGGCGGGCGGCGACGAGGATATCCTCGTCATCATCCACGATCAGAACCCGCGGCTGCGTACCCATAAGCCCGTCCTTGTTAACCACTTCAACTGTCCGGAAACGTACAGTGTTTGCCGGGGGAAGGCGAGGGGCGCCGGGTTGGATTTTGATATCGTTTGGCATCACTGTTACAGAGGGGAAACAATTTCGCCGCAGCCGCCGAACCGGTCGGACTTTATTCTGGCGCCAAACCAACAGACAGGCGGAAGGAAGCGGGCGATGATCGAACTGACCATCAATGGCAGGACGCACAGGCTGGATGCCGATCCCGACATGCCCCTGCTGTGGGCCATCCGCGATCTGGCCGGGCTGACCGGCACCAAATATGGCTGCGGCATTGCCCAGTGCGGCGCCTGCACCGTCCATATCGACGGCGTGGCCACACGATCCTGCTCCATCCCGCTGGAATCGGTGGCCGGATCGAAGATCACCACGATCGAGGGGCTGGGCGGCGACCATCCGGTGCAGAAGGCCTGGACCGATCTGCAGGTGCCGCAATGCGGCTACTGCCAGTCGGGCCAGATCATGTCGGCCGCCGCCCTGCTGGCCGAAACGCCCAAGCCCAGCGACGCCGATATCGACGCCGCCATGGATGGCAATCTCTGCCGCTGCGGCACCTATCCGCGCATCAAGGCCGCGATCAAGCGCGCCGCCGGCATCAACGCCTGACGGGAAGGGGATTTCAGCCATGGACAGCCTGAACCGCGATGTCATGATGCCCGACCTGTCCCGCCGCGCCCTGCTGGCTGGCATGGGCGGGCTGGCCGTAGCCGTGTCGCTGCCGCTGCCGGTGTCAGCCCAGAATGCCGCTCCGCCCGCCTATCCGTCGCTGGCCGCGTCGGCCGCCGGGGCCAATGCCCAGGCCGGCATGGTCACCGCCCATCTGGTGGTGAAGCCCGATGGCAAGGTCGTCATCCTGTCGCCCACGACGGAGATGGGGCAGGGCACGCACACGGCCCATGCCGCCATCATCGCGGATGAGGTCGGGGTGGATTTCGCCGATGTCAGCGTGCAGACGGCCATCCCCGCCGATGCCTACCGTTTCGGTGGTGGTATGGGATCGGGCGGAAGCTGGGGCGTGCGGCGTTGGAACGACCATCTGCGCAAAGGGGCCGCGCAGGCGCGAGCCCTGCTGGTGCAGGCTGCGGCCGATCGCTGGCAGGTGGACCCGGCCAGTGTCTCCCTGGAATCCGGTCGCCTGACCCATGCCGTCAGCGGCCGCAGCCTGGGCATCGGGGAGGTGGCGGAGGCTGCCGCCAAACTGACCCCGCCCGACAATCCGCCGCTGCGCGATCCCAAGACCCGCCGCTATGTCGGCAAGGCTGTGCCGCGCCTGGACATCCCGGCCAAGACGCGGGGCGAAACCACCTACAGCATGGATTTCCGGTTGCCCGGCATGCTCTACGCCTGCGCGCGGCTGAACCCGGTCTATCATGGCGACATTGCCAGCTTCGACGCCGCACCGGCCCTGGCGGTGAAGGGGGGGCGCAAGGTCGTGAAAATTCCCGGCGGCGTCGCCATCGTCGCCGACAGCGTCTGGTCGGCCATGAAGGGGGCCGATGCCATCACCGTCACCATGGCCCCGTCGCCCAACGACAGCATCAACAGCCCCGCCCTGGCTGCCGCGATGAAGGAAGGGCTTGGCGCTGAAAAGGCTGTGCCGGCCACGGCCACGGGCGACGTGGATGCCGCCTTCAAGGGGGCCGGCAAGACGGTGACGGCCGATTACGGCGTACCCTATGTCTGCCATTCCCCGATGGAGGTGTGGAGCTGCACGGGCCTGTTCAAGGATGGCAAGCTGGAGCTGTGGGCGCCGACACAGGTGCAGGACCGGTGCCGCCGCACGGCGGCCGGTGCGGCCGGCATCGACGCGGAAGCGGTGACGGTCAACACCCTGCTGCTGGGTGGCGGTTTCGGCCGGCGGCTGATGGATGATGGCATCCCCGGTGCGGCCATCGTCGCCAAGGAATTGGCCGGAACACCGGTGAAGTTCTTCTGGCGGCGGGAGGATGAATTCGACCGTGGCTATTACCGCCCGGCCCAGATGGCGCGCCTGACCGCCGCCCTGGATGCCAAGGGTCAGGTGACGGCCCTGCGCATCCGCACTGCCGGACCGTCCATGCGCATGGAATTTTCCCCCGGCGGCATGAAGGACGGGGAGTTGGACGGATCGTCGGTGCAGGACCTGACCAATCTTCGCTACAAGCTGCCCAACTATAAGATCGACTGGGCCATGCGCCATGTGGCCGTCACGGCTGCCCCCTGGCGGTCGGTGGGGGCCACGCAGAATGCCTTCTTCCTGGAATGTTTCATCGACGAGATGGCGGCGGCGGCAGGCAAGGACCCGGTTGCCTTCCGCCGGCAATTGCTGGCCGATGACAAACGGGCTTTGGCCGTGCTGAATCTGGCGGCGGAGAAATCCGGATGGGGCCGGAAGCTGCCCAAGGGCCACGCCCAGGGTATCGCCTTCTTCGCCAGTTTCGGGGCCTTGTCCGCGCATGTGGTGGAAGCGTCGCTGGATCAGGGCCAGCCGCAGGTCCACCGCGTCACGGCCGTGCTGGATTGCGGCGATGTCGTCCTGCCCGACGGGGCCCGCAGCCAGATGGAAGGCGGTGTCATCATGGGCCTGTCGGCGGCACTTTATGAAGCAGTGACGGTCAAGGACGGTCGCGCCGAACAGCGCAATTTCGACAGCTACCGCCTGCTGCGCCATTCCGAGGCCCCCGTGGTTGACGTGCATTTCATCAATTCGGGGGAAGCGCTGGGCGGCGTCGGCGAACCGGGCCTGCCGCCCACGGCCCCGGCGCTGGCCAACGCCCTGTCGGTCCTGGCCGGCAAGCGCATCCGACAACTGCCGATCATGGAGGGGCTGAAGGCGTAACTACGCCCGCAGCACCCAGATTTTCAGCATCGGCCGGCCCTGATGACGTGCCCATTTCGGGTTCAGCGCCGTCAGGGCCGCATCGCCCTGCACGTCCAGGCTTTGATCTACAACAAACCCGGCGGCACCGGCGGCATCCGCCACGGTCTGGGCGCTGTGCGGGAAGCCGGCCAGCGCCACTTCCTCTCCCGTGTCGGCGTCCTTGAAATGGGCGAAGGTGCCGGCGGCGGTGCGATCCGGGTGGATTTCGGAAATGTAGAACGGGGCACCGGGCCTCAGCAGCGGCCGGATGCGGCCGAAAAACCCCGGCAGATCGGCAATATGTTCGATGACCAGCGCCGTCAGTGCCGCATCGAACGGCCCTTGCGGGATGGACAGACCGGCCATCACATCGCCCTGGATCAGGGTGGCCGGAAAACCGTGCAGCTTCGCCCGCGCCTGGGCCAGCATGCCCGCCGACAGGTCGATCCCCGTCACCCGGTTGCCGGCCCGCGCCAGTTTCAGCGTGTGCCGGCCCGTGCCGCACCCGATCTCCAGCACGTTCAGCCCGGTCAGGTGCGACCAGAGTGGCGGGAAGGCCAGATCGTCGGCGGCAACGGTCGGGTTGGGATAATGGTCATAGAAGCCCGACCAGCGGTCATAGCCGGCTTCGTTGGTGGAAACGGTCTGGTCGTGGCTGGTCCTGGTCATGGCGCATGTCTCCCCTGTTTCCGTTCACCGGTACGGAAAGGGGCGTAGATTTATCCCAGCCAAAGCGGGGGAGCAGCGCCACTGCGGGGCCGACCCTATCCGGCCCCGCATGATCCTGTCAACAGGGCGCCCGGCGTCACTTCCTGTCGATGCGGACCAGCTTGCCGTCCAAGCCAGGCGCTTCCACCAGGGCGTAAAGCCGCCCATCCGGGCCCACGGCCACGTCGCGGGTGCGGGGCAGTTCATCGACCAGCAGCCGTTCGGTCGCCACCACCTTGTCGCCTTCCACATCCAGCCGGGCGATGCCGCCGGCCAGCAGGGCAACGATCAGGTCGCCGCGCCAGAAGGGAAGGGCGGCGCCGTCATAGAAGGTCATGCCGTTCAAGGCCAGCGAGGGCACGAAATAAAGCTCCGGCTGGGCCAGCCCGTCCTTCTCCGTGCCCTCGCCGATCTTCAGGCCCAGGCCATAGGTCTTGCCGTAGGTGATGACAGGCCAGCCGTAATTGGTGCCGGGACGGATGATGTTGATTTCATCCCCACCCTGCGGTCCATGCTCGCTTTCCCAGATCAGGCCCGTGCCCGGCTGGGTTGCCAGCCCCTGGGGATTGCGGTTGCCCAGGGTGAAGATCTCCGGCAGGGCATCGGCGCGGCCGGCAAAGGGATTGTCGGCCGGGACGCTGCCGTCGCGGTTCAGGCGGAAGACCTTGCCGGCGGCGTCCATCAGATCCTGCGCTCGGTCCTGCGACCCGCGCTCGCCAATGCCGAAATAGACATGGCCGTCCTTGTCGAAGGTGAAGCGGCTGCCGAAATGCAGCCCGCTATCGACCAGGGCGCCCTTGAACAACACCTTCATGTCGGCCAGCGCCGTGCCATTGTCGGTGAAGCGGGCGATGACGGTACGGTTGCCCTTGTCCTGGTCACGCGGCTTGGCATCCGATCCCTTCACTGCCTTTTCCATGAAGGACAGGTAGATGAACCGGTTCTGGGCATAGTCCGGGTCCAGCGCCACATCCAGCAGCCCGCCCTGCTTGTACTCCTCGATCACCGGCAATCCGGCGACGGGGTCGGGCAGCAGTTTGCCGTCCTTGATGACCCGCAGGTGCCCCGTACGCTCCGTCACCAGGATGCGGCCGTCAGGCATGAACGCCATGGCCCAAGGCGTATCCAGCCCGTCAGCGACGACCGTGACCTTCACATCATGACGCGCCTTGGGCGCCGGGAAGGTGGTGAATTCCCTGGGCGCGGCCAGCGATGTTCCGCTGACCAACAGGCTGGTGACCACTGCCGCGATGATTTTTCTGGTCAGGGACATGGGGTGGCTTCTCTTTCCTGAACCTGATTGGTTGCCGGCAATGTGGGCATTTTTTGTCGTGCTGCCAAGCCTCTGCCTATTCGACCGGGCGCGTCTGGATGGCCACCGTCAGCCGCTTCTGGATGTCGGTCAAGGACACGGGCTTGACCAGATAGCCCGATGCCTGGAACTGTACGGCCTGCTTGACCAGATCGCTGGTGGCGTGGCTGGTGACCATGATGATGGGTGTGGTGGCGATGGCCGGGATATCGATGGCCCGCACGCGGCGCAGCACCTCGATCCCGTCCACGGGCTCCATTTCAATGTCGCACAGCACCGCGTCGGGCTTCAGGCGGGTAATGGAACTGATGGCGGCTTCGCCATTCTCCGCCTCCGCCACCATGCGCACACCGGCCTGGAACAGCAGGCGCTTCAGGATGCCGCGATAAAACTGGTCGTCATCGACGACCAGCACCTTCAACTTGCTGAATTCAATATCCGCCATCGGGCCCCTCAGCCTTTCACGATCCGTATCTGCTGCCGCAACGCGTCAAACGCGTCGGCAATGTGCCAGCGCAGGTCCTGCGCCGTATCCTCGTCACCCTGTTTCAGGGCGGCTTCAATCCGGGCGAAAAGATCGCCCAGGGCCACGGCACCGACGCCGTTGGCCGATCCCTTCAGGGAATGGGATCCGTCCTTTGCCGCCTTTAGATCCCCATTGTTCAGCGCCTCCTCGACCGACGCCGCACGGGCTTCGGCCTGGATCAGGAAATCATCCAGCAGGCTGATGGCTTCGACATCCAGGTGACCGAACATCTCCTTCAGGCGCGCGGTGTCGAAGATGGTCGGGTCGGTTTCCGGCCTGGGCGTGACCGACGCCGATGCTGCGGGCAGTGCGGGGGCATGTCTGGCGGATACGCGCTGGCGCATCGTGCCTGTCACCGGCAGCCAGCGCAGAATGGCCGCCTCCAGCTTTGCCAGTTCGATCGGCTTGGTCAGATAATCGTCCATGCCGGACGCACGGCATTTCTGCGCCGCGTCGCTGACGGCGTCGGCCGACAGGGCGATGACCGGCACATGCCGCCCGTCGCCGGCCGCTTTCTCATCCGCCCGGATGGCGCGGGTCATGTCATAACCGTCCATCTCCGGCATGTGGCAATCGGTGACCACCAGCCCGAAACGGCCCGTGCGCCATGCCGTCAGCCCCTCCAGGCCATTGCCGGCGATTTCGGCAGCGAAGCCCAGCTTGCGCATGGCTTGCCGGATGACGATCTGGTTGGTGGCATTGTCTTCCACCACCAGCACCATCGCACCGTTCGCCGTCGCCTCCTCCGGCAGGGGCGCCTGCCACACCGTCTCGCTGCTGCCGGTGGTGGCGCTGACATCCAGGGAGGCGCGGCCATCGGCCGCCGCCACCACCTTGATCAGGCGGGCACGCCGGACTGGTTTGGGAATGGCGGCAAATATCCCCTTGCCCCGCCCCGCCTCCGACAGGGTGGAGACCAGGGAGACCGGCGCCACCAGAACGGTCCGCGTCCCGCCCGTGCCGTCCGCCATCCCCAGGTGGCGGGCGATATCAAGCCCGACCCCGTCGCCGGGATAGGCATCGACCAGGACAACATGGAAGGGCGTGCCCGCCCTCGACGCGTTGCGCAGCGCGTCGAGGGCCTGGCCCTCGTCCGCGACTTCCACCACCTCGGCCTCGCGTGCCGTCAATGTGCGGGTCAGGGCCGCGCGCTCCGCCGGCAGCCCGCCCAGGATGGCGACCCGCAGACCCCAGAGGGAGAGGTCATCGGTGGCATCCCCGTCCGCATTGCCCGGGTCAAGCGCCAGTTCGAACCAGAAGGTGGAACCTTCGCCGGCTTCCGATGTCACACCGATGCTGCCGCCCATCAGTTCGACCAGCCGTCGGCAGATGGACAGGCCCAGACCGGTGCCGCCAAAGCGGCGGGCGGTTGACCCGTCGGCCTGTGCGAAGGGTTGGAACAGGCGGGACTGCTGTTCGGGCGTCAGGCCGATGCCGGTATCGATGATCTCTGCCCGCAGCCCCACCTTGCCATTGCCTTGTTCACGCTGACGCAGGCGGATCGTCACGCCGCCCTGTTCGGTGAACTTGATGGCGTTGCCGGTCAGGTTCAGCAGGATCTGGCGCAGGCGGGTGGGATCGGCCAGCAGATGGCCTGGAAGGTTCGGGTCGACATCAATGGTCAGGGCCAAGCCCTTTTCCTCTGCCCGGCGGGCCAGCAGGTCGCCCACCCCCTCGGCAAGCGCCAGGATATCCGTGTCGATCCATTCGATATCCAGCTTCCCGGCTTCGATCTTGGAGAAGTCCAGGATGTCGTTGATGATGGTCAGCAGGGCACCGCCGCTATCGCGAACCACCTTGACCATGCCCTGCTGATCTTCATTCAGGGGCGTGTCGGCCAGCATTTCCGCCATGGCCAGCACACCATTCATCGGCGTGCGGATTTCATGGCTCATGGTTGCCAGGAAGGTGGACTTGGCGCGTGTTGCCTGTTCGGCATCATCGCGGGCGCGGGCCAGATCCTGGTTCGTGGCCGCCAGTTCCGCCGCCTGCTGGCGGATGCGGCTATCGGTCCGGCGGCGGAATTCCATGCCGACGATCAGGCCCAGCAGCAGCAGCGCCACCAGGATGGGGGGCGTACTTTCACGGATGACGGCGTGCCAATGGCCCGTTCCATCCTGCGCCATGATCATCCGCCAGGGCATCTTGCGCAGGGGGTGGCTGGTGAAGGTCCAGCCATCGCGGACCATGCGCATGGGGCCGTCGCGGTTGATCGTTTCCTGTATGGCGGCCTGCAGGGCGGCGTCCGGGGGGCGGCGCCGTCCCCCCTCCTGGCCGGCCTTGCCCAGGATTTGTCCGTCCGGCGCCACCAGCGCCATCGCACCATGGGCTGCCGGAAACCCGTCCAGCATGGACGAAAGGTAGCCGACCGTCATGTCCAGCGCCACGACACCCAGGTGCCTGCCGCCGCTATAGACGGGGATGCCGATGGTGGCGACCAGCCCCTTGCCGCCATCATCCTCGTACAGCCTGGAAAAGAACATGTCGCCGGACGGGTTTTGGGCGGGCAGGGATGCCTGGAAATATTCCATTTCCAGATCCTTGTCCGCGAATGCCAGTTCGTCCGCCGATACCCAGGGATAGACAAATTCAAAACGATTGGCGGAGATGTAATAGACCCAGGGGATGTTCGGCAGGCGCCGCTGGGCCTGGGCAAAGGCGACGTGCAGGGAAAGGGCTGCCTCGATCTCCGCCTCGAACGCCGGCTCGCGGCCGGTCAGCCCCCCCAGGCCGGTCAGGTTGCCCACCATGTCCCGGTTATAGGGCGGCGGCGTCTCCTCCAGCCGGAAGGCGCCGTCGGCATCCTGTGTCAGGGCCCGGCGCAGCGGCGACGGAGGAGCGCCCGGCACGGCTTTGACCAGCCCTTCCTCCATCTGCGCATGCATCAGTTCCAGGAAGTCCAATGCCGTGCCCACGGCCTGTTCCACCCGCCGTGCAACGTCGATGCGGGCCGTCTGCCGATGCTCTTCCAATCGCTGGTTGGCCTCTGCCACCTGCAGCCAAAGGAAGGTGATGACGGCCGCGACAGCCACCACATAAAACAGCAGGTGCCGCACCGGAATCCGCACGATCAGGCCCCCGTTCTCTATCTTGGATAGAGAACGGACCACAAATATTGCTAGATTTCAACTTGGAGTTTGCTTGCGCCTGCGTCTTTGTCTAACGGTGCAGCCACATGGTGACATGCGGAATGCCGCCATCGTCATAGGGTTCGCCTTCCAACTGGAAACCAAACCCTTGATAGAAGCGGGTCAGATGCTGCTGGGCACCGATCCGCACCGGCTGTCCCGGGTGATGCCTGGCCAGCCAGTCCAGGCCGGCGGTTACCAGACGCTGCCCCAGGCCGGTACCGCGCCAGCCGGCGCCGACCGCGATACGACCAATGAATGCAGGCTCTTTTCCGTCGGAGCCGCGGGCCCGCAGATAGGCGGCCAGCGTGCCGTCATCGGCAGTGACCAGCAGATGACCACAATGCGGGTCTAGCCCGTCAATGTCGGGATAGGCGGAATTCTGTTCGACGATGAAGATATCCTGACGGAAACGCAGCATGGCATACAGGCTGGCCGCCGTGAACGCGTCAAATTCCTGCCAGTCGAACCGCATTGGCATCGCCCGGATCACCGGCGGGAACCCAGCAGCACGGTCAGCTTCTCGCGCAGGCCGACAACGGTCACCGGCTTGGCGATGAAGGCACTGACACCCAGGTCGCGGGCTTTCAGGACCATGTCCTTCTGCGCATGATTGGTCAGGAAGATCACGGGCGTGCGTCGACCCAGTTCCTCTTTCTGCCGCAACTGCTGCAGGAAGGTCAGACCATCCATCGGTGCCATTTCGATATCGCAGATGATGATGTCCGGTTTGCGCTCCAGGGCGGTAGAAAGACCGCTGGTGCCCTCGTCGGCCTCCCAGATCTGGGCGAACTCCAATTGTTTCAGGATGCGGGACACGACCGTGCGGATGAAGGCCTGATCCTCCACGATCAAGGCACTCATCCGGCTGAAAGTCACGTAAACCGACATGGAATTTTCCCTATGGACGCGTAGCCTGTCCGGGTCTTGCCACCCGATTTGACCACCAGTTGACTACAGAGCGTCAATAGCGGCAACCACTCGATCAATCACGCCGGGAATTTTCAGGGCGTCGATGCCCGCCTCGCTGGTACGGCCGGCCTTCAGCGCGGCTTCGATATGATCGGCCAGGGCACCCAGGGATACTGCGCCCCCATTTTTGGCAACACCGGCCAGGGCATGCACCTTGGACCGCGCCTGATCCAGATCGCCGCGTTCAAAGGCCTGACCCGCCGCAGCGCCCAGTTCGCGCAGGGAATCGGTGAACTCCGCCAGGAAGGCCCGCGCCTCTCCGTCGATACCGCCGAACAGGTCAAGGGTCATGGACGGATCGAACAGGTCGGTTCCAGTGGAACGCGCCGCCGTCAGGCCCGCCTCATCCGGCGCGCCCCCCACCCAGCGCGTCAGGCAACGCTGCAACTGGCCCAGATCCAAGGGCTTTGCCAGGAAGTCGTCCATGCCGGCATTGATGCAGCGCTGGTCCTCCCCCGCCATGGCATTGGCCGTCAGGGCGACGATGGGCAGGCGGTCGATGCCGCGCGCCGCTTCCTCGGTGCGGATGGCGGCCGTCAGCTCGTACCCGTCCATCTCCGGCATATTGCAGTCAGTCAGCAGCAGGGCATGTACGCCCGGCCGCCAGGCCGCCAGGGCGGAGGCACCGTCGGCATGCACCTCGCAGGCATAGCCCAATTGTTCCAATTGTCGCCGGATGACCAGCTGGTTCACCTTCTGATCTTCCGCCACCAGAATAAGGCGGCCCTGTGCGGCAGCCTCTGCCACGCTTGGCGCCTGGGCGCGGGGCGGGGTGGCGGCGGGGACATCCTGTGTGGTGGTCAAGCGCCCCGCGGCCTGCGCGACGGCGCGGAACAGGGCCGAGCGCCGGACAGGACGGGCGACCAGCCGCAGGTGGGACGGCAATCCTTCCGGACGGCGGGAATCGGCTTCTGCCACCAACACCGTGGGCAGGTCATGGCGCGGCAGGGGCCAATCCGTGCCTGCGGCACCGGCCGTGACCACCAGATGCGCCCGTGTATCACCGGAACCCACCAGTTCGGCACCGGCGTGGGAGAGGTAGGCGGACAGCGTTTCCGCCAGATCCTGTTCCCAGACATCCAGGGCCAGGACCAGACCGGCTATATCGGGAAGGGAACCGGGGGCCGTCTGCTCCGCAACATCCAGATCCAGGGTGAACCAGAAGGTGGACCCGTTCCCCGGCATGCTGTCCAGCCCGATATGGCCCCGCATCAGATCGACCAGACGACGGCTGATGGACAGGCCCAGACCAGTACCGCCGAAGCGACGGCTGATGGATTTCTCCGCCTGGGTGAAGGGTTCGAACAGCTTCGCCTGGATGTCAGGCGCGATGCCGATGCCGGTATCGCTGACCGAAAACCGGATGCGCACCGTGCCGGGATGGGGATCCGGCGCGCGATCAGCGCGGATATTGACCGATCCGCGTTCGGTAAACTTCACGGCATTGCCGGCCAGATTGAACAGGATCTGCCGCAGCCGCACGGGATCGCCCAACACGGCGGCCGGGATGGCGGGATCGACATGCAGGTTCAGCGACAGGCCCTTCTTGCGGGCGGTCGGGGCCAGCGTGTCGGCGACACCCTCCGCGATAGCCGCGACATCCACCGGATGCCGCTCGATATCCATGCGCCCGGCTTCGATCTTGGAGAAGTCCAGGATGTCATCAATGATGCGCAGCAGAGTGACGGCCGATTCCTGCGCCGTGCCCAGCATCTCCTTCTGGTCGCCATCCAGATCGGTGTGGGACAGCAGTTCCAGCATCCCCAGCACCCCATTCATGGGCGTGCGGATCTCATGGCTCATCGCGGCCAGGAAGTTGGATTTCAGCCGGCTGGCGCTTTCCGCCATGCGGGCGCTGCGGATATTGTCGAAGGACCGCAGGCCGGTGATGATGGTGATGAACAGCTTTTCCGACGTCAGCTCGGTCTTCGACTTGTAATCATTGATGTCGTAATTGACGATGACGTCACGCACGGGCGCCTGGCCGGGCTGACCGGTGCGCAGGATCAGGCGGACATCGCTGTTGGCGAATTCGTCGCGGATGCGGCGGGCCAGCCGCAGGCCGGCATCATCCGTCTCCATCACGATGTCCAGCAGGGCCACGGCGATATCGTCACGCTCGCGGAAGATATCGTCCGCTTCCATGCCGGACCGTGCGGTCAGCAATTCCAGCGGCCGATCTTTGTAGCGCAGGCGGCTGAGGACCAGCCGCGTCATGATATGCACTTCCTCGTCGTCGTCGACGATCAGCACGGGCCATGGCGGCGGCGGGGCGGATACTTCCTCGGCCGCCGCGGCGCCCGGCACCTCGTCCTCTTCAGGAGCGAACAGATCATCCCCGTCATCGACCATCAACGCCGGTATCCCCCGATCCGTCAGTGTCGGCCAAATCCGGCCGTTCCAACGCGTGCATGTCCTGTTACCCAGACTATCCGGTGACAGGTGATGGTGCTAGGCGAAAGGCAGGATAGCAGGGCTACCATGTCCGGCAAGCGATAAGGGTTGAACCAGGAGACCCGTCCTTCAATTTCCCCATTCAGGCGCTGGCCTATACGTGGGACTTGCTCCGACGCCGAAGTTGGGATAGGCGTTTCTGCCTCTCCGGTCCCTGAGGGGCCCGTGACGCGGATGGGTGGCCGAGTGGTTTAAGGCAGCGGTCTTGAAAACCGCCGTAGGTGCGAGCCTACCGTGGGTTCGAATCCCACCCCATCCGCCAGATTCTCTCCGTGGACGATGGTCGATCGCCCGGTGTTCAGGCCGGTTCGCCAGATGCTTTTGTCTATGACCGCTATCACAGCTGTCGGTTTCGGGGGCGCAACCCAGCGCTGATTTGCCTTCGTGGCGTGAACCTTCCTATCGTGGCTCAAAACCATTCACGGGGAGGGTATCATGTCGCTGACCGCATTGCTGGTGCCGACGTTTCGGCAATCGCTTCGGGGCCTGTCCAACTGGCTCGACAAGGCTGTATCGCGGGAACAGGCCGAGGGGCGGGATCCCGATGCGCTCATGACGCAGCGTCTGGCGGCCGACATGTATCCGCTGGCCACGCAGGTGCGTTTTGTCTGCTTCCTGTCACAGGAATCCATCCACCGACTGCGCGGCAGCCAGGTACCTGATGAACTGCTGGCAGTTCGACAGGAAGGATGGGATGCCGGACGCGCGCCGGGAACGGTGGCTGATGCCAAGCGTCACATCGCGTCGGCCTTGTCGTTCCTTGACAGCCTGTCGTCGACGGAACTGGATGCGACCGCGGATCGCGCCATCGTTCTCGACCTGCCGAACGGCATGATCTTTGACCTGACAGGGGAGCAGTTTGCCCGCGACTGGGCACTGCCGCAGGTCTATTTCCACCATGCCATGGCATACGCCATCCTGCGCAGCCAGGGGCTTGATCTGGGCAAGGCGGATTATGTGGGACACATGCTGGCCTATGTCCGGCCCGGAACCTTCCCGTCCCAGGGGTGATCTGACAGCGGGGCGGTGATTACCGCGCATCGTGGAAAATCACCCCCAGTGTGTGCCGCTGGCCGGACCGTACCCGGCTGACCCCATGGCGCATGGTCACGCGGTAATCCCCGCGGGTGCCCTGCACGGGTCGCTGGTTGACGGCGAAGATCACGGCGTCGCCCTGGCGCAGGGGCACCACCTCCGCCCGGCTCTGCATGCGGGGTCTCTGCTCGGTCAGAACGAATTCCCCGCCCTGGAAGTCGCGTCCCGGTTCGGACAGCAGGAACGCCGCCTGCAAGGGGAAGGACAGGTCGCCATACAGGTCCTGATGCAGGCAATTATAATCACCGGGACCATATTGCAGCAGCAGCGGCGTCGGCCTTCTCTGGCCGGCTGCATGGCAGGCGGACAGGAAATCGGCATGGTCTGCCGGGAAGGTCCCCTTCAGCGCCATGCGCCGGTTCCAGTCATTGGCGATGTTGGCCAGCGGCGGATAAAGTGCGGCACGCAGGGTCTGGACCAGCGGGGGCAGGGGATAGCTGAAATAGCGATATTCGCCCTGGCCGAATCCGTGTCGCGCCATGACCACGCGGCTGCGGAAATGCGAGCCGTCGCGGTAAAGTCCGGCAAGGGCCTGACAATCGTCGGGCGTCAGCAGCCCTGACAACAGGGCGCAGCCCCGCACATCCAGCTCACCGCCAACAGCCTGCCAGTCGATGGCCGCCAGCCGCGCATCCAGATCCCGTTCCATACCCTCGCTCCCGCATCCAAGCCGAAGGCCAGGATGACGCGAAGCAGGGATGTCCGCATTCCGATCCTTGCGGTCGGACTGTGATCGATCAGGCAGACTTGGGCTGGCTGGTCAGCAGATCCAGGCAGGCCATGCGCACGGCCACGCCCAGTTCCACCTGCTGCAGGATGACGGAGCGGTGGATGTCGTCGGCCACCAGGCTGTCAATCTCCACGCCCCGATTCATGGGACCGGGATGCATGATCAGGGCACCGGGCTTTGCCACCGCCAGCTTGTCATAATCCAGACCGAAGAAGCGGAAATATTCGCGCTGGCTGGGCAGGAACTGGCCCTGCATGCGTTCCAGCTGCAGGCGCAGCATCATGACGATGTCCGCATCCTTCAGGCCCGTGGCCATGGAATGGTGAACCTCCACCCCCATGCGGTCGACGGCGCCGGGCAGCAGGGTGGGCGGGGCCACGACGCGGACATGGGCCCCCATGATGTTCAGCAGATGGATATTGGACCGGGCCACACGGCTGTGCAGGATGTCGCCGCAGATGGCGACCGTCAGGCCCTTCAGCGTGCCCAGGCGGCGGCGGATGGTCAGCGCGTCCAACAGGGCCTGGGTCGGATGTTCATGCTGCCCGTCGCCGGCATTGATGACGGCGCAGTTGACCTTGTCGGCCAACAGCTTGGGCGCGCCCGATTCCTGATGGCGCACGACCAGCGCGTCCAGATGCATGGCGTTCAGCGTCATGGCCGTGTCGATCAGGGTCTCCCCCTTCTTCACGGAACTGCCATCGACGGCCATGTTGATGGCATCGGCACCCAGGCGCCGGGCGGCCAGTTCGAAGCTGGTGCGCGTGCGGGTCGAATTCTCGAAGAACAGGTTGACGACTGTTTTGCCGGCCAGCTTGTTCGTCACCTTGTTGTCGCTGCGGTTCTGTTCGACATAGCGGTCGGCCGTGTCCAGCAGCAGATTGATCTCCGGCGCCGTCAACCCTTCGATCCCCAGCAGGTGGCGATGGTTGAACGTTTCGGCGCGGGCGTCGATATCGTGCGGGTGGGCGGCCATGGCGGACATGCTCTCGGGGCTTGGACGGCGTGGATCGGCGGGGCGGGACTATGGTGCCCCGCCCCCACCCTGGCAAGCGTCAGAAAAACCGGTCGGGCATGAACGATGCGGGGGATCAGCCCACGCCGTTGGCCCGCATCCAGTCCAGGCAGCGCTTCCAGGCATCCTTGGCGTCGTCCGGGCGATAGCTGGGCCGGTAATCGGCGAAGAAGGCGTGGGGGGCCTCCGGATAGACATGGATCTGGCTGCGCGTCTGCTGGGCAGCGGTCAGCACTTCGCGCATCCGTTCCACATCAGCCAGCGGGATGCCGCCATCCTTGCCGCCGTAAAGCCCCAGAACCGGCGCATTGATCTTCTGCACCAGATTGACGGGGATCAGGGGCTGCAGCGCCGTCGGCGTGCCGGTCAGACGGCCATACCAGGCCACGCCGGCCTTCACCTTCTGGTTATGGGCGACATAAAGCCATGTGGCGCGGCCACCCCAGCAGAAGCCGGTGACGCCCAGCTTGCCCGTATCACCGCCATCCTGGCCGGCCCAGGCCACGGCGGCATCCAGGTCGGCCAGGACCTGCGCATCCGGCACCTTGGACACTAGGTCGGAGATCAGCTTGGACACCTCCGTGTAGGACGCGGCGCTGCCCTGCCGGGCGTAAAGCTCCACCGCGACGGCCAGATAGCCTTCGCGGGCGAAGCGCCGGCAGACATCCTTGATATGTTCATGCACCCCGAAAATCTCCTGGATGACCAGGATGACAGGGAACGGGCCCTTTCCCTGCGGCTTGGCGCGATAGGCCGGGACGGTGCCGTCGGAAACCGGGATGGACACCTCACCCGCGACCAGCCCGTCGGCCGGTGTGGTCACGGTCTGGGCGCCTACAGGCAGGGTGGACAGGGCGAATCCGCTGGCAAGGGTGGTCATGGCGAAAAGCCGTCTGCTCATGCTGGGGTTAAGGGGGGAAAGCTGGCACTGCGCCTCGGCGCCGATCGTGTCCATATCTGTTGCTCCCGCGTTTCCAGGGTCGGGCAGGAAGGATAGGGCGTTGCGTACAACCTGCAACCATGTTGGTGGCCGAATGATGCTTGCCGATAAGACGGGGATGCGCGCATTGTGGCTGAACATCGCGTGCCGCACCCGCGCAGGACCGCCCATGACGACCGATCCGAAATCCGAATTGTTGCGGCAGATCCGCGCCATCCGCCGCCGCATCGACCCCGATGTGCTGGCGAAGGCCGAACGCGCAGCACAGGCGGCGGAAGCGGCCCGCACCATGGCGCCGGACCAAGTGCCCTATGACAAGGAAGCGGCGCGCGACGTGGTGGCGGCGTTCCTGCGTGCCCGCACGGACGGTGGCAAATTTGCCATGACGCTGATGGAAAATCTGAAAAAGCCGGAAACCGCCTCCAAGGCCTATGCGGATACGCGCACGGGGCCCCGGCCTGGCGGTCGTCGCATCTGACCCCCATGCCGGGCTGGCGGTCTGCCGTGAAGGACCATCCTGTCTTGATGAACTGGCGATTCTGTCCGGTGATGGGTTTCTGCCTGCTGCTGGCTTTGCTGATGGGCCCCACCAGCGTGTGGGGCCAGCCCGACCGCACCCTGCGTCTGCTGATCTCCGACAGTCTGCCGCCGCCCTATCTCATCCAGTCGGGTGATGACGGGGTGGAACCGACAGGTCTGGCCGTTGATGTCTGCCGCAAGGTGGCGGCGCGTCTGGGCTATGACAGCAAGATGCGTCAGGCGCCGCCCAAGCGCCTGCCGGAACTGGTCCGGGCAGGGGAGGCGGACATGGTCTGCCATGTCTCTTCCGCCTGGTACGCCTATCCCGACGACATGTGGTTCGGACGCCGCCTTTACAGCGCCGACAATGTCTTCATCGCGCCGCGTGAAGCCCGCCCCATCTGCGAGCAATGCCCCCTGCCGCCGGAGGTTGCCACCGTCATGGGCTATGAATATGGCGACCGCATTTCCCAGGCGGTGGAAAGCGGACAGATGATCCGGCGGGATGTGCGCTCGGAGGAGAATGTCTTCCGGCTTATTGAATTCGGGCGCATCGAATATGGGATCGTGTCGGAATACACGTTCCGCTATTTCGCGCGCCAGCGGCAGGATCTGACGATCAAGGGCAGCGCCGTCCGCTACAACATTACGGTCGGCGTGCCGCGCAATGGCCCGATTACGGAGGCGGAACTGAAAATCGCCTCGGCCTCTATCCGTCTGCCCGACGATATTGCGCCGGAGTTCAGGCCCTTTCTGGGGCTGCCTCTCTATAAGCGTTAACGCCCCGGCGCCACCCGGCGATAGGACAGGGCCTCGGCCACATGAATGCGCCGCACGCCGTCCGATCCGTCCATATCGGCCAGCGTGCGGGCCACGCGCAGCACCCGATGGTACCCGCGGGCCGACAGCTTCAGCCGCTCTGCCGCATCGGTCAGCAATTGCCGTCCCATCGGGTCGGGCCCCGCCACTTTCTCCAGCACCTCGCCGTCGGCCTCTGCATTCGTGCGGATGGCGGGCTGCCCCCGTGGAACCAGGGCGGCATAGCGGTCCCGCTGCCGGTCGCGGGCGGCGGCGACGCGGGACCCGACCTCTGCCGATCCCTCCCGCGGTGGCGGCAGCGACAGGTCCGAGGCGCTGACGGCCGGGACGTCCACATGCAGGTCGATACGGTCGAACAGGGGGCCGCTGATCTTGCTCTGATAGTCGAGCGCGCATTTCGGCGCCCGGCCACAGGCCAGCGACGCATCGTCCAGATGGCCGCAGCGGCAGGGATTCATGGCGGCGACCAGTTGGAAGCGGGCAGGGTAGGTCACATGATGGTTGGCGCGGCTGACCGTGGCCCGCCCCGTTTCCAGTGGTTGGCGCAATGCCTCCAGCGTGCCGCGCGCGAATTCCGGCAGCTCATCCAGGAACAGCACACCATGATGGGCCAGGCTGATTTCGCCGGGCCGGGCGCGCGTCCCGCCGCCCACCATGGCGGCCAGCGTGGCGGAATGATGCACCTCCCGGAACGGTCGTGTCCGGATCAGCCGCCCGCCTTCCAGCCCGCCGGCGATGGAATGCACCATGGACACTTCCAGCGCTTCCGCCGGGTCCAGGCGCGGCAGCAGTCCGGGAAGGCGAGCGGCCAGCATGGATTTTCCCGACCCCGGCGGTCCCAGCATCAGCAGATTGTGCCCGCCGCTGGCGGCAATCTCCAGCACGCGCTTGGCCGTTTCCTGTCCTTTCACGTCGCGCAGGTCGCGCGCCGTGATCATCGCTTCGCTTTCCAGCTTCGGGGTGGGCCGGGTCAGGACCTGCGTGCCCTTGAAATGGTTGATCAGCGACAGAAGGGATGGTGGGGCCAGGATGTCCAGCCCATCGCCAGCCCAGGCCGCTTCTCCCCCGCTGGCTGCGGGACAGATCAGACCCTTGCCCGACGCCAGGGCGTTGATGGCCGCCGGCAGCACGCCCGCGACGGGGGAGATTGACCCGTCCAGCCCCAGTTCGCCCAGCGCCTGATAACCCGCCATGGCGTCGTCCGGGATGATCCCCATCATCACCAGCAGGGCCAGCGCGATGGGCAGATCGAAATGCGACCCTTCTTTCAGCACGTCGGCCGGCGCCAGATTGACGGCAAGGCGCTGCGGTGGCAGGGCGATGCCCAGCGCATGCAGGGCGCCGCGCACCCGCTCCCGGCTTTCGCCCACGGCCTTGTCGGGCAGGCCAACGACGGTGAAGGCCAGCGGCCCGCCCGTCATCTGCACCTGCACGTCGATGTCCAGCACATCAATGCCTTGAAAGGCTACCGTTCCTACTCGCGCCGCCACAAATGCCCCCGCCGGACCTTCCCGCTATGGTTAGTATAGTGGAATAGACTTGCAGGCAGGAAGCGCTGATCGGCTGTCGCTGTTGCATATCCGTGCTGGTCACTGCAATCGTTATATTCTTCAATATATCTCGGTATCCTTGCACGCCCATGCAAATCCATACGCTGCATAGGGAAGTCGCCCACGATATCGGGATCGGCCCGTCACCATGGTTCGGCCAATGATCGAAATCTGGAAGACTTGCACGCTCCCGTCCGTCATTCTCCGGTCGATCGCGGTCCTGGCGGGGACCGGTACCTTTCATTTCTTCATTGGGGTGAGCGATGATAAGCCTGAACATCAATGGTCAGGTCCGCGAGGTGGACGTGCCGGAGGATATGCCGCTCCTCTGGGTCTTGCGCGACGAATTGAACATGACGGGCACGAAGTTCGGCTGTGGCCAGGCCCTGTGCGGCGCCTGCACGGTCCATGTCGATGGCCAGCCGACCCGGTCGTGCCAGCTGCCGGCCTCGTCGGCGGTTGGGGCGAAGATCACGACCATCGAAGGCCTGTCGGGCAAGGCGGCCGCCGCGGTTCAGAAGGCCTGGGCTGATCTGGACGTGGTGCAGTGCGGCTATTGCCAGTCGGGTCAGGTGATGGCGGCCACGGCGCTGATCGCGGAAAATCCCGATCCCAGCGATGCCGATATTGAACAGGCGATGGATGGCAATGTCTGCCGCTGCGCTACCTATGTGCGGATCAAGGCGGCCGTGAAGCAGGCCGCCAAGCTGGCGAGGGCCTGAGCCATGATGCTGCGTCAACTGCTCCGTCAGGCGGCCGCCAATGTGGTCGAAGCCGCACCCAGCCGCCGGTCCTTCCTGAAGGGTGCCGGTGGTGCCCTGGTCATCGGCGCCGCCGTGCCCCTGTCGGGCTTTGCCCAGGAAGCGGCCGGCCCGAAGATCATCGGCCCGGCCGACCCGCGGCCCAACGTCTTCATCCGTATCGCGCCGGATAACAGCGTCACGGTCCTGGTCAAGCATCTGGACAAGGGCCAGGGCATCATGACCGGCCTGACCACCATCGTGGCTGAGGAACTGGATGCCGACTGGGCCCAGATGAAGGGTGAATTCGCACCCGCCGACAGCAAGCTGTACGCCAACCATTTCTTCGGCATCCAGGGCACGGGCGGTTCCACGGCCGTTGCCAACAGCTGGGACGAGTTGCGCATGGCCGGTGCCGCCGCCCGCGCCATGCTGGTCGCCACCGCCGCCCAGCAATGGCAAGTGTCGGCCGATGCCATCACGGTGGCCAAGGGTGTGGTCAGCCACAAGGCATCGGGTAAGTCCGCCACCTTCGGTCAACTGGCCGAGGCCGCGTCCAAGCAGCCGATCCCGGCCAAGGTCAGCCTGAAGGACCCCGGCCAGTACAGCCTGATCGGGAACGACACGCTGCACCGGCTGGACCATATTTCCAAGACCAACGGCACGGCCATCTTCGCCTTGGATGTGCGCCGGCCCGGTCAGGTCACGGCCGTGCTGGCCCGCAGCCCGCGTTTCGGCGGCAAGCTGAAATCGGTGGATGACAAGGCGGCCCGCGCCGTGCCCGGCGTGCTGGAGGTGCTGTCCACGCCGGTTGGCGTGGCCGTTGTCGCCAGGAACACCTGGGCCGCCATCAAGGGCCGCGAGGCCCTGTCCATCCAGTGGGATGACAGCGAGGCGGAAAAGCGCGGCACGGACAAGATCCTGGCCGATTATCGTGAACAGGCGAAGAAGCCCGGCGCCAAGGCCGCCCGTAAGGGCGACGTGGATGCCGCCTTCAAGTCGGCCGCCAAGGTGGTGGAGGCCGAATACAGCTTCCCCTATCTGGCGCACGCGCCGATGGAGCCGCTGAACGCCGTGATCGAACTGAAACCCGATGGCGGGGTGGAGATCTGGGCCGGGTCGCAGTTCCAGGGCGTGGAACAGATGGTCGTGTCCAAGATCCTGGGCACCAGTCCGGACAAGGTGAAGATCAATACGCTGTGGGCCGGCGGCAGCTTCGGCCGCCGTGCCACGCCCAACGCCGATTATATCGCCGAGGCCGCGATCATCGCTCAGGCCCTGGCGGCCAAGGGCAGCAAGACGCCGGTGCATCTGGTCTGGACGCGCGAGGACGATATCAAGGGCGGCCGTTATCGCCCCCTGGTGCTGCACAAGATGAAGGCCGCACTGGACAAGGCCGGGAAGGTGACAGCCTGGCAGCAGGCCATTGTCAGCCAATCCTTCATGGCTGGAACCCCATTCGAAGCCAACATGGTCAAGGACGGGGTGGACGAGACGGCAGTGGAGGGCGCCTCCGACATGGCCTATGCCGTGCCCAGTCTGGCCGTCGATTTCCACCTGATGAAATCGCCGGTGACGACCCTGTGGTGGCGGTCGGTGGGCCATACCCACACGGCCTATGCCAAGGAAGCCTTCATCGATGAACTGGCGGCCGCGGCCGGCAAGGACCCGGTGGCGTTCCGCCTGGACCTGCTGGGCGACGCCCATCCCCGCCTGACCCATGTGCTGAAACTGGCGGCGGAAAAGGCTGGCTGGTCAAAGCCGCTGGCCGCCGGGCCGGCGGGGACGAAGCGCGCGCGCGGTGTCGCCGTGCATGAAAGCTTCAGTTCCTATGTCGCCCATGTGGCCGAAGTGACGGTGGGCAAGGACGGCAAGATCAAGGTCGATCGCGTCGTCGTGGCCGTGGATTGCGGCATCGCCGTCAATCCCAACGTCATCAAGGCCCAGATTGAGGGCGGCACCGGCTTTGCCATCGGCCACGCCCTGCGCGACCAGATCACCCTGACGGATGGTATCGTCGATCAGGCGAATTTCGACGGGTTCGAGCCGCTGCGTTATTCCGACATGCCGGCGGTGGAGGTGCATATCGTCCCGTCGAAGGAACGCCCGACGGGTGTTGGTGAGCCCGGCGTGCCGACGGCGGCGCCGGCCGTCGCCAACGCCGTGTTCAAGGCCACGGGCCAGCACCTGCGCGACCTGCCCTTTGCCAAGGCGGGCGTGGTGTGAGACAGGAAAGGGGCCGGTTCGCAGCCGGCCCCTTTTTCATTTCAGGCGGCCTTCGGCTTCCACGCCTTGGCCAGCGCCACAAAGCCGGCCACGTCGATCTCCTCCGCCCGCGCGGTGGGGGCGATGCCGACGGAGAGCAGCAGCGGCTCCGGCTCCTTCATCACCGATTTCAGGGCCACGCGCAGCATCTTGCGGCGTTGACCGAAGGCCGCCCCCACCAGGGCTTCCATGGTGGCGAAGTCCGGATCATCGGCTGGGCGGTCGCGCGGGGTTAGGTGGACGACGGCGCTGTCCACCTTGGGCGGCGGGGTAAAGGCGCGGGCGGGCAGATCATAGAGATTGCGGCAATGCGCCACCCATTGCGCCATGACGGCCAGCCGGCCATAGGCGTCGGTGCGCGTGCCGGCGACGATGCGGTCGGCCACTTCCTTCTGAAACATCAAAGTCAGCGACCGATATTCCCCCATCCGCTTCAACCAGCCGATCAGCAGCGGCGTGCCGACATTATAGGGCAGGTTGGAGACGACGGCGCGCGGGGCGGGGACCAGATCGACCGGGTCCACAGTCAGCGCATCGGCTTCGATCAGGCGCAGCCGCCCGGCCGAGGCTGCGACCACATCGGCCAGGGCGCTGGCGAAGCGCGGATCGCGTTCCACGGCCGTGATGCTGGCGGCCGGGCTTTCCACCAGGGCGCGGGTCAGGCCGCCGGGGCCGGGCCCGACCTCGACTATATTCACGCCGGTGAAATCACCCGCTTCGCGCACGATGCGGCGGGTGACGTTCAGATCCAGCAGGAAATGCTGACCGAACGCCTTCTTGGCGGCCAGATCATGGGTGGCGATGACATCGCGCAGCGGCGGCAGGTGGGACAGGTCGCGACCGTCACTCATCAGGCAATCTCCTGCCGGCGCGCGGCGATCCGCGCGGCGGCATGCAGGGCGGCGATCAGGCTGGAAGCGCTGGCCTGACCCGTGCCGGCCAGCGACAGGGCCGTGCCATGGTCGGGTGAGGTGCGGACAAACGGCAGGCCCAGCGTGATATTGACGCCCGTGTCGAAATCCAGGGTCTTCAGCGGGATCAGCCCCTGATCATGATACATGCAGACCACCGCGTCATAGCGGGCGCGGGCACCGGCATGGAACAGGGTGTCGGCAGGGAAGGGGCCCGCGGCGTCGATGCCATCGGCCTGCAGCCGCTCCACGGCTGGGCGGATGATCTCAATCTCTTCCCGTCCCATGGCGCCGGCCTCTCCCGCATGCGGGTTCAGGGCGGCCACGGCCAGGCGCGGCGCCGGGATGCCGAAATCGGCCGTCAGGGCGGCGGCGGTGACGCGGGCGACATGCAGGATGGCATCGGCTGTCAGATGCCGGGCGATATCCTTCACCGCGATATGGATGGTGGCCAGCACGACGCGCAGCCCGCCCCCTTCCAGCAGCATGACGGTGCCGTCATCGGGCAGGCCCGCCAGATGCGCCAGATATTCCGTATGGCCCGGCCAGCGGAAGCCACAGGCATAGAGCGCGCTTTTCTGGATCGGGTTGGTCACCACGCCCGACAGCTTGCCGTCGCGCGACAGGGAAACCGCCCGGTCGATGGCGGCGATCACGGCGGCGCCGTTGGCGGGATCAGGTGTGCCATAGGTGACAGGTGTGGCCAGCGGTACCGGCAGGACGGGCAGCGAATGCGCAAACAGGGCCGGAACCCTATCCAGCCCGTTTTCCGTCACCAGCGTCACGGGCACATCCAGCCCCAGCCGGGCGGCCAGCGCCCGGATACGATCGGGATCGTCCAGCAAGACGAAGGGCGGCACCGATGCCGCCCCCCTTTCCGTCCAGGCCTTCAGGGCGATGTCGCCACCGATGCCCGCCGGTTCGCCCATGGTCAGGCCCAGCGGTGCAGCCATGGTGTCACATCCGGGTTTCGATGGTGGCCTGACGGCGCAGATCGCGCAGATAGCGGCGCTGCTGCAAATCCATGCGTTCCTGGAACAGCATGTTGCGCACCTGGTCGGGCGGCGGCAGGCTGCCTTCCGGCACGACGCGGTCGCAGACCATCAGCAGCATGGCGCCGCGGTCGGTCATCAGCGGCGCCGTGGACTGCCCCACGCCCAGCGAGCCGACAAGCTGTGCGATCTGTTCGGGAATATCGCCCAGGCGGGCCAGCGGCTGCGTGAAGATCTGCGCGCCGGGCACGGCCTGGGTCGCCTGTTCCAGCGCTTCGCAGCCGCGGGCCTGTTCGCTGACCTGTTTGGCCGCGTCATAGGCGGCGTCCTGCTTGGATGGATCGGCGATGGGCACGACGAACTGGCGGATGGCGACCTGGATGTTTTTCGGGTCGCCGGCGGCCACGATGCGCTGATCGCGCAGCCACAGGATATGATAGCCGGCTGAACCGCGGATGGGGCGCGAGAACTGCCCCTTCTGCATCTGCTGCAGGGCGCGGTCCAGATTCTCCTCCAACTGGCCCTGCTGGATCCAGCCCAGGTCGCCACCGGTGGCGGCACCGGCGGCCTGTGAGAACTGGCGGGCGACGGCGGCGAAATTGGCACCCCGGCCGATCTGCTCCACCAGCCGCTCACCCAGCTTCTGCACTTCGGGTTCGCTGGCGGCGTTGTCGACGGCCAGGAAGATTTCTGCGACCTGATATTCCGGCTTGCCGGCATTGGCGCGGACACGCTCGATATAGGCGTTGACCTCGCTCTCCGGCACGGTCACCTGCTGGCGCACGACGCGCTGCACGACCTTGCCCCAGGCGATCTGCGCCAGCATCTGCTGACGCATGGTCGCCCACGGCACACCGGCCTGGGCCAGCGCGGCCTTCAGCTGTTCGATATCCATGCGGTTGCGCTGTGCCGCCGCCGTCAGATCGTCGTTCAGCTCATCCTCGGTCACGGTCAGCTTGCGTTCCCGCGCTTCCTGGATCTGCAAGGCCTCGTCCGTCAGCAGGCGGATGACCTGGGGCAGCATGCGCTGCCGATTTTCCGGCGTGTCGGGCAGGCCCGACGACACCATGGCAAGCTGCATGCGTCCTTCGACGTCGGCAACGGTGATCGGCTCCTCATTGACCACGGCGGCGATCCGGCCAAGCTGGGCCTGCGCCGCCTGTGCCCAGGCATTGGTGCCGGACAGGAGGGCGACGGAAAGGGCGGTCGCCCCGATCAGGGCGGTGCGCGCGAAGCTTTTCATGGTCGGTCGGATCACTGTCTTACGTCGTTGCGGGGGTTCTTATAGAGACTTGCACGGCCAAAGGCAAAGCGTACCGGCGGTCAGCCGTCCTCTGTGTGCAGAAGGGCGGCGATGGACAGCAGCAGCGTCACCCCGGCCGGTGCCCAGGCGGCGAGAATGATAGGGATGGAACCGGACAAGCCCAGCGCCATGATCACATCCTTGACCAGGAACAGGATCAGCGCCGTGGCGATGCCGCCCGACACCAGGGCCATGGTGCCGCCCCCGCGCATCTGGCGCAGAGAAAAGGCGGCCGCCAGCAGCACCATGGCAGCGAACAGCACCGGTTGCGCCAGCAGCGTATGCCAGTGCAGCTGATGACGGACCGACGACAGGCCGGTCCGTTCCAGCGTGTTGATGAAGCCGGGCAGCGCCCAAAAAGACAGCGTGTCGGGCGGAGCGAAACTGTCCTGGATTTTCTGTTCCGTCAGGTCGGTGGGCAGCCGGTAGCGCGCCAGGAAGCGGGACTGCTGGCCCGGCTGATTGAACCAGACCTCCGTCAGGTCCCAATAGCCGGGTGTCAGCGCCGCCGCCGCGGCATCCAGGCGCGCCGACATGCGTTCCTGCGGTGTCGACAGCAGGACCGTCACCCGCCGCATCTCCAGCGTCCCCGGAACCACAGATTCCGCATGGATGCGATAGGCGCCGTCCTCCGTCAACTGGCTGAGCCACAGTCCGGACCGCCCGACATCCAGGGAGGAGGTCTGGCCGCGCAGATATTTGTTCTCCATCCGCTCGAACCGGGTCAGCATGGCGGCGAAGATCGGATTCAGCACCGTCACCAGCACGATCCCGATAATGACGGCCCAGGCCATGACGGGGGCCGTGAACTGCCAGACGCTGATGCCGCTGGCCCGCGCCACGACCAGCTCATGCGTGCGTGTCAGGCGCCAGAACGTGTACATGGCGCCGAACAGTATGACGAAGGGGAAGATCTCCTGCCCGATTTCCGGCAGCTTCAGCAGCCCCATGGTAACCACGATGTCGAACGTGGCTTCCGGCCGGTTGGCGGTACGGCGCAGCAATTCGACCGTATCCAGCAGATAGATCAGGGCCAGCAGCGACAGCAGGCCCGCCGCGAACCAGATCAGGAACTGGCGACCGATATAGCCGGACAGGGTGGAGAACAGGCGCATCCGCTTCACCCCTGCCTGGACGACGACGGGGCGGGGATGGCCGGCGGCGTCTTCATCCGGCCCATACGCAGGTACCAGACCCCGATGGGAATGGGGGCCAGGGCCACGACATAAAGCAGTACGGCCATCTGCGGAACCTTGGCGATCAGGTTGACCATGCCGATGACGGCGCTTTGCAGGACCAGCCCGCCCACGGCCGCGATGGTGATGCGTCGGGTCTGCCCCCGTCTTGAAAACTCACCCGGCAACAGGGCTGCCAGGGCGATCACGGCAAAGGACACGGCCAGCAGCGGGGAGGCCAGCCGGTTATGCAGTTCGGCCCGCAGACGGCCGGCGAAGCGCTGGTCGGTGGGATCGGCCGATGGTGTCCACAGCTGCGCCAGCGTCCTTTCACGGGGTTCGACCCAGCGCGCCGGCAACTCGCGCCGCAACGACTGCAGGTCAATGGCATAGCGTTCGAACTCCAGCCATTCGGTCTTGCCCGTCGCCTCATAGAACTTGCTCTGGGTGCCGTCATGGACCAGCACGCGCTGCACACCGTCGCTGTCGGTCAGGGTTCCGCGGGCCGCCACGACCGTGGTGGAAATGCCTTCGCCGCGGGTGTCGTGGATCAGGATATCCTGCAAGGTGCCGTCGGGCAGCCGGTCGCGGATATAGATGGTCAGCTTGTCGCCCAGTTCGTTGAAGGCGCCTTCGCGCAACAGGGCGACCGACATGTCGCTGCGCACCGTCTGGCGCAGGGCGACAAGCTGTCGCTGCGCGGCCGGACCGATATAGACCGACAGCAGATAGCAGGCGACCATGGCGCCGGAGGCCAGCACCAGCACCGGCTTCGCCAGTGCCATCGGACCCAGGCCGGCGGCGCGCATGACCACCAGTTCGCTTTCCTGTGTCAGCTTGTTATAAGTGAACAGCACAGCCGTCAGCACGCCGAAGGGCAGGACGATTCCCAGGAAACCCGGCAGCGACAGCACGGCCAGATGCAGGAACATGCCGAATCCGGCGCCCCCTTCCACCACCATTTCCACCAGCCGTAATGACTGGGTCAGCCAGATGGCCGCGGACAGGCCGCCGGTGACCACGGCAGTGGCCAGCACAAGATGGCGAAGCAGGTAGCGGTTGATCTGGTTCATCATTTCCCAAAGGGCCCCGCGCGGGCGGGACGGCATTATGCTATCCATGGCCCTTAAGGGGCGATTGCGTCCTGAACGTGGCGGACCCATCGATTTTGACCCTGCCCGACCTTGACACGGTCACGAGGCTGTTCTTTATCGACTCCCTGCCATGCACACAACCGTCAGCGCCCATGCAGACGGTCCAACAACAAAGAGAGCCCCGGAATGAAAATCGCCTTCTCCTCGCCCGGCCTGCCGAAATCGGGCGCCCTGGCCATCACCGTCGCCGCGGACCGCGCCCTGGGCGCCTTCGGCAGTGAGCTGGATCAGAAGTCCGGTGGGTTCATTGCCCGTGCCATGGAGCAGGGCCGGTTCGCCGGCAAGCCGGACGAGGTGCTGACCCTGGTCGCCCCGCCGGGTGTGGACGTCGCCCGCCTGGTGCTGGTGGGAATCGGTACGGCGGCGGAGTTCGGCCCGCTGAAGGCCAACAATGCCGGTGCCACCGCCTATGCCGCCGTCAGCCTGTCGGGCGAAACCGACCTGACCGTGGCGCTGGACGCCCATGACGGGCTGCCGGGCGATGCCGGCGAACTGGCGGCAGAGACGGCGTTCGGTGCTTTGCTGCGTTCCTACCGGTTCGACAAGTACCGGACGACGCTGGCCGCCGACAAGAAGCCGTCGATCAAGAAGGTGACGGTTGGCACCGACGCGGCCAAGGCCGCCAAGAAGGTGTGGGAGAAGCTGGAAAAGATCGCCGACGGCATCTTCCTGACCCGCGATCTGGTGTCCGAGCCCCCGAACGTCCTCTATCCGCAGTCCATGGCCGAACGCTGCCAGGAACTGACGAAGCTGGGCCTGGAGGTCGAGGTCCTGGACGAGAAGAAGATGAAGAAGCTGGGCATGGGCGCGCTGCTGGGCGTGGGCCAGGGCTCGGTCCAGCCGCCGCGTCTGGTGGTGATGACGTGGAATGGCGGTGCCAAGGACGACGCCCCGGTCGCCTTCGTCGGCAAGGGCATCACCTTCGACACCGGCGGCATCTCCATCAAGCCCGCAGCCAATATGGACGAGATGAAGTGGGACATGGGCGGGTCCGGCACCGTCGTCGGCCTGATGGCCGTCCTGGCCGGCCGCAAGGCCAAGGTCAATGCCGTGGGTGTCGTGGCCCTGGCGGAGAACATGCCGGACGGCAATGCCCAGCGTCCGGGCGACATCGTCACCACCATGTCGGGCCAGACGATCGAGGTGCTGAACACCGATGCCGAAGGCCGTCTGGTGCTGGCCGACGCCCTCTGGTACACCCAGGACCAGTTCAAGCCCAAGTTCATGGTCGATCTGGCGACCCTGACGGGCGCCATCATCGTCAGCCTGGGCAATGAACATGCCGGCCTGTTCTCCAACGATGACGACCTGTCGGCCAAGCTGACCGAAGCCGGTCTGAAGACGGGTGAGAAGCTGTGGCGCCTGCCGCTGTCGCCCGCCTACGACAAGGACATCGACAGCGACGTGGCGGATGTGAAGAACATTGGCCGTCCGATGACGGCCGGTTCCATCATCGGCGCGCAGTTCCTGCAACGCTTCGTCAACAAGGTGCCGTGGGCGCACCTGGACATCGCCGGCACGGCTTGGTCCAAGGAAGCCAAGGGGGCCGTGCCGAAGGGTGCCACGGCCTTCGGTGTGCGCCTGCTGGATAATCTGGTCGCCACCCATTACGAAGGGTAAGGCCGGATAGGGCGAAGGCCGGGGGTGGCAGCCGCCCCCGGCCTTCACCTATGCTTTCCCCGTGTTTCCGATATCTCGGCCTTTGCTGGAGCTGGTTTGATGCGTCGCACCGTCCTTCCCCTTGTCCTGGCCCTTTTGGCTGCGCCGCTTGCATTGGCGGCAACCACGACGCCGGTGTCCGCGCAGGAGGAAGTCAAGGCCAAGGTCAATGACAGCATGAGCGACGCCCTGCCGCGCCGGGTTGATGGCTGGAAGCGCGGAGAGGTGCGACCGGCAACCGGTGCCCTGCCCATGTACTCCGCCGCGACGGCCGAGGCGGTCTACAAGAAGGGGGAGGTGGAGGTGACGGTGGGAACTGCCCGCAGCCCGACCCTGTTCAAGGCGATCATGGGATCGGTCAAGGTGCCGTCCACCCTGCCGCCCAACGGCAAGATTGAGAATGTCGCCGGGCGCAAGGCCATCGTCATCCGCTATCCGGAAGCCAAGGTGCCGCTTTACCAGATCCAGATCCCGGTGGGCACGGACGGCATTGTCATGCTGACCACACGCACCGGCACGGTGGAACATCTGGTCGAACTGGCCAAGGAAGTGGATTTCGACCCCTTCCCGTTGCGCTGATTCTCAGCGATGACCGAACTGCGTTTCTATCATCTGACCCGCCGCACCCTGGAACAGACCTTGCCGGGATTGCTGGAGAAGTCGCTTGAACGCGGCTGGCGGGTGCTGGTGATGACGGCCAGCGAAGAACGGGCCGAGGCGCTGTGTCAGCATCTGTGGACCTATCGGCCCGACAGCTTCCTGCCGCATGGCACACCCAAGGACGGGAACGCGGCGCACCAGCCCATCCTGATCCAGTCCTTGGATGCGCGCACCAACGCGGCCCATGTGCTGTTGCTGACCGATGGCACCTCCAGCAATCTGCTGGGCGATTATGAACTGGTCTGCGACCTGTTCGACGGCAATGATCCGGAAGCCGTCGCCGCTGCGCGTGACCGTTGGCGTCAGGCGAAGGCCGGCGGCCACGATCTGACCTACTGGCAACAGAATGAACGTGGTGGCTGGGAAAAGAAGGCCTGATTTTTCGGGAGCCTTTGCGCCATCCACCAACGAAAAGGGCCGGGCACCCCGACGGTGCCCGGCCCTGATCGCCATGCCGCAATAGAATCGCGGCTGCGTCTTACTTCTTCTCTTCCGGCGGCGGGGCGGGCTGCTGGGCCTCGGGGGCCGGAGCAGTGGTGCCTTCCGCCGGGGTGGCCGGGGGCGTGGTGGTTTCAGCCGGGGCAGCAGGGGCGGGCGTGGCGGGGGCCGCCTGTTCAGCCGGGGCCGGAGCGGCGGGCGCCGCCTCCTTCTGCTTCTGACCGCAAGCAGCCAGGCCCAGGACCATCAGGCCGGAAAAAACCAGGGGAAGCACGCGCATTGTTCGCTCCTTCGCTTATCGTGGCCGGCGGCCGGGGGCCCATCCCCCCATCGCCGGGTACGCTTCAACGCACCAACCTTGAAGCGTTGAGTCTAGAATGACAACAGTTTGGGTACAGTTTTTTCACCGAATCGATCATTTTTCCGGCAATCTGCCCAATATCCTGCCGCCAACATGATCAAACTCTCAACAGATTGCGGCAATCCCATGCCATTGGCTGGGTAATTCAAAGGCTTGCAGTGGCAATCGCGTCCTGCCGCAACCGATTACAAGCCAAATCCAGGGCGGTGCGCAATTGCGGGGCCGAATAGGGCTTCTGCACAAAGCCCAAGGGCTTGGCCTGTGCGACCCGTTCCATGGTCTGTTCATCGGCATAGGCGGAGAGGAATACGCTTCGTACCCCCTTTTCAAGCCACAGCCGCCGGGCCACCTGCACGCCGTCATTGGCGCCGCGCAGCCGGATATCCATCAGCGCCAGGTGCGGGCGTTCCGCCGCCGCCGCCGACAGCGCTTCCAACTCGGACGCGGCGATACCCACCACATCGAACCCAAGTTCAGTCAGCGTCAGCCGCACGCCAAGTGCCACCAAGGCGTCGTCTTCGACGATCAGGACCCGGACCGGCATATCAGACGGCAGCACTGAACCCACGAGGCCACCCCTCCGGCTTGCGCGCAGGGACTGCGTGCATTTGCATGGTTGCTGCTATTTTCAATACGGTAACAATGCAAGGCACGCAACCCGCCCAACTGTCCGTAACCTGGATAGGCCGAAAGGCAAGTTTTCCATTGCTGCGGCGGGAATCGGTGTTCGCCCGTCATGAAAAAGGCCCCTGTCCAGGATTGGAAACAGGGGCCTTGGTCAGGGATTAACGGATTTATTGGCCGGGAATCGGCGCATATTTGCCGGCGGTCCAGCGGTAGACGACATAGTCGGTGACCTTACGGTCGCCCTTGGCATCAAAGGACAGCGGGCCGATCACGGTGCTGTATTCACCGTCACGGATGGACTTGGCCACCTTTTCTGAATCAACCGACTTGGCCTTGGCGGCACCGCCGGCCCAGACCTGGACGGCCGCATAGGTGTAAAGCGTATATGCCTCCGGTTCGAACCCGGCGGCGCGGAACCGCTTCACCACGTCGGCGGCTTCCGGCTTGTCGCGATACTCATTGCCGAACGTCACCAGCGCGCCTTCGGCCGACGCGCCGGCGATGTTCCAGAATTCCTGGTTCACGGTGCCGTCGCCCGACATGAACACGGCCTTCAGCCCTGCATCGGCCATCTGCCGGACCAGCAGGCCCGCTTCGGTGTGCAGGCCGCCGAAATAGACGACGTTGATTCCCGCGTCCTTCATCTTGGTGACCAGGGCCGACATGTCACGGTCGCCGACATTGACGGCGTCGAACATGGTTTCCGTCTTGCCGCCCTTCTTCAGCGCCGCGCGAGTCGCTTCCGCCAAGCCACGGCCATAGGTGGTCTGGTCATGGATGACGGCGACCTTGCCATCCTTGTGATTCTTCAGCAGCCAGGCGGCGGCCACATCACCCTGCTGATCATCACGGCCGCAGGTACGGAACACCGTATCCAGGCCCTGCTCGGTCAATTGCGGATTCGTGGAGGCCGGGCTGATCATGACGATTCCCTCATCCGCGAAAACCTTGGAGGAGGGGATGGAGACGGCGGAATTGAAGTTGCCGAAAGCGGCGACGCCGCCTTGGGTGGCCAGCTTGTTGGCGATCGCAACGCCTTGGCTGGGATTGGATGCGTCGTCCAGATTGACCAGCACCAGCTTCTCGCCCAGCAGGCCGCCCTTGGCATTGATGTCGGCCACTGCCATTTCGGCGCCGCGGCGCATCTGTTCGCCAAAAACGGCGTTGGGGCCGGTCAGCGGCGCCACCAGTCCCACAACCGTGTCGGCAAAGGCCGGCAACGTGGTCAACATGGTCGCGGCCGCCAGGGCGGCGGCGAAGCTCTTCTTCAAATTCATTGTCGCCAATCTCCTGAGAGGGCTTTGTCCGTGAAGGTGAAGCTAGCACGGGGTCCTTTCCCGTCAAATCCGTACATGGACCGCGACACGACGATTGGTGCTTGAAGCGCAGCGTCCGATTTGCTATCCACCGCCAACCGCCGGGGGCGCCAAGCCCGAAGCGGTGTTCCGGCATGTGTTTGCGGCCGTGGCGGAATTGGTAGACGCGCAGCGTTGAGGTCGCTGTGGGGCAACCCGTGAAAGTTCGAGTCTTTTCGGCCGCACCATGACCACGATACGAAAGCCCCGGAACAGCGATGTTCCGGGGCTTTGTGCTTTTTGGCCCTCGTGCCACGGCGCAGCGTTCGTCGTCACGGACGGCTACAACCATCTCTGTGTCGCGCTGACGGCCCTGGCATGTCGGCCCCATGGATTCCACGGATGGGAACCTGCTCTCGGGTCTCAGGATCGGCCAGGTTGCCAGGCCGGAACCGGTCACGTCGCCACAGCCGCCGCTGCTGCGGAGATGGGCAGCAGCGGCGAAGGAAGATGCATAAATTTGTTTGCAAGATATCTTCTGGTGATAAGCCTCGGGATCGATCGTTAGGTATATTTCTTTTTACCTATAACTGTGCGTAGATATGACCACTTAAGAATCATGAGAACGGATCGTGCGCGACTTTTCGAGATTGGACAAATTTCTGGACGGCCTTCGTGGTGAGATCTACGCCGAGCCTCCGACCGAGCCCGCGATCTCTATCACCGCGCTTATGGTGAATAGCCTACGCGAAAAGGGGATCATCAAGGCCGGCATCGACATCCTGGATGTTGGTTGTGGGCAGGGCGTGGCTTTGCACCATTTCAGGGAAGCCGGGGCCAAGGCCATCGGCGTAACCATCGGCGCCGATTATGATGTCTGCAAGGCATCGGGCTATGATGTGGTCGAGGCTGACCAGAGCTTTCTGGAATTTCCCGACCAGTCGTTTGATTTGCTCTGGTGTCGCCACGTATTGGAACACAGCCCTTTCCCCCTATTCACGCTGTCTGAATATTTTCGACTGACCCGTCTGGGCGGCCATGTCTATGTCGAGGTGCCGGCACCTGATACGACGGCCCAGCACCAGGAAAATCCAAATCACTACAGTGTCTTTGGCCTTACTGCCTGGCGAAGCCTGATGGTCAGGACCGGGTTCAGCATCGTCGAAGCGACCGCCGTTAACCCCATCGTCAAGTGCGGACCCGACACCTATTGGGCCTTCCTGCTGCGGCGGGACTTTTAAAACCGACTGTTAAGGCCAGGCGGCGGTGCGCCGAATGCACTGCCGCCTGGATCTGTGTGCATCGGTGCCTCGGCCGTACCCCGGCGGGCGAACGGCGATCCCTGGCACCGCAGGGCCAGAGCGACAGGTCCTGATCCCCACGGATTAGCAAGACCCGGAACAGGGATCGACATCTCTTTGTCATGGGCAGACACGGCACGACGGAATGTTGTGCCGTCCATTCTTGTTGGCCTGCTTCCCGCGGACCGCATTCCCCTATGGCTGGACAGCGGGACCGTGTCGGGCCTAACTAAGAGCCAATAAAAATCCGTTCAGGTTGCTGGAGTGCCCCCCTAAATGACCGACGCCTTCCGCGACGCGGCGCTTGATTACCATCGCCTGCCTGTCCCCGGTAAAATCGCCGTCACACCGACCAAGCCACTGGCAACACAGCGCGATCTGGCGCTGGCCTATTCGCCCGGCGTGGCGCATGCCTGCGAGGCGATCGTCGAGGACGAGACCAACGCGGCCAAATATACCAGCCGCGGCAACCTGGTGGCGGTCATCACCAACGGCACGGCCGTGCTGGGCCTGGGCGATATCGGCCCGCTGGCATCCAAACCGGTGATGGAAGGCAAGGGCGTTCTGTTCAAGAAGTTCGCCGGCATCGATGTCTTCGATATCGAAATCAGCGAGAAGGACCCCGACAAGCTGGTCGATGTCATCGCGGCCCTGGAACCGACCTTCGGCGGTATCAATCTGGAAGATATCAAGGCGCCGGAATGTTTTTATGTGGAGCGCAAGCTGCGCGAGCGCATGAACATTCCCGTCTTCCATGACGACCAGCACGGCACCGCCATCATCGTGGCCGCCGCCATCACCAACGCGCTGAAGCTGACCGGCCGCGACTTTGCCAATGTGAAACTGGTCTGTTCCGGCGCTGGGGCGGCGGCACTGGCCTGCCTTGACCTGCTGGTCGATATGGGTCTGCCGGTGGAGAATGTCTGGGTCAGCGACATCAAGGGCGTGGTCTATCAGGGCCGTACCGAACTGATGGACCCACGCAAGGACCGTTACGCCAAGGCCACCAACGCCCGCACGCTGGACGATATCATCGGCGGCGCTGACATCTTCCTGGGCCTGTCCGCGCCCCGCGTGCTGACCCAGGACATGGTGAAGAAGATGGGCGAGCGGCCCATCGTCATGGCGCTGGCCAACCCGACGCCGGAGATTATGCCGGACGAGGTCAAGGCCGCCCGTCCCGACGCCATTGTCGGCACCGGCCGGTCGGACTTCCCCAACCAGGTCAACAATGTCCTGTGCTTCCCCTTCATCTTCCGCGGCGCGCTGGATGTCGGGGCCACGACCATCAACGAGGCGATGAAGATTGCCGCGGTGAAGGCCATCGCCCGTCTGGCCCAGGCGGAAGTGCATGATGTCGTTGCCATGGCCTATGGGGAGGCACCGCCCAGCTTTGGCCCGGAATATCTGATCCCGCGCCCCTTCGACCCGCGCCTGATCCTGGAAATCGCGCCGGCCGTGGCCAAGGCTGCCATGGACAGCGGTGTGGCCGTACGCCCCATCCAGGATTTCGACGCCTATCGCGAACAGCTGGGCCAGTTCGTCTTCCGCTCCGGCCTGCTGATGAAGCCGGTTTTCGCCAAGGCCAAGGCCGATCCGCGCCGAATCGCCTATGCCGAGGGTGAGGAGGAACGGGTGCTGCGCGCCGCCCAGCAGGTGCTGGAAGATGGTATCGGGCAGCCGATCCTGATCGGCCGCCGCGAGGTTGTGGCCCGGCGTATCGAGAAGCTGGGCCTGCGCCTGCGTCTGGGCGACAATGTGCGTCTGGTCGATCCGCAGAACGACCCCGCCTATAATGACTACTGGCAGACCTACCATCGCAAGATGGAACGTGGCGGCGTGTCGCCCGACCGCGCCCGTCAGGTGGTGCGCACCAATTCCACCGTCATCGGGGCGCTGATGGTGGAAAAGGGGGAAGCCGACGCTCTGATCTGCGGCACGGTCGGCCTTTATGACTGGCACATGAAGCATGTGAATGACGTGATCGGGAAGAAGCAGGGGGCCCGCGTCATGGCGGCCCTGTCGGTTCTGATCCTGAACCGCGGCACGTTCTTCCTGACCGACACCTATGTCAACGCCAACCCGACCGCCGCCGATCTGGCGGAAATCACCGACATGGCGGCGGAAGAAGTGCGGCGTTTCGGTCTGGCCCCGAAGGTGGCGCTGCTGTCGCATTCCAGCTTCGGCAGCCACGCGGACATGTCCGCGGTGAAGATGCGGGAGGCGCTGCAGGCCATCAGGGCCCGCTGCCCGGACATGGAGGTGGAGGGCGAAATGCACGCCGACGCCGCCATCAGCCCCGAAATCCGCAGCCGTATCTTCCCCAACAGCCGCCTGAACGGGTCCGCCAACCTGCTGGTCATGCCCGACCGCGACAGCGCCAACGTGTCCTTCAATCTGCTGAAAGTGCTGGGTGACGGCCTTGCCGTCGGTCCGGTGCTGCTGGGGGCGGCCAAGCCGGCGCACATCCTGACGCCGTCCGTGACCGTGCGTGGCATCGTCAACATGTCGGCCCTGGCCGTCATCGACGCGCAGATGCACACCCCCATCAACGGTTGAGGCGACGCCGCTGTATCGCTGCTGCCGGACCCGTGGTACAGCCGGAGGGAAGTGGGGACGGAGGAGAGGCAGGGGACAGGCACATGAAGAACCTTCCCCTTGTCGGCTGCGGGACCGGTCGCCCCCACTGAGGTGGTATACGGTCATCGTCCGGCATTGCGCCGGGGTGTTACGCATATGGCCCACAGGTCGGGCTTCACCCGGCCTGTACTGGGCCATATGCTGACAGAGGCCGGCTTTCTGAAAGTCGCCATCATCCGGCGGGCCCGTCCCTATTACGACCTCTGGGCGGTCGCGACACGGTGGGATGCAAGCGCGGAAGAATTGTGTGCCCTGGCCGGGCAGCATTTCCCACCAGCGCCCGCCCACGCCCGTTGATAACCGGGGACGGATATCCGCCATCGGATATCCGTTGAAACCAGAGAATGGGAGACCGGCCCATGGCAAGGATGCCGGATGATCTGCAGCCGCATTCAGTGGAAGCCCTGCTGGCGGCCGATGAGAGGGACGCTGCTGCCGCCGCCCTGGCGGCACTGCACCCCTCCGACATTGCTGATCTGTTGGAGCAGGCGGACGACGACCGGCGCGACCTGCTGATCGCCTTGCTGCGACCGGATTTCGACGGGGAAATCCTCGCCTACCTCTCCGTCGATCTGCGCGAAGAGGTGATGGAACGGCTGGAGCCCAAGGCATTGGCCGCTGCCGTGGCGGAATTGGATACCGACGACGCGGTCGATGTCATCCAGGATCTGGACGAGGAAGCACAGCTTTCCATCCTGTCCAACCTGCCGCCCGAGGCGCGGGCGCTGGTAGAGGAGGGGCTGACATATCCAGAATATTCCGCCGGTCGCCTGATGGGACGCGCACTGGTGTCGGTGCCGGAATTCTGGACTGTCGGGGGACTGCTGGACTATCTGCGGGCAGCCGCCACGGCCGACGACAGTCACCTGCCGGAGGAATTCTACGATATCTTCATCGTCGACCCGATGCACCGCGTCGTCGGCAGTGTGCCCCTGTCACGCGTGCTGCGGGCCCGGCGCGGTATAAAGCTGAACGAGATTCTGCACCAGGACATCCACCGGATTCCCGTCACCATGGACCAGGAGGAAGTGGCCCGGCTGTTCCGCAATTACGGGCTGGTGTCCGCGCCGGTCGTGGACAGGGCGGATCGGCTTGTGGGCGTCATCACCGTCGACGACGTGGTGGACGTGATCGAGGAGGAGGCGGAAGCAGACCTTCTGGCCATGGGCGGGGTGGGGGAGGATGATCTTTACCGCGCCGTGTTGTCGACGGCCCGCTCCCGGTTCCGCTGGCTGGCCGTAAATGTGGTGACGGCCCTGATCGCAGCGACGGTGATCAACCAGTTCTCCGGCACCATTGCCCAGGTGGTGGCGCTGGCATCGCTGATGCCGATCGTGGCCAGCATGGGCGGCAATGCTGGTACCCAGGCGCTGACGGTGGCGGTGCGCGCCTTGGCAACCAAGGAGTTGACCAGCGCCAACGCTGCCCGCGTGATTGGCAAGGAAGTGCTGGTCGGGTTGCTGAACGGCTTGGCTTTGGCCGGCATTGTCGGCGGCATCGCCTATGCCTGGTTCGGCAATCCGCTGATCGGGATCGTCATTGCCGGTGCCATGATCATCAATCTGCTGTGTGCCGGGCTTTGCGGGGGGTTGATCCCCTTCCTGCTGGATCGGATTCGGGTCGACCCCGCCGTGGCGTCGGGCGTGTTCCTGACCATGGTCACGGACGTCGTCGGATTCCTGTCCTTCCTGGGATTGGCGACCTTGATTCTGCTCTGACCGGATGAAAAGGCTATAACCAACGGCCTAGGCATGGGCTGGGCGGCCAAGTCTGTAACAGGCTTACCAGACCATTTTGTAACGTTCCCGCCCAAATGGATTGCACCCGATTGTATGCATGGGCCGAAATTTGTAACTTTATATCCGACTGACGGATGATTCCTGATCATCGCGGATAGGCCGGGACAATGTGTTTGGCAATTTAATTGCAAATTATGTGAATAATTTTTTCAATCTATACAGAATTGTCATTCATTCTGAAATATAATGCTAATATTGCGTACGTATTGCAGGAATGCAACAGCGCTGAATCTGTTTACACGAATGGAGCCCACCGTTCTTGTCGCTGGCCCCTGCGTCGTCGTTAACTGGTACCAACCTGCAAGGGATGAATTCCGTTCGGCCTGGGGAAATGTCGGCGGACACCGGCGGGGAACTACAATGGGGTAAGAGATGACAATCCAACACAGCGCGTCGGACCGCGCGTTGCGCGCCGTTCTGCTTTCCGGCGCCACCGCTATTCTGCTGACCGGTATGCCCGCCTCGGCTCAGACGGCTCCCGCTTCCAGCAACCAGTCCATCGGTATTGAAGAAATTGTCGTCACGGGTTCGCGCATCCGTCGACCCAACGTCGACAGCGCCGTTCCGGTGACCAGCGTGTCCGGCGAGGATCTGCAGGCCACGGGTAACGTATCGCTCGGCGACGTGCTGAACGATCTGCCGGCCCTGCGCTCGACCTATGGCAGCGCCAATTCCACCCGCTTCATCGGCACCGCCGGCCTGAACCTGCTGGACCTGCGCGGCCTGGGTGTTTCGCGCACGCTGGTGCTGCAGAACGGGCGTCGCCATGTTGGTGCGTCGGAAGGCTCCAACACCGTTGACGTCAACATGATCCCGACCGACCTGGTCGAGCGGACCGACGTGGTGACTGGTGGTGCCTCGGCCATTTACGGTTCCGACGCCATCGCCGGCGTTGTGAATTTCGTGCTGAAGGATAATTTCGAAGGCACGGTGATCCGTTCGCAATATGGCCTGACCGGCCATGGCGATGCGCAGAGCTATTTCGTCAGCGCCACCACGGGCGGCAATTTTGACGAAGGCCGCGGCAATGTCGCGATGTCCGTCGAATATGCCGACCAGAATGAACTGATGATGTCGGATCGCGACTGGTCGCGCAGCCGCGCCGGTTTCATCATCAATGAGCCGACCTCCGGCGAGCCGGGCGGCACTGACGGCATCCCCGATCGCGTGTTCGTGAAGGATATTCGTAACGTCCTGTTGAGCGAAGGCGGCTCCTACGTTGCCTCTTGCCCGGCCAGCTTGACCGGTGCGGCGCGTGAAGCCCGTTGCAAGCCCGGCGGGAATATCCCGCGCGTGTTCCGCTTCCAGCCTGACGGCACCTTGAAGGAAGCCAACTACGGCACCACCGATTTCCGGACCTTCGCCAACAACAGCGATGGCGGCGATGGCACGACGCTGCGCCGCTACGGTCAGCTGCAGCCGGGCATCGAGCGTCTGGCCGTCAATACGCTGGGCCATTACGAGATTTCGCCGGCCTTCGTGCCGTTCTTCGAAGCCAAGTATGTCCGTAACGAGGTCAAGCAGCAGTCCAGCCCGAATTTCAGCCAGGGCGACCTGATCATCCACCTGGACAACCCGTTCCTGACCAGCCAGGCGCGGACCCAGCTGAATTCGCTGATCCCGGGCACGTCGGCGTCGCGCACCTTCTCGGTCAACCGTAACAATCTCGACATGGGCAGCCGTGACGAGACGACGACCCGCGAAACCTATCGCGCCGTCGTCGGCACCAAGGGTGAGTTCAACGACGACTGGAATTACGAGCTTTCGCTGAACTATGGCGAATTCCGCAGCAAGATGCAGTCCGGTGGCAACCGTATCGAACAGCGTTACCAGTTCGCTACCGATGCCGTCCGTGACAGCACCGGCAAGATCGTCTGCCGCGTGACCGCCGATCCGTCGGCCCGCGAAGCCATCGATCCCAGCCTGGAAAAGTACCTGGCAGACGACGTGGCCAAGTGCGTGCCGATGAATGTGTTCGGCGAAGGCGCCATGTCCCAGGAAGCCCTGGACTATGTGATGACGACGTCCAGCTACCGGGGCATGCAGAAGCAGTTCGTTGCCGGTGGCTTCATCTCCGGTGACAGCTCCGACCTGTTCGAACTGCCGGCCGGTCCCATCGGTTTCGCCGCCGGTGCTGAATACCGTCGTCAGACCTCCTATTACGCCTTCGACGAGTTGGTGCGTGACGGTGCCACCTTCCTGAACGCCATTCCGGAATTCGATCCGCCGGCGTTTGAGGTGAAGGAAGCCTATGCCGAAGCCAATGTCCCCTTGGTGAAGGATGTGCCCTTCTTCCAGGAACTGTCGGCACAGGGCGCCGTCCGTGTTGCAGACTACAAGGGTGAAACCGGGACCGTTCTGGCCTGGAATGCCGGCGGCACCTGGTCCCCGCACAGCTGGATTCGCTTCCGCGGTAACTACTCCGTCGCCGTCCGCGCCCCGGACCAGGGCGAACTGTATGAATCGCAGACGCAGAATTTCGCCACGATCAACGATCCCTGCGATGTGAACTATATCAGCAGCGGCAATGCCAACCGTGCCAAGAACTGCTCGGCTGCCGGCATTCCCACCGGCTTTATCAACGAGTTGGCGCGTCAGCAGACGGCCGAAATCCTGTCGGGCGGCAACCCGCTGCTGACGGAAGAGAAGTCGAAGTCCAAGACTCTGGGCTTCGTGTTCACTCCGGACGATATCGTCTCCGGTCTGTCCCTGACCGTCGACTATTTCGATATCAAGGTGAACAACGTCATCGCCTCGGTGTCGGCGCAGCAGATCGTCAATCTCTGCTATGACTCGGCCAGCCTGGACAATGCGTTCTGCGCCCTGATCAAGCGTCAGCCGGCCGGCAGCATCAACCCGCGCACGGGTGAGAGCAACGCGTTCTTCTTCGTGCCGCAGGGGATCCTGCAGTCCTCCTTGAACTACGCCAGCCGCGTTTCCCGCGGCGTCGATTTCGAACTGAACTACAACACCGACATCGGTGATGTCGGCTCGCTGGAAACCCGCGCTATCGCGACCTATGTCCGTCAGCGCGACAATTTCCCGAACGTTCAGGATCCGAAGTTCAAGGACCAGATCCTGTGGGAACTGGGCGACCCGAAATGGTCGGCCAATTTCTCGGCCAAGTTCCTGACCGGTGCCTGGTCGTTCAGCTACGGGATGAACTTTATCGGCCGCATGGCCATCCCGACGATCGAAGCCATCCGTTCGGTCCAGGGCCGTCCGCCGGAGAACCCGGATTACGGCACGGAGCTGTGGTACCCGAACATGTTCTATCATGACATCCGCGTCGCCTATGACCTCACGGATGGTCTGAACCTGTATGCGGGCGTCAACAACCTGACCGACCGCGATCCGCCGTTCGGGGTTACGGGTACCGGCGACGGTTCCGGCATGTACCAGAACAAGGGCCGCTTCTTCTATGGCGGCTTCAAGTACAGCTTCTGATGCTTCAGGGCTTCCGGCGCGGCCACCGCCGCGCCGGACTCTTTCCCAAACTTGCTCAAGGTCCGGCCGATGCCCTGCATCGCCGGACTTTTTTCTTGTCATTTCGTGTCCGGAATAAAAAGGCCCGGCAGAATTTCTTCTGCCGGGCCTTGCCGATAAGTCGATGTGGGGAACAGAAGCAGCGTCAGCCCTGCAGACGCTTCATCCAGCCTTCCATCCACTTGATGTCGTAGTCGCCGTTGATGAAATCCGGCTCCGCAATGATCTTCTGATGCAGCGGGATGGAGGTATCGACACCGGTGATGACGAATTCCTCCAGCGCGCGGCGCAGTCGCATCAGGCACTCGTTGCGCGTGTTGCCATGAACGATCAGCTTGGCGATCATGCTGTCGTAATGCGGCGGTACCCGGTAGCCGTCATAAAGCGCGCTGTCGACGCGAACGCCCAGACCGCCCGGCGCGTGGTACTGCTTAATCTGGCCCGGTGACGGCATGAACGTTTCGGGATGTTCCGCATTAATGCGGCATTCGATCGAATGGCCGTGGAAGCGGATATCCTGCTGCGTGTACCCCAGCGGTGCGCCGGTGGCGACACGGATCTGTTCACGGACCAGATCGACACCCGTGATCATCTCCGTTATCGTGTGCTCGATCTGCAGCCGGGTGTTCATTTCGATAAAATAGAACTGCCCGTTCTCGTACAGGAACTCCATCGTCCCGACGCCGCGATAGCCCAGCAGCTTGGCCGTGCGGGCGGCCAGCGAGCCGACCTTCTCCCGTTCCTCGGCATTCAGGGCCGGGGAGGGGGCCTCTTCCACCACCTTCTGGTGACGGCGCTGGATGGAACAGTCACGCTCGCCGAAATGCACGACATTGCCGTGATGGTCGCCCAGCAGCTGCACTTCGATATGGCGCGGATTGGCGAGGTACTTTTCCAGATAAACCTCGTCATTGCCGAACGCGGCGCGGGCCTCGCCGCGGGCCAGCTGATAGGCTTCCCGCAGTTCTTCCTTGCTGAAGGCGACCTTCATGCCCTTGCCGCCGCCGCCGGCCGCCGCCTTGATCAGCACGGGATAGCCGATCTGGTCGGCCACATTGGCCGCCGTTTCGAAACTTTCCACCGGGCCGTCGGAGCCGGGAACGCAGGGCAATCCCAGCGCGATCACCGTCTTCTTGGCGGTGACCTTGTCACCCATGATACGGATATGGTCTGGCGTCGGCCCGATCCAGGCAAAGCCATGCTCGATCACCATATCGGCGAACTGGGCGTTTTCCGCCATGAAGCCGATGCCGGGATGGATGGCGTCGGCCCCGGTGATGGTGGCCGCCGACAGGATCGCCGGGATGTTGAGATAGCTTTCCTTGGCCGATGGCGGACCGATGCACACACTTTCGTCCGCCAGACGCACATGCATGGCGTCTGCGTCGGCCGTGGAATGCACGGCCACCGTCTTTATGCCCATCTCGCGGCAGGCACGGTGGATGCGAAGGGCAATCTCGCCGCGATTGGCGATCAAGACCTTGTCGAACAGGCCGTCCTGGGTTTTCGCCGTCATGGGCCGGTCACTCGATGATCATCAGCGGCTGGCCGAATTCGACCGGCTGCGCGTCGGAGACCAGGATTTCCGTCACCGTGCCACCCTTGGGGGCCTTGATCGGGTTCATGACCTTCATGGCTTCGATGATCATGACGGTCTGGCCGGCCTTCACGCTGTCGCCGGCCTTCACGAAGGGGGTGGCGCCCGGTTCAGACGCCAGATAGGCGGTGCCGACCATCGGCGACTTCAGCGCACCGGGATGCTGGGCCGGCGGCACGGCGGCCGGGGCGGCGGCGGGCACCGGGGCAGCTGCCGGCGCGGCGGCCGGCGCGGCATAGGCCATCGGAGCATAGCCCATCGGGGCCGGCGGAACAGCACGGCTGAGCCGGATGCGCCGTTCGCCTTCCGAATATTCCATTTCCGTCAGACCGGACTCCTCCAGGAGTTTGGCCATGATACGCACGAACTCGGCATCCAGATCGAAGCTCGACATGGTTTTCTCAACCTTATGCAAAAGGCGTCGGGGACATCAGGGCTTGGTTCCGGCGCGGACCAGGCGGTCGGCCGCCTGCAACGCCAGCACATAGCCATGCGACCCCAGGCCGCAAATAACCCCCCTTGCTGCCATCGAGACATATGAATGATGTCTGAACGGCTCGCGACGGAAGATGTTGCTCAGATGAACCTCGATAACGGGCAGGTCAACCGCCGTCAACGCGTCCAGTATGGCCACGGAGGTATGGGTATAGGCTCCGGCGTTCAACAGGATGGCGGAACGTGTTCCGCGTGCCTGCTGGATCCAGGTGACCAGTTCGCCCTCATGGTTCGACTGGCGGAAATCGATCTCCAGACCCAGGCGATCGCCCTCGGCCCGGCACAAGGATTCCACATCGGCCAGCGTCTCCGCCCCATAGATATGGGGCTCACGCGTGCCGAGCATGTTCAGGTTCGGCCCGTTGAGGATGAGGATTGACGGCTTTTGCGCCAAGTTGGTCGCCCTGTTGTGATGATCACCGGAAGCCGGGCGGTTATAACACGGCCACGGATTGGGGCAATGGCCGTAAAAATTACGTAAACGTAAGCTGTTTATTCATGCCATCGGGCAATGTTTTGTCCGTTCCTGTGCTTAACCGGTCCCGGTATCACCGGATAAGCCGCGTGGGTCCATCAAGGGCGCGGCCCTTGCTGCCCGCAAAGGCCCGTACGCCCCGGCGTGATCGGCCCCTTTGTCACGAATCGAGGGGGCCGATTGCCGGTGGAGGTATGAGCCTTCAGCCGTTCTTCTTGGCGGCGCGGGCTGCGTTGAACAGCGCGACGAACTGACTGGCATCGATGGCGCCCGGCACCACCGTGTTGCCGATCACAAAACCGGGCGTGCCGCGGATACCCAGCTTCTGCGCCAGTTCCATGTTGGCCTTGATCTCCGCCTCGATGGCCGGATCACCCATGTCCTGTTCCAGCTTCTTCAGGTCCAGGCCCACATCCTTGGCCACGGCCCGGATCGCGTCGGTATCCAGGCGCCCCTCATGCGTCATCATGGCGGTATGGAACGCCTCGTACTTGCCCTGGCGGTTGGCGGCCAGGGCGGCCTTCGCGGCTTCCTTGGAAGAGGGGGCCAGGATGGGGAATTCCTTGTAGACCACCCGGACCTTGCCATCGCCCTTCACGGCGGCGGACCGTTCCGGGTGCGTCCGCTTGCAGTAGCCGCAATTGTAATCGAAGAACTCCACCAGGGTGACGTCCCCCTTGGGATTGCCACCGACCGGCGAGGCGGCATTCTGCTCCAGGGCAGCGCGATTCGCCTGGATGGCCTCCTGTGCCACCTTCTCCGACTCTGCCTGCTCCTTGGACTCCAGGGCCTTGATGGCGTCCAGGATCACTTCCGGGTGGTCCAGCAGATAGTCGTGGACGATCTTCTCCACGGCCTGCTTGTCCAGCGGCTTGTCGGCGCCCTGGGCCGGCAGCGCGGCAGCCCCTGCCATCAGAGCCAGCGAAAGCGCCAAGCCCCGGGAAAGCGGGCCAGGGCGACGGGAGATGGGGAAGGTGAACATCATAACGTATGGCTCATCCATGCTTGGCTTTGGCGCACCATGCGACGTCCGTCGCACGGTTGCAACAAGCACGCGTAATCGCTCATTATCCCAAATGGCTTGCCTCCCCCGGAGACCTATGCCGTGATACATCAGTGTGCATTGTGGTCGACTTGGCCAGGATCCACGCCTGGATTTGACAATCGACCGACACGAACGGGTGGCACCGGATGGGTGTGAATGATGACGAACTCCTCTTCAGTGAAGAGGGACCGGAACCCCCGGTCGCAGTTGTCATGCCCGAAATGCGTCCATGGCTGATCCTGATCGTCGATGACGATCCGGAAGTGCATGCCATGACCCGCCTGGTGATGAAGAAATTCACCTATCGGGGGCGTCCGATCCAGTTCCTGTCCGCCTATTCCGCCGAAGAGGCGATGCAGGTCCTGCGCAATGATCCCGGCATCGCCATGATCCTGCTGGATGTGGTGATGGAGACGGATGATGCCGGCCTGCGTCTGGTTCCCCGCATCCGCGACGAGTTGGGCAATCGTCATGTCCGCATCATCCTGCGCACGGGCCAGCCCGGACAGGCGCCCGAGGATGATGTTATCCACGGCTATGATATCAACGATTACAAGGCAAAGACGGAGCTGACCGCCCAGAAGCTGGGCACGGCCACGGTCGCCGCCCTGCGTTCCTTCGAGCATATCACCGAACTGATGCGGTCGCGCCAGGGCATGGAACGCATCATCGATGCCGCCGGCAGCCTTCTGCACCTGCGCGCCATCGACCGGTTCGCGGAGGCTGTGCTGCGGGAACTGGCGCATGTGCTGGACGTGGCGCCGGACGGCATCGTCTGTGTGTTGCGCGGGGCCGCCCGCAATGATGCGCAGATTCTGGCCGCGGCCGGGCCCTTTGCCGATCAGGTGGGCATGCCGCTGGGCAGTGCCGCCGATGCGGCCCTGGCCACCCGCATCCTGGACGTGATGCGCCGGCGCCAACATGAGTTCGATGACCGCTGCATCATCCTGTGGCTGCGCACGGCCGACGGCCGCGACGCTGCGGCCTATCTGGAGGTCGGCCGGCCGCTGGATGAACTGGAGCGCAAGCTGGCGGAGCTGCTGGGAGCGAAGATCGCCATCGGCTTCGACAATCTGCATCTTTATGAACAGGTCAAGCGCTCGCACAAGGCGGCGGTCATCGCCCTGGCCGGACTGGCGGAATACAAGGATCCTGATGGCGGCGGCGATCATGGCCTGCGCATGTCGCGGCTGGTGACCGAACTGGCCTTTGCGCTGCGTGGTGCCCCTGAATGGGACGTCAGCGTCGATGATGAGTTCCTGGATCTCATCACCATGGGCTCCATGCTTTATGACATCGGCATGGTTGGCGTTCCCGACCGCGTGATCATGAAGGAACAGTGCCTGGACGAGGAGGAACGCCACCAGATGGAACTGCACTGCGAACGCGGGGCCGCCATCCTGGAAAAGGCGTCGCGTATGGTGGAAGGCAGCAACTATCTGGCCTTTGGCGCCAGCATCGCGCGCGCCCACCATGAACGCTGGGATGGCAGCGGCTATCCGCATGGGCTGAAGGGCACCGACATCCCGGCGGCCGCCCGCATCGTCGCCGTAGCCGATGTGTTCGATGCCCTGACCCACCGCCGCAGCTGGCGCGAGGCCGTGCCCCAGGCAGAGGCGTTGAAGACCATTCAGGCCGGGGCCGGCATCCTGTTCGACCCCGTCGTGGTCAATGCCTTCTTTCAGGTGAAACAGGCGCGCGGCCGCCTGCGCTGACCGGCGTCGCGGCAATCATCATCGCTTCTGCCCGTTGGGGTCAGTAATCGCGGCTGGGAACGTGTGCTTCGACCATGACGCGGATATCCTGGGCGCGAATCCATTCCGGCGAACCGGCCGGCAGCAGCCGTTCGGCGCGGTCGGCATGGAACTTGGCGGCCCGGATATCCCCGCGCGCCAGCGCTTCCTCCGCCCTGGCATAAGAGAGCTGCGGCTGCATGTCAGCGCGGCTATAGGCCGATGACAGCAGGCGCCAGGTCAGGGAGGAGTTCTTTTCCAGCCGCGCGGCGACTGTCAGGTGGGAAATGGCCTCATTCAGGAAGCGGTCATCTCCCACCTCCAGCAAGGCATGGCCCAGCGAATTGCGCAACAGGCCGGAATCCGGGTCCAGGCGCACCGATTCACGGTAGGGCAGAACGGCGTCGGCCGCCTTGCCATCCTCGAACAGGATCTGGCCCTTCAATTCATAGAAATAGGCATTGTCCTTTTCCTGCGCGATCAGGCCGTCGGTCAGTGCCAGGGCGTCGCGCGTCCTGCCTTTCTGGTACAGCGCGATGGCGCGGGCATAGCGGGCCGGAATGCCCTTGTCATCGGCTGAATAGCGGCGCAGCGCCAGGTCTGGTCGCATGAAGCCCATCAGCTTGGCCACCATGCGTTCATGCTGGGTGTAAAATTCCTCCGGCAACCGCTTGCCATTGTTCTTCGATTGGGTGTCGACGAAATTCTTGATGGCTTCGATGCGGTTGCGGGTCAGCGGGTGGGTGCGCACGAACTCCACCTGCCGGTTCTCCGGCAGCAATTCCTGCCCAGCCAGCTTCTGCATCATGTGCATCAGCCCTTCCGACGACCAGCCCAGCTTTTCCAGATATTGCATGGCCGCCTCGTCGGCGGACCCTTCCTGGCCGCGGGTGAAGGCGAAGAAGGTGCGCACGGCCGCTTCCTGGCCGCCGCCCATCACGCCGACGCCCACGTCGGACCGGCCGGCGCCGATGGCGGCCGCCATGCCCAGCAGGGTGAAGATGGTGGCGATGGTGGCGGCGTTGGCCATGGCATCACCCGCGCGGGCCAGATGGCCGCCGGCAATGTGCCCCGTTTCGTGCGCCGTCACACCGACCAACTCCTCCACATCGGTATCCATCAGGAAGCCGGTATGGAAGAACATGTTCTGGCCGCCGGCCACGAAGGCATTCAGCGAATCATCACTGACCAACCCGATGGTCACCGATTCCGGCACGACATTCGCCACCTTGAAGATCGGGGTGGAATAGGTGCGCAGGATATGTTCGATTTCCGTATCGCGGATGAAGCTGATCGATCTTCCTTGCGCGACCGCGGGCTGCACCGCCAATGTCGCCGACATCAGCACTGCTACCGCCGCACTGGCAATCCGCTTTGGAACCGCAAACATGAGTCTATCCATCGGCAAGGCACCCCGACCCGACACTAGCCATGAAAAACATGGCGAGGGAAGGGCGACCTTTCACGGGGGGGCGGGCAAGAATCCATGGGCTCCGGCCCTGCGGGGAAGCGTCGCACCCTTCATCGTGATGGAGGTGATGCGCGCCGCCAATGAACGCGCGGCGGCCGGCGGCGATGTGCTGCATCTGGAAATCGGCCAGCCCGGCACGCCGGCCCCGCGCGGTGTCATCAAGGCGGCCCACGCGGCGCTGGACGCGGACAAGCTGGCTTATACGGAAGCGTTCGGCATCCCGGCCCTGCGTGAGGCTATCGCCCGCTGGTATCGCGACCGTTATGGTGTCTCGGTCGGGCCGGAACGCATCGCCGTTACCACGGGATCATCGGCGGGCTTCCTGTTGAGCTTTCTGGCGGCGTTCGAGCCGGGGGACCGTGTGGCCCTGGCCGCCCCGGGTTATCCGGCCTATCGCAACATCCTGCGCGCGCTCGACCTGATTCCGGTGGAGATCCCGACGGGGCCGGAGACGCGGTTCCAGCCCACACCAGCCCTGCTGGCCGCCCTGGACACGCCTGTGAAGGGCCTGATCGTGGCCAGCCCGTCCAACCCCGCTGGCACCATGCTGTCGCCCGACGCCATGCGGGACCTGGCGTTGTGGTGCGAGGCGAATGGCGTTCGCCTGATCAGCGACGAGATTTATCACGGGATCGAGTTCACCGATGTGCGGGCGCAAACGGCGCTGGCCTATGGTGACCGCGCCTTCATCATCAACAGCTTCAGCAAATATTTCAGCATGACGGGCTGGCGGCTGGGCTGGATGGCGGTGCCGCCGGAACTGGTGCGGGCGACCGAATGCCTGGCCCAGAACCTGTTCATCTCCGCCCCCACCCTGTCGCAATGCGCCGCCGTTGCGGCCTTTGACTGTATTGAGGAGGCGGAAAGCCATGTCGCCCGCTATCACCGCAGCCGCGATCTGTTGCTGAACGAATTGCCCAAGGCTGGGTTCGACAATCTGGCCCCGGCCGATGGAGCGTTCTACATCTATGCGGATGTCGGCCAGTGGACCAACGACAGCGAAGGCTTCTGCAAACGCATCCTGGCTGAAACCGGCGTGGCCATCACGCCGGGTCTGGATTTCGACACGGACCGTGGCCACCGCTATCTGCGCATCAGCTTCGCCGCGGCGGAAACGGAAGTGGCAGAGGCGGCCCGCCGGCTGGTTGCCTGGGCAGGCCGGTGATCACCGGTTCGGTTGCGGCGGATCACTCCGCCGCGGCGACCGCCTCCGGCCCGTCTTCCTTGGGTGCCGGCAGGCCGTTGATGGTGGCGACCGCCAAGGCGGCGATATAGGGCAGGGACTGCACCACCAGCATCGCCGACCAGATATAGGCATCGCGATTGTCGCCACCCTCGCGCCAGCCCACGGCAAAGGCCGTGACCCACAGGGCGAGCATCAGCATCACTTCTTCCTTGGCATGCAGGAAGCCCTGGATCAGGGCCGGCTGATCCTCGCATTTCGGCGTGCGGACGAAGGGGCGGCCTTCGGTGAACAGGCCCGTCCAGACGGCGCGGCCGACTGTGTGGGTCAGGGCCATGCCGGCGACGGCGGCATTCACCTTATCCAGGAAGCCGCATTTCACGCGGGCCGCGTAAAGCCAGAGACCGCACGCCACCTTGAAGAAGAACACGCCGAGCGTGGGCATGATGAAGACGGTGGGCGGAAATTCGAAATAGCGCGGGGCCAGCAGCAGGCCCAGGGACCAGAAGATGCCACCGATGACAAAGCCCATATGGGCGGCATCGGCGAACCAGGGCAGCCAGCCAGTGACGAAATGGTACTTCTGCCCGAAGGTCAGCTTCGTGCCGCTGGGCAGGAATTCGCGCCAGTGCCGCTTGATGATCTGCACGGCGCCATAGGCCCAGCGGAAGCGCTGTGTCTTGTAGCCGGCGAAGCTGTCCGGTACCAGCCCCTGGCCGAAGCTGTCGGGCATATAGACGCTTTCCAGACCTTCCTCGAACAGGCGCAGGCCCAGTTCCGCATCCTCGCAGATGCACCATTCGGCCCACCAGCCCACTTTCTTCAGGATGGAGGTGCGGATCAGGGTCATGGTGCCGTGCTGGATGATGGCGTTGCGCTCGTTTCGCTGCACCATGCCGATATGGAAGAAACCCTGGTACTCCCAGTTGATCATCCGGTGGAACGGATGGACGTGCCATTCCCGGTAATCCTGCGGGCTCTGGACGAAGGCGACCTTCTGGTTCTCGAAATAGGGGATGGTGGCGGACAGCCAGTCCGGCGTGACCTGATAGTCGCTGTCGATGACGCCCACCACCTCGGCATCCGGCGCCGTCACAGCCAGACCGAAATTCAGCGCACCGGCCTTGTAGCCGGGCCATTTGGCCAGATGGAAGAAGCGGAAATGCGGGCCCAGTTTGGCGCAATGCGCCTCCAGCGGCTTCCACACCTCCTCATCCTTGGTATTGTTGTCGATGACCAGCACTTCGAAGTTGGGATAATCCATCTTCGCCAGCGCGTTCAGCGTCTCGATCACCATATGCGCCGGCTCGTTATAGCAGGGCACATGGATCGAAACCTTGGGGTAGTAATTGTTGGGATTGACCTTGGCGGGGGTGAATTTCCGCTTCCAGCGGTCGGTCCACACGACCTCCGTCAGTTCCAGCCCGTCGATCATCACCACGACCCAGAGCAGGATCTGGGCAAAGATCAAGATCAGGAAGGCCACGAAGGACAGGGTGTTCATGCCCGTCGTCATCGCCTCCGTCGCGGTCCAGACCAGCCCCGACGCGATGGCTTGGATCAGCGCGCCATAGAACAGCTGTCCCGCCGGCTTCAGGTCGTCGCGCATCAGCACGAACCAGAACATGGGGATGAAGGCCAGGGCCGTGGCGATGGCACACAGCACGGGCCAGCCCGGCACCTCGAACACGCCGCCTTCCATGGGGAACTTCATCTGGCGATGGGTGTCCCAGATACCCCAGTTGGCTTCCGCCTCGCCACCGATCTCCCGCTTCCAGGGCTGGTCGAAGGCTTCCATGATGTAATAGTCCCAGCGGTTCTCACCGGCCAGATTCAGGAAGTTGCGGATGAACTGGGCCTGATTGACCAGGCTGGCCTGGGCGCCGCCGCGATAGGGGCCATCCGAGGGCCAGCCGGCCTCGCCGATCAGGATATGCTTGTCCGGATACTTGGCCCGCACCTCGTCATAGCCCTGGCGCACCCGGTCCATGGCCTGTTCGATGGGCACCTTCTCCCAATAGGGCAGCAGATGGATGGTGATGTAATCGACCGACGCCGCCAGTTCGGGATATTTGATCCAGACATAGGGCGGCTCGGCCGTAGAGACGGGGACGTCCAGCTGCTTCTTGACGCGCTGGACATAGTCGATCAGGGCGTCGACCTCCAGATCGCCGCGATACATCACCTCGTTACCGACCATGACGCGCGTCACATTCTTGTTCGCGCGGGTCAGGCGGACCAGGGAGTTGATCTCCTGCTCGTTCTTGCCCAGGTCGCCCGAAATCCAGGCCCCGGCGGTCACGTCCAGATCATGCTTGGCCGCCAGCTCGGGAATGACCTCCAGCCCGTCGGTCGCCGTATAGGTGCGGACCGAGCGCACATAGGGCGCCACCACGCCCATGTCGCGGGCCATGTCGGCGCGGCTGGGGTGGCGGCCATCCTGCGGGTTCTGGTGTTCCTGATAGGGGCTGAAGGCGACGCCGGAAATGGTGCCGGACCACAGCTTCTCCGGCGTGGTCGGCCGGTTGGACAGGGCCCAGGCCCCGACATTGCCCAGCACCAGCAGAACCAGCACGGCCCAAGCCGAGGCCCGCATTTTCAGAATTTTGCCCATCGTCTTTCGTCTTGCCCCTGGAATCCGCCGACAGTGAACGGCGGCAACCCGCATGTTGTGGCAGCCGTTTCTGTTATTTTTGTGAAAAGCGCAATGGCGATCATGGCTGTTCTGTCAGCAGCATAGCCTAACAGCCCGATCCTGGTATAGACCGGTAGAAAACGGGGAAGGGGGAGACCCGCGATGGAAACAGCGTTCGATCTGGATACGCGGTTGGCCGCCGACACGGTGGCGCTTGGCGACTGGCCGCTCTGCCGCGTGCTGCTGATGCGCAACCGGCTGTTCCCCTGGCTGATCCTGGTGCCGCGCTGTCCCGGCGCTGTGGAAATCCACCGTCTGGCCACGCCGCAGCAGATCCAGTTGCTGAAGGAGACGACGGCAGCGGCGCGCGTCCTGGACCATCTCTTCACCCCCGACAAGATGAATATCGGCGCACTGGGCAATCTCGTGCCGCAACTGCATGTGCATGTGATCGCCCGGCGCAAGACCGATCCGGCCTGGCCCGGCCCCGTCTGGGGCAGCGGGCACAGCGCCGCCTATGGCGGTGACGAACTGGCAGCCCTGGCCGATCGGCTGTGGGAGGCCCTTCAACAAGAAATACCGGCAATCCAGGGAAACTGAACAAGATGAAAGTCAAGGAATGGGGCAGGGTGGCGGGCTTAGCGCTGGCCCTCACCACATATGCAATGCCAGCGACAGCGGCCCCGGACAGCGCACCGGCGCTGGAGCAGGGCGCCGTCATCCCGTTTGGCAATGCCTACGCACTGGACAGCACGATCCTGAAAGAAAAGCGTAAGATCAACATCTTGCTGCCCGCTTCTTATGCAGATGGCAAGCAGTCCTATCCCGTGCTGTACCTGATCGACGGCGGGGAGAAGGAGGACTGGTTCCACATTGCGGGGCTGGTGCAACTGGGCGAGTTGAACGGCGTCACCAAGGAAGTGATCCTGGTCGGTATCGAGGGGACGGATCGCAAGCGCGACCTGACCTCGCCATCCCAGGACCCGCTGGATATCAAGGAACTGCCGACCCATGGCGGTGCCGACAATTTTCGCAAGTTCTTAGCATCGGAATTGAAGCCCTTCATTCAGAAGAACTTCCGGGCATCGGGAGAGACCGGCGTCATCGGGGAGAGCCTGGCCGGCCTGTTCATCGTGGAGACGTTCCTGCGCCAGCCGGACCTGTTCAGCCACTATATCGCCGTCAGCCCCAGCCTGTGGTGGAACAAGGAGGCACTGTCCTATCAGGCTGCCGACCTGCTGAAAGCACAGAAGCCCGGCGTGCGCAGCCTGCATCTGGCTATTGGCAATGAAGGCGGCGGCATGCGCGGAGGATTGGATCGGGTCATGGCGGCCCTGAAGGCCAACGCCCCGGCAGGCGTGACCTGGGATTTCCAGGATTTACCGGGCGAACGGCACCATTCCGTCTATCACCCCGCAGCCTTACCGGCCCTGCGCGCCGCCTTTCCGGGCCCGAACCCGATCAAATAAGCGCGTCAGAGGTGGCTTGGACGCAGACCGAAGGAGCATCGCCGGCGTCCAAGTCTCGTATTCAAAAATGATCATAACATATTGATTTTATTCGATATTTTAAAAAATATAGCCAAAGTGGCGATAAGTAAGATTATGGAAATACCCGGAGCGGTTTTGGGTATGTAAGGGACGTAAACGATGTTGAAATTCTGGTACATCCGGGTACGTCGTGGACATAGATATCCGTAGTGTCCACGATGGTTAGCATGCGCGACCGAGGACCGGCGCGCGGCGCCTCA
>CALRTC020000022.1:0-117978 GCA_943371025.1 Hydrogenophaga intermedia
GCCGACCTGGTGGTCATAGCGAGGGCCCCCCACCCGATCCCATCCCGAACTCGGCCGTGAAACCCCTCTGCGCCAATGGTACTTTGTCTCAAGACACGGGAGAGTAGGTCGCCGCCAGGTCCGCTCGTAACAGCTATAAACTTCACGAATGCCAGAACAAAAAAACGCCCCTCGGCCCAAAGCCAGGGGCGTTTTTTGTTTAAGCGGCCTTTGCGGAAAGCCCCACCGTAATCCGGTTGGGGCTTTTTTGCTGACCAGACCCTGTCGATATTATTCTTCAGGTGACGGATTTTCTCGGATTCTGCATTGCCTGGCGTCGCCACTGCAATGCGGTGGTGCCTGTCCAGCGCTTGAAAGCACGGGAGAAACTGGCCGGCTCCTGAAAGCCCAGCATGTCGGCGATCTGCTCCACCGTCAGCATCGACCGCTGCAACAGATCGCAGGCCCGTTGCTGTCGCACCTGGTCCAGGATGGTGCCGAATGCCAATCCCTGTTCGGCCAGCCGTCGATGCAATGTGCGCTCCGACACAGCCAGATGCCTTGCCGTTTCGATCGCACTCGGGAAATTCCGCGAGGAGCGGACCAGCACGGCATAGACCCGGGCCACAAAGGGATCGTTGACCTGGGCTTGACCGATCAACTGTGTACACATGCGCTGGTATGTCTCTTCCAGCAGGGGGCTGCCCATGGGCAGAGGGTCTTCACCGATACCCGGCTTGAACACCCACCGGGTCCGCGCCTGACCGAAGCGAACAGTCACGCCCAGCAGTTTTTCACAATCCAGCCAGTTGGGCGGGCGGACCAGCACGCTTTCAATCCGTTCCAGCGGGAAGGGCTGCTGGCGCATGTCATGCAGGAACATGGTCGCCGATCCCAGGGCACGTTCATGCAGGAATTCCCAGACGTCCGGCGGGGCCATGCTGTCATCGGCCACCATGGCGACCGGCTGATCGCCGTCCATCTCTACCCGGTAGATCATCAGCGAGTAGGTCAGGGCCTGGAACGCATCCAGCACGCGCAACCCCTCGGCGATATTGGCGGCGGCCATGACCGCCAGTCCCAGCGGGCCATAGGACATCAGCCGGTAACGCATCCCGGTCTTCAGCCACAGCCCCGGCACATGCCGGGTCGCCGCGGCGAAGACCTGCTGGAAGCGCAATTCCTCCGGCCCGCTGACCTCTCCATGCGGATCATGGGCCAGGATCGGGTCCAGACCCGCCTGACGGAACAGCGGCACCAGGGGAATGCCAACCTCCGTCAAGATTGCCGCCATGATCCGGATGCTTTGGTTTGACAGGCGGACTGTCAGCAGGGAATCACTGCGCATGGATATCCTCGGCGGCGACAAGGGGATGGCAGTTAAAGACAATTTATTGGCGGTTCCGGCCATTCTTTTTTCTGCGTTCCCGGTGGAATATTCTCTTGCCAAATAACCGCCCCCAGCGAAGAGGGGCGAGGCCAGGGAGGAAAATCAGATGGATCAGCGTTTGTCGCTGCCGCAGGATGGCGCCAATGGCGGCCCACGGCCCTTTGCAGGTTGGGACAACCCGCCATCCGTGCGGTTGGGCCCCCTGGGGGCCGAGCCGGCCTTGCCGCCGACCGTGGCCGCGCTGCGGGAGAGCCTGCACGGGCTGGCCGATAAGGTTATGCGGCCCATCGGCCGCCAGCTGGACCGATTGACGGCGGAGCAGGTGATCGACAAGGGCTCCCGCTATTGGGAATTCCGCCGTGAATATGCCAAGCTGGGCATCGACGTGGCCGGTCTGGCCGAGTTTCCGGCCGAGGAACTGCCGGCGCTGTTCACGGTACTGTTTGAGGAACTGGGCTGGGGTGATGCCGGCCTGGCCATCTCCGTCGGGGCCGGCATGCTGCCGCACTATATGGCAGCGAAATACGGCAACAGCTTCGTTGCCAAGACCTATCCGGAGACCATGACTGGCTGCTGGGGCATCACGGAACCGGACCATGGTTCCGACATGCTGGACACCACCGGCGCCATTGCCCATGCGCGGGGCAGATACGGCCAGCCCAACTGTCTGGCCCGGATCGGCGACGGCAAGGTTACCATCCGGGGACAGAAATCGGCCTGGGTATCCAACGGCCCCATTGCCGACCTCTGCATCCTTTATTGCATGGCGGAGACCGGTGATGGCACTGTCGATCCGTCGCGTGGTGCCGTGCTGGTCGTGCCGCTGGACGCGCCCGGCGTGTCGAAGGGCAAGCCGCTGGAAAAGATGGGACAGCGCGCCTTGCCGCAGGGGGAACTGTTCTTCGACAATGTCGAACTGGACATCGACCATCTGCTGCTGGGACCGGAGGATTACAAGAAGGGCGTCTATGCCATCCATACGGAGGCCAATGCCCTGATGGGCGCCACCTTCACGGGCTGCGCGCGGGCGGCCTATGAACTGGCCTTTGCCTATGCGCACGAGCGCAAGCAGGGCGGGGTGCCCATCATCCGCCACCAGGACGTGGCCAAGCGCCTGTTCCATATGGCGCGCAAGGTGGAATTGTCACGCGCCATCACGCGGCGGGTGACGACATTCAACATGATGAACGACCAGCCGGCCCTGCAGGCTGCCATGTTCGCCAAGGTCACCGCCACCCAGCATGCAGTCGACGTGGCCAGCGATGCCGTGCAGATGTTCGGCGGCAATGGCGTCACCCTGGAATACCCGGTGGAAAAGATTTTCCGCGATGCGCGTTCGTCCCTGATCGAGGATGGGTGCAACGAGATTCTGTCAATCAAGGGCGGGACATTGATGGTCGATCCGGACCTGCTCCCCGCAACGGTGTGATGTAGGGACCCTTTTCCTCCACCCTCCCGCCCTGAAGCGGCGGGAGGCGGAGGCGGGCTGCCGCGCGACTGCGGCGCCGCCATCCTGTGATCGTTTCCCAGAAAGAACCATCGGGCCTTCAAGAAGGATTCCGCACATGAAGCAGCACGCCCTTATCGCCGGCGTGGGCATGACGCCGTTCGGCCGGCATCTGGACCGGACATTGTCCAGTCTGGCGCATCAGGCCATCCAGGAGGCGCTTGACGATGCCGGCATCGATATCGGACGCATTCAGGCCGTCTGGGCCGGCAATGCCGGTGCCGGCCTTGTCACGGGACAGGCCTGCATCGCGGGACAGGTGGCTCTGCGTGGTCTGGGCCTGGGTGGGGTGCCTGTCGTCAATGTCGAGAATGCCTGTGCCACGGCTTCCACGGCGTTCCAGCAGGCGGCCAGCATGGTCACTCTCGGCGCCTATGATGTGGTCCTGGCCTTCGGGGTGGAGAAGCTCTATCACGAGGACAAGGAACGGCCCATGCGCGTCTATATGGGCGCTACCGATGTCGACCGTCCCGAACAACTGGATGCCTATCTGACGGGTGACCTGTCGGATGCGGACAAGGCTGTCGCGCCAAAGGATCGACGGTCGGTGTTCATGGACATCTATGCCCGCATGGCCCGCGACTACATGGCGGCCAGCGGCGCGACGCAGCGGGATTTCGCTGCCGTGTCGGCCAAGAATTCTCGCCATGGCGCCCTGAACCCCCTGGCGCAGTTCCGCGAGGAACTGACGGTGGAACAGGTGCTGGCAGCGCGGCCCATCTCCTTCCCGCTGACCCTGCCCATGTGCTCGCCCATTGGTGACGGGGCCGCGGCGGCCGTGATCGTTTCCGCAAGGGCCGCCGCCCAGTTGGGCCTGGCGACGCCGGTCCATATCCGCAGTTCGGTTCTGAACAGTGGCTTCGACCCGGTGCCCGGTCGCGCATCGGTGACCACGGAAACGGCGGACAACGCCTTCGCCCTGGCCGGGATCACGCCGGATGAGATCGACTGTCTGGAACTGCACGACGCCACCGCCCCGGCGGAACTGATCTATTACGAAGCTTTGGGGCTGTGCCCGCCGGGGGGCGGGCCGGATCTGCTGCGCAGCGGGGCCACGACCTTTGGCGGCAGGATTGTCGTCAACCCGTCGGGCGGGCTTGTGCGCAAGGGTCACCCCATCGGCGCCACCGGCCTGGCCCAGATTTTCGAACTGACGCGGCAATTGCAGGGCCGGGCCGGCGCCCGGCAGGTGGAGGGTGCCCGTGTGGCCGTGGCCGAGAATGGCGGCGGCTGGATTGGCAGCGACGCCGCCGCCATTGTCATGACGGTACTGTCCCGATGAGCGCGCTGCGATCCCCCTTGCAGATGGTGCTGGACGGCGTGGCGACCTATCCCGACCGCGATGTCCTGACCTTCGTGGATGTCCGGCCGGATGGAACGTTGGAAGATGAGGTGCGGACCTATGCCGGACTGCTGACCCGGGGGCGGGTCATGGCCGGTGCGCTGCGTGCCGCCGGCATGCAGGAGGGCGACGCCTTCGCCCTGGTCATGCGCAACCACCCGGAATTTGTCGATGCCATGGTGGCGTCGGAAATCGCGGGCACCGTGTTCGTGCCCGTCGATCCGCGCACGAAAGGCAGCAAGCTGTCCTTCATGCTTCGCTTTGCCGATTGCCGGGGTGCCATTGTCACGTCCGATCTGGTGAGCGAACTGCGACCGCTGCTGCCCCGTCTGCCGCATCTGCGCTGGGTCTGGGTGCTGGGGGCGGGGGCTGTTGATGGCATCTTCCGGCCGCTGTCCGATGTGCTGTCCAAGGCGGAGCCGTGGGACGATCCGCGCCCGCGCCCGCTGACGGACCCGATGCAGATGCTGTACACCTCCGGCACGACGGGCGATCCCAAGGCCATCCTGGCGCCCTATGCCCGCTTCGCCGGGGTGGCGGCGTTGGGGCCCGTCATCGGCCTGACGCCGGAGGACCGGCCCTATACCGGCCTGTCGCTGACGCATGCCAATGCCCAGTTGATCACCCTGGGCAATGCCCTGTCGATGGGGCTGCGGCTGGTGATCAGCCGACAATTCACCAAGTCACGCCTGTGGCCCATCCTGCACCGCTATGGCTGCACCATGTTCAACCTGCTGGGCGGCATGGCCACGGCCATCTTTGCGGAGCCGCCATCGGTCCATGACCGGGGGCACAAGGTCCGCTATGTGCTGAGTGCGGGCATGCCGGCGGCCATGTGGCGAGCGTTTGAAACGCGGTTTTCCCTGCGTGTCTTCGAATTCTATGGTGCCGCGGAAGGCGGGCTGACCCTGAACCCGCCGGGCACCGGGCCCGTCGGTTCCATCGGCAAGGCACCGGCGGGCAGCATCTGCGCCATCCTGGACGAGGATTGCGTGGAAGTGCCGGCGGGCTCGCAGGGCGAAATCTGTTTCCGCAACGAGGATGGCAGCGTCGCGCCCGTCGCCTATTTCTGCAACCCGGAAGCCGGAGCCGCGAAGATCCGCGGTGGCTGGTTCCATACGGGTGATGTCGGGTTCAAGGATGCCGATGGCTGGGTCTATTTCTGCTACCGGGCCGGTGACAGCATCCGCCGCAATGGCGACTTCATCAATGCCGTGGATATCGAGACGGCGGTCGCCAGCCTGCCAGATGTGGCGGATGTCCATGTCTATGGCGTTGCCACAGCAATGAACACGCCGGGCGAAAAGGAAGTTGTTGTCGCGCTGGTCCCGCAGCCGGGATGCGAATTCGATCCCGCCCGCATTTTCAGCCATTGTGCTGCGGCCCTGGGATCGACCAGCATACCCAGCTATGTCCAGCTGGTGGCGGAGATCCCCAAGACAGCGTCGGAAAAGCCACAGGCCCGGCACCTGATCGCCCTTCTGGGCGCCGATGACGCGGTCATTTTCAACAAGGAAGGGCCATGCACAGTGGCCGTGAACGGGAGGATGTCGAAATGAGCGCACCTGTCATCGTCTATGGAGCCAGCGGCTATACCGGCAAGCTGATCATGTGGCATCTGGCCGAAGCCCGCATTCCCTTCATCGCCGCCGGCCGCAGTCTGGACCGGTTGCGCGAACAGGTGGCGCTGGTGCCGGAACTGGCCGGCGCGCAGTACGAAATCCGCGCCGTGGCGCATGAGGAAGGGGCACTGGCCGAGCTGTTCCGTGGCGCCCGGGTCGTCTACAACGTCACCGGCCCCTTCATGCAGCTTGGCGACCCGGTCGTCCGTGCAGCGCTGGCTGCCGGCTGTCACTATCTGGACACTACGGGGGAAGCGGATTGGATGACCCATATCCGCGACAGCTATGGAGAGGCGTTCGCGGCCAAGGGCCTGCTGCTCTGCCCCGCATCGTCCTACATGTGGGCGGCCGGCAATATCGCGGCGGAAATCGCCCTGGAAACGCCGGGTGTGGACAGTCTGGATATCCTGTATCTGGCCGACAGCAGCACCTCAGTCGCGTCGACCAAATCCTTCCTGCGCATGTGTACCAAGCCGCAATATTATCTGGAGCATAATGAGCTGGTCATGTGGCCCTATGCCACCGCCTATGATGTGCGGGGGCCGGACCAGCACCGGACCTTCAAGGCGCTGCCCTGGTCGGGCGGGGGAGAGCCGGTCTGGTACCAGCATGATCCGCGCGTCAGCAACTGTCTGACGCTGGTGGCCTTCAAGAACCAGGCGATGTTCGGTGCCGTATTGTCGGTTTTGCAGGAGTTCGAGGAGAAATACCGCCACCTGCCCCTGGAGGAACAGGAACGGGTGACCAACGAACTGGGCGGCAACCTGACCAGTGTGGAGCCGGGGCGGGAGGATCCAGACCGCAACCGTTCCGTCATCTCCTGCATCGGGCGTGGCAACATGACCGGCGTTTCCGTCGTGATGCGCGGCAACGCGCCCTACATGCAGACAGGCGCCCTGGCAGCAGAAGCGTGCCGACGCATCCTGGACGGGCGGCTGCTGTCCACCGGGTTCCAGTCACCGGCCAAGGCCATTGGCGCCCGCGCCATCCTGAATTGCTGGGGTGAGCGCGGCTATCACGCCTGGGAGGCGCGGGCGACGTAAGCGCGTCCGCTTTTCCCGCAGATACCCAAAACCGGACGCCCCGCCGCGACCCCCATGTCGCGGCGAAAGGAGAACTGCGTCCCGGTCAAACGAACGAACGGGAGGTTTCAACCATGAAGGCATCTTTGAGGTCCGCCTCTGCCATGGCGCTGTTGCTGTCGCTGGCGGTTACCGCTTCCGCAGCCGCCCAGGAGGCGGTGACGCTTGACGAAATCGTGGTCACGGCGCAGAAGCGCGCCCAGAATTTGCAGGAAGTACCCGTGGCCGTATCGGCCGTCAGTTCCGACACGCTGCAAAGCCGGGGCATCACCGAGACGTCGGACCTGATGGGCGCGATGCCCAGCCTGCAGGTGACCACGCCCTATGGCCGCACCCAGCCCAATTTCTCCCTGCGCGGCATTTCGGTGGCCAACGAGTTCTCGGCCTCCACCGCGTCGCCCGTCGGTGTCTATGTGGACGAGGTCTATCAGAGCTTCCGGGCCAGCCATGGCCAGCAGCTTTACGACCTGGACCGGGTGGAGGTGCTGCGTGGGCCGCAGGGCACGCTGTACGGCCGAAACACCACGGGCGGTGCCGTCAGCTTCTTCACCAAGCGCCCCTCCCTGCAGGGTAATGAGGGCCATTTGACCCTGGGCTACGGCAATTACGATACCAAGACGGCGGAAGGGGCGGTGGAAGCCACGCTGACGCCGGACAAGCTGGGTATCCGCCTGGCCGGCACCATCGCCAAGGGGGATGGCTGGCTGTACAATCCCGTGCAGAAGCGCGATATCGGTACCACCAATTCCGCCGCCGGCCGCGCCACCCTGCGCTGGCAGCCATCCGACGCGCTGGACGTCACCGTGAAACTGTTCGCGGCCCGCGACAATCCGGTGGCGGCCACACCCTATGCCCAGGGACAGTTGAGCGGCGGCAAGGATGCACTGGGCTATTCCCGCTTCGATCCACAGCCCCTGCTGGGTGGCCGGAAGCTGGGTGAGGATGAGGTGGCGGCCGACCAGGGGGGCAACTATTTCACCTCCTCGCGCGGCGGCTCGCTGACCGTGAATTACGACCTGTCGGACGCGCTGTCCCTGACCTCGATCACCGGGTATGACACGGGCAAATACCGCAACGCGCCGTTCGACTGCGATGGATCGCCCAACGATCTTTGTTCCATCCGCTATTATTCCTCCAGCAAGAACTTCAACCAGGATATGCGCCTGGCCTATGAAGAGGACGGGATCAACGTTATTGGCGGCGCCTATTACGGGCAGGATCAGGTCTATACCCATAATCAGCCGGACTTCTTCGGCGTGCTGCGCCCCCTGCTGCTGGGGGCGGGCTTGCCGGGATCCTATGGCAACCCGGCCATCGCCACACCGGACAGCATCGGCATTGTCCCGGCCTTTGCCGTCAATCCCAGCCTGAAACCCGGCGATGCCGGATTCTGTGCCCCCGTCACCGTCAATCCCAAGGGATTCCTGGATGCCCGCTCGCTGATCGCGCTGCTGGCTGACATCGCCGCCAACAATGACAGTGGCGGCGGCTTCGGCGGGGCGATCTCGGCGGCCTGTCGCACCGCCGGTGCCCCGCCGTTCGCCCCCATCCTGGGCGACCAGTATTTCACGGTGAAGCGCCCGTCCAAGGCCATCTATGGCGATGTCAGCATCGATCTGACCGAAGACCTGAAACTGGCTGTGGGCCTGCGTTATACCTGGGACAAGGTGAAATACCTGAATGGCCGCACCACCATCCTGGACCTGGCCGGCAAGAACATCATCGCCAGCACCATTCCCTATTCCTACCCCTATAACGGGTCGCTGCCGGCGGTGAACCAGACGGAGAGCGCCAACCGCCTGACCGGCCGCGCCAACCTGTCCTATGATTTCACCGACGGGATCATGGGCTATGTCAATTACAGCCGCGGCTACCGGTCCGGCAGCTTCAACGGCTTGGCCTACCAGGGCCTGAACCAGGTCTATTACATCCATCCCGAGAAGGTGGACGCCTACGAGACGGGCCTGAAGACGCGCCTGTTCGATCGGCGGGTCCAGCTGAACCTGTCCGGCTTCTATTACGATTACGCCAATCACCAGGTGACGCAGATCATCGGCGCCACCGCCTTCACCCGCAGCGCCAACGGCAGGCTGTATGGCGGGGAGGCCGAACTGACGGTGCAGGCGGCGGACGATCTGCGTCTGGATGCGACGCTGGGCCTGTTGAACACCAAGTACAAAGGCAACCGCATCGATCCGACCAATCCGGCCAGCCCCACCATCAATGTGAACGGCAACCCGTTCCCCAATGCGCCGAAAACCACCTTCTCCGGCGGGTTCGACTGGGATATCGCCAGCTTCGGGCCGGGCGACCTGAAGCTGCGCGGGGATACGTCCTATATGGGCAAGTATTACTTCGACCCGTTCAAAGATTACGGACAAAGCCCGTGCGACAAGCCGGCCCCTGGCACAAACGTTTTGCAGGCTGGTCCGGCAATCGCCTGCGGTAATCCGGGCTATTGGCTGTTCAATGCACGCCTGGGCTATGACACGCCGGACTGGTCGGTGGCCCTTTGGGGCAAGAACCTGACCAACAAATATTATTACAATTATGGGCTGAACATCAGCATATTTGGCCTGGACTACCTGAACCGGGGCATGCCCCGCACCTATGGCGTCGAATTCACGGCGCGGTTCTGAAGCGGGGGATCGGGAGCATGAACAGGTTCCAGGACAGGGTTATATTGGTGACAGGGGCGGCCAATGGTATCGGCCTGGCGGCGGTGGCGGAGTTTGCAAGGGAAGGGGCGGTGGTTATCGCCAGCGACGTGGATGAAGGGGCGCTGGGTCGCGCCCTGGCCCCCTTGCGTACGGCCGGCGGCCGTGTTGACGGCATCATCCAGGACGTCACGGATGAGGCGGCGTGGGATGCAACCGTCGCCGCCATCATCCGGCAGCACGGGCATCTGGATGTGCTGGTCAATAATGCCGGCATCGGCATCATGGCCGATGCGGAACATTCCAGTCTGGATGTCTGGCGCAAGACCATGCAGGTCAATCTGGAAGGCGTCTTCCTGGGCACCCGTGCCGCCATCCGGGCCATGAAGCTGCGCGGCGGCGCCATTGTGAATGTCGCTTCCATCGCCGCCAATGTCGGGGAGCCGCTGCTGGCGGCCTATAACGCCTCCAAAGGCGGGGTGTCGCAACTGACCAAGGCGGCTGCCCTGCATTGTGCCGCCGAAGGTTACCCCATCCGCATCAATTCCCTGCACCCCGGCTACACGGTCACGCGGCTGGTTACCGATGCCGTCGCCAGCCTGGGCAACGACGCCGCGGCCTTTTCCGCTTCGGTGCTGTCCAAGATCCCGCTGGGCCGGATGGCCGACCCGCGGGAGATTGCGCGGCCGCTGCTGTTCCTGGCCAGCGACGATGCCAGCTACATGATGGGTTCCGAACTGGTGGTCGATGGCGGCTATCTGGCGGCGTGAGGGAGGACGTGATGGAAGCGGAACTGCGCGGTACCTGGCTTTATGATGCCCATGTGGATCTGGGTACGCCGATCATGGTCGGGCCCACGCCGGAAGGGGTGCGGGCGATTTTCCCCGTGACGGGTGGATGGCTGGAAGGGCCGCGCCTGAAGGGGCGGTTCCTGCCACACGGTGGGGACTGGGCGCGGATCCGGGGGGATGGGTCCATTGTGCTGGATGTGCGGGCCCTGGTGGAAACCGACGACGGATCCCTGATCCATGTAACCTATGGCGGGCGGCTGGTCATCCCGGCCGAAATCCAGGCCCGGGTGCTGGATCTGGGCAATCCGGACCCGATATCCGGCGACCGTTATTATTTCCGGACCCTGCCTCTGTTCGAAACGGCCAGCCCACAGCATGCCTGGCTGAACGGCATCTGCGCGGTCGGGATCGGCCGGGTGGTTACCGGCGGGGTCGCCTATCGCGTCTTCGCTATCGATTGACCACATGAAAAGCAAAAGGGGGAGGGAAAGCCATGGTCGATGCTGTCATTGCCACCGTGCCGGAGCGTGAGCCGGTGCCCGCCTGGGCTCGGCTGATGCTGTGGGTCCACAAGCACCTGATCTTCGAAGCGGCGGGCCGGCCGCGCATCAAGATTGCCACGGCGGTGAATTTTCACAAGATCGCCACCGTCTTCATCATCTACGCCATGATGGACCACTACGGGAATTTCAGCACCGGCGCCTGGGTCTATCTCTCCCTGCACGGCGTCTATGGCTATTGCTGGCTGATCAAGGATCTGGGGTTCCGCGACCATCAGCTGGACCGGGATACGGCCTGGTGGGGTGCGCTGAACATGTATCTGCTGCTGGTGGCCTGGTACTGGCTGATCCCCTGGCTTTTCATCTCCCGGCAGGTGGACCCCTCAGGACCGGTCCTGGCTGCGGCCGTGGCGCTGTACACCCTGGGCGTGGTGACCATGATCGCTGCCGACGGTCAGCGGCATTTCACCTTGAAGCATAAAAGCGGTTTGTTCACGGGCGGGCTCTACACCTATACCCGCAACCCCAACTATCTGGGCGAGATCATGCTCTATTCAGCCTTCGCCCTGCTGGCCGACCATTGGCTGGCCTGGGCCATTGTCGGCTGGGCCACCGTTTCCACCTTTCTGCCGCGCATGTACCAGAAGGATCATGCCATTTCCCGGCATCCCGGCTGGGCGGAATACAAGGCCCGGACCGGCTTGCTGATCCCGTGGGGCCTGCTGAACGGCCGCGCCCTTGTTGAACGGTTGCGCCGCACCTGACCTGAACATCCGCCCCCCCAAGGAGAATGGCAATGTCCGATTTTCCCGCCATCCTGGTCGACCGCGACCAGGACGGACAGCAGCACGCGTCCTTTACGCGCCTGTCGCCCGCCGATCTGCCGGACGGTGATGTCACCGTCGCGGTGGATTATTCCACCCTGAACTATAAGGATGGCCTGTTGCTGACGGGGGCCATTCCGCTGATCCAGCGCTTCCCGATGGTGCCAGGCATTGATCTGGCCGGCGTGGTCATGGAAAGCCGCGATCCGCGCTGGCGGCCGGGGGATCGGGTCATCGCCAATGGCTGGGGCCTGGGGGAACGGCATTGGGGCGGCTATGCCGGCCTGGCGCGTGTCAGCGGCGACTGGCTGGTTCCCTGTCCGGCGGCATTCACGACGCGTCAGGCGATGGCCATCGGCACGGCGGGCTATGCCGCCATGCTGTGCGTGCTGGCGCTGGAACGACAGGGAGTGCGGCCCGGCAGCGGTGATATACTGGTCACCGGGGCCAGCGGCGGCGTTGGCTCGATTGCCATCGCCCTGCTGTCGCGCCTGGGGCACCGCGTCGTCGCCTCCACCGGCCGGCCGCAGGAAGCGGACTATCTGCGCCATCTGGGCGCGGCGGATATCATCGAGCGTGCGGCATTGTCCAGCCCCGGTGCGCCGATGCAGGCGGAACGCTGGGCCGCTGCCATCGATACGGCGGGCAGCCACACCCTGGCCAATATCTGCGCCAGCCTGCGCTATGGCGGCGTGGTGGCGGCCACCGGCATTGCCCAGGGCGTCGACCTGCCAGCCAGCATGCTGCCGCTGGTGCTGCGCAATGTGACCTTGTGCGGTGTGGACAGCGTCATGGCGCCGGCCGCACTGCGCCGGCAGGCCTGGGATCGGTTGTCGACAGACCTTGACCCCTGCCTGCTGGAAACAATGCAGACGGAGACCCCCCTTGCCGATCTGCTGTCCCTGGCCCCCGACATTCTGTCCGGGCGGATCAAGGGACGGGTCATCGTCCGCGTGGGCGATTGCGGGACGCCCGAGCGCACGGATCACCCATGACGATGATGTGATGCAGGGATTGCAGGCGATGGCGGCCATGGCTGGCCGCCATCGCCGGACCCGAAATATGGGTGGCCACCATCCGTGATGATCTCGATCTCAGGGATATCCCCAAGCCACCCAGGTCAGGCCTGACTGTCCGGTCCAAACGGGGGCCAGTTCAGTGATGACGGCACCTGCTGGCGATGACGCTATCCCTGCCAGCCGATGCTGAAGGTCACCCGTCTTGGGTGCACCGGTGTCGCCTGCGGGCCGGCGGGCAGGGTGAAGGGGTTCCCATACGCGAACTGATTGGCATTGCTGTTCAGCATATTGTCGACGGCAAGCCCCATGGACCAGCCGTCGGACCAGTCCAGCCTTACCCGTCCGTTCACCAGATCGATCGGGCCCTGGGGCAACTCGTTGCCGAATGTCAGGTGGGTGCGCCCCGTATGGGTGTAGTCCAGGGCCGCCAGCAGATGGGTGCCGTCTGCGACCGCCCCTTGCCAGGACAGGCTGGCGCTGCCGCTGGAATGGGCTGCACCGGGCAGGCCGCCTTCAATCCTGGCGGTGAAATCGGGGTCGACGCGTGTCAGTTCCGGGTCGTTCAGGATCAGCGTCGCCGTCAGGCGCCAGGGGCCCAGATGCAGGCGCGGTGAGATCTCGATACCGGTGTTGCTGCCATCACCGGCATTGGTGGTAACCGTCAGCCCGTCGGCGCGCAGCTGGTCGGTCTGAATGTTCCGCCACCGTGCATGGAAGATCGCGCCCTCCAGCATCAGGCGCCCCTGCCAGAGCGAGAGCCGGGTTCCCAGCTCATAGTTCCACAGCTCGTCGGTATGGAAGCGGGCGGTTCGGTAATCGTCGGCGGTGCCTGAGCCCGCTTCTTCGATATTGATACCGCCTGGACGGTATCCTTCCGTCATCTGGGCGTAAAAACTGGTGTGCTCCCCCGGGTGCCAGGTCAAGGCCAGCTTGGGCGTATAGTCGGTTTCCCGCGTATAGCCTTCCGCCTCCGCGATGGACGATGCCGGTGCCAGTGCCGTCGCTTCCACCTCCTGCGCCACATGAAACAGGCGACCGCCGGCCGTCAGCGTCCAATCCGGCTGGAAGCGCCAGGCCACCTCGCCAAAAAACGCCGCCTCGTTCACCTCGTCGTCCCGGTCACGACGCCACAAATTCGTGCCGGGATCGCTCACTTTGGCCAGGCGACGGCTGGATTGCGCGGTCTGGTGCGATAGATAAAGCCCGGCCAGCCAGCTGAAGACGGGGTCCTCATCGCCCTTGCTGGTCAGCCGCGTCTCATGGGTCCATAGCCGGGACAGCTGCGCTTCTTGGAACAGGGCGGGCTGAACCGGCACGCCGGCAAGGGCCGGCAGCGCGGCGCCGGCATCGTAGAAACTGTTGATCTCATGCCGAACGAAGGCGGTGGTGCTGTGCAGGTCGGCAAAGGACAGGTCGCCGGTCAGGGTGACATGCGCCTCGTCGAAGTCATTGTCATGCGGTTCCGGCAGTTGCGCAGCACGGGTGCAGCAGCCGCGACGGCCCTGGATGTAATGGCTGTCATCCGTGTCGATCAGCTGATAGGTACCGCCCAGTTCCAGGCGCCAGTCCTCCTTCGGAACAAAAGCCAACAGCAGGCGGCCGCCTTGCGTGTCGGTGCGGTCGATATTGCGCCGTCCGCCCTGCGTATCGATCACGCCGCCTTCCCGGTCGGCATAGAGCGCCAATCGCAGGCCCAGCCGGTCGGTCAGCAATGGCTGGTTCAACACGGCCTCCACCTCGCCGCCTGCTGCGCCCCCCCGGGTCAGGCTGCCGGAAAGCCGCGCCTGTGCCGTGCGTTCCGACAAATCGGGTGCCGCTGGCACAATGCGCAGGATGCCACCGATGGACCCACCGCCATAAAGCGTCCCCTGTGGGCCCCGCAGCACCTCCACCCTGTCCACATCGATCAGATGCAGATGCGGATCGGGTGCGTTGTAATTGACCTTGGCATTATCAAGGTACAGCCCGACGGTCGCTTGCGTCTGGCCGGTAAAGGCGCTGTCGGACAGGCCGCGAATGGCCAGCTTGTTGCGGCCGGGCCCCAGATGCGTGCTGCCCACCCCGCCCAGAAGCGGAAGGGCGGCGTCCGGATCGGATGTGCCGAGACGGGTCAGGTCAGCTGCCGTCAACAGGCCCAGGGCAACGGGAAGGTCCTCAGGGTCGGCGCCGCGCTTCGTCGCCGTGACGATGATGGGGGCGACGGCGGCGGCCGCGCCATGATCGGCTGGCGGCCGCACCGGCGGTGGTGGCAGCGCTTCCAGACGATATGCATCGGGACCGACCCTGCGGAATCCCAGGCCCGTCCCGGCCAGCAGCCGCTTCAACGCCTGTTCGGGTGTCAGGGCACCGGTCGCTCCGGCCGTCTGTCGGCCTGCCAGCGGCTGGTCGCCGCCGACTGAGATGCCGGTCTGCCGCGACAGGTCGGCCAACGCCGTGGCAAGGGGACCGGCGGAAACAGAGACGCCCGTCTCCGCCGCCAGGCCAGGCGAGACGGACAGCAAAGCGGCGAGAAAGGAGACAGGCAGAAGACGCAAGGTGAGGGACCGTCAGCGGCGGATCGACAACACGAAGCTATCACCTTGGCGACTGACAACAATGGGCAGCAGCCCCCGCAGCGTCTCCAACAAGGCCGTCTGATCCCCATCCAGGCGCAGGACACCAGAGAAATGCAGGTCTGCGGCGGCCCCCTCTGCCCGCATGGGCAGGGGGTAATGGCGGGAAAGTTCGGCCAGTACTGCCGGCAGCGGCGCATTGTCGAAGGACAGGCGGCCTTCTGTCCAGTCGGTGGCCGCCTGGGCGTCGACAGAGATGACGGCACCGGGCGCGTGGCCCTGCCGGGCCGTGATCTGCTGTCCCGGCGTCAGGCGGACCTTCGATCCGCCATCTCGATCGCCGACATCAACCAGCCCACGCGTGACGGTGACCGTCACCGACCGGTCCAGGTTCCGGACGTTGAAGGCCGTGCCCACCACCGTCACCAGCCGTTCGTCGGCGGCGACGGTAAAGGGCCTGGCGGCGTCCTTCGCGACGTCGAACAGGGCTTCACCCTGTTCCAACACCACCGCACGGTGGTTGTCGGAAAGGGCGACGGACAGGCGCGTGCCGGAATTGAGGATGACGCTGGACCCGTCGGCCAGTTTCACCGTCCGACGCTGGCCGCGTGCGGTTTCGAATATCTGCGGGGTCGGTGCCGTATTGTATCGGCTGGTCAAGGTCACTGCCAGCACGGCCGCTGCGGCGGCGGCCGCCGCCCCCAGGAACCCGCGCCGCGACAGGTTCGCCGGCGCCGGCATGGGCTTGCGCCTGCTGTTCAGATCAATGATGCCCGCATCCCCGGGCCGATCGGGCAGCACAGACAATTGCCGCCACAGGCCTTCCACCTGGTTGTAGGCGTCGCGGTGGGTGGGGTCAGCCTCCAGCCATTCGGTGAATGCCAGCCACACTGCCTGTTCGGCATCATCCTGCAGGCGGGCGTGCCAATCCGCCGCCTGTTCCAGGCGGGGATCAAGGGGTGTTTCGGGCGGGTGATTCACCATGGGTCAGCTTCTGCTTCTGGCTCTGTCCTGTTGACGTCACCGACGGGGGCGTACCCCACATCGGGATGAAATTTTTTTCATTCAAGCCGGCGACCCAGCCGTTTCAACAGGTTCTTCATGGCTGCCGCCATGTGCTTTTCCACCGCACTTCGGGAAATGCCAAGAATGGCGGCCACTTCCGCATGCGGGCGACCCTGAAGCTTATGCATTTCGAACACGCGCCGACCCTGGGGGGGCAGGGCGTCGATGGCATCGCGCAGCAGGCGCAATTCCTGACGCCCGGTCACCACATCCTCTGCGGTCGGGGCCTCCGCGATCGGTTCCGGCCCTTCCACCAGCGCATTCGCCGACAGCCAGGCCCCATCGCGGGCGGCCGCGCGTGAACCGCTGCGCTGGCGATCAAATGCCAGATTCATGGCCATGCGGTTCAGGAAGGCCGGCACATTCTGCACGTCCCGGCCGTCATCGGGCAGGCTCGTCAGCCTCTCGTACATCTCCTGTACGATATCTTCCGCCTCCGCAGCGTTGCCCGTACGCGCCGTCAACAGCCGCAGCAGGAAGGCGCGGTGTTCCAGATAGGATGCGACCAGGGGGGCGGGCGAAGCGATGGTGGGAACCTGAGCTCAACGGGCGATGCCCTTCGATATAGTCCCAGGGCTGCGACCGATCAATGCGGTATGCCGTTTCAGACACAGCGCCGAAAATTTTTCTGTTCGCACCTGCGGTCCGCTGCGGACGGCGCCGTCGTTCCAATGAAGGCCGGTCGATCCGGCCAAACCAACCGGCGGAGCGACGCCTGTGATTGTAATGCTGATGCGTGATGAGGATGGTGTGCAGGGCTGCCTGCGGTTTGACGCCGAACGGCTGGGCGGCCTGACGCGGTGCCGGCCGGCGGTCGTGGCCATCACCCACCATTTCGCCCCGGAACGCCGGCGGGTGGAGGCGATGATCCGCCACACCTATGCGCAGACCTATGGTGGTGACATTGCCGTCACCTATCCGATGTTGATGAGCCTGCGCGATGCCGATGACCGCATCCTGGCCGGCGTGGGCTTCCGCCCGGCCGCGACAGGCCGGCTGTTTCTGGAAACCTATCTGGACCAGCCGGTAGAGGCCTTGATCCCGGGCGCTGCGCCGCGGGAAGCCATTGTGGAAATCGGCAATCTGGCTGCGGCGGAAACCGGCGCGTCCTATCTGCTGTTCATGGCCATGGCTGCCTATCTGCACGGCCAGGGGTTTGAAAAGGCGGTGGTCACCGCTACCCGTCCCCTGCGCCGCCTGTTCCGGTGCATCGGTTTCGACACGCAGGAACTGGGGCGGGCCACGCCGGATCGCATCGGTCCGGCTGCCGCAGCCTGGGGCAGTTACTACGCCAATGATCCACGCATCGTCTGCGGCAATGTCACCTTCGGTGCCGACTGCCTGGACCGCTTCCTGGCTGGCGATGCACGGGAGGTGCTGCCGGCCCGCCCCACCTTTTCCCGTCTGCATCCCGCCATCATGGCGACAGAGGTAACCGCATGAGCCGCGTTCTTTCCGCCATTCGCCAGCAAGATCCCGGTCGGCCCGCCGTCAACGACTGGACCTATGGCGCCCTTGCCGGTGCCGTTGACAAGCTGGCTGCCGAACTTGGTGACCTGATCGGCACCGGCGTCCGCCCGGTGGCGATAGAGGCCGGCAACGCCGCCGCCTGGGTGTTGCTTGACCTGGCCTTGTTGTCGCTGGGCATGCCATCCCTGCCGTTGCCCGGCTTCTTCACCCCCGACCAGCGCCAGCATGCGCTGGCGGATGCCGGTGCCGGCTGGTTGGTCACCGACCGCGCCGGTGACGGCGGTGACATTTTGCGCGTGGGTGGTGAGACACTTTATCTCCACCGCCTGGACCATGCACCGGCGACGTTGCCGGCGGGGACCGCCAAGATCACCTACACGTCCGGCACGACCGGCGCACCCAAGGGTGTCTGTCTGTCCGCCAGCGGCCTGGAGCAGGTGGCGGAATCCCTGGTGCAGGTGATCGGTCGCGGTTACGCGGGCCGCCATGTCGCCATCCTGCCATTGCCGGTTCTGCTTGAGAATGTTGCCGGGCTGTACAGCACGCTGCTGGCCGGTGGGCACTATCTGGCGGCGGCGCCGGCCGCGCTGGGCCTTGATGAACCGTTCCGGCCGGATTTCGCCCGGCTGCTGTCGGCATTATCTGCCATGCGGGCCAACAGCGTCATCCTGGTGCCGGAGTTGCTGCGCGGTCTGATGGCCGCCATGTCGCAGGGACGGTGCAGCCTGCCGGACCTGACGCTGGTTGCCGTGGGCGGGGCGCGTGTGGCGCCGACCCTGCTGTCACAGGCGGGGATGTTGGGTCTGCCCGTGTACCAGGGCTATGGCCTGTCGGAGTGCGGTTCGGTGGTGGCTTTGAACACCCCTGCCGCCAATCGCGTGGGCAGCGTCGGGCGCGTGCTGCAGCACCTTGATTTGGAGATCGACCCGACCACCAGCGAGGTCAGCGTCAATAATCACGCCTTCCTGGGCTATGTCGGCGGTGACGCCGCTCCGGCCCGTATCGCCACGGCCGATCTGGGCGTCATGGACGCTGACGGCTTCCTGTCCATTCAGGGGCGGTCGCGCAACATCATCATCAATGCTTTCGGCCGCAATATCGCACCTGAATGGGTCGAAGCCGAGCTGACCGCCCAGCCGGAGGTCCTGCAGGCGGTGCTGTTCGGTGACGGGCAGGCGGAACTGACAGCACTGGTCGTGCCCAGCCGGTGGGGCCAGGAACCCGCTGCCCTGTCACTGGCCATCGCCAGGGCCAATGGCGCGCTGCCGCCCTATGCTCGCGTCGCCCGATGGCACGTCGTACCCGCCTTCACGCCGATGAACGGCCAGTTGACCCCCAACGGCCGCGCGCGCCGCGATCGGATCGCCGCCGCCCATGCCGCCCTGCTTTGCGCGAATGAGGATGAAGCCCCCATGCCCCAACCCTTCTTCGACCGTCTGGTAACGGAGACGGAGCCGGCGCGCCTGGCTCTGCTGTCCGTACCCCAGATTCAGGATGGACTGACCGGCCGCATCAGCCTGGAAACCTACATCGCCTATCTGACAGAGGCTTACCACCATGTGAAGCACACGGTCCCACTGATGCGGGCGGCGCGTGCGCATCTGCGCCCCGGCCAGGAATGGCTGATCCCCGCCCTTGAAGAATATATCGAGGAGGAGGAGGGGCACGAGGAATGGATCCTCAACGATATCCGCCATGCTGGCGGTGATGCCGAGGCCGTCCGCCACGGCACGCCGCGCGCGGCAACGCAAGCCATGGTGGACGAGGCCTATCGTTTCATCCGGGCGGAGAATGCCGCCGGCTTTTTCGGCATGGTCTATGTGCTGGAAGGCACCAGCACGGCCATCGCCACCCACGGGGCCGATGCGGTGCGCCTGTCCCTGAACCTGCCGAAAAGCTGCTTCTCCTATCTGACCAGCCATGGGGCGCTGGATATCCAGCATATGGAATTCTTCCGCAACTTGATGAACCAGGTCACCGATCCACGCGATCAGCAGGCGATTGTGACCATGGCGAACTGTGTCTTCGGCCTGTTCGCGGGGCTGTTCCGTGCCATCCCCCATCATCGGACCGAGGATGTGCGCCATGTCGCATGAAGACAATCTGGAAGGGCGCGTCGTTCTGGTCACCGGCGGGGCCGGTGGGATCGGATCGCCGCTGGTCAGCCTGTTGCGTCATCACGGCGCGATCGTCACCACCTTGGGGCGGGGCGAGATGCCGGGACGGCATATCCGCGCCGATCTGTCGACGCCGGCCGGCATAGCGACCGCCGCGGAGCAGGCCCGTCTGCTGGCCCCGCAAATGTTGTTCAATGTCGCCGGCCGGCAATATTTCGGACCGTTCGAAGGGCAGCGACCCGCCGATCTGCTGGGCGATTACATGGTCAATCTGGTGGCGCCGGTCACGATGGCGCAGGCGGTATTGCCCGTGATGAAACAGCGCGGGCGGGGGCACATCGTCAATGTCGGGTCCGTCTTCGGGTCCATCGCGTTTGCGCATTTCGCCGGCTATTCCAGCGCCAAGGCCGGGCTGCGGGGTTTCAGCCAGGCCTTGCGGCGGGAAGTCAGGGGAACGGGCGTCACCGTCTGCCACGTTGCGCCGCGCGCGGTGCGCACCGGTTTCAACGGACCGTTGGTCCAGCGGTTCGCGCAACTGACCGGGATGACCCAGGACGACCCCATCCTGGTGGCCCGCCGCATCCTTGCGGCGGCACAGGCCGGCAAGGCGGAAACCGTCATCGGCTGGCCCGAAGCCATCTTTACCCGCCTGAATGCTCTGTTTCCCGGTCTGATTGACCGGGCGCTGGCGCGCAATGACGCCAAGGCCGCCAGCCTGTTCACAACGAATGCCGCCAATGTCGGCACCGCCACCATCAATTCGATCCGGGAGGAAACCCATGTACGTTGACAGGAAATTGATCCTTGCCACCCTGTCCCTGCTGCTGGCCGGCACCGCGCTGGCATCCGCCGATCCCGCCATGGATGCGAAGATCGCAGAATTGCAGGCCGGTTGGGCCCATGTGAAGTACGAGGTGAAGGGGGAGGACGCGCAGCTTGCCGGGATGGAGGGACTGGCCAACCAGGCCAGAACGGTGACCAGTGCCTATCCCGACAAGGCGGAGCCCCTGATCTGGGAGGCGATCATCCTGTCGTCGGAGGCCGGCGTCAAAGGCGGCATGGGAGCCTTGTCGCTGGTGAAGGAAGCAAAGACCAAGCTGGAAGCTGCGGAAAAAATTGATCCTACGGCCTTGGACGGGTCGGTGAATACCTCTCTGGGCAGCCTTTATTATCAGGTGCCCGGCTTCCCCATCGGCTTTGGCAGCGACAAGAAAGCCAAGGCCTATCTGGAAAAGGCGCTGGCCCAGAATCCCGATGGGATCGACCCCAACTATTTTTATGGCGATTTCCTGTTCCGGCAGGGTGAATATGCTCAGGCGCGCGACGTGCTGAACCACGCGCTGGCGGCAGCCCCGCGCCCGGGGCGTGAGGTCGCCGATGCCGGCCGGCGCGAGGAAATCCAGGCCGTGCTGGCCAAACTGGAAGCCAAGCTGGCCAAACGCTGACAACGCATGGCAGGGCCCGGGGGCCGGGCCCTGCCTGTCGACAGGAATGCTGCTTTCCGGGCCGACGCCGATAGCGGCCCCCTGTCCAGCCCCGTTCCGGGCAGCCGAAGACGGTGGCCGCGGGAAAAACGGCGTTGTCGCCACCATTCATGTATACTACCATACCAGAAAGGAAGGTGGTCCGATCGGTCCGCGGAAGAGGGCGCATTGATCCGGCTGGCACCAAAACGGCAAATGTCCCCGACCAAGGGTGACGGCAGGGAGGGAAGATGCATGGGTTTCGCCGCTGGGGGGCCAGCCTTTCGATCGTGGTCCGCAAGACGTGTCACAGCGCCAGAGGGCTTTTGACATTGTCGGAGACCCGACGCAGATCGACGGCATTGCGGGCGGTCGTGCTTGCGGTGCTGGGTTTCCTGGCCGTCCCGCCGGTGCTGGCCTGTGACACCCCGGTCAGTGCATGTGCCAAGCCGGATCGGACCGGACTGCCCTTGATCCAGGCGGGGCAGGCGGCGGCGCTCTATGTTGATCCGGTCGCGGACCCGGCGGTCAAGCATGCGGCAGAGGGGCTGCGCCGCGACCTTGGTCGCGTCAGCGGTGGCGAGGCGGCGCGTCTGGACACGTTGTCTGGCGCGAAGGGACCGGTGGTGATCATAGGTGTCCTGGGCGCCAGCGCGGTCATTGACGATCTGGTTCGGGCCGGGCGCCTGGACGTCCAGGGACTGACGGGACAGTGGGAGGGGTTCCGGCAGATCGTGGTGGATCGTCCATTCCCCGGCGTTCCAAGCGCCCTGGTCATCGTTGGGTCCGACCGGCGCGGGGCCGTCTATGGTGCCTATGACCTGTCGGAGCGGATCGGGGTTTCGCCCTGGGCGTGGTGGGCCGATGTGCCGGTGACCATACGGCGCGACCTGTATCTGACGGCAGGCATGCGGGCCGATCATCCGCGGGTAAGATATCGCGGCTTTTTCATCAATGATGAGGATCCAGCCTTCAGCGGTTGGGCAAGGGCAAGGTTCGGCGGCATCAATGCCGATCTTTACGCCCATGTCTTTGACTTGCTGCTGCGCCTGAAGGGCAACTACCTGTGGCCTGCCATGTGGGCGCCCAAGGCCTTCAATGATGACGATCCGCGCAACATGGTGCTGGCCGATGAGATGGGCGTGGTCATGGGAACCTCCCATCACGAGCCCATGACGCGTGCCCAGGCCGAATGGCATCGGAACAAGGACAAGGGCGTCACGGGTGGTCCCTGGGATTACGCCAGCAATGCCGACAATCTGCGCGCCTTCTGGCAGGGCGGCATCGAGCGCATGATGTCGAAGGGCAATGGCGGCGCCTATGACAGCCTGCTGACCGTCGGCATGCGCGGCGACGGGGATGAACCCATGTCGGAAGGTACGGCCACACGCATGCTGGAAAGCATCGTTGCCGACCAGCGCCACATCATCGCGGAGGTGACGGGCAAGCCTCCGGAAAAGACACCGCAGGTCTGGGCACTCTATAAGGAAGTGCAGGATTATTATGATCACGGCATGCGGGTGCCTGATGACGTGACCTTGCTGTTCGCCGACGACAATTGGGGACAGATCCGCCGCCTGCCCATCACCGGGCGCGATCCGAAGGATCGGGCGGGTGGCTACGGGGTCTATTACCATTTCGACTATGTCGGGGCGCCGCGGAATTACAAATGGATCAACACCAACCAGATTGCCAAGACTTGGCAGCAGATGAATCTCGCCTATGAAAAGGGCGCGCGCGCGATCTGGATCGTCAATGTCGGCGACATCAAGCCGATGGAATATCCGCTGGATTTCTTCCTGGACATGGCCTGGAACCCGGAAGCGATGACGCCTTCCGCCCTGTCGGCCTATCCGGCGCGGTGGGCCGGCGACACGTTCGGCGCCGGGTTGGGGGCGGAGATCGGTGAGGTGCTGGAGACCTATGCCGCCTATGCCGCACGCCGCAAACCGGAACTGATCGACCAGAACAGCTTCCCGCTTGGCGAGGGGGTGAGCCCATTGCTGGATGGCGGCGCCTTCGGGCAGATGGTGGAGGAGTGGCGCACCCTGGTGGCGAAGGTGGCGCGGATCAAGACAGCGCTGCGCCCCGACCAGCAGGATGCCTATTTCCAACTGGTTGAATATCCCGTGCTGGCCCTGTCGAACCTGTACGAGATGTATTATGCCGCCGCCTGGAACCAGCGGCTGATGACGCGCAATGATCCCCGAGCCAACTATTTTGCCGACATGGTGGAGCGGACTTTCCGGCGCGATGCCGAACTGACAGCGCAATATCACGCGCTGAATGGCGGCAAGTGGGCCGGCATGATGAACCAGGTCCATATGAGTTATGTGATCTGGCAGACCCCGACCCAGCAGACCATGCCCAGCATCAGTCGCGTGTCGGCCGATACCCCGCCGGACCGGTTGGCGGCCCAGATCCGTTTCGCCCCGTCTGCACCGACCGATCCGGGACGCATCACCGTGCCGGCGGCGACGTTCGATCGGGCCGTGGGGGCCAAGGGCCTGTCCTGGCAGGTACTGCCCATGCTGGGGACAGGCAGTGCCGTCGTGGCTCTGCCGCAGGGCCGACAGCCGACCGCGCCCGACGATGGGATGCGTCTTGAATATGGGATCACGACAGCCGTCAACGGGGATATCCGCGTCGCGCTCAATCTTTCCCCCACGCTGGACATGACGGGTGGCAGTGGCATCCGGATCGGAATTTCCCTGGATGATGGTCCGGTGAAGACGGTGACATCACACCTGATCCCGACGCCCGGGGCCATCACGACGCCGGAACAGGCGGCTTGGGTGGAGGCCGTGAAGAACAACAGTCACACGGTGGAGGCTGTCTTTAATGGCCTCAAGGCCGGTCATCATGTGGTCAAGGTCTGGCGCATCGACGACAACCTCGTGCTGACGTCACTGACCATCGGTCTGCCGTCATGAGGGCGGGGGTCAGGGCTCTGCGATGGTGGATGATCGGGCTGATCATGCTGGGCGCGATCATCAACTATCTGACCCGTGCCACCCTGGGCGTGGCAGCACCCACCGTGCTGGCCGATTTGTCGATCACGACGGAGGAATATGGCTGGATCACCAGTGCCTTCCAGTTGGGCGTGATGATGCAGCCCCTGTGCGGCTATGTGCTGGACGTTATCGGACTGAAGACCGGGTTTGCCATCTTCGCGGCGGTCTGGTCGCTGCTGACCATGGCGCATGGCCTTGCCGGAAACTGGCCGGCGCTTGCCATTCTTCGCGGTCTGTTGGGGGTGGCGGAGGGGTCGGCCAATCCGGCCGGGATGAAGGCCGTATCCGAATGGTTCCCGGCGCGCGAACGGGGGCATGCCGGGGGCGTCTACAATATCGGCGCCTCTGTCGGATCGATGCTGGCGCCGCCGCTGGTGGCCTGGGCCATCCTGTTCTGGAACTGGCGGATGGCGTTCGTGCTGGCCGGTGCCCTGGGTCTGGTGTGGGTGGCGCTGTGGCTGAAATACTATCAGTCGCCGGCCACGCATCCCGCCTTGTCAGAGGAAGAGCGAAAGCACATCGCGGAGGGCCAGGAAAACCATCTGGCGGGCGACGGCAGCCGACCATCAATCCTGATGCTGTTGAAGCAGCGGAATTTCTGGGGCATCGCCCTGCCGCGCTTTCTGGCCGACCCGACCTGGGGCACGCTGGCCTTCTGGGTGCCGCTCTATCTGATGACCGTGCGTGGCTTCGATCTGGCCGCCATCGCCATGTTCGCCTGGCTGCCCTTCGTTGCCGCCGATCTGGGCTGTCTGTTCGGGCCCACCGTGGCCGCCTTTCTGCACCGGCGCGGGCTCAGCCTGCTGAGCGCCCGGCGTGGTGCCTTTACGCTGGGAGCGTTGATGATGACGGGCATGGCCTTTGTCGGCCGTGTGGACAGCCCTTACGCCGCCATCCTTTTGCTCTGCCTGGGTGGTTTCGCGCATCAGACCCTGTCGGTCACCGTCATCACCCTGTCCTCGGACCTGTTCCGCCGGAACGAGGTGGCGACGGTCGCCGGCATGGCCGGCACGATGGGCAATCTGGGGGTCCTGGTCTTTTCGCTGCTGATCGGCGGGCTGGTGGCGACGGTCGGTTACGACCCGTTCTTCCTGGCGCTGGGGGTGTTGGACCTGCTGGGCACGATCCTGCTCTGGACCCTGGTCCGTGACCATGGGGCCGCAATGGTGAAACCATGATCCGCAATCCCATCCTGCCGGGTTTCAATCCTGATCCGTCCATCGTCCGCGTCGGCGCGGATTATTACATCGCCACGTCCACCTTCGAATGGTTTCCCGGCGTGCAGATCCACCATTCGCGCGATCTGGTGCATTGGCGGTTGCTGACACGACCGCTGCGACGGGCCAGCCAGCTCAACATGCTGGGCGCGCCGGACAGTTGCGGCGTGTGGGCGCCGTGCCTGACCTATGCAGACGGGCTTTTCCATCTGGTTTATACCGACGTGAAGCGGTATGGCCGGACGACCGTGGCCGGTGCTTCCGGGGCGTCGCTGCGCGACTTCCACAATTATCTGGTGACCTCGCCCACCATCGATGGGGATTGGTCCGATCCGGTCTTCCTGAACAGCAGCGGCTTCGACCCGTCGCTGTTCCATGATGATGATGGGCGCAAATATCTGGTCAACATGCTGTGGGATCATCGCCCCGGCCAGAACCGCTTTGCCGGCATCGTCTGTCAGGAATATTCACCGGCAGCGGGCAAACTGATCGGGGAACGGCGCCTGATCTTCAAAGGCACGTCCCTGGGCCTGACGGAAGCACCGCATCTCTACAAGCGCGACGGCTGGTATTATCTGCTGACGGCAGAGGGGGGGACGGGCTGGAACCATGCCGTGACCATGGCGCGGGCCCGCCGGATCGACGGTCCTTATGAACTGCATCCCGATATCCATATTCTAAGCTCACGCACCCGGCCCGACGCGGCCTTGCAGCGGGCCGCCCATGCCGATCTGGTGCAGACGGCCGAGGGGGACACCTATGCCGTCTATCTGTGCGGCCGACCCCTGCCGAACCGGGGTCGCTGTGTCCTGGGGCGGGAAACGGCGATCCAGCGCATGGTGTGGGGCGCGGATGGCTGGCTGCGCACGGCCGACGGCCAGGGCATGCCGTCGCTGGTCACACCCTCACCGGGCCTGATCCCGCATCCATTTCCGCATGCCCCAGCGCGGTCGGATTTTGACATAGGGGAGTTGCCGGTCGATTTCCAATGGCTGCGTTCGCCCTATGCCGATGATCTTTTCAGCCTGACCGATCGGCCAGGCTGGCTGCGGCTGCACGGGCGGGAGAGTGTCGGCAGCCAGTACCGCCAGGCCCTGGTGGCCCGCCGCCAGCAATGCTTCTGCTATTCCGCGTCCACCCGCATGGATTTCCAGCCCGAGCATTTTCAACAGGCAGCGGGTCTGATCTGCTACTACGGTGCCGCCAAGTTCCACTATCTCCATGTCAGTCATGATGAAGTGCGCGGCCGGCACCTGCGCGTCATGTCGGCGCTGCCGGATTCCCCGCAGGCGGATGCCTTTACCGATCCCGTCGCCATCCCGTCCGGCCCCATCACCCTGCGGGTCGAGGTCGACTTTGAACGGCTGCGCTTCGCCTTCAGCCTGGATGGCATCTCCTGGACGTGGTTGCCCCAGATATTCGATGCCAGCATCCTGTCGGACGAGGCGACCAGCCCCGGCGCGCCCAATTTCACCGGAGCCTTTGTCGGCATGGCCTGCCAGGACATGTCGGGTACTGGCCATCCCGCCGATTTCGACTGGTTCGAGTATCGGGAACGCGATTATGCAGAGGCCTGTCCAGGCGATACGGAGATTGGGACCGTCAATGATGGCATTGTCCCGCGCTCTGGCGCCTCCGCCGGTTGAGGCTGAAAGTTCGGTCTTTTCGTGACCTTGGCAACAAACCCCGAGGCTTTGCCGGCGAGGTCACGAAAGACAGGTTCAGTTTGTTCCCAGCCCTTCGATGAAATGCGTGATGGCATTATCGACGGCGGCGGCATCGGCACTTTCCTGGTTGTAATTATCCAGGTCCAGCCGCAGCACGGGGATGCCGGCCGCGTCCAGGGCGCGCAGGACGAACGGGTCGGCGTCGGTCAGGGCCACGGCGCCATGGACGCCATGGATCTGCGCATCGCGGACATGCCAGGCGCCGGCCCAGGTGGGCATGCGCAATTCGTCGCCCATGGTGGCGAAACGGGCGGCCAGGGCCCGCATCGGGTCGCGCCCCCGGTCGTGCTGGCGGATATAACCATCGGCGGCCAGCGACAGATACATGGAACAGACGAACACGGCGCCGTGGCTTTCCTCCCATCTCTGGTAGAGGCCCATGTCGCTCCACAAGCCGCGCCCGACCCACATCAGGCGGACCCGTTCATGGGGGCAGGCGGCATCGCCCGCGACGACCCGCGCCGCCACCTCCTCATACAGTGCCTTGGCGGCATCGCGTGCCCAGACGGACCCGCGATGCCATTGCGGAACCATGGTGGCGGGCATGGTGTCGACGATGCTGACGGGGGCGGGACGGGTGGCGGCGATCAGGTCGCGGGTGCGGCGATACCAATCCTCCTGCTCGTTGACCAGATCCATCACTTCCGCGAACCGGTCGGGATCGAAGCGCCGGCCCGTCGCCGCCTCCAGCCGGGCCACCTGCGCCCGCAATTCGCCTTCCAGCAGGTCCAGCCGTTCGGGTTCCAGATGCCGGTCCCAATCGCCGGGCAGCGTTTCCCACCAGTTGGCGTCGATGTTCCAGCGGCTGTCGAAACTGCGCTGATAGAGGAACAGGTCGGCCCCCGTCTCCTGGGCCCAATGCCGGAAGATGCGCGACGTCGCGTCCGTGCCCGTCACGGCGGCCAGGAAATCCGGCTTCGGCAGGCCGCCCCAGGGCGCGTTCTCCCCATCCTGGTCGAAGGCGGCAGCCAGACCCTGGGCGCTGTAGGCTTCGACATCGGCGGGATAGCCCTGGTCACGCAGCAGGCGGAAATAGCGGCCGGACTGCTGCTTGGCCGCGACGATGGAGGCCCACCATTGGTTGACGACGAAAGGAATGTCCATGGCGCGCAGGATTTCCTGCGGGGCATTGGCATTGACTACGGCCAGCGGTGCGCCGGCAGCCACCTGTTCACGCAGACCCGTGAACCAGTCGCGCTGGAACTGCCCAAAGCTGGCGACAGCGGACAGCGACTTGCGGCTGCGCGCCGGTGGCTTCAGTGCCGCCCGGCCCCCACCGCCGCCGCGCGCGGCGCGGGGGGCGGTGTCTGTGGCGGGCTGCGGGTCGCGGCCGGCCAGGAAATCCGCCAGCCCGGTGGGCATGCGCGCGGCATCGCCGTTCCAGGTCACGGCCAGGAAAGGCAGGCCGGCCGCCGCACAGGCGGCGTGCAGTCCCTTCACGTCCCACGGAGCAGCCTCATCGCCTGGACGGGTGACGTGCAGCAGCCGTCCCGCACCCGCTGATTGCGCCGTCGCAACCAGATCGGCCGGGTCCGTCGGCGCGCGGCGCACCATGGGCGCGCGCTGGTCGCAGAAGGGGCGTCCCCAATCCTGATCCTCGCCCAGAACCAGCATGCCTACCGCTTCCAGGCTGTCATAGGTGCGGAAATCCTCCTGGGTGCTGCCGCACAGGAACAGGCCGTCGTGCATGCCAAGCAGGGCAGGCGGATCGGCCAGCAGCGCCGCCAGGGCCGCCGCCGCCTGGTCAACCGGCAGAATGGTTGCACCCGCCACCAGCCGGACGGCCTCCGCACCCGTCAATCTTCTGGCCTGACGAAAATCCAGCACCTGGGCCAGCAGGATACGCAGGTGGATCTCGTCGGCTTCCGCCCGGCCAAGATCGCCCCCGGGTACACCGATCCCGGCCAGCCAGTGCGTGAGTTGTTCCAGCCGCCGATCATTATAACGGGCCACGCCCGCGCCGGGACCGTAAAGCCGGTCCAGGAAATGCACCGGACCCAGGCGACCGACGGCCTCCCGCGCCAATTCGCGCAAGGCGGCGAAGACCTGGGGCTGTTCATTGTCGGCGCTGGTGATCAGTAACGGGTCCGGCACCGCCCCGTCACCGACAAGCTGCTCCAGCAGGGATTTTCCCCGCGCCGTCAGGCCGGCCCCGCCCATGATCCCGTCCAGCAGCGGCGTCGTGCCGGCGACAGGCACCAGCCGCACGGGCAGCAGGCCCGCTGCCCGCACCAGGGCGCGCGGACCATCCACGCCCAGCAGGCGCAGGGGGCGGTGCCCCTGCCGCCGCAGCGCGTCCAGGGTGCCGTTGGGATCGTTGGCGGCGTCCAGCAGCGGGGTCAGGGCGGGGTGGCGGGTCATCAGATGACCCCGCGCTGCTTCAAGGCTTCCAGCCGGTCGGCCGAATAGCCGGTCAGCTTCTCATAGACGGTGGCGTTATGTTCTCCGATCGCCACGGGCAGCACGGGGTCGAAGCCGGTGCGCGCGCCGGAGAACAGGATGGGGATGCCGGCCGTGCGCAGGTCGATGTCGGACGTGTAGCTGGGGTGGGCGATGGGCATCGTCTCGTTCCGGGCCACGACGCGCGGATCGACCAGCGCGTCTTCGGGGTGGCGCACGGGGGCCACGGGCACGCCCTGCGCCTCCAGCGCCGCCACCACCTGTTCCGTGGGAAGCTGTCGCGACCAGGCATTGATCCGCGCTTCCAGTATTGGCGCATTGGCGACGCGGGCGTCGCGGGTGGCGAATTGCGGGTCCTGCAACAGCTCCGGCTGCTCCATGGCGCGGAACAGGCCGGCGGCCAGCTTGTCATGCACGGCGACCAGGGCGATGTAACCGTCGGCACATTCGAACACGCCGAAGGGCGACAGGCGCTGCACCGTCAAGCCTGTGCGCGCCTGCATGCCGGCCGCTGCCATGGCCGACCAGTTCTCAATGGCGACGAAGGAGGTGAGCGCGCCCAGCATCGACACGTCGATATGTTGGCCCTCACCGGTCCGGTGCCGCTGTTCCAGCGCCGACAGGATGCCGATGACGGCAAACACGGGGGCCAGCATGTCGGCCATGGGCACGCCCATGCGTACGGGAGGCTCCCCCGGCGCGCCCGACGTGTACATGGCGCCCGACAGGGCCTGGATGATGACATCCATGGCCTTGCCACCCTCTGACCCGTTGGCGCCGAACCCGGACAGGGAGCAATAGATGACGCGGGGGTTGGCGGCGCGCGCCGCCGCGTAGCCCACGCCCAGCCGGTCGGCCGTGCCGCTGGTGAAATTCTCCACCACGATGTCGCAGGTCTTCACCAGATCGGCGAAGACGGATTTGGCATCGGGATGCTTCAGGTTCAGCGTCACCCCATATTTGCCGCGCGCCCGGGTCAGGTGGGAGATGGACAGGTCGTCCTCATGCCGGCGTTCCACCACCACCCCGTCGCGGCCGACATAGGGACTGTTGTCACGGGCCAGATCGCCGCCGGCAGGGTCCTCCAGCTTGATCACTTCCGCCCCCAGCCCTGCCAGCAGCAGGGTGGCATAGGGGCCGGCCAGGGCGCGGGTCAGGTCCAGGACGCGAAGCCCTTCCAGGGGGCGCTGCTGAATGGTGTCGTTCGTGCTCATGCTCGTGATCCTTGACGGGCGGAAACCGCCCCCTTGTCGCGCAGGGCTTGGATGTCGTCGGTGGAAAGGCCGAGGCCGGCCAGGATATCGTCGCTGTCGCCACCGGCCGGGGCCGCCGGCCGCGGTGGGGCGGCGGGCGTATCGGTCAGGCGGATGGGCAGGCCGATATGCGGGGCCGTGCCGCCGCCGGGCAACGCCACCTCGAACACCATGCCGCGCGCCCGGTTATGCGGGTCGGCCAGGGCGTCGGACAGATCATGCACGGGGGCGAACTGCGTATCGGCCGCCGCGAGGGTCTCCAGCCATTGGACCAGCGTTTTGGTGCGGAAGAGGACGGCCAGGGCGTCCGCAATCTCCGCCCGGCGCGACAGGTCCATCTGGGCGCCTGCGAAATCCGGACGGCCTACGGCTGTGCAGAAACGCTGCCAGTAACGCGGTTCCATGTCGGTGGTGGTGATGAACCGGCCATCGGCCGTTTCCCAGATGCCGCTGTCCGCCCGGCGCTGACCACGCGCCGGCACCTTTGACAGGTCGGGATTGCGGGACAGGGTGCTGGCGACCAGGGCCATGGACGCATCCGACATGGCGATGTCGACATGCTGGCCCCGGCCCGTCGTGGCCCGCGCAATGATGGCCGACAGGATGCCGATGACGGCGTTCGACCCGCTCAACAGATCGGCCACGGGCACGCCGGGGAAGCTGGGTTTGGCCGCATCCTCCCCGATGCGTGACAGGGCGCCGGCAATGGCCAGCGCCACCGGGTCATGCCCCGGCTTGTCCCGGTACGGCCCGGTCTGGCCGCACAGCGTCACCGACGCATAGACGAGGCGCGGGTTCAGGGCCAGCATGGCGGCCGCACCATAGCCCATGCTATCCATCACGCCCGGCCGGTAATCCTCCACCAATATGTCGGCCTTGGCGACCAGCGCCTCGATCACCGGGCGGGCATCGGCATGGCCGGGATCGATGACCAGGCTGCGTTTGTTGCGGGCATAGATGTCGCGGGCGCGGAGCGCCGCACGGGCATCATCGTCGAGCTTGTCCCAGCCGAAGACCTGCGCCTGCTTGGCCAGTTCGCGCGGGTTTTCCAGGCGGATGACATCGGCGCCCAGATTGCCCAGCATCCAGGTGCAATAGGGGCCGGGCAGGAATTTGGAGAAATCGACGACCGTCAGGCCGGAAAGGGGTCCGCTCATCGCGCATCCTCCCCATCATCGGTCTGGAACAGGGCGCCCGGCACGCGGATCGTGCGGCCCGACAGGGGGGCGGCGAAATCGACAAAGGCAGCGCGGGCCGCATGTTGTGGGCTGGACAGCACATCGTCCGGCCCGTCAATGGCCGACAGGCCCATGCCTGTGCGGTTCGACTGTTCGGCCAGGAAGGCGCGGGTCTTGGTCGCCAGGAAGGCGGCGACCACCTTCTCCCACGCCAGCAGCGTTTCCTGCGGCATGTCGGCAACCAGAAGCTTGTCCCAGTCGATATCGGCCAGCGGCCCCGCCATGCCATCGGCCTGCATCAGCGCGACCATGGCCCGCATCATGCCCGGATTATCGACCAGGGCCCAGGTGACCCAGCCATCCGCCACCTTCCATATCTGGTTCACGCCGGACTTGCCGCGCACCAGCCGGTTGCCGGTGCGCGCGCCCACCTTGCCGGCCCAGTCCCACATCACCGGTTCCCGGTAATTGGCCAGCACGGCCGATTGATAGGCGGAGACAGAGACATGCTGCCCGGCGCCGGTAAAGCTGCGGGCGTTCAGCGCCGTCAGCGCCCCGATCACGGCCTGGATCGCGCCCAGCGCATAGGCCTGCTGGCCCGGCAGACGCAGCGGTTCCCGGTCCGGATCGCCGCCGATATGCAGCAGGCCCGACCGCGCGATCAGGGTCAGGTCGGTGGCCGGGCGCGCCGCCCGTTCCCCGTCCGGATCGAAGGGCGCCAGCAGCACGTCAATCAGGCCCGGATAATCCCCCGGTTCAACGCCCGGCAGCGGGCCGTTGCGCAGCAGGATATCGGCACCGGCCAGCAGGGCGGGCAGGGCGGCGGCGTCCATCGGCACGCACTGCTTGCCGATGTTCCACACCGGGTCGGTGGCATCCCCGTCAGGTGGGATCAGCCGCGTCACGCGCGCCCCCAACTGGGCCAGCATGCGGCCGGCCAGGGCGCCCAGTTCGCCCGTGGCATCGATGATGGTCAGATGGTTCAGCATCATTCCGTTCCTCAGGCCAGGGCGCCGGTGGCTGTCAGGTCGGCGACCTCCGCCGGGTCCAGGCCCAGCAGGTCGACGAAGACGGCCTGATTGTCCCCGCCCAGCAGGGGCGGCGGGCCGACATGGATGGCGGCATCGGAAAAGCGCAGCGGCGGCCCCGGCATTTCACACTCGCCCAGCCTTTCATGCTGGATGCGGTGGTAATGGCCGGCACTTTCCAGTTCCGGATCACAGAAGACATCGCGGCCGTCATTCACCGCTTCGGCCGGAACGCCCGCCGCCGCCAGAATATCGGCCAGACGGTGCTTGTCGTGGGGCCTGGTCCAGGCGGACAGGGCGGCCTTCAGGTCGGCGGCATTGGCTTGGCGCCCGGCCAGCGTGGCGAAGCGTGCGTCGGTGATGCCCGACAGGTCCGACAGGGCCCGCCAGTCGGTGTCGTCGCGCACGGCGATGGCGCACCATTGGTCGGGCCCGCGGCAGGGGAACAGGCCATGCGGTTCCATGCGCGGATCGTCATTGCCGCGCCGGGCGGCCAGACCGCGCTGATGATCGGCCAGACAATCGGACGTGACCAGCATCATCGGTTCGACCTGCGACACGTCCAGATGCTGGCCTTCGCCCGTCTGCCGGCGATGTTCCAGGGCGGCCAGCACGGCCACCGTCGCCATCATCGGCGCCACCACATCGCCATAGGCAAAGGGCGCCATGTGTGGACCGCGGTCGGGCCAGCCGGACAGGGCGGCGAAACCCGACAGGGCGGCGGCCGAATTGCCATAGCCGCGCAGGTCGGACAGGGGGCCGGTGCGCCCAGTGACGCTGACCGACAGCAGGATGATGCCGGGACGGATGGATTTCAGCGTGTCATAGGACAGGCCGATGCGGTCCATGTAGCCCTTGCCGAAATTCTCCACCACCACATCGGCCCAGGCGACCAGCTTCTTCGCTACCGCGATCCCGCGCGGGTCGTTCAGGTTGATGGTGATACCCTGCTTGCCGGTATTGGTGATGGCGAAAAAGGCAGAGGCGTCGGGATGGCGCTTGCCGTCCTTGAAGGGCGGGGACTGGCGGCCAAGGTCCAGGCGCTTTGCGCTTTCCACCTTGATGACGGTGGCACCGTAATCGGCCAGATCCTTGGTGGCGCGCGGGCCGGCGCCGACCCAGCTGAAATCGGCGACGCGCAGTCCGGACAGGGGGCCTTTTCTGGTCATGGTGCATTCTCCGCGGTGGGCGGGGGGAAGCAGGGCGGAGTTTCCCCGCGCGTGCGGGCGGCGATCAGGTCCTGGGCATGGTCCAGGATTGGGTCGCCATCGATGCCGAACTGGCTTAGTTCCGCCGCGATATGCCGGGCATTTTCGACGTAAAGCGCCCGGAACCGTTCCTGATCGGCGGGCGGCAGTGAGAGCGTCATGCCCATGTTCAGGGCCTTGCCCTTTTCCAGGCCGCGTTCTTCCGCCGTCAGAATCTGACGGGCCAGCGCCGCCTCCCACACGGGCTGGGCGTCCTTCAGCACCTGGCGCAATTCCGGTGTCAGCCGTTGCCAGGCCTTGTCGGACAGGGCGCGGGCGGAATAGGCGCCGCGGTCGAAATGCAGGGCGGTGAAATAGCGCGTCACCTCCCCGAAATGCAGGGATTGGATGGTGTCGGCCGGCGCCACCACCCCGTCGATCACGCCCTTGGCCAGGGCCGAATAGACCTCCCCCATCGGCATGTTGACGGGATCGGCCCCGAGTTCGCGCAGCATGCCCAGGGCTTCGGTCTGGGCGCGCAGGCGCAGGCCGCGCAAATCCTCCAGCTTCTCGATGGGTTTGTGCCTTGTCAGCACGCCGGGGAAATTGCCCCCCTGCACGGCCAGCACATGCAGCCCTTCCAGTTCCTGTCCGAAGACGGGGAAGGCGTCGGCCAGGCATTTATAGATGGCGACCTGATCGCCCATGTCGCGGATGCCGCCGTAAAAGCCGGCCTGACCGCGCAGGGCATGGGCGCCGCCACGGGCATAGATCGGGGTGATCAGGCCGATATCGGCCACGCCATGGCGGATTTCCACCATGCTCTGGTCCGACGACAGCAAGGAGCCGGCCCAGAAGGGCTTGATCACCAGCCGCCCGCCCGACTTTTCCGCCACCGCCTTCATCCATTCCTGATCGGCCTTGCTGAACGGATGGGTGGGCGGATAGGGGCTGGCATAGGACAGGGTGACCGCGTCCGTCCGTCCTTCCTGCCTGGCGCCACAGGCGGCCAGGGCACAGAGGGCGACGGTGGCGAGAAGGTTTCTCAGATGCTTGGCCATCATCATGCCCCCAGAACCTTGGGCAGCCACAGGGTCAGCGCCGGAAAGGCGATGATCAGGGCCAGATGCAGGAAGTCGATGACCAGAAAGGGCACGATCCCCCGGAAGATGGTGGAAAGCGGGATATCCTTGGCGATGCCATGGATGACGTAGCAATTCAGGCCCAGGGGCGGATGCACGAAGCCGATCTCCATGGTCCGTACCAGGAAGATGCCGAACCAGACGGGCGACAGGCCCAGATCGATGATGATGGGCAGGAAGATGGGCGCCGTCAGCAGCATCAGCGCCAGCCCGTCCAGGAACGATCCCAGCACCAGCAGCAGCAAGGCCATGACCAGCACGGCCGCCATGGGCCCTGCATTCAGGTCGGCCACCAGGGCCGACATGTGGCCGGTGATGCCGGTCAGGCTGATGAAGGTGGAAAACAGGATGGCGCCGATGATGACGATATAGATCATGCCCGTGGTGCGCAGCGTGTCGGACAGGGCCTTGGTGATGGCGGCCCGCGTCAGCGCACCGCGTATGGCGCACAGAAGGAAGGCACCCGACGCCCCGACCGATGCGGCCTCCGTCGGTGTGAACCAGCCGACCATCAGCCCGCCAATGACAAAGACAACCAGGGCGACAATGTCGATGATGCGGCGCAGGGCCGGCAGCCGGTCGCGCCAGGCCACCCGTTCCGTACGTGGCCCCAGGGCGGGGCGCAGGCGGCACAGAATATAGATGCCGATCATGTAGAACAGGGCCTGGGTCAGGCCCGGCACGATGGCGGCGGCGAACAGGCGGCTGATCGATTGTTCGGCGATGATGCCGAACACGATCAGGGCGCCGGATGGCGGGATCAGCGACCCCAGCGTGCCACCGGCTGCCAGCGCCCCCGTGGCGAAGGCGGGCGAGTAATTATGCTTGCGCATCTCCGGCAGGGCCACGGAACCGATGGTGGCGGCCGTGGCCAGGCTGGACCCGCTGATGGCGCCGAACCCGGCGCAGCCGGCGATGGAGGCCAGTGCCAGCCCGCCCGGCCGATGGCCGATGAAGCGGGCGGCCGCGTCAAAGAAATCGCGGCTGGCCCCGGCGGCAAAGCACAGATGTGCCATCAGCAGGAACAAGGGAAGCACGCCCAATTCGTACTTGGCGATGGTTTCAAAGGCCACGACGCCGGCCTTGATCAATGCTGCTTCCGGCGTGACCAGGATGGCGATGCCCCCGGCCCCCACGGCGGCCAGCGCCACGCCGATGGGCAGGCCCAGCGTCAGCAGGCCCAGCAAGGCGATGACGCCCAAGGCGCCCCACAGTTCAGGGCTCATGGCGGCCCCCCTTTCCAGCGGCGCGCAACAGGAACAAAAGCGCGATCAGCAGGCAGGACCCGATCCAGACCAGCCGCAGCCAGCGCAGCGGTAGCCCCAGGATTTCCGTGATCTCGTAACCCGGCCACAGGTCGGCCGCCACCCAGGCGGACCCGGCCGCCAGGAACAGGAAGAACAGGCAGCTTCCCATATCCGCGGCCCGGTCGAACCGCCGGTGCCAGATGGGGCCCAGCCGTTCGATCAGGATATGCACGCGGGCATGCGCGCCCGACAGGGTGGCGCCGACCATGGCGGCGGATGCAGCCAGCACGACGCTGGCCTGCACCACCTCAATGGCACCCAGGACCGTGAAACCCACATGCCGGCCCAGCACAGCCACGGCGTCCGCCGCCATCGCGGTCAACAATCCGGCCGCCCCCAGGGTAAAGGAAATCCGGGGCAGCAGCCCGCCGCGGACGGGTGGCGATTTGTCAAAGCGTGGGGGCAAAATGCGCTCCTTGGACAATCAAACCCAGAATTTGCCAACAATTCACGACCGCCTTCCTGGAGAACGCTCATAGGCGCCAGATCAAGAGCTTGCCCAACAGTGCCTCCCCCGCGAAAGCGGGGATCCAGGGGCCAAGGGCATCAACGCGTCGTTCCTGTGACCCTGGACCCCCGCTTTCGCGGGGGAGGCAGGAAGATGCAAAAGTGTCTGGGTTGGCGCCTATAAGTGAAGTTCGGGAAAGCGGTTTCAGTCTTCTTTCAGGTGTGCAGCACCGATCAGAAGGTGACCCGAATGCCGCCATAGGTCATGCGCGGCGGCTTGTAGGTGACCATCTGGTTGCCGTTGGCGGGGGAGGCGACGCCATTGGCGATGACGGCCTTGTTGGTGATGTTGCTCATCGCCACGAACAATTCCCAGGTGCCGGCGGCCGGTACATAGGTGACGCGGCCGTCGAACATGTCATAAGCGCCCTGGGCCACGGCCTTGGTATTGTCGATATCGATGAAATAGCTGCTGGAATGGCGCCAGTCGCCATGCAGGCGCAGGGCCGCCCCCTCGGCTGACAACGGCACCTCATAGGTCAGGCCCAGATTGCCGGTGAATTTCGGCACGAAGGGCAGCTTGTTGTCCAGCGTCAGCAGCGCGGTACCCGCCGCCGCCTGCTGCGGCAGCAGCTTGGTGAACTTGAAGTCTGTATAGCCAAGGCCGGCATTGAGGGTCAGCCCCTCGGCCAGCAGGGCGGTTGCCTCGGCTTCCAGGCCCTTGATCTCGCCATCGCCACCGTTGGTTTCCAGGCGGATGAAGGCGCCCGTGCTGTCGGTGGTGTTGCGGGTGATCTGGATGTCCTTGTAATCGCTGTAATAGGCGGCCAGGTTCAGGCGCAGGCGCCGATCCCAGAAATCGCCCTTCAGGCCGGCCTCATAGGCTGCCAGCCGTTCCGGGCCGAAGGTGTTGAACAGGTCGGCGCGGGTGGGGCGGCCATTCACGCCACCGGCCTTGAAACCCTTGGACCAGGACACATAGGCCATCAGGTCCTTGGAGAAGCGGTACTGGGCGCCCAGCTTGGGCGTGAACACGTTCCAGGTATCGCCGGCCGTGACATTGTTGAAGCTGACCAGATTGTTCTGCAAGGGCCGGACTTCGTAATAGCGGAAGTCCTTCTTCTCCTTGCTGACGCGGGCACCTGCCGTCAGGCTGAATTCGTCGGTGACCTTGTAATCGGCATTGGCGAAGGCGGCATAGCTGGACCCGTCCAGCCAGCGATTGCCCAGGCGGGTCTGGTCATAGCGCAGATTGGCGCTGTTATTGGCACCGCCCAGGCAACTGGCCGGACCCGTGCCGCTGGCCGGGCACACGGATGCCGCCACGCCCGGCGGGGCGATGGACCGGTTGGGGGCGGCGCGCAGCGCTTCCACCAGACCGACCAATTGCCGCGACGACTGCGTGTCCGTGGCCTTTTCTTCGAAATACCAGAGGCCGACCAGCCAGTTCAGCCGGTCGTCGAAGGCTTCTCCGCTGAACTGGAATTCCTGGCTGAACTGGTGCTGCTGCACATTGATGCCGGCAGAGGCCACGATGTCGGCGGGTGTGCCGTCGGCATCGGCCTTGCTGCTGACATCCAGGTCGCGATAGGCGGTGATCGACTTCACCTTCACGGCGCCGGGGTCCCAGTTGATGACGCTGGAAACGCCCCAGACATCGGAATTGGCGTAGCTGGTGGAGGTGGAATAGGTGGTCCAGGGGTCGGCGGCGACCCAGCGATTGTCATAGGCCGTGCCCTGCGGAGCCAGCACGACGCGGTTATACAGCTCGATATTAGGGGCGCTGGCGGCGCTGTTGGTGATGCCCACCGCCTGATAATCGGTGGCCGCCTGGCGTTCCCGGGTGACGTCGCCCGATAGGGTGACGCTGATGGTATCGGTCGGGGTCCAGGCCAGGGTGGCCCGGCCGCTGCGCACATTCACATCATTGCCATTGCGCTTCGTGCCGTCGGCCGAGGGCAGCAGGCGCTTGTAATAGCCATCCTGGTCGCGCGACAGGGCGCTGACCCGCAGCGCCAGCTTGTCTTCCACCAGCGGCACATTGACGGAGCCGCCGACATCCAGGCGCCCGTAATTGCCCACGCGCAGTTCCGCCACGCCGCCGAAATTATCCGACGGGGCCTTGGTGGTGATGTTCAGGGCACCGCCCGAGGTGTTCTTGCCGAACAGCGTGCCCTGGGGGCCGCGCAGCACTTCCACCCGTTCGATATCCAGCAGCTCCAGCACGGCACCGGGCGCCCGCGCCAGATAGACCCCGTCGATATAGATGCCGACGGCCGGGTCCTTGGTGATGATGAAGTCCGGCTGGCCCACGCCACGGATGAACAACTGGGCAAAATTGCTGCCGCCGGAGCCGTTGCCCGACGTGGTCATCTGGAAGTTCGGGGTGGCCTCTGCCACGCCCTTCAAGTCGACAACACCCTTTTCACGCAGATCTTCGGCCGTCAGGGCGGTGATGGCGATGGGCGTGTCCTGAAGATTGGTGGTGCGGCGCTGGGCCGTCACAATGATCTCTTCTAGTTGGATGGGGCCCGGGGCCTGCTGGCCGAAGGCCTGCGTCGGCAGGGCGCACAGGCCGATGGCCAGCGCCACGGGCGCGGCGCCGCGGGGCGTCCACTTCTGGAACATTCTATCCTCCCTGGATGATCCGGCGGGGTTTCTCCGCCCCTTTTGAAGGCCATTGCGCCTTTCGTTATTGTTCATAACATAGACGGTTGATGTTCACAACTATCTATTTTCCCGAATGCGCTTCCTGAGAACGGAAAAAGCGGACAGGCGAGGGCGCATGGTTTATCAAGGTTTTCGACAAACTTCCTCCATTCCGACAAAGACCATGGCGAACGACAAAACCGACAATTCGGAACCTGCGGAGATCGATCTGGGCCGCCTGGGCGATTTCATCGGCTTCCGGCTGCGCCGGATCCAGAACCATCTGTCCCGTAATTTCTCCACCCGCAATGCCGAGTGGAACCTGCGTTCCGGCCTGTTCAGCTCGCTGGCCATCATCGCCGCCAATCCCGGGATTTCTCAGAATCTCCTGTCGCGGGAAGTGGGATTGGACAAATCGGCGACGGTGCAGATCGTTGATGATCTGGAAGGGCGCGGCTGGGCGGAACGCCGCCGGTCCGCCAATGACCGCCGCTTCTATGAATTGGAAGTGACGCCAGCCGGTCAGGAGGCGCTGGCCCAGCTTTTCGCCAATCTGGAGGAGACGGAGCGCGACGTCATGGCCCATCTGTCGGCAGAGGAGCGGACCACGCTGCTATCCTTGCTGGATCGGATCTATCAAAGCTGTTTCCGACTCTGATCGGCCCGTCTTCGTACGATATATGGTTATTTAATATAACAAAAAAGACGGCCCGTTGGCGAATGACGCCGACGGGCCGTGAGGCACTGGGAGGGGAAATCAGGGCAGGGAGGAGCGTCACTCCCGGCGATAGGCGCCGAGGCCGGGCTTGTAGCTTTTCTCGTCGATGAACTGGCGGATGCCTTCCTTGCGACCGTCATTGTCGAAGGAATTGGCGGCTTCCTGGGCGCGGACCAGGAAATCCTCGGCATTGTCGTAGGTCATGTCCTTGACGCGGCGGACGGCGTCCTTGGCAGCCTTCAGGGCGACCGGGTTCTTTGCCAGCAGCACCTTGGCCAGTTCGGTCACCCGCTCCTTGAGTTGGGCCAGCGGCACCGCCTCATTCACCAGGCGCCATTCGGCGGCCTTGCGCCCGTCGATCGCCTCGCCGGTCAGCGTGTGGTACATGGCATCGCGCATGGACATCAGGTCGACGGCCACCTTGGTGGCGCCGCCGCCGGGCAGGATGCCCCAGTTGATCTCCGACAGGCCGAACTTCGCCTCTTCCGCGGCAATGGCCAGATCGCAGGCATAAAGCGGACCATAGCCGCCGCCAAAGCACCAGCCATTGACCATGGCGATGGTCGGCTTCTGGTACCAGCGCAGGCGCCGCCACCAGCCATAGGCCTCCCGCTGTGCCTGACGCGTGGCGCCCAGGCCGTGCTTTTCCGTTTCGCGGAAATATTCCTTCAGGTCCATGCCCGCCGACCAGGCCGTGCCTTCGCCCGTCAGCACCAGCACGCCCACATCATCGCGGAATTCCAGCGCGTCCAGCACTTCCATCATCCGACGGTTCAGCGCCGGGCTCATGCAATTGCGCTTCTCCGGGCGGTTGAAGCGCACCCAGGCGATCCCCTCGCTGACATCAAAGGCTACTGTATCCGTCATCATGCTTGTCCTGACGTAAGAGATCAGATGGGGAAATGCCCGGGCTTGCGTTTCCAGCGCGATCGAACGACAGCGGGAATTGGGCGCGGGATGTCCGGATGGTGAGCGTTTCGCCGTCCGGACCCTGGGGCCAGTCGCCAACTGCGGCCGATGGCGGCAAGATCGGGCGGAAATCTCCACCCCATTTAAAGCACCGGCATCAGCGCTTGTCCAATACAATTATTATGAGATGTAACGAAAATTGATGATGTATGGCGAATCTCCGCCGAAATGCTTGTTTTCAGGGCGGAATTGGGCAGGGGAATGCCTGGTTCCGGGGCAAATCCCATCGTGGGCACGGTGCCCACGAAGCCCTGGTCACGGCCGATTGCGGGGAAACCTGCCGTCCCGTCGCCCCCGTGGCGGATCGAAAAATCGTTGAGCTTGTCATCGGTTATATTGCATTACGATTAAATCTGGCGTATCGTTGGAACATTCAACGAATAACGAGCCCGTCCGGCGAAACGGCGCCGCGGGACGCTTCAAGGGAGATACCCCATGAACAAGCTGGCATCGCGCCCGGCGGCGCGTCTGCTTACCCTGTTGCTGGCCGGCAGCACCATCACGCCTGCCGCCCTGGCCCAGGCCGACGCCAATCCCGTCCTGGAAGAGATCGTGGTGACGGCGGAGCGCCGGACGCAGAGCCTGCAGGACGTGCCGATCAGTGCCACTGTGTTGTCGGCCGAGGACATCATGCGCAAGGGCGTGTCGAACCTGGCCGATATCCAGCAGGTTTCGCCCTCCATCGCCATCAATCAGGTGAACCGTTCCACCTATGTGAATATCCGCGGCGTCGGCATCGCGCAGACCGCGCCCAGTTCCAGCCCCGGTGTCGCCTATTACATCGACGGGCAGTTGATCCCGCATGAACAGTTCATCAGCCAGTCCTTCTACGATATCGGCTCCATGGAAGTGCTGCGCGGACCGCAGGGTACGCTGACGGGCCAGAATTCCACGGGCGGCGCCATCTATGTGCGCACGCCCGATCCGGAATTCGGCGTCACCAAGGGCTTCATCGACCAGACCGTGGCGTCTTATGACTGGTTCCGCACGACGGGTGCCCTGAATGTCGGCATGGGCGACAATGTCGCCGTGCGCGTCGCCGCCGTCCGTGACAAGCGCGACAGCTTCACCAGGAATATCGGCCCCAGTCACAGCCAGCCCGGCAATACCGATCTGGAAGGGGCCCGCATCAACATCGCCCTGCGCAATGATGCGGAAACGCTGCGCATCAATCTGCGCGGTGAGTATTTCAACAGCGACAGCGACAACAACGCCGTCAAGCGCCGCAACGATACCGTCAGCACCAACCCCTATATCATCCAGGAAGACGCCGTCTCCTACCTGAAGCAGGAAGGCTATCGTCTGTCGGGTGAGCTGAAATGGTCGTTGAATGACGGTATCGACCTGCGGGCCGTGACCTCCTGGCAGGATGGCAGCACGACGGACCAGACCGATGGCGACCGCACCGCCACGGCCCTGCCGCGCCCGCCCGCCGCCAATGTCGGCCGCCTTGGCTATACCGACACGACCATCCGCACCCTGATCAACGAAGTGAACCTGCTGTCCAGCGGCGACGGTCCGCTGACCTGGGTCGTCGGCGCCTTCCGCATGGACGAGGATATTCCCCTGTCCGTGCTGCGCGACAATAACCACACGGTCGATTTCGTCTCCGCCACCTCCACCATCATCTCCAAGGTGGAGAACAAGTCGCAGTCCCTGTTCGGTCAGGTGAATTACTTCGCGACGGAGCAGGTGGAACTGATCGTCGGTGCCCGCCATTCCTGGGACGATCAGACCTATAACCGTATCGTCAGCACGGGCGGCACCGGCCTTTCCTCCCTCAGTTCCCGCAAGATGACGGGCAAGGTCGGCGCCAATTACCATGTCACCGATGACACCATGCTCTATGCCAGCGTGGCGCGCGGGTACAAGGCTGGCGGCGGCAATCTGCCGGCCGCCAGCCCCAGCTTCGGGCCGGAAACCAATCTGGTGTATGAAACGGGCTGGAAGACCACGCTGCTGGACAAGCATCTGCGCCTGAACGGCTCCCTGTTCTATTCCGACTATAAGGATATGCAGCTGGCCAGCCTGGCCAACGGCCTGCCCTTGACGCAGAACGCCGCCGGCGGCCAGTCCATGGGTGGTGAACTGGAGATGGAAGGCCGGTTCGGCGGGTTCGGCTTCAATGCCGGCATCGGCTATCTGGATGCGGAGTTCGCCAAGGACACGACCCTGCAGAACACGGTCAGCAACAAGAACGAACTGGTGAAGAAGGGCAGCACCCTGCCATTTTCGCCTGAATGGACCCTCAATGCCGGCATCCAGTACGAGATCATGGCCGGCGACGTGGCCATCACCCCGCGCCTGCAATGGAGCCATGTGGGCGAAAGCTATGGCACGCCGTTCCCCAGTGCGGTGACCACGCTGCCGTCGCGTGATGTGGTGGATGCCCGCCTGTCCATCGATCCCACGGATGCGGTTCGGCTGGAACTGTTCGTCACCAACCTGTTTGATGAAACCTATATCGCCAGCCAGCTTCAGAACTCCTCGTCGGCCGATGGTGGCATCATCTATGGCGCCCGCCGGCAATATGGCGGCCGCCTGACCTATCGGTTCTGAGTTGGGGGGCAAGGGATGAAACGGTCCTTGGTTTCGGCCCTGGCCCTGCTGGCGGCGCTGACGCTGCCGGCGGGGGCCAAATGGTGGTCGCCCGGCGACGGCACCCCGTTTCCCGCACAACTGGATGATGCCGATGCGGACGGCGTCACCCGGCTGCTGCTGCAAGGGGGGCCGCTGGACACGAAGGGGCATCCCTTCTTCGAAGCCAAGGGCCCCTATGGCCGGGCCTGTGTCACCTGCCACCAGCCGGGCGACGGGATGAGCCTGTCGGCCGAAACCGCGCGCGTGCGCTGGCAGGAAACGGCGGGCACCGATCCGCTGTTCGCCAGCATCGACGGGGCCAATTGCCCCGATCTGCCGGCGGGGGAGTGGGCGTCCCATTCCCTGCTGCTGGATCATGGCCTGTTCCGCGTGGCCCGGCCCTGGCCGCCGGTGGATGCGGAGGGTCGGAAGATTGAGCCGGACTTCACCCTGGAAGTTGTGCGCGACCCCACGGGGTGCAATGGGTCCAAGGTCTGGGGGCTGGCCGCCAAGGACCCGCATGTCTCCGTCTTCCGCCGGCCGCGGCCCGTGGCCAATTTCAAATATATCCTGGCCATGGGTTTTGCGGTTGATCCCAAGGTCGGCAAGCCGCTGCCCATCGATCCGGAGACGGGTCAGATGGTCAGCGGCAATCTGATGGCCGACCGCCGCGCCCTGTCGCTGGAAGCGCAGATGCGCGACGCCGCCCAGTCCCACCAGGGTTTCGACGCCCTGACCCCGGACGACATCCGCCGCATCCGCGATTTTGAGGATCGTATCTTCGTTGCCCGGCAGAAGGACAGGGTGGGCGGGGACCTGGATGCCGACGGGGCCAAGGGCGGGCCGGAGACGCTGGCCCGGTCCGAACCCGGCCGGCTGGGCAGCCAGGGCACGGCCGTGTGGAGCGAGTTCGCCGCCTGGGAGAATATCCCCGCCGATGCCAGCCTGTCGCCCGAACAGCGCGCCTATCGGGAATCCGTGGCGCGCGGGGCCCGCATCTTCCGCGAAAAGACCTTTCTGATCACCGACAGCGCCGGCATCAATTCCCCCGTCGGCTTCGGCAACCCGGTCCGCAATGCCTGCGTCTTCTGCCATAATATGAGCCAGATGGGCATGGATGTGGCGCCGGGGCAGGTGGATCTGGGCACGACCACCATGCCGTTCGCCGACCCGCAGCCCTGGCTGCCGCTGTTCCGGCTGATCTGCAAGGGCCCACCGCATCCCCATTATGGCCGCGTCATCCATACCCATGATCCGGGCTATGCCCTGACCACGGGCCGCTGCGCCGATGTCGGCAAGATCACCTTGCAGACCCTGCGCGGGCTGACGGGCAGGGCGCCTTATTTCGCCAGCGGTTCCGCACCCGACCTGCGGGCTGTCATCGACTATTACGACCGGCGCTACAATATCGGCTATACCGAGCAGGAAAAGCGCGACCTGGTCAATCTGATGGGGGCGCTTTAAATGCGGCGGATCATCCCGGCCCTGCTGGCCCTGCTCAGTTTCAACAGTCTGGCACAGGCGGGCGAGGCGGTGCGCTTCGTCTCTTGCCCGATCTACCGCGACACCGATGCCGGCCGTAAATCCGGCTGCTGGCTGGCAGAGGAGCGGGAGAGCGGGCGGCGCTTCGACATCACCCCATCCGCCACCAAGCCCGACTGGTCCATGGGCGTGCTGGTCGAAGGGCGCATTGCGGAGACGCAGGACAATGCCTGTGGCGCGACGGTGCTGGAACCGGTGCGGGTTTCCGTGCTGCCGGAGATGACCTGTACCCGCGCCATGATCCCGGCCGAAGGCTTCTCTGGTCGGCGCTTCGTGCTGCCCGCCCGCAATATCCGCCCGCTCTACGCCCCGGAACCGGCCCCGCCACCGCCCTATATGGCCCGGCTGTTCGTCATCCCGTTCGACCTCGGCCGCGATTTCGCCGTCTATCAGCAAAGCGATTGGATGCTGGTGCAGGCCGCCACCTATGCCAAGGCGGCGGGCGGCAAGGTGCGGATCACGGGCTATGCCGAAACGGAACCCTTCACCGTGTCCGGCCAGGTTCTGGCCGAACCGGCGACGCTGGCCCGGCAGCGGGCGGAGATGGTGCGGCTGTGGCTGGTCAGCCTGGGTGTGGCGGCGGACCGTGTCACGCTGGAGTGGCGGTTGAACCCTGCGCCGCTGGCCGACCCCGCCTTTGACGGGCTGACCGAGACCTCCCGCCGCCGGGCCGATATCCGCGTGGAGCCCTGAACGGGCGGGGGATCACCCCGCCCGCGCGGCCATGGTTTCGGCAATGATCTGGAACGACCGCAGGCGTTTGCTGAAATCGTACATGTCGGACACGATCATCAACTCGTCCGCGTGCGTGCGTTCCAGCAGGGCGTCGATGCCCCGGCGCACCGTGTCGGCATTGCCGATGATGCTGCAGCCCAGCATCTGGACGGCCTGGGCCTTTTCCTGCGGCGACCAGTAGGCGTCGATATCCGGGATGGGTGGCTGGGTCAGCTTGCGCGCACCGCGAACCAGATTGGCAAAGGACATCTGCTGTGACGTCGCCAGATACCGCGCCTCCGCATCCGTTTCGGCGGCGATGATATTGACGCCGACCAGGGCATAGGGCCGGTCCGCCTGTTCGGACGGTTTGAACCGGCTGCGATAGATGGAAAGCGCCTGATCCAGCGCACCGGGCGCGAAGTGGGAGGCGAAGCCATAGGGCAGGCCCAGTTCCGCCGCCAGATGTGCGCCGAACAGGCTGGACCCCAGAATCCACAGGGGAATGTTGGTGCCGGAGCCCGGCACGGCTTCGATGCGCTGTCCCGGGCCGGCGGGCGCCAGGAAGGCCTGCAACTCCTGCACATCCTGCGGGAAATTCTCGGCACTGCCCGGATCGCGGCGCAGGGCCCGCAAGGTCAACTGGTCGGTGCCCGGCGCGCGGCCCAGGCCCAGATCGATGCGGCCGGGATACAAGGTCTCCAGCGTGCCGAACTGTTCGGCGATGACATAGGGCGCGTGGTTGGGCAGCATGATGCCGCCGGCCCCCACGCGGATATGCTTCGTACCGGCCGCGATATGCTGGATCACCAGCGCGGTGGCGGCCGTGGTGACGGTGGGCATATTGTGGTGTTCGGCCACCCACAGGCGCTTATAGCCCCAGTTTTCGGCCTGCTGGCCCAGGGTGCGGGCCTCGTCTAGCGCGTCGCGGCGGCTGCCGCCTTCACGCACGCGGCCCAGTTCCAGGATCGAAATCTCCGCCAATTCGCTTCTCCTTGGCGATGCCGGGCCTTGGTGCGCCCGCTTCTTCATTGCAACAATATTCGTCAGATGGCGGGCAGGGTCTTCCAGTTTCTGGCCATGGGTGGGCAGGGTAGCCTTGCGCCAGGCCCGTCCTTGCCATCACGATCATCCGTCACCATCTGGGCGGTCGGCCGGGGACAGGACAGGGGCGGGCGATGGACAAGTTGCAGGCAATGCAGGTCTTCATCCAGGTGGTGGACCAGAATGGCTTTGCCCGCGCGGCCGACAAGCTGGGCCTGCCGCGCGCGTCGGTCACCACCATCATCCAGAATCTGGAAGCGCATCTGGGCGTGCGCCTGATGCAGCGCACGACCCGCAGCCTCAGCCTGACCGCCGATGGTGAGAGCTTCTATGAACGGGCTCAGCGCATCCTGGCCGAGGTGGAGGAGGTGGAAGCCACCTTCCTGAATGGCGCCCGCCAGCCCAAGGGGCGGCTGCATGTCGATATGCCCACCTCCGTCGGGCGGCTGATCGTTGTGCCGGCCCTGCGCAAGTTCCATGAACTCTATCCGGACATCGAATTGAAGCTGGGCATGAATGACCGGCAGATCGACATGGTGCAGGAAGGGGTGGATTGCGTGCTGCGCGTGGGCGAACTGTCGGACAGTTCGCTGGTGGCCCGCCGGCTGGGCACCCTGTCGCGCCTGACCTGCGCCAGCCCGGCCTATCTGGAGCGGTTCGGGGTGCCGCAAGGGCTGGAAGATCTGGCCGGACATCAGGGGGTCAATTATTTTTCCCCGCATCTGGGCAACCGTTCCTACCCGTTCGATTTCATGGCTGAGGGGGGAAGTGTGGAAGTGCCGATGAAAGCCGCCGTCTCCGTCAATGACAGCGAAGCCTATATCGCCTGCGGCGTTGACGGGCATGGGCTGATCCAGCCGGGGCTGTTCATGGTGCTGGGGCAGTTGCAGCGCGGCGAACTGGTGGAGGTGCTGCCGCATATGCGCCCGGAACCCATGCCCATATCCGCCGTCTATCCGCAGAACCGCCAGCCCTCGCCCAAGGTGCGACTGTTCATCGACTGGGTGGTCAGTCTGTTTGAGGCCTGCCCCATCCTGCAGGGGCGGGAGGATACGCTGGCCTGCTATCAGGGGGAGCGGCTGCGGGGCGTGTCAGCGGCTTAATTGTTCGGAATGGACGAATTGTCTTGTCAGAAAATCCGTCTTTATTCGTGAACCGGTTGGCGTCATGCTGCATCTGCACAAATGCTCCAGGAGTTTCGTCCGTGGGGGTGATTTTCTATTTTACGTTTGATATGAAGAGGTTGTTGGCATTGTCGAATTTTTTGGATCAGGAAATGAAAAAAATTTAATCCCTGCGACGGCCATCACAGCGGCAGCGCAGCAAAGCCGATAAGAGCAATGATCGAGGGGTTGTCTTCCACCCGGAAGCGGCCCGTTAACCGAAAACCAGAGGCAATGGACAGAGGCCCCGACAGATCGGGCGCCTGATGGGCGGTGCTTTCACCGGGCTGACCCGTCTTGTGATTTCCCCTTCGGAAACGATGGCGGGAGGCCCTTGTCTGCACCCTTTTTGCAGGAGCAAACCCATGTCGATTACGCGATCCAAGCTGGCCTACATCATGGCAGCCGGAGTGTCGTTGGTCGTGATCGCCGGCGTCAGCATCCAGGGACAGGCCGAAGACAAGCCCGTCGCCGTGGCCGCCGCGGCGCGGCCGGCGGTGGAGGTGGATGTCGCCCCCGTCGTCGCCCGCAAGGTCGTGGACTGGCAAAGCTATTCCGGCCGGCTGGAGGCGGTGGAGCGGGTGGATATCCGGCCCCGCGTCTCCGGCACCATCACCCAGGTGCATTTCAAGAATGGCGCCCTGGTGAAGAAGGGCGACGTGCTGTTCACCATCGATCCCGCCCCCTACCGGGCAGAAGTGGCGCGGGCCGAGGCGCAGTTGGCGGGGGCGCAGGCCCGTGTCCGCTTCACCAAGGCGGAACTGGACCGTGCCAACCAGTTGGTGGCCGACAGCACCATCCCCCGCCGCACCCTGGATGAACGCGAGCACAATGCCCGCGACGCGGCGGCCAGCCTGCACGCGGCAGAGGCCGAGCTGCAGGTGGCGCGCCTGAACCTGTCCTATACCAGTGTCACCGCCCCCATCGCCGGCCGGGCGTCGCGGGCCGAGATCACCGAGGGCAATGTCGTGGCGGCCGGTGCCGCGGGCCAGGTCCTGACCACGCTGGTCTCCGTCTCCCCCATCTATGCCTCCTTCGATGTGGATGAGCAGACCTATCTGCGCCATATCGCATCGGTGAAGGATCAGGCGGGCGTGCCGGTACAGTTGGGGCTGGCCAACGAGACGGAATATTCCCGCACCGGCGCTGTCGATGATGTCGATAACCGCCTGGACCCGGTTTCGGGCACCATCCGCGTGCGCGCCCGCTTCGACAATCCCGATGGCTTGCTGGTGCCCGGCCTTTACGCCCGAATCAAGGTCGGTGGGTCTGATCCGCAGGCGGCCGTGATGGTGGATGAACGTGCCATCGGCACCGATCAGGACAAGAAATTCGTCCTGGTCGTCGGTGACGATAACAAGGTCGCCTATCGGCCCGTATCGCTGGGCAGTCGGCAGGAAGGTCTGCGCATCGTGACCGCCGGCCTTAACCCAGGCGAGCGCATCATCGTCAACGGCATCCAGCGCGCCCGCCCCGGTGACGTGGTGCAGCCCAAGCCGGTGGCGATGGAGCGCCCGGCGACGCAGGTGGCGGAGCGGTAAGCACCTATCCGGTATCGATTTCCCCGGTTCGGGTCGATCACTTCGTTTCCTATTGCACCAACCTGCCTTCCCCGCGCAAGCGGGGATCCAGGGGCCAAGGGCCCGACAGGTGGTGAAAGCGGCCCCTGGACCCCCGCTTTCGCGGGGAAGGCAGGGAGAACGGGTGTCGGCGTGATTTGCATCCCGTTTGCGGGATGACGAGGGTGCCTTGTCCAACGTTTAAGCCCAACCCATCCCGCGCCAACTGCGCGGATCGAGGCTTGTCATGAACATTTCGCGTTTCTTCATCGACCGCCCGATCTTCGCGGGCGTGTTGTCGGTGGTCGTCTTTCTGGCGGGCTTCATTGCCCTGTTCCAGCTTCCCATCTCTGAATATCCGGAGGTCGTGCCGCCATCCGTGGTCGTGCGCGCCCAGTATCCCGGTGCCAATCCCAAGGTCATTGCCGAAACCGTCGCCTCGCCGCTGGAAGAACAGATCAATGGCGTGGAGGACATGCTGTACATGCAGTCCCAGGCCAACAGCGACGGCAACATGGCCCTGACTGTGACCTTCAAGCTGGGCACCGACCCGGACAAGGCCACGCAGCTGGTGCAGAACCGTGTGGCCCAGGCGCTGCCGCGCCTGCCGCAGGATGTGCAGCGGCTGGGCGTGACCACGGTCAAGTCCTCGCCCACGCTGACCATGGTCGTGCATCTGCGCTCGCCCGACGACCGCTATGACATGACCTACCTGCGCAATTACGCCGTCCTGAATGTGCGCGACCGTCTGGCGCGCATTTCCGGGGTGGGCGAGGTGCTGCTGTGGGGGTCGGGTGATTATGCCATGCGCGTCTGGCTGGACCCGCAGAAGGTGGCCGAACGCGGCCTGACCGCCAATGACGTGGTCAATGCCATCCGTGAACAGAATGTGCAGGTGGCGGCCGGCGTCATCGGCGCCAGCCCGTCCGTGGTGGACGCGCCCCTGCAGCTTTCGGTCAATGCCCAGGGCCGGTTGCAGAATGTCGAGGAATTCCAGAACATCGTCCTGAAGACGGACCAGGGGGCCGTCACCTATCTGCGCGATGTGGCGCGGGTGGAACTGGCCGCCTCCCAGTACGGGTTGCGCTCCCTGCTGGACAATAGGCCGGCCGTGGCGATTGCCATCAATCAGGCGCCGGGCGCCAATGCGCTTGCCATCTCCAACCAGGTGCGGGAGACGATGGCAGCGTTGCAGCAGGACATGCCCGACGGGGTGGAACATTCCATTGTCTATGACCCGACCCGCTTCGTGCAGGCCAGCATCGACGCCGTGATCCACACCCTGCTGGAAGCCATCGCCCTGGTCGTGCTGGTGGTGATCGTGTTCCTGCAGACCTGGCGCGCGTCCATCATCCCGCTGCTGGCCGTGCCGGTGTCGATCGTCGGCACCTTCTCCTTGATGCTGCTGTTCGGCTTTTCCATCAATGCGCTGTCGCTGTTCGGCATGGTGCTGGCTATCGGTATCGTCGTCGACGACGCCATCGTCGTGGTGGAGAATGTGGAACGCAACATCTCCCAGGGTCTCAGCCCCAAGCAGGCCACCTACAAGGCCATGCAGGAGGTGAGCGGACCCATCATCGCCATCGCCCTGACCCTGGTCGCCGTGTTCGTGCCGCTGGCCGCCATGTCGGGCCTGTCGGGCGAGTTCTACAAGCAGTTCGCGATGACCATCGCGATCTCTACCGTCATTTCGGCCTTCAACTCGCTCACCCTGTCGCCGGCTCTGTCCGCCCTGCTGCTGAAGGGGCATCATGACAAGCCGGACTGGCTGACCCTGGCCATGAACAAGGTGCTGGGCGGCTTCTTCCGGGGTTTCAACCGCGTGTTCCAGCGCGGGTCGGATGCCTATGGCAAGGGCGTGGGCGGCGTCATCCGGCATAAGGGCGGCATGATGCTGGTCTATGTCCTGCTGCTGGGCCTGACCGTGTTCCTGGGTCGCGCCGTGCCGGGTGGCTTCGTGCCCGCGCAGGACAAGGAATATCTGATCGCCTTTGCCCAGTTGCCCACCGGCGCCTCGCTGGACCGGACCGAAGATGTCATCCGCACCATGACCGACCTGGCGCTGAAACAGCCGGGCGTCGACCATGCCGTGGCCTTCCCCGGCCTGTCGGTGAACGGCTTCACCAATTCCTCTTCCGCCGGCATCGTCTTCGCCACCCTGAAACCCTATGAGGAGCGGGCGGCGCAGGGCCTGTCGGCCAATGTCATCGCCACCACCCTGCAGCAGCAATTCATGGGCGTTAAGGAAGCGTTCGTGGCCGTGTTCCCGCCGCCGCCCGTCATGGGGCTGGGCACGCTGGGCGGGTTCAAGCTGCAACTGGAAGATCGCGGATCGCTGGGGTACGAGGCGCTGGCCAAGGCCGCCAATGATTTCGTGATGAAGGCGCGGGCCACGCCGGAACTGGGGCCGACCTTCAGTTCCTATGAAATCAACGTGCCGCAATTGGATGTGCATCTGGACCGCGTGAAGGCCAAGCAGCTTGGCGTGCCGGTGACGGATGTGTTCGAGACGATGCAGGTCTATCTGGGCTCGCTGTACGTCAACGATTTCAACGCGTTTGGCCGCGTCTATCAGGTGCGGGTGCAGGCTGATGCGCCGTTCCGCGCCCATGCCGATGATATCGGCCTGCTGAAGACCCGCAATGAACGCGGCGTGATGGTGCCGCTGTCGTCGCTGGTGACCGTGGCGCAGAGCTATGGTCCGGAAATGGTCGTCCGCTATAACGGCTATACCGCGGCCGATATCAATGGCGGCCCGGCGCCCGGTTACTCATCGGGTCAGGCGCAGGCCGCGGCGGAGCGGATTGCGGCGGAAGTGCTGCCGCGCGGCATCAAGTATGAATGGACCGACCTGACCTATCAGCAGATCCTGGCGGGCAATGCGGCGCTGTGGGTGTTCCCCATCTCCGTCCTGCTGGTCTTCCTGGTGCTGGCGGCCCAGTATGAAAGCCTGACCCTGCCGCTGGCCATCCTGATGATTGTGCCCATGAGCCTGATGTCGGCCCTGGCTGGTGTGTGGATCACGGGCGGCGACAACAACATCTTCACCCAGATCGGTTTCATGGTGCTGGTGGGGCTGTCGGCCAAGAACGCCATCCTGATCGTGGAATTCGCCCGCGAGTTGGAACATCACGGCCGCACAGCGGTGCAGGCGGCGATCGAGGCCAGCCGCATGCGTCTGCGCCCCATCCTGATGACCTCCATCGCCTTCATCATGGGTGTGGTGCCGCTGGTCACCTCATCCGGTGCCGGTGCCGAAATGCGCCATGCCATGGGTGTGGCCGTGTTCGCCGGCATGCTGGGCGTGACCCTGTTCGGCCTGCTGCTGACGCCCGTCTTCTACGTGCTGCTGCGCTTCATGGTGGGCGCGCATCGCCAGCAGCCGCAGCCTGTGATCCCGCATCAGATGGTGGCCGCGGGGGATTGATCCGGGCGTGTCCAACGGTCATCAATGATGACCGTTGGAACGGCGGCGACCGCCGCCGCGCGGCACATGCCGCGTGAAGCCTAGCCAACGAATGTTGGCGCCGGCGCTTGAGGTACTGAAAGTAAAAAGGCCCCCGTCGGTGCGATCCGGCGGGGGCCTTTTCATTTGGATGGCTGATCAGGCCTTGCGCTTATGCAGCTTGTGCCAGAGGAACAGGCCACCCAACGCCAGGATGGCGACAACGATCAGCGCGTCGAACCGGTGCAGCCACGTCTTCAGCACCGGGTTGCTGTGCCATTCCTCCCCCAGCGCCATGCCGATATAGGCTAGGCCATAGCACCAGGGCCAGGAACCGGCGAAGGTGTAGAGGTGGAACGGCAGCTTGGGCATGCCGGCAATGCCGGCGGGCAGGGCGATGAAGGTGCGGATGACGGGCAGCAGGCGGGCGATGAATACCGCGGCATTGCCGAAGCGGGCGAAGAACCGGTCGGCCATGTCCAGGTCGGATGCATCCAGAAGCACATAGCGGCCCCAGCGCAGGATCGCCGTGCGCCCGCCATAACGGCCGACCAGATAGGCCACTTCCGACCCGATATTGCAGCCGATCGCCCCGGCCGTTGCAACCATCAGCAGGTTCATCTGGCCGGTGGAGGCCAGATAACCCGCGAACGGCATGATGATTTCCGACGGCAGCGGAATGCAGGCGGATTCGATCGCCATCAGCAGTGCGACGCCGGCATAGCCCATGGCCTCGATCACAGCGATGATGCCGACGGCCAGGAATTCGATGATATCGGTAAGCAAGGACTGCCATCCATTATGGGTTGGTCGCCCCGTGACAGGATCGACGGGCCGGTGGCGCCTTATATACCGGGCTTGTGTGAAATCTGCAGCGGCCTTTATTCGGCCGGGCGGGGACGCAGGGAGCTTTCGGTATCGCGTAGGGCGCCTGACACCAGCGTGCGCATGGCCGCCCGGGCCGCATCGGGACCGCCGGCCGCGATGGCATCGAACACGGCCCAATGGTCGCCCATCGGGTCACGGGGCAGGGCGCTGCGCCTTGCCTTGAAGATGGTGGTCCAGCGCACGGCAGCCGTGATGCCCGTCGACAACTGGGCCAGCAGCGGGTTGGAAGCTGCCTCCAGCACCTGTTCGTGAAACTCGATATCGGCGTCGCGGCCTTCCTGGGTTTCCAGCCCATGCTGTTCCATGCGCTGCAACGCCTGACGCATGCGGGTGACCTGGGTGGCGTCGCGCCGTTCGGCGGCCAGGGCCGCCACCTCCGGCTCCACGATCATGCGCAGTTCGAACAGGTTGCGCACCAGATCGGGGCTGGGCTCATTCTCAAACACCCAGGACAGCACGTCGGGGTCCAGCAGGTTCCAGCGGGAGCGGGCGCAGACGGTGGTACCCGTCTTGGTCCGGCTTTCCACCAGACCCTTGGCCGCGAGCGTGCGCAGCGCCTCCCGATAGGCGCTGCGGGAGACCTGCAATTGTTCGGAAAAGGCGATTTCCGTTTCAAGCACTTGGCCCGGCTTATATTCGCCCGTGACGATGGCCGTGCCCAGCCGGCGGGCGATGGCGCCGTGACGGCGGGTGGGCTTGGCCGGAAGGTCGCTTTTCGCCATCAGGTCCGCTCCGGCTCCGTCGAGAAATGATAGGTGGAGACATGCCGGTATTCAGAACCGGGATCAAGCCGGACGCTGCCGAAATGCGGCTGGTTGGCAGTGTCGGGAAAGCGCTGCGGTTCCAGGCAGAAGCCATCCGCCTGCCGGTAAAGCCGCCCGCCCTTGCCGATCAGGCTGCCGGGCAGGAAATTGCCCGAATAGAATTGCAGCCCCGGTTCCGTCGTGGCCAGGGTCAGGGCCCGGCCAGAAGCCGGATGCAGGACATGGGCCGCCATTTTTCCACCATTCAGCACGTAATTATGGTCGTAGCCACGGGCCAGGGTCAGTTGCGGGTCGCGCCCGTCGCGGATGCGGGCGCCGATGGCGGCCGGCTGCCGGAAATCAAAGGGCGTGCCGGCCACGTCCATGAAATCCCCGGTCGGGATCAGGTCGGGGTCGACGGGTGTGATGCGGTCCCCATCCAGGGTCAGCACATGGTCCAGCACATCGGCGCCGGCGGACAGGCCGGCCAGATTGAAATAGGCATGGTTGGTCAGGTTGACGATGGTGGACGCATCGGTCCTAGCCGTCAGCGTCACCGTCAGTCGGTCGTCATCATCCAGCGCATAATCGGCCGTGATGTCCAAGGCACCGGGAAACCCTTCCTCTCCCGCCGGGCTGTGATAGGTGAAGCGGGCACTGTGGTCGGTGTGGCTGGCCAGCGCCCACAGCCTCAGGTCCAGCCCCAGCATCCCGCCATGCAGGCAGTTCGGCCCGTCATTGCAAGGCACCTGATAGGCCTGCCCATCCAGGGTGAAGCGGCCCCCGGCGATGCGGTTGGCGCAGCGGCCGGCGATGGACCCGAAAAAGGTCCGGGTGGCCAGATAATCGGCCACGCTGTCATGGCCCAGGACGATGTCGTCCAGCTTGCCCGACCGGTCGGGCGCCCACAGCGACTGTACGGCCGCCCCCAGGGTCAGCAGTCGCAGGGTCAGGCGGCCGCCCGTGATGGTCACCGCCTGCACGTCCCGTCCGTCCGGCATCCGGCCGAAGGGAAGACAGCCGGGACGGGGAGGGATGGGCGCGCTGGCCTGCATGGTATCGCCTGTCTGCATGGTGGATATGCTGCTAATAGTATACTCCGACAATTGACGCCAGCTACTCCATTGCATGCGTGGGAATCCTGCCCATATGGGGGCGACAATGTCCGGCCGACGGCCGGCTTCCGGCCATGACAAGGCTGGAATTGTCGGACAAAAAAGTCTAAGGATGCGGCCAAACCTGAAGGTATAAGGAAACGGATCATGCCTCTGCACGGGAAATTGCTGATCGGCCGCAGCCGCGTCGCCACGGAAGGCGGCTTCTTCGCCATCGATCCGTCCACGGATGGCGAATTGCCGACCAGCTTCGCCCAGGCCACGCCCGACCATACCGATGCGGCAGCCAAGCTGGCCTGGGCCGCGTTCGATGGTTTCCGGGAGACGCCGGCGGAGACACGGGCCCGTTTCCTGGAAAAGATCGCCGACAATATCCTGGCGCTGGGGGATGAGCTGCTGGAGCGGGCCGGGGCCGAAACTGGCCTGCCGCGCGCCCGCCTGGAAGGCGAACGCGGCCGCACCATGGGCCAGTTGCGCCTGTTCGCCAGCGTGCTACGCCAGGGGGACTGGAACGGCGCCCGCATCGACCCGGCCATGCCGGAGCGCAAGCCGCTGCCGCGCGCCGATATCCGGCTGCGCTTCATCCCCGTGGGTCCGGTGGCCGTGTTCGGCGCGTCGAACTTCCCGCTGGCCTTCTCTGTGGCCGGTGGCGACACGGCCTCGGCCCTGGCTGCCGGCTGTCCGGTGGTGGTGAAGGCCCATTCGGCCCATCCCGGCACGTCGGAACTGGTGGGCGAGGCAATCGCCGCCGCCGTGGCCGAACTGGGCCTGCCGGAGGGGGTCTTCTCCCTGCTGTGCGGCACCAAGCGTGAATACGGCCAGGCCCTGGTGGCCCATCCGCATATCAAGGCCGTGGGCTTCACCGGCTCGCGCGGTGGTGGCCAAGCCCTGATCCAGATCGCGCAGAACCGTCCGGAACCCATTCCGGTCTATGCGGAGATGAGCAGCATCAACCCTGTCGTGCTGCTGCCGTCCGCCCTGTCGGCACGGGCCGAGGCGCTGGGTGGGGCCTTTGTCGGGTCGCTGACCATGGGGGCGGGACAGTTCTGCACCAATCCCGGCCTGATCCTGGCCGTGGAAGGCGAGGCGCTGGACCGGTTCACGGCCGCCGCCGCTGCCGCGCTGGCCAATGTCGCCCCCATCACCATGCTGACACCCGGCATCTGCAAGGCCTATCGCACGGGCGTGGAGACGCTGGCGTCGCATGAGAAGGTGACGACCCTGGCCCGCGTGGCGGAAGCCGGCGGCAACCGGGGGGCCGGCGCCCTGTTCAGCGTCACGGCCGCCGATTTCCTGGCTGACCCCGTGCTGGGGCATGAGGTGTTCGGGTCGTCGTCAGTCGTCGTCCGTTGCCCGGATCTCGCCACGCTGAAGGATGTGCTGGAGCATCTGGAAGGGCAGTTGACAGCGACGCTGCATCTGGACGAAGGCGACCATGACGCGGCGGCCACGCTGCTGCCGACGCTGGAACGCCGCGCCGGCCGTATCCTGGCAAATGGCTGGCCCACGGGCGTGGAAGTCTGCCACGCCATGGTGCATGGCGGCCCGTACCCGGCTACGTCCGACAGCCGGTCCACGTCGGTTGGCACGCTGGCCATCGACCGCTTTCTGCGCCCCGTCAGCTATCAGGACATCCCCGATGCGCTGCTGCCGGCCGCGCTGAAGCGCGACAACCCGCTGGGCATCGCCCGCCGGGTGGATGGTGTGGTGCAGCGCTGAATCAGAACGGCGGCGGGTCGATGATCCGCCGCCGGTTTTGCTTTGGTGCCTGTATAGTCCGTATTGAAGCATCCTCCACCGTCACCCCGGCGAAAGCCGGGGTCCAGCGTGAGGCGCGGTCAGCGCCGATATGAGTCTTGTCGCGGCAGACGCCGCTCGGCCCTGGACCCCGGCCGCAGCATGGGTGACGGTTGTGAGAGCCAATCCGGTTCCATCAAAACCAGACAAAGCCTCAGTCACTCACACCCGATGATAGGGATGCCCGGCCAGGATCTGCTGGGCGCGGTAGATCTGTTCGGCCAGCATGCCGCGCACCATCATGTGCGGCCAGGTCATGGGGCTGAAGGCCAGGACCAGGGCCGCCTTCTGCCGCACCGACGGGTCCAGCCCGTCCGCCCCGCCAATGACAAAGGCCAGATCGCCCACAGCGGCATCGCGCCACTGGCCCATGCGGGCGGCGAAATCCTCCGACCCCATCATGCGGCCGCGTTCATCCAGCGCCACGATGGTCGCACCGCTGGGAATGGCGGAAAGCAGCAGCTCCGCCTCCGCCCGCTTCAGTTCCTCGCCTTCCAGCCGCTTCTTGGTTTCAACCTCGCGAAGCTGGAAGGGCCAGGTGATGCGGGCCTTGTATTCATCAAACAGATCGCGGGCGGGGCCCGGCTTGGCCTTGCCGACGGCCGCCAGCCACAGGCGCATTACTGCGCCGGCCCGCCGTCGAACCCGGCCGTCAGCGCCTTCAGCGAGGCCGGCGGCTCCACGCCCCACATCTTTTCGATGCAGTAGAAGGCGCGCACTTCCGGGCGGAACAGGTGGACGATGACGTCACCGCTGTCGACCAGCACCCAGTCGCACTGCGGATAGCCTTCCGGATTACCGGCATGGATGCCCAGGTCGCGCAGCTTGCGCACCATATGGTCGGCCATGGCGCCCACCTGACGGGCCGACCGGCCCGTGGTGACGACCAGATAGTCGGCCATGCTGGTCTTGCCGCGCAGGTCGATGGTGATCGTGTCCTCGGCCTGATCCTCGTCCAACACGGACAGGATCAGGGCAAGGGTGCGCTCCGGCATGTCTTCGGCGGCGATAACGCCACCGGCCGGCTGCTGGGAAGGTTCTGCACTCACGATCTGGGTCACCGACATCTATCCTTGGGCGAAAATGATCAACTGCCTTGCCTGCCGCCAGCCAGCCCCTGCCGGATGGCGGTCGCCGAAGCGGGATGAAGGGGGGCGTCCAGGAACACCCAGACGGGGGGCGGCAGGTCGGCCAGACCCTTCGCCCGTCGCACATTCACCCGCGCAGCGGCAAAACGCCGGGAAGCCTTGCCGCCCAGCGCAGAGGTAGAATAGGGATGTCTGGGGAATATCGCAACCGGGACCTGGGTGAAAATCCGCGTCCATGATCGCCAGTGCGGCACCTGCAACAGGTTATCCGCCCCCATCAGCCAGACGAATTTCACCCCTGGAAAATGCCGTTTCAGGGCTGCCAGCGTGTCGACCGTGTAGCGGGTGCCAAGGCTGGTTTCGATGTCCGTCACCACGATGCGCGGATGGGCGGCAACGGTCCGCGCGCGGGCCAGCCGGTCGGCCAGTTTTCCCATGCCGTCCAAGGGCTTCAGCGGATTTTGCGGGCTGACCAGCCACCAGACCTGATCCAGGCCCAGCCGCTTCAGCGCCATCAGCGACATGTGCCGATGGCCATCATGGGCGGGGTTGAAGGACCCACCCAGCAGCCCGATGCGCATACCCTTCCACAGGCTGCCGGCCAGTGGCTTCGGCAGGGCGCGAACGGCCCTGCCATGCGCGGCGGGCGGGGCAGGGCGGTCAGGGCCGCGTATGCCCATCGCCCCGCACCACATACTTGTAGCTGGTCAGCTGTTCGGCCCCCACGGGACCACGGGCATGCAGCTTGCCCGTGGAAATGCCGATTTCCGCGCCAAAACCGAATTCGCCGCCATCGGCGAATTGGGTGGAGGCATTGTGCAGGACGATGCCGCTGTCGACGCGGGCCAGGAATCGGGCGGCGGCGTCCGCATCCTCCGTGATGATGCTGTCGGTATGGTGGCTGCCATGGCGGCCGATATGGTCGATGGCGGCATCCACATCGTCGACCAGCTTCACCGACAGGATGGCATCCAGATATTCGGTGTCCCAGTCCTCTTCCGTGGCCGGCTTCACCCGCGCATCCAGTGCCTGCACGCCGGCATCGCCACGGATTTCACACCCCGCCTGGATCAGGTCGTCCAGGATGGGGGGCAGCAGGGACGCGGCGATGTCCTTGTGGACCAGCAGGGTTTCGGCCGCCCCGCAGATGCCCGTGCGGCGCATCTTGGCGTTCAGCGTCACGCGCCGCGCCTTGTCCGCATCGGCTTCCTTGTCCAGATAGACGTGACAGATGCCATCCAGGTGATAGATCACGGGCACGCGGCTTTCAGCGGCGACGCGGCCCGTCAGTGACTTGCCGCCGCGCGGGATCACCACGTCGATCCAGCGGGTCATGGTCAGCATTTCGCCAACGGCCGCGCGGTCGGTCGTGGGCGGCATCTGGATGGCATCACGCGGCAGCCCGGCCGCGTCCAGCCCGGCATGCAGGGCGGCCAGGATGGCGCGGGCGGAATGGAAGCTCTCCGACCCGCCGCGCAGGATGGCGGCATTGCCGGATTTCAGGCAAAGGCCGCCGGCATCGGCCGTCACATTCGGCCGGCTTTCAAAGATGATGGCGATGACGCCCAGCGGCACACGCACCTTTTCGAACCGCAAGCCATTGGGCCGTTCCCAGCGTTCCAGCACGGCGCCCAGCGGATCGGGCCGGTCCGCGATCTCCTCCAGCCCCTTGGCCATCGCCTCCACCCGCGCCGGGTTCAGCATCAGCCGGTCCAGCATGGAAGGCGACAGGTCCTTTTCCGTGGCCCCGGCCATGTCCAGCGCATTGGCGGCCAGGATGTCGGCCATGCGGGCGCGCAGGGTGGACGCCGCCACCCGCAGCGCCTGATCCCGCGCCGCCGCCGGCGCCATCGCCACAATCGCGGACGCGGCGCGGGCGCGGCGGCCCAAACCATCCATGACGGAGGCGATATGCTGACGGTCGATGCTGTCCATGGCGGCGGGTTCCGTTGCGGTGGGGGAATGACCCTACAATGTCACGGGGCCGGTTTCACCCCTGACGCTTTGATACCGGCCATGCTAAGCTGTGGCCCATGTCGATCAGCAGCATCAACAGCGCCCCGATGGACCTGACGCGCGCCGGCCTGGAAGGCTTCACGGCGGCGCAAGCGACTGTGCAGGCGGCGACCGAACAGGTGGCGGCGGGCAATCTGGACCCAGCCGTGATCCTGGATGTGAAACAGGCCGAAGTGACGGCAGGCGTCAGTGCCGCCATCATCAAGAGCGATCAGCAGAATTTCCAGCGGCTGCTGGATGTTTTGGTTTAGGGCTGGCCTTTCCAAAATCACCAAGGTGCCTTCCCCGCGAAAGCGGGGATCCAGGGGCCACCAAGAACCACATGTCGGTGCGCTTGGCCCCTGGACCCCCGCTTTCGCGGGGGAGACAGTGGAAGGTTATGGGTGACGCAGTCTTACTTCAAGCTGCCGCAGAAACGCTGGATGCGCGTGCAGGCTTCTTCCAGCACCTCATTGCTGGTGGCGTAGGAGATGCGGAAGAAGGGCGACAGGCCGAAGGCTGCGCCATGCACCACGGCCACGCCTTCGGCTTCCAGCAGTTCGGACGCGAAATCCTCGTCCGTCTCGATGACCTTGCCCGTGGGGGCCGTCTTGCCGATGGTGCCGGCGCAGGACGGGTAGACGTAGAAGGCGCCTTCCGGGTTGGGGCAGGAGAGGCCGGTGGCCTGGTTCAGCATGGACACCACCAGATCGCGGCGCGTCTGGAACACGGCGGCGCGTTCCTTGATGAAGTCCTGCGGGCCGTTCAGCGCCTCCACGGCGGCGGCCTGGGAGATGCTGGTCGGGTTGCTGGTCGACTGGCTCTGGATCACGCCCATGGCCTTGATCAGGGCCTTGGGCCCGGCGGCATAGCCGATGCGCCAGCCCGTCATGGAATAGGACTTGGACACGCCATTGACCGTCAGGGTGCGATCGTAAAGGGCCGGCACGACCTCTGCGATAGTCGTGAACTTGAAATCATCAAAGACCAGATGTTCATACATATCGTCGGTCATGATGTAGACATGGGCATGGCGAAGCAGCACTTCGCCCAGGGCCTTCAGCTCGTCCGCCGTATAGGCCGCCCCCGTCGGGTTGGACGGGCTGTTCAGGATCAGCCACTTGGTCTTCGGCGTGATGGCGGCTTCCAGATCGGCCGGCTGCAGCTTGAAGCCGTTTTCCGCCGGGCAGGCGACGGACACGGGCGTGCCCTCGGCCAACTGCACCATGTCGGGGTAGGAGACCCAGTAGGGGGCGGGGATGATCACCTCGTCCCCGGCATTCAGGGTGGCCATCAGGGCATTGTACAGCACCTGCTTGCCGCCCACGCCGACCGTCACCTGATCCGGGGTGTAGGTCAGGCCATTCTCCCGCGCGAACTTGGCGACGATGGCCTTTTTCAGCTCCGGCGTGCCGTCCACGTCGGTGTAACGGGTCTGGCCCTGCTCGATGGCGCGGATGCCGGCGGCGCGGATATTTTCCGGCGTGTCGAAATCGGGTTCACCAGCGCCCAGACCGATCACGTCACGGCCGGCGGCTTTCAGTGCGCGGGCCTTGCTCGTCACCGCGATGGTGGGCGAGGGCTTGATGCGGGACAGGCGGTCGGCAAGGAACGACATTCATTTTCCCCTGGTTGGGACGGATTATGACCGGGCAGGGACCTTAAAGCGGTCGATCATTGTCGCCAAGCACAGGATTGTTATAGGACAACCGCGTTTTGGGCAGGGGTGGGAAACGTCCCCCAAACGGCCTATACCCCGCAGAGATGGTGACATCTGCCACCTGCTGGGGTATTTCCCAGCCTCATGTTGAATGAAATTGCGAGATGGCTTGGGGTCCCGGTGGTGGACCTGATCACCTTTTCGGCGATCACCGCGGTTGTGATCACGCTGATGGTGACGTTCGCCCTTTCGGTCAAGCCAAAGCGCATCAAACGCCCCAGCACCCGGCAATATAATGCCGAACTGTTCAAGCGCCGCATGGAGTTGGAGGAGCTCTCCTATCCCATGCTGAACGACATCAAGGTCGGTGGGGGCAAGGCGGGGCTGATCCGGGTCGATCATGTCATCCGCCTGCCGGCCAGCATCCTGATGATCATGTCGTCACCGCCGGACGCGACGGGGCAGGTACGCTGTAATCCGAACGCAGGCCATTGGAAATATGTGCGTGCCGACCACAATGTCGGCGCCTTCATCAATCCGGTCCTGCAACTGCATCCGCTGATTACCGCGATCCGCAGCCGGTTCCCGCTGGTCCGCGTGCGGGTGCTGTGCGTATTCCCCCGCACGGCCGAATTCATCGGCAGCAACATCAAGACGGCCTGCCTGCCCGACGACCTGATCCGCATGATCCGCGAGATGGCGGCCGAAGATGGGCCTCCCAACCAGGCCATGGATGCTGCCTGGGACAGCCTGTCGCTGGCCCTTAAGCAGGGGTCGGCCGCCGCCGGCGGCAATGGCGCCGCCAAGGCCGGCTAGACAGCGCCCCTCCAGTCGCCGGTCAGGCCGCCACCGCCGTGATCCGGACGCGATGCGCCGAATGGTCCGGGTGTGAACAAAAACAGATCAAACCCCTTTTCCGTCGGCGCGGCTCGGCTTAGATTAACGCCCATGAGCCAGACACAGATCCCCACCGTCGCTGCCGCCGCCAACACGATGCCCTGGCGCATTGAGGTGGAGGAGCGCCCCTTTATTGAACCGTTGACCGTGGTGTCGGAATATACCCCGGCCGGCGATCAGCCCCGGGCGATCGAGGAATTGACCGCCGGGCTGGTGAATGGCGACCGCGACCAGGTTCTACTGGGCGTCACCGGGTCGGGCAAGACCTTCACCATGGCCCATGTCATCCAGCGCGTGCAGCGCCCGACCCTGGTCCTGGCGCCCAACAAGACGCTGGCGGCGCAATTGTATGGAGAGATGAAAAGTTTCTTTCCAAACAACGCCGTAGAGTATTTCGTTTCCTACTACGATTACTATCAGCCCGAGGCCTATGTGCCCCGGACCGACACCTATATCGAGAAGGAAAGCTCGATCAACGAACAGATCGACCGCATGCGCCACGCGGCCACCCGCGCCCTGCTGGAGCGCAAGGACTGCATCATTGTGGCCTCTGTTTCCTGCATCTACGGTATCGGGTCGGTCGAAACCTATTCGGAAATGACCATCCCGCTGAAGGTGGGGCAGGAGCTGAACCGGCAGGGCTTTCTTCAGAGATTGGTTGAACTGCAATATCGGCGCAGCGATGTCGGTTTTGGCCGCGGGTCGTTCCGGGTGCGCGGTGACACGGTGGAACTGTTCCCTGCCCATCTGGAGGATCGGGCCTGGCGCCTGTCCCTGTTCGGGGACGAGTTGGAGGCAATCAACGAGATCGACCCCCTGACCGGTGAGAAGCTGGCATCGATGAAGGAGGTCCGCATCTATGCCAACAGCCACTATGTCACGCCCAAGCCGACCCTGTTCCAAGCGGTGGAGCAGATCAAGCGTGACCTGAAGATCAGACTGGAAGAGTTTGTTCAACAAGGAAAATTGTTGGAGGCGCAGCGTATTGAGCAGCGCACGACCTTCGATATCGAAATGATGGTGGCGACCGGTTCCTGTGCCGGGATCGAGAATTATTCCCGTTACCTCTCGGGGCGCAATCCGGGAGAACCGCCGCCGACCCTGTTTGAATATCTGCCGCCCGACGCGCTGCTGATCGTCGATGAAAGCCATGTGATGGTGCCACAGGTGGGCGGCATGTACCGGGGCGACTTCATGCGCAAGTCGACCCTGGCCGATTACGGATTCCGCCTGCCATCCTGTGCCGACAACCGTCCGCTGAAGTTCGAGGAATGGGACGCCATGCGCCCGCCCACGGTCTTTGTTTCGGCCACGCCGGGCGATTGGGAACTGGAACGCACGGGCGGCGTGTTCGTGGAACAGGTGGTGCGCCCCACCGGTCTGGTCGACCCGCCGGTCATCATCCGCCCCACCGATACCCAGGTCGACGACGTAATGGCGGAGGTGCGGGAGGTCACGGCCAAGGGCCTGCGCGTGCTGGTCACCACCTTGACCAAGAAGATGGCCGAAGCGCTGACGGAATATATGATGGAGGCGGGGATCAAGGTCCGCTACATCCATTCCGACGTAGAAACCCTTGAACGTATTGAGATTATCCGTGATCTGCGCCTGGGCGTGTTCGATGTGCTGATCGGCATCAACCTGCTGCGCGAAGGGCTGGACATTCCCGAATGCGGGCTTGTCGCCATCCTGGACGCGGACAAGGAAGGCTATCTGCGCAGCCGCACCAGCCTGATCCAGACCATCGGGCGCGCAGCCCGTAATGTCGAAGGCCGCGCCATCCTTTATGCCGACCGTGAAACCAACAGCATGAAGGCAGCGCTGGAGGAAACGGCGCGGCGTCGGGCCAAGCAGCTGGAATATAACGCTGCCCACGGCATCACCCCGGAATCGGTGAAGAAGAACATCGCCGACATCCTGGGCAGCGTCTATGAACGCGGCGACCGGGTGGAGGTGGATACGGGGGCGGCGGAAGGCATCGGGCTGGCCGGCAAGGACATCAAGACCATCATCGCTGAGCTGGAAAAGAAGATGCGCGCGGCCGCCGCCGACCTGGAGTTCGAGGAGGCGGGGCGCATTCGCGACGAGATCCGCCGGCTGGAAGCCATCGATCTCGGCCTGTCGCCGGGCGCCAGCCCCATCCGGGCGTCGGCCCAGGGCGAACGGCCGCGCATGCAGTCCAAGCCGGAGAAGAAGCCCGCTGGTGGCCGTACCAAGGGGGCGGCCAAGACCAAGGATGGCGGGCTGGAGGTCGGCGGGATCGAGTTCGGGGGCAAGAACACCAAGCGGCGGCGGTAAGGGGCCGCCGTCAGTCCAGGGTCAGCACCACCGGCGTATGGTCCGACGCCTTCTCCCGGCCCCGCGGACCCTTGTCGATGTCGCAGGCGACCAGACGGTCGGCAGCCTGTGGCGACAGCAGGAAATGGTCGATGCGCAGGCCGTTATTACGCGGCCAGGCGCCGGCCTGATAGTCCCAGAAACTGTAGGCCGGCACCAGACCGGGATGCAGGGACCGGAACGCCTCCGTATAGCCCAGCGCCAGGATTTCCTGGAACTTCAACCGCGTCTCCTGCCGGAACAGGGCATCGTCGCGCCAGCCGATCGGGTCGTACACATCCTCTGCCGCCGGGATGACGTTGTAGTCGCCGCCCAGTACCACGGGCTGGCCGCTGCGCAGCAGGTCGGCCGCGTGCAGCCGCAGTCGTTCCATCCAGCGCAGCTTGTAGGGATATTTCTCCGTATCGACCGGGTTGCCGTTGGGCAGGTAAAGGCTGGCGATGCGCACCCCGTCGATGGTGCCTTCGACATAACGGGCCTGCTCGTCCTCCCCCTCTCCCGGCAGACGGGTGATGATGTCGGTCACGGGCGATTTGGACAGGATGGCGACACCATTATAGGCCTTCTGGCCCACGGCATGGACGTGATAGCCCAGTTCCTCGAACGCGGCGGCGGGGAAGGCGGCCGTCTCGCACTTGATCTCCTGGAACAGCACCACGTCGGGCGCCGTCTCGCGCAGCCAGTCGGTGATGTTGGGCAGGCGGGCCTTGGCGGAATTCACGTTCCAGGTGGCGATCTTCACGGGCACCCTGCCTTCCTTGCTGTGATGCCGACGGTCACTCGATGACCGTCGGAGGCCGCCGACCGGCGGCCCGCCGCGCGTGCGGCGTAAGCCAAGCCGCTGGACGGCGGCGCCCGGCGTTTGAGGGAACACGAATATACCAACGGCATTGGATCGGTCACGATCAAATGCCGTTGGTATCAGACGGAGAACGAGGTGCCGCAGCCGCAGGAAGACGCGGCGTTGGGATTGTTGACCTTGAAATAGCTGCCCATCAGATCCTCGACATAGTCGAGTTCGGCGCCGGCCAGCAGGTCAAGGGAGACATCATCCACCACCATGCGCGCATCATTGTGGCTGAACACATGGTCGTCATCATTGGTTACGGTGTCGAAGCTGAACCCGTACTGGAAGCCGGAGCAGCCGCCGCCCGATACAGACAGGCGCAGCATCTGCTCCGGATTGCCTTCCAGCGCCGCCAGCTTCTGGATGCGGCGGGCCGCACTGTCCGTCAGGGTCATGGCGCGGCCGGCCGGCGGCGGGGCGGCGGGGCCGTCGGGAAGGGTGCTGGTGGTTGACATGGGGAATGATCCTGTCCGTTAACGACTAGACAAACGCTTACACCCTATGTAAGCGGCCCATGGGCAATCGTCAAAGCGGGCGTGCCTGAATATGGAGACGTGGCGATGATGCGTTGGCAGCAGCTTTTGTCCCGGCAGCGTTTGGCCAAGCCCGATCTGGCGCCGGAGCAGCCCTATCGCAGCGCCTATGAGATCGATATCGACCGGATCACCTTTTCCACCAGCTTCCGGCGCCTGTCGGACAAGCAGCAGGTGCATGGCATCGGCGGTTCGGATTATGTGCGCTCCCGGCTGACCCATTCCATGGAGGCGGCGCGCGTTGGCCGATCATTGGGCAGCTGGGCCGGGGCCGAGATCATTGCCCGCTATGGCCAGGATGCCGTGCCGGCCAGTGCTGCCGACATCGGCAATGTCGTGGCCGCCGCCGCCCTGGCCCACGACCTGGGCACACCCTGCTTTGCCCATACGGGCGAGGATGTGATTTCCGACTGGTTCACGGACACCGCTCTGGGGCGTGAAATTCTGTCGGGCGTGGACGGTCAGCATGCATCCGAACTGTCCAATTTCGAAGGCAATGCCCAGGGCTTCCGTGTGCTGACCCGATTGCAGGGCTGGCGGGCGCAGGGCGGATTGCAGCTGACGGCCGCGACGCTGGGCGCCTACAGCAAATATCCCTGGTCGGCCCCGGCCTTCGTGGGTGAGGAACGGCCACACAAGCGCAAATATGGCTTCCTGGGCAGCGAGCGGGACCTGATGGCGGAAGTGGCTGGCGAACTGGGCCTGGTGCCCACCGGCCGTGACGCCTGGTGCCGCCACCCGCTGGCCTATCTGGTGGAGGCGGCGGACGATGCCTGCTATTCGGTCGTTGATATCGAGGACGCGGTGAAAATGCGGATGCTGTCGTTCTCCGATGCGGAGGACCTGCTGGGGCCGCTGATCGATTGGGACCGTCCCGAATATGAAAGCATCGATGATGAGGATCGCCGCCTGATCTGGCTGCGCGCGCGCGCCATTGACCGCCTGGTCAATGATGCCCGTGTCGCCTTCCAGGACCGGCTGCCGGACATCATGGAAGGCAAGCCGGTCGACCCTCTGTTGAAGATGATCGAGCGGACAGAGGCGCTGCAGGATATTTCCGAGGTCTGCTATACCCAGATCTACCGCGGCTATCAGCGGTGCGAGACGGACATCATTGCCGCCCGCACCGTCACCACGCTGCTGAACGCCTATGGCGAAGCCTTGCTGGCGCGGGAGAAGCTGGGACCGGATCGCGACTTGCCGCGCCGGTTCGCCGCCCTGCTGGAGACGGTGCCAGGCATCAGGCGGATGCCCTACGACCGGCCTGGCTGGACCCGGGCGCTGCTGGATCATATTGCGGGCATGACCGACCGTTTCGCCATTCGACAGGCGGAACTGATCGCAGGCTGAGGGAACGGTCCTGCATTTGTCACCGCAACATTAATACCAATGCCGGAAAGTTCCGACCTGTGGTCGGCACTTTCCGGCTCCTCAAACGCCGGGCGGCCCGCATCCGCGGGCCCTGGCTTCGCGGGCACGAGCCCGCGCGGCCGCCGTCGCGGCCGATACCAGGGCCAGAAGTCAGAACTTTCTGGCCCTGGTATAAAACGCCGTTGCCACATTCCCGCCCTTCAATTCTGCATGCTGTGCGGAAGCGAAGGTTCGGTGTAGGGTGCGCCGTCACACCTTCCGCGGGCGTCTCAGGATTCCGCGGCGGGAGATACATGCCCGGATAGATTGAAAAGTTTGGAAAGATGAACGTTTTCAAGGATTTCGAAGCCAAGATCCATGCCGCGCTGGACCAGATGGTGGTCGCCGGCGAGCTGCCGTCCGGGCTGGATTTCTCCCGAATCACGGTTGAACCCCCGCGCGACGCCAGCCATGGCGACGTATCCACGAATGCGGCCATGATCCTGGCCAAACCCGCCGGCAAGCCGCCCCGCGTCATCGCCGACGCCCTGGTCGCCCGGCTGAAGGACATGGAGGCGGTGACGGAGGCCGCCGTGGCCGGACCTGGCTTCGTCAATCTGCGTATCGATGCCGGCTGGTGGCTGGCCCGCATGGCCGACATCCTGACCGCCGGTCCCGCCTTTGGACAGAGCGGCATGGGCGGCGGCCGTCCGGTCAATGTGGAATTTGTGTCGGCCAATCCGACCGGCCCAATGCATATCGGGCACACGCGCGGTGCCGTGGTCGGCGATGCGCTGTCGCGCCTGCTGGCCAAGGCCGGGTTCGCCGTGACCCAGGAATATTACATCAACGATGCTGGTGCGCAGGTCGATGTGCTGGCCCGGTCGGCGCATCTGCGTTACCGCGAGGCCTTTGGCGAAGCGGTGGAAATCCCCGCAGGCCTTTATCCCGGTGACTATCTGGTCCCGGTCGGGCAGGCGCTGAAGGATGTCTATGGCGACAGGTACCTGACCGCGGAAGAGGCGGAATGGCTGCCGCTGTTCCGGGAATTCACCGTCGCCCGCATGATGGAAACCATCCGCGACGACCTGAAGCTGATGGGTGTACATCACCATGTCTTCTCCTCCGAACGCGCGCTGGTCGATGCCGGGTCGGTGGATACGGCGCTGAAGGCGCTGGAGGATCAGGGCCTGATCTATACGGGCGTGCTGGAACCGCCGAAGGGCAAGAAGCCCGATGATTGGGAGCCGCGGCCCCAGACCCTGTTCCGCGCCACCCAGTTCGGCGACGATGTGGACCGGCCGCTGAAGAAGTCGGACGGGTCCTGGACCTATTTTGCCAACGACATCGCCTATCACTACGACAAGTTTCAGCGGTCCGGCGCCACCATGATCGACGTCTGGGGCGCCGACCATGGCGGCTATGTCAAGCGCATGCAGTCGGCCGTGTCGGCAGTGACGGGCGGCAAGGGTACGCTGGATGTCAAGATCTGCCAGCTGGTCAACCTGATGGATGACGGCCAGCCCGTGAAAATGTCCAAGCGCGCCGGGCGCTTTGTCACCCTGCGCGACATCGTGACGGAGGTGGGCGCCGGCGTCGTCCGCTTCATCATGCTGACCCGCCGCAATGACCAGACCCTGGATTTCGACGTGGCCAAGGTCACGGAGCAGTCCAAGGAAAACCCCGTATTCTATGTGCAATACGCCCATGCCCGCTGCCATTCGGTGCTGCGCCATGCCGCCGACGCGGGCAAGGATCTGACGGCAACCCATCTGGTCGGGGCCGACCTGTCCCGATTGTCGTCGGAAGAGGAAGTGGCCATCGTCAAGCAGATGCTGTCCTTCCCGCGTCTGGTGGAAGCGGCGGCCGATGCACACGAACCCCACCGTGTCGCCTTCTATCTCTACGAACTGGCCTCGTCCTTCCATGGTCTGTGGAACAAGGGCAAGGACGACGCCACCATGCGCTTCCTGATCGAAGGCGATGAGGAACTGACCCGCGCCCGTCTGGCGCTGGTGACATCCGTGGCCCAGGTGATCGCCTGCGGTCTGGACATCCTGGGCGTCGAGCCCGTCAAGGAAATGCGTTGAGGCGTTGCGGCCATGACCTATTACGACGATGAGGACGAGAACGGGCAGCACCAGCCGCCCCAGGGGAATCGGCAGCCGTCCTCGCTGCGTGCCGATTTCCGTGCCGATCCTTCCTTCAGCCCGCGCGCCGGCTATCAGCAGTCGCCCCAGCAACCCGGCCAGCCGGCCGATGGTGATGGGCATGAAGCCTATGTGCAGCCCGCCCCCTATGCCGCCCCGGCTGCCCATCATCCCGCGGATGAGTATGTGCAGCCGGCCGCCGCGCCGGCCTATCGGGCGCCCAGCGCGGAGGCCCATGGCGAACACCCGCAGGCCCATGCGCCGCATGCGAATGCCGGGTACCATCATGGGGCTTCGGCACAGCAGCAGGCCCAGGACGCCTACTACCAGCAGTACGAGCAGCAGCACGGCCATTACCCTGCCGCGCCGCCGCGCCGTCGCAACCTGGTGAACATTGCGGTGGTGGGGGCGGCCGTTGTCGTTTTCGGTGGTGTGATCTTCTGGGCCTATAACCAGGGGATGCGCGCCGGGACGGAAAGCGTTGCGCCGATCCTGCGGGCCGATCCCAATCCCACCAAGATCCGTCCGGAACAGCCGGGTGGCATGGAAGTGCCGCACCAGGACAAACTGGTCTATGACCGCCTGAACCCCGCCAACAGCGGGGCGCCGGGCGAGGTGGAGCGTCTGCTGCCCCCGCCGGAAACGCCGATGGAACGCCCGCGCGCGGCGGCCGAGCCGCCGGCGGATGAAATCATGCCGATGGCGGAAGAGGGTGAGGGCCAGGTGTCGGCCCTGTCCGCGGAGGAGCAGGGCTATCAGCCGGCCCCCGCCCAGCAGCAGACGCAGCCGGTGCCGACCTATGCGCCACCGCTGCCGCAACAGCAGCAGCCACGCACGGCCCCGCCTGTGCAGCAACCGGTCCAGCAGCAGGCGCAGGTGCCGACGCATCAGCCGACCCAGACGCTGATCCCGCCGTCGGCCAGCACGGCGCAGCCGCGTCCGGCTCCCGCCGCTGCCCCGCCGCGCCCGGCCCCGCAAACGAATGTGGCCCCGCCGCCGGCTGCCGTACAGCCCAAACCCGCCGTTGCGGCCCCGGCCGCCAGCGGCGGTCCAGCCGTACGCGTCCAGGTGGCTGCTGTCGACAGCGAGGCCAAGGCCGGCGCCGAATGGCAGCGGCTGCAACGCAAGTTCGCCGGTGAACTGGGGGGGCTGTCCATGCGCACCGTGCGGGTCGAACTGCCCAAGGGCATCTTCTACCGCATCCAGGGCGGGCCGATTGATGAGGCGCGAGCCAAGCAGATCTGCGCGACCATGGCGGCGCAGGGCGCGGGGTGCAGCATTGTCCGCTGACATTGCGGCCCTGGTCCTGGGGTGTGAGGGCACAGCGCTGAGTGCGGCGGAGCGGGCGTTTTTCCGCGATGTCAATCCGCTGGGCTTCATTCTGTTTCGGCGCAATGTCGACTGTCCCGATCAGGTGCGGGCGCTGGTGTCTGACCTGCGCGCGGCCGTGGGACGGAACGCGCCCATTCTGATCGATCAGGAGGGGGGGCGCGTAGCCCGCCTGCGTGGTCCGCATTGGCCCGAACTGCCGCCGGCCCGCAGCGTGGGCGATATCCCCCAGGTGCAGCGGGCGCAGCGCGCGGCATGGCTGCATGGACGGCTGCTGGCATCGATGCTGTCGGACCTGGGCATTGATGTGGATTGCGCGCCGGTGGCCGACGTGCCTGTGCCGGGCGCCCATGATGTGATCGGTGACCGTGCCTTTGCCACGGACCCGGACCGGGTGGCTTTGCTGGCCGGGGCGCAGGCGGATGGCCTGCTGGCGGGTGGGGTGATGCCCGTGGTCAAGCACGTACCGGGTCATGGCCGGGCCTTTGCCGACAGCCACAAGGAACTGCCCGTCGTTCATACCCCGCGCCACGACCTGGAGGCCTGGGATTTCGCGCCGTTCAAGGCGTTGGCGGGCCTGCCCGCCGCCATGGTCGCGCATGTTGTGTTCACCGCCATCGACGCCGACCGTCCGGCCAGCGTGTCGCCGACGGTGATCGGGCAGATCGTGCGCGGCCATATCGGGTTCGATGGTGTGCTTTTCAGCGACGATCTGTCGATGCAGGCCCTGTCCGGCACCCTGGGGCAGCGCACGGCCGCGGTGCTGGCGGCGGGCTGCGATGTGGCCCTGCACTGCAATGGCCAGATGGACGAGATGCGGGATGTGGCGGCGAATGCCCGGCCGCTGGACGCCGCCGGCATCCGCCGCTGGCAGGCGGCTGCCGCCCGGCTGAACGCCGCGCAACCCGCGGATGTGCCGGCCCTGCGGGCGGAGCTGCAGGCGCTGCTGGCGGGGGAGGGCTGAGCCATGCCGGATTTCCAGCATATGCTGTTCCAACTGTCGATCATGGCCCTGCCGGCCTTGTTCGCCATTACCCTGCACGAGGCCGCCCATGGCTATGCGGCGCTGAAATTCGGTGACCGCACGGCCCAGATGATGGGGCGGCTGAGCCTGAACCCGTTGCGTCATATCGACCCGGTGGGCACCGTTCTGCTGCCTATGACCCTGTTCCTGCTGACCGGCTTCATGTTCGGCTGGGCTAAGCCGGTGCCGGTGGATTTCCGCAATCTGCGCAATCCCAAGCGGGATATGGTCTGGGTCGCGGCGGCGGGCCCGGGGGTGAACTTCCTGCTGGCCTTCGTCTCGGCCCTGCTGCTGCATCTGGCCCCCTTGACGCCGGCGGTCATGACCGACTGGCTGACCAGCAATCTGGTTGTGTCCATGCAGTTCAATGTGCTGCTGGCCCTGTTCAACCTGATCCCGTTGCCGCCGCTGGATGGCGGGCGGGTGCTGGTCGGGCTTTTGCCCATGCGGGCGGCACGGTCGGTGGCGCGGTTGGAACCCTATGGCATGGGTATCCTGATGCTGCTGGTCTTCCTGATTCCGTTCGCGGCCAGCCATGCCGGGTTCGATTTCAACCCGCTGTTCATGCTGCTGGGCCCCGCCACGGAATGGGTCGTCGACCTGATCGTCCGCCTGGCTGGGCTGTCGTGACCGACGTATTCGAGGCGGACCCGTCTCCGCCCGCCGCAGAGGCACTTCTGCTGGATATTGACGGGTTCGAAGGACCGATCGATCTGCTGCTGACCCTGGCACGCGACCAGAAGGTCGATCTGACCCGCATCTCCATCCTGCAATTGGCGGAGCAGTTTCTGTCTTTCGTGGAAGAGGTGCGGCGCCTGCGGCTGGAACTGGCGGCCGATTATCTGGTGATGGCCGCCTGGCTCGCCTATCTGAAGTCCCGCCTGCTGCTGCCCGATCCGCAGCCCGAGGAACCCTCGGCTGAAATGCTGGCGGCCGCCCTGACCTTGCAGCTGCAACGGCTGGAGGCGATGCAGGGCGCGGCCGCCCGCCTGATGGCCCGGCCGCGCCTGGGCCGCGACCGGTTCGCCCGCGGTGCCCCGGAAGATCTGCCCATTTTCGCCAAGCATCGGCATGATGTGACCTTATATGACCTGCTGAAGGCCTATGGGGATATCAGCGGCCGGCAGGCGCGGCAGTCGCCCTTCACCATCCCGGTGACGGAGCTGTATTCGATCGAGGAGGCGGTGGGCCGGCTGGAAGCCATGCTGGGCCGCATTCCCGACTGGTCTTATCTGTCCACCCTGCTGCCGGCCGGATGGAAGGGCGATGGGGTGAAGGCGCGGTCGATGCTGGCCAGCAGCTTTGTGGCTGCCCTGGAGCTGGCCAAGGCGGGCAAGCTGGAACTGCGCCAGGACAAGGCGTTCGCGCCCATCCAGCTTCGGGCCCGACGGGGGGAGGAGTCGCGATGACGGAGTTGTTCAGTGCTGACAATCAGCTGATCCGCCTGCTGGAAGCGATCCTGTTTGCGTCGGCCGAACCGGTGACGGAGGAGGCGCTGCAGGCCCGCATCGGTCCGACGCCCGTGCGTCCGCTGCTGCTGCAACTGGAAAATCTATACCGTCATCGCGGGGTCAATCTGGTCGCCAGCGGTGGCCGGTGGGCGTTCCGCACCGCTGCCGATCTGGGTGACCAGCTGCGAACAGAGGTGGAGGTGACGGCCAAACTGTCGCGCGCGGCGGTGGAGACGCTTGCCATCGTCGCCTACCATCAGCCCGTGACAAGGGCGGAGATCGAGGCCATCCGCGGCGTCGCGACGTCCAAGGGTACGCTGGATATCCTGATGGAGGCTGGCTGGATCCGGCCAGGGCGGCGCCGCGAAACGCCGGGCCGTCCCCTGACCTGGGTGACAACCCCGCATTTCCTGGACCATTTCGGGCTGGAAACGCTGCGCGATCTGCCGGGGGTGGATGATTTGCGGGCGGCAGGTCTGTTGGACAAGGCGGCCGCCATGCCGTCTCTGCCGGGCCTGTTGCCGGCGTCTGGTGAAGAGAGTGCGTAGATGCAGCACTCACCCCTTGGATAAGCCGGGAACAGACTTTTCGGCTCCCGGCTTATCCAAGGGGTGACGGGGAAATCCCCGATCACCCGATGGCAAGATCAATCGCGGTTGAAGTGGACAGACCTCAGCTCTTGATCTTGCGAACGCTGCGCTTGGCCCGGTACATGCCGGCATCCGCGCGACGAATGACGTCTTCTTCCTTGTCCGCGCCCGTATAGGCCTGTTTGCCGAAGCTGGCACGCAGCGGCAGCTTCGTCATCTGCCAGGTGCAGGACTGGTTGTTGAAAATCTCGGCCAGGGCATCGGCGCGCGCCGTTCCCTGGGTGGCATCAGTGCCGGTCAGCAGCACGGCAAACTCGTCGCCGCCGAAACGGGCCACGATGTCATGCGCGCGGACATTCTCCCGCAGCGTGCGCGCCGACTGGCGCAAATAATTGTCACCGCACAGGTGACCGTGCGTATCGTTGATCGCCTTGAATCCGTCCAGGTCGATGATGACCAGGACTCCGCCCATGCCTGTGCGGCGCGTGGCCGCCAGTTCCCGGCGGAAAGCTTCGACAAAGCCACGCCGGTTCAGCAGGCCCGTCAGTTCGTCCGTCATGGACAGGGTTTCAAGGTGGGCAATGCGTTCCTTCTGCTCTTCGATCTTCGCCTCGGCTTCGCGAAGACGCATGATCGTATCCTGCAGAAGGAACACATAGGTGTCGGCAGGCATGGCAACGGGGCCGAGGTCCGGCGAGACAGCCCCGCCCATGCCGCCGGCAACCGTTCGGGCAAGGCCGTGAAGGCTGTTTCCCTGGCGGTCGCCGGTCGCCGGCATTGGCATGGTGAAAGACCGCGCACGGTCCATGCCCAAGGACTTTGCCATCGGGTAGTTCGGGACAGTGTCGAGCGGGCTCATGATCGGTTCCCCCTTTATGGGAAATTTCGTCGCCAGATCAAAAGCAACCGCTGTGCCAAGTGAGAAATGCTGAAGAATCAATGTGATATCAGAGGTGCTGGATGGTCCGATATTGCCTTGGGCAGTTTTTGCCGGGATGCGGCGGGCAGAAGCTGCCCCCATACTATTTGCAGTGCGAAAGGTCGTTGCGGTGCTGCGGTTGCAAGCGCAAGATGCCGACGTTCGCCACGACTCAGGCTCCATCCAAAGTGAACAGCGCCCGATACGCGTCCCCGTCCCATCCACGTTCCATGGCCCGCCGTGGCGCTGCCGCGCTTTGTGCCCTGATGCTGGCGTCGGCGACCATGACGCCGGCATCCGCCCGCGCCGGCATCGACATCGCCCCGCACCGCGCCACCTATAAGCTGCGGCTGGATCATGCCCGGCTGCAAAGCGGCATCGCCGACGTCAATGGCGTCATGAGCTTCTCCTGGAATGACGCCTGCGACGGCTGGACCATCGACCAGCGGTTCCAGGTGAAATTCACCTATGCTGAGGGGGAGGACATGAACCTTGTCACCTCCTATGCCACCTGGGAGGCCAAGGATGGTTCCGCCTATCGGTTCAACGTGCGCAAGCTGGTGAATGGTGAAGTGGACGAGGAACTGAGCGGCGGTGCCACGCTGGATACCAAGGGTACGGGCAGCGTCAAATACGACAAGCCCGAGGCCCATACGGTCGATCTGAAGCCCGGCACCATGTTCCCGACGGCCCACACGCTGCGCGTCCTGCGTCAGGCGGGCACCGCTGACAATCTGTTCTCCGTGCCCGTGTTCGACGGGGCGGAAGCGGAGGGGGCGAGCCCTGTCAACACCATTGTCGGAAAGGTCCGCACACCGGCCGCCATGAAGGTCAAGGATGCCGATCTGCTGGCAGCCAAGGCCTGGCAGGTTTCGCTGGCCTTCTTTCCCATCAATCCGGGCGATTCGCTGCCGGATTATGAAACCAGCATGGTGCTGCAGGAAAACGGTGTCGTCCGGTCCATGCTGGTCGATTACGGGGATTTCCGGGTGTCGATGGAGTTGGAGACGCTGGAGCGCGCCATCCGCCCACCCTGCTGATCGGCGCCGAAGGCCGATTTCCCCGGTGTCTGCCAACCATATTTCATCTGTTCAGCGAAGGAGGCGGAATGCCCCGGGTCGCCTATGTCAATGGCCGCTACGTCCCGCACGGTGACGCATCGGTCCATATCGAAGATCGCGGATTCCAGTTTGCCGATGGCGTCTATGAGGTGGTGACCATCGTCGGCGGCAGACTGGCGGACGAGGAAGGGCATCTGACCCGTCTTGCCCGGTCGTTGAAGGAACTGTCGATCCCGTGGCCGGTCAAGCCCGCGACCCTGCGGCTGATCATGCGGGAGATGGTCCGTCGTAACCGGGCGACCAATGCGCTGCTTTATATCCAGATCACACGCGGCGTGGCCCCGCGCGACTTTCGCTTTCCCGCCCATCCGGCGCCGACCCTGGTCATGACCTGCCGGCGTACGGCATTCCAGCCGAAAGCCCTGCTGGAAAATGGGATCGCAGTCGTAACGATGCCGGATATCCGCTGGCTTCGCCGGGACATCAAATCAGTGTCGCTGTTGCCGCAGGTGCTGGGCAAGCAGCGGGCCCATCTTGCCGGGGCCTATGAGGGCTGGCAGGTGGACGGTGACGGCTTCGTGACGGAGGGCTGTTCGTCCAACGCCTGGATCGTCACCGCCGACGGCATGCTGGTCACGCGGGAACCCAGCAATGCCTTGTTGAACGGCATCACCCGTCTGTCCATCCTGGATTGCGCGCGGGAACTGGCCATCCCATTCCAGGAACGGCCTTTCACCGTTGCAGAAGCTTTGGCGGCGAAGGAGGCCTTCATATCCAGCGCCAGCACCTTTGCCCTGCCTGTGACGCGCATCGACGGCCATGTCATCGGCAATGGCAGGCCCGGCCCGTTGTGCCTGCGCCTGCGACAGGCCTATATGGATCATATCGGGGCCGTCGATCCGCTGGGGGGACAGTAATGCTGCCGGAGACGCTGACCGCCCCGTTTGACCGGCTGCCGCGGGCCGTTATCTTTGACTGGGACAATACGCTGGTCACCAACTGGCGCTGCATCCATGCCTCCATCAACGCGGCATTGCGGGAATTTTCGCTACCGGAATGGTCGCTGGAGGAAAGCTACGGCCGTGTCCGTCGGTCGTTGCGGGACAGTTTCCCGGAGATTTTCGGGGACGAGTGGCCGCGGGCCCGCGACATCTTCTATGCCCATTTCGAAGCCCACCACATGGACTATCTGGACGTGCTGCCGGGGGCGGAGGCGATGTTGCGCGACCTGCACGGGCGCGGCATCCGGCTGTCGGTGGTGTCCAACAAGACGGGCCGTTTCCTGCGGACCGAAGCGCGTGAACTGGGCTGGGCACCGATGTTCGATGCCCTGGTCGGCGCCCAGGACGCGGTGGCCGACAAACCGGACCCGGCCCCCCTGCACATGGCGCTGGCCCCGTCCGGCTTCGCGCCCGGACCCGATGTCTGGTTTGTGGGCGATGCCGATATCGATATGGAAATCGCGCACCGCACCGGCTGTACCCCCATCCTGGTGGGAGAGACGCCCCATGTGGATGATGGCTTGGGCCGCTTCCCCCCCGCCATAAGTCTGGCGGGGTGTGCGGGGATTTCATCCTTGGTTAGACGGATCGGTGATACAATATAAGGAGGTGTCCGGGATATTGGCGCAAAGCCGGTACCCGGTTATCCTGATTTAACTTGGGCCCCCGTTGGATGGGACGCCCCAATAACCCGAGCATAAGCGAGGCTGCTCCAATGTCAGAAAAATCCCAGAACGTTCAGGACGTCTTTCTGAACCATGTCCGCAAGAGCAAGACCCCGGTGACCGTGTTCCTGGTCAACGGCGTGAAGCTGCAGGGCATCATCACCTGGTTCGACAATTTCTCCGTGCTGCTGCGCCGCGATGCCCATTCGCAGCTGGTCTATAAGCACGCCATCTCGACCGTGATGCCGGCGCATCCGATCCAGTTGTTCGACCCGCCGGCCAAGGAGAATGACCACGACTGAGTTGAGTAATCGCGAAGGCCGCGGGTCACCCACCCGCGCCTTCGTTCTTCATCCGGTCCTGCCCGAGGACCGGCATGACGCGCGCAACCCGGAAAGCCGCCTGGAAGAGGCGGTGGGTCTTGCCGCTGCCATCGACCTTGAGGTCATCGCCGCCCGTGCCATCCGCACCATGCGCCCGCGTCCCGCAACCCTGCTGGGTACCGGTGCGGTGGAGGAGGTGGCTGCCCTGGTGGAAGAGCAGGAGATCGGCCTGGTCGTTGTCGACCACGCCCTGACCCCCATCCAGCAGCGCAATCTGGAACGCGACTGGAAGACCAAGGTCATCGACCGTACTGGCCTGATCCTGGAAATCTTCGGCAAGCGTGCCCGCACGCGCGAAGGCCAGTTGCAGGTTGAACTGGCCGCCCTGACCTATCAGCGCTCCCGCCTGGTCCGGTCCTGGACCCACCTGGAACGTCAGCGTGGCGGCTTCGGCTTCCTGGGCGGTCCCGGCGAAAGCCAGATCGAAATGGACCGGCGCCTGATCAGCGACCGGATCGTGAAGCTTAAGGGCGAGCTGGAGGAGGTCCGCCGCACCCGTGGCCTGCATCGCAAGGCGCGGGAGAAGGTGCCGTATCCCGTCGTCGCTCTGGTCGGCTATACCAACGCTGGCAAGTCCACGCTGTTCAACCGCATGGCCGGGGCGGATGTCTTCGCCAAGGATCTGCTGTTCGCCACGCTGGACCCGACCATGCGGGCCATCATCCTGCCGTCCAACCGCAAGATCATCCTGTCCGACACGGTGGGCTTCATCTCCGACCTGCCGCACGGGCTGGTGGAGGCGTTCCGCGCCACGCTGGAAGAGGTGATGGCGGCTGACATCATCCTGCATGTCCGTGATGTGTCGCATCCCGATACCGATGCCCAGAATGCTGACGTGAAGTCGGTGCTGAAGGGCTTGGGTATCGAGGTCGATACCGATGACCGGGTGATGGAGGTGCTGAACAAGCTGGACCGGTTGGGCGAGGAGGATCAGCAGACGCTGCTGCGTCAGGCCCGCCGCACGGGCGGCATCGCCATTTCCGCCCTGACCGGCGACGGGATCGACACCCTGTTTGATGCCATCGACCGCCGCATGGTGGCCGGTCGGGAAGTGGTGGAGTTTGATGTCGACGTGACCGATGGGGCCGCCATCGCCTGGCTGTATGGCAAGGGCGATGTGATGCAGCGGGAGGATGATGACAGCTGTGCGCGGCTGCGCGTCGGCCTTGATCCCGCGGATCTGGCCCGGTTCCAGGACCGCTTCCCCTACCGCCCCCGCGAGCAGCAGGCCCTGGCGTCATGATCCGGCCCGACCCCGAGACGGTTTCCACCCTGCTGCGGGAGGTGGCGGAGGCGGAAATCCTGCCGCGTTTCCGCGCCCTGGCCGCCGGTGACATCCGGGAGAAGGGGCCGGGCGATCTGGTGACCGTTGCCGACGAGGCGGCGGAGAGGGTGCTGACCAGGCGTCTTTCCGACCTGCTGCCGGGGTCGCTTGTGGTGGGGGAGGAGGCGTGCGCCGCCGACCCCACCGTCCTATCGCGCCTGTCGACCGGGAATGATCCCGTGTGGATCATTGATCCTGTTGATGGCACCAGCAATTTCGCCCGCGGCGGCACTACTTTCGGAGTGCTGCTGGCCTTGGCGGTCGGTGGGCGCACGGTGGCCGGCTGGATCTATGATCCGGTTGGGGCCCGGATGGTGATCGCGCAGGCCGGTGAGGGCGCATGGATGGACGGGCAGCGGCTGGCGGCGCTGCCCGGCGGGCCGTTGCCCGGCCTGCGCGGCTCGCTCTCCACCAAGTTCTTCGCGCCGGATGAGAAAAAGCGGCTGGAGGCTTTGCGGCCGCATTTCGCCCGGACCTACCGCCTGTTTTGCGCTGCGCACGAATATCTGAACCTGCTGACGGGCAAGGGGCAGTTCGCGCTTTATAACCGCACCATGCCCTGGGACCATGCGGCCGGCGTGCTGGCCTACCAGGAGGCCGGCGGTTACGTGGCCCGGTGGGACGGCACCCCCTATGGTCCTGCCGATATACAAGGTGGTATCCTGGCAGCCGGGGATGCTCCGACCTGGAACGCCTTGCGTGATTTGCTGTTTCCCAACGGCATTCCGACCTGATCGCGACGCAGCAGGCTTCCGTCCCATGCCGCACTGCGGTATGTGATGGGTAACCTCCATCCTTCGGATAATGAAGCCAGCGTGAACGCCAAGCCCAAGGGACCACGATCCCCCCGCCCCGCAAGGGAAGTGGAGATCAAGCTGTTGGCCGACCCGGCCGACCTGCCGCGCATCGCCGCCCTGGCGCTGGTGCGCGACCGGCTGGTCAGTCAGGCGGACCCTGTGCGTCAGCACACCACCTATTACGACACACCGGGACTGGCGCTGGCGCGGCGTGGTCTGGCCCTGCGCCTGCGTCGCCAGGGGATGAAGCGCGAACAGTCGATCAAGACCCTGGCCAGTGGTGAAGGCGCCGATGGCGCGGGCATCGCCGTGCGCCGCGAATGGCGCTGGCAGGTGGTGGGTGACGGGCTGGACCTGGACCTGCTGCGCCACCGCGATCTGGCAGAACTGTTTCCTGCCGACGTGCCGGAGCAACTGGCCCCGCTGTTCGTGACGGATATCCAGCGTACCTTATCGCTGCTGCGTGTCGGCGCCGAAGGGCGGGTGGAACTGGCGCTGGACCTTGGGCAGGCGCAGGTGATGGCGCCGGACGGCACGCCATCGGCGAAGCTGACGATCAGCGAGATTGAACTGGAACTGCTGCAGGGGGAGGTCGCGGACCTGTTTCGGCTGGCAGCGGAAATCCATTCGCGCGTGCCCCTTCGCCTGTCGACCCGCAGCAAGGCGGATCTGGGCCTGGCCCTGCTGACGGGGGCCCAGCCGCGTGCGCATCCGGTCCGGCCGCTGGGGATCACCCCGATCACCACGGTGACGGAGGCTTTCCGTCATATCGGCCGCAATGGCCTGGCCCATCTGTTGGACAATCAACCCGCTTTCATCGAAGGAATGGGCGACGCGGCGGCGCTGCGCGAGATGGCCTCGGCTGTGCGTCGTCTGGCCACAGGCTATTCGCTGTTCGCCGATCTGATCCATACCGACCAGGGTGATGCGCTGGTCGAGCGTCTGCGTCGGCTGGGCCGCAAGCTGGAGAAGGCGCGCGACTGGCAGAAGGTGGCGCTGGCCTTGACGGAACTGCCGCAGGATGCCCGGAAGGGCGCTGTCGGTCCCGTCTCTGCGGCCCGGGCCCGCGCGCTGGACAAGGCGCTGCACCTGCTGAACGCCGCGGATTGGACGGGCTGGCAGCTTGATTTCGCGGCGTGGCTGGAAGGCGGGGACTGGGCCGCCCAGCCGCACGGCTGCCCGTTCGGCACCACGTTGGCGGAAATCGCCGGCGAGATGTTGCGCCAGAGGTGGGAGAAGGTTCGGGTCATCGGCCTGCCCGACAGTGCGGATAAGGCCCTGAAGGCGCATAAGCGGTTGCGCAAGCTGCGTTACGCTTTGGACTTCTGCCGGGCTGTCTGGCCGGCAGAGCGCGTGGCCCCGCTTCAGCGGGCTGTTGACGGACTGCGCGACCCGCTCAAGCAGGTTGCGGACGATATGATGGCGGCCGATCTGCTGGACAAGATCGGGCAGGAAGGGGCGGCATCCGCCCTGCGCAAGCGCGCCGTGACGGCGTTGAAGCCGCTTTCCCCGCTATGGTCCGGGTTCCTGAACGCCGGCCTGGGTGTGGCCGGCGCGTAAGGTTCAACGTATCTCCACGCCGTTATTGTCCGTGCGGATTTCGGCCGCTTCATTATCCAGGCTCAACAGCACGCGGCTGGCGGCCGGGATTTTGCCGTCCTTGGGCAGGGGCAGCGACAGGTCTACCCATTTAGCCTTCAGGTCCAGGGGGGCGGCGATGACAGGGATGGGGGCTTCGGCCAGCACCGTGCCGTCAGCGGCCAGCAGGCGGGCACGCCCCGTCGGGGTGGGCTGCGCGCCGATATTGTGCGCGCGCACCAGCAACCGCCCCTTTTCCAGCCGGATATCGCGATCGGCCAGCGCCAGATCGGGCCGGTTCCGCACATTTTCCGCCGGCCCCGCCAGGGTGAAGGTTAAGACCGTGGTTTTGCCTGGTTCGAAGCGGACATCCGTACCGATCCCTTCACCGAAATGGATGGTGCGGGTATCGATGGTGCTATCGGCCTTGTCATCACCGTCGCTGTCGAGGCCCTGGGCGACACGCCAGTCACCGGTGGCGACATCGGCACCCCGGATGGTCGCCGTGATGGGGCTGTTGCTGATATTATGGACAATGATGCTGAAGCCCTTTTCCGTCGGGTCCTTGACCAGGATACCCAGCTTCTCCGCGGCGGAATCATCGGCGAAGCGCCATTCGATGCGGTTGCCGCGCACGATGGCATTGCGATAGAGCGCGACCCCACCCAGCCGCTGACGCTGCAATTCCTGCGATGGCAGTTCCACGCGGTCGGTCCACCAATGGTCCTCCGTCATCATCGGCATGCGGACGGTGGCCTCATTGCGCTGGCTGTCATACTGCTTGACCAGCCATTGCTTGTCGTCCGTGGCAACCCAGGCCGTGTGGTAGATATAAGGGCCGGCATAGCGATCCTTCGTCGCCTGCTCCAGCACCTTCTGCCGCAGGTCAGGGCGGCCGATATCCAGCGCCAGATCGCTGCTGACGATACCGGACAGGGCGGGCAGGCCGCCCTTGCGCAACACCTGCTCGATGGGCCGCAGATATTTGGCGTCGCCCGTCCAGCGATAGGCCGCCCACATCAGCAGGTTGGTCTGTTCCGGCCCGGCCGCGCCACGCGTGGCCCCATCCGGCCAGTTGATCTCCGACGGAAAGGTCCAGCTGCCGTCATCGGCCTGCTTGCCATGGGCCAGATAGCCATCGGCCAGTTCCAGCAGTAATGTGCGTGTCTGCGGCAGGCCGTTGATTTCCACCAGACGCACACCGGGATGGAAGAACAGATAGGAATAGGGCTTGGACCATTGCCAGGGCGCTTCCTTGACGATGTGCCCGGCCCCGAAATAGTTGCTGACCAGCAACCGGTTACCCTTGGGATTGATGGCCGTCAGCTCGGGATAGTTGGCCGCCGTTTCCATCAGCCGCTCGACCAACTGCGGATCGCCCGGCCGCATCAGTGACAATTGCGACAGGGCATTGATGCCTTCCTCATAGACATGCAGCTCGTCCGTGACGATGGTTCCCAGCCCGTTGGTCAGCATGCCGTTGGCATAGATCGTCTCGATCATCGCGGACAGCGATGCGGCCAGCCGGTCGGGTTCCACCCCCATGGCTGCCAGACCCGGCCATTGGTTGGTCAGGTCGGTGTCGTCCGACAGGCCCCCGCCAAATTCCCCGCCCACTTGGCGATGGTCGATCCACCAGTTCACGAATTGTTTCACCTGACCCAGATAGCGGGTCTGGCCCCAGGCCCAGGCCGGCACGCCTGGTGGGGGAGCGTCCAGTGCCACGGGCGGCAGCGGCTGCTGCGGGTTCCATTCCGACCAATAGGCGTTGCCGGCCGCATTGTTGGGATCGACGCGCAGCAGGTCGGTCAGATCGTCATAGAAACGCTGGAACAGGCCCAGATTCCGGCTGCTCTGCCGTTCTTCCACCAGGAAGCTGTATTCATCCTGCACCTGTCGCAGCCGGTCGGCGACATGCTCGGCCTTGGCCTCGGCCCGCGGCTTGAACACCAGCCGCATATCGGCACCGTCCAGGCTGGCGATGGAGAAGCCAGGGGATGACGCAGCAATGGTGAGATAGAGCGGCCGGTCACCGGGCAGGATGCGGTCGCGCGTGTCCAGCCACAGGGTCCGCGCCTCCCCCGGCTTGACCGAGACATTCACGTCCAGCAGGTCGCGTTCGGGATAGAGCGGATCCTTCACGCGAATATTCAGCGCGATCAGCCCACCCTTGTGCGTGGGCTTCAGGTCCAGGGCCGGGATGGTCAGTTCAATCCCGTCCAGCCCGCCCACATTCTCAAACCCCTCCGTGGCGCCGCGATAGAGCGGCATGCCCGGTTCCTGCCGACGGAAATCGACGGGGATGGCGATATGGGCAATGGGCCGGCCGCTGGCGGGCACCGGGGTCGTCCGCTTGCGGGTAGGGATGCCGTCCGGGATGGCGACGATCAGGCCGCGTTCTGTCTCCGGATAGCGTCCTTCCACGAAATGGCGGACGGGCAGCATGGGTGTGAAGTCCGGCTCCACCCCCAGGCGCAGTTTCAGCGGGAAATCGCCCAACCCCTCTGGCGCTGTGCCGGGGCCGATATGATAGGCGCTGATTTCCTGGATCGGGGTTTCCTGTACCTCGTTGACGAAGCGCAGGGCACCGCCCCGGCCTTCGGCCTTCAGGCGGGTGGTAGACCGTTCCGTGCCTTTCGCACGCTTGGCCAGCAGATCGCCTTCGGCCGTGATGACCGTATTGTCGTCGGGGACGCGCGCATCCTTCAGCCAGCCCAGCCGGCCGAACGCCGCCCCCTGGATTTCCACCTGATTGATGGGCTCGTCCGGCAGAAACCAGGTGGCCGACTTGCCGCCCGTGGCATAGACGTTCCAGTCGGGCAGGGTGAAATAGTCATGACGGCCGGGCAGGCGGGAGCGGTTATAGACGCCGGGCCAGGTCGTTTCCCGCACCCCGTCATTGCCCTTCCACATGCGTTGCGCGATATCGCGCTGTTCGGTGAACTCCACCTTGCGGATGCGGGTATGGGCATCGGCCAGATAGGGGGGCGGGTCATCCGGCCGGTCAAAACCCAGGCGGTGCGCCCAGGCAGCCCAGCCATCCGGCAGGGCGGGCAGGGGCTCCGTCTGCTGGTTACGGGCCAGCGCCTGAATGGAGGCCGCGTCCAGGGCCCGGTCATGAATGCGGATTTCGTCGATATCGCCGCCGCGCAGGAAATTGTACCGGCTTTGCACCTGGATTGGGCTGATGATGCGGCTGTGCGGCCCGAACTGGTCCAGCCCGGCGTCCAGCGATGCCGGCTGGTCCTTGCGCGCCACCAGGGCACCGTTCACATAAAGCTGCACGCCCGTCGCCTCGTCCCAGGTGAAGGCGATATGGGTCCAGGCATCGGGGGCGGGAGGGGTGGGGATCGTCCAGGATACGCGCACCCGCGACAGGTTGGTGTCGGTCACGAAGGCGTCGAAGCCATGACCGTTCCAGTCGATGCGCAGGAACACCATGTCCCAACTGGAATGATTGTCATAGCCGACGCGGAAAAGGGGGAACTGGTTGCTGCCGACGGGATAACGTGAGCGCCAGAAGAAGCTGAGCGTGCCCCGTTGGGCCCGGATATTGCCGGGGGCGGACCAGGCCAGAACCTGATCATCGGCTGCCTGCAAATAGGCGCCGCTGGCGCCGCCATCCTGCATCACCTTCACCTTATCGGCGAAGGTGGGCAACGGGTTGCCAACAGAACGGTCAGCCGTCAGGGCCTTGTCACCAGACACATGGAACAGCAGACCGTCATCCGCCGCCAGCGCCGGCATGCCGCCGGCCAGCAAGGCCCAAAGGGCAACCGTCCCCTTCCATCGCATGCAGAACGCCATGGACCATATCCTTCCCCAAGACGGCGACGGTTGTTCCGTCTGCCATTGCCACCGGTTACCATGCTATGGGTAGCGCGTATTGACACCGGTGGCAATATCGAGCCAGCATGACCCGTCGCGTTTTTTGTCCTTGCCCGGAGAGACTGCCATGCTGACCCGTCGCCATCTTCTGGCCGGCCTGGGTGCCTTGCCATTGGCCGGGTGTGCGGTGTTGCCGCCGCGCCCTGGTGCGGGGGTGGTTTCAGGGGGATTCGGCACGCTGCCGGATGGCGCGGCGGTTACGCTCTATACCCTGACCAATGGCCGCGGGGCGGAGGCGCGGGTGATGACCTATGGCGCCACCCTGGTCGGCCTGCGCATGCCGGATCGGGAAGGGCGGGCAGATGAGGTGGTGCTGGGACTGGACGATCTGGAGGCCTATCGCACGCGATCGCGCAATTTCGGCGCTACGGTGGGCCGTTATGCCGGGCGTATCGGCAATGGCCGCTTCCGGCTCGACGGGGCAGAGGTGCGACTGGATACGGGCGGATCAAAGCACAGTTCCCACGGCGGCCCCGTCGGCTTTGCCAAGCGCAACTGGCAGGGACAGGTGCTGTCCGGGGCGTCTGTCCGTCTGACCCTGGTCAGTGCCGACGGTGACCAGGGGTTCCCGGGCGAACTGGCGGTCAGTCTGACCTACAGGCTGACCGATGATAACCGCCTATGCCTGGATTTCCAGGCGCTGACCACGCGGCCGACCGTGCTGAACCCCACGCATCACAGTTATTTCAACCTGTCCGGCGTACCGGGGTCGCTGATAGAGGATCATCTGTTGATGATGGAGGCGGATCTGTTCACCGCCTTCGGGCCAGACAAGATGGTGACGGGGGCGTTGCGACCGGTGGATGGCACCCCTCTCGATTTCCGGCAACCCAAGCCCATCGGGCGTGACATTGCCGCCGCTGACGAACAGATTCGCATCGCGGGCGGCTACGACCATGGCTTTGTCATCCGCCCCGGGACCAGCGGCGACCTACGTCGGGCGGCGCGATTGTCCCATGGTGGCAGCGGCCGGGTGATGGAACTCTGGACCACTGAACCTGGGGTGCAACTGTTCACGGCCAACGGCGTCGATATGGTGGGCCGGGGCGGGGTTCCCTATCGTCCGCATTGTGGCGTGTGCCTGGAGCCGCAGCATTTCCAGGACAGTCCCAACCGGCCGGAATTCCCGTCCACCGTGCTGCGTCCCGGCCAGATATTCCACTCACGCAGCGAATACCGGTTTGCCGTCACCTGACGGCCGGTCAGGACCTGCGGTCGAAAAAGCCCATGGCCCAGGCCGTGTGCAGGGCGAGGGGCGCCATCCAGCCGACCAGCGGATAGAAGAACCAGACCTTGTCCGGTGTCACGAAGAAGTTCACCGGTACGATGATGACCGCGAACAGGAAATAGACCAGGAGATGGTTCAGCAACTGGTTGCGGCGTCGCTTCACGGCGGGGTGATTGTCTGGCAATGGCTGGCCCATGGCATCCTCCTGACGATGGCGCGGCACCATAACGCGAATATGCTGCTGGCCAAGCCGGAACTTGATCCGGATGGGACCGGCTGGCAAAATCGCGCCGTCGATCCCGTTAATCTGTGTGCAACTCCATGGATATCAACAAGCTTTTCGCCGAAGGCGTCGACCATCAGAATGCCGGCCGTTGGGCGGACGCTGCTGCGATCTATCGCAAGATCGACAAATCCCGCCCCGGTCTGGCCCCCGTCGCGTGGAACCTGGGCGTGGTGCTGAAAGCGCAGGAACAATGGGATGGGGCGCTGCGCGCCTTCAAAGCCGCCGCCAAGGCGGGGGGGACCTTCAAGGGTCTGCAATTCAATATCGGCCTGTGCCTCCAGAAGCTGAACCGTATGGCCGATGCTGCCGATGCCTTCGAACGCGCGGTGAAGGCTGAGCCGGACGATGCGGTCGGGCATTTCAATCTGGCCGCCGCCTGCCGCGAACTGGACAGGGTTGAACAGGCCGTTGCAGCGGTGGACCGGGCCCTGGCCCTGCGCCCGGACTTTGCCGAAGCGCAACTGCTGCAGTCCAAGCTGCGAACCCGCATGCTGCCGGTCTGGCACGTTCCCATGGTCAACGATGCGCCGCGCAATGACGCCTATGAAGCGGCGATCAAGGCGACGGTCCGGCCGGGCGACCTGGTGCTGGAGATTGGCACGGGATCCGGCCTGCTAGCCATGATGGCCGCCCGGGCCGGTGCAACGGTGGTGACCTGCGAGGCCGTGCCCTGGATTGCGGAAACGGCGCGCAAGGTCATCGAAGCCAATGGCCTGTCCGACCGGATCACCGTCGTCAACACCCTGTCCACGGCATTGACGGTGGGGGACGTGCTGCCGCGTCGGGCCGATGTGCTTCTGTCGGAAATCGTCGCCAGCGATTTTCTGTCGGAGCGGATCATTCCGGCCGTGGCTGATGCCCGGACGCGGCTGCTGACCCCCGAAGCACGCATCCTGCCGGAACGTGGCGGCGTGCGCTGCGCCTTGGCCGGCGGTGACCTGTTGGAGATGCACCTGTTTACGGGGCCGACGAACGGGTTCGATCTGTCATGCTTCAACCGTCTTTATCCACGCAGCGTCCGCTATGACGCGCGGACTGTGCAGCCGTTGGCGCTGTCGAACGCGGCAACACCCTTCACTTTCGATTTCACCGCCGACCCCATTCCGGCGCATCAGGACCTGCGCTTTGATCTGACGGCGACGGTTTCAGGCCGTTGTGCAGCCTTGGCACAGTGGGTCTGGCTGGATTTCGGGCGGGGCGTGTTTTTTGAAAACAGCCCCTTTGTCGATAGTCCTGCCAGTGGCTGGCAGCCTGGCTTCTTCCTGCCCCCGGCACCGTTCCAGGTGGAACCGGGCATGGATGTTCCCTGCCATGGCTATCAGGACAACTATAACGTCTGGCTGTCCTTTTATGGAAAAGCCCCGGCGGGGTGACCACGCCGGGGCTTTTTCCGATTGCAGGAAAACGACAGTTCAGTCCTTTTCCGCATCATTGTAGTCGCGGATGTCAGCCGGATCCCAGATGGCGCCACGACGACGACGTCCGGCACCGGCCGCTGCCCCGGCAGCACCGGCCGCGGCTGCTGCTGCCGGGGCAGCGGCTTTGGGCTGGCGCTTGCTGCCGGGCACGGGGCCCCGGCGACGCGGAGCATCGGCAACAATGGCCGGGGCGGCCGGCACGGCGGCCGGGGCCGAGTACTGACGATTGGCGGCGGCGGCGGCGGCGGCCTCCTCGTCATAACCCGCATTGGGGGAAACGGCGCGAAGAAGCGATCCGACCGCGTCGGCCACTTCTTCGGGTGCCGACTTCCACGCCCGCAGCAAATCCAGTTCCCGACGCGAAAGAATGGGGGACGAACCTTCCGCCGTCGCAGCGAAACTTTCGGGCGGACGCCGCATGTCCGGAACATCCAGACCATCAAAGAAGAAGGTCAGCGGCACATCCAGAATATCGGCCAAACGGTACAGTTTTCCTACGGAAACGCGGTTGGAGCCGCGTTCGTACTTCTGGACCTGCTGGAAAGTGATACCGAGCGCCTTCGCCAGATCAGACTGGCTCATGCCAAGGAGACCACGGCGAAGCCGGATGCGGCCGGCCACATGGTTCTCGATAACCGTTTCCAGTGCAGCAACCGCTGCGTTCTTGCTTCGTCTAGGCATTGAAACTGAAGCCCCCTTCTTCCGCATTCTTCAAGCAACACCAACGCCGGTCCATGGTTCCATCACCGCAGGCTGAACCCCTTGGGCGGACGCGCGACATTGCCCTGTATCCAAGCGCATGCTGTACAGCCAGTCCTCCAAAAAGGACATAATGGCGACGTCTCAGGCCAACTTTGAACGAAACCCTGTACCTCATGCTATCGTATGGCAATATTAGCCATCCTGATCATGCTGTCCATAACTTGTATGCTGTGTAGCAAAGATAAAAAAGGGGTGGGTGGCTTTAGGCTGTAAAAACGATCAAAAAATTGATAATTGTCTAAAATGCTAATTACTATTAGTCGATGAAGGGTGACGTGCGTACAACCTAAGCCTGGAGCCCTATAGGGTTTCGCTGGGCGTCGTACGCCCAATGAATGCTATCTCGTGTGAAGGTTTCAGCTTATTCCCTCATATTGCGGATCAAACGCCGTGTGTCAACCGGATCGAATCGCCTGATCCGGGTATGATCGCAGAAAATCGGTGCGACTCTGACATTTCACGCCGGATTACTGGAAACCCGTCGGGCCCGGCTGCGTTTACCACATGGATCACCGCCATGGGAAAGATAGCTTCTCCATAGCCGCGTCTTTCCGATCGCAGCAGGCAAAGCCATTCCCGAAGGCTTTCCAGGGTAAAGGCACCGTGCGGCTGGGTCAGCTCCGCCTCCGTTTCCTGAATCAAACGGTCCAACAGGCGGGCATGGACCATGGCGGCCTCGCGGATGCGAGCGTCTACGGACGTATCCGGCATTTGTACGCTCCGGGAGCGGCTGAAATTGTCACAGCCCCAATCATCGCGCGCCGTCCGAATTTTGGCTTCTGTTAATCAGGATTAGCCCGTTCGTGCTTCACCCATTGGTAGCCGCCCCCCGGGCAAGATCATGTGTCATGCGCATTGGCGGTTGCCCCATCCTGGCGCGATAGATGTGCAGGTTTTCCAAGACACGCTGCACGTAGTTGCGCGTTTCGTAGATGGGCATCGTTTCGATCCAGTCGATGATATCCACGCCACTGCTTCGCGGATCGCCATAATCGCGCAACCAGCCGGATACGCGCCCTGGCCCGGCATTGTAGGATGCGATGGCAAGGACGTACGACCCGTCGAACTTGTCGACCATATCCGCCAAATAGCTGGAACCGACCTCCACATTGTGCCGGGGATCGCTGATGAGGCGATCGGCGTCATATTTCTTCTTTGGTGGCGCCTTGGCGACCGGTTTTGCATTGGGCTTCTTGGTGTTTTTCTTGTCCGTCGCCTTGCTTTGCGGCTTGCTGGAGATTGCCGCCTTTACGGGCGGCTTTTCCGGGGCTTTGGTCTGCTGGTGTACGACCCCGGATGCCGTGGTCGGCATGACCTGCATCAGCCCGCGTGCCCCGGCGGCGCTGGTCACATCATCCCTGAAATTGCTTTCCTGGCGGATGATCCCATGGATCAGGGCGATCTCGGGTCGCGCGGGCACCTTCGTCGACAGCGTGGGGAACCCCTCCGTCCGCAGCAGGTAACCGTCCTGCCAGGCGGCGCGTGCCGTGGTCACGGCCATATCCGGCCGCTTGGACGCAAGCGCCAGTTCACCCACCATGCGGTAGGTCTCGCCCGACTTCGCGTCCAGGGCCAGTTTGCGCAGGAACAAGGTCACGCGGTCACTGTCTGATCCTTCGATGCGCGACAGCAGTTCCACGATCCGGACCATCTCCCGTCGCTCAAACGCCTTGCGCTCCTCCGCGGTCGGCGTGGGTTCGGGCGGAAGGGTGCTGCCCGCTGGCTTGTTCAGATGATCGGCCGCCAGCAATCCATAGAAGGTGCCGCCATATTCGGTCGCCGTCTCGTACCAGCTGACGGACCGCTCCTTGTCGCCGATCTCTTCCAGGGCGCGGCCCACCCAATAGGCGCCGCGCGACTTGCTGACGGGTGACGTGGTGCCGCGGAACAGCGCCTCGAAATGCTTCTCCGCCACATCCGGCTTGTTCAACTTGCGCAGGGCCAGCCAGCCGGCCAGGAATTCAGCCTGGGCGAAGGCCAGCCCCTCCTTGGTGGCGTGGGCTGCGACCAGATCATAGGCACGCTGGAACTGGCCCTCCTCCATCAGGCGCCGCGCCAGGATATGGCGCTCCGTCCACCAGTCGGCGGCGTGCTGCGCCTCGTCGGGGATTTTCTCCGACAGCAGTTCCAGCGCGGCGGCGTCCATGTCCTTGCGGCGGCGCCAGCGCGTACGGTCATATTGAAGACCGGGATCGTTGTTCAGTTCCGCCGGCACACGACGCAGGGCACCGTCGACACCCGGTGACATGGCAGCCAGCGCAATGCGCGCTTCCGCCACGGCCTGCAGGCCGGGCCCGACCAGTGGCATGACCCGCCGGGCCTCCTCCACCTTTTCTTCCCACAGCAGCCGATTCAGGCGGGCCACATGGTCGCCGGGCTGCAACAGGCTGATATAGCGGCCGCGATAGTCGCGCTCCTCGGTAGCGCCGAAGCTGCCATTCACATAACGGTCCCGGACCGCCTGGATGGCCTTGTCCGACGATCCGGTTTCCATCAGCGCATCGACATAGCGGCCAAATCCCGTCAGCGTCAGTGGCGGGTTCTTCTCGAACCATTCGCGCACCTGGGCATAGGGCATGTCGGCGGGCATTTTTGCCTCGGCATTGCGCCGCAGGGCGGCCTGGTTGGGCCAGTCCGGATGCCGCTTCATGAACCCGTTCAGCGCGTCCCAACTGGCATCCGCACCCGGCTGGGTCAGGGCCATCCACAGCAGGACCTGGGCGGGCAGCGCCTCGTCCGTGCGCTTGGCCAGCGCGATGGCCTCCTCGAACTTGCCCTTGTCGGCGGCGCGGAAGGCCTGTTTGTACGTGGCCGTGTCCGCCGAACTCATGGCCCATGCCATTTGTTGCGGACAAAGCCCGATGCCCAGACAGATCAGCATCGCCGCCAGGGCACGGCCTGTCGCCTTGTTTCGGAGAAGGGGGCTGTTTAAGGTTCGCGCCTTCATTGGTTCAGACCGGAGTAACTTGCCATGTTCAAGGGTTCCATCGTCGCATTGATCACGCCGTTCCGCGACGGGAAGGTGGATGAGGCCGCTTTCCAGGACTTTGTGGACTGGCAGATCAAACAGGGCACCCATGGTGTGGTTCCGGTCGGGACGACCGGCGAGTCGCCTACCCTGTCGCACGAAGAGCACCGGCTTGTCATCTCTTTGACAGTGGAAGTGGCGAAGGGTCGCGTTCCCGTCATTGCCGGCACCGGTTCCAATTCGACGGAAGAGGCGATCGCACTGACCCGCCATGCCAAGCAGATCGGTGCCGACGCCGCGCTGGTGGTGACACCCTATTACAATAAGCCGTCGCAGGAAGGTCTCTATCAGCATTACAAGGCCATCCATGATGCGGTGGACCTGCCGATCATCATCTACAACATTCCCGGCCGCAGCGTCATCGACATGAGCGTGGCGACCATGGGGCGCCTGGCCAAGCTGCCCAACATCGTCGGCGTCAAGGACGCCACGGCCGATTTGGTCCGGCCGCTGCGCACGCGGGTGGAGATCGGCCCCGACTTCTGCCAGCTGTCGGGTGAGGATGCGACGGCCACGGCCTTCCTGGCGCAGGGTGGCGTCGGCTGCATCTCCGTCACGGGCAATGTGGCCCCGGCGCTGTGCGCGCAGATGCAGGAAGCCTGGCAGCGCGGCGATCTGGTGGAAATGGCCCGCATCCGCGACATCCTGATGCCGCTGCACCATGCCATGTTCGTGGAGACCAGCCCGGCCCCGGTGAAATACGCCGCCAGCCTGCTGGGCAAGTCCACCCCGGACGTGCGTCTGCCGCTGGTGCCGTGCAGCGCCGAAGGCCGCGTCGTCGTTGAAGAGGCGATGCGCAAGGCCGGCCTGATCGGCTGACTTCATTGAACTTCCTGAAGCGTCCCCCCATAACAGGGGGGACGTTTTTCTTTTGTGGATCGGATTACCCCAGCGATGGCGAACAACGCGCCCGAGCGCAAATTGGCGGCACAGAACCGCCGGGCCCGCTTCGATTACTTCATCGAGGACACGGTGGAGGCCGGCATCATGCTGACCGGAACCGAGGTCAAGTCGCTGCGCGGCGGCAAAGCCTCCATCCTGGAAAGCTATGCCGGGGAGATCGGCGGGGAGCTGTTCCTGATCAATTCCTATATCCCCGAATATGGCCAGGCCGGCGCCTGGTTGCAGCATGATCCCAAGCGCCAGCGCAAGCTGCTGGTCCGCAAGCGCGAGCTGGTGAAGATGCTGAACGCCATCGCGCGCCAGGGTATGACCCTGGTGCCCATGTCGATCTATTTCAACGACCGCGGCAAGGCCAAGGTCGAGATCGGCATCGCCAAGGGCAAGAACAAGGGTGACAAGCGCGACACGGAGAAGGAACGCGATTGGCAGCGCGACAAGGCCCGGTTGATGCGGGCGCGGGGGTGATCCTTCCGCGGGGGGACGGCGGCGGATGCTGCCGGTTCCCCAATTGCAATTTGCTCAGGCGGTCCGTTCAAACAGCCAGTTCATCTTGCTGTCGCCAAAGGGGCGGTACCCCGCCTGCCGGAAGCGGTCCAGCAGGTCGCCGGCCCAACTGTTCTCCGACCGTTCGATGATGATCAGCCGGGGCCACAAGCTTTCCGGCGCCTGATCGAAGAAGGGCAGCAGTGCCTTGTCCTCTGCCCCTTCGATATCGATCTTCAACATGTCGATCTGGGTAATGCCCAGTTCGTCCAGCAGATCGACCAGCGGGCGAACGCGCACCGGCGTGCTGAGCCCATTCTGGTTGCGGACAAGGGACGAGCCGCCCAGGTTGCTGCTGTCCAGGTAAAGCCCCATCACCCCTTCTTCCGCCCCGATGGCGCAGTCGGCATGGGTGATGGTGGCATCCGTCCGGTTGAGCGACAGGTTGAAGCGCAAACGCCGTGCGGCCTCCGGCCCCGGTTCCACGGCAATGATCCGCCCGCCTGGTCCCAGATGCCGGGCGGCATTCAGGGTGTAGAGCCCGACATTGGCCCCGATATCGACGAAGACCCCGTTCCGCGGCAGCCTTTCGGCCAGCAGAGCCATTTCCGCCGGGTCGAAAAATTGCGGCATGAACAAGAACTTGCGTTCCCCCACATTGTCGTCGGGGTAGAGGCGCAGGTTGATGCCACGCACGGCCACATCGAAGATGCGACCATGCATGAGCATGGCCACCCGTCGCAGCCAAAGCGCCAATCGGCGCCCGACTTCTGTCTGCGGCTGCGCCTGACAGATATCGATCAGCAGCCGGGGCAGGGTACCGGGCGCATAAGCGCCGAAGGCGGGAACCGGGTCTTGGCGCAAGGTCTTACTCCATCACAGTCCAGGCGCGGACAGGATTGACGCGTGCTTATGCCACAAGATCGGGGAAGGGGGAACGACAGCCGTCCCGGCAATGATGGTCAAAAGCCGCCGCCACTGGAAATCCCTGCGAAACTGCCTGTTTTTCGGCTGTACCGGGCGGGGGATGGCACGCCGCATCCCCTTAAGGGCAAAGGCAAATCCATGCCATTGACAAGGTGCCGGTCCCTATGTGCAATGCACCGTCCAAGGGCGTCGGCAACGACCGTCGCCTGCCATCCTGGGGCGGGCCCGTGGCAACGGGGCGTCCGATATGATTTGGGGGTCCTTGATGAAGCTGAAGCAGATGATTGGCGCCATCGGCATGGTCGCCGCCATCGCCCTTGGCCACACGGCCATGGCCCAGGAAAAGAAGGTCAACATCTACAACTGGGCCGACTATATCGGCGAAACCACGCTGGAGGATTTCACCAAGGCGACCGGCATCAAGACGCAGTATGACGTCTTCACCGATCTGGAAACCCTGGAATCGAAGCTGCTGGTCGGCAATTCCGGCTATGACGTCGCCGTCCCTTCGGCCGAGCCGACGATGCGCAAGCTGATCCAGGCCAAGGCGCTGCAGAAGCTGGACAAGTCGAAGATCCCCAACCTGAAGAATATTGATCCGTCCCTGACGAAGTTGGTCGAATCGACCGATCCGGGCAATGAATATGGCGTGATCTACGAATGGGGCACCATCGGCATCGGCTATAATGTCGAAAAGGTGAAGGCATTGCTGCCCAACGTCGATGTCAGCAGCTGGAGCTTCGTGTTCAATCCCGAAAATGCCAAGAAGCTGGCTGCTTGTGGCATCGTCTTCCTGGATAGCCAGACGGACATCCTGCCGTCCGTCTTCAAGGCGCAGGGGCTGGACCCCAATTCCGAAAGCGCCGAGGACACCAAGAAGGCCGAGGCGGCCATGTTGGCCATCCGCCCCTATATCAAGACCTTCGTGCCGTCGGTCATCGATCCGCTGGCCACCGGTGATGCCTGTGTTGCCGTCGGCTATTCGGGCGACGTCTTCCAGGCCAAGGCCCGCGCGGAGGAAGCCAAGGCCAAGTTCACCATCGATTACGCCATTCCGAAGGAAGGTGCCCAGGTCTGGTTCGACATGGCGACCATTCCCGCCGGCGCCAATGTCGAAACGGCCCACGCCTTCATCAATTACATCCTTGAACCGAAGGTGATGGCCGGCATCTCCAACTTCGTTGCCTATGCCAACGCCGTCCCGGCTTCCTGGCCGCTGATGGACCAGGAGATTGCAAAGAACGCCGTGATTTTCCCGTCCAAGGACATGATGGCCAAGATGTTCACGGTGAAGCAGATCAGCCAGAAGGCGGAGCGTGAGCGTACGCGCGCCTGGACCAAGATCAAGACGGGTCGCTGAGCGTACTTGGCGGAAAACCTCGCAGGTCGTGCTGTGGCTGGGAAGCAATCGCTTCCCAGCCATTTTTGCGATGGTTGGGTCAGATGGCGATACCTACTTTCCCTTGATTCGCCAGCATCTGTCTGGCACGCCATGAATTGAATATTGTCGGGAGAGCGTAATGGAACAGCAGACGCGGCGAATGTTCAATGACTTGGCCGGGACCAAGGTACGGATAAAAGTTGTCGACATCGGCGCCAATCCCATTGATGGCGACCCTCCTTATGGAGAAATGCTGCGACGTGGGGAAGCCAGCGTCGTCGGGTTCGAACCGAACCCATCGGCCTTGGCGGTGTTGAACGAGCGCAAGGGGCCCGACGAAATCTATCTGCCCAACGCTGTGGGGGACGGTCATCGCCACACGTTGCACATGTGCCAAGCGCCGGGCATGACCTCGATTCTTGAACCAGACCCCCAGGTCCTGGGACTGTTTCATGGGTTTCCCAATTGGGGTAACGTTGTCGACCGAATAGAGGTTGATACGGTTCGACTTGACGATGTGCCGGAGACGGCAGGCATCGATATGATTAAGATCGACATTCAGGGTGGTGAATTGCTTGTTCTGAGCAATGCCATCGATCGTCTTCGCGATGCTGTCGTCATCCAGACCGAAATCGAATTTCTGCCATTGTATAAGAACCAGCCTTTGTTCAGTGAGGTGGAGCAATTCTTGCGGTCGCAGGGATTTGTCTTTCACCGTTTCTTCCCGCTGATCAGCCGTTTCCTGCAGCCTGTTTTGGTGAAGGGCAACATCTATGGTGGTCACAGCCAGCAGGTCTGGGGCGATGGGATATTCGTGCGGGATTTTATCAATTTTACCGGATACACGGATGAGAAGCTGCTGGCTGCGGCCGCAATCGTTCACAATTGCTATGATTCATTCGATCTGAGCATGCGAATTCTGAAAGAATATGACAGGCGCTGTGGAACTGATATCGCCTCCACCTATTTCGGGAGATTGAACGGTTCGGCCCCCTGACCGGCGTTATGCGGACTGGGGCTTGGGGTGGCGCCAGAAGGTTGCAGAGATGCTGGGCAGTTGCAGTGTTTGATGCTACCGCCCGGCTCTTGACGCCGTCGGGTGTATGTAGCGGATTTTCATGAAAATTGCGGTGGCCCCCATGCTCCCTCTATCCGCAGCACCCTTGTCGCGTATAGAATTGTGCGGTGCGTGAATGCACGCGTCACCCAACCGATAACGCCAACCGGACAGGGACAGATACGGACATGGCCACTGCGCAGCCCTCGCGGACCCAGACCAAGCTTGAACCTTGGCGGGACCCGAATGAGAAGCCCTATGTCCGTATCGAGAAGGTGACCAAGAAGTTCGGCGATTTCACCGCCGTCGACGATGTGTCACTCTCCATCTATCGGGGCGAGTTCTTTTCCCTGCTGGGCGGGTCCGGTTCTGGCAAGACCACGCTGCTGCGCATGCTGGCCGGCTTCGAGCAGCCGACCGAAGGCAAGATTTTCATCGATGGCGTCGACATGTCCAACGTGCCGCCCTATGAGCGGCCGGTGAACATGATGTTCCAGTCCTACGCCTTGTTTCCGCATATGAGTGTGGAGGCGAATATCGCCTTCGGCCTGCACCAGGACAAGGTGGCGGCGGCAGAAATCAAGGAGCGGGTGGCCGATGTCCTGAATCTGGTCCAGTTGGGTCAGTTCGGCAAGCGCCGCCCGCATCAGCTTTCCGGTGGCCAGCGTCAGCGCGTCGCCCTTGCCCGGGCGCTGGTCAAACGGCCGAAGTTGCTGCTGCTGGATGAACCGCTGGGGGCGCTGGACAAGAGGCTGCGGGAACAGACGCAGTTCGAACTGGTCAATATCCAGGAAAAGGTCGGCATCACCTTCGTGATCGTGACCCATGACCAGGAAGAAGCGATGACCATGTCGTCGCGCATCGCCGTGATGAACCGGGGATACATTGCCCAGATCGGCACGCCGACCGAGATCTATGAATATCCCAACAGCCGCTTCACGGCCGAATTCATCGGGTCGGTCAACATGTTCCACGGCCGCATCGTGGAGTCGGAGCCGGACCATTCCCTGATCCGGTCAGATGAGGCCGATTGCGATCTTTATGTCAGTCATCCCGGCCATGTGGCGCCCGGTACGGAATGCTGGGTCGCGGTGCGTCCGGAGAAAATCACCATTTCCAAGGACCCGCCCGTCAGCGGCGATGGCCGCAACCAGGCCGTCGGCACCGTGAAGGAAATTGCCTATCTGGGTGATGTGTCGATCTATGAGATCGAACTGGGCACCGGCAAGCGGGTCCGTGTCACGGCGCCGATGGTGATGCGCCGCACGGAAATGCCCATCACCTGGGAGGACAGGGTCTATCTGACCTGGCGGCCGTTCGCCGGCAGTGTGTTGACCAACTGACCGGGCGGGGGATCACGCGATGACCGAGACCGTCCAGAGCGAGATGCGGCATACAGGGTTCCTGGGATTGCTTCAGCGTGTCGGCCTGTCCGGCAAGGCGCTGGTGATTTTCGTTCCCTATGCCTGGCTGCTGCTGTTCTTCCTGGTGCCGTTCCTGATCGTGCTGAAGATCGCGCTGGCCGAAAGCCAGATGGCGATCCCGCCCTTCACGGCGCTGATCGAAACGGTGGAGGATCTGAAATACCAGATCACTGTCACCTTCTATAATTTCCATTATATGGTGACGGACGATCTCTATATCGTCGCCTATCTCAACAGCCTGAAGATCGCCTTCATTTCCACCATCTGCTGTCTGCTGCTGGGTTATCCGGTGGCCTATGCCATTGCCAAGGCGGACCCGAAATGGCGGGCCCCTTTGCTGATGCTGATCATCCTGCCGTTCTGGACCAGCTTTCTGATCCGCGTCTATGCCTGGATCGGCATCCTGTCCAACAATGGCGTGCTGAACAATGTGCTGATGTGGCTGGGCATCATTGATCAGCCGTTGCAGATTCTCTACACGCCCGTGGCAACCTATATCGGCATCACCTATTCCTACCTGCCGTTCATGATCCTGCCGCTCTATTCGACGCTGGAGAAGCTGGACAATACGCTGCTGGAAGCGGCGGCCGATCTGGGCTGCCCGCCCTGGAAGGCGTTTTTGACCATCACTCTGCCGCTGTCCGTTCCCGGCATGGTCGCGGGGGCCTTGCTGGTCTTCATCCCGGCCACGGGCGAATTCGTGATCCCGGAACTGCTGGGTGGGCCGGATACTCTGATGATCGGCCGCACGCTCTGGACGGAATTCTTCAATAACCGCGACTGGCCGTTGGCATCCGCTGTGGCCGTGGCGCTGCTGCTTTTCCTGGTGGTGCCGATCATGGTTTTCCAGAATGTGCAGGGCAAGCAGGGGGGGCACCCGTAATGCCGAAATCCTGGTTCCTGCGCGGCGGACTGCTGGTCGGACTGCTGTTCCTCTATATCCCGATCGTGCTGCTGATCGTGCTGTCCTTCAACGACAACCGGTCCGTATCGGTGTGGAGCGAGTTTTCCTTCCGCTGGTATGGCGAGTTGATGCGCGACGATCAGCTGCTTTCTGCGGCCTGGCTGTCGGTGCGGGTGGCCTTTATTTCTGCCACCTGCGCCGTTGTGCTGGGCACCATGGCCGGCATGATGCTGGCCCGGTTCGGCATGTTCAAGGGCAGGGCCATGTTTTCCGGCATGGTGTCGGCGCCGCTGGTCATGCCGGAGGTCATCATGGGTCTGTCCATGCTGCTGATGTTTGTCAGCATGGAACAGATATTCGGCTGGCCAGAGGGTCGCGGCATGCTGACCATCATCCTGGCCCATGTCACCTTCACCATGTCCTTCGTGACGGTGGTGGTGCAGTCGCGCCTGGTATCCATGGATGCCAGCCTGGAAGAAGCGGCAATGGATCTGGGCGCGCGGCCGGCCAAGGTGTTCTTCGTCATTACCCTGCCGCTGATTGCGCCCGCCATCGTGTCGGGCTGGCTGCTGGCATTCACCCTGTCCTTGGATGATCTGGTCATCACCAGTTTCGTATCGGGTCCGGGATCCACGACCCTGCCCCAGATCGTCTTCTCATCCGTGCGTCTGGGGCTCAGCCCCAAGGTCAATGCCTTGGCAACGATCGTGGTGACCATCGTCGCCATCGGCATCATCTGTGCCGGCATTTACAACGCACGCCAGGAAAAGGTGCGCCAGCGCGACGAACAGATGGCGCAGTCGGGGAACTGACACTCAGCGGCCAATGCATGGGAATGGTTTGGAGGGGTGGCTTCGGGCTGCCCCTTTTTTATGCCAGATCGCGATCTTTATCGGGCTGGTGCGGAACTGTTGGCTTGTCCCCGCCGGGGGTTTTCTTTTGTCCAGACCGGGGGGAGAGATCAGACGTCCAGATCCTGGGCGAACTTCGCGTTCTCGGTGATGAATTTGAAGCGCAGTTCCGGCTTGCGTCCCATCAGGCTTTCGACCAGGGCCTTCGTCTCCTCGACATCATCCTTCTGGTCGGGGTCGCGCTGGTCGGGGACCACGACGCGCAGCAGGGTGCGCTTCTTCGGGTCCATGGTGGTTTCTTTCAACTGCGCGGGCGGCATTTCGCCCAGGCCCTTGAAACGGCTGATCTCCACCTTGCCCTTCACCGCCTTGAAGACGGTCTTCATCAACTCGTCCTTATGCGCGTCGTCGCGGGCATAGCGGGTATTGCCGCCGCCGGCCAGGCGATAGAGCGGGGGCAGGGCGAGGTACAGGTGGCCCTGCTGGATCAGGCCCGGCATCTCCCGATAGAAGAAGGTCATGAGCAGCGAGGCGATATGGGCGCCGTCGACATCGGCGTCGGTCATGATGATGACGCGTTCATAGCGCAGCTTGTCGACGCTGAATTCCTTGCCCGTGCCGCAGCCTAGCGCCTGGGCCAGATCGGCCAGTTCCTGGTTGCCACGCAGTTTGTCCACACTGGCCGAAGCCACGTTCAGAATCTTGCCCCGCAGCGGTAGAATGGCCTGGGTCTCGCGGCTTCGGGCCTGTTTGGCCGAGCCACCGGCCGAATCGCCCTCGACGATGAAAATCTCGGTATCTTCAGCACTCTGGCGCGAACAATCTGCCAGCTTGCCGGGCAGGCGCAGGCGACGGGTCGGCGTCTTGCGCGCCATCTCCTTCTGCGCGCGTCTGCGGGCCCGTTCCTCTGCCTTTTCGATCAGCCGTTCGATCAGGGCCTTGGCCGCATCGGGCGACCCGGACAGCCAATGGTCGAACCGGTCCTTCACGGCCGCTTCTGTAAACTTCTGTGCGTCGGCACTGACCAGCCGTTCCTTGGTCTGGCCCTGGAAATGCGGATCGCGGATGAAGACGGACAGAAGGATCGTGGCGCCTTCCATCACGTCATCGGCGGTGATGTTGGCCGCCCGCTTGTTGCCCAGCATTTCGCCATAGGATTTGATGGCCCGGGTCAGGGCCCCGCGCAACCCCACCTCATGCGTACCGCCCAGCGGTGTGGGGATGGTGTTGCAATAGGTGTGGCTGAAGCCCTCATCATCCTCTGGCCAGGCGATGGCCCATTCGGCGCGGCCGGCATCGCCGGGGAAATCCGCCTGACCCGCAAAGGGCTGGGGCGTGACGGTTGTCCGCGACTTCAAGGCGCCGTTCAGATAATCCAGCAGGCCGTTGGGGAAATGCAGCACCTCCGCCGCCGGCACGCCACTGTCGGCGGTGACCAGGGACGTGTCGCAGGACCAGCGGATTTCCACGCCGCGATAGAGATAGGCCTTGGACCGGCACAGCCGGTAGAGCCGTTCCGGCTTGAAATGCGCTTCCGCGCCGAAAATCTCCGCATCGGGATGGAAGCTGACGGTGGTGCCGCGCCGGTTCTGCACTGATCCTGCATGGGTCAGGGGCCCCAGCGGCAGGCCGCGGGAGAAGGTCTGGGTGTAAAGCTGGCGATCGCGCGCCACCTCCACATGCAGCCGGTCGGACAGGGCATTGACGACGGCGGAGCCGACGCCATGCAGACCGCCGGAGGTCGCATAGACCTTGCCGGAGAACTTGCCGCCCGAATGCAGGGTGGTGAAGATGACTTCCAGGGCGGATTTGCCCGGATATTTGGGATGTTCGTCTGTCGGAATGCCGCGGCCATTGTCGCGCACGGTCACCGTGCCGTCGGCCGACAGGTCCAGGTCGATGCGGCTGGCGTGACCGGCGACGGCCTCGTCCATGGCATTGTCCAGGATTTCGGCGACCAGATGGTGCAGGGCACGGTCATCGGTGCCACCGATATACATGCCTGGGCGGCGTCGAACGGGTTCCAGCCCCTCCAGAACCTCGATGTCCTGGGCGGAATAGCTGTCCTGCTTGGCGGCGGTATTCTGAAACAGGTCGGTCATGCCCCATTATAGAGAGGGGAAACGTCAAGGTTCAAGGAGATGCGGTATCTCCCGATGATATAGGCCACCATATTTTGTGATTTGCCCGAGGAGGGCCCGTTGATGACCGAGAGAATTCCCGATTTCGACCGCGATGCCCCGGCATCCCGCACCTTTGCCATGCCCAAGGATCTGAACGGCAATGGCGATGTGTTCGGCGGCTGGGTCATGTCCCAGATGGACCTGGCCGGGGCCGCACCGGCCCTGCGTCTGGCCCGCGGGCCCGTGGCGACCGTGGGCGTCGAGGCGATGAAGTTCCACCGCCCTGTCAGCGTCGGTGACGAGGTGAATTGCTATACGGAAGTGGAACGCGTGGGCCGCACCTCCATCCGCGTGCGCATTGATGTCTGGGTGCGCAAACTGGACGGCACTGCCTACAAGGTGACCGAAGGCCTGTTCACCTATGTGGCCCTGGACAAGGACGGCAAGCCGCGGCCCGTCGTGCCGGTGGCGGAGACCGTCTGACGCGCAAAGGTCCGTGCCTGTGGGGCGGTCATGCCCCCAGGCGCGGTGCCCAATCCTCCACTGCCCCATTGGCCAGCCGGTTGCCGGCCAGGCGCTGCATGCCGGGGCTGAGGCCGGGCAGGGTGCTGATCGCCGCCAAGGTCTCCCGGTCCAGCATGTCGTGATAGAGCGCACGCAGCAGGCGGGATAGCGGCCAGTCCGGATTGGACCGTTCCACAATGATGATTTCGTCACCGGAACGGATTTCACCTTCCGTCAGCACGCGATAGTACCAGCCGGTGCGACCTGTCTGCTGCACCCGCTTAGGCAGGGTGGGCAGGCCGAAACGGCGGCCCAGGGTGGCGCAGGGCTGGCGCGGCTGTGACAGTTGCAGGTGGGCCGTGCCGATGGCGATGATGTCGCCAATGCAGACGTCAGCCTCCGTCACCCCCGATACCGCCAGATTCTCTCCGAACGCGCCGGGCTCTGTCAGGTTCGATGCCATATCCGGCAACTCGGCGGCCCAGGCGGCGTAATGGTCGCGCGGATAGAGATGCACGGCCTTTTCCGGACCGCCATGCACCTTGGCATTGCCGACCCGGTCGCCCTCCAGCCCGTCGCGCGTCAGGCGCGCAGGGCCGGAAACGGGGCGGCGGCTGGCGATGCTGGTGGGCAGAGGGCCATTGCCCAGCGGCTGCGGCGTGCCGATCAGCAGGTGGTTCAGGATCAGGCTCATCATGCCTCTCCGCTGGTATTTAGGAAGCCGGCCCAGACCTCGTCCGCGACGGGCGCCGGGGCGGGGGATTGCTCGGGGCAGTCCAGGCGCAGATGCCGGTCGCCCAACGGCGCACCCACGAAATGGCAATGGTGCGGCAGGTCAGTGCCCGGATTGACATTCGGCTGGAAGTACTTGCAATCCAAGCACATTTTGCTGATCGGGATATGCCCGGCCCGTTGCAGCCCCCGGATCAGGCGCAGCATCAGCCGCAGCAGGATCAGTTGTTCCGATACCGGAAGATCGGCAAGGGCGTCGATCAGGAAAATCGGCCCGCCACCGAAACGATCGGCCAGCGCCAAGCCTTCACGCGTAGCCAGCACCAGATGCCCGCGCCCGTCATCGGGGGCCTGCACCCGCAGGGCCAGCCCCTTCTGGATCAGGGTGGTCACCGCCTCGCTGGCCGTCGGGGCCTTCACGCCCAGCCGCCCGGCGATCAGGACGGGGCGCAGTCCGTCGGGATTGTCCCGCAGCAGCGACAGGATGCGCGCCTGGGTGGCCGTCAGCCCGTGGGCCGTGGCGTCGCGCCAGTCATTGGCCTTCAAAGCCGCGGCCACCCGCACGAATCCATCGGCCAGCCGGTTGGCCGGCGGTTCGCTCAACCGGTCGAACATGTCCTCGATCATGCCAAGCTTTCCACCCTTTGGTTGTTGCTGGCATTATATAGGAGTCCGAACATTTAACAAGGATCAGTCGTCGCCAATATGGCCCTGAAACTGCGGCAGGGTGTCGGTAATGGTGTACCAGGGGGCCTTGGAGCCGACGAAGATATGGGCCGATGGCCGGATCGTGGGCGCATCGATCAGCGTGCCCATGGTGACATGGACATAGGCCGCGTCCCGCACCAGGGAATAGAGCAGGGAGCCGCAGGCCCTGCAATGCGCGTCATGGTTCACCTCGTCGCCATGGATCAACAGCCGGTCGCGCCCCCGCGTGAGGGTCAGATGTTCGGCCTTGATCCCGGCCAGGGGCTTGAAGGCCGATCCGGTGGCGCGACGGCAATTGGAGCAATGGCAATTGACCGCATATTCGAAGGCGTCCGCGACCTCATAGGCGACGGCACCGCACAGGCAGCCACCCTTCAGCATGGTCATGGGCGAATTCCGGCCAGGAAGCGCAGCAGGGCCTCGTTCACGGCGTCGGGCGCTTCCTGCTGCACCCAATGGCCGGCGCCGTCCACCAGGGTGGTGCCCCGGAAATCCGTGCAGGTCCTGCCTTCCATGGCCTTCAGCGCCTTGTCCATGCCGGGCATGCGCAGCACCCCGTCCAGCGCACCGGCGATGAAGCAGGCGGGAACCGTGATCGGGGCGCCGTGCCAGGGGGCCGTCAGCGCCCAGTTGCGGTCCAGATTGCGATACCAGTTCAGCCCGCCGCGATAGCCGGTGGCGGCATAGGTGCTGGCATAGACCTGCAGATCATCCTCGCTCAACCAGTTGGGCAGGGTGTCGACGGGCGGGCAGGTCTCCACCAGCCCCTTCCCTTCCGGAATGACCAGCGGCCAGCCCTTGCCCTCGGCCGCAGCGGCACCCGACGCGCCAACCAGCAGGCGGCGGTGGGTCTGATAAGGATCGGCACCCAGGTCGGCCTCCGCCACGCCTTCATCCTGAAAATAGACCATGTAGAAACGGTGCAGGCCCTGGGCGCGGGCCATGCCGACCAGGCTGCCATGGGGACCGCGCGGCGACCAGGGCACCGCAAGGCCAGCCACGGCGCGGAACCGGTCGGGCCGCATCAGGGCCGCATGCCAGGCAACGGGTGCCCCCCAATCATGGCCGATGATGGTGCAATGATCGATGCCCAGCGCGTCCAGCAAGGCCACCTGATCGCCCACCAGATGCAGGATCGTGTAATCCTCCATGGGCGCCGGCGCGTCGGTGCCGCCGAATCCGCGCATGTCGGGCACGATGACGCGATAGCCGGCGGCGACCAGGGCCGGCACCTGTTTGCGCCAGCTATGGCCCAGTTCGGGCCAGCCATGGCAGAGCAGCAGGGCGGGGCCGGTCCCTTCATCCTGATAGGCGATGGTGATACCGTTGGCCTTCACATGCGGCATGGGGCTTCCTTCCCGTTATCCTGCGCGCGATCATAGCGGGCCTGCGTCCGATACGCGATTGTCAGCGGCGGTGGCGCGGCTATATTCCGCCCCATGAACTCGCTTGGAATCGATAAGGCCCCGGCCGATACCCGCGTCGTCGTCGCCATGTCCGGCGGCGTGGACAGCTCCGTGGCTGCCGCCATGCTGAAGCGCGACGGCTATGATGTCGTCGGCATCACGCTGCAGCTTTATGATTACGGCATGACGGTGGGCAAGAAGGGCGCCTGCTGTGCCGGCCAGGACATCTATGATGCCCGCCGCGTGGCCGACCAGATCGACATCCCGCATTACGTGCTGGATTACGAAAGCCGGTTCAAGCAATCGGTGATGGATGATTTCGTCGACACCTATCTGAAGGGGGAGACGCCGATCCCCTGTGTCCGCTGCAACCAGACGGTCAAGTTCAAGGACCTGCTGGACCAGGCTCGCGAGCTGGGGGCCGACTGCATGGCCACGGGCCATTATGCGCGCCGCGACATGGTGGATGGGGTGGCGGCCATGCTGCGCGGTGCCGACCATGGCCGCGACCAGTCCTATTTCCTGTTCGCGACGACGCAGGAACAGCTGGATTTCCTGCGCTTCCCCCTGGGTGACAAGCCGAAAACGGAAACCCGGGCCATCGCCGATGCGCTGGGGCTGGCCGTGGCGGACAAGCCCGACAGCCAGGATATCTGTTTCGTGCCCACGGGCGGCTATGCCCAGGTGGTGGAGAAGCTGCGGCCCGGCGCCGTGCGGCCCGGGGAGATCGTGCATGTCGACGGCACGGTGATGGGGCGGCACACGGGCGTGATCAATTATACGGTGGGACAGCGCAAGGGCCTGGGTATCGGGGGCCGCAAGACCGACGCAGGCGACGATGTCGATCCGCTCTATGTCGTCCGTGTCGATCCGATCAGCAATCAGGTCGTTGTCGGCCCCCGTTCCGCACTGGCCCGTGACAGGGTGATGGTGCGCGAGGTGAACTGGCTGGGCCGGCCGGCTGTGGGCGTGCCCCTGCCGGTGGCGGTGAAGCTGCGCTCGGCCCAGGCGCCGGCGGCGGCCACCCTGCTGCTGCATGGCGACGGTAATGCCGTGCTGGACCTGGAAGCCGCGCAATATGGCATCTCGCCGGGACAGGCGGCCGTCTTCTATGACGGGGAACGCATGCTGGGCGGTGGCTGGATCAGCGGCACGGGCGTGCGCTGAGGGGCTTATGCCGCGCGGTGTCGCCACAGCCAACGCACGGCCTCGATCCCGCCCGTGATGATGGCCGCCTGGCTCAGCAGGGTTGACAGCTGAAACAGCGGCTGCTGGTCATAGCGGTGGAAATATTGCCACCAGAAGCTGTTCACCGGGTTGCGCAGCGGCGTCAGCAAACTGTCCCACAGGTCGAACAGCGGGTCGGGGATGGATGACCGCAGGGCCATGGGCAGGACCAGGAACAGCAGCACCGCCAGCCCCACAGCCATTACACGTAACAGCGACCACATCCGCATGCCTCCGTTCTAATTCTTCACCACAGCGTCCGGCGCTGCCGGTCGGGCAGGGCGGCGTCATAGGCGTCGCCCCCTTCGGTCCCGTTGCTGGCTTCCGCCGTCATCTGGCCGGCGGTGGGGATGCCATCTGGCCGGCCCCTTGCCCCCAGCGCCCATAGGTCGGAGCGGATGAGGGCACGGGCGCATTGGAAATAGACCTCGTCGATATCGATCCACAGCATGCTGCGGGGCAGATGCCCATCCATGGCCAGATCCGCACAGAGGTCGGGGTCGATGCTGATCGCCGCCCGCCCGTTGACCCGCAGCGCCTCATTCACGCCGGGGATCAGGAACATCAACGCCACACGCGGGTCATCCAGGATGTTGCGCAGGCTGTCGATACGGTTGTTGCCGCGGCGATCGGGCATCAGCAGGGTCCGATCGTCCCGCACCACCACGGCATGGCCGGCATCACCCCGTGGTGACACGTCCAGACCACCGGGTCCGACGGTAGCCAGGGCGCAGAAGGGTGATGCCTCGATCCAGCGGCGATAGGCCGGCGTCAGGACCGGACTGACCTTGGCCAGCGACGGGCCACCGGGCGCACCATAAAGGGCCGTCAGTGCCGTGAGATCACGGACAAGGCCGGGTGGGGTGGGGCGGTCGGTGGGCATATGGGGACATCCGGTCAAAGGGAATCGCCAGCAGATTCCATCCAACCGGGCATTTCGGCAAGCCCCGGCCGCTTGCGGCATAGCCCCATTTCAGGGCTTTGCAACCGGACCGCATATCGACCATGCTGATCGCCGGGACGGGCGGCAACGGTCGCCCTGGGACAAAGGGGGAATGATGCTGAACGAGTTCAAGACCTTTATCAGTCGCGGCAATGTCGTGGATCTGGCTGTAGGTATCATCATCGGTGCCGCCTTCACGGCCATCGTGACCTCGCTGGTCAATGACATCCTGATGCCGCCGCTGGGCTATGTTCTGGGCGGGATCGATTTTTCCGACTATTTCGTCAGCCTGTCAGGTGGCGACTATCCGACCCTGAAGGCCGCGAAGGATGCCGGTGCCACCACCTTGAATTACGGCCTGTTCATCAATGCCGTCATCAAATTCTTCATCGTGTCCTGGGCGGTGTTCATCCTGGTCAAGCAGGTAAATCGCTTCAAGAAGCGGGAGGATGCCAAGCCGACTGAGCCGACCAAGTCCGAATTGCTGCTGACGGAAATCCGCGATCTGCTGAAGACGAAGTGAGTCTGGCCGGGGCCGGCGGCAGGGTCGGCCCCGGATCCACTCTTTACTTCATTTCCACCGCGTAGCTGTCGACGGGCGGCGTGGTCTTGATCAGGCCGCGCGCCTTCAGGAACTGCGCGAACCGTTCATAGCGCGTGCGGTCGAGCGCACGGGGGCTGTGGGCGAAGCGGGCGACGCTGTCGGCCCAGGCGCGGCGGTTCAACTCATTATCCTGATCGGCGCGACCCTTGATGAACAGCTTCCACGCCTCTTCCGGATGGTTCACCAGATACTGGGTACCCCGCTCCACGGCGTTCAGGAACCGGCCCAGGCGCGGGTCGGACAGCTTGTTCTTGTTGGTGATGAAGACCAGTTCGTCATAGGCGGGCACCCCTTCCTCTTCCGGGAAGAAGGCGCGGCCGGGCTTGTTTTCGATGACCATCTGGTTCAGTTCGAAATTGCGATAGCCGCCGACGATGGCGTCCACCTGGCCTGCGAACAGGGCCGGCGACAGGGAGAAATTGACGTTCACCAACGTCACGTCCTTCAAGGACAGCCCGTGCTTCTCCAGCATGGCGCCCAGCAGCGCATCCTCGAACCCGCCGACGGAGAAGCCGACCTTCTTGCCCTTCAGGTCCTTGATGGACTTGATGGGGCCGTCCTTCAGCACGATGACCGTATTCAGCGGCGTGGCGACCAGCGTGCCGAACCGGGCCACGGGCAGGCCGGCATCGACCTGCAGGTGCAATTGCGGCTGATAGGAGATGGCGATATCCCCCTGGCCGGCGGCGACCAGGCGCGGCGGATCATTGGGATCGGCCGGCGCGATCAGGTCCACCGACAGGCCTTCATCCTTGAAATAGCCCAATTCCTGGGCGACGTAGAGCGGGCCATGGTCCGGATTGACGAACCAGTCGAGCAGGACTGTCACCTTTTCCTGGGCCATGGCCGGCAGGGCGGTGACGGACAGGGCGGCCGCCAGGGCGGCGGCGCGCAGCCAGTTCTTCTTCATGGGCTTGGTTCCTTGGTGATGACGCTGTCGGGCAGCCAGGGCAGGGCCCGGCGGAGAAGGAAATCGACCAGCAGCCACAGGCAAACAGCCAGCAGCGCCAGGATGAACAGGGCGGCAAAGGTCAGGTCCGTCTGCACACGCGCCGTGGCATGCAGCATCAGATAGCCCAGCCCCGCCGACGCCCCCACCCATTCGCCCACAATGGCGCCAATGGGGGCGATGGCGGCGGCCATACGCAGGCCGGAGCCGAAGGCGGGCAGGGCGGCCGGCAGCCGGATATGGCGCAGCACGGTCCAGGGGCTGGCCCCCATGGTGCGGGCCAGGTCCAGCCAGCCGGGATCGGTGCGGCGCAACCCGTCATAGAAGCTGGCCGTGACGGGGAAGAAAATGATCAGGGTGGCCATCGCCACCTTGGAGGCCAGCCCATAGCCCAGCCACAGCACCAGCAGCGGCGCGATGGCGAAGACGGGCACGGCCTGGCTGGCCAGCAGCAATGGCAGCAGCCAGCGGCGGGCGGCGGCGGATGCCGTCAGCGCCAGGGCCGCCAGCCCGCCCGACAGCGTGCCCAGCACCAGCCCCAGGATGATCTCCAGCGCCGTATATCCGGCATGCTGGGCCAGCAGCGCACGGTCCGACCACAGGCGGGCCGCAACCCGGTCCGGGCCCGGCAATATATAATGTGGCAGGTCGGCCAGATGCACCAGCAGGCCCCAGGCCAGCAGCAGCCCGGCCAGCGTGATAATCCCGCGCAGCAGGCGACCGGTCATGGCGCGTCCTCCGCTTCATCGCCACGCAAACGGGCCAGCAATTGGCCCTGCAGGGACAGCAGTTCGGGGTCGTCCGGCGGGCGCGGCACGGGGCCGGGGGGCAGAATGGGATCGGACAGAGCGGCCGGATGACCGGACAGGACCAGCACCTGATGGCCCAGGCGCAGCGCCTCCATCGGGTCATGGGTGACCATCAGAACGGTCCGGCCGGCCAGCAGTCCGGCCGCCAGATCCTGAAGCCGCAGGCGGGTGATGGCGTCCAGGGCAGAGAAGGGCTCGTCCATCAGCACGACGGGCCGATCCTCGAACAGGGTACGGGCCAGCGCCACACGTTGGCGCATGCCGCCCGACAGGGCGTCTGGCCGGCTGCCGGCGCGGTCGGCCAGACCAACGGCTTCCAGCAAGGACAGGGCGCGGTCACGGTCATCATGGTCAGCCCGGCCCCCACGCAACCTTACCCCCAACAGGATGTTATCCAGTGCCGTGGCCCAGGGCAGCAGCAGATCCTGTTGTCCCATCCAAGCGATGCGTCCGGCCACGGGCTGGGCATCATCGGCTGAAACGGCCCCGTCGCTCTTGGCCAGGCCGGCGATCAGGCGCAGCAGGCTGGTCTTGCCCACCCCGCTGGGCCCCAGCAGGCAGGTGGTACGCCCGGCGGGCACCGTCAGCGACAGGTCACGGAATACCACGCGGCCCCCGAACGACAGCGCGGCATCTTTCAAATGGATGGCGGGCGGTGGCGGGGTCGCGACGGGCCCCGGCGAATTGCGCATTGGTCACTGTCCCTACGCCGGTATCAGCCGGATCAGGTTCCAGGGGTCGTTCCGTCCGGAACCTCTCAGCCGACCATCGGCTCCCCCCAGTGAGATGCGCTGGTTATGACAAACCTGTGACCCCGCCGCAAGCGCATTGGTACCGGCCACGTTGCTGCCGTTGGACCTTGGCTTCCCTGTCGGTCCATTATCCAATCGGATATTGGATCGACATGGAGGATGCTATGCGCTGGTTGACGGGAGCATTCGCGGCCTTGTTGCTTGCCACAAGTTCTGTCGGCAGCGCCGCCAATGCTGCGACCCTGCCGGAGGGGCCGGCGTTACGTCAGACCATGGAAAAGGTCGATGCGGATTTCTTCGAACTGTTTTTCGAAGGCTGCGACCCCGCCCGCGCCGCGACCCTGCTGACGCCCGATTTCGAGATGTATCACGACAAGGAAGGGGAGGTGGCCCGGTCGGCCGCCAGCTTCATCGCCTTGTACAAGAAGAATTGCGAAGCCCGTCAGGCCCCCGATGCCTGGCGGTCGCGGCGCGAGCTGGTGCCGGGTACCATGACCCTGCACCCCATCGCCGGCATCGGCGTTCTGGAACAGGGTGAGCATGTCTTCTATGAACGCAAGGGCAATGGGCCGGAAAGGCTGGCGGGAAAGGCGCGCTTCACCCAGCTCTGGCGGCTGGATGCCGATGGGTGGAAGCTGGCCCGCGTCTTCTCTTATGATCATGAGGCGGTGAAATAGGCGGCGGGCAGGCTTGCCGCCCAGGTGTCGCCTGCCTAGATTGCCGCTTATGCCCGATCTCGCCCTGCCGACCGTCTGCGCCCTGGAACGCCCGCTTTACCTGGGGGGCGAGATTTATCGCCATTCCAGCTATGGGCCCAAGCATCCCCTGTCGATCCCGCGGGTCAGCGTCGCCACCGATCTGATCCGGGCCATGGGCTGGCTGGCCGACGACCGGTATCGCGACAGCCCGCAGGCCAGCGAGGAACAACTGGCCCGGTTCCATGACCGGGCCTATATCGCGGCTGTGGCGCGGGCGGAGCGGGACCAGCGGGTCGATCTGGTGACGGCGCAGACCTATGGCTTGGGCAAGCTGGAAAATCCCATCTTTCCGGAAATGTACCGCCGGCCGGCCGTGGCGGCCGGTGCGGCCATCCTGGCGGCCGAACTGGTGCGCGATGGCGGGGTGGTGCATTCACCGGCCAGCGGCACCCACCATGCCCGACCGGCGCGGGCCAGCGGCTTCTGCTTCTTCAACGCGCCTGTGCTGGGGCTGATGGCCCTGCTGGACCAGGGGCTGGACCGCATCCTTTATATAGATCTGGATGCCCATCACGGCGACGGGGTCCAGGATGCCTTTCATGATGATGAGCGGGTGCTGACCGTTTCAATCCACGAGGAAGGGCGCTGGCCCCATACCGGCCTGCTGCACGATCGCGCCGGCGGCATGGCCCGCAACCTGCCCATGCCCGCCGGCCTGAATGACAGCGAGTTCCGCCATCTGGTGGAAGAGGCGATCATCCCCCTGACGGTGGCTTTCCGGCCTCAGGCCATGATGATCCAGACAGGCGCGGATGCCCTGGCCGACGATCCCCTGTCGCGCCTGTCCCTGTCCAATCGGGCGCTGTGGCGGGCGGTGGCCGATCTGGTGGGGCTGGCGCCGCGCACCCTTGTTGTGGGCGGGGGCGGTTATAACCCCTGGTCGGTGGGACGGGCCTGGGCCGGCATCTGGGCCGTGCTGAACGGCATTGATCCGGTGCAGGCCGACCTGACGGTGGAGGCGCGACAGGTGCTGCGCGCGCTGACCTGGAACCGCCGGGAAGGACGCAATCCACCAGACCGGTGGTTCGACCAGCTGGCCGATCCCCCGCATGAAGGGCCGATCCGCGACATGGTGCGGCAGGCAGCAGCGTCGGTGCGCGTTCTATGGTAAACAACGTCCATCAATTCCCAGCCTGAAGCCGGAAACCATGCCGCTGCGCCGTCTGTTCCTTGCTGCCGCCCTGACGCTGTCCAGTGTCACGCTTGCCGTCCCCACCGTCCTGGCGCAGGCCGCGCCTCAGACGGGCCTGAACCACGACACGCTGGTGGTGGAAACCAAGGGCGGGCAGCGTCACAGCTTCAATGTCGATCTGGCCCTGACCCCGCAGCAGCAGGCCCATGGTCTGATGTTCGTCGAGAAGATGCCCGACGAGAAGGGAATGCTGTTCCTGAACGATGAGGAAGGGCCGATGTCCTTCTGGATGAAGAACACCCTGATCCCGCTGGACATCATCTTCATCGATACCAAGGGCGTAATCTTGAACATCCAGCATGGCAAGCCGCTGGACCTGACGCCGCTGCCGTCCGCGGGGCCCGCCATCGCCGTGCTGGAACTGAATGGTGGCCTGTCGGCGCGGCTGGGGATCAAGCCGGGTGACCGGCTGCTGTACCCGGCCTTTGGTGTCCGACGTCCATAAAGGATGATGTGGTGGCCATCCCAAATACAGGGCCGAAGACCGCTGGTTGGCTGGCCGAGGTCGGACTGGACAGCGTGGACGCCCTGCGGGCCGCTGGTGCGATTGCCGCCTATGTCCGGCTGAAGCACCAGCATCCGGGGCAAGTGTCACTCAACGCCCTGTGGGCGATCTACGGCGCTATCCATGGCATACCGTGGAATCGTATTGATCCGGCCGTGAAACAGGAACTGCTGGATGCGCTGCCCCATGCGTATAGCGGGACGCGGCGGTCGCACAACCCGTGAAAGCGGCAGCCCAGCCGGTTGCAGGGCCGTGGTAGAATAACGGATGGTTTTCTACACGCCACCTTTGCAGCGCCCGCCAGCACCGGTTACTGCGCCGGTGAAGGACCGGCACGTTTCGGGCGTAAACCGGATCGAACCGCGGGACCGGCGAGAGGATGACGGGCGAGGCAAGCGCAGCCTGCGTCACCGGTTGATTGATCTGGTGATGGATGAGGTAGACGGGATTCCCGATCTTTCTCCCCCGCAGAAGCAGCGTATCCGCCATAGCCTGGACCGGTTTGCCGACCAGCATAAGCCCGATCAGCAGAAGCCGGAGCAGAAGGACGATCAGCCGCCACCGCCCCCACCCAGCCCGGAGCAGGCTGCCGAGGTGATGGCCAATATCGTGGCGGCGGATCCCGTTCCGCATCATGACGGCATCGATGCCGTGCATCTGGCGGCCGAAATGCGCCGCATCATGGCCCTGCACACGGACCGCGCGGTGAAAATCGTGTCATATCTCCATGCATTGATGGCGGTGACGCCTGACAGCCATCAGGTCGACCTGGATATCTGACCCCCTGTCCCGGTGATTGCTGCCGTTCGGGCGACGGGATGTCGGGGGTGTCATGGGGGCGAATTGTCCTCCCCACAACATTCGGATTGGAACGCCGGATGGCCGGGTCTATAGCCATCTGTACACGTTTTGTCCCGGTGGTTCCCATGCCTGTCAATATCGCCCTGTTCTTCGTCATCACGTTGATCTGGGGATCGACCTGGTATGCCATCACGTTCCAGTTGGGGGCTGTCCACCCGGCCGTGTCCGTTGCCTACCGGTTCCTGCTGGCGGGCTTGGTGCTGCTGGCGTATCTGGCCATCCGCCGTCAGCCGGTAATGCCCCGGCGCGGGACATGGTGGCTGCTGGCGGCGACGGGTCTGTTTAATTTCTCCATCAACTACATGCTGGTCTACAAGGCGACGGCGTTGTTGCCATCCGGTCTCGTGGCTGTGGCCGGATCGGTGCTCAGCCTGATGAATGTCGTCAATGCCCGCCTGTTTCTGGGCCAGCCCATGAAGCCGGCCGTCCTGGCCGGCGGGGTCATGGGGGTGACCGGTGTGCTGCTGTTGTTCACGCCGGAGCTGGATGGCGGCATGCTGACCGGTGGCGCCATGCTTGGATTCGGCCTGATGATGCTCTCCAACTACTCCGCGTCGCTGGGCAATATCGTCGTGTCCAAGACCCGCAAGGCTGGCATGCCGCTAATTGCGACGACAGCGTGGAGCATGCTGATCGGTGCGGCCCTGACGGCCTGTGTGGCGGTCGCGCAGGGCGCCAGCTTCGCGATCGTGGCCACCCCGGCCTATTTCGGCTCCTTGGTCTATCTGGCCCTGTTCGGCTCCATCGCGGCATTCCTGTCCTATTTCTTCCTCCTGGGCCGCATTGGGCCAGGCCGGTCCGGCTATGTCGCCATCATGACGCCGATTGTGGCCCTGGTCGTGTCCACCTTCTTCGAGGATTACCAGTGGACGCTGGCGGGTGTCGCGGGGTTGCTGCTGGCCGTGGCGGGCAATCTGCTGGTGATGGTGCCCGGCGCTCTATCGGGTATCTTCCGGCCTCGCGCCGATGCCCGTGCAGAGGCAGGCCACTGACATGTGTCACTGGGGGGTGGGGAAGTTGTTGGCATGCTTGCTCCCGCCGCGCTGGTGGTGTATTCCCACCCCCTGAATGGCGGAGCGTAGCGCAGCCTGGTAGCGCGGCTGGTTTGGGTCCAGCAGGCCGGAGGTTCGAATCCTCTCGCTCCGACCATCCCCTTGGGATCAACCATCATTGTCACAGGGTTCTGCCATGAAGGTCCGGATTTACCAGCCCTCCAAGACCACGATGCAGTCCGGCCGCGGCAAGGTCGGCGACTGGGTGTTGGAATATGAGCCGGCGACGCCGCGCCGTCCGGAGCCGATGATGGGCTGGACCAGCTCGGGGGACACGCTGAACCAGGTTCGCGTGAAGTTCCCGACCAAGGAAGCGGCGCTCGCCTTCGCAGCCAAGAAGGGCTGGGATGTGGACGTCGCCGACTGGCATGAACGCCGGGTGATCCCCAAGAACTACGCCGACAATTTCCGCACCGATCGTCCGCGCATCGGTCGTTTCTGATCCGCCCCTTGCCCGATCCGGCCCCTTAGCTCAGCTGGATAGAGCAACCGCCTTCTAAGCGGTAGGTCGCTGGTTCGAGCCCAGCAGGGGTCGCCATCCTTTCCAGATGGCATAAAGCCGCCCGGTCACCATGTGGCCGGGCGGCTTTTGCATTTTCGGGTCCGCTTCCGGCCTGGATGTCGGAAACCCACAACGGTCACGGTGCCCGCGTCGTCCGCATTTTCCGGTTTCCGGTCTACAGCCCGGCAGGAAATGCCTGCCTAGGCAAAATTCACCCACTGCACCATCGGCAAGCTCTTCAGCCAGGGGGAAGATTCCGCCCTTGCTGGCCAATTTTGACCCCGAATATACCTCTAAAGTATAGGTTCCACCCCATTTCCGCAGTTGGCACGCTTCCTGCTTATCTCTTGGCGAACCCATCGTGTTCACCCTCAGGAGGAAGAGACCGAAGCTCTGGACAAGGCGTTGAGCGGAAAGCGGTGAATGACCAGCCTTAAAAGGCGAAAGCCAAGCAAGACTGATGCCGCGATCAGCAAAACGGATTGCCCGATCCAAAAGAAACTGCCGGTCACGCACCCGACCCGGCGTCTTCCACGGTAACGGCGACGTCCTTCCTGAACAGTCCACGAGATCGATTGGGCCGAAACGGCCCCTCTTAACGGCTCAAAAGGAGATATCCCATGGCT
>CALRTC020000023.1:0-110224 GCA_943371025.1 Hydrogenophaga intermedia
GCCACCGAACCGCGCGTGCTGCTGCTGGATGAACCGTTCGGGGCGCTTGACGCCAAGGTGCGCAAGGAGCTGCGCCGCTGGCTGCGTGATATCCACAAGGGCATGGGTGTCACCACCGTCTTCGTCACCCACGACCAGGAGGAGGCGCTGGAGCTGGCTGACCGTGTCGCCATCCTGAACAAGGGCCGGATCGAACAGGTGGGCACCCCGGCGGAGGTCTATGACCACCCCGCCTCCGCCTTCGTCTGCGATTTCCTGGGGGGCGGCACGCGGCTGGACTGCACCGTGTCCGACGGGGCGGCCCTGATCGGCGGAGTGCGTGTGCCGGTGTCGAACGCACTGCCGCCCGCCGGCCCCGCGACGGCCTATATCCGCGCGCATGAAATCGACCTGGCCGACGGCCATGGTCCCGGCACCCTTTCTGCCACCATCCGGCTGGTCCAGCCTGTGGGGCCGCAGCTTCGCCTGGACCTGCTGCTGGACGGGCGGACGGTGGAGGCCATCCTGGACCGGCACGCCACCACCACGCCGCTGACGCCGGGCCAGACGGTGGCGCTGCGTCTGCGCCGGGCAAATGTCTATCGGGCCTGACCCGGTCGTCCTACCCACTCCCGATGAGGCCGGCCGCATCGGGAATGGGTAGGACGGCGAGACTGCCGCCGTACCGCACATGCGGCGTAGCCGAGCCGGCGGCGCTGGCGGTTGAAGTCCGGTGATCGGTTCCGCGCCGGGACAGGGTATCACAGTCTGAAACGCGAAAAGCCGGCCCCGAAGGCCGGCTTTTTCGTATCTACGCGGTTTGGCTTTCCGGCGGGATGGTGGGCGCGGGTGGAATCGAACCACCGACCTCTCGCTTATCAGGCGAGTGCTCTAACCCCTGAGCTACGCGCCCCGACCGCCTGCCGGGACAAAGCGAAAAGCCGGCCTTCGGGCCGGCTTCTTCGAACCGAGAGAGGGATGGTGGGCGCGGGTGGAATCGAACCACCGACCTCTCGCTTATCAGGCGAGTGCTCTAACCCCTGAGCTACGCGCCCCTCTCGTGGAGCGCGGTGATAGAGACGTGCGGCGCCGGTGTCAAGCGCTTTCCTGCAAAAAGACGTCACACTTTACCGGAGCCGGCGAATTCGTTGCGCATTTCGCTGCCGTGCAGCGGGGGAAGGCTGAGCGCGCGTTGCCCGGTCTGGCGCATGATGATACCAATGGTTGGATGGCGCCGACGAACCACCACGAAGGGCTTTGCCCCATGGATTCGGCCGGTGTCCGTCGCGGGAACGGGGGACGGGGCGCGTGACGGTCAGGCATTGGCGATCGGCGTTGGTGGGCGCTGTCCGGGTGGACCGGGTGCTGCTGCTTGCCCTGCTGGCCGGCGGCATCCTGGGGGCCGTTCTGCTCTGGTCGCATGCCACCGACCGCGTGCGCAATTTCGAAACCATCCTGACATCGCAGGTGCGGGGCCGGGCCGCGGCGATGGATGTGCATATGCGCATTGCCGTCGGCCATCTGGAAGCCCTGCGCCAGCGGGCCGAATTCTTCTATGCCGAATATCCCGCACCGTCGGATGTGCCTGCCAGCAGCCTGATGACGGCCCTTCTGGCCAGCAACCCCGGCAGCGCGCCGCAGCGCGGCTATAACCTGGACCGGCTGCCGCCGCCTTATCTGGTGGACCAGATCGGCAACATCGTCTCGCTGCCACCCGCCCAGGTCGATGCCGACCCTGCCCTGTCGCGCCCGGACGAGGCTGGATGGCGGCAGGAAGCGTCCATGGCGGTACAGCTGCTGCCGCTGATGGCGGTGACGCAGAAGGTGGTGCCCAGCGTGCGCCGGCTGTTCTATGCCTCGCTGACCGGCATGGTGGCCGTCCATCCCTGGACGGAGAGCAGCCGCATCGACATCCTGTCCCACATCACCAATTTCCCGCCCTTTGCCGCCGCCAGCCCCGACGCCGACCCCCGCGGGGAACCGGTATGGAGCCTGGCGCGCGACGCCGATGGCGGGGTGGCGGGGATCACCCTGTCCCTGCCATTGAACCTTCAGGGGCGGTTTGCCGGGGTCTTCGGGATCGAGGTGCCGGTCGACGGCGTACAATCGGCACTGGGCAGCATCAACCGCGCCAATTCGATGATCCTGCTGGTCGATGCCGACGGCACCATCATCACCGGCGCCAGCAGTGGGTCCGGCATGGAGCCGCCGCGCAACTTCAAGCAGATCTACGCCCCCGGCCTGCCGGTACTGGCTGATGGGGGCTTGGCGACACAAAGCCCGTTCGACCCGTTGATCGTGGTCGCCCCATTGCGACAGACGCCCTGGCGTGTCGTCTATGTCGCCCCGCGCCTCAGCAGCCTGCTGCCCACCCTGACCGACATTCTGGTGTCGGTGGCGGGCTTCATCGCATCCGTCCTGGTCGTGCTGTTTGTGGCGCGTCGGCTGATGCAGCGGGCACTGGCCGTGCGCGACAGCGCCGCCGCCGCCGAACGCGAGGCAAGGGCGGAGGCGGAACGCGCGCTGGCCGACCTGCGCGCTGCCCATGACGAGCTGGATTTCCTGAACCGGGAGAAGACGCGGTTCTTCTCGCTCATCTCCCACGATCTGCGCGGGCCCTTCAATTCCATGCTGGGCATGACCCAGGAACTGGCCGACCACGCGCCGAAGATGCGACCGGAAGACACGGCCGATTTCGCCCGGTCCGTGCATGAGATGGCGCGCAAGGTGTTCGATCTGCTGGAAAACCTGCTGCAATGGTCGCGGGTGCAGATGTCGGGCACGCCGTTCGCCCCAACCGTCTTCCCCATGCGCGAGGTGGTGGGCGACGCCATCCGCGACGTCGCGTCCGCCGCCCAGGCCAAGGATATCCAGATCCTGGATGCGGCGGGCGACCGCTGGGTGCTGGCCGACCGCACCATGATCCTGGCCGTGCTGCGCAATCTGCTGATGAATGCCGTGAAGTTCAGCCATCAAGGCGGCGTTGTCCATGTCACCAGCCGCGCCCTGGGCGACCGGCTGGAACTGGCCGTCACCGACAAGGGCGTCGGCATGGAGCCCGCCCAGCTGGAACAGGCCCTGAAGGCCGGGCCCAAGGCCAGCCGGCCGGGCACGCAGGGGGAGACGGGCACCGGCCTGGGCCTGACCCTGGTCCGTGATCTGGTCCTGCGCCATGGCGGGGAACTGAAGCTGGAAAGCAATCCCGGCCGCGGCACCATCGTCAGCTTCACGGTGCCCCTGACCACCGATCCGGCCGAAACCCGCCGCCTGATGGCGCGGGCCGCCGACTGATCCCGCACCGGCCGCCCCCGCCATGGCCTATCGCCTGCCGCCGCTGAATTCCCTGCGGCTGTTCGAAGCGGCGGGGCGCCATGGCAGCTTCAAGCTGGCGGCGTCCGAACTGCACATCACGCCCAGCGCCGTCAGCCACGGTGTGGCCACGCTGGAAGATTGGCTGGGCGTCGCCCTGTTCGCCCGCGGCAATCGCAGCCTGACGCTGACCCCGGCAGGGACGGCCTATCTGGCAGCGATCCAGCCGGCGCTGGCCGCGCTGGCGCAGGCCGGGGATGGGGTGCCCGGTCGCCGGCCCACGGGACGGCTGTCGGTCAGCGTGGCGCCGACCTTCGGTCTGGCCTGGCTGATCCCGCACCTGCCCCGGTTTCAGGAACGCCATCCCGATATCCAGGTGAATGTCGATACCGTCCAGCGGCAGGTCGATTTTACCCGCGACGGCGTGGATGTCGCCATCCGCCGCGGCCATGGCGACTGGCCGGGCCTGTCATCCGTCCCGCTGGTGACGGAGGATCTGGTACCCGTCTGCGCCCCCGCCCTGGCTGCACGCATCGCCACGCCGGCCGATCTGGCGGGCCAGACCCTGCTGCATGTCGTGACCACGGCGGAGGATTGGGGCACCTGGGCGGAACTGGCCGGGGTGACGGGGCTGGACCTGTCGCGCGGGTCGCGCTTCGATACGATCCAGATGGCACAGCTGGCCGCAGCCCAGGGGCTGGGCGTTGCCATCGGCCGCCTGCCGCTCGCCGCCGCCGACATCGCAGCCGGCCGACTGGTGCCGGTGCTGGGGCCACCGGTCAGAAGCCGCATGTCCTATTGGCTGGTCAGCCCGCCCGACGCGTTGCAACGGCCAGAGGTCGGGGCCTTCCGCGACTGGCTGCTGTCGGCGCTGACACCGGGGCCGGCCCCTCAGCAGCCCTGATAGGCCGCCGCCCGCCCCTGCTGCCAGGCCGACAGCCCTTCCGACAGATCATGGGTGGCGGCCAGCCGCGCGAACTGTTCGCTTTCCACCGACAGCCCCTCCGCAATGGGCAGGTTGATGCCGCGGGTCACGGCGGCCAGATTGGCGGCCACGGCCAGGGACGAATGCCGGATGATGCCGAAGGCCAGGGCGCGGGCGGCATCCATCAGGCCGTTATGCGGCACCACCTGATTGATCAGCCCCATCTCCTGCGCCGTGGCCGCCGGAAACGGGTCACCCGTCAGCAGGGCGGCCAGCGCCCGCTTGCGCCCCGCCAGCCGGGCCAGACGCTGGCTGCCGCCAAAGGTGGGCACCATGCCCAGCCGGATTTCAGGCTTGGCGAAGATGGCACGGTTGCTGGCCACCGACAGGTGCGATGCCTCCGCAATCTCGCACCCGCCGCCAAAGGCCAGACCATTGACGGCGGTGATGACGGGCTTGGGGAAATTCTCGATCCGCGCCGTCATGGCCTGTCCGCGCCGCACGAAGTCGCGCACGGCCACGGCCGGCCCTGCTGCCACGCTGTCGGCGAACTGGCGGATGTCGGCCCCGGCGGAAAAGGCACGGTCGCCGGCCCCGGTGATGATGATGGCGCGGATGGCGTCGTCGGCCTCCGCCCGGTCCAGATGCACCAGGATGGCGTCGGCCATGGCATAGTCGATGGCGTTCAGCTTCTCCCGCCGGTTCAGGGTCAGGGTGGCGATGCCGTCGGCGACGGCGCACAGCACGTTGTCGGTCATGAAATCCCTCCGGTTTCAGGCAAGGGCCGGGCGGGGGCGTGCATCGGCCCCATCGCGGATCGCGAAATTCAGGATGGCGGCCACCAGCCCGGTCGCCGCCGTGGCGGCCCAGATCAGGTCGTAGGAACCCGTCAGGTCGAAGACCAATCCCCCCACCCAGGCCCCCAGGAAGGACCCGACCTGATGGGAAAGGAAGCAGACGCCGAACAGGGTGCCCAGATGGCGCACGCCGAACATGCGCGCGATCACCCCGCTGGTCAGCGGCACCGTGCCCAGCCACACCACGCCCATACAGGCCGCGAACAGGGTGACGGACAGGTCCGTTTTGGGCAGCAGGGCGAAGGCGGCAATAGCGCCGGTCCGCAGCAGGTACAGCCAGCCCAGCACCGATTGCGGTGGGAACCGCCCGCCCAGCCAACCGCACAGCCAGCTTCCGCCCATGTTGAACAGGCCGATCAGGGCAAGCGCCGTCGCCGCCAGTCCCGTCGGCATCTGGCACAGGGCCAGATAGCCCGGCAGATGCGTGGCGATGAAGGCAAGCTGGAAGCCGCAGGCGAAGAAGCCCAGGGTCAGCAGCCGGTAACCACCATGGTCCCCCGCTCCCGCCAGCACGGTGCGCAGCGGCAGGACCGGTTCCATGGTGCCCCCGGTTGCCTGCCGGCCGCCCAGCAGCAGGCCCAGCGGGGCCACGGCCAGGATCACCGCGCCCAGCACCAGCAGTGCGGCCGACAGGCCCCAGCCCGCCTGGACCCCGCGCGCCAGCGGCACCAGCAACACCTGCCCCAACGATCCCGCAGCAGAGGCCAGCCCCATGGCCTGGCTGCGCCGTTCGGGCGGCACGGCCTTGCCCACGGCATTCATCACCACACCAAAGCTGGTGCCGCTGATCCCCAGCCCGACCAGCACCCCCATGCCCAGCACCAGCATGGGCCCGTCGGGCGCTAGCGCGGCCAGGGCCAGCCCGCCCGCGAACAGGGCCGCTCCCACCGCCACCACGGGTGCCGGGCCATAACGGTCGGCCAGCGCCCCGGCCACGGGCTGGGCCAAGCCCCAGGTCAGGTTGTGCAGGGCGATGGCGAAGGCCACCAGCGTCACCGGCAAGCCATGGTCAAAGGCAAAAGGCCCGATGAACAGGCCGAAGCTCTGCCGCGTGCCCAGCGCCGCACTGATCACCAGACCGGCCGCCAGTACGGTCAACAGGCCCGCCCATTTCCGTTCCGCAACACCCATCATGCTCCCCCCGATCAATATCCGGGATCAGCATAGGGGCCGATATCCGGCGGCGACGAACGAGAAGGGTTCAGTCTCAGATGAATCAAATTCACCCCAGGGGATGACAACCCACGACGGGGACAGGGTTGCCTTGCGCCCGCCCGTTCTGGACAGCACGGGCGCAGGCCGTTACATGAGAGTTTCCCAAGGGTGCGGACCTGTTCCGCGCCCCCGCCGGGCATTGCCAACAACATGGGTGTCCCATGACCGCGTCGAATACGACCTTCCAGCCCTATCCCGCCGCCGAGCCCAACCCGGATTTCCCCCGGATTGAGGAAGAAGTGCAGCGGATTTGGAAGGAGAACGCGGTTTTCCAGCAGTCGGTCGATTTCCGCCCGCTGGAAAAGGATGGCAAGCACAATGAATTCGTCTTCTATGACGGCCCGCCGTTCGCCAACGGCCTGCCGCATTATGGCCATCTGGTCACGGGCTTCGTGAAGGATCTGGTGCCGCGCTACCAGACCATGAAGGGCCGCAAGGTCGAACGTCGCTTCGGCTGGGACTGCCACGGCCTGCCGGCAGAGCTTCAGTCCGAAAAGGAACTGGGCGTTTCCGGGCGTCACGACATCCTGAAATTCGGCATCGACAAGTTCAATGCCCATTGCCAGGTGTCGGTGCTGCGCTTCACCCAGGAATGGGAATATTACGTCACGCGCCAGGGTCGCTGGGTCGATTTCCAGAATGATTACAAGACCATGGACATCACGTTCATGGAAAGCGTGATGTGGGCCTTCAAGCAGCTCTGGGACAAGGGGCTGGTCTATGAAGGCTATCGCGTCGTGCCCTATAGCTGGGCCGTGGAATCGCCGCTGTCGAACTTCGAGACGCGCCTGGACAATTCCTACCGCGAACGGCAGGACCCGGCCCTGACGGTCCGCTTCCGCCTGGATGCGCGCGACGGCGATGCCGGACCGCTGGATATCCTGGCCTGGACGACCACGCCCTGGACCCTGCCGTCCAATCTGGCGCTGGCCGTGGGGCCGGAGATCGAATACGCGGTCATGCGCAAGGGCGATGACCGGCTGATCCTGGCCACCAGCGCCATTGGGAAGTACGCCAAGGAACTGGACGGGTACGAGCAGGAAAGCACGCTGACGGCGGAAGACCTGCGCGGCCGCACGTATGAGCCGATCTTCCCCTATTTCAAGGGGCTGGATAAGGCGCACCAGATCCTGGTGGCCGACTTCGTCACCACGGGCGACGGTGTGGGCATCGTCCATATGGCGCCGGGCTTCGGTGAAGACGACTTGGCCGTCTGCAAGGCCAATGGCCTGCCCGTGAAGGTGCCAGTGGACGTGGCCGGCAATTTCACGTCCGAAGTGTCCGACTATGCCGGCCTGAACGTGATCGAGGCCAACAAGCCGATCATCCAGGACCTGAAGGCGCGCGGTGTCGTGCTGCGCCACGAAACGTACCTGCACAATTATCCGCATTGCTGGCGCACGGACACGCCGCTGATCTACAAGGCGGTGAACAGCTGGTATGTCGAGGTTTCCAAGTTCAAGGACCGGATGGTCGAGCTGAACCAGCAGCAGATCAACTGGGTTCCCGGCCATGTGAAGGATGGGTCCTTCGGCAATTGGCTGGCCAATGCGCGCGACTGGAACATCTCCCGCAACCGCTTCTGGGGTTCGCCCATCCCGGTCTGGCGCAGCGATGATCCCCGCTATCCGCGCATCGACGTCTATGGCTCCATCGCGGAACTGGAACGCGATTTCGGGGTAAAAGTCACCGACCTGCACCGCCCCGCCATCGACCATCTGACGCGCCCCAACCCCGACGATCCGACCGGCCAGTCGATGATGCGCCGCGTTGAGGACGTGCTGGATTGCTGGTTCGAAAGCGGCTCCATGCCGTTCGCGCAGCAGCATTACCCGTTCGAGAACAAGGAACGGTTTGAAGCCGCCTTCCCCGCCGATTTCATCGTGGAATATGTGGCCCAGACCCGTGGCTGGTTCTACACGCTGATGGTGCTGTCCACGGCTTTGTTCGACTGCGCACCTTTCAAGAACGTCATCTGCCACGGCGTCGTGCTGGACGAGGATAAGCAGAAGCTGTCCAAGCGTCTGCGCAACTATCCCGACCCGGTGGAGGTGCTGAACAACCAGGGTGCCGACGCGCTGCGCTGGTATCTGGTGTCCAGCCCCCTGATGGTGGGCGGCGATCTGGCCATGCCCAAGGATGCCCGCGGCATCGCGCAGGCCCTGCGCCAGGGCGTGCTGCCGCTGTGGAACGCCTACAGCTTCTTCACGCTCTACGCCAATATCGATCAGGTGAAGGGGACGATCCGCGCCGACCAGAAGGGCCTTCTGGACCGCTATATCCTGGCCAAGACCCGCGAACTGGTGGAAGGCATCGAAGCCAAGCTGGACGGGTACGACCTGCCCGGCGCCTATGCCATCATCACCGGCTATTATGACGCGCTGAACAACTGGTTCATCCGCCGTTCCCGTTCGCGTTTCTGGCGCGAGGCGGGGGAGGGCGATGGCCAGGACAAGGTTGACGCCTATGACACGCTGTACACCTGTCTGGTGACGGCGACCAAGGCGCTGGCCCCCCTGCTGCCGCATGTGACGGAGCGGATTTATACGGCGCTGACGGGCGAGGCATCGGTGCATCTGGCCGATTGGCCGGACGTGTCCTACCTGCCGTCCGACCATGAGCTGACCAGCCAGATCGACCTTGTCCGGGAAATCTGCGCCTCGGCCATGTCACTGCGTGAGGCCAAGAAGCTGCGCATCCGCCTGCCGCTGCGCACGCTGACCATCGTCCATCCCGATGCCGACCGGCTGAAGGGCCAGTTCGACACCGTGCTGGGCGCCCTTGTCGCGGACGAGGTGAACGTCAAGCAGGTGATCGTGTCGTCCGACATCAGCCTGGTCGGTACCCGCCAGCTGGCCGTGAACGCCGCCATCGTCGGTCCCAAGGTGGGCCCGAAGATGAAGGAGGTCATGGCCGCCAGCAAGACCGGCAAATGGACCGACAAGGGCGATGGCACCGTCGAACTGGCCGGCGTCGTGCTGGAAGCGGGCGATTTCGACATCCGCATCCAGGCCAAGGAAGGCACGCACGCGTCGCGCTTTGCCGGCGGCAAGGGCGTGGTCGTGCTGGACGTCACCGTGGATGCGGAGCTGGAGGCCGAAGGCTGGGCTCGCGACTTCGTGCGCGCCGTGCAGTCGACCCGCAAGGATAGCGGCTTCCAGGTCACCGACCGCATCACCATCCAGGCTGTGGTGCCGGACACCATCGCCGGGGCCCTGACCACCCATGCCGACACGATCAAGCGTGAGACGCTGGCCTTGTCGCTGACCGTAAACCCGGCCAGCCTGGGCGACGGTGCCGTGTCGGTGGACCTGTCGGGCACGTCGGTGTCGCTGCTGCTGAAAAAAGTGGGGCGGGACGAGGAAGTCTGATCATTACATGTCGGGGTGAGGTGAACTCTAACCCCGACATCCAGCCAAAATCACGTCAACCCTTTGCATTACATTGCCTCCCCCGCGGAAGCGGGGGTCCAGGGGTCAAGGGCACCCAAGCGTTGGTTCTTGTGGCCCCTGGATCCCCGCTTTCGCGGGGAAAGCACCTATGAGCACCGGAGATCCGGCTTGCAGCCGTCACGAGGGGCGCGCGTGCAAGCATCCCCTACCCCAGCAGCAGCACCAGCCGCAGATCCGGCCGTGCCTCCACGGCCAGGGTCAATTGCGTCAGGCGCAGCAGACCTCGCCTGGGATGCTGGAACAGCCGCTCCCCGCCCTCCCGTTCCCGCACATCCGCCCCGGTCCAGCCGGCGGCAAATACCCCGCTGCGGTCGCGCAGTTCGGTGACCAGCGCCGTCAGCGCCCGGTCGTTCAGGTGCCTGCCATGGTCGGCGCGGAATTCGGCCAGCACGCGGGCGGCCCGGCCCGGCCAATCGACCAGCAGCGTGCGCGCCGCCGGCTCCAGGAACAGGAAGCGCAGCAGATTGTGTGGCCCCGGCCCATCCAGCCACCCCGTGAACAGGTCGGCCGCGGCCGGGTTGAAGGCCAGCACGTCATAGCGGTGGTTCAGCACATAGGCCGGCACGGGCTGGGCCGCCACCGCCTGACGCAGCAGGGGCAGCAACGCGGCATCGGTATCGGCCGGGTCCGGTTCATGCGGGTCGCGCCGTCCCGAAAGCTGGAACAGATAGGCGCGTTCGGCCGGGGTCAGGCGCAGGGCACGGGCCAGCCGGTCCAGCGCCTGGGGAGAGGCCTGGATGTCGCGCCCCTGTTCCAGCCAGGTCAACCAGGTGGCGCTGATGCCCGCCTGCATCGCCACCTCCTCCCGCCGCAGGCCGGGGGCGCGGCGCCGGCCGCCGGCCGCCGCGATACCGACACTGGCCGGGTCAACCCGCCCGCGCCGTTCGCGCAGGAAATCCCCCAGCAGGCGACGCTGGGCGGCGGCGGGATCATCGGGCGGTTGCGGGCTCATGGTGTCGGTTATACCAGGATAACCACTTATCTTGTACCAGTTTGGAATCGGGCGCAGGCTGTTCCCATCCAGCCCCCAGGAGAAACCATGTCCGGCACCAGCACCCAGCACGATCTTGTCGTGCAGCAGTTCGGCCCCCGCGCAAATGCCTATGTCACCAGCGCCACCCACGCCGCCGGCCCCGATCTGGCCGATTTTCAGGCGCTGTTGCGGGCCGACCCGGCGGGGGATGTGCTGGATCTGGGCTGTGGTGGCGGCCATGCCAGCTTCCACGCCGCCCCCTTCGCCCGCACCGTCACCGCCTATGATCTGTCGGCCGACATGCTGGCCGCCGTCGCGGCCGGGGCGGGCACGCGCGGCATCACCAACCTGACCACGCGCCAGGGCCGGGCAGAGGAACTGCCGTTCAAGGATGCCAGCTTCGATCTGGTCGTCACCCGCTACAGCGCCCATCACTGGGGCCGGGTCCCGGTCGCCCTGGCGGAGGTGGCGCGGGTGCTGCGCCCGGGTGGGCGCTGCATCGTCATGGATGTGTTCGCCCCGGCCGATCCGTTGCTGGACAGCTATCTGCAGACGGTGGAGATGGTGCGCGACCCCAGCCATGTGCGCGATTACAGCCTGGCCGAATGGCGGTCCCTGCTGGAAGCGGCCGGACTGACCCCCGCCGAACCGCGCCCCTATCGCCTGCATCTGGAATTTTCCAGTTGGGTGGAGCGCATCAACACGCCCCAGCCGCACCGCCCGGCCCTGTTGAGCCTGATGGCGGGTGCCGCACCAGAGGTGAAGGCGCATTTCGCCATCCAGCCGGATGGCAGCTTCACCATCGACACCATGCTGATTGCGGCCGTCAGGCGGTAACGGGGCACTACAACCCGTGACCGGTCGCCCCATCAAACTGTCCCTTGACTCTCGCCGCGAACAGGCGGCGAGATAATCACCATGATCATTCCATCGCAGCCCATGCCGCTGCCGCCCGCGCAGCTGACGCAGCCGACCACCCCGCACAACAATGCGGCGCTGGCGACGGCTGCCGTGGCCGCACAGAAGCTGGCCCGGCCGACGGAAACCCAGACCAAGCGTGCGGCTTCCGCCGTGGCCCAGGCCGACCGCGGGCGGGAGGATCAGGACGGCACCCATCTGGGCTATGCCTACGACAATGAAGCCGCCGCCGTCCAGGCCAAGGCCAACCACCAGCCGCCCCGCGATCGGGGCGGAAAGCTGGATGTCAGCGTTTAGCACGTTTCAGTGCTGACCACCCCGCCGTCATCCCGGCGAAAGCCGGGACCCAGGCGTAGAGCGGCGTCAGCCGCGACATGACTCATGTCGGCGCTAAGCGCGCCTCGACGCTGGACCCCGGCTTCCGCCGGGGTGACGGGAAAAAACATTTCCGGTGAGTTGACAGCATAGACAGGAAGAGCCCGCCAAGCAGGCCCCCCCATCCTTACTTCTTCAACCCGATCTCGCGCAGGCGCTGGTCCAGGAATTCCCCGGCGGTCAGTTCCGCCGACAGGCGCACGTCGGGGCGCGGGTGCAGGAACATGGGCATGGAATAGCGGGCCACATTATGTTCCGGCGGCGGGTTGATGACGCGGTGCGGGGTCGCGGGGATATAGCCGTTCGACGCCAGCTTCAACATGTCGCCGCCATTGACGGCGATCATCCCGGCATCGCAGGGCACATCATGCCAGTTGCCGGCCGTGTCCTGTGCCTGCAGGCCCGGCTCGCTGCCTGTCACCAGCAGGGTGATCAGGTTGATATCCTCATGTGCGGCGGCGCGCACGGCCCCGGGCTCGTACCCTTCGCCGATGGGCGGATAATGCAGAACGCGGAACAGGGTGCTGGTCGACCGGTCCATCATGTTCGGCAGCGGTTCAAAGAAGGCATCGCGCACCGGCGCCGGCACCTGTTCCTGGATCCAGGTCAGCAGCGTGTCGCCCATGGCGCGCAGGTCGGCATACATGCGATCCGTGGCTTCCTTCACCGTCGGCGGCAGGCGGCGGCCCGGATAGACATGGTAGAATTCCTTCAGATCCTTGACCGGGCTGTCCTTGGCGTTTTCCGACTTGAACGGGAAATAGCCGTCCTGGATTTCCGGGTCGAATTTATAGTCGAACTTGCCATCATCGGCGAAGAAGCCGGCCCAGACCTTGTACAGTTCACCGATCAGGCCCTTGTCGATCGGGTGGTTGCGCAGGACGGCAAAGCCCGTCTCATGCATGGAGCGGACGAACTGTTCGGCGGCGTCGGGTGCGGCGAAATCGACGGTGGCGATCTTGAACATGGGTAGGCTGCCTTGAAGTCTGGCGGTTTTGTGCAGGATTGACCTTCTATCATCACGCCCGGGCCGGCGCCGTCAATAGCGGCCGCCATTGCCAGCCGCGGACACTCAACCTATGTTGCGGCGCATCCAATTCCTGCAACCGGGTTGAACCATGGCGTCAAAGCCCCTGCGTTTCCTGGCCGGGCCCGAGGCCATGGCCCGCATCCGCCGCGATGGCCTGCATGACGACCTGTTTGACGTGATGGCCGGGGCCAGTGGCGGGGCCAAATGGCTGGCCCTGACGCGGCTGGATCAGGTCCTGTTCAGCCACTGGTTCCGCACCCGCACCCGGCCCTTGCACATGGTGGGCAGTTCCATCGGCACCTGGCGCTTTGCCTGTCTGGCCCAGCCGGACCCGGTGGAGGCGTGTAAACGGTTCGAGGCCAGCTATCTGGATTACGCCATCGCCGATGACGTCACGACCACGGAACTGACCGATCATTGCCGGGATTTCCTGAAGGTGATTTTCGGGACCGATGGCATTGACCATCTGCTGACCCATCCCTTCATGCGGCAATCCATCCTGGCCGTGCGCGGGCGCGGACCCATCAATCCAAAGGCGGGTAAGCTGTCGCTGGGTCTGGGCCTGGGGGCCGCGGGTCTCGCCAATCTGGCCAGCCGCCGCAGCTTGCCGATCTTTTTCGAACGCACGGTCCTGCATGATGCGCGCACGCCGCCGCCCTTCGACCTGACGGCGGAATTCCCCACCCAGGCCGTGCCGCTTACGCACGGCAATCTGGTGGATGCGCTGCTGGCGTCCGGCTCCGTTCCCTTCGTCTTTGACGGCATTGTCGACCCGGAAGGGGCGCGGCCGGGTCTTTATCTGGATGGCGGCATCATGGATTACCATCTGGACATCCCCTATACGCCGCCGGGTCTGGTGCTGTTCCCGCATTTCTCCCATCGCATCGTGCCGGGCTGGTTCGACAAGACCCTGCCCTGGCGCAAGGCGCGGGCGGGCAGCCTGTCGCGCACGCTGGTCCTGTGCCCGTCGGTGGAATTCGCGGCCGCCCTGCCCTATGGCAAGATCCCCGACCGCGGCGATTTCAAGCGCATGGACACCAAAACCCGCCAGAAATACTGGCGGACGGCTGTGGCGGAGACGGATCGGCTGGCCGATTGCTGGCTGGACGCGGTGGAAAAGGACTGCGTGCCGGACTTGCTGGAACCCCTGGTGCCCTGAAACGGGAACCCCCTGTCACCGAACCTGCACTTGACCCGGTGCCCCGGCATCGGCTTCATGCGCGGGACATTTCCCCTTGATCGGAGCCCGCATCATGGCGACCGCCATTTCCCCGCTCGCCCCCGCTTCTTTCCCGTCGCTGCCGCCCATCGCCGGGCTGCGTCTGGCGGGCCACCGCGCGGGCATCCGATACAAGACGCCGCGCAACGACGTCATGGTCGCCGTGCTGGAGGAAGGGTCCAGCGTCGCCGCCGTGCTGACCCGCTCGCTGACCGCCTCTGCCCCCGTGCATCGCTGCCGCGCCCATCTGGCCGGCGGGTCGGTGCGCGCGCTGGTGGTCAATGCCGGCAATTCCAACGCCTTCACCGGCAAGGCCGGTGAGGCCTTCGTCGATGCCACCATCGACGCCACCGTTTCCCTGCTGGGCTGCCTGCCGACCGAAATCTTCCCGGCCTCCACCGGGGTCATCGGCCAGCCCATGCCGGCCGACCTGATCGCGAAGTCCCTGCCGGAAGCCTTCAGCAAGCTGGTCCCGGCGGAAGGGGAGGCGTGGGAGGTGGCGGCCCGCGCCATCATGACCACCGACACCTTCCCCAAGGGCGCCTCGGCCACGGCCACCATCGACGGTGTCACCGTCACCGTCGCCGGCTTTGCCAAGGGCAGCGGCATGATCGCGCCCGACATGGCCACCATGCTGGCCTATGTCTTCACCGACGCCAACATCGCCCATGCGCCCCTGCAGGCGGCCCTGTCCTCGGCCACGGACCGCAGCTTCAATTCCATCACGGTGGATGGCGACACCTCCACGTCGGACACGCTGGTCGTCTGCGCCACGCGCAAGGCCGCCCATGTCGCCATCGAGACGACCGACGACCCGCGTCTGGCCGCCTTTGCCGCAGCCCTGGATGCTGTCTGCCTGGATCTGGCGAAGCAGATCATCCGCGATGGCGAGGGGGCGACCAAGTTCGTGGAAGTGCGCGTGACCGGGGCGGAAAGCGATGCCGCCGCCAAGCGCATCGCCCTGACCATCGCCAATTCGCCGCTGGTGAAGACGGCGGTGGCCGGTGAGGATGCCAACTGGGGCCGCATCGTCGCCGCCGTGGGCCGGGCCGGCGAGCGCGCCGACCGCGACCTGCTGGTCATTTCCGCCGGTGGCGTGCAGATCTGCGCCAACGGGATGGAAGTGCCCGGCTATGACGAAGCGCCGGTGGCCGCCCATATGAAGGGCCAGGAAATCCTGTTCGAGGTGGATATCGGCCTGGGCAGCGGCACGGCCACGGTCTGGACCTGCGACCTGACCCACGGCTATATCGACATCAATGGCAGCTACCGGTCGTGAGCGGCGGCGAGACGCCTTGCTGGCAGGAACCAGCCCGTAAAGGGCCGGTGCGCACCGTGCTGGTGGCGGCCGTGGCTCTGGTCGATGTCGATGGCCGCGTGCTGCTGGCCCAGCGCCCGCCGGGCAAGTCCATGGCGGGCCTGTGGGAATTTCCCGGCGGCAAGGTCGATGCCGGCGAGACGCCCGAAGCGGCCCTGGTCCGCGAATTGAAGGAGGAGTTGGGGATCGACACGGCCGAAAGCTGTCTGGCCCCCATCGCCTTTGCCAGCCACACCTATGACGATTTTCACCTGCTGATGCCGCTTTACGTGGCGCGCGTCTGGAAGGGCACACCCACCCCGCTGGAAGGCCAGCAACTGGCCTGGGTGAAGCCGGTGCGCATGGGCGATTACCCCATGCCGCCCGCCGACATCCCCCTGATCCCCATCCTGCGGGATCTGCTGTAAGGGGGCCGACGGCCCCCTTACCCCTGCTCCAGTTCCGCACCCCAATATTCGGCGCTGGTCATGGAAGGCGGGAAGGCCACGCCGGGCAGATCCTCGCCCGGATCGGCCGCCACCTCGTCCCCGACATCGTCGTAGAACAGGAAGTCGCGCCAGCTGTCATGCAGGAAGGTCGGCGGGAAGCAGCGGCCGTTCTCCTGCAGCTCGTACGCCGTCGGTGCGAACGGCTCCTGCAGCGGATGCATACCGCATTTGGACGGCATCTGGCTGCCCTTGGCCAGATTGCAGGCCGAACAGGACGTGACGACATTGTCCCAGCTTGTCCGCCCGCCCCGGCAGCGCGGGATGACATGATCGAAGGTCAATTCGTGCGTCGGGAACCAGCGCCCGCAATATTGGCAGGTGAAGCGGTCGCGCAGGAAGACATTGAAACGCGTGAAGGCGGGCCGGCGCGTGGCCGGCACGAATTCCTTCAGCGAAATGACGCTGGGCAACCGGATCGCCAGCTGGGTCGAGCGGACCACGCGGTCATAATGGGAAACGATATTGACGCGGTCCAGGAACACGGCCTTGACCGCATCCTGCCAAGACCAGAGCGACAAAGGAAAATAGCTGAGCGGGCGGAAATCCGCGTTCAGCACCAAAGCCGGACAACCATCAAACGGTGGTGACAAGACTCACCCCCAAAGCGCCGTTCCGTCGGTGTTCCCGACCCCCGACCCCGCCTTCTTCCACCCGAGGGTTCCCCCTTGGCATCGGGATGGCGGACAGGTTCGCGGCAGGCCAGAACGTCGGGCACTTTGATATAACGGTCCGCCGCATCTGGCAACCCGCCCGACTCGGGGCCAAAGCATTTATCACGCAGATGCAACGAAATGGTCACGCAAGCCCTTGTGGTTGTTGGCCTTGTGACCCGCGATCCGTTGGGGGTATATGTCGGAAAGACAGGGTTCCGCCCTTCCTTCCCGGTATTCGTGCATGCCTTCCGCAGCCCGCCCCGTCGTGACCCGATTCGCGCCCAGCCCCACGGGCTTCCTGCATCTGGGCCATGTCCATTCCTGCCTGTTCGCCCAGCATGCGGCAAAGGCCGCCGGCGGGCGCTTCCTGCTGCGGATCGAGGATATCGATCCCAACCGCTGCCGGCCGGAATATGAGGCGATGCTGAAGGAGGACCTGGCCTGGCTGGGCTTCACCTGGGAAGAACCCGTGCGTCGGCAGTCGGAGCATATGGACGATTATGCGGCGGCGCTGGACCGGCTGGCCGGACAGGGGGTGACCTATCCCTGCTTCTGTTCACGCAAGGATATCGCGGACGAAATCGCGCGGGCCGGCAACGCCCCGCATCTGGTGGCGATGGGGCCGGAAGGACCGCTTTATCCCGGCCTCTGCCGGCATCTGCCCCGCGATGTGGCCGCCGCGCGCGTCGCCGCCGGGGAGGCGCATGCCATCCGCCTGGATGTGGGAAAGGCAGCGTCTCTGACCGGCCCGCTTTCCTGGCATGACCGGGGCCGAGGGACGATTCCGGCCGACACGGGGTTGCTGGGCGACATCGTCCTGGCCCGCCGCGATGTCCGTACCTCCTACCACCTGTCAGTGACGGTTGATGATGCCATCCAGGGTGTCACCCTGGTGACAAGGGGGGAGGACCTGTTCCATGCGACCCATGTTCACCGGTTGCTGCAGGCACTGCTGGGCCTGCCTGAACCGGATTACCACCACCATGGATTGCTGTTGAACGACCGCGGCGAACGACTGTCCAAGCGTGATGGGGCAACCGGCATCCGGGTCTTGCGTGAACAGGGCCTGTCTGCGGCGGAGATCAGACGCCGCGCCGGGAATGCTGCCTGACTATTGTCCCCGCACCCGTTCCGCTTCCCCTGTTACAGGCTTTGTCGGACGGCGGCATCCCGGATTATCATTCTGTTGGCTGAACATTCGCCGGTATGGAACAGTGGCCTGGATGCTGCGGGTGGTGGCCGTACCAGACACGGAATTGAACAGGAATAGGCTATCTGTGGTGGCGTACCGACGGGTGACAGGTCAACCCCCGATCACCTATGTGTGAAGTGGGCACCTATCCGGACGGAAGCGTGTGTAGGTGCAATTTTAGGGATATTGTGACCAAATATTGTGGTATGGAGCACATGCCATGCAAGATACGTCCATGCTCGACCATTACCGCCTGCTTGTCCGCAATACGACGATCGATGACAGAACCCTTCTGTCCACCGATTATTTCAATCACTTCAACGAAGTGATCATGTTGCTGTCCATGGTCGGCGACATGCCGGACATGTTGGACGAAATCGTGGCCTGGACACCCAAGACGTATCGTCAGCATTTCGAGGAGTCGGGCCTGGCCTTCGCGCCATTGGCCATCGACGCCTATGATTATGTCCCCCCGGAATTCCGGGTGCCGTTCGACGAAACGGTCAATGACATGAACAGCCTGATCGTGGAAGCGGTGGCCACCCTGTCGCCCATGCGCGACGATCCGGAAATGCTGGGCTTTACCGCGGCCGATTACTGGCGTCGCCTGCAGGATCTGGTGGATCGCGGCAGCGCCATCGTTCACGGATCGGTGCAGGACAGCAATCCCGCCGTCACCATGGACCAGAGCGAGATTGACGATCTGTTCTGATTGACGGTCACTGGCAAACCGCCATCGGGACCCGGGCACGGCTGCCATGTCTGCCCCGGCCTTGCCGGGCGGCAGGCGAACCGCCACCTTCCCGGCGGTTTCCCCTTTTTCCGGACGCCCCGATGACCATGCATGTCCCGCTGATCCCAGGCCTGTCTTCCGTCGCCGACCGTTATGACGGCTTCATCCTGGACCTTTGGGGCGTCGTGCATGACGGGGTTCGCCCCTATCCCGGGGTCATCGACTGCCTGTCGACGCTGAAGGCCCGGGGCAAGCGCGTCTGTCTTCTGTCCAACGCGCCGCGACGGATCGCGGCGGCGGCGACCAAGCTGACGGCCATGGGCGTCACGCCGGACCTATATGATGCGCTATACACGTCCGGCGAGGCCAGTTTTGAGGCGCTGCGGGACCGAAATGACGGCTGGCATGCCGCATTGGGGCCAAAACTGTTCCATATCGGCCCGCCGCGCGACAACGACGTCTATGACAGTCTGGCCGACCGTATCCGCGTCGCCACGCCGGAAGAGGCGGACTTCATCATCAATACCGGCATTGATGATTATGACGAGACGCTGGCCGATTACGACCCGATCCTGCGCCGCTGCCGGGCCCTGGGCCTGCCCATGCTGTGCGCCAATCCCGATCTGATCGTGGTGGTAGATGACCAGCTGGTCCTGTGCGCAGGCGAACTGGCCCGGCATTACGAGGAGCTGGGCGGTGACGTCCGTTACCATGGAAAGCCGCATGCCCCCGTCTATCGACGCTGCTTCGATCTGCTGGGCGGGCTGTCGCCGGCCCGCATCCTGGCCGTCGGCGACAGCCTGCGCACCGACATTGCCGGCGCCAATGCGGCCGGCATCGACAGCCTGCTGATTACCGGCGGCATCCATCGCGAGGAGCTGGGAACGGCGCTGGGCGAACTGCCGGGGCAGGAGATGCTGGACCGGCTCCTGGATGGCAAGCCGCAGCGGCCGACCTATGCCGCCGCAGGGCTGCGCTGGACCTGACTGCCCCCGTCATTCCACGTCGAAGACGCAGAGCGCCCGGCGGAAGACGGGGGAATATTCCGCTGTCGTACCGAACGGCGTCTGCTCCTCCGCGAGCCCGACCAACGGGGCGGGCGCGTCGGATGCCGTACGGAAATAGCTGAGAATGAAGATGCGCAGCGCCGCCGTCAGGGCGCTGTCGCCCCGGCGCGCATCGATCATGGTCACGATGTCATTCATCTGGTGCGATTCGCGCCGGCAGATGTCCGTCAGGCAATCCCACAAAAGCGGCTCCATGCGCACGCTGGTCCGCTTGCCGCCGACAACCACGTTGCGACAGACCGCGCGCATGGATTCCGGCGCCGTGTCATCGGGATTGGTCGGGGGGCGACGTTTTGCGGCCATCTGAACCGTCCGTCCTATTGTCAATATTCTCTCTCAGTTGTGCGGAACATATTGAACCGAAGTGTATGTGACAATGGGTTGTTCAGGGTATTATGACAGCTGTTCCGGAAAATGGGTTTTCGGAACGTTTTTGTTACAGATGGCATCAATTTGTTGCTGGCGGGAAACCGGCAGAGACAGCCTGCGCGGGATGGGTATGATGAGTGCCCGAGCCGACCGTCCAGCCGCAAGAGACGCCCCATGACGACCCGCCCCCCGATCAGCCAGCGTCCCCGCCTGACCCCCGGCGTGCCTTTGGGGGGAATCGCTGCGATTGTCGTCGCCATCGGCACGATCAGCTGGGCGGTGGCCGTCGGGGACAAGGGCGGGGAAAGCCAGAGCCAGAAGTTGGGCAAGGCCATATCGCTGGCCATCGACAGCCACGGTATCCGGGCCGGCATCGAAGATCGCGTCAAGGACCGGATTGAGGAAAAGCTGGCCGCCAAGCGCGCGGAACGGGGTTGGGAGAGCCGCAGCGGCGACAACCGGGCCGTGGACATGGGAGCCATCAGCCGCTCCGTGTCGGAATCCCTGGACCGTGCCGCCAAGCTGGCTACGGCCAAGGCGGAGCAGTCACGCGACCGCCATGACAGCGACATCCGTTATCTGGACCGCACGACGGCCCCCGACGGGACCAATCGTCTGGCAGCCATGGCCGATGCCCCCTCGGGCCTGCGCCTGGCCAATGTGGTGGGCAATGTGAAGATCAAGGTCGTGGATCAGGCCGACGGCATCCTGTTCACGCTGGAGAACAGCCGAAAGCGCTACAATCTGTCGATCGAGGACGGGGTGCTGTGGATCACCGGCCCCGGTCCGCAAAGCCAGCCGCCTGTCACGATGGAGGTGTCGGTACCGCGCGGCACGCCGCTGCTGGTCAATAATTTCACGGGCGACCTGACCGTGGAGGGCGACCTGCAGGCGCCGGCCCGGCTGGAGCTGGCCTCGGGCACCATGGCGCTGGGCGGGCTGGAGTCGGTGCGCGTGCGCATCACCCAGGATGGCAGCGTCAGCCTGGGTGATGTGAAGGGGCTGGCCGCCGTGCAGGTGTCCGGCCGCGGTGATGTGAAGCTGGGCGATGCCGGCCGGGTTGCCATCGACCTGCCCGGTCAGGGCGATGTTGAGCTGGGCCGTGTCGCCGACGGGCTGACCCTGTCCCTGCCGGGTCCCGGCAGCGTCAAGGCGGCGGAAGTGAGCGGCAGCCTGGATGCCGCCATTCCCGGTCCCGGCACCCTGTCGATCGGCGGCGGTGCGGTGGACAGTCTGGCCGTGGGCGTCACCGGTCCCGGCACCGTGGATTTCGGGGGCAGGGCCAAGGACCCGCGCGTGCTGCTGACGGGACCCGGCCGGGTGACGCTGGCCGGGCATGAGGGCCAGCCCAAGATCTACCATGTCGGTCCGGGCCAGGTGACCCTGTCACGCTGAGGCGGCGACCGGCCGCGTCACGCGACGCAGGGTCAGGTTCAACCGCCCGCCGCCCGGCAGCAGCCGGGAGGAGCCGACGCGCAGCCGGTCCACGCCGTGATAGAACAGCCGCGAGGGGCCGGCAAAGACCATGACCGTCCCGCTGTCGATGGGGAATGACCGCGTCCGGTCGCCACGCGCCGGTCCGCCCAGGCGGAAGATGGCCGTGTCCCCCAGGGAGATGTTCAGGATCGGGGCGCCGTAATCCTGTTCATCCTCGTCACGATGCAGGGACAGCCTGGCCCCCTCCCCGCGATAGCGGTTGATCAGGCAGCATTCCGGATCGTGACCATAGGTGGTCAGCTCACGCCACAGCGACAGCAATGTATCGGGAAGCGCCGGCCAGGGCCGCCCCGTCAGCGGATGGACGGGGGAATAGCGGTACCCCTGTCGGTCGGCAACCCAGCCCTGGCTGCCGGCATTGGTCATGTCGATGGAGAAGGGGCGCCCCGTGCGGGGCATGACATAGCGCATGAAGGGTGCGTCCCCTTCCACCGCCTCTACCCAATCGACCAGCCCCTGCTGCTCTGCCCGGTCCAGCCGCGCCGGCAGCAGACGGAATCCGTCTCCGTTCTGCATTGATCCTTTCCCTTCGGGGCGCCCGCGGCGGCGAAATGACGGGCCGACACGCGACTTTCACGCGCCAATCATGGACTCTGCGGATCAACGCGCCTAGATTCATCATCATGAGAGACGAAGCCTTCGACAGCGAACTGGTCGGTGACTGGAACCCCGTGGCCCTGCGCGGCGGGATCGTCAGCCTGCGCGTGCCGGCGGACTGGCAGCGGCTGTCGCGTGACGATGGCGGCCTGGCCTTCCAGTCACCGGGACCGGACCCGGTCGATCTGCTGATCTCCGTCACCACCTATCGCAACCCCTATGGCGTGCGCGCCGACGAGGCGATTCAGTATCTGGACCGGGAGAATGTGCTGCCGCGCGGCATCACCCCCTCGGTAGAAGAAGGCGACGACCAGGACGGGGACGAGGGCGAACGGCAATGGATTGCCTATGCCGTGTCGCAACCGCCCGAGCGTCAGGTCTTTGTCTGGAAGGTCGCCGATTTCCAGCCACCCGACCACGTACAGGTCGCCACCCTGCAATTGCTGGTACCAGCCACCAGCGCCAGCGCACCGGAGCTGTCGGCCCTGATCGACCGGCTGGGAGAGGAGGCGGCGCGCATCCGCTTCCGTCCAGGCCCCGTGCAGGGCCCGGTGCAGCGCGTGACCATGCGCAATGTCTGGCATGGCGACAGCGTGCGGTTCCGCCTGCCCTGGGATTGGCGCACCAACGTGGAGGAGGAGCTGACCCTGTTCTACCGTGAACAGGAGGGCACGGGCACGCTGCGCGTGGCCATGCACAGTTTCGATCATGAAGGCAATGACGCCGAAATCCTCTCCCGCGCCGTTCTGCGCCAGACGGCGGAACAGTTCTCGCAGGGTCCCGAGGGCCGGCAGGGCGAAGGGTCGCTGGAATGGCTGCCCGATGGCGAGGTGATGGCCCGCTTCGTCACCGATGGCGAAGAGAATGGGGAGAAGCTGCGCTTCTTCCTGTGGCTGCGGGGTGCCGCCCTGGAGGGGCGGACGACCGTGGCCCTGTTCAGCTTGGCCTTCCCGCGCGCATCCTGCGGCGGAGAGCTGGAACGCTCCACCCTGTCCATGTTGGAGCAGGAGATTCGCCGCGCTGTCGTCGGCATCACCGACTGTACGGAGGTCGACCCCGATGACGATCCGCTGATCGACGGCTTCAGCCTGGCCGATCTGCTGGATGGCAACGGTATCGACGATGACGACGATGGCGATGAGGAAGAGGATGCGCCATCCCTGTTCGGTCCGCCCGGCCTGACCGGAAGCACGTCTGAAGCCGACGATGCGGACGAAGACGGCGAAGACGCCACCGCCGAGGCCGGCGATGATGACGATGACGATGGTGGGACCTTCGGCGGGGGCACGGCCGGGTCCTGCTGATGGCGGCCATGATGGCGGTGCAGTCGGACGGACTGTGATCCGCGTCACACTTCCCCCTTGCCAACCAGGGGGGCCGTGGCCCATTTGAGCATTCGGGATCCGCCACCGAAAAGCCTGCCCCGTCCATGCCCGACAGCCTCCGCTCCCTGATCCTCGACCAGCCCGCAGCCGCCGAAGCGTCAGGCGGCGTCATTGATCGCCTGTGCCAGGCGGGTCTGCGTCCGACCCGGCAACGCATTGACCTGGCCACATTGCTGTTCCGGGCCGGGCACCGGCATGTGACCGCCGAACTGTTGCACGCCGAAGCCGTGGCCGCCGCCATCAAGGTATCGCTGGCTACCGTCTACAACACGCTGAACCAGTTCCGCGATGCCGGTCTGCTGCGCGAGGTGGTGGTGGAGGCGGGCAGCACCTGGTTTGACACCAATACCGCCTGTCACCACCATTTCTTCCACGAAGGCAGCCGGCACCTGCAGGATATCGCCGCTGACCAGCTGTGTGCGCCTGACCTGCCCTGCCTGCCGCCCGGCACCTGCCTGTCGCGCGTGGATATCATCATCCGCCTGCGCGACGGCGGCTGATCCAGGACCGGGCGGCGTCGCCCCCCGGAAAAACAGACTATCCCGAATTCACATCGCCATCATTGCGGGGGCAGGCGGTGGCCTTTACACTGCAGCGCAGAACGTCAAGCCCGTATCGGCCCCTTCCGGCCGGCCAGGGCGGGGGACCGGATGCGCAGAGTCTTGATAGGCGGCCTGGCCCTGCTTGCGGGCGTTCAGGTCGCCGGCACAGCCGTGGATTTCCAGGCCGGGTGGCATGATTACCGGATCGCCGCGGAGATCGCCAATCTGAAGCAGGTCAGCAGCGGCCTGCTGGTGGCGGCGCGCGATCACGGGATCGAAGCCGGCATGATCAGCCTGGTGCTGGAGGCCGCGCGCCTGCCGGGCTCCCCGGAAGCGGCCCTGCGGCCACAGATCGACCGCCACCGCGAGGAAGCCGACCGCAACGCCCAGGCCGCCCTGGACAAGCTGGCCACCATGCCGATGGAAAGCGCGCTGGGCGAGGACATGGCGTCGCTGCGCGTGGCACTTGCCCGCATGCATGAACAGCGCGGCGTGCTGGACAAGCTGCTGGCCCGCCTGCAGGACGGGCGCACGCTGGAAGCGGCCGGGACCAGCCCCGTGGAAACGGCCAATATCATCGCCGACTGGCAGGATGCCTCGCAATCCTACACGATGGCCCTGCTGACCCTGCTGCGTGAGATCAACCGCCCCTCCCTTTCCATGGGCGGGGAAGCTGGCGCCGCAGAAATGCTGACGCGGGAGGCGATTCGCCTGCGCAGCGAGGTTGGCCAGGATATGGGGCTGCTGTACCGCACCATCATGGGCGGTCCCCTGCCCCCAGCGGCAGAACGCGAAGCCACATCGCTGGCCGAGATGCAGATGGCATGGCGTCTGGTGCGGGAAGCCAGCGACCCGTCCATGCTGCCGGACAGTACACGCGCCGCCCTGGACCAGATGGCCGCCGCCTTCACCCAGCGCTATCTGCCGCTGCGCACGGCCATCCTGGATGCCGCCGCGCGCGGCGAAGTGCGGGGGCGCCTGCCGGAACTGCTGCGCAACGGCACGGGTGTGCTGAATGCCGCCAGCGATCTGGTGGGAGAGGCGGTGAACGCCGCAGCCCAGGCGACGGAGCGCACGCGCATTGTCGCGGCCCGGCGGCTGTGGATGGACATGTTCGAGCTGCTGGTGGCCATGGCGGCCCTGGTCTTCGCCACCTGGCTGATCCGCCACCGCGTGCTGACGCCCATCCAGCAGATGACCGACGCGATGCGTGCCCTGGCCGGTGGCGACCATTCCGTGGCCTTGCCCAATTTCAAGGGCGTGGGCAAGGAGATCGCAGCCATGGCCGCGGCCGTCCGCGTGTTCAAGGAGAACGCCCGACAGCTGCGCAGCGAGAATCGGGAACGCAGCCGCATGGAACGGTTGCTGACGGTTGAACGCGGCATCCTGGAAATGGCGGCCGCAGGCGCGCCGCTGGCCGATGTGCTGGCCGCCCTCTGCCGCGGGGTGGAGGAGCAGCTGGACAATGCCCGCTGTTCCATCATGCTGCTGGGCGAGGACAGGATCCATATGACCGTGGGTGCCGCGCCCAACCTGCCAGCCTCGATGTCCAGCGCCTATGAGGGGGTGGCGATCGGACCGGATGTGGGGTCCTGTGGATCGGCCATCTACCGTCGCACGCCCATCATCGCGGCCGACATTGCCAGCGATGCCCGGTGGGCGCTCTACAAGCATATCCCGCTGGCCGTGGGGCTGAAATCCTGCTGGTCGCTGCCCATCCTTTCGGGCGACGGGGAAGCGCTGGGGGCCTTCGCCATCTACAGCGACAGCGTGCGCGAGCCGCAGGAATGGGAGATGGAGCGGGCACGCCGCGCCGTGCAGCTGGCCGCACTGGCCATCACCAGCCGCCGCGCCGCCGAACAGCTGGAGGCGGCCAAGGCGCAGGCCGAGCTGGGCAGCCGCACCAAATCCGAGTTCCTGGCGAACATGAGCCACGAGCTGCGCACGCCGCTGAATGCCATCATCGGCTTTGCCGAGGTGCTGGAAAGCGAGCTGAAGGCCGATGACAAGACCGGCCAGAACAGCGGCACCGTCGCCTATGCCGGAGACATCATCGCCTCTGGCCGCCATCTGCTGACCCTGATCAACGACATCCTGGATGTGTCGAAGATGGAGGCAGGCCGCGTGGAACTGCGCGAGCGCATCTGCGGCATGGAGGAACTGGTCCGTGGCTGCGAACGCATCGCGCGGGCCCGCGCCATGGAACGCCGACTGAATCTGGCGGTGGAGGTGGCGGACGGCATGCCCCCCATCCTGGTCGATGATGTGAAGTTCAAGCAGATCGTGCTGAACCTGCTGTCCAACGCCATCAAGTTCACCTCTCCGGGCGGCACGGTGAAGCTGGTGGCCAGCGTTGATCCGGCGCGTGGCGTGTCGGTGGCCGTCAGCGATACGGGCATCGGCATCCGGCAGGAGGATCTGCAAAAGGTGTTCGTGCCCTTCCATCAGGTCGACAATGTCTATGCCCGCAGCAATCCGGGCACGGGTCTAGGCCTGACCCTGTCCAAGGGTCTGGCGGAACTGCATGGCGGGCGGCTGACCATTGACAGTGTCTTTGGCGAAGGCACCACCGTCACCCTGACCCTGCCGCCGTCGCGCATCGTCTGGGCGGAAACGGCAAGCCTGCCCTTGCCGGTGTCGATGCGCTGAAAGCGTCACACATCCTGACCTCTCGCGCGCTTGACGCGGGGGATGGCTTTGCGCCTACTGCCGTCCGGGGCGACGCCGGGCCCATTTTTCCGTCACAGCAGGATCGTCCAGAGCATGATCGATCATCACCGCGCCCTGATCTACGCCATGGTGCTGACCGCGGCATCGGATGGCAACATGACGGACACCCAGGTGCATGCCATCGGGGAAAGCATCCGTTATCTGCCGGTTTTCCAGGATTTCCATGTCGACCAGCTGCCCGATGTTGTCCGGGAATGCGGGGAAATGCTGCGCGATCCCACCGGGGCGGAAAACGCCATCGACCTGATCCACCGTTCCCTGTCTCGCGGCCTGCGGGAGACGGCCTATATGCTGGCCTGTGAGGTGATCGCGTCGGACCAGACGGCCAGTGACCGCGAACTGCACCTGCTGGAACTGCTGCGCCACGGGCTGGAGTTGGACCGGCTGACCGCTGCCGCCCTGGAACGCGGCGCCCGCGCCCGCTATACGGTGGCCTGAACCATGGCGGCCGGTGGCTTGCGTCCGCCGGCCGTGGCCGGCTGGTGCCTTTACGATTGGGCCATGTCGGCCTTCAACACGGTCATCGGCACCTTCGTCTTTTCCGTCTATTTCACCAAGGGCGTGGCAGTCAGTCCCGACCAGGGGTCGGCTGACTGGGCTTTCATGCTGGGCCTGTCCGGTCTGGCCATCGCCGTCCTGTCGCCTGTGCTGGGCGCCATCGCCGACCGGGGCGGGCCCATCAAGCCCTGGCTGGCCGGCTTCACCATCGTTGCCGTTACAGGTTCGATCCTGCTCTGGTCCATCCGGCCGGACCCCGCCTATGTGCTGCCGGCCCTGCTGCTGGTCGGCATTGCCACAACGGCATTCGAACTGGCCAATGTCTTCTACAACGCGCTGCTGCCCGTCGTGGCCCCGCCCAGCCATCTGGGCCGTGTTTCAGGCTGGGGCTGGGGGGTCGGCTATATTGGCGGCCTGGGCTGCCTGATCTTGTGCCTGACATTGCTGCTGCGGGCCGACCCGCCCCTGTTCGGCCTGATCGACAAGACAGATGCGCAGCCCGTGCGCGCCACCTCCGTCCTGGTCGGGGTCTGGTACGGGCTGTTCGCACTGCCCTTGTTCCTGCTGGTGCCCGACCGGGTGCGCGGGGCCGGCGTCACGGCGGCCATAGCGGTCCGCGAAGGGCTGGCGACCCTGGCGGCAACGCTGCGCAAGATGCCGGCCCACGGCAATACCGTGCGCTATCTGATCGCCAGCGCCTTCTGGCGCGACGGGATCAATACCGTCACGGCCTTCGGCGGCATCTATGCCGGTATCGTCTTCGGCATGGTGGAAGCACAGCTGATCCTGTTTGCCATCCTGCTGAACGTGTCGGCGGGGCTGGGTGCCATCGGCTTTGCCTGGGCCGATGACAGGATCGGGGCCAAACCTACCCTGATCATCAGCCTGATCGGCCTGATCATCACCGGCGGCTCCATGGTGCTGATCGGCACGCCGTGGTGGGCCTGGGCGCCGGCCCTGTCGCTGCCGCTGGATTTCACGCCCGATCAGCAATGGCTGGTGCTGCTGGGCATGGGGCTGGGCATCTTCTTCGGTCCGGCCCAGGCCGCCGCGCGATCGATGATGGCACGCCTGTCGCCGCCGGGGCTGGAGACGGAATTCTTCGGCCTATACGCCCTGTCGGGCCGGGCCGTCGGCATCATCGGCCCCCTGGCCTATGGCACCGCCGTCACAGCCCTGGGCAGCCAGCGCGCCGGCATGGCCACCGTCATCTTCCTGTTCATCGCCGGCCTGGGGCTGCTGGCTTTCGTGCGCGAAAAACGCTGATGCCTTGCACCGCCGGCCATTTGCCGGGATAAAGGTCCAAATTGACAACGTTATCAATCGGGCGGAGGCGGTGATGCGCAAGGGCGTGCGGTGGATGCTGGCCTGGGCGGCGCTCGCCTGGGCGGGGCCGTGCCTGGCCGAAGCGGTACCGGCGGAGAAGGTCGCGGTACAGCTTTTCAGCCTGCACAAGGATCTGGAGCGCGATCCCGCCGCCACGCTGGCCCGCATCCGGGCCATGGGGCTGACACAGGTGGAAGCCTACAATACGCTGGGCCTGTCGCCCCAGGCCTTCCGCACCCTGCTGGACCAGGCCGGCCTGACGGCGGTCGGCAGCCATGTCTGGGTCGGCGATCTGAAGGGCAATGTGCCCAAGATCATCGAAACCGCCCGCATCGTCGGCTATCGCTATGTCGGGGCTGCCTGGCTGAAGCCGCCGGGCACACCGGACGATCGGGGCATCGGCCCGGCGGAGATCGACAATGCCATCGAAGCCTACAGATCCGCCTGTCCGGCCCTGAAGGCCGCGGGCCTGCGCGTCATGTACCATATCCACGGCTATGAATTTGCCGCCGATGGCAGCGGTACCCTGCTGGACAGGCTGCTGGCCGGACTGGACCCGACCTGTGTCGACCTGCAGATGGATGTATTCTGGGTGGTGAAGGCGGGGGTCGATCCCGTCGCCCTGCTGCGCAAGCTGGGACCGCGTGTGAAACTGCTGCACCTGAAGGACATGCGGCCCGGCATGAAGGTCGGTGAACTCACGGGCCATGCCCAGCCGGACGAATTCGCTCCCCTGGGTCAGGGCGTCACCGACTGGCCCGCCCTGCTGGACGCCGCCAGGGCGGCCGGCGTGGATTGGTATGTGCTGGAAGATGAATCGCCCGACGCGGCCGACCATCTGGCCAACTCGCTTGCCTGGCTGAAGGCACAGAAAGGCCGGTGACGGCATGGCGGGGGCCGCAGGGGCCTGCTATAAGCGCCCCGCCCTTTCCGGATACAGCAACCATGACCCGCATCGCCGTCGCCGCCCTGTACCGCTTCCACCCGCTGCCCGACCATGCCCGTCTGCGCCAGCCGCTGCTGGCCATGATGACGGCGAACGGGGTATGCGGATCGCTGCTGCTGGCGGCAGAGGGCATCAATGGCACCATCGCCGGCCCTGCTGACGCCATGCCTGACGTGGTGGCGCAGATTGCTGCCATCGCCGGCGTCGCCCCCCTGGAGCCGCGCTGGTCCTATACCGACACGCCCCCCTTCGGCCGGCTGAAGGTCCGGTTGAAGAAGGAGATCGTGACCATCGGCGTGCCGGACATCGACCCCAACGCCCGGGTCGGCACCTATGTGGAGCCGGAGGATTGGAATGCGCTGATCTCCGATCCCGACACGCTGGTCATCGACACGCGCAACAGTTTTGAGGTCGGGTACGGCACTTTCAAGGGTGCCGTCGATCCCGGCACGACCAGCTTCGGCCAGTTTCCCGACTATGTCCGGCGGGAACTGGACCCTGCCCGGCACCGCCGGGTGGCCATGTTCTGCACCGGCGGCATCCGCTGCGAAAAGGCCACGGCCTACATGCTGGAACAGGGATTCGGCGAGGTCTACCACCTGAAGGGCGGCATCCTGAACTATCTGGAACGGATCGGTCCGGCCGACAGCCTGTGGGACGGTGGCTGCTTTGTCTTTGACGAGCGCGTGGCACTGGGCCATGGGCTGGTACCGGTATCGGCCGACCGACCTGGAAACGATCCCATCGACTGACCCAGATCAAGTCGGCCCGCCGCCAAACCATGTAGAAGCCGACCGGTAAAACGGAAGCGACCATGTGAACGAACGGAGCCGGGGCCTGACCATGCTGAACATCCGCCGCCTCCCCGTTGCGGGGAAAGTCACGATCTTCAACGCGCTGGGGCTTTTCATCCTGGGCAGCGTCACGCTGGCCTTGGGCTACGGGGTCATGACCAGCATCATGGAGCGGCAGGCCATCGCCACGCAGACGCTGTCCATGCGGGTGGCACATTCGCTCCTGGAACAGACAGCGGGTGATTTCGCGCTGGTCGATGGCAAGCTGGCCCACGGCGGACAGGTTCTGGACGGCAACATGGCGTTGGTCGATGCCATCGCCCAGGCAACGGGCGGCAGCGCCACCATCTTCAAGGGCGATACGCGTGTTGCCACCAATGTGCTGAAGGAAGATGGCAGCCGCGCTGTCGGCACGTCTCTGGCCGCCGGTCCGGCGCGCGATGCGGTGCTGTCCGGTCAGCCCTACCGCGGCACCGTCGACATCCTGGGCAGCACCTACTATGCCGGCTATGACCCGCTGAAGGACAAGGATGGCAAGGTCGTCGGCATCCTTTATGTGGGGCTGAAGCGGGCGGACCTGCTGGCCGAATTCAACCGTGGCATCACCTGGATCGCTATCGGCGCCCTGGTCCTGGTCGTGGTCATGGCAACCGCTGCGCTGGGTCTGGCCCGCTGGCTGCTGGCCCCGCTGGGCCGCCTGTCGGTTCGGATGGAGGAGATGCGCCAGGGCCGGCTGGACACGCCGGTGCGTGATCTGGACAAGCTGGACGATGTCGGCGCCATGGCGCGCGCCGTGGAAAGCTTCCGCCTGACCTTGCAGGAGGCGGAGGGGCTGCGCCAGGATCAGGAGCGGCAGCGCGAACAGGCCGAACAAGCCCGCATCGCGGCCCTGCGCACCATGGCCGACACGGTGGAGGACGAAACCCGCCACGCCGTCGATCAGGTGGCTGAACAGACCAGCGCCATGGATGCAGAGGCAAAGGTGATGGCGGCCGCCGCCGACCGCATGGGCAACAACGCTCACAATGTCGCCGCCGCCGCCGAACAGGCCCTGTCCAACGCCCAGACCGTGGCCGCCGCCACCAACCAGTTGACGGCATCAATCGGGGAAATCACCAGCCAGGTGGCCCATGCCAGCGCCGTCACCCGCGACAGCGTCGCCGCCAGCGGCGAAGCCGCCACCGCGATCGAGGCGCTGTCGGAAAGCGTGACCCAGATCGGTGGCATCGCCAACCTGATCGCCGATATTGCCAGCCAGACCAACCTGCTGGCGCTTAACGCCACGATCGAGGCCGCGCGCGCCGGTGAAGCCGGCAAGGGATTCGCCGTGGTCGCGTCGGAGGTGAAGATCCTGGCCAGCCAGACGGCCAAGGCGACGGAGGATATCGCCCACCGCGTGCAGGAGATCGCCTCGGTCCGCGATCGCGCCGTCACGGCGGTGCGTCATATCACCCGGCAGATTGAACAGGTCGATCAGGTCGCCGCCGGCATCGCCGCCGCCATGGAGGAGCAATCCGCCGCGACCACGGAAATCGCCCGCAATGTCGAACAGACCGCCGACGCCGCGCGTGAAGTGGCGTCGCGCATCGCCGAAGTGTCGGCGGAAGCCGCCCAGACCGACCGTTGCGCCAACGATGTCCAGACCGCCGCCCACCAGATGGCGGGCAGTGTCGAACATCTGCGCCAGACCCTGGTGCGGGTGGTGCGCACAGCCTCCACCGAGGTCGACCGTCGCCGTCTGCCGCGCTACGCAGTGTCCATCCCCTGTCAGGTGGAACAGGCCGGCCGCACCCTGTCGGGCCGGGTCGTGAACCTGTCGGAAGGCGGCGCCATGCTGGATGTCGCCGGCATCGACAACGCCCGTGGCGTGCTGGCGATGGAGGGGCTGCGCCTGCCCTTCCATGCCCCGGACCATGCCGAAGGGCCGGGCCATGTGAAATTCACGCTGAAGGATACGGAAAAGGCCGCGCTGCACACCCGCATCGCCCGGTTGACGACGGGTGCCGTCGCGGCCTGAGGGCTTCCGGCTGCCGTGACGTCACCTGGTTCTGCACCGGAATTTCCGCGACCGATCGTATACTTTTCCCGGCCATGCCCATTGCGCGCCACCCGTTCGCCTGCCACTCTGCTTTTCAGCAGCATTGCAGGGAGGACGGGATGCGCGGGTTTGAACAGGCTTTCACTTCGACGCAACGCAGCGGGGGAGGCCGGCTCCGCCGTGCGGCGCTGGCGGCGCTGCTGGCCGCCAGTTCCTTGGTTCCCGCCGCCCGCGCCGCTGATACGCCCGACATCCCCGCCTATATCAAGAACGATGTGAAAGCACTGGAGTCCAAGATCGTGGCCTGGCGCCGCGACGTCCACCAGCATCCCGAACTGGGCAACCGGGAGACGCGGACGGCAAAGCTGGTGGCCGATCATCTGAAAAAGCTGGGGATCGAGGTCCAGACAGGCGTCGCCCATACGGGCGTGGTCGGCGTGCTGAAGGGGGCCAAGCCCGGCCCCGTCGTCGCCCTGCGTGCCGACATGGATGCCCTGCCGGTGACGGAGCAGGTGGACCTGCCCTTCGCGTCGAAGGTCAAGGCCACCTATAACGGTCAGGAAGTGGGTGTCATGCATGCCTGCGGCCATGACGGGCATGTGGCCATCCTGATGGGCGTGGCCGAACTCCTGGCCAAGCGGAAGGGCGAACTGCGCGGCACCGTGAAGTTCATCTTCCAGCCGGCCGAGGAAGGACCGCCGGAGGGAGAGGAAGGCGGCGCTGAGCTGATGGTGAAGGAAGGCGTGCTGTCCACCGATCCCAAGCCGGAAGCCATTCTGGGCCTGCACCTGTTCTCTTCCGGCCGCGCCGGCACCGTCAGCTACCGGTCCGGCCCCGCCATGGCGGCGGCCGATGCCTTCAAGATCGTGGTACAGGGCCGGCAGACCCATGGCGCCTATCCCTGGGCCGGCGTCGACCCGGTGGTGACGGCGTCGCAGATCGTCACCGGCCTGCAAACCATCGTCAGCCGCAATGTCGAATTGATCAAGGAACCCGCCATCGTGTCGGTCGGCGCCCTGCATTCCGGCGTGCGAAACAACATCATCCCCGACAAGGCGGAGATGATCGGCACCATCCGCACCTTCGATCCGGCCATGCGCGCACAGATCCATGCACGTATCCGGGAGATCGCGACGGGCATCGCCGCCAGCGCCGGCGCCACAGCCACCGTGGAGATCGACGAAGGCTATCCCGTCACCGCCAATGACGCCAAGCTGACCGACTGGGCCGCCCCGGTGCTGGAAAAAGTCGTTGGTACGGACAAGGTCACGGTCGGGCCCAAGGTCGGCGGTGCAGAGGATTTCAGCTATTTCCAGCAGAAAATCCCCGGCTTCTATTACTGGGTCGGCTCCACCGGGCCGGATGTGGACCCTGCCAAGGCCCCTTCCAACCATTCCCCGCTCTACAAGGTGGATGAGGCCAGCCTGCTGACCGGGACGGAAACGCTGGCGGCCCTGACGGTTGCCTATCTGAACAGCCATTGATCGCCAGAGGTAAGGCCGGCGGTTGCCCGCCGGCCGCACAGGGGGGCCGGGGGGCCAGCATGAACATGAAGAAGATCGGCGCGTCGGCTTTGGCGCTTGCGGCCCTGTTGCTGGGCGGAACCGCGACAGGAACAGCGGCTGATACGCCCGCCATCCCGGCTTTCATCAAGCCGGATGCCAAGGCACTGGAGGCGAAGATCATCGCCTGGCGCCGCGACATCCACCAGCATCCCGAACTGGGCAACAGGGAGACGCGGACGGCCAAGCTGGTCGCCGACCACCTGAAAAAGCTGGGAATCGAAGTGCAGACCGGCGTGGCCCATACGGGCGTCGTCGGGGTGCTGCGGGGGGCCCTGCCCGGTCCCGTGGTGGCCCTGCGCGCCGACATGGATGCCCTGCCCGTGACGGAACGGGTCGACCTGCCCTTCGCATCAAAGGTCAGGACGACCTATAATGGCAAGGAAGTGGGGGTCATGCATGCCTGCGGGCACGACACCCATGTCGCCATCCTGATGGGCGTGGCCGAACTGCTGGCCAAGCGGCAGGGCGAGTTGCGCGGCACGGTGAAGTTCATCTTCCAGCCGGCCGAGGAAGGGGCGCCCGACGGCGAGGAAGGCGGCGCCGAACTGATGGTCAAACAGGGCGTGCTGAGCACCGACCCGAAACCGGAAGCCATTTTCGGCCTGCATGTCGGGTCCGACGCCCATGCCGGCTTCGTGTCCTACCGTCCCGGTCCCGCCATGGCGGCGTCCGACAGTTTCAAGATCGTGGTCAAGGGGCGGCAGACCCACGGGGCCTATCCCTGGGCCGGAACCGACCCCATCGTCACCGCCGCCCAGATCGTCAGCGGCCTGCAAACCATCGTCAGCCGCAATGTCGAGCTGATCAAGGAACCGGCCGTCGTGTCGGTGGGCGCGCTCAACAGCGGCGTGCGCGACAATATCATTCCCGACCAGGCGGAGATGATCGGCACCATCCGCACCTTCGACCCGGCCATGCGCGAACAGATCCATGTCCGGATCAAGGAGATTGCCACGGGCATCGCCGCCAGCGCCGGCGCCACGGCCGACGTGACGATCGACAAGGGCTATCCCGTCAGCGTCAACAATCCCGGCCTGACCGCCTGGGCCGTGCCCGTGCTGGAGCAGGTGGCCGGCAAGGAGAAGGTCAGCCTGGCGCCCAAGGCCGGTGCCGCCGAGGATTTCAGCTTCTATCAGCAGCAGATCCCCGGCTTCTTCTATTATATCGGGGTCACCGATGCCGACGTGCCGGTGGACAAGGCGCCATCCAACCATTCACCGCTGTTCAAGGTGGATGAAAGCGGCCTGGTGACCGGGGCCGAATCCATGGCCGCGCTGACCGTGGCCTATCTGAACTCCCACTGACCGGAGAAGCGACGATGGCCAAGATGATGAAGAACGCTATCCGGGGCACCCTGACGGCGCTGGTCGCCCTGTCCAGCCTGATGCCCGCGGTCCAGGCAGCGGAACCGCAGGCCACGGTCCCGGCCTATGTGAAGGCCGATATCCAGGCCCTGACGCCCAAGATCATCGCCTGGCGCCGCGACATCCACCAGAACCCGGAACTGGGCAACCGGGAGACGCGCACAGCCAAGCTGGTGGCCGATCATCTGAAGAAGCTGGGGATCGAGGTGCAGACAGGCGTCGCCCATACGGGCGTGGTCGGCATCCTGAGGGGCGGCAAGCCCGGTCCCGTCGTCGCGCTGCGCGCCGACATGGACGCCCTGCCCGTCACCGAGCAGGTGGACCTGCCCTTCGCGTCCAAGGTGAAGACCACCTATAACGGTCAGAATGTCGGCGTCATGCATGCCTGCGGCCATGATGGGCATGTCGCCATCCTGATGGGCGTGGCGGAGCTGCTGGCCAAACACCGGGCGGACCTGCCCGGCACCGTGAAATTCATCTTCCAGCCCGCTGAGGAAGGCGCGCCGGAGGGGGAAGAAGGCGGCGCCGAACTGATGGTGAAGCAAGGGGTGCTTTCCGCTGATCCCAAGCCCCAGGCCATTTTCGGCCTGCATCTGGGCTCGGCCTACCATGTCGGCACCGTCGCCTATCGTCCCGGTCCGGCCATGGCCGCCGCCGATATGTTCAAGATCGTGGTCAAGGGCCGCCAGGGCCATGGCGGCCGCCCCTGGACCAGCGTCGATCCGCTGGTCACCTCTGCCCAGATCCTGATGGGCCTGCAGACCATCGTCAGCCGCAATGTCGAACTGATCAAGGAACCGGCCGTGGTGACGGTCGGCGCCTTGCAGGGCGGGGTGCGCAACAACATCATCCCCGACAAGGCGGAAATGATCGGCACCATCCGCAGCTTCGACGCCGGCATGCGCGACCAGATCCATGCCCGGATCAAGGAAGTGGCTGAAAACATCGCCGCCAGTGCCGGGGCCACGGCGGAGGTGACGATCGACAAGGGATATCCCGTCACCGACAATGACCGCGACCTGACCGCATGGGCCGTGCCCGTGCTGGAACAGGTGATGGGCAAGGACCACATCACCCAGGGGTCGAAATCCACCGGGGCAGAGGATTTCAGCTTTTATCAGCAGCAGATCCCCGGCTTCTTCTTCTGGGTCGGCGCCACGGAGCCATCGGTATCGCTGGACAAGGTGCCGTCCAACCATTCCCCCCTGTTCAAGGTGGATGAAGGCAGCCTGACCATCGGCGCGGAAACGCTGGCATCCGTCACCCTGGCCTGGCTGGGCAGCCACTGATCCGGGCAGCGTCCCCCGCCCCCGGCATGGCACCGATGGCGTGCCTGCGGCCTTAAGGTGATTGCGAGCGGTTCGCAGGGATGGGAAAGTGTGGGCATGAGCGACCATGCCCTTACCCCCCCTGCCCCGCTTCCGGCCCTGAAATCCGCATGGCGGCGCTTCCTGCCCAACGGCTGGACCCTGTCCGTGCTGCTGATCGCGGCCCTGGTGGCGCTGCCGGTGCTGATCGTGGGCAGCCGTGTCTTTGTGTCCAGCAACGGGGTCTGGTCGCATCTGGCCTCCACCGTGCTGGGCACCTATATCGCCAATACCGTCTGGCTGGCCGGCGGGGTCGGTCTGGGCGTCACCATCATTGGTGTGGGTACGGCCTGGCTGGTGACCATGTGCCGGTTCCCGGGCCAGCGCTGGCTGGAATGGGCGCTGCTGCTGCCCATGGCCATGCCGGCCTATGTCATGGCCTACACCTATACCGACCTGTTGCAGTTCGTGGGCCCGGTCCAGACGACCCTGCGCGACCTGTTCGGCTGGCGTCGGGCAGACTACTGGTTCCCGGAAATCCGGTCGCTGGGCGGGGCCATCACGGTCCTGTCCTTCGTTCTCTACCCCTACGTCTATCTGCTGGCCCGCGCCGCCTTTCTGGAACAGTCGGTCTGCGTGCTGGAAGTGGCGCGCACCCTGGGCGCCGGGCCCTGGCGCAGCTTTGCCCGCGTGGCCCTGCCGCTGGCCCGGCCCGCCGTGGCCGCCGGTCTGGCGCTGGCCATGATGGAGGTGCTGGCCGATTTCGGCACGGTGCAATATTTCGCCGTGGACACCTTCACCACCGGCATCTACCGCACCTGGTTTGCGCTGGGGGAGCCGGTGGCGGCCGCGCAACTGGCATCCGTGCTGCTGATGTTTGTGCTGGTGCTGGTGGTGCTGGAACGGCGCAGCCGGGGCAAGGCCCGCTATTTCCATTCCACGGGCCGTTACCGCGCCCTGCCCAGCTACCAGCTGAAAGGCCTGCGCGCCGCCGGCGCCTGGATCGCCTGCGTCACGCCGCTGCTGCTGGGCTTCGTCATCCCCATCGGCATACTGGCCCGGCTGGCCGTGGATGGCGGCGATCATCTGTTCGGCGCCAGCTTCTGGGAACTGGCGCGACATTCCTTCACGCTGGCCGGCCTGACCTCCGTCCTGGCCGTGGCCCTGGCCTGCCTGGTCGCCTATGGCCTGCGCCTGCATCCCACCCGCACCCTGAAAGGGTCGGCGCGCGTGGCCGCCCTGGGCTATGCGGTACCGGGAAGCGTCATCGCGGTCGGCATCCTGATCCCCGCCGCGCGCGTGGACAATGCCGTTGACGGTTTCATGCGCCTGCATTTCGACCTGTCCACGGGCCTGGTCCTGTCAGGCACCATTGCCGCCATCATCTATGCCTATCTGGTCCGCTTCCTGGCCGTATCGTTCAACACGGTGGAGGCCAGCCTGTCCAAGATCCGCCCGACCATGGATCAGGCCGCCCGCATCCTGGGTCAGACGCCGGGCCGTACCCTGTTGAAGGTGCATACGCCGATCATGCGCGGCAGCCTGCTGACGGCGGCCCTGCTGGTCTTTGTCGATGTGATGAAGGAACTGCCGGCGACCATGATCGTGCGGCCGTTCAATTTCGACACGCTGGCCGTCCGCGTCTATACCCTGGCCAGCGATGAACGGCTGGCAGAGGCCAGCACGCCGGCACTGGCCATTGTTGCCGTGGGCATCCTGCCCGTCATCCTGCTGTCCCGCGCCATCGCCAAAAGCCGGCCGGGGAGCGAGGGGCAATAGAGCCCCGTTATACCCATTCCCGATGATCGGTTCCGATCATCGGGACAGGTATTACTGCGTCACAGGCTGCAATTGCCGCAGCCGTTCCTCACACGCCGAACCGATGGCCTGATAGGCGCCGCCGCTGCCGGCCAAGCTGAACGTGTCGGTGGTGCGGCTGCCGCGCAGGCTGGTGCCGCGGATGACCAGGGTGGAGCCCTGGCGCAGCGACTGGGCAATGGCCCTGTCCGTCGCCTCGTCCCGGGCCCAGGCCTGTTCGCCCTCACTGAACAGCTTGAAGCTTTGCTTGCCGATCTGGACCTGCACCTCGCTGCGATCGGCGAACGGATAGCCGGCGATGAAATTCACCACATCGAAGCTGCGTTCCGCCGGGCGGTGGGTGATCAGCAGGAAGACATCGCCACGCTTGGTGAAATCGCCTTCCTGCTTCTTGGGCCGCGACACCATCCAGCAGACAGGCCCGGACGCCTCGTCCAGCATGAAGGCGTTCCAGTCGCGGAAGATGCCGATCAGCTTGGGTTCCTGCGGGGCCGCCAGCGCAGGCCCGGACAGCAGCACCAGGGCCGGAAGGGCCAGGGCCGTCAGCCGGATCATCTGCCAGAGCGGGTTTCGCATGGGGCCTTGCCGGTTCATCTGTTGCCACGATTACCCCTTCCCCTTTAACCGAAATGGCCGGGCAAACGAAGTCCCAAAAAAATCGCACCCTTGCCGGTGATCCGATCCGCCCCATCATTCGTACTGGTTGGCATGGGACAGAGTGGCCTCTATAGTCCGAGGGCAATCGGAAAGGTGCGGCGCGGCCAGCAGGCCGGCGCCGGTGCCGTTCTTGTTACCCAAAGGATACCGCCCCCGGACATGACCGCGGAGATGGCTGACACCGCCGAGGTCGACCGGCTGAACGGATTGTTGCTGCGCGTGGCGCGGCAGCGCGACCGTCAGGCGTTCGTCACCCTGTTCCATCATTTCGCCCCGCGCCTGAAATCATTCCTGCTGCGTGCGGGGATGGATGCCGGCGCGGCGGAGGAGACCATCCAGGACGTGATGGTCACCGTCTGGCAACGGGCCGAGCAGTTCGACCCCACGCTGGCGGCGGCCGGCACCTGGATCTACGCCATTGCCCGCAACCGGCGCATCGACCGGCTGCGGCGTGACCGGCGTCCCAGCTTCGACCCCGACGACCCGGCCCTGGTGCCGGACGAAGCGGACGGGGCCGAAGAGATGATCATGGTGGAAGAAAGGGCGGCTTTGTTGCACCGGGCGATCCGGGAACTGCCGGCCGAACAGGCGGATTTGTTGAGGATGGCCTATTTCGAGGACAAGGCGCACAGCGCCATCGCCGCCGAACGGCGCCTGCCCCTGGGCACGGTGAAATCCCGCCTGCGCCTGGCGCTCGCCCGGTTGCGCAAGGCCATGGACGGCGACAGGCTGGGAGAGCCGGCATGACAAGCTATCATCCCCATCACCACCCCGATAACGACCTGCTGCTGGCCTATGCCGCCGGTACGCTGAACGAAGGCGTGTCGCTGGTGCTGGCCACCCATCTGGCCCTGTGCCCCCAATGCCGGGCAGAGGTGGCGCGCCTGGAAGAGGTGGGGGGCGCCCTGCTGACGGGCGGTGACACGGCCGCCATCAGCGAGGATCTGCTGTCCGGCGTGCTGGCCCGGCTGGATAATCCGGTTCCCGCCATCCCGCGCAGGCGGCCGCGCACGGCGCCCGGCCCGCGCCCCGTGATGCCGGAACCGCTGCGATCCTATCTCGGCGGCGATCTGGACCGTGTGCGCTGGCGCCGCACCATTCCCGGCCTGCAGGAGGCCGATATCGCCTGTCGCGGCGGGTCGGTGCGGATGATGCGCATCCGGTCGGGCATGGGCATGCCCCAGCACACCCACGGCGGCGATGAATTCACCCTGGTGCTGCAGGGCGGCTTCTCCGATGCGGGCGGCCATTATCTGCGTGGTGATTTCGCCGCCACCGACCCCAGCGTCGACCATCGGCCTGTGGCTGATGATGACGGCGATTGCATCTGCCTGGCCTTCACCGATGCGCCCCTGCGCCTGACGGGCCGCTTCATGCGCTGGCTGAACCCGCTGCTGCGCGGGTGAGGAAGCATCAAATGCAAGGCCCGCCGATCCTTACGGATCGGCGGGCCTTTCTGCGTCAGGCAACCGTCTGCTGCCCACGCGTCTTGTAGAGCGAGTAAAGCACGCCCGTGGCCAGCAGGCCGAAGGTCACGGACAGGGAGATGGCGGGGTCCAGCTTGCCATAGACCTGGTTCCAGAAGATCTTGCCGCCGATGAACACCAGCACCACGGCCAGGGCATATTTCAGGTAATGGAAGCGATGGACCATGGCGGCCAGCGCGAAGTAAAGCGCGCGCAGGCCCAGGATGGCGAAGATGTTGCTGGTATAGACGATGAACGGGTCGGTGGTGATGGCGAAGATCGCCGGCACGCTGTCCACCGCAAACACGATATCGGCGAATTCCACCATCAGCAGCGCCAGGAACAGGGGCGTGGCCCAGCGCACAACCCGGCCCGTCTTGGGATCGGGCGCCTTCACGAAGAAGGCATTGCCATGCAGCCCATCCGTGACGCGCAGATGACGGCGCAGGAAGCGGACCATGGCATTGTCGTCCAGCTTCTTGTCATCCTTGTCGGCGATGAACAGCATCTTCAGGCCGGTCAGGATCAGGAAGCCGCCGAAGATATAAAGCAGCCAGTCAAATTCGGTGACCAGGGCCGCACCGGCGCCGATCATGATGCCGCGCAGGATGATGACGCCCAGGATGCCCCAGAACAGCACGCGGTGCTGATACAGGCGGGGAATGGCGAAATAGCCGAAGATCAGGGAGATGACGAAGACATTGTCCATCGCCAGCGCCTTTTCCAAGGCGAAGCCGGTGAAATACTGCATGCCCGGCACAGGACCCAGATACCACCAGACCCAGCCGCCGAAAGCCGCGGCAATGGCGATGTAAAGGGCGGAGAGGACCAGGCTCTCCTTCACCCCGATCTCGTGGTCCTTCTTGTTCAGGACACCCAGATCGAAGACGAGAAGGGCGATGACAATGGAAATGAAAACAAGCCAGAGCCAGAGGGCCTTGCCCAGAACCGGCTCGAGCATGATCGCGGTGAGCAGCTCCATGGGAGCGCCTCCTGGTGACCAGTCGAGTGCTTGCGTCAGCGACGAGGGTTCTATCCGACATCACAGCCGACGCCTCGGCTGCCAGAGGGGCCCGGATGCGCCAGATGTAGGGTGGCGGCAGCGCCGTTCAAGGGGCTATTTTTTCATTTCCCGTACTTTCGCCACGCGGGCGAAGCGGAAGAAGGCGATGATGGCGGCCAGTTCCAACCCATAGAGCCCGAACACCCAATAGCCCTTCAGGAAGAAATAGCGGAACAGGTTGATCGGGAATTCAGTGATGGAACGCAGGGCGCCGTACCGCTTCGCCTTTCCCCTGGCCACGATCTCTTCGGCCTGGGCGGTGGAATAGCGGTTCAGCTTGGCGATCAGGTCGGCATGGTTGCGGATGGAATAATGCACGATGATCGAGCGCAGGGCCGACACGGTGCCGCTGTGCATCTGCACCGCGTCATGGGTCGTGCTGTCGGCGAAACGGCCGTGGCGGCGATCGTACAGGCGGATGTAATTGTGCCGGGGCGCGAAACGGTGCGGCCGTTGCTGGTGGGGCAGGGTCATCACCGTCTGGATGCGATAACCCTGGTGCGGTGGCGGGCCGGCGGCGAACAGGGCGCGGATTTCCGCCGCCAGTTCCGGCACCGGCACCTCGTCCGCGTCCAGGTTCAACAGCCAGTCATGGCGGCACTGTGCCTCGGCAAAGCGTTTCTGCGGGCCATAGCCGGGCCAGTCATTGTGGATGACGCGCGCGCCCAGGGACCGGGCCAGTTCCGGTGTGCCGTCGGTGCTGCCGCTATCGACCACCACCACTTCGTCCACCCAGCCGCTGATGGCCTGGATGACGGGCCCGATCCGGTCGGCCTCGTTCAGGCTGATGATGAAGACGGACAGGGGAAGCTTCGTCATGGCGGCCCTATGGGTGGGAACGGCCGGGTCCGGCCCCCCTTCACTTATCACAGCAGAATGACGCCATGACCATCGCAGGCCAGCGATCCGTCACCTGACCCGGTCGAACCGTGCCGGCTTGCCGAAGAAGCGGGTGGCCAGATCGGTGACGCGGCCGCTGTCGCCTGTGGTCAGGAAGCCGACATCGCCGCGTCCCACCCGGTCGAATTCCGGATGGCGTTGCAGATAGGCGGCAAGGCTTTTGGCCGTCAGATCGGGTTGTGACAGCACCTCCACCCCCGGTGGCAGGGCGGCCGTGAACAGGGCGGCCACCAGCGGATAATGGGTACAGCCCAGCATGACCGCCTGCGGCGCCTGACCGTCCAGCCGGGTCAGCAGCCCGTCGGCATAGCGGCGGACGGCGTCTTCCACCCGCGCCAGCGGGGCATCGGCCTCGATCAGGGGGACCAGGCCGGGGCAGGCCTGCTGCACCACCCGCACCTCCGGCGCGCGGGCCGCAATCTCGCGCGGATAGGCACCACTGTCGACGGTGCGGCTGGTGGCGAAGATGCCGATGGTCCGCGCCTCGCCCGCCTGCCGGCTGGCGGCGACATCGGCCATCCAGGGCACGCCCGTCACCGCCTCCACCATGGGGACCAGCACGCCCAGCACGCGCCGGCCGGGCCAGGCCTGGTCCAGCCAGGTCTGCTGCAACCGGCGCAGCGCCACGGCCGACGCCGTGTTGCAGGCCAGGATGACCAGCCCGGCCCCCCGGTCGAACAGGCGCGACACGCCGTCCAGGGTCAGTTGATAAATCTCTTCCGGGGTGCGGTCGCCATAAGGCGCATCGGCATGGTCGCCCAGATACAGGAAATCATGACCGGGCAGGGACCGGTGCAAGGCACGCAGCACCGTCAAGCCACCATGACCCGAATCGAAAACGCCGATCATTCCCGAACCCACTCCCAGACCCGATTCCCGCTGTTTAGCACGGGTTTGCGGCGATGGCAGGGCATTTCACCTGCGACCGCTTGCCAGCAGGCGTGCGCTGTGCGTAACTCCGCCACCGCACCGGTTTTCATCTCCGTCGGAGAGTTCGTCTGTCCATGTCCGCGCTGATCCGTACGCTGTTCGCCGCCTCGCTGTCGCTGGCCACCCTGCCGGCCCTGGCCGCCACCCAGGACAATAACCGCCCCGTCGGCCCCACCATGGGCGATATCGTCCGTCAGGCCGAACAGCCCGCCCGCCCGGCCGCCGCCCCGGCCCCGCTGCCGCAGAGCAACGCCCCGACCATGGGCGATATCGTCAAGCAGCAGGATGCCCAGGCCAAGGCCGCCCAGGCCGCCGCCCCCGGCTGTTCGCGCCCCAAGCCGCCGGGCACCCTGCCCGATGGTTCCAAGGCGACGGAAGAGGAGATGCGCAAGGCCCAGGTGGCCGTGAAGACCTATGTCACCGAGTCCGAGGCGTTCAACGCCTGCCTGGACAAGCTGGTGAAGGCCACGTCGGCCAAGATCACCGTGCGTGAATATATGGCCCTGATTCAGCAATATGATCTGACGATCACGGCCATGCAGATCTTCGCCGACCGCTTCAACGAACAGCTTCACATCTATCGCGCCAAATCCGCGCCGGCAAAGCCGTAACATCAGGGTTGGACGGGAGGCGACCCGGTTGATCGGCCAGGTCACCCGGATATGGCGCAGAAAGCGGATCGGAATGGCCCTCACGCGTCGTTGGCGGCGGGCAGTTCCTCATCGAACATCGTGTCATGATCGGGGAACCGGTCTGCCAGGGCCGATGGATCGGCAGCGCACAGGCCACGATCGGTAACGAACCCGTCGGTCAGCGTCAGCGGCAATATCTCCCGCCCCGGCGCCATCAGCGCCGTCGGCGTCATGGCCTGCCATTGGATGGCCGACGAGGGCAGGCAGACATGAATGGCCACCCCCGCCTTCCGCGCAACACGCACCAGATCGGGATATCCGGCAGGCACCAGACAGTCGCCGCGGGGTGAAGCGCGCATGGCCGCGACGAACACGCGCTCCACGATTCCGCGCTGGACAAGGTCGGTCGCCCCGGCCAGATCGACGGGGCTGTGGGGAATGCCGGCTTCGACCATTTCCCATGCCGCAAGCGGCCCGACGGTAATAACATGCGGCGGCGCCACATCCTCGCCCAGCACACCGCCGGTGGCCAGACGCAGATCCACCTGTTCCTGCGCCAGGAACAGACCGGCCGACGCCGCGCCCCAGCCCACGCCACCCAGCCATCCTGGTTCCGACAGCAGTAATAGGGTCTGCGGTCGACCGCCCCCGCCGCCGGGTCCGATTCGCCGCATCAGTCCCATGGCGTGACGGCCGATGGCCAGATTGGCGGCCAGTTCCTCTGCCGCGATGGCGTCGGCTTCCACATAGCCGCGCTGCGGCCGGTCACCCGGCGGCGTCACGTCGAACACTTCCCGCATGCGGTCCAGAACACCGCGCAGCCGCGGACAGCGCGGGTCGCTGGCCGCCAGGGCGTGCCAGGCGGTCATGATCGGGACCATGTCGGGGTCGCGCCGCGCCGCCAGTGCCAGACCATAGGCCGCCGCCACAGACACCAGACCTGCCCCCTGGACCACGCCGGCTGCGATCGCCGACAGCACCTCTCCCGGGGACGTCAGGCGACGCATCAGGCACTGCGCTGGCAAGGCGGTTTGATCAATGACCTCCACACTCCAGCCATCATCCGCCAGCCAGATGGACTGGTGCCGCATGTAGCGCCATGAAGGTGGGTCTGTCGGCATGGACATCCTGGGATCAGTTCCGGGGCCACCATGGCGTGCCCGTCACATGCGGGTCAAGCCGAACCCGACCTGCGTATCCCAATAGCCTACGCGACATCCGGATGGGTGTGGCCGGATAATCGCGTGACGATCGGCGTGACAGTTTGCCTACTATGAGAAGTTGCAGAGCCGAGTGTAGTGAACCTGCCTTGCATCCTGGGCGTTATCGACCCTGCGAATTCCGTTTGCACCGGCAAACACGGCACCTTGGCGGGTTTCCAGCAACAGTTCCCACTTTCCTGTCCGAATCGATATGAAACTCAGCGTCCAGATCATCAATACGCCCGAGGCCCTGGCAAGGATCAGGGACGGATGGCAGCGGCTGACAATGTCGCAGCCGGAAAATACCCTGGTCTTCACCAGTTGGGATTATGTCCAGGCCTATGTCTCCTGCCTGCAGCCGCCGGGTTGGCTGGTGGTCGCCTTCTTCGAAGAGGGTTCCACCGTTCCCGCCGCGATCTATCCCCTGTCGATCTATAATATCGAACATGCGGGCGGGGTGTCGCGGGCCTGCCGGCCGCTCGGCGTCCCCTATTTCCCCTATGTGGAGTTTCCCGTCCGGGGGGATATCTGTACGCAACTGACGCGAGCCTTGCTGATCGACGTCCTGCGCGATCTGATGAAGGTTGAAATCGTCTTCCTGGGGCCGCTGCGGGCAACGTCGCCCACCTATGTCGGCCTGCTGGAAAGTGTGGAGCCGGGCGCCATGAAGGTGCTGGGCACGGTTTCATATGGCCAGATCGAAACCCGCAGCGAGAGCTTCAGCGATTATCGGCGTGGCCGCAAATACGCCACGGTACGCGATGCAGAACGCTGCGAACGCCGTCTGGCCGAACTGGGCCGGCTTGAATTCCGATCCCCTGACCGGGGTTGCGATGTCGCCGTCGTCACCCGCGCCATCTGCACCCTGAACGAACAGAAATTCGGAGACCAGCACATTCACGCCGGTCGCGGCGAGTGGAAGGATTTCCTGGTCGATCTGATGGGCCGTCTGGCCCCTTCCGGTGTGCTGGAAGCATCCACGCTGATGCTGGACGATCGGATGATCGCCGGCTGCCTGGGCTTCGTCCACAAGGGCCGCTACTACTATTATATAGTCTCATACGACCCGGCCTATGCCGCGTACTCCCCGTCCAAGGTCTTGCTGGTCAACCTGATCAAGCGCGCTTTCCGGGAGAAGATGACCTTCTGCTTCGGTGGCGGCACCTATGCCTACAAGGAAGACTGGTGCCATAGCTGGGGCGCGGCGCGCGTGCCGGTCATCTTCCTGAATCCGGCGCTGCGACCGTTCCTGGAACCGGCCCTGACGCTGGAACGGCTGGGGGATTTCATCGGCCGTCGATAGGCCGGCCGGTCACGCCGCCGCCAACTTGCCGACAAAACCCTCCACATCACCGCGCAGGGCAGCAGCCTGCCCCGCGACGCCATGCGCCGTTCCGGACAGATGGCACGAGGATTGACCCGTCATTTCAGCAACTTCGCTGATACCCATCAGATCCTGGCGCACATCTTCGGTCCCGACGGCCGCCGCCTGTACATTGCGCGTGATCTCCGCCGTGGCGGCCGATTGCTGCTCCACAGCCGCGGCGATGGCCCCCGTCATCGACCGGATGCGTTCAATGGTGTCGACAATGCTGGTAATGGCGGCCACGGACCCTTGCGTGGCGTTCTGCACCCCACCGACACGTCGACGGATATCCTCCGTCGCCGACGCAGTCTGCGTGGCCAGGGCTTTGACCTCCGACGCGACGATGGCGAATCCGCGCCCGGCCTCTCCCGCCCGTGCGGCCTCGATCGTGGCATTCAGCGCCAGCAGGTTGGTCTGGGCCGCAATCCCGTCGATCAGATCAACGATTTCCCCGATCTGTCCCACAGCCTGGGCCAAGGCGGTGATATCATTGGCCGTGCGTTGCGCGCCCTCCGCCCCCTCCCCCGCCAAGCCGGCGACATGGGCGGACTGACGGCTGATCTCGCGGATACTGGCCACCAGCTCCTCCGTCGCGGCCGCCACCGTCTGCACATTGGCGGAGGTGCGGTTGGAAACCACGGCGGCGTCGGCCGTGCGCTGGGCCGCTGATGTGGCCGCGCTTTGCAGGCTGCCCGCCTGCGCCTGCAACCCGTCGGCATTGCCCGCCAGATCGTTGACAATGGCCTCCATCCGGCCGACGAACTCGGAGACCAGCCGGTCGCGCATGGCCTGGCGCGCCGCCTCGGCGGCCTCCGCCTGTTTCTGTTCGCGCGCCAGGCGATCTGCCCGTTCCATCCCTTCGCGGAAAACGGCCACGGCGCGCGCCATGGCGCCGATCTCGTCTTCCCGCGCCGTATCAGCCAGCGTCACCGTCAGATCATTGGCCGCCAGCCGGTCCATGGCCCCGATCAGGCGGTTGAGGGGAGAGGTGACCCCCCGCAGCGCCACCACCAGCGACAGGGCGATACCGCCCATTGTGCCCACCAGCGCCGTCAGCGAAAGCATCCAACTGGTCAGCCGCTCCAGCATATGCAGGTCGGCGGTCAGGCCGGCAACCGCCTTCTCCAGCCGGGTAATATACGGATCGGTTTGTTCCGACGCCGTCCTTTCCGCTGCGCGAACCTTCTCCCGGAACAGGGCGTGAGCCTCTGCCACCTTGCCATCCAGCGCCAATGCCCGCACCTCACGCAGGGCCGCGATCACGGGGCCCTGGGCGTTGGCAATGCTGGCGGGGTTGCTGTCCGGCACGGGCGTCTGCAGAGTCCGCATGGTCGCCACAGCCGCCTCCATCGCCTCCAGCCGCTTATCGAAGCGCCCGGTGATGGACGCCCTGCCATCGGCCGGTTCGAAGATCAGGTTCAGGGCATCGCGCTGCAGGGCCCGGCTGACGGAGCGCAACTCGCCCGCGCCCAGTGCTGCGGCGTTTGTCTGATTGAGGGCGTCGGTGGCGGCGTTGACGCGGGCCTTGGACCAGAGTGCGGCGGCTGTAACAGCCAGCGCGACAGCGGACAAGATGGCGACCGGGGCGAGGATCTTCATCGACAGGCGCATGCGTTCTGCTCCCTTGTTGATGAACCACCGGCAAACAACTGGGAATGCCCTGCGGGAGAGGCGTTTATCGACGCCCCTTTCCATGATGCGCAACAGCCGGGAAAGTTCGTGCCGGACAGCATACATCCCGTGAGCGTCAGGAGAAGTCCTCGCCAGATGTGCATAAGGCTAGTTTCATCATTTCCCGGAAATCACCGGACTGGCGACCTTCGTGCAGACAGGGATCGACCATAGAAAAAGGGCCGCACCCGGCGGGTACGGCCCTTTTTCCAGTTGTCGTGAGTCCGGCGGCCGGTCAGCGCGGCGCCAGCACCATGATCATCTGCTTGCCTTCCAGCTTCGGCATCTGTTCGACCTTGCCCAGATCGTCCAGTGCCTCGCGGACCTTGACCAGCACGGCCATGCCGATGTCCTGGTGAGCCATTTCACGGCCACGGAATCGCATGGTCACCTTGACCTTGTCGCCTTCTTCCAGGAAGCGGCGCATGGCCTTCATCTTGATCTCGTAATCATGCTCGTCGATGTTCGGACGCAGCTTGATTTCCTTGACCTCGATGATCTTCTGCTTCTTGCGGGCCTCGTTGGCCTTCTTCTGCGCCTCGTACTTGTACTTGCCATAGTCGAGGATCTTGCAGACGGGCGGATCGGCGTTGGGGCTGACCTCGACAAGGTCAAGCCCGGCCTCTTCCGCGGCGAACAGGGCGTCGCGCAGGCTGACGACACCGACCATCTCACCATTGGCGTCAACCAGGCGGACAGAACGGACATTGATTTCGCGATTGATGCGGGGACCGTCGCGTTGGGGTTCACGGTCCTGGGAGGTGGGCCTGGCTATGGAAACTTCTCCTGTTTTCCTGGGACGGCCACCCCGCGGCTTCGTCTTGCCGGGAAGGGGGTGGCGCGTCCGTTAACGTTTTTTGGGCTTGCACGTTCCGACCCTGGCGGGTCGGAACGCTGGAATAAGACCGACCCTGGCGGGTCGGAACGCCTGGATCAGAATGCTGAATCGGACGAAGCCGCTTCCGCAGGCGGACGGGCTTCTGCCGACAGATTAGCAATGGCGGCGTCCAGGGCAAGGATTTCCTGCGCATTGGAGCCCAGACGACGCACGGCAACGGTGCCTTGCTCCGCCTCGCGGGCACCGACGACCAGCATGACCGGCACCTTCTGGAGCGAATGTTCGCGGACCTTCAGGTTGATCTTCTCGTTCCGGACGTCCAGTTCGACCCGCAGACCCGCCTTGCGCAGGGCCGCCGCCACCTTTTCGGCATAGGCATCGGCATCCGACACGATGGTGGCCACGGTCACCTGGGTGGGTGCCAGCCACAGCGGGAACTTCCCGGCATAATGTTCGATCATCATGCCGATGAAGCGTTCCAGGCTGCCCAGGATGGCCCGGTGCAGCATGACTGGCCGGTGGCGACTGCCATCCTGGCCGATATAGCTGGCATCCAGACGCTCGGGCAGCTGGAAGTCCAGCTGCAGGGTGCCGCACTGCCAAGACCGGCCGATGGCGTCGGTCAGGTGGAATTCCACCTTCGGACCATAGAAGGCGCCCTCACCCGGCAGTTCCTCGAATTCCAGCCCGTTGGCGCGCAGCGCCACGCGCAGGCTTTCCTCCGCCTTGTCCCAGGTGGCGTCGTCGCCCAGACGGTTGTCGGGGCGCAGCGCCAGCTTCACGGCGATCTTGTCGAAGCCCAGATCCTTGTACACGCCCAGCTGCAGGGCGAAATATTCCTTCGCCTCCTGGCCGACCTGATCCTCGGTGCAGAAGATATGGGCGTCGTCCTGGGTGAAGTTGCGGACGCGCAGGATACCGTGCAGCGCGCCCGACGGCTCATTGCGGTGGCAATTGCCGAATTCGGCCATGCGCAGCGGCAGGTCGCGATAGCTCTTCAGACCCTGACGGAAGATCTGGACATGGGCGGGGCAGTTCATGGGCTTCACGCCCAGATACTTCTCCACCCCGTCTTCGGTCACGGATTCCCGGACCTTGAACATGTTGTCGCCATACAGGTCCCAGTGACCCGACGCCTTGAACAGGCTGCTGTCATAGAGCTGCGGCGTGCGCACCTCCACATAGCCGGCCGTCATCAGCTTGGCGCGGATATAATTCTCCAGCGTCCGGTACAGCGCCCAGCCCTTGGGGTGCCAGAAGACGGAGCCGACGGCCTCTTCCTGCACATGGAACAGGTCCATCTCGCGGCCCAGCTTGCGATGGTCGCGCTTTTCCGCTTCCTCGATCTGGTGCAGATGCTCGGCCAGTTCCTTTTCGGTCCGCCAGGCGGTGCCGTAGATGCGCTGGAGCATGGCGTTCTTGGCATCGCCGCGCCAATAGGCGCCGGCCACCTTCATCAGCTTGAAGGCATGGCCGACCCGGCCCGTGGTGGGCAGGTGCGGGCCACGGCACAAATCGTACCACTTGCCCTGGCGATAGATGGTGATCGTCTCGGACGCGGGCAGATCCTCGATGATCTGGGCCTTGTACTTCTCGCCGATCGACTTGAAATGCTCGATGGCTTCCGTCCGGTCCCATTCCTCACGCGTGAAGGGGCGGTTCTCGTCCACGATCTCGTGCATGCGCTTTTCGATCTTCACCAGATCGTCGGGCGTGAACGGAATGTCGCGCGCGAAATCATAATAGAAGCCCGTGGCGATGGCGGGGCCGATCGTCACCTGCGTGCCGGGATAAAGCTCCTGCACCGCCTCGGCCAGGATATGCGCCGCATCGTGGCGGATCAGCTCCAGCGCGTCGGCCTCGCTCTTCTCCGTCACGATCTCCAGACGGCAATCGGCCGTCAGCGGCGTCGCCAGATCCTTCACCGCGCCATTGATCTTCACCGCGATGGCGGCCTTGGCGAGGGACTTGGCGATGGAGGCGGCCACATCGGCCCCAGTAGTGCCCTGCGCATAGGTCCGCACGCTGCCATCGGGCAGCGTAATGGAAACCTGGGCGCTGGAAACGGGCACTTCGGCCGAAGACATGGCTTTTCCCCTGACAGGAGTTGCAAAAGGTTGGACGGCGACTTTTGACCGGGCACAGCCATGCGGTCAAGCGCGGTAGATGGGCGAATTTCACATGGAAGGGCAAGTATTTCGCTGGGGAGATGGAAAATCACCATCCTGCCGGGGCCGGACCGACGCTCAGAATCGCGCCTCGATGCCCAGCGTGCCTGTCCAGCCACGCCGACTGCCATCATAGCGCACGGTGTCCAGCGACAGGCTGGTCTCCTTCCACACGCGCCAGGACAGGCCGGCACCATAGGCATCATAATCGCGGCTGATATCCAGATCGACCGACTGCCACCACAGCGCCAGGCCATAGGGCCCGTTCTCGTACGATCCCATCAAGGTCGTGCTGCTGGCGTCGTCGCCCTTCAGGCGGCCACTGTCGCCATCATCGACAAAGACCACCCCGCCGCTGAACCCGCCATAGGTCAGAAGACCGACCAGTTTCAGGCTTTCCGTGTCGCCCAGCAGCGGATTGCGGCTGTCGGCCTTCACATAGCCAGCGGCCAGTTCATAGGTGAAGGCCTGCCAGTCACCCTGGTAATTCAGGCCGAATTCCCACAGGTCGCGGTCCAGTGCGCCCGGCGTCTCTCTGGCGATATCCTCCACCAGACTGTCGCGCTTGGCGGCATAGGACACGCCCAGGCGCAGCCCCATGACACGCGGCGTCTCATACAGGATCTTGGTGGCATCGTCGCTGTCGCGGCCCAGGAAGGTGACGGGCGGAGCGATGGCCCGGTTTTCCGTCCACAGCCCGTCCATCTGCCCGCCGGCCAGCAGCGGCAGCAGATCGACGGCCCGCTTGGCCGCTCCATCCTCGTCCCCGATGCGCACCCGGCCCCAGGCGGAATTGACGGTGATGAAGACCTCGTTCAAGGTCAGCTGGTCGTTGCGGCCCGGCCGGTCGGCACTTTTCTGATAATCGCCAGACCCGACGGTGCCGGTCAGCGACAGGCCCAGACCGGCATCGGTGGTCAGCTTGCCTTCCCCGGTCACAGCATAGGCGCCCCAGGCATCATGCCCATCGCCCGATCGGACGATGGCGGCCTGTCCGATCCCACGCCAGTCAAAATCGGTCGTGGCGGCCCCCGCCGGCACAGTAGCCAGCAGCGGCAGCAGGGCGAGGGACAGGCGGAAAACCGAACGGGGCACTTGGTCACCATCCACGGGATTGACGGGGCGGGTGCGAACCGCTTTACGTGCGTGATGGGGCGAAAACAAGGCCGATGGGGCCGCAGCCCCGCCCCGACCCCGATTTTCCAGCCGACAGGCAAGCCATGACCGACCACCCCACCGACGTCGCCGCCAACCTGGCCGAGATCACATCCCGCATCCAGGTCGCCGCCCTTTCCGCCGGCCGCCCTGCCGATGCCGTGCGCCTGATCGCGGTATCGAAGGTGCAGCCCGTGGAGAAACTGGAGGCGGCGCTGGCGGCCGGCCACCGCCTGTTCGGGGAAAATCGGGTGCAGGAGGCAAAGGCCAAGTTCCCGGCCCTGCGCGACCGCTTCCCCGGCATCGAACTGCACCTGATCGGGCCGTTGCAGACCAACAAGGTGAAGGAGGCCGTGGCCCTGTTCGACGTCATCCAGACGCTGGACCGGCCCAAGCTGGCAGCGGCCCTGGCCGAGGAGAAGGCCAAGCGCGGCCACCTGCCCCGGCTTTATGTGGAGGTGAATGTCGGGGCCGAACCGCAGAAGGCCGGCATCGCCCCCGCCGACCTGGCGGCGTTCCTGACCGAATGCCGCGATGTGCATGGCCTGACCATCGACGGGCTGATGTGCATCCCGCCGGCCGACGAGGAGCCGGCCCCCCATTTTGCCCTGTTGTCCGATCTGGCCCGCCGTCACGGGTTGAAAGAGGTCTCCATGGGCATGAGCGGGGATTACGAATTGGCCGCCCGCCTGGGCGCCACCATGGTCCGCGTCGGCACGGCCATTTTCGGGGAACGGCTGAAGCCCGCCCATGGCTGATACCGGCAGCCTGCCCGATTTCAGGGACTGGTTCCGGCTGGCGGGCGGCAGCGCCGACCAGCGCCGCGCCCATGGCGTGCTGACCCGCCACCGGCTTTTCGACCGGCTGGCGGGATGGGATGCGGGGTTGGCCGGTACCTTCCCTCTGGATATCGCCGTACCGGGATCGGATCTCGACATCCTGGTCCACGCCCCCGATCCCGGCGCTTTGGTCCCACACCTGGATCGGGAATTCGGCGGGGAATCGGGTTATGCGCGGCGGCTGGTCGACGTCGCCGACGGGCCCGCCCTGGTGGCCGGCTTCACCGTGGACAGCATGCCGGTGGAAATCTTCGTCCAGGCCGTACCCGTGGAACGCCAGATGGCCTGGCGCCACATGCGGGTAGAGGCGCGGCTGCTGGCCCTGCACCCGCCGCTGCGCCCGCAAATCAGGGCCCTGAAAGCGGCGGGGATGAAGACGGAACCCGCCTTTTGCCGCCTTCTGGGCCTGGACGGCGATGCCTACGCTGCCCTGCTGACCCTGGAAAATATCGATAATTCAGTACTTTACGACCTTATGGCCGGGTGTGGGTCGGCCATGCGTGAAAATGGGTGATTAAAGTGCTTGCGGGATCGTACCGACCTGATTATGTTCCGCGCCCATCCAGTGCGGAGGGGTGGCCGAGTGGTTGAAGGCGCTCGCCTGGAAAGCGGGTATACGTCAAAAGCGTATCGTGAGTTCGAATCTCATCCCCTCCGCCATTTCCTGAGAGATCACAGAGTGACCTCAGGAAAGGCCGTCTGAACGGCCCACCACTCAACCCCTTATATCTCCGTCCCTTCCAGCAGCGGCAAACGCGGCACCTGGTCCAGTTGCGGCAGTTCCGGCAACTCGTCCCCGGCCGTGGCCTTCAGTTCCTTGAAGCGGCGGGCCGTGACCATGACCCGGCTTTCCAGGGACGCCACTGCAGCGTTGTAGCTGTTGACGGCTCCGCCCAGCCCCTTGCCTACCTTGGCCATATGCTCGGCCATGGTCGCCAGCCGTTCGTGCAGTTCGCGGCCCAGCAGGCTGATGGCCTGGGCGTTGCGGGCCAGCGCCTCCTGCCGCCAGCCATAGGAGACGGCGCGCAGCAGGGCGATCAAGGTGGTGGGCGTGGCGGGGATCACCGACTGGTCAATGCCGGCTTCGATCAGGCCGGGATCCTGTTCCAGGGCGGCGGAGAAGAAATTCTCCCCGGGCAGGAACAGCACGACAAATTCCGGGGCCGGGTCGAACTGCGCCCAATAGCGTTTCTCGCCCAGCGCCTTCATATGGTCACGGATATGCCTTGCATGGCGCGCCATCTGTGCCTGCCGCGTCTCATCGTCAGGCGCGTGCGTGGCGTCCAGGAACGCCTCCAGCGGGGCCTTGGCATCGACGACGATGCTTTTGCCGCCCGGCAGGCGCACGATCAGGTCGGGACGCAGGCGGTTGCCGTCCGCGCCATTGACGCTGGCCTGTTCGTGAAAATCGCAATGGTCCAGCATGCCGGCCATTTCCACGACGCGCTTCAACTGGATCTCGCCCCAGCGGCCGCGGGTCGACGGGCTGCGCAAGGCCTTGACCAGATTGCCGGTTTCGGCCCGCAACTGCCCCTGCCCTTCCATCAGGTGCGCGATCTGGGTCTTCAGTTCGACATAGGCACCGACGCGCGCCTGTTCGATACCCTGCACCGCCTCTCCGAATTTCGACAGATGCTCGCGGATGGGGGTGACCAGGGCGTCGATGGCGGCCCCGCGCTTTTCCAGATCACCCTTGGCGCTTTCTCCGAATTTTTCGAACTGCGCCTGGGCCAGGGTCAGGAAATCGCGATTATTGGCCGACAGGGCCTCGGCCGACAGCGCCTTGAAGGCATCGGCCAGCCTTGCCTGCGCCTGATCCAGCAGGGCCAGCTTGTCGGCATGTGCGCGCTGCTCATGGTCCAGCGCCGTGCGCGCCTCAGCCAGGGCTGCCTGCAATTCCGCCTGTTCGTCCCGCGCCACGGCCAGCGCCTCTTCCAGCCTTGGCACACGCGCGGCCTGGGTTTCCGCCGCGGCCCGCCGGCCGGATTCGCCCTGCAGCTGCCGGCGCAGATCGGCCAGCAGCCCGTCACGCTGCGCCAGTTCCCCCCGCAGTTCCCCCGCATGGTGCCGGTCACGCTCCCGTTCCGCCAGCAAGGCCGTTCGTTCGGCCCGCAGCCCCGCCGTCCCCTGCCGCAGCCACAGGCTGACGATCAGGGCCGCCAGAGCGGCACCGGCCAGGAAGGAGAGCGGGTCGAGCGGCAGGGAGGACAAGGTGACCATACCTTTGAAACGGGAAACCGGACGGATGGTAACGCCGCCACCTCCGCGGAACAAGTCATGAACATAAGCGCATGTCGCTTGTTCACACGCCGACAATCCCTAAAGTGGAAGGCGGGGATATGATCGGGGTGAAATTGGGACGGATCGGCATCATCGGGGCAGGGTTGGGCGGGCTTGCCGCGGGTGCGCTGCTGGCGCGCGCCGGCTTCGACGTCACGATCATGGAAGCCGCCGCCGATCCGGTGCCCATGGGGGCGGGGCTTCTGCTGCAACCACCCGGCCAGACTGTGCTACGCCGCCTGGGTTTGCTGGACGCGTTAGGGGACGGCGGAGCCACCGTGACGCGGCTGGACGCCCGTACCCTGTCGGGCCGACAATTGCTGGATCTGGATTACGGACGGCTCCGTCCCGGCCTGCATGGCCTGGGGCTGACGCGGGCGGCGATCTGGCAAGGCCTGCTGGCGGCGGCGTCATCGGCGGGCTGCCTGTTGCGTGCCGGCTGCCGAATCGTGACCGTGACCACCGACGATGCGCAGGCCACGGCAGAGGATGCGCGGGGCACCCATCACGCCTTCGATCTGATGCTGGTCGCCAATGGCAGCGGCAGCACGCTGGCCGGCCATTGGCCGGGGCGACGATCGGCCACCTACCCATGGGGGTGCCTGTGGACGCAAATCGTCCTGCCGGACGGGTGGCCGCGCGACGTGCTGCAACAACGGGTACAGGGAGCACGGCAGATGCTGGGCATCCTGCCGACCGGCCATGAGGAAGGCCGGCCCGTCGCCGCACTATACTGGAGCGTGCATAACGACCGGGTGGAGGCCGAGCGGGCCATGCCCCCGACCGCATGGCGCAGCGGACTGGAGCGGTTATGGCCGGAGGCGGCTCCCCTGATCGAGACCCTGGCCCCGTCCGACCTGAAGCATGCCGTCTATCGCGATGTCTGGGCCGATCCGCCCTACCAGGGTCGTATCCTGCTGATCGGGGACGCGGCGCATGGCACCAGCCCGCAACTGGGCCAGGGCACCACACAGGCCCTGCTGGATGCCGCGCTGCTGACCGACAGCCTGCTTGCGCACAACGCAAACCCCGCCACGGCCTTTCCAACCTATTGGCGGCAACGCCGGGCCCGCACCCGCTTCTACCGCTGGGCCAGCCGGATGCTGACACCTCTTTACCAGTCGGACAGCAGATTGTTCGCGCTCGCCCGTGACCTGACGGCCTGGCCCGCCCGGCACCTGCCCATTGCCGACCGGCTGGCCCTGCTTGTGCTGGCCGGGGCCAAGACCGGACTGCTGGGCTGGGAGGAGCCGCCGGGCCCCTGACCGCCTACGACCTTGGTAGATGCGGCGGAAATGCACAGTGGCCCATCCTTCCGGAAACTTCTTTTCGCAACTGCACTCGGTTAGGATCGCGCGGTTTTTGATCCTTATTGTTGCCAAGAAGGCCGTGCCATGGACATCAGCAAGATCCCCGTCGGCAAGAACCCGCCCTGGGATATCAACGTCGTCATCGAGATCCCGCAGGGCGGCCAGCCCGTGAAGTACGAGCTGGATAAGGACAGCGGCGCGCTGTACGTCGACCGTTTCCTGCACACCGCCATGTTCTATCCGGCCAATTACGGCTTCGTGCCGCATACGCTGGCGCTGGATGGTGATCCGATCGACGTGATGGTCGTGGGCACCACCCCGGTCGTTCCCGGCGTCGTGCTGCGCTCGCGCCCCATCGGCGTGCTGATCATGGAAGATGACGCGGGCATGGATGAGAAGATCCTGGCCGTGCCGGTGGACAAGCTGCACCCGTTCTATTCCGACATCACCAGCTATCGCCAGTTGCCGCAGATCCTGGTCGAGCAGATCGCCCACTTCTTCGAGCATTACAAGGACCTGGAACACGGCAAGTGGGTCCGCATCGTCCGCTGGGACGAGGCCGACGTCGCCGCCAAGCTGATCCAGGAAAGCTTCGAGCGCGCACAGAAGGAAGGCTGATCGGCCTCTCCGGTTGTACGATAGAGCCGAGTTCCTCGGAATGAGGGACTCGGCATTTTTCTTTTTACACCTTATGCTTGGTGCCCAACCCTATAGGGTGGCGCCATGTCATATATTCCGCCAGATGACTACCCCTCCTATTCGCACAGCACGGCGGGCAAGCTGTCTGTGGGTGGCAGTGCGACAGGCACCATCGGCCTGCCCGGCGATGTCGACAAGTTCCTGATCAGCCTCAATCCGAACACCACTTACCAGTTCGAGGTGCTGGATGCGGGATCGGGGGGCGGTACGCTGGCGGATGCCAGGATCGAACTGTGGCTGGACTCCGGACTTGTCCTGGCACCCGACAACGGTTCCGATACTGTTACCTACAGCTCGGCCGACTCCCGACTGCTGGACTATTATGTCGTTGTGTCCGGGGCGTCGGGCACTGATACGGGGACCTATACGATCAAGGCGGTTGCAGCAACAGCGAAAGAAAAGCCCACGATTTCCATCAAAGGGGACATCCAGATAGAAGGCACCACGCGTGCAAATGCGATTTCATTTACGATTACCATGTCGGAAACGTCATCCACGCCAACGGTTTTCAATTTCTCGACAATGGATGGAACGGCATTTTCGGGACAGGACTACGTGGGCATCAGTCGGGATTTCACGATACCGGCCGGCTCCGCGTCCTTGGTTGTGAAAATTCCCCTCGTCGCCGATGCTCTTCCCGAGCGTTCTGAATATTTCTCGGCAACGATATCGAATGTGATCGGCGCCACCCTGGCCAACAATGCGACCAGCAGCAGTGCCACGGGTACCATCCTGAATGACGATTTCCAGGCGGCCTTCACCCTGTCGGCCTATAAGGCACTGAACCCCGATCTGGTCACCGTATTCGGCGGCAATGATGCTGCCTATGTCAGCCATTACATCAATAGCGGCAAGGCAGAAGGAAGGGCCAGTACCGGCTTCGACGCGGAGGCCTACGCCGCGCAGAACCCCGATCTGTTCAGGTATTTCGGCCTGGACGCTACCGCCCTGGCCAACCATTACCGCAGCAATGGCAAGGCCGAGGGGCGGGTTGCCGATGGCTTTGATGCCGATGCGTATGCCGCCCTGAACCCCGACCTGTTCCGGGCCTTCGGCACTGACCACGCGGCGCTGATCAACCACTATATCAATAGCGGCAAGGCGGAGGGGCGGGTCGCGACCGGTTTCGATGTCGAAGCCTATGCGGCATTGAACGGCGATCTGTACCGGTTCTTCGGGCTGGATGCCGCCAAGCTGATCAGCCATTACATCAGTAATGGCAGGGCAGAGGGTCGGTTGGCCCAAGGCTTTGATGCAGAGACCTATGCCGCCCTTAATCCCGACCTGTTGAACGTCTTCGGTCTGGATCACAATGCCCTGATCAACCATTACATCAATAATGGCCAGGCCGAAGGGCGCAAGGCCTACAGTCTGGTTGACCCCACTCCCCATACGCCGGACCTGTCGCTGCTGATGCCCCTGTCGGTGTGGAGGCCAGAGGCTTTCTGGTGATGCTCAGCGGTCTTTTCATTCCAGCGCCCCCTCCCGCCATTTTTGTCGCGCCATAATGCCGGATCAATGCATATGCTATTTGGAAACACCTCCACTGATATATAATTTCAAAACGAGGGCATGCGATGAGTGAAATAAAAGGCAGCTTTCTCAACGAAACCCTCACCGGCACGACCGGAAACGACAATATATATGGTGACGATGGTAATGATATTATCTATGGCGGTAGTGGAAACGACACGCTGTCCGGAGGAAACGGGTGGGACACCATCTATGGTGATGCCGGCAGTGATGTGATTCACACGGGTTTTTCTGACAAGTTATATGGTGGACTGGGGCGTGATATTTTCTATGCCGCCAATAACAGCACCTATGGCGGCTACGAATCGACCATCATGGATTTTACGCCGGGTGAAGATCGGATCGACCTGTCTCTGACCGGCATCGGCGATTTTGAGACGCTGAAGGGCTTTCTGACCACCTATGATGGGGTCACACAGCGCTTTCTGATCCGTCTGCCCAGCGGGCAGGTCGGCTTCACCTTCGCCGCGGCGCTGGCCAACCTACAGGCGGCTGACTTCATCTTCGCCTCCGACAAGGGGCCCAGCCTGATTGTCGGCGGCTCCGCATCGGAAGATCTGATCGGCGGTTCGGGCAATGACACGATTGATGGCGGCATCGGCGACGACCATCTGGCCGGCGGCGGCGGTGACGACCGGCTGATCCTGCGGGAAGGCTGGGACCGGGCCACGGGCGGCAGCGGCCGGGACATGTTCGTGCCACAGCCGGGCAGCTATGGCTCCTTCACCATCACGGACTTTACGCCAGGCCAGGACCGGCTGGACCTGTCGGCCTTCGGCGTTTCCAGTTGGGAAGCGCTGAAATATCTGCTGGGCGATCAGGCCGGGGCAACCAATGTCTCGATCAGTCTGCATCGCGGCGGCCCCTCTTTCATCTCGCTCAGCAATCTGGATGTCGCAAGCCTGTCGGCAGCGGACTTCATCTTTGCCCGCATCGACAGCCCGCAGGAAATCTATGGCGGCGCCATGTCCAACCTGTTCGGCGGGTCGGGAAACGATCGGCTGCACGCGTCGGGCCAGACCGGCTGGCTGTTCGGCGAGGGCGGGAACGACATCCTGTACGCATCGGAGGCCGGCAGCAGCAACATGGTGGGCGGTGCGGGCCAGGATATCTTCGTGCTGGCCGCCGGCGGTACCGGATATCTTCAAATCCATGATTTCACGCCCCGACAGGACCGGATCGACCTTTCGGCCCTGGGCATCAGCAGTTTCGACATGGTCAAGTCCATGATGGCCTTGCCCCTGCCATCGGGCACCGGCGGTACCTTCCAGATCGGTAATACGGTTCTGACCTTGAATGTCGGCAAGGAGAGATTGTCGGCGGCCGATTTCATTCTGGCTGCGGAACAACCTGCGCGTCTGATCACCTCCATCGGCTCCGGCAGCGCACTGACGGGCGGGGCGGGCAACGACACGCTGGTCGGGGGCGCGGGCACCGACCGCATGTTCGGCGGGGCTGGCGACGATCTGCTGACCGATGACCCTTACGAGCTTTATTATTCATCGGTGCGCGATGTCATGGTTGGCGGGGCTGGCAATGACAAATTCGCCATCACCCATCTTTACGGCCAGGACATCATCGCCGACTTCACACCGGGCCAGGACAAGCTGGACCTGTCCGCCCTGGGCATCACCAGCTTCGACACATTCTTGACCATGGCGGAGATGGCACGACTGGGCGGCAAGACGGCGACGGTCCTGCGCAGCGGCGCGGACTGGAACAGTTCCACCCTGACCTTGCTGCTGGACAGGTCGAAGCTGTCGGCGGCGGACGTGATCCTGGCCACACGCGATCAACCCCTGACACAGCAGGCATCCAGCGAACCGGATCTGTTCGGCGGGTCGGCCAGCGACAAATTGACGGGCAATGGCAGCAACAACCGCCTGTTCGGGGAAGCCGGTGACGACACGCTGACCGGCAGCTTTGGCGACGACCGCCTGTTCGGCGGGGCCGGCACCGACATGGCGATGTTCAGCGGCAATTACGCCGACTACAAGATCAACAGCATCAACGGTATCGTGACGGTCCAGCACCTGACGGGCAGCGACGGCACCGACACGCTGATCGGGGTGGAAAAACTGGTCTTCGCCGATCAGGTCGTGGACCAGCTTACCGCCACCCCGCCCGTGCTCAGCCTCACCGGCCATAACATGCTGGAAGGTGATCGCGGCAGTTTCCCCATCATCGTCGAAGGCAAGGTCACCGGTTGGACCAGCGCGACGGTGCCGTCATCGACCATGGTCGGTTGGACAATCCGTCTGTCGGCCCCGGCAACAGAGGCGGTCACCTTCAACTTCGCCTACTCCACGCCGGGTGGCTACGCCGTCAGCTTCGGCAGCTATACGATCGCCGCCGGGCAGACGGCGCTGGATATCAGCCTGCCCGCCGGCGGCAGCGGTACCGCCGTCAATCTCGATTACACGCTGGTCGGCACATTGACCAACATCCGGGGCGCCCTGGCGCCGACAGGGAATGGAAGCCTCAACGCCACTTCCACCATTCTGAACGATGATTACCAGGCCGATTTCAGCCTCAGCGCCTATCGTGCCATGAACACGGAACTGGACCGGGTCTTCGCCGGCAACGATGCGGGCCTGATCACCCACTATATCAATAACGGCCGGCAGGAAGGGCGCATCGCCAGCGGCTTCGACGCCGAAGCCTATGCCGCGCAGAATGCCGACCTTTACAAGGCCTTCGGCCTGGATGAAGCGGCGCTGCTGCGCCATTACCAGACGGCCGGATACAAGGAAGGGCGCGCCGCCGAAGGGTTTGACGCAGTCGCCTACGCGGCCCTGAACCCCGATCTCTACAAGGCGTTCGGGCTGAACCACCAGGCACTGGTCGAACATTACATCGCCTATGGGGAGAAGGAGGGGCGGCTGGCTTCCGGCTTCGAGGCCGAAGCCTATGCGGCGCTGAACCCCGACCTGTTCCGGGCTTACGGTTTGAATGAAAAGGCGCTGGTGGAGCATTTCATCAGCACGGGCCTGGCGGAAGGACGCGCCGCCATCGGTTTCAGCGCGGAAGCCTACGCCGCCTTCAATCCCGACCTGTTCGCCGCCTTCGGCCTGAACCATACGGCACTGGTCCAGCACTATGTCGATAATGGCCTGGCAGAGGGGCGCAAGGCCTACAGCCTGACCGATTTCGTTCCGGCGGCACCGGACCTGTCGCTGCTGGCGGGAAACCCCGGCTGGGGAGGGATTTACTTCTGGTGATGATGCCACACCCGTTGCCGCACCTGCGGCAGCGGGTCCATCATGGTCGGGACAGGACGGGAGCGGGAGCAACGGATATGAACTTGACCTACGCCAGTGCCAATAACAGCCGGCTGCGCATCACCGTGGCCATCACCTATGTCCTGACCCTGCTGGGCTTCGGCCTGATCGGCCTGATCATCGCCTATGTGAAGCGGGCCGATGCCTATGGCACCCTTTGGCAAAGCCATTTCAGTTTCATCATCCGCACCTTCTGGCTGACGCTGATCGGCCTGATCATCGGCGGGGCGACCACCTTCATCCTGATCGGCTATGTGATCCTGGTCCTGGTCGGCATCTGGTCCTTCATCCGGATGCTGGTGGGCCTGCTGCGGGCACTGGGCGACCAGCCGATCATCGATCCCAAGAGCCTTTTCCTTTAAATCCCGCCCCTGCCGGGAGAGCGACCATGGACGTTACCCAGGACAGCCCCATCCATAGCCGGCTGCGCATTACCATCGGCATCATCTATGTCCTGAATTTACTGGGGCTGAGCCTGATCGGCCTGATCATCTCCTATGTGAAGCGGGCAGATGGCTGGGGGACGATGTGGGAAAGCCATTTCACCTTCATCATCCGCACCTTCTGGCTGTCGCTGCTGGTGGCCGCCGCCGGTATCATCCTTGCGGTCAGCCTTACCCGCGGCTTTGGCGGCGGGCCGACTTCGCACTGGTTGTTCGTGGCGGGCGTCATGCCCCTGATCGGACTGGCGAGCCTTTGGACCCTTGTGCGCAATATCGTTGGCCTGGTGCGGGCCCTGGGCGATCAGCCGATCAGCAATCCCGAGACCCTGCTGCTGTAATGTGACAACGATGACATGATTGACCCATGTCATCGCCCGATCATGGTCGTGGTTTATGGTGGCGCCCGGTCCCGGCATGATACCGGGACCAAGTCCCCCGTATGCCGCGAGGAGCCGCCCCATGACCACCCGCAACATGAATTCCCTGTTCAAGCCCGCCTCCGTGGCCTTGATCGGGGCCAGCCGTCGGGAGCGGTCGGTAGGCAAGGTGGTGGCCCGCAACCTGTTCAATGCCGGGTTCGACGGGCCGATCATGCCGGTGAACCCACGGGAAAAGTCGATTGAGGGGGTGCTGGCCTATCCCACCGTGGCCGACCTGCCGATCACGCCGGAACTGGCCGTCATCGCCACGCCGCCGGCCACGGTGCCGGGCCTGATCGCCGAGCTGGGTGCGCGCGGCACCAAGGCCGCCGTCGTCATCACCGCCGGCTTCGCGGAGATGGGGGAAGAGGGCAAGCGCCTGCAGCAGGCCGTGCTGGATGCCGCGCGCCCGCATCTGCTGCGCGTCATCGGGCCGAACTGCCTGGGCATCATGGTGCCGGGCCAGGGGCTGAATGCCAGTTTCTGCCATGTGGCGCCGCTGAAGGGGGACATCGCCCTGGTGGCACAGTCAGGTGCGGTCGTTACTTCCATCGTCGACTGGGCCACGCCGCGCGGCATCGGCTTCTCCCACCTGATCTCGCTGGGCTCCATGTCGGACGTGGATTTCGGCGACATGCTGGATTATCTGGCCCAGGATGCCAGCGTGCGGGCCATCCTGCTTTATGTCGAAGCCATCACGTCCGCCCGCAAATTCATGTCGGCGGCCCGCACAGCCGCCCGCGCCAAGCCCGTCATCGTCATCAAGGCCGGCCGCAGCGAGGAAGGGTCGCGTGCCGCCAGCAGCCATACGGGCGCCCTGGCCGGGTCCGACGCCGTCTATGACGCCGCCTTCCGCCGCGCCGGCATGCTGCGCGTGGGCGAACTGGACGAGCTGTTCGCCGCGGTGGAGACGCTGGCCACGGGTGTGCAGATCGGTGGCGACCGGCTGGCCATCGTCACCAATGGCGGCGGCGTGGGCGTGCTGGCCACCGACACGCTGATCGCGGGCGGCGGCCATCTGGCGCAATTGTCGCCGGAAACGCTCGACGCCCTGTCCAAGGTGCTGCCGCCGACCTGGAGCCATGGCAACCCCGTCGACATTATCGGCGACGCCGACGGCAAGCGGTATTCCGACGCGCTGAAGATCGTCATGGCCGACAAGAACTGCGACGCCGTGCTGGTCCTGAACTGCCCCACGGCCGTGGCCGACGGGCGCGACGCGGCCCAGGCCGTGGCCGACATCGTGCGCGACCATAATCAGCGGGCCGGCGGCGGGCGCAAGGTGCCGGTCCTGGCCAGCTGGCTGGGCGAACAGCAGGCGGCCCCGTCGCGCAAGGTGCTGGACCATGCCCGCATCCCGCATTACCAGACGCCCAACCAGGCCGTCCGCGCCTTCCTGCATCTGGTGCAGTACAAGCGCAATCAGGAACTGCTGATGGAAACCCCGGCCAGCGCGCCGGAGCAGTTCGATGTCGATATGCCTTCCACCCGCATCGTCATCGACAAGGCCCTGGCCGACGGACGCGGCTGGCTGTCGGAGTACGAGGCGAAGGAGGTGCTGCGCGCCTATGGCATCCCCTGCGTGCAGACCGTCACCGCCGCCAGCCCGGCCGAGGCGGAGCGCGCGGCCAAGCGACTGGGCGGACGCATTGCGCTGAAGATCCTGTCGCCCGACATCACGCACAAGTCGGACATGGGCGGCGTGGCCCTGAACCTGCTGCCCAGCCAGGTCTGGGCCTCGGCCGAAGCGATGCTGGAACGCATCAAGACCGCCATGCCCGACGCCCGCATCGAGGGCTTCACGGTGCAGGAGATGGCCCACCGGCCCGGTGCCCAGGAGTTGATCCTGGGTATGGTCGATGACCAACTGTTCGGCCCCGTCATCCTGTTCGGCGCCGGCGGCGTGGCGGTGGAGGTGGTGAATGACAAGGCGCTGGCCTTGCCGCCCCTGAACCTGAACCTGGCGCGCGAGGCCATGACCCGCACCCGCATCTACAAGCTTTTGCAGGGCTATCGCAACATGGCCTGTGCAGACCTGGATGCGGTGGCGCTGTCCCTGACCAAGGTCAGCCAGCTGATCATCGATTTCCCGGAAATCAGCGAGTTGGACATCAACCCGCTCTATGCCGACGAGACCGGGGTGCTGGCGCTGGACGCGCGCATCAAGGTGAAGCCGCTGACCGAGCAGGCCCAGCGCCGCCTGGCCATCCGCGCCTATCCCAAGCGCATGGAACATAAGGTGACGCTGCGCAGCGGCCGCGAATTCTTCATCCGGCCGATCCGGCCGGAGGATGAGCCGGCCATCCATGAGATGGTGGCCAATACCAGCGTGGAGGATATGCGCCTGCGCTTCTTCGCGCCCATGCGCCGCCTGTCGCACCAGATGGGTGCCCGCCTGACCCAGATCGACTATGACCGCGAAATGGCCCTGGTCGCCATTCCCCTGGATGCCATGGACCCGGACAAGCCCGGCCCCATCTATGGCGTGGTCCGCATCACGGCCGACCCCAACAATGAACGGGCCGAATATGCCGTGCTGGTGCGCAGTGACATGAAGGGCAAGGGCCTGGGATCGAAGCTGATGCGCGAGATCCTGGCCCATGCCGAAAGCCGCGGTATCCAGGAGGTGTTCGGCGAGGTGCTGCGGGAAAATGCCGGCATGCTGGGCCTATGCCGCGACCTGGGCTTTGTCAGCCATGACAATCCCGATGATCATGGCATTGTCGAGGTCAGCTACCGCTTCAACAAGCAGGGGTGATGCGGACCGGCGGCCTGGGCCTGCCCGCAGGTCGCGGGTGCTGACAGTTTGTCTGTCTTGTTCTGAACCACACCCTGTCGCCTTCCCGGCCTGTGCCAGAAAGGCGACAGGGAATTGATGCGGCTTACTTCGCCAGCGCCGCCTTCAGTGCCGCACCGCCCTGGGCGATGGCGCCCTTGGCGGCCGGTGTGTCGGCCAGACCATTCAGCATGACGAAGTCATGGATCGTGCCGTTATAGCGCACGGACGTCACCGTCACCCCGGCCTGGCCCAGCTTCCGGGCATAGGCCTCGCCCTCATCGCGCAGCAGGTCGTTCTCCGCCACGATGACAGTGGCCGTGGGCAGGCCCTTCAGCTGTTCGACGCTGGCCTTCAGGGGGAAGGCCGTGACCTCGTTGCGCTTGTCGGCGGGATAGGTGGCCCCCAGAAAATAGTGCATGGCCTTTTCCGTCAGCCACGGGCCATTGCCAAAGGCCGTGTAGGAACTGTTCTGCGAGACATCGTCGGTGACCGGGTAGAACAGAAGCTGGTGGCGGATGGCAGCACCATTGCGCTGCTTGGTCATCAAGGTGACGGCGGCGGCCATGTTGCCGCCGGCGCTGTCACCGGCCACGGCGATGCGGCTGCCATCCAGGCCATAGTCGGCCCCGTTCTTGGCCACAAATTGCAGGGCGGCATAGGCCTGTTCATTCTGGGTGGGATAGCGGGCTTCCGGCGCCCGGTCGTAATCAACGAAGACGACAGCGGCGTTGGCGGCGGCCGACAATTCGCGGATCAGATGGTCATGGGTGTTGTGATCGCCCATCACCCAGCCGCCGCCGTGGAAATACATGACCACGGGCAGCGGACCCTTGGCCCCTTCCGGCTTCACGATGCGCACGGCCACCTTGCCGGTGGGGCCAACAGGGAAGGACGTGTCCTGCACGCTGGTCGGTGCGGAAGGCAGTTTCTTCGCCTGCGCCCCGGCCAGCACCGCCCGGGCCTCTTCATAGCTCAGCGCGTAGATCGGCTTGCCACCCGATGCGGCGACCGCATCGACGAAGGCCTGGGTACCCGCTTCCAGCAAGGGGGCATCGGCCAGGGCGGGAGAGGCGGCGAAGGCCGTCAGCGACAGGGCAATGGCGGCGACAGAATGGCGAAGGACGTTCATGGTGGTCTCCTGTTTCCGGTTGGCGATGCTGTTGGCGTCGCCGTTTGTTCGATGTCGAATAAATATCGTACGATTTAATCGTGTGCGATATAAAATCCGGGAACGGAGCCATGATAAGATATCGCTAGCTATTATATCGCGCACGATGTATCATGAAAAGGCGATCGTCCTGATGCTGCTCCGGCCTGCTGGTACCGGGCCTCGGCACGAAAAAAGGGGCCGCCCGGCTGGACGGCCCCATCGCAAACATCTTTCCCCGGTCAAGCGGTCAGGCGGCGCGGACGCGCGAAATGAAGCCGTCAACCTCCCGGCGCAGGGTTTCAGCCTCCCGGGACAGGGAGCCGGCGGCGTCCAGCACGCTTTCGGCCGAACTGCTGGCGCCTTGCGTCGTGGCCTGCACACCCGCGATATTGTTGGCGATTTCCTGCGTGCCGACGGCGGCCTGCTGCACATTGCGGGCGATTTCCCGCGTGGCGGCATCCTGTTCTTCCACGGCCGCCGCGATGGCGGTGGCGATATGGTTGATCTCGGCAATGGTGCGGGTGACTTCCAGCGTCGCGGTGACGGCATTGTTGGTGGCAAGCTGGATGCTGTTGATGCGGGCGGAGATATCCTCCGTCGCCTTCGCGGTCTGGCTGGCCAGGTTCTTGACCTCGCTGGCGACGACGGCAAAGCCCTTGCCGGCGTCACCGGCCCGTGCCGCCTCGATCGTGGCATTCAAGGCCAGAAGGTTGGTCTGCCCGGCGATCTCCGCGATCAGCTTCACCACGGCGCCGATGGCGTCGGCCTCTCGTGCCAATTCCTGGATGGTGTTGTTGGTGCCTTCGGCCCGTTCGGCAGCGGCGCGGGCGATGTTGGCGGATGTGCCGACCTGACGGGTGATCTCGCTGATGGAACTGGTCATCTGTTCCGCCGATGCGGCGACCGTCTGCACATTGGCGGAGGTCTGTTCGGTGGCGGCCGACACGATGCTGGTCTGGCTGCGGGCCTGCTCCGCCCCGGCGGCCAGCGACTGGGCATTGGCATTCAACTCGGTGGCAGCCGAGGCCACCAGGGACACCACACTTTTGACGCTGGCTTCGAAACCGTCGGCCATCTTCATCATCAGCCTGCGGCGTTCCTCCTCGGCCCGCTTCTCGGCCAGCTTGGCCTCCTCCTCCAGTTCCCGGGCGCGGACGGCATTGGCCTTGAAGGTTTCCAGGGCGCCAGCCAGCTTGCCGATTTCGTCGCCGCGCCCCAGGCCTGGCACAGACAATGTCAGGTTGCCGCCGGCCACGCTGGTCATGGCGTCGGTCAGATGTCGGATGGGACCGGCAATGGTGAAGCGGGCGATGTAGAAGGCCAAACCACCGAAGATCAACAGGCCGACCCCGGTGAGGGTGTAAATAAGGTTGCGGGAGAAGATGGAATTTTGGGTCAGCGCGGCTGAATCGTCGTCCACAGTCTTGCGGATCAGTTCGGTGAGTTTAATAGTGTCATCGCGCAGTGAATCCAGCTTTGGATCGAACTTCTCATTCAGGATGACCATGGCTTCGTCATTGCGGTTCGCCAGACCCAGCGGCTTGATCTGATCATAGGCGCGCATCACCTCGTCAAAGCGGGTGCGCAGATCGGCGATGGTCGACGCCTGTTCAGGCATCAGCTTGATCGCCTCATCTAAGGAGGCAAAAACCGCCTCGCGGTTCTTGGCGGCCGCATCAACCGCGTCCTGCATGCGCTTGTCGTCGGTCTGCGCGATCAGCTTATAGGTCTGCCGCCCCACGGCAATGATCGACCGGTTCGCCCGGGCCAGTTCGACCATTGCCCTGGCTTCACTATCCAGCAGGTCGGAATAGACGTCGTCGACCTTCATCAATCGCATGCCGGCGAAAGCCGATACGAACAGGACCAGCAGGCTCATCATGATGATGACGCCGAGAATGCGCACTGAGATGCTGAAGCGTGAAAGGTCCATGGCGGCACCTGAAAGGGGAAGATGGTTTGGAGCGATCCAATTCTATAAAATTTTACGCCAAATATTTTTCGCAAAATCGGCTATATATTCTTTTGTATAGATTTCTTTAAAGTAAACCCTATAAGAACTCAATTTCCGTGGAAATACATTTCCCAAGTAATAATAATTCCGCACCAACAACATTCATTACCCTTGCAGGGATATTATCCAACTTAAAGCTTCCTTGCCGTGGCGACGCACCGCTTTGGCTGCCCGGTGTCGCCGCACATGCGGTGCGGTGGCAGCACCCTGTTTCGTGGATGGCGGACATGCATCAAATGCGCCTGCGATCATATCGCACGCGATGCAATATAGGGGGGACAGCCTCCCCACCCGCCGGAGCCTCCCCATGTCCGACATTCCCGATCTGAAGCTGGGGGATTTCCTCTGCTTCTCGCTCTATTCCGCCAGCCACGCCTTCACGCGCGTCTACAAGCCGCTGCTGGAGAAGCTGGGCCTGACCTACCCACAATATCTGGCCATGGTGTTGCTGTGGGAAAAGGACGGTCAGACGGTCGGTCAGATCGGCGACCAGCTGTTCCTGGAAAGCAGCACCCTGACCCCGCTGTTGAAGCGGCTGGAGGCGGCGGGCCATGTCCGGCGGGAACGCAACCCCCTGGATGAACGGCAGGTCCTGATCCGCCTGACCGACAGCGGCCGCGCCCTGAAGGACCAGACGCACAGTTTCTGGAACCATCTGAGCAGCGCCACGGACATGAGTGTGGAGGAGATGGTGGAGCTGCGCGACGGTATCCAGCAGCTGCGCGGCAACCTGAACCGCTTCGCCGATCGGCTTTAATACCCCCTCCCCCGTCAGTCGTGGCGGGTGGACAGGGTGACGGCCTGCCAGGTCTCCAGATCGGCCAGCATCTGCTGTGCATGCTCGCGGACCAGGCCCAGCGCGTCGGCCCCCAGCACCAGGCGCAGGGGCGTCTTTTCCGCCGCCAGCGCCGTTTCGATGGCTGCCGCGGCCTTGGCCGGGTCACCTTCCTGGGTGCCATGCATGGCGTGGCTGAAATCGCGGGTGCCGGCCACGATGGTCCGGTATTCCTCCATGATCGGCATATGCTTCAGGGCGGCAGCGGCGAATTCGGTGCGGAACGCGCCGGGTTCCACGATCAGCACCTTGATCCCGAACGGCGCCACTTCCTGCGCCAGCGCCTCCGACATCCCTTCCAGCGCGAATTTGGACGCCGAATAGGCCGAATAGCCGCCGAAGGACAATTGGCCGCCCAGGCTGGTGATATTGACGATGGCGCCGCTGCGTTGCTCGCGCATCTGCGGCAGGGCGGCCCGCGTCACCCGCACGGCGCCGAAGAAATTCGTCTCCATCTGCGCGCGCAGTTCGGCGACCGGCGTCTCCTCCAGCGCGCCGACAATGCCGTACCCGGCATTGTTGATCAGGACGTCGATGCGTCCGAACCGGGCAACGGCGGCGGCCACCGCCGCTTCCGCCTCGCCGTCGCGGGTCACGTCCAGCGCCTGGACCAGCACCCGTTCCGGCGCCAGCGCTTCCAGATCGGCCAGTTTGGCGACAGTGCGCGCCGTCGCCACAACATTGTAGCCGCGCGCCAGGGCGTGACGGGCAAAGGCCAGGCCGAAGCCGGAGGAAGCGCCCGTGATGAACCAGGTCTGCGTCGTCATGTTCCCGTTTCCTTGATCTGGGTCGTGCCGCGCCATGCGGCGTCGGGATCACTCTAGGCGCCTGCCATCTCCACGATTAGATGGTTCATTTCGGATAGATTATTCGATATTGTTCATGAATGAACCGTGACCTGCTGGTGCATCTGCCCGTCATCCAGTCCGTGGCCCGCCTGCGCGGCTTCGCCGCCGCAGCCGCCGCCCTGGGGATGAGCCCGTCCGCCGTCAGCCACGCCGTGCGCGCGGTGGAAGAACGGCTGGGGGAGCCCTTGTTCGCGCGCACCACGCGCAGCGTGGCCCTGACGGAGGCCGGCGCACGCTTCCTGGCCGGCATCGGCCCGGCGCTGGACGATATCGGCCGCGCCTTCGAAGCCGTGGCCGCCGACCGGGGGGAGATGGTGGGCGTGCTGCGCCTGAACGCCCCGCGCATCGCCTTTCCCATGGGCCTGACCGATCTGTGCGCCCGCATGGCCCGCACCCATCCGCGGCTGACCGTGGAGGTGCATGCCCATGACGCCTTCGTCGACATCGTGGCGGAAGGCTATGATGCCGGCATCCGGCTGGGGGTGGCCGTGCAGGAAGACATGGTGGCCGTGCGCCTGACCCCGCCCTTCCGGGCCATCCTGGTGGCCAGCCCCGCCTATCTCTCTGTCCGCGAAACACCGTCGCGCATCGCCGATCTGGCCAACCACAACCTGATCGGTTTCCGGCAGAAGGCGGCGGGTACGCTGTATGATTGGGAACTGCGCGACGGGGATCGGGACGTTGCCATCGCCACGGCGGGCAACCTGGTCGTCACCGACGCCACCTGCGCCCGGGATCTGGCCCTGGCCGGTGCCGGCATCGCCTATCTGTTCGAACCGCTGGTGACCCAGGATCTGCACCAGGGCCGCCTTGTCCGGCTGTTGCCGGAAACGGCGATAGAGGAAGAAGGACTGTTCCTGTATTTTCCCCGCCGCATGCAGCAGGCGCCCAAACTGCGCGCTTTCATCGACATGGCGCGCGCGCCGACGGCATAAAAAAACCCGGAAGCCGTGGCGGCTTCCGGGCAGGGAGAGGAACATCGCAGGCCGGGGGACATCGGACTGCGGGCAGGAACCGCTCGAACCACGGGAGAACGGGTCGGGCGGGAACAATGGACAGGGGCGGGCCAGAGACCCGCCCCTTGCCGGCATCAGTAGCTGTAACGGGCACCGATGAAGAAGCGGCGGCCGTTCTTGTAGGCGGCGTTGGGTACCGACGGGCTGCCCACATACTGGTACTGGGTTTCGTCCAGCAGGTTCTGCGCCTGGGCCGTCAGAGTCACCTGTTCGGTCAGGTTGTAGGCCAGCGACGCGTCCAGCTGGTTATAGCTGTCATTGATGACGGCCGTGGACCGGTCCAGCGCGCGGAAATACTTGCTGCGGAAGGAATAGGTCAGGCGCGCGCTGAACTTGTCATCCTCGTAATAAGGCGTGACGGAGAAGGCGTGCTTGGAGCTGAAGGGCAGCGACAGGCCGGGGTCCGCCGTCTCGCTGTCGGAGAAGGTGTAGCTGGCCTGGAGACCGATATTCTCCCAGATGTCGCCCTGGTAGATCAGCTCGAACCCGCGGATTTCGGCCGACCCGCCATTGCGCGGCCGGCTGACGGTGAAGTCCTGCAGGCCCGGACCCGTCGGGTTGGTCACGGGGTTGGTATCGGTGTTGAACACCTTTTCCGTGGCCGAGGCGTTGTAGATATAGGAGCCGATATCCTTGTAGAACAGCGTCGCCGCCACCAGGCCGGTCTTGCTGTAATAATATTCGGCCGACAGGTCGAAATTATTGGCGCGGTACGGGTTCAGGTTCGGATTGCCGCCCGTGGCCGTGCGCAGCGTGTTGTTGGTTTCCAGGTAAGAGCTGATATCGGCATAGTTGGCGCGGGCCATGACGCGGCTGGCCGCCAGACGCAGCACGACATCGTCGGCGACGTTGAAGCTGACATTGGCGTTGGGCAGGAAGTCGTCATAGCTCTTGTCATACTGGACGTTCAGCAGGTCTTTGGCCGCGATGATGGGCGGGCCGAACTGGCCGCCATTGCGGTCAGCCTTGCCGGTGCTGAGCTGGTCGGTATGGACATAGCGCAGACCGAAATTGCCGGAGATGTCGTCGGTCTTGAAATTGACCTGGGTATAGCCGGCCCAGATCTTTTCCTGCACGGCGAACTGCGACGGCAGATAGTCGAAATAGCTGGCATCGACATAGCCGCCGGCCGGGCGGGTTTCGAACCAGTTGGCCAGCTTGTCGCCATCCACCGTCAGCCAGTTCTTCAGCGTGCTGTTGAGGTCGATACCCTTCAGATAGCCGTCGGGCGTCAGTCCGCCATCGAAATTGGCGATGGGCGTATCGGCGCCCTTCACCCGGCGCAGCTTGCTATCCTGCGTCGTCTCATGCTTGCGGTACTTCACACCGGCCAGGATGGCCGTGATCGGGCCCAGCTCCAGGTCTTTCTTATAATCCAGCTGGCCGTACGTCTCCTCGTCCGACGTCGGCTGCTGGCGCAGCTGGGCAAAGCCCAGCGTGGTGCCCGACGCGCTCTTCGGATCGAACTGCGGGGTCACGCTGGCCAGGCCCGACTTGCCGGAAATGTCGAAGCTGTAGCCCAGCAGCTGTTCGAACTCGCCGAAATATTGCTGCTTGGTGCCGCCCGTCGACCTTGTCTTGCCGGCATCGGCCGACAGCGACCAGCTGTCATCGGTCCAGGTCGCCTTGAAATCGGCGACATAGGTCTCGATGGTCGATTTGCGGACGATGGCGTCCAGCAGGCGCAGACCCTGGGTGGCCGTGCCGGCATTGCCATAGGAACCGCCGGTGACGATGCCGTTGGACACGACGGGGCTGTTGGGCCGGTTGGGCGTGCCGCCCCAATTGTTGAAGTAATAGTTGGACTGGTTGAAATTATCGTAGGTGCCATGGTTGTACATGCCCATGGCGATCAGCTCGAGCTTCTCGTTCGGCTTGACCTGCACCGTGGCGGTGCCGCCATCGCGCTTGCGGGTCTGGGTGAACAGGGCGCTGTTGATGACATTGGGCATCAGCGGGCCGCCCGAGGCGTTGGACTTCACATAGCCCAGCGTTTCAAAGCCGTCGCGGCGCAGCTGCTGTTCCTGATGCGTATAGGACAGCAGCACGCCCACCGTCTCCGCGTCATTATGCCAGCTGACCAGACCCGAGATATTCGGGTCGCCCTTGTCGGAACGGTCATTGTAACCGTATTCGACCGACAGGCTGGCGGCCACGGGGTCCATATCCAGCGGCTTGCGGGTATGCAGGATGACGGTGCCGCCGATGGAGCCTTCATCGATGCGGGCTTCCGGGCTCTTGTAGACTTCCAACTGCCCGACCACATCGGGGGCCAGCATGGTGTAGTTGAAGGTGCGGCCCGGCGCGTCCAGAATGAACCAGTCGGTGGACGCGACCGTCTGGCCGTTCAGCAGGGTGCGGTTCAGCGCCGGGTCGGTGCCGCGGATGGCCACACGCTCGCCTTCACCGAAATCGCGGTCGATCTGCACGCCGGGCAGGTGGGCCAGACTTTCGGCCACGTTCTTGTCGGGGAACTTGCCGATATCCTCGGCCGTGATGGCATCGACAATGGCGTCGGCGTCGCGCTTGGTGGCGATCGACTGGATCAGGCTGCCGCGAATGCCGGTAACGACGATTTCCTCCAGCTGATTGCTGTCGGTGCTGTTCTGGGCTTGCGCCGCACCGACGGCGGCCATTGCCACCAGACTGACGGTGCCGACGAACTTGAGCCGCTTAGAACCCATTACTCCCTCCTGATTGCCCTGTTCGATTTTCATCGTGTTATGGGCGGCGTCGTTTGAAAGAGGCCGGGGGATCGGTTCGTCCCCGTTTGCGCCATCAGTGCCACCCGTCGCCGGTCATCCAGCGGACGGACAGAGCGAATGCCGATTGGCGCTTTTCCGAAAGGCTGGTTCCGCAAGAACGTCGAAAATGACGGAATATCCGGCCCATTCAGGCGCGGGAACCGGTGAACGGGGCGAGTCGAGCGGGGCCGGAAAGGGGCGGCCACCCCTGCGCGGGCCCGCAGCGCCCCTAAATCCGGCCGGCGCGGCGCAACTGCTGTTTCAATTCGGTCAGGGCTGCCGTCAGGCTTTCGCGCTCACCCATCGGTTCCGGGCAATGGCGCAGGACATATTCGGCTGTGCGCACGACATCCCGCCAGCGCGGGTTGCGGGGCAGCGTCTCCACCAGCAGATATTTGTCCAGCGTACGGGTCTGCAGGGAACTGCGATCCATATAGACGCGCCAGAGCCCGCTTTCCTCCGCCAGCTCGATCTTTCCCTTGCGCCTTGCCTTCTGCCAGTAATCCAGGGCCGCCGACATGACTTCCACGATGGACCGGCGAAAGGTCTCATCACCGTCCAGGTCGCTGGCAGGATCTATCACCGTGGCATCGGCGACGGCATCGGCCGCCTCTCCATTCTCCTCCGGATGGGCATCTTCCACCGCTGCCACCGGCGCCATGACGGGCGGCGGGGCGGATACGGGCACAGAAGCGGGCGACGACGGGGGCATCGCCGGGGCCGTCCGCGCCGGCTTCCGCCATCCCGCGGCCAATGGCCAGAACAGCGCGGCCAGACTGGCGGCCAACGACACCCACCAGGTCCAAGGCGCCCAGCCGGCCAGCCGGCCACGATCCACCATCAGCCGCACCTGCCATCCGGTCGTCCCCGGCGTGACCAGCGGCCCCTCGCTTTCGGCGCTGGGTCCCGCCTCCCCCATCAGCGGCTGGCCGTCATCATCCAGCATCTGGAAACGCAGGCCCGGCCGCTGCAGGGCGCGGAATCGCTGTTCGACGGTGGCAAGCGGCATGCGGAAGGCCACCATGCCTTCCACCGATCCGTGCCGCACGATGGGCCGGCCGAACAGGATCGCCGCCCCATCATCGAACCGGCGCGGCGGGGTGATGACCAGCACGTCCTGCGGATCGTCGGCCTTGGGCACGCGCGCCATCACCTCCCGGTAAAGCTCGGCCAGCGGGCTGCCCCGGTTCTTCTGGTCAGACAGGTCCATGCCGAAGCTGCGATCCTTGCGCAATGTATAGAGTACGCGTCCGAACCGGTCGGCCAGGAACAGGTCGTCGAACACGGTCGACCCGATCAGCCCGACAAAGGAATTGTGAAACCGCTCATGCACGGCGTCATAGGCGGCCAGTGCCGGCGGCAGATCGGTGGGTTGACCCTTGCCCTGACCATAGGTGGAGCGCAACAGGGCGGATGCGCGTTCCGGATCGGGGGAGATCTGGGCGAAGGCCGGCGCGAAGCCGTAATAGCGACCGATGGAATAGCCGATGAAACTGGTGCTGGCGAAGGCCGCACTCTGACTGCTGGCGAAGGCGGCCAGCCCCTTCAGGTCATGTTCGACCGCCGTCCGCGAATCCTCAACCTGGATCGAAACCTTGTCAGCAATGGTATGGGACCAGAGGAACAAGACGAATACCAGGACCCCGACGAGCGGAAGCTGGCTTCGCAATGCCCCAAACAGGTTCCGAACTTTCCCTATGGTCACCCGCACCCTCCCGAATGACCGCACTGCGGCATGATTATTTTAATTTTGACGGTTTTGACGTCTTTTTTACTGCGGCCGGCAACGCGATCCGGCCGTGAGCATAATGGTAATTTCGTTGTTCCGTAAAGGGACGCTTGCGCCCGTCCGGCCCATGTCGCACCCAACCGAGACCGGTTTGCCACACCAGTCCTGCGAGGGAGAGGCCGCCCATGTCCCGATCCACTTCATCCGCCCGCCAGCCACTGGCCGTGATCTTCGGTGCGCCCGGCCCGGAACTGACCGCCGATCAGAAGGCCTTCTACCGCGATGCCGATCCGCTGGGCCTGATCCTGTTCAAGCGGAACTGCGAGACGCCGGATCAGGTCCGCCGCATCTGTGGTGATTTCCGCGATGCCGTGGGCCGCGCCGACGCCCCGATCCTGATCGATTTCGAAGGCGGGGAACATCAGCGCATGGACCCGCCCGTCTGGCCCGCCTTCCCGGCCCCGGCGGAAATCGGCCGGCTATATGCCCGCGATCCGCTGGCGGGGCTGACGGCGGCGCGCCTGGATGGCCTGGCCATCGGGTCGCTGCTGCGCGAGCACGGGATCAGCGTGGATTGCGCGCCCTTGCTGGACGTGCCGGTGGGCGGGGCCGACCCCGTCATCGGCGACCGCGCCTTTGCCGGCGATCCCGACAGCGTGACGGTCCTGGCCGGTGCCTTCATCCAGGGCATGCTGGACAGCGGCACGCTGCCCATCGTCAAGCATATCCCCGGCCACGGCCGGGCCACGGCCGACAGCCACAAGGAACGGCCCGTTGTCGCCACGGGCCTGGACGAGCTGGATGCCACAGATTTTCTGCCCTTCCGCCGCCTGAACCGGTCGCCCTGGGCCATGGTGGCGCATGTCGTCTTTTCCGCCGTGGATGGGAACCATCCGGCCTCGATCTCTCCCACGGTGGTCCGTGAGGTCCTGCGCCGCCGCATTGGCTTTGACGGCGTGCTGATCTCCGACTGCATCTACATGGAAAGCCTGGCCGGCAGCCTGGCCGAACGCGCGGCGTCCGTGCAGGCGGCCGGCGTGGATATCGTCCTGTCCAGTCATGGCGATGTCGATGAATGGATGCCCATCGCCGCCGCCGTGAAGCCGCTGAGCCCGGCCAGTGCCGCCCGCATCGCCGCCGCCAATGCGACCCTACCCACGCCGCCGACGGGCGACAGTGCCGCAGCGCTCGCGGAACTGCGCCGGCTTCTGGACGCATAACAGGCTGAAAACGACGGAGATGGCCGGGTGCGCTGACGAAAGTGACGAAGTTGGGACTGGCAGGCCGGCCCGGCGCTTGCCATCCTGATCCCATAAAAGAAAGGGCGGCCGGTCACCGGAACCAGCCCGATGAACAGGGATAATGATTGTGATGGGACAGGGTGAGATGCAGGGAATTGCACCCCCACGTCGTTTGATCGGCCGCCTTCTGAGCGGGGTTATGACGGCGCTGATGGTTGGGCCGGGTGCCATGGCGCAGACCGCGCCCGCCGGTGCCCCGCCGGCAACGCTGACCGTGGTGGCCAGCCTGTCAACGGGCTGGGTGCGCAATTTCAACCCGTTCAACGAGACGACACGGCTGGCCAGCGTGCGCGAATTCGTGTTCGAGCCGCTGATCGTCTTCAACGCCCTGCAGGGGGGCCGGCCGCATTATCGGCTGGCGACCGAATATGATTTCTCCAGCGATCTGCGCCGCCTGACCTTCAAGCTGCGCGACGGGGTGAAATGGTCGGACGGCCATGCGTTCAGCGCCAAGGATGTCGTCTTCACCTTTGAACTGCTGAAGAAGCATCGGGCGCTGGACACGCTGGACATCTGGAAGCGCATTTCCGCCGTGGAGGCGCCGGACGCCCATACGGTCATCTTCACGCTGGCCCAGGTGAACACCAACATGGCGTTCGAACTGGTCCGCGTGCCCATCGTGCCCGAACATGTCTGGTCCAAGGTGGCGGACCCCGTCACCTTTACCAACGACAACCCCGTCGGCACCGGCCCGATGACGGAGGTGAAGCGTTTCACCAGCCAGATCTATGTCCAGTGCCGCAACCCCAACTATTGGGATGCGAGCAGCCTGAAGGTCGATTGCATGTCGTTCCCGCAGATCGGGAACAATGAACAGTTGCTGACGGCGGCGGCCAGCGGCGGGGTGGACTGGTTCGGCGCCTTCCTGCCGGATATTGAGCGCACCTATGTCGCCACCGATCCGGCCCATCATAAATACTGGTTCCCGCCCGGCGGGACCGTGGCCATCGACATCAATCTGGACAGCCCGGCGCGCGGCAACCGCGCCGCCTTCCGTTCGCTTTCCTTCCGCCGGGCCGTGTCCATGGCCGTGGACCGCCGCGCCATTGTCGACATTGCCGGCTACGGCTATCCCGTCGTCAATGAATATGCCAGCGGCATCGGCCGCGCCTATGCCGACTGGGTCGATGCGACGGTGGAGAAGAATTACGGCCGCTTCGCCAAGTTCGACAAAGACGGGGCCCGCGCCCTGCTGGCCGAGGCGGGGTTCCGCGACAAGGATGGCGACGGCTATATCGACAATCCCGACGGCTCCCCCATCCGCTTCACCATCCTGGCACCCAATGGCTGGACCGACTGGGTGAATACGGTGCAGCTGGTGGCCGAGGGGTTGAGCGCCATCGGCATCGATGCGCGCGTGTCGACGCCGGAGCCGGCGGCCTGGACCGCCAAGCTGATCAGCGGCGATTACGACATGGCCATCAACGGCCTGTTCAATGGCGAAACGCCCTATCGCAGCTTCGACAGCGGCTTCCACAGCCGCTATTCCGGCAAGACCCGTTTCGCGCCCACCCGTTTCGTCGATCCGGAACTGGACCGCGCGCTGGACAGTTTCATCGCCACCATCGACCCCGCCGAACAGCATCGGGCCATGGACAAGGTGCAGGCCATCATCGCCGCCAACACCCCCTATGTGCCGCTGTTCAGCAACCCGGTCTGGTACGAATACAATTCCAAGCGTTTCAAGGGCTGGTTCAACGCCGACAATCCCGGCGGCCGTCCCGACGTGTTTGACGGCACGCCGGAACGGTTGCTGCACCTGCTGGCGCTTGAACCTGTGCGTGCCGCCCCGCCCTAAGACGGCCGGCCCCGCACCTGATTTCCCGATCCGTCTTTCCGCCGATCCCCGGCCTCCGGGGCTCGAATGCCCCTTCCTTGCCTTGTTCAGGGGGATTGTACCGATGGCGTTCCTGTTGCGAAGGGTCGCGTTCTACATCGCCGCCTTCCTGGTGGCCGCGTCCTTCAACTTCATGCTGCCCCGGCTGATGCCGGGCAACCCGGTGGACGTGATGTTCGCCCAGGCCGGCACGGCGCTGCCCCCGGAAAGCCTGGAGGCGCTGAAGGCGACCTTCGGCTTCCTGGATGCGCCGCTGCCCGTGCAGTATCTGCGCTATCTGGGATCGGTCTTCACCTGGGACCTGGGCCTGTCGGTGAAGTTCCACCCGTTGAGCGTGAACGAAGTGCTGCTGCGCGCCCTGCCCTGGACGCTGCTGCTGGTGGTCTTCTCCTCCCTGCTGGCCTTCACGGTCGGCACGCTGGGCGGTATCCATGCCGCCTGGCGCCGGGGCGGGCGGTTTGACAGTGTGGGGGCACCCGGTGCCGTCATGCTGCAGGCCGTGCCACCGCTGGTCACCTCCCTGCTGGCCCTGGCCCTGTTCGCAGTGCAGCTTCGCTGGCTGCCCACGGGATACGCCTGGTTCCCGCTGCTGGACCCCGGCTGGACCTGGGAATTCACCGGGTCCGTCATTTCCCATGCCGTGCTGCCCGTGGGCACCCTGGCGCTGGCCCAGGTCGGCGGCTACCTGATCACCATGCGCAACAGCATGATCAACCTGCTGGGCGAGGATTACATCACCCTGGGCACGGCCAAGGGGCTGGACGACCGGCGCCTGCGCCTGGCCTATGCCGCCCGCAACGCCATGCTGCCCACGGTGACCAGCTTCGCCATGACCCTGGGTTCTGTCTTCGGCGGCGCCCTGGTGACGGAGGTGGTCTTCAACTATCCGGGCCTGGGCTACACGCTCTACCAGGGCATCACGGCGCGCGATTACCCGCTGATCCAGGGGCAGTTGATGCTGATGACCTGCGCCATGCTGGGCGCCAATTTCGCGGCCGACCTGATCTGCCTGGCCCTTGATCCCCGTCTGCGGAGGGCATGACCATGGCCCGTTTCTGGACCACCCTGATCTCCAATCCCAAGGCCGCCTTCGGCGCCGTCATCGTCGCCCTGTTCCTGGCGCTGGGCGCGCTGGCCCCGCTGATCGCGCCGGCCAAGGTCAATGAACGCGTGGGCCGCCCGCACCAGCCACCCAGCGCCGAACATGTGCTGGGCACCACCCGCATGGGCCGCGATGTGTTGAGCCAGACGCTGCACGGCACGCGCATGTCGCTGGCCGTGGGTTTTGGCGCCGGGCTGGTGGTCACCATCATCGGTGTCGGCGTCGGCGTCACTGCCGGCTATTTCGGCGGCAAGGTGGATGAAGGTCTGAACCTGCTGACCAACATCGTACTGGTCATCCCCAACCTGCCCTTGATGCTGGTGCTGGCCGCCTTCATCGGGCAGGCGGGGCCCCTGGTCATCGCCGGCATCATCGGCTGCACGGCCTGGGGCTGGGGGGCGCGGGTGGTGCGGGCCCAGACCCTTTCCTTACGTGAACGCGACTATGTGAAGGCGGCCGAACTGATCGGGGAGCCGTCCTGGCGCATCATCGCCGTGGAACTGCTGCCCAACCTGACCAGCATCATCGGCTTCAACTTCATCGGCAGCGTGCTGTACGCCGTGGTGACGGAGGCGACGCTGGAATATCTGGGCCTGGGCGACCCGCTGTCGGTCAGTTGGGGCGTGCTGCTCTACCATGCGCAGACCACATCGGCCCTGCAGGTGGGGGCGTGGTGGGAGATTGCGGCCCCGTGCGTGGCCCTGATCCTGTTCGGCAGCGCCCTGTCGCTGGTGAATTTTGCCCTGGATGAGATTGCCAATCCCCGTCTGCGCACCCTGCGCATTCCGAAAAAGGTACTGGCGGCGGCGCTTGGCGGCCGGACGGGAGGTGCGGCATGACCGCCCTGCTGCAAGTGCGCGACCTGTGTGTCGATTACGCATCGGGCGACCGGCTGGTCCGCGCCGTGAACAGGGTCAGTTTCGATGTCGCCCCCGGTGAAGTGCTGGGCCTGGCCGGGGAAAGCGGATCGGGCAAAAGCACGGTCGCCTTCGCCGTCGCCCGCCTGCACCGGCCGCCGGCCTTCATCACGGGCGGATCGGTGCATCTGGATGGGGTGGATGTGCTGGGCCTGAAGGGCGACGCGCTGCGGTCCTGGCGCTGGCGCGACCTGTCGGTCGTCCTGCAAAGCGCGATGAACGCCCTGAACCCGCTGCTGACGGTGGAGGCGCAGTTTGCCGACCTGTTCCGTATCCACGGCATCCGCAACAAGGCGGAAATCCGCGACCGCAGCGAAGCGCAGCTGAAGCTGGTCGGCATCCAGGCCGACCGTCTGCGCGATTACCCGCATCAGTTCAGCGGCGGCATGCGCCAGCGGCTGGTCATCGCCATGGCGCTGGCCCTGCGGCCCAAGCTGGTGATCATGGATGAGCCGACGACGGCGCTCGACGTGGTGGTGCAGCGGGAAATCCTGGAGGAAGTGGCGGAACTGAAGGCCCGCTTCGGCTTCGCCATCCTGTTCATCACCCATGATCTGGCCCTGATGAGCCAGTTCTGCGACCGCGTCGGCATCATGCTGAAGGGCGAGCTGGTGGAAATGGGGCCGCCGGCGGCGATGGGCGCCAACCCGGCCCATCCCTATACCGCCCGCCTGTGGGACAGCATCCCCGCCCTTCATCCAAGATCCAACCCGAGCGCGGAGGTGCCGCAATGAAACCCGTGTTGGAGGTGCGCGACCTGTGCATGGATTTCCCCGGCGCCCGTTTCCGCGCCCTGGACCATGTCAGCTTCTCCCTGTCGGCCGGCAGCGCCCTGGCCCTGGTCGGGGAAAGCGGATCGGGCAAAAGCACCTGCGCCAAGCTGCTGACCCATGTCATGCAGCCGACATCCGGCCAGATCCTGTTCGACGGCCGCGACGTGACGCGGCTGCGGGGGCGCAACGCCCTGCTGGATTACCGCCGCGCGGTGCAGATGGTGTTTCAAGACCCGTTCGCGGCCCTGAACCCGGCCCATGATGTGGAACATCACCTGACCCGGCCGCTGGCCCTGCACCGGCCGGACTTGTCGCGGGCCGCCCGGCGCGACGCCGTGGCCGACCTGCTGAACAAGGTGGAACTGGACCCGGACGTCACCATGGCCAAATTCCCGCACGAACTGTCGGGCGGACAGCGTCAGCGGGTGAATCTGGCCCGCGCCCTGGCCGTGGGCCCGCGCATCGTCATTGCCGACGAACCGACCTCCATGCTGGACGTATCGATCCGCAAGGGGGTGCTGGACAGTTTCCGCCGGCTGAAGGCCGAACAGGGCATTGCCCTGCTTTACATCACCCATGACATCGCCACGGCGCGCAGCGTAGCCGAACACACGGCGGTCCTCTATCGCGGCCGCATCGTGGAGATGGGGCCGACTGCCGCCGTCATCGACAACCCGCATCATCCCTATACAAGGCTGCTGCTGGCCGCCGTGCCGGAACTGGACCGGCCGCTGGGCGGCGCCCATCGCATCGGGTTGGAAGCCGCACGGGTGCGCGAACTGTCGTTGTCGCCGGGCGATCTGGAACCGGTCGGCCCCGGCCATCTGGCCCGGCGCATCGCGCAGGCGGCGTGAGGGCACGATGCGCGAAACGCCCCTTCCGCGCCCGTCTTCACCCGGCGGGCAGCAAGCCGCGATAAAGCCCCGGTTCCGACCCTGGAATGGGTTCGGCTCCGCAGGCGGCGCGGTAGAATTCCACCGGTCCCGCCCCGCCAATGACGGCATAGGCATAGCCGGCATGGCGCAGGGACCAGAGCGCGGACAGCAACAGGGCCTTGCCCACGCCCCGGCCCCTGGCCGCCTCGTCCACACCGGTGGGACCGAACAGGCCTTTGGCCGTCACGTCCCAGCAGGCGAAGCCCAGGATGCGCCGGTCTTCCACCGCGATCTGGCAGCGCACGGGACAGGTGCCGAAGGCCCCGGCCACTTCGCCGCGCCAGCCCCGGCCGAATCGGGCTTCCACCCAGTCCAGCAGCGGCTCCCGCTCCGGGGCCAGGGCGGGACGGATGGTGATGCCGGGCAGCGGCGGAATGGTGGGCAGGTCGTAGAGCTTGACGAGCAAATCCATGGCGAGATCCGTGAAAGGGTCCGCCAGAAAGAGACATCAACCGCCCCCTTCCGGCAAGGCCCGCACAGGGGGAACTGGTACAGCGGCGGACGGATCGACGGGATCATGAGCTATTTCATCGGGATCGACGGGGGCGGCACCCGCTGCCGGGCCCGGCTGCGCGGGCCGCACGGATCGCTGCTGGGTGAAGGGCTGGGCGGGCCGGCCAATATCCGCCTGGGCCTGGACCAGGCCTGGGACAGCATCCTGGCCGCCATCGACGCGGCCTTGGGCCAGGCGGGGCTGGACCGAACGGCCCTGCCGGCATCCGCCATCGGCCTGGGTCTGGCGGGGATCACCCACGCCGCCGATGCCACCTCCCTGATCGCCACCGCCCCCGTCCGCTTCCGCGCCATCGCGGCGGAAAGCGACGGCTATACCGCCTGCCTTGGCGCCTTTGCCGGAGGTGATGGCGGCATCCTGATCGCCGGCACGGGCAGTGCCGCCTATCTGCTGGTGGGCGGTCGCGGCCAGGGTCTGGGCGGCTGGGGGTTCGAAGTATCGGACGAAGGCAGCGGCGCCTGGATCGGGCGGGAAGCCATCCGGAGCGCGCTCCACGCCCATGATGGCATCGGCCCGCGCACGGCGCTCACCTCCCAGATCCTGGAACGGCTGGGCGGCAGCCCCAGTGACATCGTCGCCTGGGTGGGCGGCGCCCGGCCCGGCGATTATGGCAGCTTCTGCCCCACGGTGCTGCGCGCGGCAGAGGCCGGTGACGTGGTGGGGCTGGATATCCGCCACCGTGCCGCGGCCGAACTGGCCCGCTATGTCCGGCGCATGGCCGCACTGGGCGCGCCCGCCATCTGTTTCCTGGGTGGGCTGTCGGGCCCGCTGTCCCCGCATCTGCCCGCCGACGCAGCGGGCCTGCTCACCACGCCCCGGGGTGACGCGCTGGAAGGCGGCATCCTGCTGGCCCGCCGCGCCCTGGCCCCGTTTGAAGGAACCCTCGCATGACCGCCCTTCCGCTTGATACCGCCATGGCGCGGGAAGCCGCCGAAACCCCCGATGCCGCCCGCCGGCAGCTGGACCGCACGGCCGATGCCTTCGCCGCCCTGGGCCGGCATCTGCGCGACCGCGACGTGCCCCTGGTCGTCACCTGCGCGCGGGGCAGCAGCGACCATGCCGCCACCTATGGCAAATACCTGATCGAAACCCATCTGGGCGTACCCGTGGCGTCGGTCGGGCCGTCGGTCGTGTCGCTGTACAACACGCCGCTGCACGTCAAGGGCGCCCTGTTCATCGCCGTCAGCCAGTCCGGCCGCAGCCCCGACCTGCTGCGCCTGACCGAACAGGCCCGGCGGGAGGGGGCCATCACCGTCGCCTTCGTCAATGATGAGACATCGCCGCTGTTCCAGGCGGTGGAGTTCCCTATCCCGCTCTGCGCCGGGCCGGAACTGTCGGTGGCGGCAACCAAGAGCTACTTGACCTCCGCGCTCGCCTTCCTGCAACTGGTGGCTGCATGGCGCGACGATGCCAATCTGCGCGCCATGGCGGCGGCCGCACCCGACTGGCTGGCGCGCGCCTGTGCGCTGGACTGGTATCCCGCCCTGCGCACCCTGGTGTCGGCCCGCGGCCTTTATGTGATCGCACGCGGCATCGGCAGCGGGGCCGCGATGGAGATGGCCCTGAAATGCAAGGAAACCAGCCGGTTGCATGCCGAAGCCTTCAGTGCGGCGGAAGTCATCCATGGCCCCCTGGCCCTGGTCGGCCCGGACTTCCCCGTGCTGGCCGTGACACAGCCCGATGCGACGCTGGAACCGACGCGCAGCGCCATCGCCCGTATGGTGTCGCTGGGCGGACCTGTCCTGTCCACCGATGCCACCATCCCCGGCACCATCGCCCTGCCCAGCCTGGCCGGACAGCCACCGGAGCTGGCGCCGCTGACGGCCGTGGAAAGCTTCTATCTGGCCATCCACCGCATCGCCCGCGACCGGGGCCTGGACCCGGACGTACCGCCCAATCTGCGCAAGGTCACAGAGACCCTCTGATCCCGGGGAAGGACCGATACCGATGCAAACCCTGCTGACCGGCGCCCGGATCTTCACCGGCGATGACTTCCTGGACGGCCATGCCCTGCTGCTGGAGGACGGCCATATCCGGGCCGTGATGCCGGAAGGGGCAGCACCGGCGGGGGTGGCCCGCCGGTCGCTGCCGCCGGACGGTCTGCTGGCCCCCGGTTTCATCGATACGCAGGTGAATGGCGGCGGCGGCGTACTGTTCAATGACAGTCCGACGGTGGCAGGGGCCCTGGCCATCGCCGCCGCCCATCGCCGCTTCGGCACCACCAGCCTGCTGCCCACCATCATCACCGATGATATGGACTGCATGACCCAGGGCGCGGAAGCCGCGGCAATGGCGGCACAGCTGCCGGGCAGCGGCGTGCTGGGGGTGCATCTGGAAGGGCCGTTCCTGGCCCCCACCCGCCGCGGGGTGCATGATGCGCGCTTCATCCGCACCCCGACCGCCGCCGATCTGGACTGGCTATGCACATTGCCGGCGCTGTTCGATCAGCGCGGGCGCGCGGTACTGTCGCTGGCGCCCGAACAGGTGGAAGATGCGGCCATCAGCCGGCTGGCCGCCGCGGGGCTGATCCTGGCCGGTGCCCATTCTGCCGCCGGGCTGGGCCGCACACGCGCTGCCCTGGCGGCGGGCCTGCGCGGTTTCACCCACCTGTTCAACGCCATGCCGCCCATCGCCAACCGGGAACCGGGCATTGCGTTTGCGGCCATGACCGACCCCGACAGCTGGTGCGGCATCATCGTCGACGGGGTGCATGTGCATCCCGATCTTCTGCGGCTGGCGCTGGCCACCAAACCGCGCGGCAAGCTGATGCTGGTCACCGACGCCATGCCGCCCACGGGCACGGACGCGGTCAGCTTCACGCTCTATGGCGCCACCATCCATCGCCGCGACGGGCGTCTGGTCACCGATGACGGCACCCTGGCCGGGGCCGATATCGACATGGGCCAGTCGGTGCGCAATGCTGTCCACCTGCTGGGTGTCGATCTGGCAGAGGCGCTGCGCATGGCCAGCCTGTACCCGGCGGAATTCCTGGGCCTGTCGGAACGCGTCGGTCGTCTGGCCGCGGGCTGTCGCGCCGATCTGGTGCTGCTGGATGCCGATCTGTCGGTGCATGAAGTGTGGGTGGAAGGGACCCCCCACCTCAATCCGCCCGCACATCCTCCGGCAGGGTGATGTCGAAGCGGGTGCCCGCCCCCAGTTCGCTGGACAGGTCGATGGTGCCCAGCAAGGGCCCCGTCACCAGATTATGCACGATATGCAGGCCCAGACCCGTGCCGCCGCTGTCGCGCTTGGTGGTGAAGAACGGATCGAAGGCACGGGCCAGGACGGCGGCATCCATGCCGGTACCGTTGTCGGCGATGGACAGGCGGATATGGTTGGCCCCCTCCCGCTGCACATGGATGCGGATTTCCGGCCGCTCCGTACCGTTGAAGCCGTGGACGATGGCGTTCTGCACCAGATTGCTGACCACCTGCGCCAGCAGGCCCGGCAGGGTGGTGATGTTCAGGCCGGGGGGGCCGTCGATGCTGATCGCGACCCGCCGCTGCCGCACCATGGGCTCCAGGCTTTTCATCACATCGGCGACATAGGATGTCAGGTCGACGGTGCGCACCGCCTCGCTGCTGCGGTCAGCCGACACCTGCTTGAAGCTGCGCACCAGATCGGCGGCGCGTTCCAGGTTGCCGGTCAGGATGCGGAAACCCTCGTCCAGCTTTTCCAGGAACTGTTCCAGGGCCAGACGCTTCAGCTGCCCGCCCGCGAAGGCCGATGCGATCTCGTCCCGCTCGCTCTGCAAATGCGTAGACATGGTGAAGGCCACACCCAGGGGCGTGTTGATCTCATGCGCGATGCCGGCCACCAGCTGGCCCAGGGAGGCATGCTTTTCCTGCTGCACCAGCCTTGACTGCGTGCTGCGCAGTTCCGACAGGGTGCTGTCCACCTTGGCATAGGCGATGGCGTTTGACAGGGCGATGGCGCCATAGGCGGACAGCGTGCGGAAGATCAGCTTCTCCCGCTCGCCATAGGCATTGTCCTGTTCCGACTGCACCGACATGACGCCCAGCAGCCGGGACCCGACCAGCAGCGGCGACAGCAGCAAGGTCCGCATGAAGCGTGTGCCGGGAATATGCGACGGGGCCATCTGGTCGCTGGCACGCCGCAGGATCAGCATCTCTTCCCGATCGCGCGCGCACCGGGCAGCCAGTGAGACGGGATCGGACAGCAGACGGCTGAATGGCGGCAGCGGCTTGTTCCCCTCCACCCCATAGCGCAGATCCAGCCGTTCCCCCGCATCATCCAGCAGATAGATGGTGAAGGCGTCCACCTCCAGCAGGCTGCCGACATGGCGGTGCAGGACGTGCGACACCGCGTCGGCATCCAGCGTCGCTGTGATCTGCTGGCCGATGCGGCCCAGCAGTTCCAAAGTCTGCGTCGCCTCGTGCAGGGCGGCGGCGCGGGCTGCCTCTGCCTCGGCCAGATTGCGGTGAAACTCCCCCTCGGCCTTCAGCCGCTCCGTCTCGAATCCCGCCTGCATGGCCAGCAGGCGGTCGCTGACCTCCCGACTGTGGATGACGCCACGCGCCTTGCCGGCCCGTCGCTCCCAATGCAGCGCCTGGGCCAGATCTCCCGTCGCCTCATACGCGTCCGACAGGGCCGCCAGCAGATCGGCAGGTGCGCTGTACCCCTCGATCGACTCGGCCAGTTCCAGGGCGCGGGTCAGCAGATGGATGACCGGGTCGGCCCCGTCATCCGTGCCGTCGGGTGGGGGCAGGTCCGGAAAGCGGCGATGAATATCCGCCAGGGCCCGCAGCACATCGATTTCCCGCCAGCGATCGGAACGGGCACGGACCAGGGCCAGGGCGCGGTCGGCGGCATCCAGCGCCGCGTCCCGCCGGCCCAGGGCGGCCAGCGCACGGGCGCGGCCGCTCTGCGCCTCCGCCAGCAGGTCAGACTGTTCCAGATCGTCGGCAACCGCCGCCAACTCGTCGAACCAATGCAACCCGGCAGCGGCATTGCCGACATCCATCTCCAGACTGCCCAGATACTGGCAGGCGATGGCGTGATTGCGGGTACGGCCGAACGGGGCCAGCCATTCCAGCGCCTCCAGCAGCAGATGCCGGGCCCTGCCCGTCTGCTGCAATCGGCGCAGCGTGTCGCCCATGCCGCGCAGGCACTGACCCACGGCGGCAGGCCAGCCCGTGCCGCGCGCCAGGCTGTGCGCCCGCTCCCGCCACAGGAACTCGCTGACATAATCATTCAGGTTGGCATAGGCAGCACCGACATTACCGGCCAGGAGCACCGCCAGACGCATCTGCCCGGCCAGTACGGCCTGGTCGCAGCCGCGCTGGTAATGGCGCAGCGCCTTCATGAAATCACCACGGGCGAAGCACAGGCCGCCATGGAAATAGGCAGCGACTGCATCCAGGCCCGGATGTTCCAGCAGCGGCCCCGCCGGCAGCAGCGGCCCGAATTCCGCCTCTGCCGCCACCGCATCGCTGAACAGGGCGTCGCGCGCGATCCAGGCCTGGGCAATCTGCTGGCGCATGCTGTCGCCGGCGCGCAGGTAAAGCGCATGCGCCTTGCGGTGGGCCTGGATGCGCCGCCGCGTCTGGCCCCGGTCCAGGGCCAGCAGCCCCTCCGTCATCAGGGCGTCACCCTCGCCCAGCAGATCGCCGATCTGGCTGAACGTGTGCCGGGCGCTTTCCAGCAGGCCCTCTGCCTGGTCCAGTTCGGCGAACAGGGCCTTGCCCTCCGCCTTGATCAGCAGCAGGCGCGCCGTCAACCGGCGCAGCTCCCGCTCGTTGGCGCCCGTGGCATGCGGCAGCAGGCCCATGGCGTCCGCCACCATCTCCAGCGACAGGCGGGTGTCGCGCTGCCGGTTGTACCAGGCCAGCGTCGTCAGCAGCAGCAGGCGCTGCACGGGATCGCGCACGGTTTCCAGATGCCGTTCGGCGACCAGCACCTGTTCGGCCAGACCATAAAGATCAAGCGGGCCGACCAGCGACGATTCGGGCAGGATGGGGTAATCCGCCTCGGCCAGTTCATCGACCGGGCCGACAGACGCGGCCGGCGGCCGGGCGACCGCCACCTGCTGCTGTTCCGCTTCGACCATTCCGTCCGTCATGGACCGTCCGCACCCGCCCCGGCACCACCGGGATGCCGGTGGGCAATTTCCATCAAATGCTACGCAACTGCGGGGGACAGAGCAAACGGCTTCAAGAGCAGGCGGTGGATTTTAGCGACTTTTTAACTTTTAGACGCCGCACCGGCCCGGGCGGGTCAGCGTGCCATCCCGCGCACGGCCAGTTCGGCCAGATAGGTGGCCCAGATCGCGTCGTGGTCATGGCCCAGCCGGTACAGCAGCGACCAGCTGTAGATGCCGCTGTCATGCCCGTCATCGAAGGTCAGGCGCACAGCATAGTTGCCGACCGGCTCAACCCCGGTGATGGCAACGCCGCTTTTGCCGCCCAGCCATTGCCGCTGTGCCGGCGAATGGCCCTGCACCTCGGCCGACGGGCTTTCCACGCGCAGATATTCGGCCGGCAGGTCGAAGCGGCTGCCATCATCGAAGCTGACGACCAGCAGGCGCTCCGCCCGGTTCAGGCGCAGTTCCGTGGGCCAGTGGCGGGTCCCCTCGGCCTCGCTGACGAAACGTTCCTCGGCCATGTCAGGCGGCGCTGTCCAGTCGGCGTGCCTCATCCACCAGCATGATGGGGATGCCGTCGCGGATGGGATAGGCCAGGCCGGCCTCGTCGGAGATCAGTTCCTGTGCAGCGGCGTCATAACGCAGCGGACCCTTGGTCAGCGGACAGACCAGAATCTCCAGCAGGCGCGGATCGACGCGGGCGCTGTCGGGCAGGGGGGTATCGGCGGCGGGGGTGTCGGTCATCATGGTTCCTTTGGAGTCGTCTCGATCGTCATCTGTTCAATGGCGCAGGCCACCATCGCCCTCCCCACCGGCCTGATGCACCGCCATTTCCACCAGGGCCAGCAGCAAGGCCGCCCGCGTGTTCAGGTCGGGGCTTTCCAGCAGGGCCTGCTTCTCCGGCGCGTCGAAGGGGCAGATCATGGCCAGCGACGTGACCAGCCGGTCCAGCGGCGCCTGGGCAATGCTGTCCCAGTTGGCGGAGATGCCCTGCTGCCGGAAATAGGAGCGCAGTGCCTGATCCAGCCGTTCCCGATCAAGGCCGCAGGGTGCATCCTCGGCCAGATCGGCGGCGAAGTCCGACCAGTCGGCAACGATGCGGCGGTACCCGCGCGTCGTCGCCATTTCCGACCGGATCCTGAACCGGCTGACACCGGTCAGGGTGATCAGGAACCGGCCGTCATCGGTTTCGGTGAAACTGGTGATGCGGCCGGCACAGCCGATATCGAACAAGGGCGGGTTCGGCGCCGCGACCGGATCGCGGGGCTGGATCATGCCGATCAGACGGTTCGTCGCCAGCGCATCCTGCACCATGTTCAGGTAGCGCGGTTCGAAGATGTTCAGCGGCAGCTTGCCCCGCGGCAGCAGCAACACCCCCGTCAGCGGAAAGACGGGGATGGTCTCCGGCAGGTCATCGGTCGAGAGGTCGAACGGGTTCTGGCTCATGAGAAGAGAAGCGAGGAGAGTTTGCGGCGACCCTGGATCACCAGCTTGTCGGTCGGGCCCAGCGCCTCGAACACTTTCAGCAGCTGGGTGCGGGCCGCCTTCTCATTCCATTCACGGTCGCGACGCACGATCTCCAGCAGCGCTTCCACCGTATCCTCGTTGCGGCCGGCGGCGAACAGGGCCAGGGCGTAATCGTAGCGGGCCTGGTTGTTGGCCGGGTCGGCGTCCACGGCCGCCTTCAGATCATGCAGCGGGCCCGCCTTGGCCGCCTGTTCGGCCAGTTCCATCTGCGACTTGATGGCAGCCAGGTCGGCTGACTTGGCGATGGCGGCCGGCGCGTCGGCCAGCATGCCCTTGGCGGCATCGGTTTCGCCCACGGCCAGCAGGCAGCGGATGACGCCGGCATAGGCCGCGGCATTCTCCGGCTCCTCGGCCAGCACTTCCTGATAGATGCCGGCGGCACCCTGGGCATCGCCTTCATCCAGCGCCTGCTTGGCCTCGGCCAGGATGGCGGCGATGTCCAGCCCGCCCGGCGCGCCGCCGGACAGCTTCACCAGCCGTTCGATGAAGGTCTTGATCTGGCTTTCCGGCAGGGCGCCCTGGAACCCGTCCACGGGGCGGCCCTGGAAGAAGGCATAGACGGTGGGGATCGACTGCACGCGAAGCTGCCCGGCCACGGCCGGATTCTTGTCCGTGTCGATCTTCACCAGCTTCACGGCCCCCTTGGCGGCCGTGACGGCCTTTTCCAGGATGGGGCCCAGCGTCTTGCAGGGGCCGCACCAGGTGGCCCAGAAATCGACGATGACGGGAACGTCGCGCGACGCCTCGATGACGTCGGCCATGAAGCCGGCGTCGCTGCCGTCCTTGATCAGATCGCTGGCGGGCTTGGGGCCGGTGGGGGCGGGCGTGGTCGGGAACATGGGTCTTGTCGTTCCTGGTCGAATAAGGAAGGGGCCACGGGCGGGCGATACCGACCACCCGTGCATGCCGTTATATAGAGCGGCAAGGCCATGGCCGCAAACCTCCCGAGGGCGGCCATGCGCAAGGTGCCGGGGTGCGGGTGCGAAAAAATCCGACAGGCGGGGCAAAAAAGTCCTTGCATGCCCAACTTTGATGGCTATATTCCGCGCTCACCGCCGGGGGGCACCTGGCGGAACTCGGAAATGGGCGGGCGTAGCTCAGGGGTAGAGCACAACCTTGCCAAGGTTGGGGTCGAGGGTTCGAATCCCTTCGCCCGCTCCATCTTCCGAATATAGCCGCCGCAAGGCGGGGCCGAACTGGCAATGCGGGCGTAGCTCAGGGGTAGAGCACAACCTTGCCAAGGTTGGGGTCGAGGGTTCGAATCCCTTCGCCCGCTCCAGTTCAGGTAAGCTTCCGGCGAAAGTCGGATGCATGACAGGGTGGCGATAAGCCGCCCTTTTTCATTTCCGGCTTTTCATTTCCGGCGTTCCCGGCACCGCCGCCCATCGCGGTGGGCAATGCCCCGTTGGTTTTGCCGGGGGATTGGTTTACCTTTCCCAGGGTTCTGGGCGACCTGTTGCAAACCGGGGCATTTAATGTTCGCCATCATCGGCCTTGTCGGCGTGTTCTTCTGCGTGTTCGGCGGTTACGTCATTTTCGGCGGCAAGATGGCCATCATCATCGAGGCCCTGCCCAAGGAAGTGATGATCATCGGCGGATCGGGTCTCTCCTCCTTCCTGGTCACCAACAGCCCGCACACGATCAAGGCCTCGGGATCGGACATCAAGAAGATCTTCGCCGGCTCGAAATTCCATAAGAAGGAATATATCGAGCTGCTTTCCCTGCTCTATCAGATCTTGAAGACCATGAAGAGCAAGGGTGTGCTGGCCATCGAGCAGCACATCGAAAAGCCCATGGAAAGCAACATCTTCAACGCCTATCCGGCCGTGATGAAAAGCACCACGACCGTCAAGTTCATCTCCGACTACCTGCGCATGTTCTCCATCGGTGTCGATAACCCGATCGAGATGGAGACATTGATGGAGCAGGAAATCGACAAGATGAAGCACGAGGACCAGCATTCCTCGCACGCCATCCAGGGTCTGGCTGACGCGCTGCCCGCGCTGGGTATCGTGGCCGCCGTGCTGGGCGTGATCAAGACCATGGCGTCGATCACGGAGCCGCCGGAAGTGCTGGGCAAGCTGATCGGCGGCGCGCTGGTCGGCACCTTCATGGGTATCTTCCTGGCCTATTGTCTGGCCGCCCCGATCGCGGGGCGTCTGAAAGGCATCGCGGAGGAAGACAGCCAGTTCTTCGGCGTGATCAAGACGGCCATCGTGGCCCATCTGGGCGGATATGCCCCGCAGGTGTCGATCGAGGCGGCCCGAAAAAAGGTGCCAACGGAATACATGCCCGACTTCAACGAATTGGAAGAGATCCTGTCCCAGATCAGCTGAGGACGGAACGGCAGCCAGAAAGGCCCGGCACCCCAGCGGTGGCCGGGCCTTTTGCCTTCCAGGCCCCATATTGAGGGTGCCAACCCGGCGGCCACCCAAAAATTGGAACGCGCGTTTAATTCGGCACTGGAAACCGGTGCGGGAAAACCCCAAGCTAAGGAAAACCAGAACAGCACCGTGCGGGAGGATGCCAAGAATGCTTGCTGGATTGATGATGGACCGGCCGTTGCTGACCACGGGCCTGCTGCGCCATGCGGCGTTGAATTACGGTGACCAGGTCATCACCTCGCGCTTCGCGACCGAATCGCCGCATCATTATACCTGGAGGGATGCCTGGCACCGGGTCGCCCGTCTGGCGCATGCACTGGCGGCCCTGGGTGTGCGGGACGGCGACCGTGTCGGCACCCTGGCCTGGAACGACCACCGGCATCTGGAGCTTTATTATGCTCTGCCGGGCATGGGGGCCGTCTGCCATACGGTCAATCCGCGGCTGTTCCCCGAACAGATCACCTACATCATCAACCATGCCGAGGATCGCTGGCTGTTCGTCGACCCGATGTTCGTGCCGCTGATCGAGAAGCTGTGGCCGGCCTTGCATGGGGTGGAGGGCGTCGTGGTGATGACCCGGCCCGACCTGATGCCCAGCGCGCCCGGCATTCCCACCCTGCTCTGCTATGAAACGCTGCTGGCGGATCAGCCCGACGAATATCCCTGGCGGGAATTCGACGAAAACACCGCCTGCGGCCTGTGCTACACGTCCGGCACGACGGGCAACCCCAAGGGTGTCCTCTACAGCCACCGGTCCAGCGTGCTGCACGCCTTTGGTGTCGGCACGGCGCCAGGCATGAACCTGCGCACCACTTCCTCCATCCTGGTGGTGGTGCCGCTGTTCCATGCCAATGCCTGGGGCTATCCCTATGCCGCCGCCATCCTGGGGGCCAAGCTGGTGCTGCCTGGCCCGCGCCTGGACGGCAAAAGCGTCTATGAGCTGATGGAACAGGAACAGGTCACCGTCTCCAGCGGTGTGCCCACGGTCTGGCTGGGTCTGCTGGCGCATCTGCGGGCCACCGGGGCGAAGTTCACCACCCTGACCTCCGTGACGGTCGGCGGTTCGGCCCTGCCCCGCGCCATGCTGGAGGAGTTCGAGCTGACCCACGGCGTTGCCTGCATCCAGGGCTGGGGCATGACCGAGATGTCGCCGGTGGGCTGCATCGGGTCCCTGTCGCCGGCGGAAGCGCGCCTGCCGATCGAACAGCAGCACGACGCCAAGATGCGTGCGGGCCGGCCGCTCTATGGGGTGGAACTGCGCGTCATCGGCCCGGATGGCCAGGACCAGCCGCGCGATGGCAGTTCCTATGGCGAACTGGTAGTGCGCGGCCCCTGGATCACCAGGGGCTATTACAATGACCAGAAGGCGAACGAGAATGCCTTCACGCCCGACGGCTGGTTCAAGACCGGCGACGTGGCCGTCATCAGCCCCGACGGGGCGATGAGCATCGTCGACCGCGCCAAGGACGTGATCAAGTCGGGCGGCGAATGGATCAGTTCCATCGACCTGGAAAACGCCGCCATGAGCCACCCGTCGGTGCAGGAGGCAGCGGTGGTTGGTGTACCCCACCCCAAATGGGTGGAACGGCCACTGCTGGTCATCGTTCCCCGTGCCGGGCAGACGCCGGACAAGGCGGCGCTGATGCGCCATCTGGAAGGCGAGGTGGCGAAATGGTGGCTGCCCGACGATATCGTCTTCGTCGAAGAACTGCCGCACACCGCCACGGGCAAGATCCTGAAGGTCGAACTGCGCAAACGCTTCATGTCCCACCCCCTGCCGGGGGCCGCGGCGGAGTGAGGCGGCCGGCCGGGCGGGCACCCGCCCGGCCACGAAAGTGGTACGCCGTGTGAAGCACTTCATACGGGTAATGACCTATTGGGCGGTTAGGGTTGGCGACCCTGCAACCAATGATGACCGCCCGCCATGAGCGACGATGCCATCCAGGCCCTGATCTCCCGCCTGTCCGATCTGCAGGCGCGCATTGCCCAGCCGGGAGACCGCAGCATGGTGCGGCAGATGGTGATGGCGGACGCCCATCACATGCTGGCCGACATTCCCGCGTCCGCCCGGTCCATGATGGTGTCCTTGCAGGTGGAAGGGCGGATGAACGCCCTGCGTCAGGGGCATCCCGACGCCGTCACCCTGCTGCTGGGCCTGGATGCCCGGACGGTCGGCATGTTGACGCTGGACTGGACGTGCCCGCACGCCGTCGCCCTGCTGGACATGATGATCCTTCCCGGCCTGCGCGACCGGGGGTACGGGACCGCCGTCCTGACGGCACTGTGCGCGGTCGCCGACGACCATGCCCGCCCCATGGAGACCAGCCTGTTCTATGACAACCCGGCCCGGCATCTGTTGCAGCGCGCAGGTTTTGTCCTGACACAGGACCGGGGAACGGAAATCACCATGCAGCGGCCGCCCCGCTGACCGCCGCCGGAAATGGCGGGTTTCGGGGCCTTTCGCACCGACCGTCATCCGGCCATGGCTGGTCTGCCCGAAATGCGGATTGACGTTGCGGCCGCGAAGGCCCAATTAGCCGCCCATGCATGATATGACGTAACCCGCCCCCCGATCCCATCCGGACCTACCGGGGGTGCCAAGACCGACCCTGCCCGCCAGACGGGTACGGCGGCCATCCAAGGCTATCAGCCCCCCTGGAACGGACCGGGCCCTGATCGGGACCGCGCGCCGCTTTCGGCATGCCCATTTTCAACCACCACGGCCCGGCCGCGGTGGCAATCCGTCGACCGACCGTCCGGCCCTGGGCCGCTTGTGTCCCGCCGACGGACCAACCAGAAGGAGACGTGACCTTGACCGAACAACTGCTCGCCGGAAAGAACATCGCCATTCTCGTGGCCAACGGCTTCGAGGAAGTGGAGATGACCGAGCCGCAGCGCGCCCTGCTGAAGGCCGGCGCCAAGCCGAAGGTGATTTCGCCCGAACAGGGCCTGGTCAATGGCTGGCACGGCGCCGCCTGGGGCCATTATTTCCCGACCGACCGCCATGTCGGTGAAGTGCTGGCGGCCGATTTCGACCTGCTGGTCCTGCCGGGCGGCGACCGTTCGGTGGCCAAGCTGGCCCTCAACCCGCACACCCGCCGCATCATCAGCAGCTTCGTTGACAGCGGCAAGGGCATTGTCGCCTTCGGCAAGGGCGTGGAACTGCTGGCCCTGGCCGAGCGTATCAAGGGCCGCACCGTCACGGGTGCCGACAGCGCCCGCGCCGCCTTGGAAGCCGCCGGCGCCAAGTGGTCGGAAGACGCCATCGTGCAGGACCGCGTGCTGCTGACCGCACAGAGCAACGAGAGCATGGCCGAACTGATCGACGCCATGCTGCGCAATTTCGAGACGGCCCTGGAACTGCGCAAGCAGGCCGCCTGATCCACGCGACATTCGCTGCTGGTTGGAAAAAAGGGTGCGGGAGCCACGGGTTCCCGCACCCTTTTTGTTTGGCAAAACAACCAGCGCGCCAAAAGAAAAGCCGCCGGGGCGAACCCAGGCGGCTTTCCTTAATGACCGCTTCCCGATCGGGAACGGTGATCGGGCTGAAATCAGCCGACGATCTCCGTACCGGCGAAGAAGTAGGCGATCTCGATCTTGGCGTTGTCCAGGCTGTCGGAGCCGTGGACGGAGTTCGCCTCGATGCTCTCGGCGAAGTCCTTGCGGATCGTGCCGGCAGCGGCATTGGCCGGGTTGGTGGCGCCCATGATCTCGCGGTTGCGAGCCACGGCGTTCTCACCTTCCAGGACCTGCACAACCACCGGGCCGGAGATCATGAAGGAAACCAGCTCGCCGAAGAACGGACGTTCACGGTGAACGTCGTAGAACTGCTCGGCCTGCTGCTTCGACAGCCACAGGCGCTTCTGCGCAACGATGCGCAGGCCGGCTTCTTCAAAGCGAGCGTTGATCTTGCCGGTCAGGTTGCGGCGGGTCGCGTCGGGCTTGACGATCGACAGCGTCCGTTCGACAGCCATGGGTATCTCCATAAGACATAGCTTGTGATTGCGGGGCTTATACAGGGGGTGTTTCCGCGCCGCAACGCCGATTCCGTCGCCCCACGCATGCGTCCCGCTTCTGCGGCCCCCCGCTTTATGGTAAGGGGCGGGCATCATGCTGCAGATCACCGACCTCACCTATCGCATCGCGGGCCGTCTTTTGCTGGATCAGGCCTCCGTCACCATTCCGGCCGGGCACCGCGTCGCGCTTGTCGGGCGCAACGGCACGGGCAAATCCACCCTGCTGCGCCTGATTGCCGGCGAACTGCATCAGGATGCCGGCTCCATCAGCCTGCCCAACGGGTTGAAGATGGGCTGGGTGAAGCAGGAGGCGCCGGGTAGCGAGACCAGCCTGATCGACGCCGTGCTGGCCGCCGATACCGAGCGCACGGCCCTGCTGGCCGAGGCTGAGACGGCGACCGATCCGCTGCGCATCGCCGAAATCCATCACCGGCTGGCCGATATCCAGGCCCATTCGGCCGAGGCGCGCGCCGCCCGCATCCTGTCCGGCCTGGGCTTCGATGCCGAGGCGCAGCGCCGGCCGTGCAGTGATTTCTCCGGCGGCTGGCGCATGCGCGTGGCCCTGGCCGGTGTGCTGTTCGCGGAACCCGACCTGCTGCTGCTGGACGAACCGACCAATCACCTGGACCTGGAAGCCACGCTGTGGCTGGAGGAATACTTACGCAACTACCCGCACACGATGCTGATCGTGTCACATGACCGCGGCCTGCTGAACCGCGTGCCGACCAGCATCGTGCATCTGGACCAGTTGAAGCTGACGGCCTATGGCGGCAATTACGACCAGTTCGTGCAGATCCGCACCATGCGGATGGAACATGCCAAGGCCCAGGCCGCCAAGCAGGACGCACAGCGGGCGCATCTTCAGGCCTTCGTCGACCGTTTCCGGGCCAAGGCCAGCAAGGCCACCCAGGCCCAGTCGAAACTGAAGGCCATCGAACGGCTGGGGCCGCGCATCCAGGTCATTGACGACACGCCCGTCAATTTCAACTTCCCCTCGCCGGACGAACTGGCCCCGCCGCTGATCCGGCTGGATAATGTCTCCGTCGGCTATGGTGACCGTGTGATCCTGCGCAAGCTGGGCCTGCGCATCGACGCCGATGACCGCATCGCGCTCTTGGGCGCCAACGGCAACGGCAAATCGACCCTGGTCAAGCTGCTGGCTGGCCGTCTGGCCCCCATGGCGGGGGAGATGTTCCGCTCTTCCAAGCTGCGCGTGGGCTATTTCGCCCAGCATCAGTCGGACGAGTTGAATCTGAACTGGACAGCCTTGCAACAGATGCAGGCCGTGATGCCGACAGGCACGCTGGAAGGTCAGGCACGGTCGCATCTGGGCCGGTTCGGCTTCACCCAGCCCAAGGCCGACACCAAGATTTCCGGCCTGTCGGGCGGGGAAAAGGCCAAGCTGCTGCTGGCCATGATGACGCGCGATGCCCCGCACATCCTGATGCTGGACGAACCGACCAACCATCTGGATATCGACAGCCGCGAAGCGCTGGTGGAGGCGCTGAACGATTATGAAGGCGCCGTCATCGTCATCAGCCACGACCCGCATCTGGTCGAACTGACGGCCGACCGGCTGTGGCTGGTGAATGACGGCACCTGTCAGCCATTCGACGGCGATCTGGAGGATTACAAGCGCCTGCTGCTGGAAAAAAGCCGGGCAGAACGCGCAGCGGCGGCGGGCGTGGGCGGCAACACCACGGCCGACAAGGCCGGCGGGCGCGACGCCCGCAAGGAAGAACGCCGCGCTGCCGCCGAACTGCGCCAGCAACTGGCCCCGCTGCGCCGGCAGATCGAGGCCATCGAGAAGAAGATGGCCCAGCTGTCCAAACGCAAGACGGAGATTGAGGGCAAGCTGGCCGACCCCAAGCTGTATGAGGGGCCATCGGACAAGGTGACGAAATTGCAGATCGAGCTGGGCACCCTGTCCGGCGATCTGGAAGCGGCCGAACTGGAATGGCTGGACCTGTCCGAGCAGATGGAAACGGCGCTGGCGGCAGCTGGCTAAGCTGGTGCAGCGGAAACCAGATAAAGTTGCGTAGAGTCACATTGGGTCCCGGGAATCGGATGGACCCCCGGTATGTCGTAAACCGGGGGTCATAATTTATGACCCTTGTTAGGGCGGCGACCGTCGCCGCGCGGTACATGCCGCGTTGCCAAGCCAACGGGTGTTGACGCCGGCAATTGAGGGGTGGGAAATATTGACCACCGGTCAAGATTTACCACCGCTGATGTTGAATTAGCTATTTCAGACAAAAAGTTGATACGCGACAAAAATTATAATAAAACACAAAGCAACAATCAGTGTGACCGCACCAGATAATACAAGAATGTCATTGCATCGCGATATAAATAGCATCTTTTCCTTGGATGCCTTAATGGCGAATGGCGGTATCGTTTCCGTCATCTGAAAATATTTCGACGCCAGATCTCTGCTTCCATAAACCTGACGCTCCATCAATAACTGCGAAGAGATGCGCGCCATCAATAAAATGGCCCCAGAAATGCAGAACAGCAGCATCACAAGACCAATTAAGAACTTCGAAGACATGACATCAGAAATTGACGGCATGTTTTTTATATAATCAAATTTCACCGGATCAGTGATAATTCCAAACAAAAACGCAAGGCACAACCCATTAATTACGAGACCAATATTTATTGCCTTTATATAAGATGCCCATAGAGCATTCAGGATCGAAGAGTAATGCCAGTCTATATTACGATACCCTTTATCACCAACCTCTCCATCAACGTCAATATCCAGCGCATCCTCCAAAACACCCTCCATCACAAAGCTGATCGATCATTGGCAATAATGAATAATACGGAAGAATACCCAATTTTCACCCGCAGACAAGCGGACAGCACCATCGCCCGGTACACCAGCAATGGCATCAGCCCGGCTATCTTTGTGCATAAATAAATATGACCGTCCGTCCGGCATGGCCCGGCGCTGACGGCCACCCTGAACATATGGCACGAAAATGTGCCAGCGATTGCTCGCTGGCAGCATGCAGCCCAGCGACGCTGAGGCTGGAAAAATACCCAAAGTCGGGAGGATTACTCCGCCGCCAGCACCCGCGGCAGCTTGAAGGTGACGTTCTCCGTCGCCGTCACCACTTCCTCCACCGTCACGGTGAAGCGTTCGCGCAAGCTCGCCAGCACTTCATCGACCAGCACTTCCGGGGCGGACGCGCCGGCCGTGATGCCCAGGCAGCGAATCTTGTCCAGACGCGACCAGTCGATCTGGGCCGCGCGCTGTACCAGCATGGCGCGGGTGCAGCCATGGGCGCGGGCGACCTCCACCAACCGGACGGAGTTGGACGAATTGGGTGCGCCCAGCACCAGCAGCGCATCGGCCTTGGGCGCGATGGCCTTCACGGCCGCCTGACGGTTGGTGGTGGCATAGCAGATATCCTCCCGCTTCGGGCCGCCGATGCTGGGGAAGCGGGCGCGCAGCGCGTCCACGATCTGCACCGTGTCATCCACCGACAGGGTGGTCTGGGTGGCGAAGGCCAGGTTCTCGGGATCCGGGACATCCAGCGTGGCCACATCCTCCACCGTTTCCACCAGCAGCACGGCACCCGGCGGCAGCTGGCCGATGGTGCCCACCACCTCCGGATGGCCAGCATGGCCGATCAGCACGATGGTGCGGCCGGCAGCGTTGTGATGCTCGGCCTCCCGATGCACCTTGGACACCAGCGGGCAGGTCGCATCCACATAGATCATGTTGCGGCGCTGCGCCTCCGCCGGAATGGACTTGGGCACGCCATGGGCGGAGAAGACGACGGGCCTGTCGTCCGGCACCTCGTCCAACTCCTTCACGAACACGGCGCCCTGCGCCTCCAGGCTTTCAACCACGAAGCGGTTATGCACGATCTCATGCCGGACATAGACGGGGGCGCCGAACTTGCGGATGGCCGTCTCCACGATCTGGATGGCGCGGTCCACCCCGGCACAGAAGCCGCGCGGGGCGGCCAGCAGCACATGCAGCGGCGGCAGCGGGGTGGCGACGGACGGCGAATTGTTCTGGGGCATGATGCTGGGACAGTCCCTGTCGATACGTGTCAGCGTGTGGGGCCCACGCTTGCGCGGCCGGATGGCCCCCTATATTGTCGCAACCCGGCGCGTCGGGAAGGTGGTCATGCTGTTGCCATGGTTGCCGTCCATTTGTCGCCCGCAAAACGGATGTGAACGGACGTTTGATGACCAGCCCTCGCACGATGATGACCCGGCCCGACCATAAACCGGTTTCGCCGGTCGGGAAAGCCGCCCGCCGCCTGTCCCTGGCCGCCCTGGCCGGCATGGGTCTGCTGGCCCTGTCGGGCTGTGCCGAAAATGACGCCATGGTTCCCGGCTGTCCCAATGTCGGCGTGCTGCGCGATGCGGGCACAGCCACGACGGAGGCGGGCGTCGCCATCCTGTCGGGCATCTATGCCAACTGCGCCTATGACGACAATGCCGTGACCATCGCCGCCAGCCTGGAGATCACGGCCCGCGGGCGTGAGGGCGGGACGGCCACGTCGATCCCCGTGACCTATTTCGTCGCCATCACCGACCCGGACCGCAAGATCATCTCCAAGAAGACCTTCACGGCCACCGTCCCGCTGTCCGGCGGCCATGGTCAGCTGGAAGAGACGCTGCAGCAGGTCATCCCCGCGCCGAAGACCATGGATGCGCGCTGGTATGAAGTGCTGGTCGGCTTTCAGTTGACGCCGGAGGAAGTGGCTGCGAACCGGGCCAGCAACGAAGGGCGCTGACCCCCGCCCGCCTTTTGGGGTAATCTACCCGCGTTCGGCCGGCATTCCGCCGGCCGTCAGTGGGAGTCTGTGCCATGACGGACAAGCCGGTCGTTGCCGTGAAAGGCCCCCTGGTCGAAAAGCTGGAAGCGGGCAGGGAATATTGGTGGTGCCGCTGCGGGCGCAGCCAGTCCCAACCCTATTGCGATGGCAGCCACAAGGGCACGGGATTGGAACCCATGCGCTTCAAGCCGACCACGGATACGACTGTCCGCTTCTGCGGCTGCAAGCAGACGGGCAAGGCCCCATTCTGCGACGGATCGCACCTGTCGCTTTGACGGACGTGACCCGCATCACAGGAAAGTTGACACGGGCGCGCCGTCGCGTAGGTTAGCGCCCGCATAGCCGATGACCCCATGCGGGAGAGACCGGGACCTGGCCAGATGATGGCAACAGGGAACCGGCGCCGAAGGAGCAACCGCCCCCGGAAACTCTCAGGCAAAAGGACCGCGAAGGGTAGGCGCATCTGGAAAGCAGGCGGGTCCGGCGACGGACCGACAGCCCACCGACGGAGTAAGCGCACGCCGAATGGCGGCGCGAATCTCTCAGGGGCCAGGACAGAGGGGGGCAACCGCTGCGGGGACGATCCCCGTGACGGGCGAAATCTGTCCTGATGGGAGTGCCCCGCCTTGGGTGACACCAGCCTTTTGCGTACGCCGCTTTATGACCTGCATGTCGAACTGGGCGCCAGGATGGTGCCGTTCGCCGGCTATGACATGCCGGTCCAGTATCCGCTGGGCGTGCTGAAGGAACATCTGCATACCCGTGCCCGCGCCGGCCTGTTCGACGTGTCGCATATGGGGCAGGTCCGCCTGCGCGGCGCCGATATCAACGTGGTCATCGCGGCACTGGAAGCGCTGGTGCCGGGCGATATCGCCGCCTTGGCCCCGGGCCGCATCCGCTACACCATGTTCACCAATGATGCGGGCGGCATCCTGGACGACCTGATGGTGACCCGGTTCGAGGATCACCTCTATGTCGTCATCAATGCCGGCTGCAAGACCGAAGACCTAGCGCATCTGCGCGCCAACCTTCCCGCCGATGTGACCATCGATTATCTGGGCGACGATGCCGGCCTGCTGGCCCTGCAGGGCCCGGAAGCCGCATCCGTCCTGTCCCGCCTGCTGCCCGAAGCGGCCAGCATGGGCTTCATGAGCGCGCGGACGGCTGTGATCGACGGCATTCAGGTCCAGATCAGCCGCTCCGGTTATACCGGTGAAGACGGGTATGAGATCAGCGTCGGCGCGGCCGATGCCGAAAAACTGGCCCGCCTGCTGCTGGCCCAGGACGGGGTGGAAGCCATCGGCCTGGGGGCGCGCGACTCGCTGCGCCTGGAGGCCGGCCTGTGCCTCTATGGTCATGACATCGACACCAGTACCAACCCGGTGGAAGCGGCCCTGACCTGGACGATCTCCAAGCGCCGCCGCAGCGAAGGCGGCTTCCCCGGTGCCGCGGTTGTCCAGGCCCAACTGGCGGCCGGCCCCGCACGCAAGCGCGTGGGCATCCAGCCGGAAGGCAAGGCCCCGGCCCGCGAGCATACCGAAATCCAGGACCTGTCCGGCAACCGCATCGGAGAGATCACCAGCGGCGGCTTCGGCCCCACGGCCGGCGGTCCCGTCGCCATGGGCTATGTCGATGCCGGTTCGGCCGCCATCGGCACCGATGTCCAGTTGATCGTGCGCGGCAAGGCGCTGCCGGCCAAGGTGGCCGCCATGCCGTTTGCGCCGCATCGTTATTTCAAGGGCTGAGGCCCTTCTCTCCCACATCCCAAAACGAAAGATCAGACCATGACCATCCGTTTCACCAAGGACCATGAGTGGATCAAGCTCGACGGTGACGTCGCCACCGTCGGCATCACCGACTACGCCCAGAACGCCCTGGGCGATGTGGTGTTTGTCGAGGTGCCGGACGCCGGCCGGGTGCTGGAACAGGGCAAGGACGCCGCCGTGGTCGAATCGGTGAAGGCCGCGTCGGAGATCTATGCCCCCGTCGACGGCACCGTGCTGGAGGGCAACGCCGCCCTGGCCGATGAGCCGGCCCTGGTCAACAGCGCCCCGGAAAGCGATGGCTGGTTCTTCAAGATGTCCATCAAGGACATGGCGCAGTTCGACGCGCTGATGGACGAAGCCGCCTACAAGTCCTTCACCGAGGGGCTGTGATGCGTTATCTGCCCCTGACGGATGCCGACCGCGCCGCCATGCTGTCCACCATCGGGGTGGACAATGTGGACGCCCTGTTCCGCGACGTTCCCGCCCATGCGCGCCAGCCCGGCCCCATCGCGGGCCTGCCTGACCATATGGGCGAACTGGCGGTGGAACGCCATTTGTCGCGTCTGGCCGCGAAGAATGTCACGGCGTCGTCCGTGCCCTTCTTCGTCGGTGCCGGCGCCTATAAGCACCATGTGCCGGCCTCGGTCGACCAGATCCTGCTGCGGGGCGAGTTCCTGACCAGCTATACGCCGTACCAGCCGGAAGTGACCCAGGGCACGCTGCAGTACCTGTTCGAATTCCAGACCCAGGTGGCCCTGCTGACCGGCATGGATGTCGCCAACGCCTCCATGTATGACGGCGCCACGGGCACGGCCGAGGCGGTGCTGATGGCCGCCCGCGTAACCAAGCGCAACAAGGTCATCCTGTCCGGCGGCCTGCACCCGCATTACCGGGAAGTGGTGGAAACCACCTGTGGCGTCATGGGCATGGATATCCGCGCCCAGGCCCCGGACTGGAAGAATGCCGAGGATCTGGCCGCCTTGCTGGATGGCGAGACTGCCGCAGTCGTGGTGCAGACCCCATCCCTGTTCGGCCATCTGCGCGACTTCACCGCGCTCTGCGACGCCGCCCACACCAAGGGCGTGCTGGTCATCGTGGTGGTGACGGAGGTTGTGTCGCTGGGCCTGCTGCCCTCGCCCGGTTCCATGGGCGCGGATATCGTGGTGTGCGAAGGCCAGTCCATCGGCAATGGCCTGAATTTCGGCGGGCCCTATGTCGGCCTGTTCGCCACGCGCGACAAGTTCGTGCGCCAGATGCCGGGCCGCCTGTGCGGTCAGACCGTGGATGCCGATGGCAAGCGCGGTTTCGTGCTGACGCTGTCGACGCGGGAACAGCATATCCGCCGCGAAAAGGCCACGTCGAACATCTGCACCAATTCCGGCCTGTGCGCGCTGGCCTTCACCATCCATCTGTCGCTCCTGGGCGAACAGGGTCTGGTGCAATTGGCCCGCATCAACCACGCCAACGCCGTGACCCTGGCCGACAAGCTGTCGGGCATCAAGGGCGTGTCGGTGGTCAATGACGGGTTCTTCAACGAATTCACCGTCCGGCTGCCCAAGAACGCGGCCAAGGTCGTGGACAAGCTGGTGAAGCGCGACATCCTGGCCGGCGTGCCGGTCAGCCGTTTCTATCCCGATATGGAAGGTCTGGAAGACCTGCTGCTGGTCGCCACGACGGAGATCAACAGCGTGGAAGATATGGACGCGCTGGTGCGCGGCCTGGAGGAGGTTCTCTGATGGCCATGAACAATCAGGGTCGGGACAGCACCCCGCATGATGTGACCGTGGCCGCCGATCTGGTCACCTTCACCGGCAACAAGGCGTTGCAGCAGGAAGAAGCGCTGATCTTCGAACTGGACAATCCCGGCGCCATCGGTGTCGACCTGGATGAACCGGTGACCAGCACCCTGCGCCTGGGCGGCCTCACCGCCCGCGCCGGCGTCGGCCTGCCGTCCCTGGCAGAGCCGGACGTGGTGCGCCACTATACCCGCCTCAGCCAGAAGAACTTTGCCATCGACACGACCCTCTATCCGCTGGGGTCCTGCACGATGAAGCATAATCCGCGCCTGAACGAGAAGATGGCCCGCCTGCCGGGCTTCAGCGACATTCACCCGATGCAGCCGGTGGAAACCGTGCAGGGGGCGCTGGAACTGATCGATCAGTTGGCGCATTGGCTGAAGACGCTGACCGGCATGCCCGCCGTCGCCATGTCGCCCGGGGCCGGTGCCCATGGCGAACTGTGCGGCCTGATGGCCATCCACGCCGCGCTGGACGCGCGGGGCGAAAGCCATCGCCGCCGCGTGCTGGTGCCGGAATCCGCCCATGGCACCAACCCGGCCACGGCTGCCTTCTGCGGCTTCACCGTCGATACCATCCCGGCGGAAGAAAATGGCCGCGTCAGTGTAGAGGCGGTGAAGGCCAAGCTGGGCGATGATGTCGCCTGCATCATGCTGACCAACCCCAACACCTGCGGCCTGTTCGAACCGCAGATCAAGGAAATCGCCGATGCGGTCCACGCGGCCGGCGGCTATTTCTATTGCGACGGGGCGAATTACAACGCCATCGTCGGCCGCGTGCGCCCGGCCGATCTGGGCGTCGATGCCATGCATATCAACCTGCACAAGACCTTCTCCACCCCGCATGGCGGCGGTGGTCCGGGCTCCGGCCCCGTCGTCCTGTCCGAGGCACTGGCGCCCTTCGCCCCCCTGCCCTTCGTGGTGCATGGCAAGGATGGCTTCACCCTGGTCGAACATGCCGCCGATGCCGGCAAGGCCCAGCCCTTTGGCCGCCTGAAGGGCTTCCACGGCCAGATGGGCATGTTCGTCCGCGCGCTCGCCTATATGCTGAGCCATGGGGCGGATGGGTTGCGTCAGGTGTCGTCGGACGCCGTGCTGAACGCCAATTACATCCTGGCCAGCCTGAAGGGTGTGATGTCGGCCAGCTTTGAGGGTCCGTGCATGCACGAAGCCCTGTTCGACGACACTTTCCTGAAGGGCACGGGCGTCACGCCCTTGGACTTCGCCAAGGCGATGATCGACGAGGGCTATCACCCCATGACCATGTATTTCCCCCTGGTCGTGCATGGCGCCCTGCTGATCGAGCCGACGGAGACGGAAAGCAAGCGCACGCTGGACCTGTTCATCGGCACGATGCGGCACTTGGCGGAAAAGGCCAAGGCCGGCGACCTGGCCCATTTCCAGGCCAGCCCCCGCCTGACCCCGCGCAAGCGCCTGGACGAAACCCAGGCCGCCCGCAAGCCGGTCCTGCGCTGGGTGAAGCCGGCGGCGTAAGCCAAGCCGCCGGATGGCGGCGCCCGGCGTGTGAGGGCGATTGACACAAGCCCCGGTCATTGGCCGGCGGGCGCCCATCGGTTGGTGCCCGCCGGCGCCTTTGCTGTTCTGCGTTGAGGCGGCATCCCCCTTTCCCGTACAATCATCCGGCCCCGTCCGGAGATTGTCGCCGATGCTGCCAATTTGGATCGAACGCCCCCAGGAAGCCTCCTTCCAGGAATGGTTGAAGGCCCCCCAATTCAGCTATTGGCAGTTGGAGGGTGAAGGCGGGATCGGCAAGACCTCCCTGCTGGCACGTTTCCGCGACAAGGCCGCAAACGCCGGCAAAGTGGCCATCCTGATGCCGGCCGACCTCTGCATCGCCGAGGCAGGGCAGGATGGCGTCAATCTGCTGTTGAATCTGGACATCGAGAACGCGCCCGCGTTCGACAAGGTCAAGGCCATCCTGACCAATGCCCGGTCAACCCTGAAGGCCGTGCTGCAAAGCGCCGGGGAGCAGGTAAGCAACCACTGGGACGTCCTGTCGGAACTGGCGCAGATGGAGGTGGGAGAAGAAGCGGGCACCGTCCTGAAGAGCGTTCGCGATATCGCCAGCGTCTTCAAGGCCATCAAGGGTGCCGGCGACAGTGGTCAGCGCGATAATATCCTGAAATCGCCTGAGGAATCGCTGCTGAAGGCCTTGGCGGAGGATGTGAAGAAGGGCGGCGTCTGGCTGATCGACACCTGGGAAAAGGACACGAAGGACCAGATCAGCAGCAGGCTGGCCTTCCCGCAGCCGGGTCGCCTGCGCACCCCCGTGAAAGCCGAACCGCATAAATTCACACTGCAACAATGGCTGGACGGGATTTCATCCTGGCTGCGGGCGCAGGGTGCCAAGTGCCTGTTCGTCGTTGCCGGCCGTATGGCGCCAAACGAGTTGGGTGGGGAGCGTCCGCCGGTGAAGGGCGTGCAGGCCAAGGCCAAACCGTTGTCGATACCGGAGATCGGGCAATTCCTTGAACAGGGCTTGCCCGATCTGGATCATGGTGCGGCCCCCCTGTCCGCCCTGGCGGACCGGACGGGCGGCCTGCCCATTCTGATGCTGTGGGTCGTCCGGCTGGTGGAAAATGAACTACGAGAAAATCCCGCCTGGACCTGGGCGCAATGGCCGACCTTGCTGCCGGCCTTTGAACAGGACGAACGCCAGGGCCTGATCCATTACGCCATCGACCGCATCGTGCAGCACCAGACGGGCATTACCGACGTCTGGAAGCTGGCCCTGGTCGACATCCTGAACCGGGAGATTCTGGACATCCTGTTCCCCGGCCATGAGGAGGATTTGATCGACCGCCTGGAACGCAGCGGCGTCATCGACCGCCTGCGCCATGATCCCAACACCTGGACCATCCACGACACCAGCCGCGACGCGCTGGAATGCTATGCCGAGCATAAGGGCCTGCTGGACCCTAGCCGGAACAAGGATTTGCATCAGCAACTAGGAATCTATTTCGATGCAAGGGCGGGATGGGATGATGCCTGTCATGGTTTGGCTTATCTTTGGATTTCACAAGGCTCTAAGAACTACATAAGCAATTGGCAACCGGAAGGTCTTCTTTCAGGCCATCAGCCGTGGCTGCGAAGAGCCGTCCAACAATGGGCTCTGTTCGGCGTCGTACAAATGCGCCCCATAAACGGCAAGGATGAACGGCGAAACTTCGTTCGCCGCATGATGGGGCTGGGCATCGGTTCTACCGCTTCGCGGCGCGGGCTTTCCGGAATATTGTGTGGGTTGAGTCAGCGTCAGTATGAAGGATTCATCGACCTTTTTGCGAACCTTGGTGATTTGGACACTGGCTTTGATGCAGACGATAGCTGGATTGACGATCGACTGGCCTCGGCGGCCGGTCCTGAGGACTTGGCTGGAATTGACCTGAATGGGATTCTTGAAAAATATCGTCAATCCTATGCTGCGCTGCGGACACTAGCCTATTGCGCTCATGTCGATATAGCCATTCGAAGGCGCTGTGCCGAACAGATGTTGATCTTGGACAAAGCTGGTCCCACTGACCTTGGTGCAATGGCTCTCATCCTTTGGGAAGCGGCTGGAAGCGCAGACGCGGTGGACAACCTGCTCAAGCGTGCTATTCACGCCGACCCCCAAAATGCTATCAACCTTGGCATCTATGCCCGCTTCATGGAGAAGGTCCGGGCCGACATGGACGCGGCGGAGGCACTCTACAATCGCGCCGTCGACGCAGACCCAAAACATGCAAACAACCTCGGCAACTATGCCCTCTTCATGAAGAACGTCCGGGCGGACATGAACGCGGCGGAGGCTCTCTACAAACGCGCCATCGACGCAGACCCAACGGACGCAGACTGGCTCGGCAACTACGCTCTCTTCATGAAGAACGTCCGGGCGGACATGAACGCGGCGGAGGCTCTCTACAAACGCGCCAACCACGCAGACCCAACGGACGCAGACTGGCTCGGCCACTACGCCCTCTTCATGCAGAACGTCCGGGCGGAC
>CALRTC020000024.1:0-101990 GCA_943371025.1 Hydrogenophaga intermedia
TTCCGGGCCTTTGACAAGCTGCAACGGGTACCCCAGGGCGAGATTGTCGACAACAAGCGGCTGTCGGCAGCGCTGGCCTGGGCCCGGGACGAGCAGGCCAAGGCCCCTCCCCGACAGCGCCGCACGCACAGTCCGACACGCCGTGCGCAAGGGCCCGGACTCTTCACCATGTGACCCGCTTGCGGGGGCTACGCTGCGCGCGGCGGAAGGCTCCGCGCAGCCCCCGCAAGCTCACCCGGTGACATTTCTATCCGGCGCAAACCGATGACATTTCTAACTGGCGCTGACACGGCTGTAGGTGGGTGGGTTCTATTTTGAAGTGCGACTTTCCTTTATGATCAGATGGTTGGGCTGGTTCTGCCGGGAATATGCCTGCGCATCTGAGCGTCAGGGTTCATTGTCGGTCCTGGCCTGAACAACCGCCTTTTGCCTAATCGGTCGCGGTGGTTGTTGGTGCAGGAACGGATTTGAGACCATATTGTTCCATAGACATATCATTGGAACATGTGGGGGCCAGATGCCAAACACCGTCATGCCGCGCGTGCCGCTTGATCAGATGGGCCCATCTATCGCCGCCGCCTATCACCGCTGCGTTGAAAAGACGGGCGACGGTACCATCATCGAGGTGATGGCCCATCAGCCTGACATCATGAATTGGTATTTTGATGGGTTCTACGGTGGGGTCTTCTATAACCAGTTGCCGGGCATGAGAGTGGATGTGCGCAGCAAGGAGTTGCTGCGCCTGAAGCTGTCCAAGCAGCATGGCTGCCAGCTGTGTAACCGGAACAACCGTCTGGCGGCGCTGGCGGTGGGCATTTCCGACGAGATGATCGACGTTATCCATGTCCCCTCCTCTCCGCTCTGGACGGACAAGGATGCTGCTGTGATCGCGCTGGCGGAGGAGATGGCGCTGCAGAACATGGAGGGGCACCTGTCGGCGGATCTGTATGCCCGCCTGCGGGCCCATTATGATGATGGTCAGATCATGGAGCTGGGCTTTGTGGCCGCCATTCTGACCGGCATCGCCAAGATGATTTTCACCTTCGACATTGTCGATCGGGAAGAAACCTGCCCCATCGGCCGGCCTGTCCAGAAGTGACAAAAGGGGCCTGCCCTGATCATGCGATGCCAGCGTCCCCCGTGCCACTCGCATTTTATCCGACTGTCGGTCAAATTGTCCGCGAACGGACGGCCGCAGGCGACCGCAACCCGGGATCGGCCCTTATTCCTTCCCTGAATCCCCGCGGCTGGGATACCGTACGGGACGGACCTGTCCCCCGGTGCCGGAGCATTCCCTTTCGTGAGCAAGCCGACCATCCATGATGTCGCCCGCTTGGCCGGCGTCTCCATTAAGACTGTATCGCGAGTCCTGAACGGTGAACCCAAGGCCAGCCCGGCTACCCGCGAGCGGGTGAAGGCAGCGGTTCTCCAGCTCAATTATTCCCCCAACCTGTCGGCGCGCAGCCTGTCGGCCGCCCGCAATTTCATGATCGCCTTCGTTTTCGGAACCTATCCGGACAATACGGCACAGTTGCTTATCCACGAGTATATTGCGGGCTTGCAGGTCGGCGCCGTGACCGCGGCGCGGGCGGCGGGTTTTCATCTGCTGATGGAGCCGTTGGATCTGACCTCGCCTGGATTCTCCGAACGGGCGGCGCAGTTGATCGCCATGCCCGCCGTTGATGGCTTCATCATCATGCCCGGTCTGGCCGATGATCCACGTCTGCTGGCGGTGCTGGAAAATCGACCCGGCCTTTATGTGCGGGTCAGCCCTGGGGTGGAGGTTCCTACCCTGCCCGCCATGGTCCGTATTGATGATTATCAGGCGGCACGCGACATGGCGCGTTATCTGCTGGGTCTGGGGCATCGCCGCATCGGCTTTGTGGCCGGTCGCCGCGGTTTCGGGTCGGCTGAACTGCGCCAACAGGCCTTTCAGGATGAGACGGAAAAGCTGGGCTGTTACGACCCGTCGCTGATCGTTGATGGCGATTATACGATGGAGTCCGGACAGGCAGCCGGAGAAAGGCTGTTGTCATCACCCCATCGCCCGACCGCCATCTTTGCCGCCAATGACAGCATGGCGCTGGGCGTGCTGGCCCAGGCGCATCGGCGGGGCCTGAGGGTGCCCGATGATCTGTCGGTGGCCGGCATCGATGATATCCGGATGGCATCCAGTGTCTGGCCCAGCCTGACCACGATCCGGCAGCCGATCATGGAGATGGGGGCCGCAGCGGCCAACCATATCATCGCCAGCACTCGCAATGGCGCCCGTCCGGCGGCCCTGCCCTACTTCGCCCATGCGCTGGTGGTACGGGAATCGACGGCGCCCCCCGCGCGCGCGTGAGGCACGGCTCTCTCTTTCAGATCGTACCATCGGTCATAATTCGTGACCGATGGTACGGCGGCGACTGCCGCCGCACCGCGCGTGCGGCGTAGCCAAACCTGAGGCTGCAGGCGCCACTGGTATCAGAGAAACGCAGCCGGCATTCCGACATCACCCGCCAACCCCGATCATGATCAATCCCGCGTCCGTCATCGGTGCTGGCGGTCAAAGAACCGGAATGGCCAAGGCTTCGGCTTCGGCGCGACAGCGGTCTGCATCCGGGGCCGGTCGTTTGGTCAGGGTTGCCAGTTCCTTCTTCGCGGCGGCCAGATCGGCCTGGAAGGCCGGTGAAGTACGCATGCGGGTGGCCGACAGGGTGCCCGACAGACGTCCCGCCTCCACCGCACTGGCATTATGCACGCCACAGACGATGCGGCTTTCACCAAAGCTGCGGCCCCGCGCCAGGATGGGGGTGGCCTGTCCGGGCAGCAGTTCGGCCAGGATCTGTGCCCAGACCCATCCCCGTGTGGTGTGACCGGACGGATAATCGTAACTGTCCTCCACATGGGCCCGCTGCTCACAGATATTGCCGGCGTCGTAATGAAAGGGGCGTCGGCGTTCGTACCGGTTCTTGACGCCCCGGTTCGCCGCGGACGCATCGCGGGCCGCCGTCGTCAACAGCCGCGTCGTTACGGGGATCATCTGCGGGGTCATTTCAATACCGGCCGCACAACTGAACCCGCGCAGCATCTCCGCTTCCGTCTCCCCGATATCGGCGACGGCTTGGGTCCAGCGTGGCGTCGCTTCCAGGGTGCGCGTGGCACGGAAAATGGCGCGGTCGGCCTCTGCCCGGGCGTCCCCCACCTTTGGCGCCGGCGGCAGGATGGCCACCAGGTCGATATCGCCCGCCATCAGATAGGACGGGGCCTGGGCGGCCACCGGCTCCTTGGCCCCCGCAGGCGCTATGCCGGCCAGCAGAACGCCGGCGACCGAAACAGCCAGAACCCGCAATCTCATCGTCATTCCCAACCGCCCCGGCATTCCGTCCAAGCCGGCGACGATAGCATGACGATAAAGGGAATCCAGCCATCCGTCGGCGGACGCTCAACTTCCGGCGCCAACCTCCATATGGCGCAGGACGAAACGCTGGATCTTGCCCGTCTGTGTCTTGGGCAGGCTTTCCAGAAAGGTAATGGCGCGGGGATATTTGTAGGGGGCGATGCGCGCCTTCACGAAATCCTGCAGCTCCCTGGTCAGTTCCGGACCAGGGGCGGCATCGGGCAGGACTACCACGAAGGCCTTCACCATATTGCCGCGTTCGGCGTCTGGCACACCGATGACGGCACATTCGGCCACGGCCGGATGGGCAAGAAGCGCCTGCTCCACCTCCGGACCCGCAATATTGTAGCCGGAGGAAATGATCATGTCGTCGGCCCGCGCCACAAACCAGTAATAGCCATCATCGTCGCGGCGATAGGTGTCGCCCGTAACGTTCCAGCCCTTGATGACATAGTTCCTTTGCCGGTCGTCGGCCAGATAGCGGCAGCCGGTCGGACCGCGCACGGCCAGCCGGCCGATCCCCGGCCCGTCAATCTCTCGTCCCTCCCCGTCCAACAGGGTGGCGTGATAGCCGGGAACGGCGCGACCGGTGGCGCCGACGCGAATATCGGAGCCGGCGGCGGAGATGAAGATATGGATCATCTCCGTCGCCCCTATGCCATCAATGATGCGCAATCCCGTGGCCGCGAACCAGGCGTCGGATGTCGCGACGGGCAGCACCTCCCCCGCCGACACACAGGTACGCACAGAGCCGATGTCGAAGCTGCCCAACTGGCCCAGCATGGCCCGGTAGCCGGTTGGCGATGTGAACACCATGGTGGCCCGGTGGCGCTGGATGGCGGCGATCAGGCTGGGCGGCGTCGACTGGTCCGGCAGGGCCGTGGCCGCCCGGAAGCGCAGGGCAAAGGCCAGCACTGCGCCCAGGCCGAAGGTGAAGGCGATGGGGGGCGTCCCGATCAGGATGTCATCGGGACGGGGGGCCAGCAGATGCCGGGCGAACCCGTCACACATCACCATGACGTCGCGGTGGAAATGGGCGCAGGCCTTGGGCTGTCCCGTCGTGCCGGAGGTGAAGGCCAGCAGGCAGACATCGTCCTGGGACGTGGCGACGGCGGGGAAGCCGCCGCCATGGTCAGCCATGCGCTGTTCCAGCCCCGCGTCATCCCGGCCGAAGCCCAGGACATGGCGCAGTCCCGTCCGCCCGATCCGCGCCGTCTCCAACTCTTCCAGAAGGCCGATATCGCACAGCGCGATGCCAATGGCGGCCTTCTCCAGCACCTGCCCCAATTCGAAGGCGCGCAGCAGCGGCATGGTGGCGACGGCGACCAGTCCCGCTTTTACCACGGCCAGCCAGCAGGCCAGCATCATCGGACTGTTGGGACCGCGCAGCAGCACGCGGTTTCCCGGCACCGCGCCCAGGTCTGCCGTCAGGACCTGGGCGATGCGATCCACCCGATCGGACAGGTCGGCATAGGTCCAGACCTGGTCGCCGCACAGGATGGCGGGGCGGTCGCCATGACCCTCTGAAAGTGCCTTGTCCAGCAACTCCACCGCACAGTTCAACTGGTCCGGATAATGATATAGAGACCGATCAAAAATCAGTTCCGGCCACTCATCGGGGGGCGGAAGATTGTCGCGGGTGAAGCTGTCCACATGGGCAGATGGCAGAAGCGTCATGGACATCGGATCCCTTCCCTTCCTGAATTCATCTTCCCCCGCAGTGGGGATCCTATGGCTGACCAATCACCCTCAGAACGGCACGCACGGGTGACGCGTCGGCGGTGGCAAGCCGCAGGGGCAGTGCAATCAGTTCGAAAACCCCTTCCGGTACAGGGTCCAGCACCAGCCCTTCCAGGATGGCCATGCCATGCCGGCGGACGGCCATATGGGCATCCATGGTCTTGCTGGTCTGCGGGTCCAGGGACGGGGCGTCCACCCCGATCAGCCTGACGCCGGCGGCGGCCAGCCCATCGATCGTGGCGGCTGCCAGCGCTGTGAAGCCGCTGTCCCAGGCCGCATGCGGGAATTGTTCATAGGTACGCAGCAGCAGCCGCACCGTCCCCGCCGGCACACGGGGCAGCAGATGCGCCGGTTCAATCACCGCCAGTCCCGGCGGCATGTGCAGGACAAGGGCCGGTCCCAGATAGGGGGTAAGGTCGACATCACCGATGGCGGCCCCGCCGGCATCATAATGCAGCGGCGCATCGGCATGGGTGCCGGTATGGGTGGACAGGGTCAGGCGGCTGACATTGACGGGACATTCCGGGCCGATGGCCCAGTTCCGCGTTTCGGCATAGTCAGTATCGCCGGGCCAGACCGGGATGCCCGCCCGTACGGGCTGGGTGATGTCGTAGATCTGTCTCACAGCGAGGTCCTGAGGCTCAGCAGTTCGGGGAAGAAGCTGATTTCCAGGGCCTTCACCAGATATTTCACGCCACTGGTCCCGCCGGTGCCGCTGCGATAGCCGATGATGCGTTCCACCGTCTTCATGTGGTTGAAGCGCCATTGCTGGAACCGCATTTCCAGATCAACCAGCTTTTCCGCCAGTTCATACAGTTCCCAATGCCGGCCCGTGTCGCGATAGACGGCGCGCCAGGCCGCTTCCACATCCGGGTGCGACTGATAGGGCTGGCTGAAATCGCGGTCCAGATGGTCGGCCGGGATGACGAAGCCCTTGCGCGCCAGGAGGCGCAGGCTTTCATCATACAGCGACGGTTCGGCCAGCGCCTGGGTCAGGGTGGCAAAGGCAGGCGGGTCGGCACGATGCACCTGGATCGTGGCCGCGTTCTTGTTGCCCATCATGAATTCCAGCAGTCGGTACTGCCAGGACTGGAACCCGCTGGACTGGCCCAGATGCGGGCGGATGCGCGCATAATCGGCCGGCGTCATGGTGGTCAGTACGTCCCAGCTCTGGATCATCTGCCGCTGCACCTGGGCGACCCGGGCGATCATCTTGAAGGCCGGGCCCAGTTCGTCCTTGCGGATCTGGTCACGCGCCGCCCGCAATTCGTGAATGCAGAGCATCATCCACAGCTCGCTGGCCTGATGGATGATGATGAACAGCAACTCGTCATGTTCGGGCGACAGCGGGTGCTGTGCGGACAGCAGCTGTTCCAGGCCCAGATAGCGGCCATAGGAGATGTCGGGGCTGGCGTGGAACGTGTCGCCCGTCGGCATGGTGCCCTGCTGGTTCATCTTCCCCTCTCCCATCACGTCACCGCCGCGCGTGTCTGAAACCGCTCCTGGCGGTACTCTTCCGTGTTCATGATATCGGCCAGGTGGGAAACGGCGTCCCACAGGTCGGCATAACCGACATAAAGCGGTGTGAAGCCGAAGCGCAGCGCGTCGGGCGCCCGGAAGTCGCCGATCACGCCGCGGGCGATCAGTGCCTGCATGATGGCGTAGCCATCGGGGTGGGAAAGGCTGACATGGCTGCCGCGCTGGCGGGCATCACGCGGGCTGACCAGGTCAAAGCCGGCATCCCCGCACATCTGTTCCACCAGCGTGATGAAGATGTCGCCCATCTTCTGCGACTTCGCCCGGATTTCCCGCATGTCCGCCCGCATCAGGATCGACAACCCTTCCGCCAGCGCGGTCATCCCCAGGATGGATGGGGTACCGCACAGATGCCGGCGGATGCCGACGGCCGGCTGATAGGTATCCAGGAAATCAAAGGGGGCGGCGTGGCCCATCCAGCCGGACAGCGGCTGCACGGCCTGATCCTGATGCCGTCGCGCGACGAACAGGAAGGCGGGCGCCCCGGGTCCGCCGTTCAGGTATTTGTATCCGCATCCGACGGCGAAATCGGCCCCGGCCCCGTTCAGATCCACGTCCAGGGCGCCGGCACTGTGCGACAGGTCCCATAGGGCCAGGGCGCCGGCCGCCTGGGCGCGAGCGGTCAGCGCCGCCATGTCATGCATGGCACCCGTCTTATAATGCACCTGGGTCAACATCAGCAGGGCCACGTCCGGCCCCAGGGCGTCGGCGATCCGCTCCCGCTCCACGACCCGCAGTTCCACGGCACCACCCAGCAGGGCCGACAGGCCCTGCACCATATAAAGGTCGGTGGGGAAGTTTCCCGGTTCGGACAGGATCACCCGACGGCCGGGGCGCATGCGCACCGCGGCGGCGGCCAGTTTGAAGATATTGACCGACGTGCTGTCGGCCACCACCACTTCGTCGCCATGGGCACCGATCAGACCGGATATCTGCGCTCCCAGCTGCTGCGGCAGGTCAATCCAGCCGGCGTCGTTCCAGGACCGGATCAGTCCCTGTCCCCATTCCTGCTCCACGGCATGGGCAAGGCGCCCTCTGGTGGCCTTGGGCAGTGCCCCCAGGGAGTTGCCGTCCAGATAGATCACCCCGGATGGCAGGTCGAATTCATCGCGGAAGGGGGCCAGCTTGTCGTCCCGGTCCAGGGTCTCCAGCATGGCGCGGCTGATGCTCATGGTCACGTCCTCCTGACCGGGCGATGATATCAGGGGACGGGGCGAACATTGTTGAGAAGTCTCTTGTTCAATCGGCGGAAGTAGGAACATTATTCTTCATATTGTCCAAAACTAGGAACGATAAAATGGACCGCACCGATCAGCGCCTGCTTGCCCATGTCGAACGAAACGGCCGTGCCTCCTTCGCCGAAATCGCGGAGGCGGTGGGCATGTCGAAGACCGCCTGCTGGAACAGATTGCAGGCGCTGGAAAAGGCCGGGATGGTCCGCGACTACCGCGCCCAACTGGACCGGGAAAAGCTGGGACTTTCGATTCTGGCCTTTGTTTCCGTGACGATAGACCTGGGGCGGCATGATGATTTCGAACGTGCTGTGGCCAGCGTTCCGGCTGTACTGGACTGTCATACGACGGCAGGTGAGTTCGACTACATGCTGCGTGTGGTGGCCCGCGACGTCGCGGCGCTGGACGAGCTGCTGCGCACGGCGCTGGGGCGCTTGCCCGGTGTCCGTTCCTTCTCCACCCGCATCTGCCTGAAGACCGTGATGGAACAACGTCCCTTGATGGACGCAGTATGAGGAACGGTATCCGCCATTGACAACAGGCCAGCCTGCCAATATTTTATATTTGAAATATCTACTGTGGTCGCGTTGGCCGTCAAGGTCGCGCAGGGCGGAAAGGCGTGCTTCGATGAAGATTGCCTGTATCGGCGGCGGTCCGGCCGGCCTCTATTTCGCGATCCTGATGAAGAAGGCGGACCCTGCCAACGACATCACGGTCTATGAACGCAACCGCCCCTATGACACGTTCGGCTGGGGTGTCGTCTTTTCTGAAGAGACGCTGCGGAACCTGAAAGGCGGCGATGCGGAAAGCCAGCAGGCCATCATCGACAGCTTCGCCCATTGGGATGATATTGATGTGCATTTCAAGGGTCGGGTCATCACCAGTTCCGGCCATGGCTTTTGCGGGATCGAACGCAAGCGTCTGCTGAACATTCTGCAATGCCGGGCGGAGGCGCTTGGCGTTCAGCTGGTGTTCGAGGCGGAGGTGGAGCCGGATCTGGACCGCTTTGCCGATTGCGATCTGGTCATTGCGGCCGACGGCATCAATTCCCGCATCCGCACCCGCTATGCCGACCATTTCAAACCGTCCATCGACCGCCGTCGCAACAAGTTCGTCTGGCTGGGCACGAAGAAGAAGTTTGACGCCTTCACCTTCATCTTCGAGGGGACGGAGTGGGGCTGGTTCCAGGCCCATGCCTACCGCTTCGATGACGACACCGCCACCTTCATCATCGAAACGACGGAGGAGAACTGGCGCGCGGCCGGGCTGGAAGGTGTGGACACCGCTACCACCATCGCCTTCGGTGAAAAGCTGTTCGGCCGCTATCTGGATGGCAACCCACTGCTGGCCAACAGCCGGCATCTGCGCGGGTCGGACTGGCTGAATTTCCCCCGCATCACCTGCGAGACCTGGGTGATGGGTAATCTGGTGCTGATGGGTGATGCGGCCCATACGGCACATTTCTCCATCGGATCGGGCACCAAGCTGGCATTGGAGGATGCGATTGCGCTGGCCGCCCGCATCAATGCCAGCCCGCACGACCTGCCGGCAGCCTTGGCCGCCTATGAAGCGGAACGGCGGGTGGAGGTGCTGAAGATCCAGTCGGCGGCGCGCAACAGCACCGAATGGTTCGAAAATGTGGCTCGCTACACCCATCTGCCGCCGGAGCAGTTCACCTACAGCCTGCTGACGCGCAGCCAGCGCATCGGACATGAGAACCTGCGGCTGCGGGACCGCAACTGGCTGGAAGGGTATGAGCGTTGGTATGCCGGGGCCGATCGGCCGGTGCCGCCCATGTTCACGCCGTTGCGCCTGCGCAGCATGGATCTGGTCAACCGCGTCGTCGTCAGCCCGATGGCCATGTACAGCGCCCAGGACGGGCTGCCCGGCGATTTCCATCTGGTCCATTATGGCAGCAGGGCCATGGGCGGGGCGGGGCTGGTCTTTACGGAAATGACCTGCGTTTCCGCCGATGCCCGCATCACGCCGGGCTGTACCGGCATGTATACGGACGAACACCAGGCGGCATGGAAGCGGATTGTCGATTTTGTGCATCAGCAGTCGGACGCGAAAATCTGCCTGCAACTGGGCCATGCCGGGCCGAAAGGGTCCACCAAGCTGGGTTGGGAAGGCATGGATCAGCCGCTGGATGAGGGTAACTGGCCGCTGCTGGCCCCCAGCCCCCTGCCCTGGTCCGCCGAAAATGCCGTGCCCCGGCCCATGGACCGGGCGGATATGGACCGGGTACGGGATGATTTCGTGGCGGCCACATGCCGGGCCGCGGCGGCGGGCTTCGACATGCTGGAACTGCACGCGGCCCATGGTTATCTGCTGTCGGCTTTCATCTCCCCGCTGACCAACCGGCGGGACGATGAATATGGTGGCAGCCTGGAGAACCGGTTGCGCTTTCCGCTGGAGGTATTCACCGCCATGCGTGCCGTCTGGCCAGCCGAACGGCCCATGTCCGTGCGCATTTCCGCCAGTGACTGGCATGCCGACGGGCTGACGCCCGCCGATGCGGTGGCGGTTGCGGCGGCGTTCCAGGCGGCGGGCGTGGATCTGGTGGATGTGTCCGCCGGTCAGACATCGCCGCTGTGCCGTCCCGTCTATGGCCGCATGTTCCAGACCCCTTTCAGCGATCGCATCCGCAACGAGGTGCCGGTGGCCACCATGGCCGTGGGCAATGTGCAGGACCATGACCATGTGAATTCCATCATCGCGGCGGGCCGGGCCGATCTGGTGGCGCTGGCCCGGCCGCATCTGTCCGATCCCTATTTCACCCTGCATGCGGCGGCCGAGCTGGGTTTTGACGCCCAGCCCTGGCCCCGCCCCTACCTGTCCGGCCGCGCCCAGTATCTGCGTGGCCGGCAGAAGGCAGCGGACATGGCGATCGCGATATGACGGGGGATGGTGCCGTGCTGGATGGACAACAGGCTGTGGTGACGGGCGGTGGACGCGGTATCGGCCTGGCCGTCGCCCGTGTATTGGCGGCGGCGGGGGCTGGCGTCACGTTGATCGGCCGCGATGAAGGGCGCCTGGCGGCGGCGGCGGTGGGGATCGGTTCCGCCGCCCGCTTTGTCACGGCCGATGTCACCGACGGACCGGCGCTGACGGCGGCGCTGGGCGGGTTGGGCCCCATCGACATATTGGTCAATAATGCCGGCGGGACGGAGGGCAAGCCGTTCAAGCGCGTGACGGCGGATGACCTGCGCCGGGCACTGGACCTGAACCTGATGGGCGCCTTCCACGCCATCCAGGCTGTGCTGCCCGGCATGGTGGCGCGCGGGTCCGGCCGCATCGTCAATATCGCCAGCACGGCGGGGCAGAAGGGCTACGCCTATGTCGTGCCCTATTGCACGGCCAAGCATGCGCTGATCGGGCTGACCCGGTCGCTGGCGGTGGAACTGGCGCGCAGCGGCGTCACCGTCAATGCCGTCTGTCCCGGCTATACCGACACGGACCTGCTGCAATCCTCCCTGGACGCAATCCAGGCCAAGACCGGGCTGTCGCGCGACGAGGCCCTGTCACAGGTCCTGGCCGGCAATCCGCAGGGACGGCCCGTGCAGCCCGAAGAAGTGGCCGCGGCCGTCCTGTGGCTGTGCGGGCCGCTGGCAGGCAGCGTCACCGGCCAGTCCATCGGCCTGTCGGGTGGGGAGGTGATGTAATGGATATGGCGCATGTCGATCCCGAAACCGCCTCTCCCGGGACGACCCATCGTGACCTGCGTCTGTGGCTTCGGCTTCTGACCCTGACCGGATTGGTGGAGGCAGAGGTGCGCAGTGGCCTGCGACTGGCCTTTGATACCACCCTGCCCCGTTTCGACTTCCTGGCAGCGCTGCACAAGGCCGATGGTCCCCTGACCATGGGGGAGCTGTCCCGCCGGCTGATGGTATCCAACGGGAACAGCACCGGACTGGCCGAACGGCTGGCGGAAGACGGGCTGGTCGAACGGACCCGTCGTCCTGGGGACAAGCGGACGCAATATGTGACGCTGACACCCGCCGGGAAATCGGCGTTCGAAGCCATGGCCGCCCGGCATGAACAATGGATCGAAGCCGCCTTCGCCGATCTGTCGGATGCGGATGTGGCGACCCTGATGGACCTGCTGGGCAAGGCCAAGGCCTCTGTCCGCCGCAACATGATCAGCCAGACGGACGGATCGACGCCATGACCGATGCCGATTTCCTGCGCCTGCCCTTTTTTGATGCGGCCCATGCCGATCTGGTGCGACGCCTCGACACCTGGGCAACGATCCACCTGCCGGATTTGATTGATCATCACGACGTTGACGGCTCCTGCCTTGCATTGGTTGCCGCCCTTGGGCGCGACGGCTGGCTGGATTTGGCGGTTCCGCCAGATGGCCGGTTCGATGTGCGCAGCCTGTGTCTGGTGCGGGAGACGCTGGGCAGGCACGCAGGACTGGCCGATTTCGCCTTCGCCATGCAAGGGCTGGGAACCGGGGCCATCACCCTGTTCGGCACGCCTGAACAGAAGGAAGCGTTCCTGCCCGCCGTTCGGTCCGGCCGGAGCCTGGCGGCCTTCGCCCTGTCGGAGGCGGATGCCGGGTCCGACGTGGCCGCCATGTCCTGTGCCGCCACACCTGTTGCCGGCGGCTATCGGCTGAACGGCGCGAAGACCTGGATCAGCAATGGCGGCATCGCCGGCCAATATGTCGTCTTCGCCCGCACCGGAGCGGGCACCAAGGGCATCACCGCCTTCATTGTTCCGTCGGAATCCGAAGGATTTTCCATCGCAGAGCGGATCGACACCATCGCTCCCCACCCGCTGGCCACCCTGAACTTCACCGATTGCTTCGTTCCGGAGGGGGCCAGGCTGGGCTGGGAGGGAGAGGGTTTCAAGATCGCGATGGCGACACTGGACGTCTTTCGCCCCAGCGTCGGTGCGGCGGCGCTGGGCTTCGCCCGGCGCGCGCTGGCAGAGGCGGCGCGCCATGCCCGGGGCCGGCGCATGTTCGGCGCCACCCTGGCCGACCAGCAACTGACCCAGGCCCATCTGGCGGAGATGGTGCTGGATATCGAAGCGGGCGCCCTGCTGGTCTACCGTGCGGCATGGGCCAAGGACCGCCCGGACCTGTCGGGCCGGGACCGCATCACCAAGGAAGCCGCTCTTGCCAAATGGCAGGCGACCGAAGGCGCACAGCGGGTGATCGACAAGGCGGTGCAGATGTTCGGTGGGCTGGGCGTGAAGTCAGGCATGAAGGTTGAAGAACTTTATCGGGAGATCAGGGCCTTGCGCATCTATGAGGGGGCGACCGAGGTCCAGAAACTGATTGTCGCCCGGCAGCTGCTGGCCGACCTGCGTGAGGAAGGCTGATCCATGACTGAGAGTGATGACTTCACCATCCTGCAGCCGCCCGGTTGGGCAAAGCCCAAGGGCTATGCCAACGGCATCAAGGCCCGGGGGGCCTTGGTGGTAACTGGCGGGCAGATCGGCTGGAACGCCGAATGCGTTTTCGAGACGGTCGATTTTCTGGGACAGGTGCGCCAGGCGCTGTCCAACGTGCTGGCCGTGGTGCGGGAGGCCGGCGGCGGCCCCGAACATATCGTGCGGTTGAACTGGTATGTTGTCGATATCGACGCCTATCGCGCCAGCCTGAAGGACCTGGGGCCCGTCTATCGCGCCGTGATGGGCCGCAATTTTCCGGCCATGACCCTGGTACAGGTGGCGGGTCTGGTGGAACACCAGGCTCTGGTGGAGATCGAGGCAACGGCCGTCGTGCCGTAATGGCCGATAGAAGGGGACGGATCATGCAGGAGTTCGCCGCCACGCATTTCAAGCTGGAGATCAAGGACCATCTGGCCTTTGTCACCCTGAACCGGCCTGATCGGAAGAATCCGCTGACGTTCGACAGCTATGCCGAGTTGCGGGACTTCTTCCGGGCGCTGGTCTACCGCCCCGACGATGTTCATGCTGTGGTGATCAGCGGTGCTGGCGGCAATTTCTGCTCCGGCGGCGATGTGTTCGAGATCATCGAGCCATTGACGAAGATGGATATGCGGGACCTGCTGTCCTTCACCCGCATGACCGGTGATCTGGTCAAGGCCATCCGCGCCTGTCCGCAGCCGGTCATCGTCGCCGTCGATGGCATCTGCGTCGGCGCCGGCGCCATCATCGCCATGGCGGCAGACTTGCGCTTCGCCACGCCGGCCGCCAAATGTGCCTTCCTGTTTACCCGCGTGGGCCTGGCGGGTTGCGACATGGGGGCCTGCGCCATCCTGCCCCGGATTATCGGCCAGGGCCGTGCGGCGGAACTATTGTTCTCCGGCCGGACCATGACGGCCGGCGAGGGCCGCGACTGGGGTTTCTGGAACGAACTGGTGCCGGCGGAAAACCTGCTGGAGCGGGCGGCGGACTATGCCCGACAGCTGATGGCCGGCCCGCGCTTCGCCCATATGATGACCAAGACCATGTTGAACCAGGAATGGTCGATGTCGGTCGACATGGCGATCGAGGCGGAGGCCCAGGCCCAGGCGATCTGCATGCAGACGGAAGATTTCCGCCGCGCCTTCGAGGCGTTTGCCGCCAAGGCCAAGCCCAGCTTCGTCGGCCGCTGACCCACCCTGTCCCGCTCGCCTTTAGGCGAGCGAGGTCTGGATGGCCGCCAGCTGTTCGGCCGTCATCACGTCGGTCTGGGCAGTCGTGAACGCGCTCACCTGCGTTCCGGTCATGGATTCGATCTGATAGGTCGTCAGCGCGCCGATCTGCGTCGTTGTCATCGCGGCGATCTGGTTGGTCGTCAACCCGGCCACCTGCAGGGCGTTCATCTGGCCGATCTGCGACGTGGTCAGGTTGCTGAACTGCGACGTCGTCAGGGCGCCGATCTGCGACCCGGTCAATAGCGCGAACTGTGAGGTGGTCAGCGACTGCAACTGCGTGCCGGTGAAGTTGGCAAACTGCGTGGCCGACATGCCGCTGATCTGGGTCGGGGTCAGGGCTGCCATCTGATCACCGGTCAGCGCCCGCAACTGCACCCGCAGCAGCGAGGATAGCTGCGTCTGGCTCAGACCGGTGACGGCCGTGGTCGTGAAGGCCTGGATCTGCGTGTTGGTCAGCGTCTGCAGCTGCGTGGCCGTCAGGCTGCCGACCTGATCGGCCGACAGCGACGCAATCTGGCCGGTGCCCAGGGCCGACAGGACAGCGGCGGGGATGGCACCCAGGCTGGCCGCGGTCAAGGACTGCAGCTGCGGCGTTGTCATGCCCGACAACTGGTCGGACGTGATCCGGCTCATGAAAGCCGTGCTGAGCCCGTTCAACTGGGTCGTTGAGAGGGCGTCAATCTGCTCCGTGCTGAGGGCGGCCTGCTGGGTGGAGGTCAACTCGTTGAGGTGGGTGGTGGTAAGTGCTTCCATCTGCGTCGTCTGAAGCGCGCCGATCTGCGTCGTGGTCAGGGCCACGAACTGCGTGCTGGTCAGGGCATTCACCTGCGAGGTGGTGAGGCTTGCGATCTGCTGTGACGTCAACGCGCCGACAAAACTGGCGGACAGGCCCTTGATCTGATCGACGGCAATGGCAGCCAGGCTTTCGGTCGACAAGGACGCCGCCTGGGAGGCCTTGAGCGCACCCAACTGCGTGGATGTCAGCGCCGCCATTTCCGTCGTGCTCAACGACTGGATTTGCGCTTCCGACAGAGAGGCGATCTGTGTGGAGGTCAGGGTCGACAGGCTTTTCGATGCGATGATCTGGAAAGTGTCGGCCGACAGGGCGCCCAACTGGTCCGCGGACAGCGCCGCGATCTGTGCGCTGGTCAGGGCGTTGGCCTGGCTGCTGCTGAGGCCATTCAGAATGCCGGCGGACACACCGCTGATGACGTTGGCCGGAATGGCGGCGATCTGGGTTGTTGAGAAAAGGCCGACCGCACCGACACCGATGGCATTGATCTGGGTGGCCGACAGGCTGGCAATCTGGCCCGTGGTCATGATCGCCAGCCGCGACGAGTCCAGCCCGGACAGTTGCGAGGACGGGATATTCTTCATCTGGTTGGCGGTCAGAGCCTGGAATTGGGCGTCCGTCAGGCTGCCAAGCTGCGCCGTGCGGAAGCCCGCTGCCGCCGAGGAGGAGAGCGCGGCCAGCTGCGATGTGGACAGGACGGCCAGTTGTTCACCGCTCATCACCCCCAGCTGGTCGGCCGACAGGCCGGCGATCTGGGTGGTGGTGATGGCGTTCAACTGATCTCCGTTGAGATAGGGGATGGCTGCGGCATCAATGGCGCCGAGCTGGCTGGCGCTCAGCGCCTTGATCTGGTTGGCAGTCAGGCTGGCAACCTGATCGGCCGTCAACGCACCGATCTGGGTCGTGGTCAGGCCCGCCAGCTGACCGGAGGTCAGGCTGGCAAGCTGTTCGGGTGCCATCGCGCTGATCTGCCCTTCGGACAGGCCTGAAATTGCCGCTGTCGGCAGCACCGCAATCTGCTGCGCGCTGAACCCGGCCAATTGCCCCGCGCTCAGGCCGGCGATCTGGGCGGCGGTAAAGCCGGCGATCTGCGTCGTGGTGAATGCTGACATCTGTTCGGCAGAGAACAGCGCAAACTGGTTTGCAGACAGGCCCGACAATTGCGGCGCCGTCATGCTGCTGAGCAGTTCGGCGTTCAGCCCAAGCACTTGGCTGGCCGTCATCCCGCCGATCGCCGAGGGTGACAGTTCGGCAAACTGGGCCAGGCTCAGCGCATTGATCTTCTCCGTTCCCAGTACCGACACCTGATCCGCCGTCAGCCCTTTGATCTGGGCGACGGACAAGCTGGCAAACTGCTCGGTACCCAAGGCGGCGACGCGGCTCTGGCTCAAGGCTCCGACCTGCGCGCCGGTCAGGCCGGCCAGCTGGCCGGCCGAGATTTCCGAAAAGCGCTCATCGCTCAGCGCGTTCAGCTGCGAGGCCGTCATGGCCCCGAACTGTGAGGCCGTCAGGCCACCGAACTGGTCGGCGGACAGGCTGGACAGGAAATCACTGCTGAGGCCGGCGATCTGGGTGGTCGACAGCGCGGCCAGCTGTGTCCCCGTCAGTGCCGCCGTCTGCGCGTCGCTGAAACTGTTGATCTGGGATACCGTCAGGCCCTTTATCTGCGCCGCGCTCATGCTGGCCACCTGCTCCGCCGACAGCCGGGTCACCTTTTCCGCCGACAGGCCGGCGAATTGTGCCGCTGACAGACCGGCCAGCTGTTCCTGGCTAAGCTGGCCCAGCTGCTCGCCGCTGAGGGCGTTCAGCTGCGTGGTGGACAGCCCCGCCAACTGGGCGCTGGTCAGGCTGGCAAGCTGCTGGTCAGACAGCAGGGAGATCTGATCGGTCGACAATCCCTTGACCTGCGTCACCGACAGCCCTGCGATCTGGTCCGACGTCATGGCCATCACTTCCTCGCCCTGAAGCGCGGAAATCTGCGTTGCCGTCAGGCCCTTGATCTGCGTCGTCGACAGGCTGGCCATCTGGGTGCCGGACAGGGAAGCGATCTGGGTCGTGGTCAGGGCGGCTATGCTGCTGGTCGACAGCGCCGCCACCTGTTCAGCCGACAGGGCCGCCACCTGGGCGCCGGACATGCCGTTGATCTGGCTGGCCGTCATAGCGCCGACCTGGCTTGCCGACAACGACCCGATCTGTTCCGGCGTCAGGGTCGCGATGGAGGTGACGGACAGGCTTTTCATCTGGTCATTGCTGAGCGAGGCCAGACTGTCGTTCGACAGCGCCGAAATCTGGCCGTCGGTCAGCGCCGCCATCTGGGCCGTGGACAGGCCAGACAGCTGTTCACTGGACAGCCAGGCGAACTGTACCTTGCTGAATCCGGACACGGCTGCGCTGGTCAGGCTGGATATCTGCGTTTGGCTGAGCACCTGAAGCTGTGTCTGGCCCAGGCTTGAAATCTGATCGGCGGTGATGCCCTTGACCTGTGTTGCCGACAACCCGGCAAAAAAGTCCCCCGGCAGGGACGAAATCTGCTCGGTGGTAATGGCACCGATCTGCGCAGAGGTCAGGTTACGCAGCTGCGTCGTTGACAGGCCGCCCAGCTGATCGGTGGTCATCGCCGCGATCTGGGTGGTGGTGACCGAGGCGACCTGTGACGGGGTCAAGGCGTTGATCTGGGTCGTGGACAAGGCCGGCACGCGATCGGTGGACAGGCCACGAACCTGCGCGGGCGACAGGGCCGCAACCTGCTTGGTCGTCAGGGCACCGATCTGGCTGTCGTCCAGCGTGTTGATCTGCGTGGTGGTCAAAGCGCGAAGCTGTTCGGCCGTCAGGGCTGCAACCTGGGTCGTCGCCAGGCCCGACAACTGGTCTTCCGTCATCGCGCCGATCTGCGCGCCGGTGAAAATCGCCAACTGATCGGCGGATATGGCAGAGACCCGTCCTTCGGACAGCGACTTGATCTGCGTGGTGGACAGGGCGGCAACCTGTGACTTGCCCAGGCTGGCGAACTGGTCATCGCTCAGGCCCGACAACTGCGCGGCCGTGAACCCGCGCATCTGCGTCGGGGTCAGCGCGGCAAGCTGGGTCGTGCCCAGGACGTTCAGCTTCCCGTCCGTCAGGGTCGCAATCTTGGCCGCCGACAGGGTGGCGAACTGTGCCGGCGTCATGGCGCCAATCTGGTCGGCATTGAGCCCCTGGAACTGGTCCGTGCTCATGGACGCGAACTGGGCCGCGTTCATGCCGCCAACCTGTTCCGGCGTGAAGGTGGCCAATTGCGAGCTGCTGAACCACTTGATCTGGGCCACAGAGAAATTGGCCATCTGCGTGGAGGTGAAGGACACGATCTGGGCGTCGCTCAGCCCGGAGATCTGCGTCTGCGTCAGGCCCCTGATCTGCGCCGGCCCCAGGCCCTCGATCTGTTCGTCGGAGAATTGTCCAAGCTGCTGAGTGGTCAGTGCTGCCATCTGCGTGGCCGTCAGACCCTTCATCTGGGTGTTGACCAGTCCACCGATCAGCGACGGCGTGACGCCGCGGAGCTGGTTGGACGTCAGCGCGCCGATCTGGGTGCTGGTGAAGCCACCCCATTGCACGGGCGTCAGGGCATTCAGCTGCGATACCGTCAGGGCCCGAACCTGGGTGACGCTCAGGGCGCCCAGCTGGCTGGCGTCCAACTGGCTGGGAAAGTTGGTGCCCATCTGGGCGATCTGCGTCGCAGTCAGGCCCTTCAGCTGCGTCGATGTCAGGGCCGCGACCTGATCGCTGCTGAGCGCATTGAGCTGGCTGGACGTCATGGCCGAGATCTGGCCCGCGGTCATGGCGCCGATCTGATCGGTACTGAAACTGGCGAGCTGCGTGGTGGTGAAGGCGCGGATCTGCGGGGCGGTCAGGGCGGCGACCTGGTTGGTCGACAGGGCGGCAATTTTTTCCGAGCTCAACAGGGCAATTTCGCGCGCGGTCATGCCGCGGATCTGGCTGACCGACATGGCGGCGAAATCTTCCGCCTCCAGTGCGTTGAACTGGGTATCGTTCATGGCTGCCAGCTGTGCGGCCGTGAAGCCTATCTGGCTGGCTGACATGGCGCCGATCTGCGTGGCGGTAAAGCCGCTCATCTGCTTGACGGAAACGGCGGCGATCTGTGCCTTGGTCAGTTCGGCGATGTCATCCAGCGAGAAGGAGCTGATCTGGCTTGCCGTCAAGGAGGCCATCTTCTTCGGGGTAAGATCGGCAACCGAGGTGATCGTCGTCATCTTGCGTTTCTTTCAGCCAAGCCAATGTCCAACCTGGAAATCAGTAAGCAAACGCCGTGCCAATGATTTTGCGTGCGGGTGGGCAGGCTCTGCCGGTCGGCCGCAGACGCGCTGTGGTTCAGAGGACGCGCCGCCTGTCATCCAGACGCAGCGTCAGGTCGGCGCGGTCAGGCATTTCGGCCAGAATGTGGCGGGTCAGGCGTTCGTAGAACTGAATGAAGCTGGCGATCTGTGCGTCGTCCATGGTTCCTTCCGTGGACCTGCCCGCGGCCCGCAGGGACTGTCGCAGCCCCTCCTCCTGCTCGATCCGCCAGTCCCGCACCTTGGCGAAGTCTGGTGCGGCCAGCAGGACCAGGGCATCGATGCGCCTGAACAGGTGCTGATACTCCCCTGCCAACGCCGCATTGACGTGATGGCGCCAATGCCCGTCGGCGTCCTGGAGGCGTTCAAGGTCGTTTATCGGTGTGGCAAGCGCCGAGGCTTCCTGTGCCACCGCGCCCACACACCAGCCTTCGAACAGCACCACATCCACCGGCCCGTCGATGCGGACGCCAGACGGTGCCCGGTCATCCGTTGCCTTGTCAAACCGGGGCAACAAGGTGCAGTCACCCGCCGCCAACCCGTCGAGCACCGCCAGGCCCAAGGCCACATCATGTGTTCCCGGCACTCCCCGCGTGGCAAGCAGGGGGTGGATGGTACGGGCCAGGGCCACCCGTTCCGCCCGTGTCAGATAAAGATCATCCAACGACAGCACCGCAACCCGCAGGCCCGTATCGCGCAACCGTTGCGCCAGCCCCTCCGCCAGGGTTGATTTGCCACTGCCCTGCGCGCCGCAGATGCCCAGAATGAAAGGCCGTTTGGCCGTCATGACCAGACGTTCGTCCAGCATCTGCCCTACAAGGTCGAGCGCGTCAGGCACGGCGGTGTCCTTGCTTGAAAGCCCCATCAGCAGAGGGCTGCGATCACATGGGTCGGAACCAGCAGCGAAAGGGGGGCCAAGGCGACCAGCACTGCACCCATGGCTCGGCGCAGTTGGGGGCGGCGCGCCCAGGTCATCAGCCTGCCATAGCCGAAGGCCGCAAGGGTCACCGCTGGCAAGGTCCCCAGGCCGAACCCGGCCATGACCAGCGCGCCCTGGATGGCACTGCCCGACAGGGTGGCATAGAACAAGGCCGCGTAGACCATGCCGCAGGGCAGAAATCCCCAAAGCAGACCCACCAGGGGGGCCGACAATTTCCCATGCCGGCGCAACGCCCCCAGCACACGACTGATGGGTGACAGGATACGGTCGAAAATGGACAGGGCCGGCACCAGCCCCATCAGCGACAGGCCGATCCAGGCCAGCGTAGCCGCCGCCGACCATTGCAGGACCCGGTAGGCATCGCGCTGGTCAAACAGCCCGTAGAAGGCCGCCCCCAGGGCGCTGAGCGTGGCACCGGCCAGCATATAGGCCACTACCCGTCCCGCCTGCATGGACAAGAGATAGGTAATCTGACGCGACCGGCTGCTGTCGGGCGACAGTCCCATCAGCAGGCTGCCGGCTATGCCGCCGCACATGGTCGCGCAATGCAGGGTACTGGCCAGCCCCAGAAGCAAACCGCCCAGAAAATTGATCTGATCCATCCGTTCTGCCATCCATCAGCAGCCGTTGAACCCTGAACCACATCGGCCTGCCTGTGCCAGGGTGGCACTCCCGTTCCGCGCGGGAAAGCGTATTCCATGCAGGTCGGGGTGGCAAATCGCCCCGGCCGGTCAGGCCGATGGGGTGTCCGCCGCGTCGTCACCGGTGATTTCGATCCGACAGCCATCCGGCATCGCAATCACCGCCTCGTAGAAACCGTCGCCGGTCAGCCGCGGTCCCGACACCAGACATTGATCGGCTGCGCACCGGGTGGCCAGTGCGTCCACCGCCGCACGATTGCCGACGCGAATGGCGATATGATCCCAGCCCGCCGCCTCGCCCCCTGCCGATCCCGCAATCCACGGGCCGGTCATCAGTTCGATCTGGTCCCCGCCTTTGGGAAGAGTAACGAAGCGGGAGATGAAACCGGGGCGCCGACGGCTGTGATAGGCCTCTCCGATGCTGGCCCCGAAATAGTGGCGCCAGAATTCGGCTGCCTGATCCAGATCCGCTGTCCAAAGGGCCACATGGGCAATCCGCATGATTTTTCCTGAATGAATGACTGTGCCGGCAGGAGATGCCCCTGGGGGATGCCAGTGGGAGATGCCAGTGGGAGATGCCAGTGGGAGATGGATGCATCATGCCAGAACGACAAGTGCAACGCGTATCCCACTTTGCGGCATCGCGTGGGTGCCACCGCCGGCGCGGCTTTCCTGTCAGCGGGAACCGCACTATTGCGGCAAAGGCACCCGGATGGTGATGGATGTGCCGTCCCCCGGTGCCGTCACGACGTCCATTTCGCCTCCCAGCGGGCCGGTCACGAGATTATGCACGATGTGCAGGCCGAGCCCGGTGGAGCCGGTGTTACGGCGTGTGGTGAAGAATGGGTCGAAGGCCCGTCTGTAAACCTCCGGCGTCATGCCGACGCCGTTATCGGTGATTTTCAGGATCATCACCGGTCCCTGCCGGTAAAGCGACAGCCGCAGCAGCGGATCGCGAATATTCTCAAAGGCGTGATCAACGGCGTTCTGAACCAGATGGGTCACGGCCCGGGCGATGGCTCCCGATGGCGCCTGCAGGAACAGGCCTTCCTCCAATGAAGTCTCCAGCCGGATGCCACGGGTCTTCAGCAGCAGTTCCAGGCTGGGCAGGATGCCGCGCAGATATTGCGCCACATCCATGTCCTCAACCTCTTCCTCCGACTTGCCGACAGCCACCTGCTTGAAGCTTTGCACCAGGTCGGCCGATCGGCGGAGATTGTGCAGAACGGTGCGCATCACTTCGCGTATATCGGACAGGAACTCCTCCAGCCCTGTCCGGGTCAGGCGTTTTTGGTTGGCGACGGCGGCCAGATCCTCCAGCTGTTCCTGGCAATAGCTGGCACCGGTCAGGGCCACGCCCAGCGGGGTGTTGATTTCATGCGCGACGCCGGCCACAAGTCCGCCCAGTGATGCCAGCTTTTCCTTCTGCACAAGTTGCGCCTGCGCCGCCCGCAACGCCGCCAGGGATTGTTCCAGCGCTGCCGAGCGCCCGGCAAGATCGGCCGTGCGTTCCGTCACCACCTGTTCCAGCCGCTGATTATATTCCAGCAGGGCCTTGCGGGCACGGTCCAGTTCCTCAAACAGCCTTGCATTGGCAATGGCAATGGCCGCCTGGGAGGCCAGGACGCGCAGCAGTTCCACCCGGTCGGCCGTAAACGCTCCGGCAGTCAGGTCATTTTCCAGGTACAGGACACCGATGCAGCGCCCCTGATGCACCACCGGCACCGCCAGTACCGATACCGCCGTCGCCCGGTCCCAGCGGCGATGGAAGGGGAAGCGCGTCTGGACGCGCGCATCCTCGATCAGCACGGTTTCCAGTGTCCGTTCCGCGTAAAGCAGCAGGGGTTCGGGCAGGCGCGCACCGATGGGCTGGGTCTCCTCCTCTGCCCCCGCCATGGTTCCCAGGCGCTGTTCGGCCGCCAGCGCCCGGCCGTCGGCATCCACAAGGGTCAGGGCGGCGTAGCGGGCACCGGCATTTTCCATGGCCAGATCCAGCACCCGGCCGATCAGCCGGTCCAGCACCAGTTCGCCAGCGATGGCCTGCCCCATCTTGGTGACGGTGGACACGTCGAGCGACTGCTGGCCACCCGCCTCATCGCCCTGCCCGGACAGGATCAAGCCTTCCAGGGCGTCGGGGAACGCCCGGGCCAGTCTTTCGGCCTTGGCCAGGGCGCCGTATCGACGGTAGAGCAACCAGGCCTCACGCATCTGCACGATGCCGGCGGGACGGCGGCCCCGGCGCAGCAGCGCCCGCCCCAACCGCTCCGTCGCCAAGGCGGCATCTCCGACGAATCCCTGGTCAAGGGCGAGTTCCACCGCCTCGCCAAAGGCAGCAGCGGCCTGCTGTGACAGGGGCCCCGTGGAGGATGACAGGGCCGCCATCTCCGCCTCCAGCAGGCGCAGGCGATGGGCATTGTTCATGGGGGCATGGGATGTCCATTGCCGCAGCAGTTTCAGGTTCCGGCGCACCTGCTTCAGCGCGGCCGCCCGATGACCCGCGTCGCTTGCCTCTGCCAGCAGGTCCAGCAAGGCCAGCGCCTCGTACCAATGGAACGGTGCCACCCATGCCGACCCCAGCACGCTGCGCAATTGCGGGCGGACATCGGCCGCAAGGGTGCGGGCCAGATCGCTATGGTCAAAAACCAGCAGGGTGAATATCTGCCTGATTTTGAATGCTACCTCGCCCGTGTGGCTGTCGGCCGTGCCGACATATGGCAGGATTTCATCCAGTCCCCCCAGTTCCGGTCGCCGCAGCCGGGCGATCAGCGCCAGGGGGTTCTGCGCCGTCTCTTCGATCAGCTTAAGGTCGCGGCGCTTGGCAAAGGCCAGCGCCGCCTGGGTGGACGCCAGTTCCTGTTCCAGATTGTGGCGGCAGACGGTGTGGACCGTCATTTCCACCATAAGGCACAGACCGGCGCGGTCGTAAAAGCCTGTGGCGATCAGTTCCTTGGAAATATCCGCCGCCACCGGGGCGATGTCGCGCAAGGCAGAGGTCCAGTGCTGGACAACCACCAGATGGTTGGGGATATGAACCACGACACCGAACCGCTGGCCCAGCCGCATGCTGAGATCGCCCAGGCGGCTGCCGCGGCCGATATCATTGAGCGCGCCGATGAAGATCAGCGCGCTGCCCGTAAAGCAGATGGTGGATTGCGGCGTGACGCCGTGGTCCAGCGACAGCAGTGCGCCTTTCAGCGACAGCACGGGCAACAGGGGCGACGCCAGTGAGTAGCTGGCGCGGATGGCAGATGCCAGCAGTCGCATCACCTGCAGCAACCGCTCATCCGTCATGGCTGGCAATTCCGCCAGCGCTGCCGCCGTCCTTCCTTTCAGCCGCCACAGCAGGCCTGCGATCAACAGCAGCGTGTCACGCTTGGCCGTTGTCTCTGACAGCGGTACGTCAAGCAGCCGCAGCCCCTCGACAGCCGCCCGCAGCGCCTCCCCGAAATTATTGCGGGCCTCATTGGCCAGAACCACCAGTTCCAGCAGTTCCGCCCGTCGCAGATCGTCGGGCGCCATGGTTTCCAGCTCCGCCCGCCGGGCCTGGAATGCCTCGAAATCCTGGGCCAGATAGGCACCCTCGGCCGCATCCATCCACAGCCGCCAGCGCAACGCCGTTTCCCCGCCCGCGGGCATCATCGTCATTGCCATGCGCAGCAGACCATGGGCGATATCGAAGGCGGCAGAGGCGCGCGCCTTCACCGCGGCCTCATGGTTCAACTGCGCCAGGCCCCGTCGTTCCTCCGGCTGGGTAATCAGGGCGCTGCCCAGGTTTAGGTGCCGGACAACCTCGAAGGGCAGTCGCGCCGCCAGGCCGACATCGTCACGCAGGCGGCGGCCCAGTTCCAGATGTACCCCCGCCCTTTCTCCCTCCGGGGTCAGCAGATAGGCGGCCTTGTGCAGCCGGTCATGGGTGAAGCGATAGACGCTGGCCGGTCCGCCCTCATCCTCCACCAGCACGCAGTAGCCATCCCGCAAAGCCGGCTCCAGCCGGGTCAGGCATAATTCCGGGCCCAGACGGCAAATGGCAGCCAGCAGGCCAAGTTCGAAGCGATTGCCGATGCAGGCCGCAAGCCGCAGCACATCCTGCGTCGGTTCCGGCAGCACGCCCAGACGTGCGGCCAGCAGGTCGGCCACATCATCGGGCAGACTGGCCCGTTCCACGTCCAAGACGTCGGCCACCCAGTGCCCCGCCTGCGGATCGAAGCGCACGACATGGTTGGCGGCCAGCGTCGACAGCAGCTGGCCCAGAAAGAACGGATTGCCGCCGCTTTTGGCCGTCAGCAGCTGCGCCAGCCGCCCCACGTCCCCGTCATCCGCGCCCATGGCCTCCGCCAACCAGCCATGGACATGATCCGGCCCCAGCGGCTGTGGCACGATTGCGGTGACGCGGATGGATTTCGCCACCAGGGACAGCATGCGCGTCAAAGGGTGGGCTGCATCGACCTCATGATCGCGATAGGCGCCGACCACCAGAAGATGGCGCGCATCGGGATCGACCAGCAGCGCTTCCAGGAGTTTCAGCGACGCGACATCTGCCCATTGCAGGTCGTCCAGGAACAGGACCAGGGGATGTTCGGCCGCGGCAAATTCCAGCAGGAACGCCGCCACGGTCTGCTGGAACCGGTTCTGGGCCTGAATGGGTGGCAGGGCTGGTGGTGCTGCTTGCGTGCCCAGTACCAGTTCAAGCTCGGGTAAGGCCTCGGCCATGACGGGCGCATTGCGCCCCAGCGCCCGTGACAGTCTCTCTGCCCAATGCGCCAGCGCCTCTGGGGGCTCCGTCAGGACCTGCTTGACCAGATCGCGCAACGGTTGGATCAGCGCCAGGAACGGCACGTCGCGGCGCAGCTGGTCGAATTTGCCTTCGGCGTAATAGCCGCGCCGCGCCGTCAGCGGCCGCTGCACCTCCCGCACCAGCACCGATTTGCCGATACCGGAACTGCCGGACACGGCCAGGAATTCGACGTGGCCCTGGCTGGCCCGGTCGAAGGCGGCCAGCACCTGCCCGACCTCCCGGTCACGACCGTACAGCCGTTGTGGCAGCACCAGTTGCCGGGGGCGGTCGCCCCGGTTGGGGCGAAAGCGGGTGATGCGGCCTGTTTCCCGCCATTCGGCCAGGGAGGCGGCCAGATCGGCCTTCACGGTTGCGGCCAGTTGGTAACGTTGTTCCGCCGCCTTCGCCAGAAGACGCATGACCAGTTCCGCCAGCGGTTCCGGCAGGTCTGGGCGCAATTCCCGGATGGGGCGTGGTTCGCGGGCAATATGGCAATGGACCCAACCCACCCGGTCCGCCGCATTGAACGGCAATTGGCCCGTCAGCATCTCGTAATAACAGAGGCCCAGCGAGTAGAGGTCGCTGCGGTAATCGACAACGCGGTTCATCCGGCCTGTCTGTTCAGGTGACAGATAGCGCAGATCACCATCCAGTTGTCCCGCCCCCAGGCCCAATGCCGCCTCGTTCGGGAACAGCGATGCGTTGCAGAAATTGCCAAGGGTAACCGTTACGCCATCAGACGCCACCCAGAAGCTGGCGGGACGGATGCCGCGATGAACCATGTCGCGGGCATGCACCTCCTCCACTGCCGCGGCCATGTCCAGGGCCAGCGGCAGGAACCGGTCCAACGCCATGCCCCCCGCCGGGATCAGTGTGGACAACATGCGGTCAGACCGGTCTGCCAGGATCAGCGTCGGGCCGTGGACGCTTTCCGTCAGGGCGACGACCTCCTCGACATGCGGCGTGCCCAGGACCGACAGCATGTCATGTTCACGATGAATGGCGGCAATATCGCGGGTCTGGCGCAAGGCCGGCACGCGCACGCGCACGGGCCGGGAGTCGGTCCCATATGTCCCGCGCAGCAGGACGGTCCGAGTATCCCGTTGAACCTCGTCAGTCAGCCTCAGCGACGAATCCAAGGGCGCCATGCCCACCCCAACCTGACTAGGTCCGGCCTTGTGTAGTTGTATACATCAGACCATGTCCCACAGCAGGTTACAAGGTCGGCGGAAATTCGCTCGCTGGAAATATCCCGGCCAGTCACGAGAGATCGCCGTTCTTCTTGGTGAGGAATCGCTCCAACTGCTGTTTCACCTGCTGCACATCACCACTGGAATAGCCATATAACGCCTCAAGCCGCAGGGCGTCATCCAGGGAACGTCCTGCAACCTCAAGGATTGTTTCTTTGGCGGAACGGATGGCCGCCTGGCTCTTGCCGACGATGCGGCCGGCATATGCCAGGGCTGCCGGCAACAGATCATCACGGGGGACCACGGCGCTGACCAGGCCGATCCGATGCGCCTCCTCTGCCGTTATGTCCCTGCCCGACAACACGATATCCATGGTGCGCGACACGCCGATGCTTTGTACCAGCCTGACGATTCCCCCATCGCCATGGTGAAAGCCGCGGTGGATTTCGTAGCTGCCGAATATGGCACTGTCGGCGGCGATGCGCACATCACAGGCCAGGGCCAGTTCGAAGCCACCCGCCAGTGCCCAGCCATTCACCGCCGCGATGACGGGTTTGGCCAACCGGTGCTGGCCGCGGGTGATGCCGCCCAGCCCATGCGGCACGTTGGCCCGGACGGTTCGCATATCGCCGCCCAGGAATTGCGGAATATAGTCCGCCAGATCGGCCCCGGCGCAAAAGGCCTCGCCTTCTCCCGTCAGGATGGCGACATCAAGCCCATCATCATCGGCGAAGCGCGTCCAGACCTGATGCAATTCGGCGTTCAACATCCGGTCGATGGCATTCCGGGCGGTCGGGCGGTTCAAGGTGATGATGGCGATGCGGCCATCACGATCAAAGCGCAAGTGTCGATACGCCATGGAACCGGGCCTTTCTGACTGGCACTGGGGTCACGGGCGGGCGGCATCGGCCGATACCGGCACGGCCCGCTTTGGCCTGGCTGACCACAGGCCGGTGCGCAAGGACAAGGGACTGATCCAGAAACGACGCCGGGCCAACCGTTTGATCCGTTCTTCCCCCAGTTCTGTTTGCAGGATGCGGTCCTGTCTTTCCTGCACGGACAGACGTTTGTCGCGGGCCAAGCGCCAGCGCTTAATATCCGCCGCGGTCGTACACAATATCCGCTCCCCCACGACGAAGATAGGGCGCCAGCGGAACCGTCGCGCGAAAGCTGTGCCGAAGAAGGCCGAACGGATGCCGTAACCGGTGAAGGCCTCCTTAACCTCGTCCCACAGCGATTTCTGGTTCTTCTGCACCCGCCCGTCGCCCAGAACGACACTGGACAGGTTCCAGTCGTGATAGAACATGTCCTTGGCTACCGCATCGCGGGCCTTGTATTCCTCATACAGCAGGCTGCCCTTCTGCGCGATCAGGTTGGCCGAATAGTGGTAATCGCAGACGACGCCACAGGCTCCTGTGCCGGAAAAATCGGTACGCTCGCCCTGGGGTGGGGAAATGAACAGGCCGACGACATAGATATTCTGCGAACGCAGCCGGTTATAGACATCGGAATACATGCCCACGACGTCCGATGCGCGCACCCCCTTGCGGTGGGATTTCAGCCAGGTCGGGTCCAGGCTTTCGATGCCCATCATGCAGAAGCGCATGCCCGCCTTGGCGGCCAGCACCTCGAACCCCTTGGTCTTGGTCACCGTGTCACCGCGCAGGAAGCTGCCCCAGCGCATGTCCAGGCCGCGCGCGATCATGCCCTCCAGCAGCTTGATCGTGTGCCGGTGGTCGCCGCCGAAATTATCGTCGGTAAAGATGAACTCCCGCACGCCCCGGGCATGCAGCGCCGTCAGTTCCTCCAGCACCCGCTCCACCGATTTGTAACGCTGCTTGTAGTCCCAGAACTTATTGATATTGCAGAAATCACAGCGTTGCGGACATCCACGGGAGATTTCGACGGCCGCGGCGAACCCGTCGCTCATCCCCATGCCATAGGGCCGGAAATCGAACCGGCTCCAGTCAGGAACCGGTGCCCGGTTGATGTCGATCAAGGGCAGTTGCGCGGTGGATTTGTGGATTGCCTCACCTTGGCGCCACCACAGGTTCGGCACTTCCGCGGGCGTCACCTGCCAGCCGGTCAGATGCTGGATCAGGCGGCGGAACGGTATCTCGCCCTCCTTGATCACCACATAGTCGGCGCCCAGTTTAAGCCACCGTTCCGGCCATGCGCTGGCATGATTGCCGCCCAGGATGATTTTGACTTTGGGGTTCAATTCCCTTGCCAGCCGGATGGTCAACTCCGTGTCCATGGCCTTCAGCGATGTCATGACGCTGATGCAGATGACATCGGGCCTGGACAGTCGATCCTTGTAGGCCTGGAACGTTTCCCGCGCGACATAGCCGTCAAAGATGGAATATTCGACATGCAGGTCGGCGATGGACGAGGCCAGGATGGGATAAACGGAACTGGGCATCTTCACCATCTCGCCCAGCGTGTCGACGGGGATAGGCCAGCTGTCGACCAGAGTCTTGGGGTGCAGGAACAGGATATCCAGCGTCACCGGACGGATGGGGGGTGGCGGGTCCTCTCCCCAGAAGGCCGCCGCACGTTCCCCTTCGATCAGCTTGCTGATCCCTTCCATGGTTCCGCCCCGCATTATTTTCCCCAGGAAACATCACTAGAACTTGCGCATGACCTTCCCGTCAAGGCGGTAAGTCATATGCGCAGTTCCCGGTGACGGTCTGATGGCGAAAAAATGGACGATAGCCGATATTCCAGGACATGGGTGTCGGAAAAGCCGCTGTTGGCGCGCCCGGTCACGCTGTCAGAAAAGACAGCAGGACAGCGTTGAAAGCTTCGGCCTGTTCAACATTTGACAGATGCGCTGCCTCCAACTCAACCAGGCGTACGTCCGGGATGGTTGCCGTTAACTCTCGGGCCTTCTCCAGGGGGGTGGAAAGGTCATGAGTGCCGGCGACGACCAGGGTCGGCACCTGAATCGCGGATAGCAGGGGTCGCTGGTCCATGTCGCGTACCGCGACACAGCAGGAGGCATAGCCCTCCACGCCGGTGGCCCGCAATACCCTCTCTATGGGCGTGACGGCATCGGGCTGCGCCTGCCGGAAAGGGGCGGTGAACCAGCGTTCCAGCACGCCATCGACGATGGCCCCCATGCCCTGTGCCCGAACCAGGGCGATGCGGGCGTCCCATGCACTGGCCGGCGGCATATGGGCGGCCGTGTTGCACAGCACCAGACGGGACAGACGGTGGGGCGCGTGGGCCCCCAGCCACTGCCCGACCATGCCGCCCATCGACAGTCCGGCGAAATGGACGCGGTCCAGGCCCAACAGGTCGAGCAGTTCGACCACGTCACGGCCCAGGCGCGCGATGCTGCTGGGGGCGGACGTCGTGTCGGACGCCCCATGGCCGCGGCTGTCATAGCGCAGGACGCGGAAGTATTGCGACAAGGTTGCCGTCTGGGGCGCCCACATATCCATGTTGCTCCCCAGCGCATGGGCCAGCACCAGCGGGGGCAAGGTCGCATCACCGTCCAAACGGATATTCAGCCTGCATCCGTCGGCCAGCGTCACCGTCTCTGCCATCATAGCTGCCTCCCTTCCCTGCGGGCATCCAGGCATCACCCCGCCCACGGGGGGCGATGATGCCTGTCCGCTATCCTGGCATAGTCTGGCGCGCGGTGCCGACGCTGTCTCGGTTGTTTTACTTCAGCGGTTTGAAGCGTATGGCGACGCCACCGCCCGGCGCCATATCCAGATCCAGGCTGTCATTGGCCGTGACGATCCGCTTGCTGACCGTCAGCGCCGCCGGGTTTGTGCGGTAATCGGCACCCGGTCCGTCAGCGTAGATCTGGGCCTCATAGCGCTTTGCGGGAGCCAGGAAGTCCAGCTTCTGTGACAGCTTGCGCGCCACTTCGTCCGTCACGCCCCCCAGGAACCATTCCTGGCTGCCGCGCGCCTGGCGGGCGACCACGATGTAATCACCGATTTCCCCCTGCAAGGTACGGGATGTTTCCCAATCCACGGCCACATCGCGAATGAACTGAAACGCGTCGGGCCGGGCCTCATAATTCTCCGGCAGGTCGGCCGCCATCTGGATGGGGCTGTACAGCACGACATACAGGGCCAGCTGTGTTGCCAGCGTCGACTGGACCCGCGCCTCCACCTTATCCTTGCCGAAGGTGAGGTCGAAAATACCGGGCGTATAGTCCATGGGTCCCGCCAGCATGCGCGTGAAGGGCAGGATCGTCACATGTTCGGGCGGGTTGGTCGGTTTACCCCAGGCATTATATTCCTGCCCCCTCGCTCCCTCCCGGCTGATCCAGTTTGGCCAGGTACGGCGCAGGCCCGTATCCTTTACCGGTTCATGGGTGTTGATGGCGATATGGTTGGCAGCCGCAGCTTCCAGCACGCGCTGATCGTGGCGGACCATATACTGCCCTGCGAACCATTGCTGGCCACCCTGGTTGTCCAGGATCGTGCCGCTATGCTTGACGTACCCTGTCTTCACGGCCCGGACACCCACTTTGCCATACAGCGCCATGGCCTGGTCGAGCTGGCTTTCGTAGTTCACAACGGCGCCGCCCGTTTCGTGATGACCGATCAGGCCCACACCTTTCGCCTTTCCGTAGGCGGCCAAGGCCGGCAGATCGAAATCCTCATAAGATTGTGTGAAGTTGAACTGGTCGCCGTTTGCAATCCAGTCGCCGTCCCAGCCCTTGTTCCAGCCCTCCACCAGCACGCCCGTAAAACCATTCTTTGCGGCGAAGTCGATATAGCGCTTCACATTGGCGTTGGTGGCCCCGTGCAGCGGGCCGCTGCCCCAGGTCGCTTTGTTCAGGTGCATCTCCCACCAGACGCCGACATATTTGCCGGGCCTGAACCAGGAGACGTCACCCAGGCGGTTCGGCTCGTTCAGATTCAGTTCAACGCGGCTGTCGGCCAGGGCGGCGGCGCTGTCGCCGATCAGCATGGTTCGCCACGGTGTTGAGAACGGCCCCGTCTTTCGGGCCAGCACGCCATCCGGCCATGGCATCAGTGTGGCCGACAAGGTCCCCGATCCGTCGCCGGCCAGCAGCATGCTGGGGAAATCGACCAGCGCGGCCTCATGGAACGACAGATGCAGCCCGTTCTCCCCCTTCAGGGTGAGGGGCGTTTCGGCCATGGTGATCCGGCGGACATCCGTTTTGGTATAAAGATACTCGTCCCGCTCCTCCCCCAATGCCGGATACCACCAGGCCTGAAACCGGCCGATGGGACGGAACTGCGTACGTTCCCCCGTCACTTCTACCGCCTGACCGGCCGGAACAGCGCCATAGACGTAGCGAAAGCCAATTCCGTCATCGAACAGCCGGAAGGTGACATCCACCTTGCTGTTCAGGGGCGTGTCTCCCGCCAGTGCCACGGTCATTTCCGTGTGCCGGTCGCGGATCAGTCGCTGTTCGCCCCATGGCTGTTCCCAGGCATTGTCCGTCTCTGACCGCTTCGCGTCACTGATGGCGGTGAAGCGCACGGGGGCTTCCCCCTTGAAAGTCAGCCCCAGGCTGGCCGGCGCCAGCACCGGCGCTCCCAGGCGCCTGACCTCATAGAAGGCCTGCCCCTCGGTCACGGACACACAGAGTTCAATGATCTTGCCGGGGGACTGCGCGCATTCCCGATCGCCCGCCATTGCCGGAGCGGATGCCGCCGCAAGAGGTAGAGCACAATACAGTAGCAGGGAGCGGAATTTCATAAGAACGGCCCCTTTTTGCCGGGTGGTGGGACAGACCAGCGTCGTGGTTCCAGGGCTTTATTGCGCCTTACGGGCGAACGGAAACCGGCATTGCCACTGGCGTTTCCGCCAGTAATGCTCCCTCCCGTGACATTTCCCCCGCACGACGCGCCGTTAATCGGGCGCTGATTCCTTGGAACGCAATTTCCTATATCGGTCTATTGGCTGCAACTGCAAAACAACAGGGTCGGCCGTCATCCGGGTGTCACCGCCGGTGGGCTCATCAATTTTTTAAAGATGTATTTATATTGCCTCTTTAAAGGTTTCGGCCTATCATTTCCGGCATTCAATCGGGGTTCGATCATGAATGAACGCGCGTTGGCCACGCTTGTGGATGGTTTCTATGCCCAGGTCCGTCAGGACCCGGAACTGGGACCGGTGTTCAACAAAGCCATCACCGACTGGGACCACCACCTGACCTTGCTGACGGATTTCTGGACATCCGTCATGCTGGGCAGCGGCCGTTACAAGGGCAACCCCATGGGCGCGCACCTGAAATGGCGGGAACATCTGACCCCCGCCCTGTTCGAACGGTGGCTGGGCCTATGGGAAACAACGGCACGCCAGGTGTTGTCACCGGAGGACGCAGCAGAAGTTCGGGCCACCGCGGGCCGGATCGCGCGCAGCTTGCAGTTGGGGATGCAATATATCGCGGCCTGATTTTCAGGGGCGCCTTAACTCGTCCCTCAGTTCATCCAGCAGGGATTGGGCTGTAAAGGGCTTGGCGATGAAGCCATCCATGCCCGAAGCCGCCAGCTTTGGCCACACCCGGGCCCGTTCCGTCGCGGTCATGGCGATGATACGGACACGGCCAGTATCGCCGGGCAGCGTGCGGATGCGGCTGGTGGTCTCCATACCGTCCATGCCGGGCATCTGCACATCCATCAGCACGGCGTCGAAACGCTGTTGACGCACGGCTTCCAGGGCGGCCTCGCCGGAATTGGCCGTGCTGACCTGAAAACCGGCCCGACGCAGAATGCCGCCGGTCAATTCCAGGTTAAGGTCGCTGTCGTCAACGATCAGGATGGATTTGCTGCCATCGGCCTGCGGGGGGCCGCGGTCGGCGGCCGTCGTCACCAGCGGGGCTGACTGCGGCAGGCGGCCGAGGATGGTTGAAAGCCGCTCCAGCACGACCCCGGCGGCGTCCGCCCAATAGGGGGCCCCTGCCCGCGCCATTTCTTCCACCCACCGCGCCTCGTGCCCCAGTGGTGCAGCACCGATGCTGGCGGAGGTGCCGGCCAGGGAATGCAGAATGGGCAGCGCCTCGGCCGCCTCTCCACGCTTGACGGCGTCGCGCAGACGCTGGAATTGACTACCCTGCTGGCGGGCGAATTCCTCCAGCACCCGGACCACCAGATCCGGGTTGCCGCCTGCACGGGCAACGGCGTCATCGATATCCAGAATGGGCTGCAGATCCTGCAAGACCTGCGGCAGGGCACCGGTGCTGACCATCATTTGTCCCGTCGGAACCGTGTGTCCGGTTCCCTTGGGCAGCCAGGTCAGCAGCGCGTCGACCAGTTCGTCGACAACGATGGGCTTGGTGACATGACCATCCATGCCTGCTTCCCGGCACCGCTGCCGGTCGCTTTGCAGGGCATGGGCGGTCATGGCCAGGATGGGTACACGGGGCCGGTCGGGATGGGCGGCGGCTTCGGCGCGGATCACCCGTGTTGCCTGGTAGCCATCCATGACCGGCATCTGGATATCCATGAGCACCAGATCGAACAGCCGATCCCTGACCAGGTCGGCTGCCTGCTGCCCGTCCTCCGCCAGGGTGACCTTCATGCCCCAGCGCGTCAGCATGTCCGACGCCACCTGCTGGTTAAGGGGGTTGTCCTCCACCAGCAGAATCTCCGCACCAGCAACGCCGACCAGCTTTTCCTCCGGCTGCGCTTCCAGGACGGCCCCTGTCGACAGATGGCCAAAGGCCTGGCGCAACGCGTCGCGAAGGGCTGCCGGGGAAACGGGCTTGGCCAGGATCTGCCGCACGGGTGTGTCGACCGTCTGTGCCGCCAGTTCGTCGACATCATAGGCGGTGACCATCAACAGCGGTGGCGGTGGCGTGGCGGCGGCCATGATGCTGCGGCACAGCTCAAGTCCGTCCAGTCCCGGCATGCGCCAGTCGGTGATCACCAGATCGTAATGGCTGCTGCTGTCGTCGGCCCGTTTCAGGCACGCCAGCGCCTCCTCCACGGTGCGCACACCATCGACCTCGATGCCGTATTGGTTCAGCATGTTGGTCAGCACTTCGATCGACAGGTCGCTGTCATCGACCAGCAGCGCACGCCGTCCCGTCAGATCGACGTCGACACGCAGCAATTCCCCCACCGAAACCGCACGCCACCGCAACGGCACCTTGAAATGGAAAAGGCTGCCCTCCCCCAACCGGCTTTCGACGTCGATGCCGCCGCCCATCATCTCCACCAGCTGGCGGCTGATCGCGAGGCCCAGGCCGGTTCCGCCATAGCGCCTTGTGGTCGAACTGTCTGCCTGGGAGAAGCTGATGAACAGGCGTTGCTTCTGCTCGTCGGTCATGCCGATGCCGGTATCCCTGACCTGCACGGACAGCCACAGGGTCTCTAACTCAACGGCTTCGGTGACGACGGTGACGGTGACGGCGCCCTGATCGGTGAACTTGATGGCGTTGGCAATCAGGTTGTTCATGACCTGGGCCAGCCGCAGCGGGTCCCCAAGCAGCATGCGGGGAATCCCCGTCGGTCGCCGCAGGATGAATTGCAGCCCCTTTCGCCGCGCCTCATCCCCATGCAGGGAAACAACGCCGTCCAGCAATTCCTCCAGGCGAAAATCGATGCTCTCGATCGTGACACGCCCCGCTTCGATCTTCGACAGGTCAAGGACGCTGTTGATGATGCCAAGCAGGGATCGGCCGGCCTCCTCGATCCTCAGCAGGTATTCGCGGGCCTTCGGTGGCAAATCCGTGCGCAGGGCCAGATAGCTCATGCCGATCACGGCATTCATCGGCGTGCGTATCTCGTGGCTCATGTTGGCCAGGAACTCGGACTTCGCCAGGCTGGCTGCCTCCGCCGCCAGCTTTGCCTCGCCCAGTGCATCTGCCAGGCGCTGCAACTCGTCCTGCCGGCGACGGACATCGGTCACGTCGGAATAGGTGGTCACGAAGCCGCCGCCCGGCATCGGGTTGCCATGCGCCTCCAGCACGGTGCCGTCCGGGCGCTCCAGCTCGAAATGATAGGGCCGGCTGATGTCGGTCATCGCCACCCGTTCGTCGATCCTGGCTTCCACCCCGCCTTCCGGCAGGGGGCCATATTCCTCCCGCAGGGCCTTCCAGCGGATCAGGTCGCGCAGGCTGATGCCTGGGCGGCAGAAGCCGGGGGGCAGGCCGTGCATGGAAACGATACGGTTGTTGAAGGCCACCACGCGCGCATCGGCATCGAAGGCCAGGATGCCCTGGTCCACGGTTTCCAGGACTGTCGCCAGGGTCGCTTCCCGCTCCCGCGCCGTCTCCCGCGCCTCCTCCAGCAAGGTTACGTCATGGAAGGTCTTGATCCATTGCACGATGCGGCCGCCCGGACCGACAACAGGCGCGCGATCCTCCCGGATCCAGCGCACAGCCCCGCCGGCAAGCTCAAGCCGGCAAAGCTGGCTGATGACCCCATCGGGACCTTGCCGCTCCCCTTCTCCCTGGCTGCGTCGCAGCTTGTCGGCGATCAGAACGGGAAGTTGATCCAGGCGCCGGACTTCCTGTGCCGACAACCCCAGAAGATCGACCAGATTGTCAGAAATCTCGCAGGTTCCGGCCTCAACATCTTCCACCAGCCAGGCAAGGCTGGCGACGCGCTGGGCGGCAGCCATCCGTTCCTCCCCGCGGCGCAGGGCCAGGAACCCCTGCCAGTTACCGCGAAGAAACAACAACTGCCCCATGGTCATCAGCAGCATCAGCAGGGCGGTGCCGATCCAGATCGGATCCTGCCGGTCGATCAGGCTGAGGACCACGGCCGTGCCCATCATGGGTAAGGCATAGGCGAGGCAGGCCTGAGGGATGACTGAGAGCGCCGCGTTGGCGCCAACGGCCAGGAAGGCGCATCCGCCCAACAGCAAGGCCCTTGGTTCCCCCGGCGCCTGCGACAGGTAGAAGATCATCATGCCGGCCCAGTATAGGCCCATGATGATGGAACTGATGATGATCAACTTTATCCGCCGGCGCGAGGCCCGCCGCGGCGGAGGGCGGTTGTGATTACGCACAAGTCCTTGGACGGCCGGCAACAGCAGAAGCGGGACCCCCACCAGCAAGGGGATCAGGGCCGGCAGAGAGAAATAGTCCTTCAGAACAATGGCACCGATCCAGGCTCCGAACAGGTTGCCCAGGATGATCATCGGCAATTGGCGGACGAAGGCCGCCGATTGGGCGGCCCTTATCGTTTCATCATCCTGGATACGGTACCAAGGGCTGAGCACAGGATATTTCCGCAAAGAAATGGCGGCAGCAGATGCTTGACCAGGCTTCGACGGATGGTGCGGTTCCACCCTGGGCCAGGGGAAAACGCCCCACCGTCTTCATACTATCCTATGACATTACGGCTGCCGACCGATAGTCATATAACGAAATGGTGGCGCCATGCCGTTCTCCCCGGGGAGGGACAAAATGGCAGGCACCCTTGACGACGCATCGGCGGGACGCGACAACCAGGGCCGTCCGCCCCGCCGGATGACGGAGCGGCAATGGATGAGGAGCAGGTTTTGTCCGATCAAAGCGGCGACAAAGACAGGGTGGACGCAGCAGCCGTCCGGGTCGAGGGCTTGGGCAAATGCTACGCGATCTATCGTTCTCCTGCCGATCGGCTGAAGCAGATGCTGTTTCCCTGGCGCCGGTTCCACGCCGACTATTGGGCCCTGCGCGATGTCAGCTTCGAAGTGCCGCGCGGTCAGACGGTGGGCATTCTGGGCCGCAATGGTGCCGGCAAGTCGACCCTGCTGAAAGTCATCACAGGCACGGTGGCACCCACACAGGGCACCGTGGCCGTCCAGGGCCGTGTGGCCGCACTGCTGGAACTGGGTGCCGGCTTCAATCCGGAATTCACGGGTCGCGAGAATGTGCATCTGGCGGCAGCGGTCCTGGGGCTCAACGACCGGCAGATTGCCGAACGGTTCGACACAATTGCCGACTTTGCGGGCATCGGCGATTTCCTGGAACAGCCGGTGAAGCTCTATTCAAGCGGCATGTATGCCCGGCTGGCCTTTGCCGTGGCAGCGCATGTCGATGCCGACCTTCTGATCATCGATGAAATCCTGTCGGTCGGTGACGCTGCCTTCAACCAGAAATGCATGCGCTTCATCGAAGGGTTCAAGAAGCGCGGCACCATACTTTTCGTTAGTCATGATGCCGGATCCATGGCGCGCCTGTGCGACCGGGTCGTCTGGTTGGATGGCGGAACAGTGCGTCAGATGGGGCCGCCCAAGGAAGTGCTGGAAGCCTATATGGCATCCGTCTATGGAGAGAGCGAAGGGGACCGGCTGCGCATCGGCGGCCGGCGGCTGTCCGCGCCTGTCGCCCCGTCAGTTCCGCCGCCGCAATCCGTTCCCAGCCAGGTGCAGGTGTTCGATTTCGATCCCGACGCCCCCTGGTTCGGGCTGGAGGGCGCCCGCATCCTGAATGCGACGCTGACGGCCATCGACGGTGGGCATATCACCATGCGCGGGGGAGAGAATGTCGTGCTGTCCATCACGGCCCGCGTCAATCAGCCCATGAACCAGCCGATCATCGGCTTCCTGGTCAAGGACCGGCTGGGTCAGATCATCTTTGTCGATAACAGTTTCAGCACCCATTCACTGCTGCCGCGCACGGTGGAGCCGGGTGAGACCCTGACGGCGCGGTTCCATTTCACCTTGCCACTTCTGGCGGAAGGCGATTACGCCGTCTCCGTCGCCATCGCAGAGGGGACGGAGACGGCGCATGTGCAGCACCATTGGCTGCATGACGCGCTGTTTTTCCGCGTCACCACGGGACGGCTGTTCCGCGGTCTGGTCGCCGTGCCCATGGATCAGGTCAGTCTGGAAATCGATCAGACCGATACTTTGCGCCAGTAGACTCCGGTCCAGTCGATTTCCACGATCGGAGCGTCGATGCCGCGCCTTTGGCGAAAATCATGGACAGCATCGGCACAGGCCGGGACCGCCCCAAAATCGTCAATGACGACGAAGCCCCCGGGCGGCACGCGGTCATACAGAGAGTCCAGGGCAATGATGGTGCTTTCATACAGATCACCATCCAGGCGCAGCACCGCAATGGATCGCACCGGCGCGGTCGGCAATGTGTCGCGGAACCAGCCTTCGATGAAGCGCACGCGTCCATCCAGCAACCCGAAGCGGCGGAAATTCTCCTCCACCACGCGGCGGCCCGCCTTCAGATAATCGACATTGCTGAGATCACTGGCAAATTCCCCCGGATATCGTTCGAAATCGGGCGCCGGCAGACCCTGGAAGCTGTCGGCCAGCCAGACCCAGCGGTCATCGGCCCCCAGCACGTCCAGCACGGCCTTGGAAAAGATGCAGGCACCGCCGCGCCAGACCCCGGTTTCGACCACATCGCCGGGCACGCCATCCGCCACGACCGTTTCGATACAATGGCGCATGTTCTCCAGTCGTTTCAGGCCGGACATGGAATAGGCACGCTGCGGCCAATCCCCGCCTTCCGCCCTGATTTCCCGGCGGACCGTCAGATCGTTCAGGTCGCGCCCGGCATATTCCGGGCGGACGAACTGACTGCCGTCATGGACATTGATATTCACATAGTCGGTCAGGACCTGCATCAGCAGAGTCAGGTACCGGTCGCCGGACGCATCCACGGGCATCGCTGCGTTCTCCCAGTTTTCAGCCGGGCTTCGATAGCGCAGTTCAACCCGTCGGGCCAGCGGCACATTCAGGGATGAAGGATGCGCGATCCTTTCCCTGCGCAAAAACCCCATGATATAGAGGGGCTTGCGGACCTGCCCCCGCACTGTCGCAAAATGGTGACAACAATTTTGATGCGAGCCCGAACCAATTCCTGCTCCTGGGTCATGCTGGTTGAGCGGGGCAATGCGTTCAGGAAGGGATGTGGGCATCCGGCCCATGTGGTGAGAGGTTCCTGATGGTCGAGACAAATGCTGCTGCCACACCGGGCCTGGGGCCGTTCGCGCCCTTTCGGACCCTTTGGCGCCATCGGGGATTGATCGGGCGGCTGACCCGCCGGGAACTGGCATCGCGCTATCGGGGGTCGATTCTGGGTCTGCTCTGGTCGGTGCTGACACCTTTCATGATGCTGGCCGTATACACATTTGTGTTTTCCAGCGTCTTTCAGACACGATGGACGGCCAACAGCCAGAATACCGGCGAATATGCGCTGTTCCTGTTTGCCGGCCTGACCCTGTTCAACATCCTGGCTGACAATGTGAACCGCGCGCCGGGCCTGATCCTGGAAAACACCGCCTACATCAAGACCGTGGTCTTCCCGCTGGAAGTGATGCCGGCGGTGACGGTGGCCAGTTCCCTGGTGTCGGCTGGGATCAACATGGTGGTTCTGATGCTGTTCTATGGTCCCGTTTTCGGGATGCCACCGCTGACGGCCCTGCTGGCACCTCTGGTGTTGATACCCTATTGCCTGCTGGTTCTGGGCTTGTCCTGGTTCCTGTCGGCCGCCGGTGTTTTCTTGCGTGATATCAAACAGTTCATTGCCGTTCTTACCACGCTGCTTATGTTCTTGAGCCCGATTTTCTATCCCGCTGCCGCTGTTCCGGAAAGCATCCGCATCGTCATCGGGTTGAACCCGCTGGCCCCGATGCTGGAAATGTGGCGCGCCTGTCTGTTCGCGGGGACCTCGTTCGACCCCATTACCTTTGCAAAGACCCTTGCCTTGGGGTGGGGGGTGGCCTGGGCAGGCCATGTCTGGTTTGCGAAGGCGCGCAAGGCTTTTGCCGATGTCGTCTGACGTCCGGACACCGTGGACGATGTTTGAAATGCGCCCGGTTGCCGCCCACCTGTGATGCCCGAAAATGGGCAACGCCGTGCAGCCATGTGATAAATGACACAAAATGATGCTTGTAGCGCGGCGATTTGAGGCCCATGTTGAGGGCGTCGACTTTGCTACTGGGCTATCTTCCGGCTACCGCTGGTTCTTCCCTGTCGTGACTTTGATGCCCGCGTCGCAACTCCGCGCCGGGCAGCTCCGAACGGGAAAGATCCCAGGAGGCATTCATGTCTATCGGTACCGTCAAGTGGTTCAACAGCACCAAGGGCTTTGGTTTCATTCAGCCCGAGGACGGCTCCTCCGACGTTTTCGTCCATATCTCCGCCGTTGAGCGTGCAGGCCTCAGCAGCCTGAACGAAGGCCAGAAGGTCACGTTCGATGCCGTTCGCGATCCGCGCAAGGGCAAGACGGCTGCTGAGAACCTTCGGGTCGCCTAACCGGCTTCTTGATCGGAATTGTGGAGGGCGGCGGCATGATCCCATGCCGCCGCCCTTTCCGTTTTCAGGGAGGGCCGGATGGCCAAAGAAGAGTTCATTGAGTTTGAAGGCCATGTCGAAGAGGCATTGCCCGACGGTCGTTTCCGCGTGAAGCTGGAAAACGGTCACGAGATCATCGCGTACACGGCCGGCCGCATGCGCAAGAGCCGCATCCGCTCGTTGGCGGGTGACCGCGTCACGGTTGAAATGACGCCCTATGATCTGTCCAAGGGGCGCATTACCTATCGGCACAAGGACGAACGTTCCGCCGGTCCCGGCGGTGCCGTACGACGTCCACCGCCGCCGCGCCGCCGGTAAGTTCGGTTGCAACGGCCGGAGGACTTTCCAAACATGGATGCCGGACCGGCCGTTGAACATATAACCCCGTATCATCGGGGCGAATACTGGTCGGATGCCATCGTCCATATATTGGGTGTGGCAGCGGCCTGGTCGGGCGGGATCTGGCTGATCCTGTCGCGATTGGACCTTGGCGTTTCCGGCGGCCTGCTGGCGCTGGTTATTTATGTCGCCGCGATGGCCGGTATGCTGACATCATCAGCAAGCTATAACCTGATCAATCGTCATCCGCTGAAGGAAACGCTGCGGCGGATGGACCATGCCTTCATTTATGCTGCCATCGCGGGCACCTATACGCCCTTGCTGGTCCGCCTGCCGGTGACACAGGCGGTTGCCTCTCTGGCACTGGTCTGGTGCATTGCCGGGGTCGGCGCCCTGTTGAAACTGCGGGCCCCGCGCCGGTATGAACGGGTGGGGCTGGCACTCTATATCGGGCTGGGCTGGATCGGGCTGCCGATGATCCCGGCCTTGTCGGGCCGGCTGCACCCCGATACCGGTACCTGGATTGCGGCCGGTGCCGTGATCTATACGCTGGGTGTTGGCGCCTATCTGGCGGTACGCGTGCGCTACCACAATACGGTCTGGCATCTGCTGGTGCTGGCCGCCGCTGCCTGCCATTTCAAGGCGATGGTGGTGGAGTTCACCCCGATCTGACAGATACGGAAATGGGCTCTCTGCATCCGTTACCAGATGCAGAGAGCCGCCTCACTGATCAGAACTTCACCTTGCCGGACAGACCCCATTCCCGCGGCCGCCCGTAGCTGACTTCCGCCAGACCGAAGGCAGGGCTGGCGTTGCCGGATACGAAGTACCGGCGATCCGCCAGATTGGTGCCGAACAGCGCCACGCTCCAGCGGTCGTCGGCAGAGTTGTAGGTCAGGCGCGTGTTCATCACCGCATAGCCGGACTGGGCAACCAGCTCGGTATTAGCCACATCATTGTAGAACTTGCTGTAGGCCGACACGTCGCCGCGCAGGGTCAGGCTGCTGCCGTCAGCCAGTTCATGGGTATATTGCGCGCCGGCGTTCACCGTCCATTTCGGCGTCTTCACGAATTTGGCCGCCTTGGTGATGGGCAGCACCTGCGTCGGTCCCAATCCGGTCCCGACCTCGTCATAGGATGCATCGGTATAGCCGACGCCCAGATCGACATCGAATCCGGTGAACAGCCGGGCGCGCATTTCCAGTTCAGCGCCCTGGATGGTGCCCTTGGCGGCATTGGCCACGAAATTGCGCGGCGTCTGGTTCACCGTGAGCTGGATATTGTCATATTTGCTGTAATAGGCGGCCAGATTCAGGATCAGCCGCTTGTCCAGCCATTCGGTCTTGGCACCGGCTTCGTAGGTCCAGATGGTTTCGGGCTGGTACTCCGTCACTTCCGATGCATCGACCAGCGGACGGGCGTTGAAGCCACCGCTCTTGAAGCCCTTGCCCGCCGAAACATACAGCAGCGCGTCCTTGGTTGCCTTGTATTCAACACCCACCTTGGGCGTGAAGGCATTCCATTCGGTCGACCGTTGGACATCGGTGAAGATCACATTGTCGCGCTGGCGCTTGTTGTAGACGGAAATCCACTTTTCATCGCGGTTCCAGCGGCCTCCGACGGTCATGGACAGGGCGTCGGTGAACTTCCAGGTACCCTGGCCGAAAGCGGCGTAGGACTTGTTGTCGATCTTGTTCAAGATCAGCGTGGCCGGCGACAGGGGGGCAGCCAAGGGCGGCCACAGACCGATGGCCAGATCGGCCCGGGCATCGTCGGTGCCCTTTTCAGCAAAGTAATAGAGCCCGGCCACCCAGCTCAGCCGATCATCGAAGCTGTCCCCGCTCAGCTGGAATTCCTGGCTGAACTGCCACTGATGATCATCATTGTAGGTTTCGCGATATTTGAACGGGCTGTTATCCCCGTCACGCGCAAAGACCGCATGCATCTTGCGATAGGCCGTGATGCTCTTCACATCGACGGCACCCGGGCTCCAGGACAGGGTGCCCCCCACGCCCCACAGGTCCAGATCGTTGATGTTCGGACCTGTGGCCCAGGTCGTATAGGGATCGTCGGTGACGAAGGAACTGTTCAGCGTCTTCTGTCCGTTCGGCGCTGTGATGCCGAAGGTGGGGGCCACGAACTGATTATAGTTGGTCAGGAACGGTACGCCGGTCAGGCCCGGTGCCGGCGCCACGGCCAGCAGCTTGTTGGGGGCCGAATGTTCCCGCGCGCGCGTCACATCGCCGGTGATATGCAGGCTCAGTTCTTCGCTGAGATGGGCAAGGATCTGGGCGCGGCCGGAATCGGCGTTCTTGTCACCCATCTCGCCGCCGTCGCTCAGCCGCTTGGCGTACCCGTCGCGGTTCAGGCTGGAGAAGGAGAGGCGCGTCAACACTTTGCCTTCGGCCAGCGGCACGTTCAGCACGCCCTTCGCGTCAAACCGCGAGTAGCTGCCGGTGGTCAGTTCCGCGCTGCCGGACAGGTTATCCGTCGGCGCCTGGGTTGTGATCAGAACAGCGCCACCGATCGTGTTCTTGCCGAACAGCGTGCCTTGCGGGCCGCGCAGAACCTGCACGCTCTGCAGGTCCATGGCATCCATGATGCCGCCGATGGATCGCGCATAGTAGACGCCATCCACATAGAAGCCGACACCAGGGTCGCTGAAGATGGCGAAGTCGTTCTGACCGATACCACGGACGAAAACCGTGGCGTTGTAATTGCCACCCGACAGGGCTGCCGCACCGTCGAAACGGATGTTCGGCGTGAACTTGGCGATATTGTCCAGCGTTTCGACGGTACGGGTTTCCAGGGCTTCGGCATTGAAAGCCGTCACCGCCACCGGCGTATCCTGCAATGCTTCCGCCCGACGACGGGCCGTCACGACCACTTCTTCCAGGACAGCCGGTGCGTTCTGTGCAACGGCGGGAACCGCTGCCGCCAGGGCGAGACCGATGGCGGTCAGTGTACGTGACAGATTGTGGGGACGCGTGTTCCCATTCGCCGGATGTATCCGACGGTCACCCTTGTTCATTGTTACCTCCCAGTGAGACTTTTTTTGAAACGCTCTTCTTGTCGCGCTTTCAGGAAGAGACAGTCAGTGAACTGACTGTCTCTTTTATAGTTATTTGCTATAACATAGTGACAGAACCTAGGCCCTCCCGCAAGCTGTTTACGGGAGAAATGCGCGGGATTTTCTGACCTTGCAGCAGAGTAATCCGCACGATTGAAGGTAAAAGCCCGCCTGGGGAGACGGCCATTATCGGTGGGGTTTGGCCGGAAAGGTGCCCCGAAGAAAATAGCGCTGTCAGCGCCCTAAAGTTGCAAATAAGGCTGAATTGTAATGAGGGCTACTCATTCCGGCTGACCGCGGGAAAGAGCCTGTTCCTTCAGCACATGTTTTTGCAACTTGCCGGAGCCGGTGCGTGGCAGGTCATTGGTAATCAGAACCCGCTGCGGCCGCTTATATCGGGCAACACGTCCGTCCAGGTAGGCCATGACCCGTTCCGCCGTCACGCCGGTTCCGGGGCGGGGAACGACATAGGCCCAGCCCACCTCGCCCCATCGATCATCGGGCATGCCGATGACAGCGGCTTCCGCGACGTCATCCATTTCCAGAATGGCCGCTTCCACCTCTGCCGGATAGACATTCTCTCCGCCGGAAATGAACATGTCCTTCTTGCGGTCGACCAGATAGTAGAAGCCTTCAGCGTCACGCCAGGCGGCGTCGCCGGTTCGCAGCCACCCCCCCTGCTCCGCCAGTCCGGGCAGTTCCGGACGGTTCCAGTAGCCGGGCGACAGATTGGGGCCAGCAATCCAGATCTCGCCCACCTGCCCGTCCGGCACGTCGTTCCCGTGGTCATCGACTAGGCGCAGGCGCAGGACCGGGCCGGGGATGCCGGCCGATCCTGCCTTGGCCAGGATACGGGCGCGATCGGCGATGGGCATGCCAAGCACTGTACCGGACTCGCTCATCCCATAGCCGTCGGCGATGGTGATGCCGTCGTCACAGAAGCGCTGGATCAGGGCCGCCGGCATCGGTGCGCCGCCCGTACACAGCGCCACCAGGCCCCGCAACCTCTCCGGCTTGTAGTCCGGGTGCTGGCGCAGGGTCTGCGCCATCTGTGGCACGCACATGTAATGGGTGATACCCAATTCCGGGTCGGCCAGCCGGTCCAGCGTCACCGTCGGATCGAACCCCCGCGACATCAGCAGCGTGCCGCCCTGGGCCAGGGGGGTGCGCGTCATGGTCACCAGCCCCACCACATGGAACAGCGGCATGTCGCAGAGAATGACCGACTGCGAGGTCACCTTGTTCATCAGGCCAAAATTCACATTGGTAAAGAACAGGTTGCTTTCGGTCAGCAGCACCCCCTTCGGCCGGCCGGAGGTGCCGGAGGTGTAAAGAAGCGTGCTGGGCGTCTCGACCGACGGCACGCTGGCGAGCCGGACCGGTGCCGTCGCGTCCCATTCCGCCGCCGTCGCCGCCAGGTCCAGAACCGGCACCCTGTCTGCGGCGGCGCGGATGGCCGTGTCCTTGAAATCGGCATCTGCCAGCAACAGTGCCGGCAGACAGTCCCCGACCTGGAAATCAAGCTCCGGAACGGTCAGCCGCCAGTTCAGCGGAACCAGCATCGCCCCCAGCCGGGCCAGGGCCAGATGCAGGATCGGAATGGCCGTGTCATTCCGGGCCAGGACGGCGACGCGCTGACCGGCCACGGTGCCGATGCGCCCCACCAGCCATGCGGCACACTGGTTTACCGCCCGATCAAGGGCGGCATAGCTATAGCGTCGGCCGCCGGCCAGATCGACCATGGCCAGCTTGTCAGGCTGCGCCGCCGCCTGGAAGGCAACCGGATCGGGGGCGGGCAGGAACAAGGCGGGGCTGTTCATCGCGTCGGTCTCTGCTGGTCCAGGAATGGGTTTGGCGACGGGGCGCGACCAAGGGCCATTTGATCATGGCCCTTGGTTGGGCGCCGTCACTCCCGGCGATAGGCACCGAGGCCGGGCTTGTAGCTTTTTTCGTCGATGAACTGGCGGATGCCTTCCTTGCGGCCGTCATTGTCGAAGGAATTGGCGGCTTCCTGGGCGCGGACCAGGAAATCCTCGGCATTGTCGTAGGTCATGTCCTTGACGCGGCGGACGGCGTCCTTGGCAGCCTTCAGGGCGACCGGGTTCTTTTCCAGCAGCACCTTGGCCAGTTCCGTCACCCGCTCCTTGAGTTGGGCCAGCGGCACGGCCTCATTCACCAGGCGCCATTCGGCGGCCTTGCGCCCGTCGATCGCCTCCCCGGTCAGGGTGTGGTACATGGCATCGCGCATGGACATCAGGTCGACGGCCACCTTGGTCGCCCCGCCGCCGGGCAGGATGCCCCAGTTGATCTCCGACAGGCCGAACTTCGCCTCTTCCGCGGCAATGGCCAGATCGCAGGCATAAAGCGGACCATAGCCGCCGCCAAAGCACCAGCCATTGACCATGGCGATGGTCGGCTTCTGATACCAGCGCAGGCGCCGCCACCAGCCATAGGCCTCCCGCTGGGCCTGACGCGTGGCGCCCAGCCCGTGCTTTTCCGTCTCGCGGAAATATTCCTTCAGGTCCATGCCCGCCGACCAGGCCGACCCCTCGCCCGACAGGACCAGAACCCCGACATCGTCGCGGAATTCCAGCGCGTCCAGAACCTCCATCATCCGACGGTTCAGCGTCGGGCTCATGCAATTGCGCTTCTCCGGCCGATTGAACCGCACCCAGGCGATCCCTTCGATCACGTCATAGGCTACCGTATCCGTCATAATGCTTGTCCTGATGAAAGATCAGATGGGGAAATGCCCGGGCTGGGTTTCCAGCGTGATCCAGCGCAGTTCGGTGAACGCATCCACACCGGCCTTGCCGCCGAAACGGCCATAGCCGCTGTCCTTTACCCCGCCAAAGGGCATCTGCGCCTCGTCATGCACCGTGGCGCCGTTGACATGGCAGATGCCGGACTGGATCAGCCGGGCCAGACGCAGGCCGCGGGCGGCGTCACGGGTGAAGATCGAGGCCGACAGGCCATATTCGGTGTCGTTGGCGACGCGGACAGCTTCCGCCTCCCCGTCCACGCGGACGATGGTGGTGACGGGACCGAAGCTTTCTTCCGCATAGATGCGCATCGCGGGCGTGACATGGTCCAGGATGGCGGCGGACATGCAGGTGCCCGTGGTCGGGTTCGGCTGATACAGCTTCGCCCCCTTGGCAACGGCGTCGTCGATCAGGGCCTGGATACCGGTCACGGCATGCGGGTCGATGACCGAGCCCAACGGCGTCTTCGCCTCACGCGGATCGCCGGCGACCAGCGTCGCGGCCTTGGCGGCGAAACGGGCAACGAAATCATCGGCGACCTTGCTGTCAACGACGATGCGTTCGGTTGACATGCAGATCTGGCCGGAATTGAAAAAGGCGCCGAAGGCAGCGGCCTTCACGGCTTCGTCCAGGTCGGCATCGTCCAGCACCAGCAGTGGCGCCTTGCCCCCCAGTTCAAGCAGCACCGGCTTCAGATTGCGGCCCGCGCGTTCGGCGATGATGCGGCCCACCCGGGTGGAGCCGGTGAAATTGATGCGGCGAACGGCCGGGTTGTCGATCAGCGCCCCCACCAAAGCGCCTGCATCGGCCGGGGCGTTGGTCAGCACATTGACAACGCCGGTCGGGAAACCGGCATCGGCCAGCGCCAGACCGATCAGCGCATGCGTGCGGGGGCAGAGTTCCGACGCCTTCAGGATCACGGTGTTGCCGCAGGCCAGCGCCGTCGCGACTGCGCGCACACCCAGGATCACCGGCGCATTCCAAGGGGCAATGCCCAGAATGACGCCCACGGGCTGGCGCACTGCCATGGCGATGCAGCCGGGCTTGTCCGACGGAATGACCTCTCCGCTGATCTGCGTCGTCAACGATGCGGCTTCGCGCAGCATGGACGCGGCCAGGGTGACGTTGAAGCCAGCCCAACCCGCCGTTGCCCCCGTTTCCGCTGCCATTGCAGCGATGAAGTCCGGCATGCGCGCCACCAGGGCGTCGGCCGCCTTCAGCAGCAGGGTGCGGCGGGCATTGGGCCCCGTCTGCGACCAGGACGGAAAGGCGGCAGCGGCGGCCACGGCAGCAGCAGCGGCATCGTCCAGCGTCGCAGCCGCCGCAGTGCTGGCCACGTCACCGGTCACGGGATTGCGGCGATCGAACGTGGTGCCATTGCTGGCCCCGCGCCATTCGCCGCCGATCAGCAAATCGGCTTCCAACCGATTGTCCATGATATCTCCTCCCACGCTATGGCGTATTATTGGTTATGTTATATAACGATTTTTCCCAACCCGCAAGCGGAACCTTGCCGCCGGTGGCTCACGCAGCGTCGTCAACAAACCGCCCACGGATGGTCATCAGGCTGACCGCACCTCCGGCTGACAGCACGACGGGCACCATGGCCATGGCCACACCGGCCGGCCCCCAGCCCTGCCCCAGCAAGTGCCCGGCCACCAGGGGGCCGGCGATGGAGCCCAGGCGCCCCACCGCGATGGACGCCCCCGTCGCCAGGCCCCGGACCTTGGCCGGGTAATAGCGGGGTATGACGCCATAAAGGGAATATTGCGCGCCCAACAGGAAGAAGCCGGCAATGCCCGCCAGCGCCAATACCGGCCCCAGGCTGTCCGCACCGGCCAGACCGAACATGGCCAGCGCCAATGCCGGATAGGCCAGGATGATCGGCAGGCGCGGCCCCAGCCGGTCGACCAGCAGACCGATAACCACGGAGCCGATCACGCTGCCGGCATTGAAGGCAAAGGCAGCCTGGGCACCGCCGCTGCCGCCAAGCCCTTTGGCCGCGACCAGGGAGGGCAGCCAGTTCAGCAGCAGGTACAGCACCAGCAGTGTCATACCGAAGGTGAACCATGCCAGCAGCGTCGTCAGGGCGCGATTGTCGCCGAACAGCGTGTGGACAGCGCCCGGCCGTTCCGCATGATGGGCATGTTTGTGGGGGGTATCATTCCCCATCAGCACATACATGGCCGGCAGCAGCACCAGCGGCAGCAGGCCACCCACCAGGAAGATGCTGTGCCAGCCATATTTTTCCAGCAGGCTGGCAGCAAACAGGGCCGCAAGCGCACCCCCAACCGGCATGCCGCTGAACATCAGGGTCGTTGTGCGGGTCCGCCGTTCCGGCGGGGCGATTTCCAGGGCCACGGCAACCAGGCTGGGCATCGCCGCGCCCATGCCGGCACCGGCCAGCAGGCGATAGACGCCCAACGATACCGGCCCCGACGCGATCAGCGTCGCCAGCGTGCCCAGGCCGAAGATGGCGACACAGCCCATCAGCAGGCCCTTGCGCCCCATCCGATCGGCCAGCCAGCCGCCGGTGAGGGCACCGCAGACCAGCCCCGCCATGCCGGCGCCGAACACCACGCCCGCCTGCTGTGGCGTCAGGCCCAGTTGCGGCAGCAGATAAGGGGCTGCAACGCCGATGGCCTGTATGTCGAAACCTTCCAGCAGCGCGATAAAAAAGCAGAGCAGCAGGGTGATGCGCCCACCCGTGGTCGCACGGGACGACAAGCCCATGGGGTAACCTCCCGATCAGTCCCATTCGCGGGACTATTATCTTGTCCCTGACGATATCACGAGTCGTTATGCATTATAATAATTAATCATGCCAATCGGCCGGCGGGCGATATTTTCTCCGGTGATCAACCGACTGGCGCGCCGCTCCGCCGCGGTTCTCACCGCATTCTCGCTTGCCAGGAGGCCGGGTGGTTCAGGCCGTCGGGGCTTCGACTGCGGGTGACCGGTACGCCGCTCACCGATTCGTTACGCAGGATAATCTTTTCTGACCCGACTCGTCGATGATAGGGCAGGATGCGGCCATGCATGCAGGGACGCGATTGCGCTCTCGAAAATCCAGCAGCGGAATTGTAGCCTGCAATAACAATATGGAACATCAAGCAAGGTGATGAAGGATGGATGAGCAGGAACGCACCGGCGTGGATCTTTCGGCGCTGCAACGGTCGGTCGGCTATCGCCTGCGCCGGGTGCAGATCGGCGCTTTCAGCCTGTTCACCCAGTTCATGTCGGAATTTGACATCCGTCCGACCCAGTTCGCGATCCTGACGGTGATCCGCGACAATCCCGGCCTCAGCCAATCCCAGATCAGCGACGCGCTGGGGCTGAAGCGGGCCAACCTCGTACCGTTGCTGGACGGTTTGGAGGATCGGGGACTGCTGGTCCGCTCTCCGTCCCTGACGGACCGCCGCTCCTACTGCCTGCATCTGACAGATCATGGGCAGGAGCGGATGCAGGCCATCCAGGCACAGCATGACGCCTATGAACAGGAATTGACCGCCAGCCTGGGGCCTGCCGGCCGGTCGGCGCTGCTGGCCCTGCTGGACGGTTTCAAATTCGCCGGTGGCGAGGGAGAAGGCGGTGATCTGGGCTGATCTCCGGCCCAATCATTGATCCATCAAATTCTTCTGGCATCGCCCCTGATCAACCTGTATACAGGATGAAAATCCAACATACAGATCGCGGGGAGACGCCTGATGTCCGCAACCTTTCCCGTCAACGCCTGGTACGTTGCCGCCTACGATGTAGAGGTGGGGCGCAGCCTGCTGGCGCGCACCATCTGTGACAAACAAGTCGTCCTTTATCGCAAGCTGGACGGCACGCCGGTCGCGCTGGCCGATGCCTGCTGGCACCGGCTGCTGCCGCTGTCTTTGGGCAAGCTTGAAGGGGATCGGGTGACCTGCGGCTATCATGGCCTTAAATTCGATGATACCGGCCGCTGTGTGCATATGCCGTCCCAGCACACGATCAACCCCTCCGCGGCCGTCAAGACCTATCCGCTGGTGGAACGCCACCGGTTCCTGTGGATCTGGCCGGGCGATCCGGCGCTGGCCGATCCCGACCTGATCCCCGACATTTCCTGGATGGCCTCGCCCGGCTGGACGGCCGATGGCAAGGTGATCCACGCCAAGTGCGATTACCGGCTGGTGCTGGATAATCTGATGGACCTGACGCACGAAACCTTCGTGCATGGCTCGTCCATTGGCAACGAGGCTGTGGCGGAAGCACCGTTCCAGGCCACCCATTCCGACAAGACCGCGACCATCACCCGCTGGATGATCGATATCGAGGCCCCGCCCTTCTGGGCCGGCAATCTGGGCCAGAAGGACCATGTGGACCGCTGGCAGATTATCCGCTTCACGGCCCCGTCCACCATCATTATCGAGGTGGGCGTGGCCCCGACCGGCACCGGCGCGCCGGAAGGCGATCGCAGCAACGGTGTCGATGGCCGCGTCATCAACCTGCTGACGCCCGAAACCGGCAAGACCTGCCATTATTTCTGGGCCTTCGCGCGCAATTTCAAACTGGATCAGCAGAATGAAACGCATCGCATCCGCGAAGGCGTGGCGGGGATTTTCCGCGAGGATGAGTTCATCCTGGAAGCCCAGCAGAAAGCCATCGATGCCAATCCGGGCCATGTCTTTTATAATCTGAACATCGACGCCGGTTCCATGTGGGCCCGGCGGCTGATCGATCAGATGATCGCCGCTGAACAGGCGCCGGCCCTGGCGCTGGTACAGGCGGCGGAATAGGACGCAGCGACGGGACAGGTCAGGGAGCGGCAGCGGATGAGCTACAACAAGGATGCGGCGCAGACGGTGCGGGCCCTGGCCGGCATCCGCAACCTGATCCTGCAGGGCGCGGTGGAGCCGGGTGACCGCCTGTCGGAACCGGCGCTGGCCGAAAGGCTGGGTATTTCCCGCACGCCCATCCGCGCTGCGCTGGCCCGTCTGGAACAGGAAGGGTTGCTGGAACGCGTGGCATCCGGCGGGCATATCCCCCGCCGTTTCACCCTGGCGCAGGCCATTGATGCCATCGAGTTGCGTGGTGTGCTGGAAGGCACGGCGGCGCGTCTGGCCGCCGAGCGCGGGGTGGAACCGCGACGGATGCTGGCCATCAATCGGGTGCTGGATGCGCTGGACGATGCCTTGTCGTCCAATCCCGCCGACCCGCCGATGGACCGTTACCTTGCGCTGAATGCGGAGTTCCATGAATTGCTGTCCGGCCTGTCCGGCAGCGAGACGGTGGAGCGGGAGATCGACCGCATCACCCGCCTGCCCTTCGCGTCCCCCAGTGCCTTTCTGGAACGGGCCGACGGAGCAGCGGTGGTGCCGCATTCCCTGCTGATGGCCCAGGCCCAGCATCGGGCCATGATGGAGGCGATCAGCCTGCGTGAGGGGGCAAGGGCGGAATCCCTGGCCCGCGAGCATGCGCGCCTGGCCCGCCGCAACCTGGAGACCGCGATGCAGGGCGGAAGCGAGGCGTTGCGCCACTTCCCGGCACTGGCACTGGTCGTCGGCTGACATCTGCACGACGGTCCGCGCACAGGCGCTGTCTGACTGATCAATCCGGGCTGTATACAGTTTGGCTCATTTTCCGGCGCCCCGGCTGGCGGCGCCGAAGGGGGACACTTGCGCCCCCGTACATGAACAGGAAGGGAGGACCTAAGATGAAAAATGCCGCCGTCTGGCTTGATGCGGAAGTCGCGCGTGTGGAAGATGTGGCGGAAGGTGTGCGTCGGCTGGAATTCACCGCTGCCACACCCTTTCCCGCCTTCGACCCCGGCTCTCATGTGCAGTTCCGGGTGAAGGTCGGTGACGGCTGGGTCGTCCGCTCCTACAGCTGCCTGCCCGATGCCGCCCGCGGCAATGTCGCGGTGGCCGTCAAGCTGCATCCGAACAGCCGGGGCGGATCGCGGTTCATGTTCACCCTGCAACCGGGCGACAATATCCGCCTGACGACGCCGGACAACCGGTTCGAGCTGTCGTGGCGGGCTCCTACCTATCTGCTGATGGCCGGTGGCATCGGCATCACTCCCATCTATGGCATGGCGCTGGCGCTGGCGGCCAAGGGGATGAAGCCGCGCCTGGCCTATGGCGGGCCCAGTCTGGCCGCCATGCCCTTCATTGCGCCCCTGCGCGCCGCCCTGGGCGATGATCTGGCGCTTTATCCCCAGGATCAGGGGGCGATGATCGACCTGGCGGCGGAGATCGCGCGTCTGCCGGCCGATGGCGAGTTGTATATCTGCGGCCCGCTGCCCATGCTGGATGCCGTCCGTCAGGCTTGGCTGGCCGCCGGCCGACCGTTGAGCCGGCTGCGCTATGAAGTGTTCGGCGATACCGGCCGGTTCACGGAAACGTCGTTTCAGGTGAAGGTGACCGGCTATGACCTGGCCATCGACGTGGCCCCGGACCAGTCGCTGCTGGACGCGTTGATCGGGGCCGGGGTGGCGATGATCCATGAATGCCGGCGCGGAGAATGTGGCATGTGCGCCGTGGACGTGCTGGACAGCAACGGACCCCTGGATCATCGCGATGTGTTCTTCAGCGACGAGGAAAAGCAGGAGGGCAAGCGCATGTGCACCTGCGTCTCCCGCTCGCCGGGCGGCTGTGTCACCATTGATACGGGATACCGGCCCTGATCAGGCCGGATCTTCATCGATCTCTGTCAGGGTGGCCGGTGGATACCGGTCACCCGATACGGCGTCGGGCGCGAACAGCATTTCCAGCCGTTGCAGCAGATCAGGCGACAGGGGCTGTTCGGCCGCCAGCATATTGTTGCGCAGGTGGTCGATCCGCGTCGTGCCGGGAATGGGCAGGACATGGGGCCCCCTGGACAGCAGGAACCCCAGGCAAAGTTGCGCCGGGCTGCGGCCGGCGGCATCGGCCAGCCTTCTGATTTCTGCCGCCAGGGCCAGATTGGTGGCCAGATGCGGCGGCCGGAAACGCGGCATGCCACGGCGGATATCGTCAGGTTCCAGCGCGTCTGGATCGCTGACAACCCCCGTCAGAAAGCCCCGACCCAAGGGGGAGAAGGCCACCAGCGCCGTGCCCAGCCGGGCGCACGCGGGCAGCAGGACCCGCTCCACCCCCCGGCTCCACAGCGAATATTCCGACTGCACCGCGGCGATGGGATGGATGGCGGCCGCCCGTTCCAGGGTCGGCGTGGACACTTCCGACAGGCCGATGGCCCTGATCTTTCCCGCCTGTACCAGATCGGCCAGGGCGCCGACACTGTCTTCGATGGGCACCGCCTTGTCCCAGCGGTGCAGATAGTAAAGATCGATGATCTCGGTACGCAGACGGCGCAGCGCCTGTTCACAGGTCTGGCGCAACGTGTCCGGCCGGCCGTCAATGACGCGGCGGCCATTGATCCCCGTCATGCCGCATTTGCTGGCCAGGGTGATCTGCTGGCGGAAGGGCTGCAAAACCTCCCCCACCAGTTCCTCGTTCCGGCCGAAGCCGTACAGGGCGGCGGTGTCGAAATGGGTCACACCCATCTCCACTGCCACTTCCAGCACGCGACGCGCCTCGGCCGGGCTGGGTTTCCCGCCATAGGCATGGTTCAGGTTCATGCAGCCCAAGCCGATGGCGGAAACGGTGAAGGGGCCGAGTTGGCGACGGGCAAGGCTCATGTTCATTCCTTCGCTGACAATACCGGCCCCGTCCCCGCCTTCATCACAGCGGCAGGCCGATGTAATTCTCCGCCACTTCCGCCTGGGCGGTGCGCGACCGGGCGATATGGTCCAGTTCAGCCACCTGCATCTTCCGGTCCCAGGGTTCGGTATTGGGGAAACGGTGCATCAACTGCGTGAACCACCAGGAGAAACGTTCGGCCTGCCAGATGCGGGCCAGCGCGCGGGGAGCATAGGCCTCCAATGCCGCCTCGTCACCCTTCTGGAAGAAGTCCACCAGGGCTTCGGCCAGGTAATGCACGTCGGACGCGGCCAGATTCAGGCCCTTGGCCCCCGTCGGCGGCACGATATGGGCGGCGTCACCGGCCAGCAGCAGCCGGCCATGGCGCATGGTCTCGCAGACGAACGACCGCAGCGGGGCAATCGATTTCTCGATGGACGGTCCACGCGTCACCTTGGCGCCATCTTCGCCCAACCGCACGCTTAGTTCATCCCAGAAGCGATCGTCGCTCCAATCCTCCACCTGTTCGGTCAAGGGCACCTGGATATAATAGCGGCTGCGGGTGTTGGAGCGCATGGAGGCCAGCGCAAAGCCGTTCGGATGGCTGGCATAGACCAGTTCATGGTCACAGGGCGGCACATCGGCCAGGATGCCCAGCCAGCCGAAGGGATAGACCCGTTCGAACGTCTTCAGCACTTCGGCGGGGATGCTGGCGCGGCTGACGCCATGGAACCCGTCGCAGCCGGCGACGATGTCGCAATCGATCCGATGCGAAGCGCCGTCATGATCGTAGGTGACGTGCGGCGCGGTGCCCTCGATATCATGAAGGGCGACATTGCCGGCGCTGTAGACCACCTTGATCCCGCGGGCGTCGGCCGCATCCATCAGGTCGCGCGTCACCTCCGTCTGGCCATAGACGGTGACGGTGCTGCCCGTCAGGGCCGCCATGTCGATACGGATGCGCTTGTTCTCGGTGACCAGGCTGAACCCGTCATGGACCAGCCCTTCGGCATCCTTGCGGGTGCCAACCCCGATGCGGTCCAGCAGATCGACGGTGACCTTTTCCAGCACACCGGCGCGGATGCGTCCCAGCACATAATCCCGCGTCTGGCGTTCCAGCACCACGCAATCGATCTTCGCCTGCCACAGCAGGTGCGCCAGCATCAGGCCGGACGGCCCGCTGCCGACAATGACAACCTGGGTTTTCATTGTTTCCTCCAAGGGATTCTCGATGGGCGCGGATCGGCCGGCCGGGAGGGGCCATCCCCATCCCGGCCGGCATGTGCGTCAGCCCAGAAGCTGTTGTTCCAGCTTGTGCAGCACCTCGTAACAGGGCAGCACCTTCGCCACGCTGGCATTGGGCTCGCGGCCCTCGCGGATGGCGGCAATGAACTCACGATCCTGCAATTCGATGCCGTTCATGGAGACATCGACCTGCGAGACATCGACCTTTTCCTCGCGCCCTGTCACCAGATCGTCATAGCGGGCGATATAGGTGCCATTATCGCAGATGTAGCGGAAGAAGGTGCCCAGCGGCCCGTCATTGTTGAAGGACAGGGACAGGGTGCAGATGGCGCCCGTCACGCTTTGCAGCTGGATCGACATGTCCATGGCAATGCCCAGTTCCGGGTGGATCGGACCCTGCAGGACATTGGCCTTCACGATCGGCCCGGACTGATAGGCGAACAGGTCGACCGTGTGGGCGGCATGGTGCCACAGCAGATGGTCGGTCCAGCTGCGCGGCTCGCCCTTCGCATTCATGTTCTTGCGGCGGAAGAAATAGGTCTGCACATCCATCTGCTGCACGGACAGTTCGCCGGCCACGATACGCTTGTGCAGCAACTGGTGCGACGGGTTGAACCGGCGCGTATGGCCGACCATGCAGACCAGACCCGTGCGCTGCTGCGTTTCCAGCACGGCCTGGGCGTCGGCCCAACTATCGGCCAGCGGGATTTCCACCTGCACATGCTTGCCGGCATTCATGCAGGCGATGGCCTGAGCCGCATGCATCTGCGTCGGCGTACACAGGATCACCGCATCCACGTCCGGACGGGCCAGCGCCTCCTCCAGCTCCGTGCCGGCATGGACAGCGCCATATTTTTCCGCCACGGCCTGCGCCTGATCCAGGCGACGGCTGATGACGGAGGTGATGGTGACACCGGGGATGAGTTTCAGCGCGTCCAGATGCTTTTCCCCAAAAGCACCGGCACCGACCAGGGCGATCCTCATGTCACAGGCTCCAGTACAATATGGCCGACCGCCGTGTTGCTGGCCGGAACGTGGTAATGACGGTGCAGTTGGCGGACATCGGCGCCCAGCGCGCCGCGCATGATCAGCCACATCACCATCTCGATGCCTTCCGACCCGGTTTCCCGCAGATATTCGATATGCGGGATGGTGCGGAGGCGCTGACTGTCCTGGCTCATCATGTCCAGGAAACGATTGTCCCATTCGGCATTGATCAGGCCGGCGCGCGGACCCTGGATCTGATGGCTCATGCCGCCCGTGCCCCAGATCTGGACCTTCAGGTCCTCTGGATAGCTTTCCACGGCCCGGCGGATGGCCTCGCCCAGCAGCCAGCAGCGGTTGCCCGACGGCGGCGGGTAGGTGACCACGTTGACCGCCAGCGGGATCACCTTGACGGGCCAGGCTTCGGGCTTGCCGAACATCAGGCTCATGGGCACGGTCAGGCCATGATCGACATCCATCTCGTTGATGATGGTCATGTCGAATTCGTCCAGGATACAGCTCTGGGCGATGTGCCAGGCCAGATCCGGGTGGCCTTCCACCACTGGCACGGGGCGCGGGCCCCAGCCTTCATCGGCCGGCTTGAAGCTCTCCGCGCAGCCGATGGCGAAGGTCGGGATGATCTTCATGTCAAAGGCCGATGCGTGGTCGTTATAGACCAGGATGACCACGTCGGGCTTTTCGTCCGCGATCCATTGCTTGGTCCAGTCGAAACCGGCGAAAACGGGCTGCCAATAGGCTTCCGCGGTCTTGCCCAGGTCGACGGCGACGCCGATGGCGGGGACGTGGCTGCTGGCCACGCCGGCGGTGATACGGGCCATTCAGTTGCCCTCCTTGATGGAACGGACACCCTTGGGTGAACGGCCGCCGGCCAGCATCATCGCCTGATACTCGGCGACCGACATGCCGGTCATGGTGCTGACGGCCTGCACAAAGCTAAGCCCGTCGGTGGAGAAGAGTTTGGCCAGGAAGTAGATATTCCCGCCCAGATCCAGCAGCCGGTTGTAATCCCGGGCCAGGATGGCTGCCTTCTGATCGTCGGTCAGCGGCCAATCCTCCAGATAGGCCTTCTCATCCGCCTTCCACCGCGCCCGGTTTTCCGCCTTCATCAGGCTCATGGCGAACTGGTTGATCCAATAGCCCTTGCGGGCGCGGGCGGCGGTATAGACCCTGGTGCCGGGTATATCGTCGAATTCCGCCAGATAGGCGTGGATGTCCTGGTGCCCCGTTTCCGGCATCACTGCCCCCTCCCCTTCAGGATCGCGTCCAGGCGGGGGAACACGCGGCGCGCGTTCCCTTCATAGATCGCGTGTTTTTCCTCAGGCCCGATATCCAGGGCCTCGATATAGCGCTTGGTGTCGTCGAAATAATGCCCCGTGGTCGGATCGATGCCGCGCACGGCCCCCACCATTTCGGACCCGAACAGGATGTTCTTGGTGTCGATCACTTTGGCCAGCAGGTCGATGCCCGGCTGGTGATAGACGCAGGTGTCGAAGAACACATTGTTCATCAGATGCCGGCCCAGATCGGGCTTCTTCAGCATGTCGGCCAGACCGCGATACCGGCCCCAATGGAAGGGCACGGCCCCGCCGCCATGGGGGATGATGAAGCGCAGGCTGGGGAATTTGCTGAACAGGTCGCCTTCCAGCAGCTGCATGAAGGCGATGGTGTCCGCCGCGATATAGAATGCGCCCGTGGCGTGCATGCAGGCATTGCACGATCCCGACACATGGATCATGGCCGGCACGTCCAGTTCCACCATCTTTTCATACAGCGGATACCAGTACGGGTCGGTCAGCGCCGGGTGGGTGAAATGCCCGCCACCGGGATCCGGGTTCAGGTTGCAGCCGATGAAGCCATAGTCGTTGACACAGCGTTCCAGCTCCGCAATCGACGCCTCCAGCCCCGCCTTCGGCGATTGCGGCAGCATGCAGACGCCGACGAACGTCTCCGGGTAAAGCCGGACGACGCGCGCGATCAGGTCGTTGCAGCGCCGCGCCCATTCGATGCTCACCGCCTCGTCCCCGACATGGTGGGCCATGGCCGAGGCGCGGGGGCTGAAGATGGTCAGGTCGGCGCCACGTTCGCGGATCAGCCGAAGCTGGTTCTTCTCGATCGTGGCGCGGATATCATCGTCGGAAATTTCCGGATAGGGCGGCGGAGCGGTGCCGGCCTTGAAGGCCGCTACCTGCGCCTCGCGCCAAGCATTATGAGCCTCCGGCGCCGTGGTGTAATGGCCGTGGCAATCGATCACGAGGGTCATGATTGTGACTTCCCGTTATGGGTGAGATGATTGAGTTTGGCGGCCAGCCCTTCGGGCGCGGTGCCGCCCAGGGAGCCCAGCCGGCGTTGGCGGATGATGGTCCCCTGCGTCATCGCCGGCTCCACGCCCAGCGATGTCAGGGTCTTGGCCACCTCTTCCATTTCGGCCGCCCGGCGCAGACCATGCACCAGCATGCGGTCCAGATTGTAATCGGCCTTGGCCGGCCATTCGGCCCCCAGGGAGGACAGGACCTCGTCCACCACCCCGGCCGATTGCGCGGCCAGGATCATCTCCGCCGTCAGCGCCTCGATGCCCTTGACCATGACGGACCGCACCATCTTGATGGCAGACGCGCGCCCCACCTCTGCTCCAACGCCACGCCGCTTGGTGAAGCCCAGGTTGGCCAGCGCTTCCAGCCCGGCGTCGGCATGCGGACCGCTGACCAGCAGCGGCACCGACAGGCGGGCGGGATCGACGGGGGCCATGACGGCGACATCGACATAGCGGCCGCCCGCCGCCTCTACGACTTTGGCGGCCGCACGTTTGGTGTCCGGGGCGACGGAGTTCATGTCGCACCACAGCGCACCGGGCGCCAGCAGCGGCGCATAGGCTTGTGCCGCCGCCAGGGCCTGATCGGCTGTGACCAGACAGAGCACGACGGGCCGCCCGGCCAGGGCGTCGGCTGCACTCTCCCGGCCATCGACGCCGGCGACGGCATAGTCCTGCCGCTTGCCCGGCGCCAGATCAGGCCGCAATGTCTTGATATCGAACACCGACGCGCGGGCGCCCCAGGCACCGGCGGTGGCGAAGGTGCGGCCAGCCTCGCCGAAACCGACAAGGGCGACCGGGGTCAGGGGGGGATTGGGTTCGTTCTGCATGGCCCAACCCTGGCGGCAACAGGGGGCATGCGGCCAATCAGTTCCGACGTCCGGTCATAAGTTTTAGCTAATCGTGCCGCTGATGCCCTTTGCCGTCTCCTCCAGCGCGCGGATGAAGGCCGCCTGTGCCGGGGTCGGGCGCCAGCCACTGCGCGTGGTGATACCGATGGTCCGGCGCAGATCGCCCGGAGCCTCGCCAACGCGTGCAACCACGCCGGCCTGCAACTCCACCGCCAACTGGTCGGGCGACAGCAGGGTCAGGAAATCGCTGTCGCGGATCAATTGCCGTACGGTGATGACGGCCCCGCATTCGATCGACACGCGCGGCACGGGCAGGCCCGCCGCCTTGAACATCGCCTCCCACTGCGTGCGCAGCGGCGTGCCGGCCGGCGGCACCACCCAGGGGTAATCGGCCAACGCCGACCAGGGGGCGGGATGGCCGATCAACGGGTGGCCCGGCCGGGCAAAGACGACGGGCTGGTCATCGAACAGGGGCTGCTGGTCCACCTCTGCCGGCGGCACTTCCAGCCGCAGCGCCCCGATCAGCAGGTCCAACTCACCGTCGCGCAACGGGTCGATCAATTCGGTGTGGGAGCCTTCGACAATATGGATGGTCACTTCCGGGCGGGAGCGGTGGAAGCTGGCGACGGCGCTGGGCAGCAGCCGCGCACGCGACAAGGGCATGGCCCCGATGGCGACGCGCCCCACCTCCACCCCGTCCAGCGCGTGCAGCTCCGTCAGCGCCGCCACCAGTTCGGCACGCGCCAGACGGAAACCGCGCAGCACGCGCTGTCCGGCCTCTGTCAGGGCGATGCCGCGTCCCCGCCGTTCGGTTATTGTGCGGCGCAGCGCCAGACCCAAATCCTTTACCGCCCGGTGCAGGGTCGGCTGCGACAGGCCGCTATCGTGGCTGGCTTCGGCCAGACTGCCCGATGTGCCGACGCTGATCAGGGCGCGCACCTGCGCCATGGTTACGCGCGACGATCCGATATGGGCCAGTGCTGCCTCCAGCCGGGGCTGCAACAGCAGGGCGGCCGGCGTCGGCACCATGCCGTCGGCCCGGCGCGCGAACAGCGGCCGCCCCAGTTCCCGTTCCAGCCGGGCGATGCCCTGGGTCACGGCCGGCTGGGTCAGCGACACGGCCTGGGCGGCGGCACTGATGCTGCCCAGACGGGTCACCTCCAGCACGGCGCGCAGATGGCGCAGGTTCAGATCCCATATGTGCATTGCAACACGATTAGCTAAAACTTATGGCCCGTCCGTGCTTCTGAATTGCCGTATTGGCGGGGTGGGGTCAAGACAGAAGCCAGCCCAAAGACGGAGAATTCAATGTCCGGCATTGTCGTCCAGAATATCGCCCGCGCCGATGCGTCGGTCATCGACGGTTTGGCCCGCTGTGGCGTGGCCACGGTGCACGAGGCGCAGGGCCGCACCGGCCTCCTGGCCTCCCACATGCGCCCCATCTATCCCGGCGCCCGCATCGCCGGGTCGGCCGTCACCATTTCCGCCCCGCCGGGTGACAATTGGATGGTGCATGTCGCCATTGAACAGCTCCGCGATGGCGACATCCTGGTCCTGGCCCCGACCAGCCCCTGTGAAGATGGCTATTTCGGTGACCTGCTGGCGACGTCGGCCCTGGCGCGGGGCTGTCGCGGGCTGGTGATTGATGCCGGCGTGCGCGACGTGCGCGACCTGACGGAAATGAAGTTCCCCGTCTGGTCCAAGGCCGTGTTCGCCCAGGGCACGGTGAAGGCCACCCTGGGATCAGTGAATGTGCCCATCGTCTGTGCTGGAGCCGCCATCCAGGCCGGCGACGTGATTGTCGCCGATGATGACGGTGTCTGTGTCGTGCCGCGGGAAAAGGCCGCCGCCGTGCTGGAGAAGGCGCAGGCGCGGGAAGCGGCGGAAACCGCCAAGCGCGCACGGCTGGCCGCCGGCGAACTGGGTCTGGATATCTATGACATGCGCGGCAAGCTGGCCTCCATGGGGCTGAAATATGTCTGAGGCGGCGGGGACGGACGGTGTGCGCTGCATGTGGATGCGCGGCGGCACGTCGAAGGGCGGCTATTTCCTGAAGGATGATCTGCCCGCCGATATCGCTGCCCGTGACGCCTTTCTGCTGTCCATCATGGGTTCGCCCGATGCGCGGCAGATCGACGGGATGGGCGGGGCCGACCCGCTGACCAGCAAGGTCGCCGTCGTCAGCCGCTCACAGCGGCCGGGGATCGACGTGGATTACCTGTTCCTGCAGGTCTTCGTCGATCAGGCCATCGTCTCCGACAGTCAGAACTGCGGCAACATCCTGGCCGGCGTCGGTCCCTTTGCCATTGAACGCGGTCTGGTCGCGGCGACGGGGGACGAGACCAGGGTCGCCATCTTCATGGAAAATACGGGCCAGGTGGCTGTGGCGACCATCGCCACGCCGGGCGGCAAGGTCAGCTATCATGGTGATGCCCGCATCGACGGCGTGCCCGGTACCCATGCGCCCGTGCCCGTGGAATTCCGCGATACGGCCGGCTCAAGCTGTGGTGCCCTGCTGCCCACGGGCAATGCCGTTGACGTCATTGACGGCGTGCCCGTCACCCTGATCGACAATGGCATGCCCTGCATCGTCATCAAGGCCAGCGATGTCGGCGCCACCGGGTACGAGGACCGGGAGACGCTGGACGCCGACACGGCCCTGAAGGCCCGGATCGAATCCATCCGGCTGCAAGTCGGGCCGCTGATGAATCTGGGTGACGTGTCGGCCAAATCGGTGCCGAAGATCATGCTGGTTGCCCCGCCGCGCCAGGGGGGCGCCGTCTGCGTGCGCAGCTTCATCCCCCACCGCGCCCATGCCACCATCGGCGTGCTGGGGGCGGTCAGCGTCGCTACCGCCTGTCTGGTGCCCGGATCGCCTGCGGCCGATGTGGCCGTACTGCCGCCCGGTGACCGCAAGACCCTGTCGGTCGAACATCCGACGGGGGAGATGAGCTGTGTGCTGGAACTGGATGCGGATGGACAGGTGCGCACAGCGGCCCTGCTGCGCACCGCCCGCAAGCTGATGGATGGAGTTGTATTCGCATGACCGACCGGATCCGCAGCTGGACCGAAGCCCCGTCCCACCCGCGCTTCACCCCGCCGCCGGGGGCCGTGGACGCCCATTGCCATGTGTTCGGCCCCATGGCGCAGTTCCCGTTCAGCCCCAAGGCCAAGTATCTGCCCCAGGATGCCGGCCCGGACATGCTGTTCGCCCTGCGCAAACACCTGGGCCTCAGCCGCAATGTCATCGTCCAGGCCAGTTGCCATGGCACCGACAATGCCGCCACCCTGAATGCCATCGCCGTGTCGGAGGGCACCTGCCGCGGGGTAGCCGTGGTGGATCCCGCCATCGACGATGCGGAACTGGAATGGCTGCACGCGGGCGGCATCCGGGGCGTGCGCTTCAATTTTCTGAAGCGTCTGGTCGATGATGCGCCCAAGGACAAGTTCCTGGAGGTGGCGCGCCGTATCCAGCATCTGGGCTGGCATGTCGTTGTCTATTTCGAGGCCGACATTCTGGAGGAGTTGCGACCCTTCCTGGATGCCCTCCCTACCCCTGTGGTCGTTGACCATATGGGGCGGCCCGACGTGACACAAGGGCCGGCCGGCCCTGACATGCTGGCTTTTCGCCGTCTGCTGGACAGCCGTCCGGACATCTGGACCAAGGTCACCTGTCCCGACCGTCTGTCGGCGGCACCGGGCTGGGATGATTTCGCGGCGGCAGTGGCGCCACTGGTGGCGGATTACCCGGATCGCGTCCTGTGGGGCACGGACTGGCCGCATCCCAATATGGAAAAGAACATTCCCGATGACGGGCTGGTCGTGGACATGATCCCCCGTATCGCGCCGACGGCGACATTGCAGCACAAGCTGCTGGTCGCCAACCCGATGATCCTCTACTGGCCGGAGGAAGCGATTCCGCCAGCACCCTGATGGTGTGATCTTCCGGTTGTTTGCGCCGGCACAAAGGACGGGCGGTCCGAACGCGGTACAGGGTGAGAAACCCCTTGATGCCGCAGAGGACCGCCATGACCGCCCATTTTGAGGAAATACCCCGCCCGACCGGTACCCGGCTGGCCTTGTTCGCCTATGGTTTTCGTCCTTTCTTCCTGGCGGCTGGGCTGCACGCAATCATCATGTTGGGCCTGTGGCTGATGGTGCTGCATACCGGTCGATGGCCGACGCAACTGGGCAATCCAGCGGCCTGGCATGGGCATGAGATGCTGTTCGGCTTTGCCGCCGCCGCCATCGCCGGCTTTCTGCTGACCGCCGTGCCCAACTGGACGGGGGAACGCGGCTATGCGGGAAGGCGCCTGATGGCGCTGACGGGGCTGTGGCTGGCGGGCCGGCTGGCGCTCAACCCCATCGCCCCCTTGCCGGCGTTGCCGGGGGCCATCATTGATCTGGCCTTCTTCCCCGCCCTGTGCGCCATGGTGCTGCCCTCCATCATCAAGGCGCGCAATCGTCGCAACTATGTGATGGTGCTGTTGCTGGCCCTGCTGACGGCGGCCAGTGCGCTGTACCATGCCGACCGGCTGGATTGGTTGCCCGGTATCTGGACGCGGGGGCGCACGCTGGGCATCGACATGGTGCTGTTGATGGTGGCCCTGATCAGCGGGCGCATCGTCCCCTCCTTCACCGTCAGTGCGCTGAAGCGTGTCGGCCGCAAGGTGGCGGTGGCGCCCTTCGGCTGGCCCGACCGGCTGGCCTTGGGGTCTGTGGCCCTGCTGGCCCTGGCCGACATGGTTCAGCCCGACGGGCTGTTGCCTGGATTGGCGGCCCTGCTGGCCGGGATCGCACATGCCTGGCGCCTGTCGCGCTGGCAGGGACTGAAGACGCTGGACCAGCCGATCCTGTGGGTGCTTCATCTGGCCTATGTCTGGATACCGGCGGGGCTGCTGCTGAAGGCGGCATGGCTGCTGGCCGGTGCCGATATCGGCCAGGGCTGGATCCACGCCATCACGGCGGGAGCCTTCGCCACTATGATTGTGGCGGTGATGAGCCGTGCTGCCCTGGGCCATACGGGACGTGACATCGTGGCGGCGCGGCCGACGGTGGCCGCCTATCTGCTGCTGACGGGTGGCGCCCTGGTCCGGGTGCTGGCGCCGCTGCTGCCCGATCTGCGGCTGGCCTACAGCATCGCTGGCAGCTTCTGGCTGGCAGCCTTCCTGCTGTTCGTCTTCGTCTATGCCCCCATCCTGGTGATGCGCCGCGCCGATGGACGGCCGGGATGAACGGGAATGGGCTTTTGCGCAGCGATGGGTCTATGCTGCCCGCCCCCGTTGCGAACGGTCAGGCGGAAATGATGGACAAGCTGAAACCCGATCCCTCGCTGCTGCGCCCCATGCGCATGTTCGCGGGCCTGGACGCCCAGGCCCTGCGCGCGGTAACGGAGCAAGGCCAGGCGCGGCTGGTGCCCAAGGGCAGCACAGTGTTCAAGCAGGGCGACCCGGCCACCACCTGCCACGCCCTGATTGACGGCCGCATCAAGATCCAGCACGCCAGCCCCGACGGTCAGCAGATGGTGGTGCAGTTCGTCGGGCCGGGGGAAATGTATGGCACGCTGGCCATGTTCCTCTCTGGCTATCCCGGCGATGCCCTGGCCGTGACTGACAGTGTGGAATTGGTCTGGACGGTGGAGACGATGAAGGCGCTGATGCTGGCCCACCCGCAGATCGCCATGAATACCATGGCGATGCTGGGGGACCGGCTGGAGGACTTGCAGACCCGCGTGCGGCAATTGTCGACGCAGCGCGTGGAGCGACGCGTGGCCTATGCCTTGCTGCGCCTGGCCCGGCAGGCCGGGCGGGAGGTGTCAACGGGGGTGGAGATCAGCTTCCCCCTGACCCGCCAGGATCTGGCGGAAATGACGGGCACCACGCTGCATACGGTCAGCCGCATCCTGTCAGCCTGGGAAACAAACGGTATCACGGCGGGCGGGCGGCAGCAGATCGTGGTGGTCAAGCCAGACACGCTGGTTGCCATCGCTGAAGACCTGCCATTGCCACCCTGATCCCTACTCGGCCAGGATGGACAGCGGCCCTTCGGCCGCGTCGATCAGGGGATCGGGCCGGGAAAATGCCGTCAGCTGCTCCCGATCCTCAATCAGCAGTCGGTTGCCCTGAACCGACAGTCCATGCGCGCGCAGGGTGGAGAAGGCGCGGGAAAGGTTTTCCGCCGTCATCCCCAGACGCGATGCCAGGGTGCGTTTGTCGAAGGGCAGCACCACTTCGTCCCTCGTCGCAGCAAGACCAAGCACATAGCAGCCCAGCCGCTGCACCCCGGTGCGCAGTTTCAGATCCTTGATCTGCCGGACCAGTCGGCGAAAATACTGGGCGAGCTCCGCCATCACCGGCGCCGACAGGCCTGGGTCGGCAGCGACCGCCCGGCGAAACGGACCCGTCTCCAGCAACAGGATGCGGGCTGGCGACAGGGTGCGCGCAGACATCAGATAGGGAGCATCGGTCAGTGCGGCAGCCAGGATGAAGCTGTCGACCGGAAACAAGGTTTCCACGACGGCTTCATTATCGTCCTGGTCGCGGGCGAACAGTTCGACCGCTCCTTCCAGCAGGATCATCAGGAAGTCGGCGTGATCACCTTCCCGGAACAGCAGGGTGCCGCGTGGATATCGCTGCAACGATCCGCGCGACACCAGGGCAGCCAACTGCACCTCCGTCACTGACCGGAACATGGGTAGGCTACGGATCAGGGGCAGATCATCAGGTTTCATTGTCGGCACGCTGAATAGGCGGTCAATCGGATTGGGCGACAGGAATTGATTAAAATCAAGACATGCCATGGCAAAGTAAGCATAGCGCTTTGGTAAGGCACTGCCCCTGTCCGCGTCAACATGAACCCTGTCCTGTACAAATAGCCCTTGTTGCCTATTAAAGCCTATCCCTTGTTTCCGGTCAGATCAGAAGCCAAAGGTCGTGTGTGGCGACACGTCGGCATGGCGTGGGAACAGGACATTGTTTTCAAGATGCACATGCTCCTCCGCTTCCTGAGTGAAGTGTTGCAGCGTGCTGTACAGTGCCCGCCAAGTCGCGCAGGCCCGCACCGGCGGCGTGAAATCCCGGGTCAGCGCCCGCATCTGATGCAGTTGTCGGGCGAACGTCTCGTGTTCCTCCGCCATGCAGGCGATGGGTGCGGCAATGAAGGGCGATCCGCCGGAAAGCATCAGGGGGAACAGCACCTTTTCCTCCTTCTGCATATGCTCCTCCAACTCCTCCGACACCTGACGCAGCAGGGTGTTCAGACCTTTGGGGCAGTCCGGATGCTGGCCATGCACACTTTCCACCTTCTTCGACAGGAACAACAGCTCTTCCAGTTCACGGCGGTGGCCGGCGTGGAACCGTTCCAGCAGCAGGGCGATAAGGGCGGTATCGGGCAGGGTTGCCGGAACCTCGCCGCCCTCCGCTGCCTGGTCCATCAGTTCACGCAGCAGCCCGTCAGGGTCCAGATCGCGGGCCGTGGCGGCATCGGCCAACGACTGGCCGCCCCCGCAACAGAAATCGATGTCATGGCGGCGAAAAATGGCGGTGGCGCCGGGATAGGTGGCGGCGAACAGCGAAACCGGTTGCGTCAGCGAGGACATGGGTTGATCTCGGCCAAGGTGTGACAGGAAGGGGGAAGGCTCAGCCGCCACAACGGCCGCCGCAGCAGCCGCCGTCACGGACGGGCAGGTCCGCGAAGGACACACGGGTCATGCCGGGTGCCGGGAACAGGCCCTGCAGCCGGTTCAGCAATTTTTCTGCCACCAGGGTGTCCGGGCATTCATCAATGGCGCAGATGACGGAACCATCCGCCTGTTCACCGGGAACGCCATCGGATGGCAGCAGGCTGTGCGCGGAATCGCGGCGGAAATGGACGATCTCGGTCTTCATGGGCGAACCTTTTTCGGCCTCGGGATGGATCAAAGCGACCGCATGCCAACAGAAAGGCCCCTGCCCGGTCGTTGCGCTGGGGCAAAGAGCGGGATGAAAAGCGGGAAACCCGTCGCCTCGATTTTCAGCGACCCCGGGAAAAGCCGTTTCCTTCTCGCTCTTTGCGGCTGCGCAAAGAAGCGTGCCCCTGGCCGCGCTACCGATGGGACGACGGAATTGACCGAAGTTGACTGACCGAATTGATCGAGGTCAAATACAGTATCGGCAGGTCTGTAATAAAGCTTCGTTCAGAGATCAGATAAGGCTATTGACAAATGTCAAATCAACGCTTGTCATTTTTAAATTACCTTGGATCTCCGAATATTATGTTCGGAGTCGCGCTGATTATTTTGTCTATTTTTTTGGTATGTGGTGATTCTTTTGCAAAAGAGCCTCGCGTCGATAACTATTTATCCAAGGTCAAGCCCTCTGATCTCTTTCCAGAGGGCGAACGCTTCGGAACCCGCAGTGACAAGGCGCCGGCATTCCCCGTCTTCAAGGGGGAAACGCTGCTGGGCTTTGCCTATCTGACGTCGGATTTTGTGGACACCACAGGCTATTCCGGTCGGCCCATCGATGTGATGGTGGGATTGACGCCAGACGGCGTGATCAAGGGTGCCAGGCTGGTCGATCACCACGAGCCGATCGTGCTGGTCGGCATTCCTGTTGCCAAGGTACAGGCCTTTATTGACGGCTATGTCGGACGCAACGTCTTCGATCCCGCGCTGACCAACGGGGCCAAGCCGCCGGTCGACATCGTGTCGGGGGCCACCGTCACGGTGATGGTGATCGGTGACAGCCTGCTGCGGTCGGGCCGCAAATTGTCCCAGGCGCTGACGGGCGCGACGGAGACGGCCAATGCCGCCCCTGCCCGCCGGATTGATGAAAACCGACGCGACATCGCGGCATGGGAGACGCTGATCGGTGACGGTTCCGTTCGCCGGCTGGTACTGACCGTCGGCGATGTCAACGCGGCCTTTGCGAAATCCGGTAACGCCGCGGCCGCGGCCCGCCCGGAACCTGGTCCTGATGACGAGACCTTCATCGAGCTTTATGCCGGTCTCGTCACCATCCCCACCGTCGGCCGCAGCCTGCTGGGCGACACAGAGTTTGAGGCTTTGCGCGCCCGGCTGAAACCGGGGCAGCAGGCCCTGCTGATTGCCGCCCGCGGGCGCTATTCCTTCAAGGGATCGGGCTATGTGCGCGGTGGAATCTTTGACCGGGTCGAGTTGATCCAGGGCGAGGCGGGCACCCGCTTCCGTGACAAGAACCATAAGCGGTTGGGCGCACTGGCCGCTGACGGTGCCCCGGACCTGCCCGAGATCGGCCTGTTCACCGTACCGGACAATATGGTGTTCGATCCGGCACAGCCCTGGCGCCTGCAACTGCTGGTGCAGCGGGCCACGGCGGCGCTGGAGAAAAGTTTCGTCACCTTCGATCTGGGCTACATTCCACCCGAAATCTATCTGACCAATGCGCCACAGGCCTCCGCCGCAGCCACCACCAGTACCGAGGTGGAAGCCGCACAGGATGTGCCGCTGTGGCAGCGGGTCTGGAACAACCGCCGCGTCGATATCGTGCTGACGGCACTGGCTGTGCTGGCGGTGACGGGCATCTTCTTCTTCCAGGATTTTCTGGTCCGCCGGCCGAAGCTCTATGCCCGCACCCGCATGGCCGTGCTGCTGTTCACCCTGTTCTATCTGGGCTGGTACGCCCATGCCCAGCTGTCCGTCGTCAATGTCCTGACCTTCGTGGACGCCATGCGCCATGATTTCCGCTGGGACTATTTCATGATGGATCCGCTGCTGTTCCTGCTCTGGTTCTCGGTGGCGGCATCCCTGCTGTTCTGGGGTCGGGGGGCCTTCTGTGGCTGGCTATGCCCGTTCGGCGCCCTGCAGGAACTGTCCAACAAGCTGGCCAAGAAACTACGCGTGCCGCAGATCAAGGTGCCGTTTGCCGTGCATGAACGGCTCTGGCCTCTGAAATACATGATCTTCCTGATGATTTTCGGCCTGTCGCTGCACAGCCTATCGGATGCGGAACGGGTAGCGGAGGTGGAGCCGTTCAAGACCGCCATCATCCTGCATTTCATCCGCGACTGGTGGTTCGTGCTGTTCGCCGCTGCCCTGGTCCTGGCTGGACTGTTCATCGAACGCTTCTTCTGCCGCTATCTCTGCCCGCTGGGCGCGGCCCTGGCCATTCCCGGCCGGATGCGGATGTTCAACTGGCTGCGGCGGTATCGGGAATGCGGCAATCCCTGTCATCGCTGCGCCATTGAATGCCCGGTGCAGGCCATCCATCCCGACGGCCGCATCAATCCCAACGAATGCATTCAGTGCCTGCATTGCCAGGTTCTCTACAACCACACGCAAGTTTGCCCGGTGGTGGTAGCCCGCCTGAAGAAGGCGGAACGCCAGGCCGCCGTCATGACCTCCGATCCGCGGCGGGCCAAGTATCCCGTGCCGCCCACCGCCGAGTGATCCCTCCTTCTCATCCCCCCGCCCGTCGGCGGGGCAACCACGGAGCTGTAACAATGTCGGACAAGAACGAGACTATGCAGGGGCTGAACCGCCGCGCCCTGTTGGGGGGAACCGCCAGGGCCGCGACGCTGGCGGGCCTGGGGGCCGCCATGGGTGGGGCTGCCGTGGGTGGCAGCTTGCTGGCACCCGGTACGGCCGATGCCGCCACGGCCGGCAAGCAGAGTATCGAGGTCAAGCCCGGCGATCTGGATGAATATTACGTGTTCCATTCCGGCGGTCAGTCCGGCGAAATCCGCATCATGGGCATCCCGTCCATGCGCGAATTGATGCGCATTCCGGTGTTCAATCGCTGCTCGGCCACGGGCTGGGGCCAGACGAACGAAAGCCGGAAGATCCTGACCGAAGGTCTGCTGCCGGAAACGAAGAAGTTTCTGGAGAAGCGGGGCGGCAGCTACCTGAATGGTGACCTGCACCATCCGCACATGTCGTTCACCGACGGCACCTATGACGGGCGCTACCTGTTCTGCAACGACAAGGCCAATACCCGCGTGGCCCGCGTCCGCTGTGACATCATGAAGGTGGACAAGGTCATCGAGATTCCCAACGCTGCCGCCATCCACGGCCTGCGCCTGCAGAAATTCCCCCGTACCGGCTATATCTACGCCAATGGCGAGCAGCGCGTGCCGACGCCCAATGACGGGCACAACATGGCCGATACCAAGAAGTACCGGTCGCACTTCACTGCCATCGACGGCGACACCATGAAGATTGCCTGGCAGGTCTGGGTGGATGGCAACCTGGATAATACGGAGTCCGACTATCAGGGCAAATATGCCATGTCCACCTGCTACAACTCGGAAGAAGGGGTGACGCTGGCGGAGATGACGGCCAACGAGCAGGACTGGCTGGTCGTCTTCAACATCAAGCGGATCGAGGCCGCGGTGAAGGCCGGCAAGGCCCAGATCATCAACGGCGTGCCCGTGGTGGATGGCCGCAAGGGTTCGCCTTTCACCCGCTACATCCCCGTGCCCAACAGCCCGCACGGCATCAACATGGCGCCCGACGGCATCCATGCCACGGCCAATGGCAAGCTGTCGCCCACGGCCACCGTCTTCGACGTGCGCAAGTTCGACGATCTGTTCGACGACAAGATCAAGCCGCGGGATGCCGTCGTGGCCGAACCGCAATTGGGCCTGGGGCCCCTGCACACGGCCTATGACGGCCGCGGCAACGCCTACACTACCCTGTTCCTGGACAGCCAGGTGGTGAAGTGGAACATCGACGCCGCCAAGCGCGCCTACAAGGGCGAGAAAGTGTCGCCTGTCATCCAGAAGCTGGATGTGCATTACCAGCCGGGCCATCTGCATTCCTCCATGGGCCAGACCAAGGAAGCCGACGGCAAATGGCTGATGGTGCTGAACAAATTCTCCAAGGACCGGTTCTTGAATGTCGGTCCGCTGAAGCCGGAGAATGACCAGCTGATCGACATTTCCGGTGACGAAATGAAGCTGGTCCATGACGGCCCGACCTTTGCGGAGCCGCATGACACGCTGATCGTCCACCGGTCCAAGGTGAATCCCCGCAACACCTATGACCGTGCCGATCCGATGTTCGCCGATGCGGTGAAGCAGGCCAAGGCCGACGGGGTGACGCTGGAATCCGATGCCAAAATCATCCGCGACGGCAACAAGGTCCGCGTCTACATGTATTCGTCGGCCCCGGCCTTCGCGCTGGAGGAATTCAACGTCCGCCAGGGTGATGAGGTTACGGTCTTCGTCACCAATATCGATGATGTGGATGACCTGACCCACGGTTTCACCCTGACCAACCATGGCATCGCCATGGAGATCGGGCCGCAGCAGACCTCCTCGGTCACCTTCACGGCCGACCGGCCGGGTGTCTACTGGTACTATTGCCAGTGGTTCTGCCACGCGCTGCACATGGAAATGGGCGGCCGCATGATCGTCGAGCCGAAGAGCGCCTGACCGACGCCTTCCGGCCCCGACGCCCCGTTCCCGCCCGCTACCCCCGGACGGGAACGGGGATTATTTCGTCAGCAGGATCAATCCCTTGCTTCAACGCATCTTCCTTCTGTTGCTGACCGGCCTGTTGGCACTGCCGGCTGCGGCGACCACCGTCGCGGTGACACCTGGCGGGTTGGCCGCGGCCTTGGCGCAGGCCAAGCCGGGTGACACCCTGCGTCTGCTGCCAGGCCTTCATCCGGGGCCGGTGCGGGTCGAGGTGCCGGTCACCCTGACGGCCGAACCCGGTGCCATCATTGATGGCGGTGGTCAGGGTAACAGTCTGACCGTCGCGGCCCCCGGCGTGACCCTGCGCGGCCTGGATGTGCGCAATTCGGGCGCCAGCCTGTTCGACCAGAATACCGGCATCTTCCTAAGCAAGACCGCCACCGGTGCCGTGGTGGAAGGCAACCGCCTGACCGGCAATCTGATCGGCATCTATGCCTGGGGGGCGGCCGATGCGCAGATCCGCGACAACCATGTCAGCGGTCGCACGGACCTGCGCCTGTCGGAACGCGGCAACGGCATTCAGCTGTGGAACGCACCGGGATCACAGGTGGTCGGAAATTGGGTCGATGGGGGGCGTGACGGCATCTTCGTCACCACCTCCCACCATAACCTGTTCCAGAACAACCACTTCACCAATGTCCGCTTCGCCGTCCACTATATGTACACCAACGACAGCGAGGTCACCGGCAATGTGTCGGAGGGTAACCATGTCGGTTACGCCATCATGTATTCACAGCGCCTGAAGGTGCGCGGCAATATCTCGCGCCGGGACCGGCTGCACGGGCTGCTGCTGAACACCACCAACGGGTCGGAGATCACGGGAAACATTATTGATGGCCGGTTCCCGCAGACCGATGACATCAGGACCATCGAGGATACGGGCGACCAGGATGTACCCGCCAACGATCTGGACCCCACCGCCCCGCGTGATGGCACGGGCAAATGTGTCTTCATCTATAATGCCAACAAGAATGTCCTGACGGGCAACCGCTTCTCCGGCTGCGAGATCGGGGTGCATTTCACGGCCGGTTCTGAACGTAACATCATCGCCGGCAATGCCTTCGTTGCCAACCGCACGCAGGTGAAATATGTCGGCACCCGCGCGCTGGACTGGTCGTCGGGGGGCAAGGGCAACTACTGGAGCGACAATGCCGCCTTCGACCTGGATGGCGATGGCATCGCCGACGAGGCCTATCGCCCCAACGACGTGGTGGATCGCATCGTCTGGGCCCATCCCCAGGCCAAGCTGCTGTTGAACAGCCCCGGCATCCAGATGATCCGCTGGGCGCAGAAGCAATTCCCTGCCCTGCATCCCGGCGGTGTGGTCGACAGCGCCCCGCTGATGGCGGATCCCCTTCCCCTTCCCCTTCCCGCCTCTGCCCCCGCCCTCAAGGAGGCCCATCATGAATGACCTGCCGACGGTCCTGGCCCACGGCGTCGCCAAAAGCTATGGCGCCATCCGCGCCGTGCGCGACCTGGACCTGACCCTGATGCCCGGTGAATGCGTGGCGCTTGTCGGCCATAACGGGGCGGGCAAAAGCTCCCTGATCAAGCTGATGCTGGGTCTGACCCATCGCGATGCCGGACGATTGACGGTGCTGGGCCATGATCCCGGTGGATCGGACGCAGCCGTGATGCGCCGCCAGATCGGCTTCCTGCCGGAAAATGTCGCCCTGCATCCGGGCATGACGGGCCGGGAGTGCCTGGATTTCTATGCCCGACTGAAGGGTGTGGCCCTTGCCGGGATTGATGCGCTGCTGGCCCGTGTCGGCCTGTCGGAAGCGGCGGCGCGGCAGCGTCTGGCCACCTATTCCAAGGGCATGCGCCAGCGTCTGGGGCTGGCCCAGGCGCTGCTTGGCAATCCGCGCCTGCTGTTCCTGGATGAACCGACCACGGGTCTGGACCCGGCTTTGCGCCAGAGTTTCTATGCCCTGGTGCGGGCATTGCGCGACCAGGGGGCGACGATCCTGCTGTGCAGCCACGCCCTGACAGAACTGGAGGGACAAGCCGACCGGGTTGTGGTGATGAACCGGGGACGCAAGGTGGCCGAAGGCAGCCTTGAAACCCTGCGCACCCTGGCCGACCTGCCGCTGCGCCTGACGGTGACGCTGCACACGCCCGAACAGGCGGCCAAGCTGGCAGCAGCCCATGGCCTGCCCCTGCCAGCCGAAGGGGTGCGCCGTGTGTCGATGACCTGCGACCGGTCGCGGAAGCTGGAATTGACCCGCGCCCTGCTGGCGCGCTGCGACGCCGTGGCCGATCTGGAACTGTCCCAGCCCAGCCTGGACGAGATTTACGCCCATTTCCTGTCGCAGGAGGAGGCAGCATGAGAACCATCCTGATCATCGCAGCCAAGGAAATCCGTGACGGGCTGCGCAACCGATGGGTTGCAGCCACCACCTTGCTGATGGCGGCCCTGGCTGTGACGCTGGCCTTTCTGGGCAGCGCACCGACGGGAACGGTCGGTGTCGGCCAGTTGGAAGTGACCATTGTCAGCCTGTCCAGCCTGACCATCTTCCTGTTGCCGCTGCTGGCCCTGCTGCTGTCCTTCGACGCCATTGTGGGGGAGATCGACCGCGGCACCATGCTGCTGCTGCTCTCCTACCCCGTTTCGCGCTGGCAGGCGCTGCTGGGCAAGTTCCTGGGCCATGTCGCCATCATCGCCTTCGCCACCGTCATCGGTTACGGCACGGCGGGGCTGGCGCTTTACCTGCTGGTGCCGGACACGGCGCGGGAAGCCTGGATGGCGTTCGCAGCCATGATCGGGTCCAGTGTGCTGTTGGGCGCCGCCTTCGTGGCCATGGGTTATCTGGCCAGCGCGCTGGTGCGCGATCGGGGCACAGCCGCCGGCATCGCCGTCGCCCTCTGGCTGCTGTTCGTGCTGCTGTACGACATGGGTTTGCTGGGCCTGCTGGTGGCCACGGGCGGCCAGGGGGTGGGCGAAGGGCTGTTGAACGCCCTGCTGCTGGCCAACCCCGCCGATGCCTATCGCCTGTTCAACCTGACCGGCTTCGTCAGTGTCGGCCGCCATGCGGGCATGGCCGGGCTGGCGGCGCACGCCACCCTGCCCCCGACGGCCCTGCTGGGCGCGCTGGGCGCCTGGGTGCTGGCCCCGCTGGGGATCGCCGGCCTGCTGCTTTCACGGAGACAGATATGAAACCCCATGCCCTTGCCGCCCTGCTGCTTTGGGCCGGTCTTATGTCCGGTTGCGGGGCGGAGCAGAAGGCGGAGGCACCGCTGACCCCCGCCGCCATCACCGCCGATGCCGTGGGCCAATATTGCGGCATGAACCTGTCTGATCATTCGGGGCCGAAGGGACAGGTGCATCTGCGCAGCCGCGAAAAGCCGGTCTGGCTGTCGTCGGTTCGTGACACCTTCGCCTTTCTGATGCTGCCGGACGAGCCGAAGAATGTGCGCGGTGCCTTTGTCTCCGACATGGGCGGGGCGACCGCACCGGACGCGGCCGATCCCGACCATTGGGTCGATGCCAAACTGGCCTGGTATGTCACGGGCTCAAACGCGCCAGCCGCCATGACGGGGGCCGAGCTATATCCGTTCTCTCGCGAAGCCGATGCCCGCGCATTCGCCCAGCGCTATGGCGGCGTTGTCCGCCGCTTCGCCGACATCCGTCCGCAGGAGGTGCTGGGCGGAGACGATGACGAAATGCCCGCGGCGCCGACCATGGGTGGGGGACATCATGCCAACTGACCGCCGTCGTTTCCTGAAAATCGCCGCCGCCGCGGCCGGCGCTGCCCTGCTGGCCCCCGCCGATCCCGGCCGGGCTGGCACGGCCAATATCCGGCAGTGGCAGGGGATGGCCCTTGGCGCCGATGCCAGCCTGACCCTGACCGGTCTGGCCGGGCCGGCGTCTGATCGGCTGATCGATACCTGCCTGAAGGAGGTGGCGCGGCTTGAGCGCGTGTTCAGTCTGTATCGGGCCGACAGTGCCCTGGTCCGCCTGAACCGGGAGGGGCGCCTGGATAACCCGCCGGCCGATCTGGTGCGGCTGATGCAGGAAGCGGTGATGTATGGGCACATTACCGACGGTGCCTTCGATATGACGGTCCAGCCGCTCTGGGAACTGCATGCGCAGCATTTCGCCAAGGCCGGGGCCGACCCGCTGGGTCCCCCGGCACAGGCCGTCGCCGCGCTGCGTCCGCTGGTCGATTACCGCGCGGTGACGGTGGAAGCGTCCTCTATCGCCTTCACCCGGTCGGGCATGGCCGTCACCCTGAACGGCATCGCCCAGGGCTATATCACCGACTGTATCGCCGACCTGCTGCTGAACGAAGGTATGCGCGATGTGCTGGTCGATATGGGGGAAATCCGCGCCTTGGGCCGGCATCCGGACGGGCGCCCCTGGCGTGTTTCGGTGCGGCAGGGAGATGGGGCCGGTCCAGCGCTCGACCTGGACGGGGCGCTTGCCACATCTGCGACCGACGGCACCAGCTTCGATCCTGCCGGCCGCCTGGGACATGTGCTGGACCCGCGCGCGGGAACGCCGGTGCCGGGTTCGCGTCAGGTCAGTGTGCGTGCTGCCACGGCCTGCCGCGCCGATGCCCTGTCCACGGCATTCCTGTTGATGCCGACTGCCCAGGCGACTGCCCTGGCCGCCCGCCTGCCCGATGTCGGTTTGGTCATGCTTTAAAAAAGTGACCCCGCCGGCCGGAGGCACGGTCGGGGTCAGTCATGGGAGATTGTCAGAAGGTGGCGCCGACCCGGATGCCGACGGTGCGGCCAGGGTTATAGACAGCCGTTGTCGAACTCCACACCACGCTGGTCTGGTTCGCGACGCGCTCATCTTCCAAATTGTTGACAAAGGCATTGACGAAGTAGCTCTGCGCCGGGCTGTCCCAGCGCAGGTTCAGGTCGGTCTTGGTGTAGCTGCCGTTGATGCCCTGGACATAGTTGGCGCTGTCACTGAAGGTCTTGGACTGTACATAGAAATCGACAGCAGGTGTCAGGGTGCTGCCACCGGGCAGGTCGAAAATATGCTGGTAACCCAGACGGGCGCTCCAGCGGGGCGCATTGGCCAGCCGATTGCCGGAAAAGTCCGCGACCGCCCCCGGGATGGCGGCGTAGCCCAGGATCGGCGCGAAGATGTTATACATCACATCGGCGCTGTGCATGTTGTCGGAGGCATTGGGGAAAGACGTGTATTTGCCGTCCAGATACGAGACATAGGCCGACAGCCGGTCACTATGCGTCGGTTGAAATATCGTCTCCAGTTCCACGCCCCTGATTCTGGCCTTGGCGGCATTGGTGGTGACCGCCACTGGTCCGCTGGACGTGCCGATCACGCTGGAAACCTGCAAATCCTTGTAATCCATGTTGAAAACAGTGGCGGACAGGAACAGGCGGCGATCAAGCAGATTGCTGCGCAGACCCGCTTCATAATTCGTCACCGTCTCCGGCTTGTAGCCCGTGTAGGGCGCGGGATTTGTGCTGGATTGCAGGCCGCCCGCGCGGTAGCCGGTGCTGACCGTGGCATAACCCATGACCTGTTCCGTGAGATCATAGTCCAGGCCCGCCTTCCAACTGATCTTGCTGAACTTTTCCGACGCGCGGTTGCTGTCGTCGGTCAGGCCCAAACCGCCGGCGGGACAGGTGACGCTGTTGATGTTCGCGCGGGTGACCGTACCGCCGAAGCAGACCAGTTCCTGTTGCCTGCCATGTACGGTGTCCCAGGTGGATCGTAAACCGGCCAGCAGGCGGAACCGATCGGTGACATGGAAGGTGCCCTGGGCGAAGATGGCCGCCGATTCACTGCCCCAGTCGCTGTAGGTATTGACGACATCGACGGCATTGATGGTGGAGATTTGCTTGCCCGTACCCGCGACTATCGGCCCGAATGCGTTGAATACGCTGCCGAACGGTGCCGGTGCGGTATTGCCGGCGTGCAGCAGGCGCTGCCCCGACGGCTTGTCGTCCCAGTAATAATAGCCACCGACAACCAGCGAGAGCTGGTCCGTTTCGTAATTGATATCGATCTCATGCGAACTGGATTCCTGGCGCAGGTCCAGATATTCCTGCGAGAAGACGCCGGTGCTGACATCGATCCCGTCATTCTTCAGAACGGAGAAGCCAGCGATGTAAGTGGCCGTGACGGCGTCAGACATCTGCCAGGCCAGACGGGAGCGGGCGGCATATTCCCGGACATCCTTCTGGTTCTCGCGGACATTCTGGATGCCGGGATTGGGTTCGTGGGTGTTGATGATCTCTACCGGTCCGAAACTGCCCGTTTTCAGATTGGCGTTGGGGTAATAATTGTAGCTTGCCAGGAACAGGAACGGGGTTGTTCCCACATCCTCGCCATAGTTCAGTGACAGTCGCCAGGTGAGATTGTCGGTGATGTTCCACAGCGATGTCAGTCGCACACCTGTCTGGTCCGTTTTATCGAACCGGTCCTGGGCTGCGTAGCGCGGATAACGGCCCTCATTGACATGACGGAAGGCGGAGATGCGGACGGACAGATCGTCGTTCACCGGCAGGTCGGTATTCAGCCGGACCTGCAGGTCCTGGTGCGTGCCATACTGGACGTCGCCAGCGACCTTCAGATCAGCCCCAGGATCGGCCGTGTTGATATTTACAACACCGGCGGTGGCGTTGCGGCCATGGACGGTGCCCTGGGGGCCGCGCAGCACCTCGATGGCGCCGATATCGAACATGCCCAGGGTCAAGGTCGTGGGAAAAGGCGCGTAGATGCCGTCAATCTGCGTTGCGACGGTGGAATAGCCGCTGAAGCCGTTATTGCTGCCGATGCCACGCATGGCAAAGCCGTTCTGGCTGAACTGAAGATTGGGCACCGTGGTGACCAGATCGTCGGCCGCCGTGATGTTCTGCCGATCAAGCGCATCCGCGCTCAGCACCGACACGGCGACGGGAGCCTTGTCCAAGGTCTCCTTCACCTTTTGCGCCGTCACGACAATCTCCGCCAGGACATCGTCATCGGCGGCCGTTTCGGCCGCTGCTGCTGCCGGAACCAGGAGCAGGCCGGCGGCGGACATCATCAGCGTCGTGCGCAGGCATTTCCATGCGTGTTGCATTTTCCATCCCTTTTGTCAGTTGGTTGTCGCCGGAATCTCAAGGTTCCGGCCCATTTGTGCTCAATTGTGCCGTGCCGCCCCTCCTCCGGCTTCGGGCAGCAGGGGGGCGTCCGCGCCATCGGCACGGCTCACAACGTTCAAGACGTCTCTTGATTGGCCGGATTACTTCAGCAGCACAGCCAATGCGGCCTCCGCCATGGCGCGGTAGCCGGCATCTGATGGGTGCAGCTTGTCGCCACTGTCATAGGCCGGCCGGATCTGCTGCGGCTGCGCGGGATCGCGCAGGGCAGCGTCAAAATCGATGACGCTGTCGAATTCCCCGCTGGTACGGATCCATTTGTTCAGCTCCTGCCTGATTTCCTCTTTCATCGGCGTGGCATAGCCGGGAAAAGGCGATCCCAGGAACGGCGTCAGCGTCGCCCCGTGGATTTTCAGTCCCCGTATCTTCGCCCTGGCAATCAACTGGCGATATCCGGCGATCAGGTCGGCGGCCGTCACCGTCGGATGACTTCCCGGCCCCCGCGGGTTGGGCAGGCCGCTCAGTCCCAGATCGTTGATCCCTTCCAGCAGCACGATATCCGTCACCCCCGGCACCGACAGTGCATCCCGGTCGAAACGGGCCAGTGCCGATTGCCCCACCTCCTCCCGCAGCACGCGGTTGCCGCCGATGCCGGCATTGGCGACGGCAATCTGGCCACGGCCCCGGTCACGCAGCAGTGCGGCGAACTGGTCCGGCCAGCCGCGCATCATCGGATCGGTGGCGCCGGCACCGTCGGTGATGCTGTCGCCAAAAGTCACGATGGTGCGCGCCTTGGCAGTCGACCTGACCAGGACGCCCGAGACGATTTCCCGTCCCGTCTCCTTGTGTGATCCCGTCAGGGTGACGGCGTCGGTCCGATCCGGTCCGGGCAGAACCTCCACCAGATGCAGCGGATCCGCCTGCGGGATGGCGACACTGTCCGTCAGATGCAGCGACACATAGATGATCGCCCCGGCCTTGACAGACAGGACAACGGCATCACTGAGCATAGGGGCGCCCGCAGGCACGCGGACGGTCGGCGCACCGCCGAATGTCAACGGCTTCAGGGAGGCCACATCGACCTTTCCATCAGAAGCCGCCAGCGCGATGGTTGCGGCGCCGACATGGATGTCCTGTGTCAAGGTCTCTGCCGACAACCGAACCCGTACGGCGTCCCCTTCCGCACTGACCCGCATCATGTAACGGACCGTCCCCTGAATCTGCGCCGGCGGACGCCAGAAATCGAAAGGCAGCTTTTCCACCGCCAGGGACGGGCTGGAACCCCAGCTTTGTACCCAACGTCCGTCCGGTGCCGCTACGGCGGACAGGACCGGCAGCAGGGCGAGCATCGACGCCGCCAGCCATTTGGCCGAACCAAGGCTTTTCATATTCTGTCACTCCCTGATGCATTGGAAGCTCTCGGCGGCTTCCTTGTTTGGCTGCCCGTCATAGCGGGCATAGCTGGGATAGGGGCAGAGTGGCCGGGTGCGGCCGGGCCAGGGGCTGCCGGGTCCTGCGGCCGCGGTCAGCCGATCCGGCGCCTTGCCCTGTTCCACCCACTCCACCATGGCCTGAAAGGCAGCGAAGCGATCGGTGGCCGGACCATTGCCGCAATGCCCCATCCCAGGCACCGGGAACAGCCGGACAAAGGTATCGGCTTTGCCGCCGTACCGGCTGTCAACCTCCCGGTACCACGCCATGCTGTCATGGATCGAGAAGACGGGGTCGGAAATGCCATGCGGCACTATCAGCTTCGCCCCCCGGGCGCGAAACCCGTCAATATCCGGTGACCGCGCCGACATCTCCTCCCAGCCGGAAGCGTTGAACGGGGCAGCTGTGCGGTAGATCAGGTCAGCATCCCTGGCGAAATCGAACCCCATCTGCTGGTCGAAAATCTCCTGTGGTCCCTGTCCCAGAGACCGGGGTGTCGTGGAGAACAGGCCGTGCAAGGCACTGCCACCGATAACCACATTCAGCGGTGGCATGGGGGGCTGCGTCAGACCCAGTTTCCAGACGGCCCAGTCCGAAGACCCGATGCCCGCATCCCAGGGCCAGTCGGTATAAAGGGGCGCGCCATCCTTGCCCTTTGGCCCGGCCAGCGAGCGCTTCAGGGCCGTAAGCTTCACGCCGGAAACGCATGACGTCGCAGCGTCCGCTGTGCAGCGGACCTTTTCCAGCGATTTTTCCACCTTGCTGGCCGAACAGCGGGCATAGCGGGCGACCATCCCGTCCGCCAGCCCGTCGTCGGCGTCGCAGGCTTCCAGCACCGCCTGTCGGACCAGCGCGAAATCCTGTGCGGTGAAGCTGCCGGCCATACTGAAGACGGATCGGCGGCCCTGGGCGTCCGGTGTCAATACGCCACCGAACACCTGCACGTCCCAATTCTGGGCAAGGGCGGCGCGCGGCAGTGACATGCCGGGCGCACCGGCCACGATACCGTCGAAAATATCGGGGAACCGCTGGGCGAACATCAGCCCCTCCTGTCCCCCTTTGGAACAGCCCGCGAAATAAGAATGATCGGCAGCCCGACCATAAAAACGGGCGATGACCGCCTTGGCCCCCTGCGCCACCGCCGGCAGCGAGGCGTAGGCGTAATTCCGGCGTGCCTCCGGATCCCAGCCAAAGGCCACCGGACCGCCCCGTTCCGGGTCGGTGTTGGTGGCGTTGTCATGACCGGAATCCTGGCTGACAACGGCATAGCCCTGGTTGATGGCCGGATCCCTGAGGCCTGCTCCCGGCACCAGTCCCAGGGCGTTGCCGATATTGCCGTTGGTTCCGCCACCGCCTTGGAACAGAAAACGGCCATTCCAATCGGCAGGCAGCCGCAGACGGAAATGGATCGCGTATTGCTGGCCTTCCCGCCCCTGCCGTTCCGCCATGACCGCATCGATCAGGCAATGGGCCTTCAAGGGGGGAAGCGGGTCGGGGTTGAACGCGAACGGGTCCGTCGGCGCCACGCTGCCGTCGGCGACAAATTGCGTTGAAAGGATGCGCGTTGATGCGTCCGGCCAGTGCCCCTGCATCTGTGCGGCGACGGACGCGCAGCGCCCCGTGAATGCGGGGCCGCCTTCAGGCGCAACTGCCCCGGCCGACGCAGTGCCGATGGCGCAGGCAGCGACCGCCGACGCCAGCACCGTCCTTGGATGACGCATAACCACCTGTCCCCCCGCTTCATGCCATATTGTTCTTTGATATAATCATATCCACACATTACAAACGATTGCAATGGCGATTTCAGCATGGAAACCGCCGCAACAACCAGTGTGGCGGCATGGGCAGGCAGGATGAAGGTCGGACGGGACAGGACCGGCACCCAGATGGCTGCCGGTTTTGCCTGTTCAGAAGGTGATCATTGGATCAGGCTGGCGCCACCCGCAGTGGTGCTGGGCCATGCGCGGCAGGATCGGAGAGGGATTCCGTACCGTCTTCGAGATGACCGGCCAACCGCCAGGACTGACCACCGCCGGCCACGCGCAGATCGTACCAGCCATGGCTGGCGGTGAAGTCCAGCGGAAGGCTGGTGTCGGTCCGCGCCGCCAGTTTCACCTTGGTCACCGGTGCGCCGTAGGCCATGTCCGACACGGAAAGTTCAAGGGCTGCCCCGGTCAGATTGCTCAACAGCAACACCGCCCGTCGGCCGCGCCCCTGTTCCAGCCTGATACCAAACCTGTCGCACCGGCCAACCAGCCGGCGGTGAAAGCCGTTCGGTCCCAGAATGAACAGGTCGCGCGGCCCCTGCCCCTGAATTGCAGCCGGAACCGTCTCGCCTGCCCCCACGGTGAAGCGGGCCGGCACCTCGTCCAGCCGATCCATTGTGTAGAGATGGAAGACCGCCGCCCGTTCCTTACCGTCGTTCCGGAACAGGAGCCGCATTTCCGCCCCGGCTTCCATCACCACGTCCAGGCAATAGGGTGTGGCGCGGCGGCGGCTGGGTCCGGGATCCTGCCGTGGCGCAACCACGTTTTCGGGCAATGGCGGCGGCGTCTCTTTCAACGTGGAGGCGCGATCGGACAATAGCCGCGTCTTTGGCAGGCGGGTCAGGAACGGCCGTTCATCCTTGCGTTCGAAATTGAAGCAGGATGTCAGATCGCCGCAAACGGCGCGGCGCCAGGCGCTGATATTGGGTTCCTGCACGCCGAACCGCGTTTCCAGGAATCGGATGACGCTGGTATGATCGAACACTTCGGAAGAGACATAGCCCCCCGTACTCCAGGGCGACACCACATACATCGGCACACGCGGACCCAGCCCGTAGGGCCGATGGAGATAGGCCGCATCCGCCTCGGTCTGCGACCTGGTGTGGTATTCGTCTTCGGCCGGCACCGTGGTGGCACCGATGGTGCGCGTGGGATCATCCGTTGCGCGGGCCGGTGGCGCCGGCGGCGGCACATGGTCGAACAGCCCGTCATTCTCATCGAAGTTGATGAACAACACCGTCCGCGCCCAGACGGCCGGATTGGCGGTCAGCGCGTCCAGTACGCGCGCCGTATATTCCGCCCCCTGCAACGGTGTCGACACGCTGGGATGTTCAGAATAGGCTGTGGGCGCGACAATCCAGGAAACCTGCGGCAACCTGCCGTCCAGTACATCCTGCTTCAGATCTTCCAGCGTCCTTGTTTCCACCGTGCGGCGGGCCAGATCGGCCAACGGACCATTGTCCCCCGCCTCCTGCGCGGCGCGGGCCGCCCGGTAATTCTTGAAACCGACCAGCGGGTTGTCGCTGAAATTGTCGGCCATGTCCTGATAGACCTGAAAACCGATCCCGGCGGCCTGCAGCCGCTCCGGATATGTTGTCCACAGATAACCGCCATGGCCGTGCGGATCGGCAAAACCATCATAGGAATTGTCGATTGCCGGGCCATTGCCGCGCCCCTGCGGATCATGCGTGCCCGTCCAGATGTAAAGCCGGTTGGGATTGGTGCTGAGATGCAGGGCGCAATGGTAGGCGTCGCACAGCGTGAACGCCTCGGCCAGCGCATATTGGAACGGGATATCGTCGCGCGTGAAATAGGCCAGGGCGTGATTGTGCTTGTGCTTGGGCCATTCTCCCATGCGGCCATTGTCCCAGGCGGCCTGGCTGTCGGTGAAGCCATGCGGGGTGCCGGGCGGCCGGATCATCCGGAAATCCTTGCCCGTATCCAGCCGGAACGGCGCCAGCAGGGCCGGTCCCGGCTTGGCCGGATCACCCGGCTGCACGAAGACAGTGCGATTCGGCGCCTGGGGCAGTGCCGGCGCCGGGGCCGCGAACCGATCGCCGAAGCCCCGCACGCCCGGCATCGCACCGAAATAATGATCGAAAGCACGGTTTTCCTGGGTCAGGATGACGACATGCTGCACATCCTGGATGCTGCCGCTGCGCCGGTCAGGATCAATCGACAAGGCGCGGGCGATGGATGGCATCAAGGCATTGGCGGCCCCGCCCCCGGCCAGCAGGGTTGCGATGAAGGCGCGGCGGTCTTGCTTCAATGCCATCGTCTAAAACCCCATCTTTGAAATAGGCCGGGGCGATGGTTTCCCGCCGCCCCGGCCTTGCCGTATCAGAAATCCACACTCACGCCCGCGAACAATGTCGTGCCGCTTTGCGTCACGTTGTGCAGGCGGTGATAGATGCTGTTGTACTGCACTTCCTTTTCATTCGTGAGATTGATGGCATCCACCGTCAGCTTCACGTTGGGGGTCAGGCTGACAAAGGCGGCGGCGTCGACATAGACCGTGCCGTCGAAGCCATCCTCGCTGTCGGCATTCTTGCCGTTATAGCGGCTGCGCAGGTAGGAGGAGCGGTAATTGGCCGAAACGCGCAGGCCCCAATCCTCCGTCTCATAATAAAGCGTGCCGTTGGCATTGGTCTTCGACAGGCCGGTGATCGGGCCGTCCAGGCCGTTGATCTCCGTATTGCTGTCAATCAAGGTGACATTGGCCAGCGCGCCCAGCTTGTCGAACGGTGCCGGCAGGAAGGTGAAATCAGTCTGAACGCCGGCCTCGAAGCCCGTCACCCGCGCATCGTCCAGGTTCACGGGCCGGGTGAATTCCGCCACCACTGTGTTCGCGGTGACGCCGGCCATGATGCCGGTGGGCAGGCCGGTGCTGCTGAGCGGCACATCGTACAGCGTCTCGCTGGAGATCAGGTTCTTGATGTCCTTGTGGAACACGCCCAGGGTCAGCATGCCGATCTTGCCGAAATACCATTCGGCCGAAACCTCCACGGCGGTGTCCTTGTAGGGCTTCAGATCGGGATTGCCGGCACTGGCCGTGTATTTGCCGCTCTCGAACTTCATGGTGCCGGCGGCGGACATGGAAGAAATAGAGGGGCGGTTGATGTTCTTCGACGCGGCGAAACGCACCAGGAAATCATCCGTCACTTCCAGTGCGGCGTTCAGGGTCGGCAGAACGCCTGAATAGTCGGAACTGTTCTTGTTGCTGCCCAGCGGGGTGTAGCTGCTGTTGATGATATCGCCCACGCTGTCCGTGTCGGTGAAATAGGCGCGCAGACCGGCATTGCCGCGCAGACGCATGTCACCGATCGGCGCGTCCCAATCCACCTGGCCATAGGTTGAGGTGGTGGCCTCCGTCACCCGGAAGGTGTTTTCGATGTCGGTCGCACCCTTGACCGTATGGGTCAGATTGTAATTGGCAAACGCCTTATCGAAATCACCCGTGACCCAGGATTGCGACTTGTTGCTGTCATAGGCCGAAGCATAGGAGGTCACGGGCGTGCCCGTGAACTGGCGCGCCTGACCGTCATTGTAGATTTCCGAACCGGCCGAACGGTAACGGTGATAGGCCACGCCGGCGCGCAGCTTCAGTTCGTCGGTCAGTTCGTACCGGCCGTTCAGGACGGCTTCAGCCAGGCTGGTCTCGTTCCAGAATTCGCGGAAATAGAATTCCTTGAAATTATAGCGGGAGATGTCGGTCGTATCCCAGTCATAGACATTGGTCGCCGACGTGCCCGACGGGTCATAGGTGGTGGTCATGCCGCCGGTGGCGCGCAGATACAGCTTGTCGTCATAAGGGGTGTCGTAGGTCGACTTCTCATAGCCGACATGGCCATCCAGCTTGAAACGGTCGCTGGCTTCCCATTCACCGGTCAGGGCGATCTGGTTGAACTTGTTCTTGTTCAGCGAACGGCGATGCTCGCTGGCATAGGTCAGGTTGTCGACGTCGATCGCATTGACGAAGTTGGAGCTGTCCCAACTGATCGAATTGATCTTGGAGGCGATATCGAACGCCACGGAACCGGAGGTGGTGCCGGGCCGGGTCGCCAGGTGATATTCGTCACGATGGGTGGTGAATTCGCCGTGCAGACCGTCCAGGGTCAGCAGGACGTTATCGCTGGGACGCCACTGCGTCGACAGGGTCAGGCCCAGTCGCTCCTGGTCGGCATCCCAGACCGACAGGCGGTTGCCGGACGCAAACACCAGATCGCCCGACAGGAACTTGGCCTTCTGCTCCGCACTGAGTGCCGAGATGTCCAGACCCTTCTTGACGTAATCCGCCATCTTGGACGCGCTGAGCTGGCTGGGCGAATAGGTATTGTAGCCCTGCTCCTCCGTCTTGCGCTTGGAATAGGCGGCCGACAACAGCACGCCGAACCGGTCATCCCAGTTCTGGCCGACCATCGCCGCCACACGCGGCTGCGTGTCCTTGGTATAGGAGTTGGTGCCGATCTTGGCGGACGCCGCACCCGTGGCGCCCGTGCCGTAATCGAACGGCTTGGCACTGAACAGACCGACGGTGCCGGCCATGCCGCCCTCGTTCTGGGCCGCCTGATAGCTCTTTTCCACTTCTACCTTGGAGAAAAGTTCCGAGGCGAAGATATTGAAATCAAAGGCGCGGTCGCGCGAACGCTGGCCACGGCTGTCCATCGCGGAGTCGACATTGCCCAGCACTTCCATGCCGTTCAGCTGCACGCGCGTATAGTCCGGGCCCAGGCCGCGCAGCGTGATGCGGCGGCCTTCGCCAGCTTCGCGGTTGATGGCTACGCCGGGCAGCCGCTGCAGGCTTTCCGCCAGGTTCAGTTCCGGGAACTTGGCCATATCCTCGGCCACGATGACATCCTTGACGATGTCGGCTTTCTTCTTTTCCTCGCGGGCCTTGCTCAGGGACTGCACGAAGCCATAGACAACGATCTCTTCCACAGCGTCCGGTGCGGCGGCGACCTGCGGCGCCGGAGCCGCGGTCTGAGCTTGCACCATGCCCGGAAACAGGGCCGTCGTCGCGGCCAGGAATGACAGCAGCGCTGCCGACTTCTTCTTCATCATCTCGATATCTTCCCCAAAGATGCAGCGGCACCCAGCCACCCTCCGCGCGCACCCTAAGGGTTAGCGATGACAAGCATGTGACAAAATGTGAGAATAATGACCGATTATGTGGGAATTTGAGTCTTCTCAGCGCAATTCGATGTGGATATCATCTCCCTATGACCGACCTCGACACAAACCACGGCAAAACCGGCGCCCGCGCGCCCCAGGTTGCGCGCCTGACGCAGATCATGAAGCTGCTGGAGGAGCGCACCCATTGTTCTGTTGCCGAACTGGCTGCCCATTTCGACGTGTCGGAGGAAACGATCCGTCGGGATGTGCGTCAGTTGGAAACGGCCGGGCGGGTGCAGAAGACCCATGGCGGCGTATCCATCCCGGCCGGCGCGCTGGAGGCGCCCTATCGGATCAGACTGCGTGAGCAGGCGGAAGCCAAGCAGCGTATCGCCCATCAGGCAGCCCGAACGGTGCAGGAAGGCATGACCCTGCTGCTGGATTCCGGCACGACCTGCTTCTGGCTGGCCCGGGCTCTGGCCGGCATGCGGGATTTGACGATTATCACCAATTCGGTGGAGATCGCGCATGAAGTGTTGGGACGGGCTGGACAGCGGATATTCCTGGCAGGAGGTCAGATCAAGCCCGACTATCATGCGGCGTTCGGGCCGGAAGCCATCAGCTTCTGCCAACGTTTCGTGCCCGATATGACGGTCCTGTCGATGGGAGCGATCGACAACACCCGTGGCTTTCTGGATTTCGACGCCGACGAAGCGACGTTCAAGCGGGCCTTGCTCGGCCGTGCCCGGCGTGTGGTTGTGCTTGCCGATGCCACAAAATTCAACAAGGCTGGTTTTATCCAGGTTGCCGATTTCGGTGACATCGACACTTTGTACACCGACGCGGCCCCGCCGGCGGCCGTGGCTGATGCCGCTCGCAGCCATGGAATGGCGATCGAGGTCGCGGCCGGCGGTACCAGCCGCCGATTTGTGGACTGAACCGGCAGCGGGCGCTTGGGAGTCCTTGTGACGGAGTCTTTCATTTTCTGCCTGTTGCCCCCGGCCGCCTGCCACGAAGGCTGTCGTTCGGACCGTATAGGATCCGGGTTATCCAGTCGGCGCAGCCCGCGAAGTGCGTCAATTACGCGTTATAAGGGTAATTTGCCATTTGCTGTTCTCCATATCGGCTTGAATGAGTAGCCCATTAAGGTTAATCAGATTGTGGCTGCCCGACGCGCGGCCGCGAGATGCCACAAAGCCCCGCCATGGGTCATAGGAGAGGTGCTGCATGTTCGGTTATACGGGATATCCTCAAACCATTTCCTTCCCGATGGCAAGCGCCTGCGTCCCGGCCAGTTGCTATTATCCGCAGACCATCAGCTTTGCTCAGCCCGGCACGATCAGCTTCGCCCAGCCCGGCACGATCAGCTTTGCCCAGCCCGGCACGATCAGCTTCGCCCAGCCCGGCACGATCAGTTTTGCCCAGCCCGGCACGATCAGTTTTGCCCAGCCGGGCACGATCAGTTTTGCCCAGCCCGGTGCCGCCCAGCCGGGTACGATCAGCTTCGCCCAGCCGGGTACGATCAGCTTCGCCCAGCCGGGTACGATCAGCTTTGCCCAGCCCGGTGCCGCGCAACCGGGTACGATCAGCTTCGCCCAGCCGGGTACGATCAGCTTCGCCCAGCCGGGCACGATCAGCTTCGCTCAGCCTGGCACGATCAGCTTCGCTCAGCCCGGTGCCGCTCAGCCGGGCACGATCAGTTTTGCCCAACCCGGTACCATCAGCTTTGCCCAGCCGGCGGCGGCCGGTGGTATGGGGCAGGCGCCGGTGGCGCCGCCGCAGACTGGACCGGCCGGTAATCCCTGGGTGACGCAGACCACTTATTGCCCGCCGGCAGCCTGAGGTCGCGGCGTTTCCCGTGACGGTCCGTCGGGGCGCCGGCCCCGGCGGAACCGTTCCGTCTTCCCGGCAAAGGCCGCCCCATGTTCCTGCTGGCCAGCGATATTCCGCCCTTTCTGCTGTCGCGCGACCTGCTGAAGGCCGCGGATATCGCTGGCGACCAACTGCGCGTGCGTGAGGTGCGGCGGCGAAACCGCAGCTTCCGGGTCTCCGGGGTCGATGGTCCAGGGCTGTTCATTAAACAGGTGGCGGCATCGGCGCCGGATTTGGCTGGGTCTATCGGCCGGGAGGCCGCCCTGCATCGGCTGGCCGCCACCTTGCCGGATCTCTCGGCATTGCGCGGTGCCACGGTGAGGCTCCGCAGCTTTGAAGAACGCCGCCACACCCTGGTCTTCGACCTGTTCGAAGATGCCGACACATTGGACGCGAGCTATCGTCGTGTCCGCCGACTTGATCCGGCAGTGCTGGCCCAGTTGGGCGCCAGTCTGGCCGCCATCCACACGCAGGCGCAGCCGCTGGCGACCCTGGTGGCGGAAAGTATCGCTGCCCCGTGTCTGCCGCCCTGGATATTGACCATCGGCCGCCGTGACGTGCCCGTTTTCGGCCAGGGTGGCGCGAACCTTGTATCGTCTGTCCGCGCCACCCCTGCCATCCTGCAGGGTCTTGAGGCGGCGCTGGCACAATGGCGCCCACGTACGCTGATCCAGGGCGATATGAAATGGGACAATATCCTGGTCCGGGCGACAGCGGACGGGACCATTGAACTGCGCATCGTCGACTGGGAGTTGGCGGATATCGGTGATCCGATCTGGGATCAGGCTGGTGCGCTGGCCGGCTTCTACAGCAGTTGGCTGGTTGAAGATGGTGGCCTGCCTTGGATGACCAATCCCACTGCCGCACCGCGGCGGCCGGAACCGGTGCCATTGGCACCGCTGCAGTCCATGTGGCCATCCATGGCCGCCTTCTGGCAGGCCGCGACCGGTGGCAACTGGCAGGATATCGACAGCGTGCGGCCAGTGCTGCCCTATCTGGGGGCCAGACTGCTGCAAAGCGCCATGGAATCGACCTTCACGTCTCCCACGGTGCCGCCATTGGCGGCAGAACTGGTCAATCTGGCCGGGCTGGCCTTTGCTGATCCGGACCGGTTCCTGACCGAATTCGCCGGGGCCGGGCATGTCACAGCGCCGGGCCCCGCCCCTGCTGCTGTCGAGCGGCCGGCCCTGTTGCCGCAGATGCCGGACAGCGGGGTTTGGGCCGACCCGACTCTGGTCGCTGTGGTGGCGGCCGTGCGCATTCTGGCGCCGCATTCGGTGCAACTGGCGGACCTGCCGCCACAGCCGGTCGTGTCGCCCCCGGGGCAGGATGTGCGGCCGGCCATGGTGGAGGCCATCTGGCCCCTGCTCTACCGGCATGCCTATACAACCCGCTGGGACGGTAAGCCGGCGTCGCCGGCACCCCTGAACCTGACCGCGGACGCGGCCTTGGTTGCGGCACTTTCCGCAGCCAATGCCGGGCAACCTGTCTGGAATCGTGGCTGGCAGGTCTATCAGGTGGCACCGGACGGAGGGCTGCATGTCCAGAAGGGTGACAGCTACCGGGTCATCTCTGCGGCGCAGGCGGGATTGCCGCCCGGATATCAGCCCCAGCCCGGGCAGCATGTGGATGTCGCCCAGCAGCACCAATCGGTGACGGCGCAGGCCGGCTATTACCATGCATTCGGGGAAACGCCGGCGAGTGCCGCCGACGATGGGGAACTGGCGCGCCTTTATTTCAACGTCGGCCCCGAACAGGCGCCGGCACTTCTGAACCTGCTGACCCTTGGTCTCAATCGCTATTTCATTCCCTTCAGCCTGAAGTGCCCATCGTCCCCGTCCTTGTACAACCGTGTCGATACGCTGGTCCTGTACCCGCCGCGCCGTTATCTGCCGCTGGTGATGGATCTTCTGGAACAGGCAGTTTCGGTGCTGTCCCCGCTGTTGCGGCCCGGTGAGCCATTGTTCACCCGGCAATTGCTCCCGGGACTGGGCGGCGCCGACGATCCGGGGACGGGCGAAAGTTTCGGGCAGTCGCGATGCCGGCTGGTGGCGGCCGGGATTGTTGATGCCTGGACGGGTGGCGGCAGCTTGCTGGACTGTATCGGTGCCCGCCTGACCGCTGCCGGTCTGCGGCTGGACGCATTGCACCTGTCCCCCGGTATGGCCGACCTTTACACACCGCTGGGGAGGCCCGCTTGAACCGGATGTTGGCGACCGCCCCCTTGGTGGAGGGGCAGGAACATCACCTTCGCTGCGCGGACGAGATCGGCCGCCGCCTGTGCCGTGACGCGCTGCGGGGTGGCGGAGCCATCAACTGGCTGCGTGCTGAACCCGAATGGCGCGAGAACCTGCCCCAGGTGCTGGTCCGCCCCGTGGGCGCGGATCTCTATCAGGGAGTGGCTGGCATCGCCCTGTTCCTGGTCCTTCTGCATCAGCGTACAGGAGACCGGATGCAGGCCCGCGCTGCTGAACAGGCCCTGATGCTGGCGGAAAAGGGTGCTGCTGGTTGCGGCTTCTATACCGGCGCCGGGGGCGTCGGGGCGGTGCTGATCAGCATCGGTCTGATGCAGGGAAATGACGGGCTGGTTGCACGCGGGCTGGCCCTGGTTGGAAGGGCTGCGGCGGTCGACGAAAATCTGGACCTGTTGGGGGGCGCGGCGGGAATGATCCCTGTTCTGCTGACCCTGGCCCGCCATCACGACCGCCCTGAATTCCAGGACCGGGCCCTGGTATTGGGTGAATCCCTGCTTGCGGCGGGACAGCAGGGGCCCGATGGACTGTCCTGGCCCGACGGAAGCGACGTGCCGGCCCCGGTCGGCTTCGCCCATGGTGGTAGCGGCCTACTGCCCGCGCTGGCCAGCCTGCATCTGGCAACCGGCGACGCACGCTGGGCCGAGGCGCTGACCGAGGCGCTGCGCTATGAGCGCAGCCGCTTCGACGGTCGGGTTGGCAATTGGCCGGATTATCGGGATTCGGATGGAAAGCCGTCGCAGCAGCCCGTCTTTGGCGCGTCCTGGTGCCATGGGGCCGCCGGGATCGGCCGGTCGCGCTTGTGGCTGCTGGCGGCCGGTGCCCGCGACCCGATGCTGGAACAGGAACTGGAAGCGGCGCTGCGTGTGCTGGCCTCCGCCCTGTCGCGGCCGATGGGCATGGTGTCACCCGACTACAGCTATTGCCATGGTCTGGCCGGCCTGGCCGATCTGATGCTGGATGCCGGCCTGTGGTCGGGTCGGGCCGATCTGACGGCGTTGGCCGCCACCGTCGGCTACCGCGGTATTGAACGGCATGCCGCCCCCCGCATTCCCTGGCCCTGCGCCGTCAGCGGGGTGGGGGAAGTGCCTGGACTGATGACCGGTCTGGCCGGAATCGGCCATTTTTATCTGCGCCTGCATGACCCCATGATGGCCGGCAGCCTGTTGCTGCCGGATGCCTATCTGGGCACGCGCAACCTGCCCATGGGAGGAGCAACGCGATGAACGACCCGAAATCCGGTCGGAGATTCCCCGGCCAGCCACCGCAGGATCAGGCCGCAGGCCGTATCGTCGTTTCCCACCGGACCGCCCCTTTCCGGGACGAGGACCAGCGCAAAACGGCGCGCGACCAGTTCGACCATTATGTCGACAAGGTGCTGAAACCCGTAACGGACACCAAGCGTCACAAGGAGGCACCGGGCGGCCATGGTCGCCGCATCCTGGTGCTGGAAGGCGATCCGGCGGAATTGCAGCAGAAATTGGCGGAACGGCCGGACCATCTGCTGGTCGAGCGGGAGATGCCCCGCCACATTCCACGCCCCCTGCCGCCGCCGTTGCGTGATCTGCATCGCCGCGTGACGCCGGAACCGGCGGCCCGGACGGCAGCGGAGAAGAAGGCGCTGGTGCCGTTGCGCATGACGGTTCTGGCCGACGGCCAGCCGGCCGAAGGCGCCCAGGTTGGCGTCTGGTTCGAAACAGGCGGCGGTGAAACCAAGCTGGTGCAGACGGTGGCGGATGCCAAGGGGCATGCCACCTTGTCGCATAAATCGGGCTGGACCCCATCGAAGGGTCTGATCCTGCCCTATGGCAGAGCCTGGAGCATGATGGTTGCTGCCCCCCATGACGGGCAGACGGTCAACCTGCCGCCGCTGCCCATGGCCCAGGGCCCGATCGGCTGGTGGCAGGCCCTGACCGGTCACCCCGCCTATGACCCAAACCGCGGTGCGGGCATCCGCGTCGGTGTGGTGGATACCGGATCCGGCCCCACGCCGCTTCTTGATCATGTCCATGGGCTGGGCGCATTCGTGAATGGCGACTTTCTGCCCGGCCCCGTGGCGGCCCAGGATGTGCAGGACCATGGCACCGCCGTCACTGGCCTTCTGGGCGCCCGCCCGCCCGCCGGGTCGACCGATTTCTGCGGTCTGGTGCCCGGTGCGGATATCGGGGTGATTCGCGTTTATGGAGAAACGGGTGGGGCCAGTCAGGTTGACATCGCGTCGGCCATCGACCTGCTTTCCATCTCGCATCTGGCAGATTTGATCAATCTCAGCCTGGGTGGCCCGGCATCCGCCATTGAACATGACGCCATCATCTCGGCCCGTCTGCGGGGCACGCTTTGCCTGGCGTCCGCCGGGAATGAAGAAGGCGGCGCTGTCACCTATCCGGCCGCCTATCCGGAATGTGTGGCCGTGTCGGCCTTGGGCCTGCTGGGCACGACGCCCGTCGGCAGCTTCGCCGCCAGTTGGACACCGGACACCTGGGACCGCTATAGCGTGGGCGGCATCTTTGTGCCCGACTTCATCTCGGTCGGCTGGCAGATCGACGCCATCGCCCCGGGCACAGGCCTGATTTCCACGATTCCGTCACGGTACGGGCAGGAAAAGCCCTATGCGGATATGAGCGGCACCTCGCTGGCCGCACCTTTGACCACGGGTGTGCTGGCATCGCTGCTGAGCCGGGACACCTATTACAGCAACCTGCCACGCACGGCGATCCGCGCTGATTACGCCCGGTATATGCTGAGCCGGCATCTGGTCAATCTCGGTGTGGCGCCCTGGTACCAGGGTTGTGGCGCCGCCTATGCGTATCCGGTGACATGAGGGCGGGCGGTCTGCGGTCACTCTGGCAGGCGCTGATCGTCCTGCTGCTGTCGCTGACCTTGTCGCAGGTCGCTGCGGGGCAGGACGCGCAGTCCCGTCGGCTTGCGGAAGAGAAGCGGGTGGTGGTTGCCACCGATAATCTCTACCCCCTGACCCATAGCAGCCTGATCTATACCCAGCCGCAGGCAACCCTGTTCCGGCTGACCCAGGGTGTGATCGGCCGCATGCATGGGGAACTGATCGCCTGCTCGCTCTGCACTCAGCTTCCCAACGCGCTGGACGGTTCGCTGACCACGTTCCAGGACGAGGCCGGACGCACCGTCACCCGGGCCAGCTTTGAATTGTTGCCCAACCTGCGTTGGGGTGATGGAACACCGTTGGATATCGGTGATGTGGAGTTCGGCCTGAAGGTAGCCAAGCGCTACCCGCCGCAGGTGCTGGACCCGACCGGCATCACGGCCCGCATCCGATCGGTCCGGATGGCTGGTGATCGGCATCTGGAAGTGCTGTATGAAGGCACCTTGTGCAAGGATCAGGTCTTCGTTCCCCCGCCCCTGCCCCGGCGTCTGGAGGAACCGCTGTTCTTGGCCGACCCCTCCACCTATCTGGACCGTACCCTTTATTACAAGGGCCGCAACAATCCGGGGCTCTATCTTGGTCCTTATATTGTTGAGTCCGAGACAGCGCCCAGCATCATCCGACTGCGGCGCAACCATAATTACGCGGGCCCCGCCCCCTATTTTGAGCGGGTGGACCTGCTATTCGGCGATACGGCGGCCGCTGAACAGGGCCTGATGAATGGCAGCATCGATATTCTGTTGCCGAAAAGCGTTCGGGAGGAGGCGCTGATCCGCTTCACCAAGGAACGTCGCGACAGCTTCAAGGTGATCTGGTCCCCTTCCTCCACCCTGACCTGGCTCACCCCCAACTTTAAACACCCGGCCCTGGCCGACCGGCAGGTGCGCGAGGCGCTGTATCTGGCTCTGGACCGCGAGACCATGGTGCGGGACCTGACGCTGGGGACGTCGCTGGTGGCCCCTGGATATCTCCACCCCGGCCTGCCGGCCTACACGGCAGGTTTCCCCCGCTACGGATTCGACCCTGCCCGGGCTGCCGCGCTGCTGGATGGTGCCGGATGGCGCCGCGACAAGACCGGACAGCGACGCAAGGTCACGGGGCAGACGCTGGAAATGACCCTCTCCTACCGCGCGGGCGACCGCGGCGTTGCGCAGGCGTTGGCCAGCGCCTGGCGGGCGATCGGCATTGCCGTCACGCTGAAGGAGGAGGTGGATATTATCGGGGTGTTCCGGGAGCGCAATTTCGACATGGTGTTGAGCAGCGTCACCTATGCCGCCAATTCCCCCGGAATGCCGCTCTATTTCCTGTCTACGGCCATCCCGACACCAGAAAATGGTATGCGTGGCCTTAATTTCACAGGCTCGCGCATTCCCGAACTGGACCGGACACTGGAACATATCGACAAGGCCGGCTGCACGCGGGATGACCAGCGCGCCGCGTGGCTGGATTTCCAGAAGGAGCTGATGGTGGAGTTGCCGCGCCTGCCCCTGTGGTTCAACAGTGTCGGCACAGTCTTCACCAACCGGTTGGAAGGGGTAGGCAACCCGCCTTTCGGTGATCCGGTCCTGACGGTCCAGCGTTGGCGCCCCAAGCCGGCATTACGGCCATGACGCGCACGGCTTTTCATCAAAGGCGCATATGATTGAATATCTGGCTGGTTTAAGCGATCCTTGGAAGTGGAGATGCGCCCCCGTGACGAAAGATCGGGACATGAAGGACCGCAGCCCGCGGAAAGGGATAAAGGGACGCACGTCCCATAGGTGGGTCAGATCGTGGCGATGATCGACGCCCGATCCACCGGTTCTACGGTCCGCTGGAACGGCCGCCGTCTGGGGCCAGTGTTGCGGGCGCTCGTCCCCACGCTGGTTGTCATCATCCTGATGGCCGGGCTTTACAGTCGCGGCGGTCAGACCGTTCTGGACCTGTCTGCCGACAATTCGCTGATCCTGCGCAATATGGAAGCGAGCGTCCGCCTTGCCGATATCGGCAACCGGATGCAGGGACTGAGCGCCCGCTTCAACTGGATTCTCGTGTTGAAGGCAGCCGGGCGCGAAGGGATCGATGTCCGCACCGAATTGGAGAATGCAACGGCGGCTCTCGACAGCGTCATCTCGGACATGGAGACCTATCGCCGTGTCGATGCGCAACCAGAGCAGATCGCCGCCATCAACGACATGCTGAACGAGCTGTCGGATTATCGAAGCGCGGTGACCTGGGTTGGTTCCATGGTCGACCTCGATTATCCCAGCGCCGTCGCCTATCTGGAATCCTTCGGTCAGATATTCAGCCGCGTTCAGGTGCAGTTGGACCGAATGGTCAGCGACCACGGTAATCAGGCTCGCCAACTGGCGGCGGCCGCCGCCAGCCGGGCTGACACCACCATCCAGACCTTCCTGTTCTTCGCCATTGCGGTTTCGGCGGGTGCCGCCTTCGTCTCCTGGGTTGTGGGCCGGTATCAACAGCGGCTGCGCATCGACACGGAAATCCTGCAGGCGCAGGTGGATGTGCGCACGGCCGATCTGCGTCACGCCAATGCGGAGCTGGAGGCATCGACAGCCACGTTGAGCCGGTTGGGCCATGTCGGCCGTAATCTGACGGCGACGCTGGACCCGACCACCGTTTATGCCGCCCTGGCCCAAAGTGCTGGCGAGCTGTTGCCCACCGACGCATTCGGCATCGCGCTTCTGAATGAGGCGGGGGATGATGTCGCCTATGTGCTGTTCACACTGGACGGCGTGCCTCAGCCCGATCTGCCGCACTATCCGCTGACCCATCCCACGTCGCTGACGGTCAAGGCGCTGACCATGGAAGCGGATATGATGGTTCTGGATGCCGCCGCCGCCGCCACTGCCCCATCAATGCAGGAAAGCGGCGATGCCCGTATGGCATCGCTTGCCTTCTGCACCCTGGCTTTTTCCGAAAAGGTGCTTGGCGTTCTGACCGTGCAGACGCGGCGGTCCGGTGCCTATGGCCCGCGCGAACAGGACATCCTGCGTACGCTGGCGGCCAGTGCGGCCATCGCCATCGCCAACGCCCAGGCCTACCGGCGGCTGGACACCACGCTGACAGAACTGCGGGCGGCCCAGGCCCGGCTGGTGCAGCAGGAGAAGCTGGCATCGCTGGGTGGGTTGGTTGCCGGTGTGGCGCATGAGATCAACACGCCTCTGGGCGTCGCTCTGACCGGCACCAGCTTCATCGAAAGCCAATGTCTGGAGTTGAAGACCAAGGCAGATGATCGGCAGCTGAAACGGAGCGACCTGGACGAATTCATCAAGATCGCCAGCGAAGGCCTGCATGTCGTACTGACCAATCTGACGCGCGCTGCCGATCTGGTGCAGAGTTTCAAGCGCGTCGCCGCGGATCAGTCGCGGGAGGAGGCGCAACTGATCGATCTGGGTGAGTATCTGCGGGAAACGACGCGCAGCCTGGAACCGCTGCTGCGGCAAAGCCGGGTCGGGATCTCGCTGGATCTGGCCGAGGATGTCAATTTGGTGGTGGCGCCCGGCTCCGTCGCGCAGATTGTCACCAATCTGGTCCAGAACGCCGCCGTCCATGCCTTTGCCGGCATCAGCGATCCCATGATCACCATCCGCCTGTCACGCCCGGCGAACCTGGAGGAACCGGCCCGTTTCGCGGTTACCGATAATGGCGTCGGCATGACGCCGGATGTTGCCGCCCGCGCCTTCGACCCCTTCTTCACCACAAGGCGCGGCAATGGCGGAACCGGCCTGGGCCTGCATATCGTCCATAATCTGGCACGGGCAGCCCTGGGTGGCGATGTGGAATTGACGACGGCACCCGGCAACGGGACAACATTCACCATCACCGTGCCCCGTCGCCCGCCGGCCCGCGCGACCATCCCCACGGCGTGACGTCGGGCAGAATTCCCGATCGTCCTGCCGGTACCTGATCAACCCTGTTTTGGCGCGGTTTGCGCCGGACCAATCAGTCATAAATAATGTTCACACACATGAGAGTGAATGTTGACATGGGCTAACCATTGCCCCATCCTCCCCTGGCACGCTGGCGAACGACCGGCGGCCAATAGGGAGAACGCTTCACATGAGGGCCAAGCTGCTCGCGTCCGCCTGCGCGGTCGCGCTGACCACCATTTCGTCCCATGCAATGGCGCAGGACGCGCCGTCCCCGCGCAAGGCTGCGACGCAGGAAGACGCGCTGCAGGAAATCATCGTGACGGCCACCCGCCGCGCCCAGAATATCAGCGAAGTCCCCCTGTCCATCACCGCCTTCTCGCAGGAAGACCTGACGATCAAGGGTGTAGTCGGCTATGAAGGGCTGGCGCGCGAAACGCCGGGTGTCGTCCTGAACCGGCCAAGCGCCAATTTTAACAATTTCACGGCCCGCGGCATCGCCACCAACGGTTACGGCGCCAACCTGCAAAGCACGGTGGCGGTCTATATCGACGAACTGCCCATCTCGACCATTGGCAACACCACGGTGCTGGACCCTACGCTGTTCGATGTGGAGCGGGTGGAATTCCTGCGCGGGCCGCAGGGAACGCTGTTCGGCTCCGGTTCCTTGTCGGGTGCCATGCGCATCCTGACCAAAAGCCCCGATCTGCGGAAATTCGACGCCGCGGCGCAAACGGATTTCGGCCTGACCGGGTCGGACAGCCTGCGCCAACGCTACAATCTGATGCTGAACACGCCCCTGGTGGAGGATAAGCTGGCGTTGCGCATGGTCGGCTTCTACCGGCATGAGGAAGGCTATCTCGACAATGTCGGCACCGGCATCCACAATTCCAATACGTTGGAAAGCTGGGGCGGAAGGGCCATCCTGCAATGGAAGCCGGCCGAGCAGATGTCAGTGCGCCTGCTGGTATCGCGTGAGGACAGCAATCCGCGGGACAGTTCGCTGACAAGCCCGTCTTTGGGTGAGGAAAAGCGCATCTCCGACCGGCCCGACCTCTATTCGGGTGTCCTGACGACCTACAATGGCACTGTGGAATACCAGTTCGACGGGGCCAAGCTGGTCAGTTCCACCACATATTCCACCTTCGACCAGAAATTCCATGTCGACCTTGCCGGCACTTTCGGTGGCGCCATTGCCTTCGGCCTGGACGCCAACGGATATCAGGACACGTTCGTGGAGGAAGTACGGTTGGCTTCAGATCCGGGTGGCGACTGGGACTGGACCATCGGCGGCTTTTACCTGGATCGTCGGCATGACGTGGATTATTTCTATCGCTCTTCCCCGGCATTCCTGGCGGCGCGGCGCATCACCGGCCTTCCGGACGAATATTACCAGCGTCAGTACGTTCACACGATTTCGCATGAACTGGCCGGGTTCGGAGAGCTGACCTATCACGTCAATGAGAAGTTCTGGTTGACCGGTGGTCTGCGCTACGGCCGGCTGGACGCGCAGGGCTTTACGGAAGGCGGCTATAATTCCGCGTACCTGACCTGGGCCCTGACCGGACAGTCCGGCGCGTTGACCATGGTCCCCATCGCGCCGGTGACGGGCGTGAAGGCCAAGGGCTCCAAACCTTCCTACAAGGTCAGCGCTTCCTATCGGGCCAACGAGGCCATCACGACCTATGCCAGCGTCTCCACCGGCTTCCGCGCGCCCGTGGTCAATGCCTATGCCGGGCGGCCCAGCGTCGTGAACGCCAACGACCTGATCATCCCCTATGGCGCCAGTTCTGACGATCTGACCAATTTTGAGCTGGGGCTCAAGGGGCGCTGGCTGAATGGCAAGCTGACGGCGCACCTCGCGGCCTACTACATCGACTGGAAGAACATCCAGGTGCAGGCCAACCGGACGTCGGACAGCGTGCAGTTCGCCACCAATATCGGTGCTGCCCGCAGCAAGGGCATCGAATTTGAAATCGCCGCCGTCCCGGCCACGGGCCTGACCATCGGGCTGAACGGATCGGTAAATACCGCCAAGGTAACAAAGCTGTCAGCGGCGGAGGCCGCCATTTCCGGGGCGGTGGAGGGTGCGCGCCTGTCGTCCCCGCGCTTCCAGGGGTCGGTCTTTGCCCAGTACTGGGTCAATCTGGCCCCGGAACTGGATGGTTTCGCTACCGCGAACTGGCAGCATGTTGGCTCCTTCCCCTCCTCCTTCCCCAATGTGCCGGGCGCGCCGACACGCGTCAGCCCGACCTATGGCCACACCGACAGCTACAGCAATGTCAACGCCAGCTTCGGGATCACGAAGGGGAACTGGACGGGAACGGCCTATGTGGAGAACCTGTTCGACGATCATTCGATCACCTACATCCACCCGGAAGCCTTCCTGGCCAGCCGCTTCGGCACCATGCGCCCGCGCACCGTGGGTATCCGCATCGGGTACGAGTACTAAGCGATGAAGGTAAACCCGTCCCCCCTGCACGGTCCGGCGGCTGGTGCGCCGCCGGACGCCCGCGCCTGGTATGTGCTGGGTGCGCTGTGTTTCGTCTATGTGCTGAACTTCCTGGACCGGCAGCTTCTTTCCATCCTGGCCAAGCCGATCCAGGATGATCTGGGCGTCACGGATGGGCAGCTTGGACTGATCAGCGGGCTCTATTTCGCGCTGTTCTACTGCACCATCTCCATTCCGGTGGC
>CALRTC020000025.1:0-98705 GCA_943371025.1 Hydrogenophaga intermedia
ACCGGCTTTGCCCATCACGACACCGTGTGTCATGCCCGCAAGGAATATGCCCGTGGCACCGTCCATGCCAATGCCGCCGAAGGCTTCAACAACCGGGTCCGTCAGACCATCGCCGGCGTCTTCCATCACATCAGTTCCCAGCATGCTGATCTCTATTTCCATGAGATCGGCTTTCGCTGGTCACAGCGCATCGCTGCTGGTCAGAAAATCCGCAAAGCCAGGAAAGGACGGACGATCCTGCAAACCCTCTGGGATAGGGTGCCGCCCGCACGCCAGTTGCCAGCCGTGTTCATTATGGCTGTCGGACGTCAGATCCGACGGACAAAAGCCGGCGGCATCGACGTCAGATCAGCCGTGGCTGTCTTTGGTTGATAATGGCGGCGTGGTTTTTCGCCCCTTCTATGTCGTGACCCCAGGACGCAACACTTTTAGAATTGCCCGACGTTTCCATAATTTAACTTAGCGCGCCAAACTTTGTAGGCGGGGTGGGTTCTATTTTGAAGTGCGACATTCCTTTAATATCAGATGGTTATCTATGGAGGTGGCCATGGGGGAATGTTATTCGCACCTGAGTTTGGCGGAACGGGGAGTGATTGACGAGATGCTGCAGGCATCGATGCCGGTCTGCAAGATTGCGGCGCGGCTTGGCCGACATCGCGGGACGATCCATCGTGAGATCAACCGGAATTTCTATCACACGAGTTTCCGGGACCGGTTCGGGAACGACTACCGGGGCTACTACTGCATGACGGCCAACGCTATGGCCTGTCGCCGGCGGCGGCGGGGCCGGGTCAAGCTGTTGCGCTGCCCGGCCTTGCTGGCGCATGTGGTTGAGCGGTTGCAGGCCGGCTGGTCTCCCCAGCAGGTTTCGGGGCGGTTGAAGATCGAGCCGGAGCCGGTGGGCCGGATTTCGCACGAGAGCATCTACCGGCATGTTTACAGCCCCGAGGGCCATGAGGCGAAGCTGTATGCGCTGCTTGCCGTTGCCCGCCGACACCGCCGCCGTCAAAAGGGCCGCAAGCCGCGTAGCCCCGTGGTTCCGGCAGAGCGTTGGATTGAGGCGCGCCCGGCGGAGGTCGCCGACCGCAGCCAGTTTGGTCATTGGGAGGCGGATCTGGTGATCTTTGCGCGCAAGCATGGCCAGAGCAACGTCACCTCGCTGCAGCAGCGGCAAACCCGATATCTGCTGTTACTGGGCAATGAGGACCGTCGCTCCGCCGGCGTCGTGTCCCGGATCAGGGATGCCCTGGCTCCCCTGCCTGGCCCCGCCCGCCGCAGCATCACTTTCGACCGGGGAACAGAGTTTGTCAGCGTCTGGCGGTCATTGCCCCTGCCGAACTGGTTCTGCGATCCGCACAGTCCCTGGCAGAAGAGCGGCATTGAGAACGCCAACGGACGGGTGCGACGCCGATTGCCGCTCGACAGTCCGGTCGAGGACCGATCCTCGACCGGACTGTCGGCCATCGCCACCAGGATGAACAACACACCCGTAAGTGCCTGGGATAGCTGACGCCCGCAGAAGCTTTCGCCAACAAGCTTGCAGCTATCCCGCGAACCAGACATCGAGAAAATCAACCCCGTCGCACTTCAGCGTGAATCTGTCCAAACGCTATGGCTGACCGGGACCGCCGCCGGGGTATTGCGGTGCCTGTCGCCCACGCGCCCGCCAAATCGATCACTACCGCAGCACGCTTGCCCCTCAGAATTGTTCTGCTCTGTGTGATGGCTATGGCTGGATGGCTTCCATCAGGTCCAGGCGTTCCCGCAGCGGATCGGCGATGAAGGCCGCCCCATCGGCCCCGTAATCCATCAGCCGGTCCTGCGCCGGGACATAGGCCGGGTAACCCGGCGCGTCCGTCGCGGCGAAGGCCACGAAATGGTCATGGAACGCCTTGGCAATGGCCTGGTCGGCCGAGGCGACGGCACCGGGATAGCGGGCGTCGATGGTGCGGAAGGCGTAGGGGATCTCGCTGGCATGGGTGGCGCCGGGCATCTTCTCCCGCTGGCTTTGCGCGACATGGGAGAAACGGTAGGTGAAGGTCGGCTGCCCCGCCGCCACCCATTGCCGCGCCAGATAACGCGCCGGTTCGATGAAGATGCGGTCGCCCACGATCTTCCAGGTGGTCAGCAGCGGCGTCGGGCTGGCATAGGCGCGGCGGGCCGCCGTCTCGTTGGCGCCGAAACCCTTCAACAGCGTTTCGGCATCGCCGATGGGGAACCCGTCCAGGCCGGTGGCGCCGATCATCATCGGCATATACTGGACCCGCCCCGCGGCGACGGCCTTGGCCGGTTCCTCCACCAGGAATTTGCCGTCCAGCATGGGGCCGGCATAATGGTCGACGCCATTGCCCATGATGGAGCGCATGTCCAACCCGTCGACGATGCGGTCGGCCGGCAGGGCGCGCAGCGCCGCCAGGCCCGCAGCGCCCTCATCCTCCACCCCGGCCTTGCGGGCGAAGGTCACGCCGCGCCTTTCCGCCTCAGCCAGCCCCAGCAGGCCCAGGCCCGTGGACCGGCCCCCGCCCGACATGATGATCGCCTTGTCGAACAGGCCGCGGGCGGCGGGGGCGGTCAGCAGGACATGCACCGACCGGCCGCCGGCACTTTCCCCGAACAGGGTGACATTGGCCGGATCGCCGCCGAAGGAGGCGATGTTGCGGCGGACCCATTGCAGGGCCGCCACCTGATCCATGAACCCGAAATTGCCGGTCATCCCCTGCCCCGCTTCGACCGTCAGGGCCGGATGGGCGAAGAAGCCGAAACGGCCCAGCCGGTAATTCAGGCTGACCAGCACCACACCCGACCGGGCAAAGGCCGACCCGTCATAAACGGCGGGCGACGATCCGCCATTGACGAAGCCGCCGCCATGGATCCAGACCATGACGGGGCGCTTCGCCCCCGCCTGCGGCTTGGGCGCCCAGACATTCACATACAGGCAATCCTCCCCCATCGGCCCGCCCAGCGGGGCGGCATCGCCGGGAAACGGGCTTTGCAGGCAATCCAGGCCATAGGTGTCGGCCTTGCGCACCCCCTGCCAGGGGATGACGGGGGCGGGCGGGCGCCAGCGCAGCGGCCCCACCGGGGCGGCGGCATAGGGAATGCCCTTGAAGGCCAGGATATCGCCATCTGCCACGCCTTCCACCTTGCCGCCATCGGTGGTGACGGGCCGTGCATTGGCGGCGGCGGGTGCCAGAAGCAGCAGCAGGGCAAGCAACAGGTGACGCATCATCAACCCCCGGTTCAACGGCCGAAGCCGATGGGATAAAGCGGATCGGCACTGTCATGCGGCAGGGCCGGCGACTGTGCCCGCACGGCGGACATGTCGGATGGCAGCTCGAAGGGCAGCCGCCCTTTCGCCGTCACCGTCCCGCGCAGCGCATCGAACAGGGCCGCGTCGCCGATGCCGAAGGCAGCCAGCAGCAGGGATGCGTGCGGGCGCACCGCCGTGACGATGGAAGGCCGATCCATGTCCACCACCAGGATGACCGGCGCCATGGCCGCCGCCGCCTGTCTCACCATGGCCAGGCCGGCGCTGTCCGGTTTGAAATCCAGATCGCCCTCATGCTGGCGCGATCCGAAGAAATGACCGGGATGCAGCTTCTGGTACGGGGCGGACAGGCGGATCAGGCTGATATCGGCCTGGGCCGGGCTGTCGACGATGGTGAAGCCCGCCGCCCGCGCTGCCGCCGGATCGACGCCGGAAAGGAACAGGCGTTTGGCCGTATCGGGCAGGGCCACGGGCCCCAACCTGTTCTCCAGCACCACCAGCGACCGCGCCTGGGCCGCGCGCCCGGCCGCCACCTTGTCGGCCGAACCGACGATGGCAGCGGCACGGGTCGCATCGACAAACGGATTCTCGAACAGGCCCAACTGGATCTTCAGCGTCAGGATGCGGGCCACCGCCGCGTCAAGCCGGGCCTCGGGCAGCAGTTTCTGTTCCACCGCCTCACGCACGGGCGTGCCATCATCGACACCGCCGAACTGGTCGATACCGGCCAGCATCCCCTTGGCGAAGCGCTGCGGCTTGGTCAGATCCTCCACACCCCAGGGCATGGCGATATCCTTCGGGCCCTGCGGCGGGGTGCCGGTACGGCAGCTTTCGTTGCAGTCATAGGTGATGGCCCAGTCGGACAGGATCAGCCCCTGGAATTTGTGGCCCCCACGCAGCAGGTCGATCAGCAGTTCCCTCGAATAGCCCCCACCCACCGGTTCCACCGGCTTGCCGTTCAGGGTCAGTCCCTTCTGGATCGTGTAGGTGGGCATGATGCCGGTGGCCCCGGCCTCGAACGCCCCCTGGAAGGCCGCGACATGCCGGTCAAAGCCACCCTTGGTGAAATCGGTGAAGCGGCCATAGTAATTATGGCCGTCATAGCCATCGACCGCGGCACCATAGCCGACCCAGTGCTTGACCACGGTAGCGACGCCGCCCGCCGCCAGACCGGCATCGGCCCCCTGCATGCCCTGGACATAGGCTTTCACCTGTGCCGACACGCGGGCCGGGTCCTCCCCGAACGTGCCGTTCAGGCGTGACCAGCGGGGTTCGCTGCCCAGGTCGGCCTGTGGCGACAAAGCCATGGCGATGCCGACGGCGCGGTATTCGTCGCGCACCATGGCCGCGAACGTCCGGGTCAGGGCCGGATCGTCAATGGCGCCCAGCCCCAGCGTTTCCGGCCATTGCGAGAAGCCGCTGACCGTGACGCTGGCCCCGGCCGTGACCTGGAAATGGCTGCGCGGGTCGGTGGAGACCATGACCGGGATGCCCAGCCGGCCGCCGGCGGCGATCTCCTGCAACCGGTTGTTCTGCAACGCGAAATCCACCGGCGGGACCGCCATGCGGGTGATCATGGAGGTGACGTGGCGGTCCAGGATCATGGCGCGGGCCGCGTCGGCGTCATAGGCCGGGCCGGGCGACATCGGGCCGCCCTGGATGGGGGCGGTGCCGTGCACCGCCTCCCCCGCCTTCTCCTCCAGCGTCATGCGCGACACCAGATCGGCGGCGCGCTGTTCCGGCGACAGACGCCAATCCTCGTACGGGTTCAGCCGGCCATCGCGGTTGAGGTCGCGGAAGGACAGCCCGTCAGCCTTTACCTGCGGCTGGCCGGCGGGCAGGCCCGGCTGCGGGGGCGCGGCATGGCCGCCGGCAGCCAGCAGCAAAGCCGCCATCGACACCAGCCCGGCGGCAGTAGTTCGCGTCGACATGCCCACCCCCTTACGGCTTCAGCGTGCGCTGGCTGACGCGGGCCTTGCCCGACAGCACCGTCTGCGCGGCGGACGGGCCGACGGCCACGTCGTAATCGCCGCCATCGATGCGCCACTGATGCCCGGCTTCATCGAAATGGGCCAGCAGGCGCGGATCGGCCTTCACGGTCACGGTGCGGCGCTCGCCGGGCTTCAGATCCACCTTCTCGAACCCGATCAGGCGGCGCAGTGGCTTGCCGGCGGCACCGGCCAGATAGATCTGCGGCGCGTCCTTGCCCTGCAAATTGCCGGTATTGGTCACCTCGAAACTGACGGTCAGCGTGTCGCCACCCTTCACCCGCAGCTTGTCATAGGTGAAGGTCGTGTAGGACAGGCCATGGCCGAAGGGAAACAGCGGCTTCATCCCCTTTGCCGCGAAACGGCGGTAGCCCACGTCGGAACCCTCCTCATACACCACATCGAACTGCTGCTTCTCCGGCAGGCCCCAGCCCGGCAGGCTGGGGCGCGGATACTGGTCCAGGCTGGTCGGGAAGGTCACCGGCAGACGGCCGGACGGGTTGACCTTGCCGGTCAGGATGTCGGCGATGGCCTCGCCCCCCTTCTGGCCGCTGTACCAGGCGGAAATGACGCCGCCCACCTTGTCCAGCCAGGGCATCAGCACCGGGCCGCCCGTCTGCAAGACAACGATGCTGTTGGGATTGGCCGCCGCCACCGCCGCGATCAGCTGATCCTGGCCCTGCGGCAGGGAGATGTCATAGGCGTCCAGCCCTTCCGACATCCACTGGTTGGCGAAGATGATGACGACATCGGCATCCCGGGCCAGGGCGGCCGCTGCGGCCGGATAGCGCCCGTCATTGAAGCTGACCGTAGCGCCGGGCAGGGCGGCGCGCAGCGCCTTCAAGGGTGATGAATTGTGATAGGCCTGGCGCAGCCAGCCGGCCATGAAGCCCTCGCCCCCTACGGGGATGACGGTGGGGTTGCCGCCATGGCTGGTCACCTGCGACGACCCGGCACCCGACAGGACACCGCTATCGGCATGGCCGCCGATCACGGCCACCTTTTTCACGCTGGCGGCCAGCGGCAGGATGCCCCTGGGATTGGACAGCAGCACGATACCTTCATCGGCCACCTGCTTGGCCACGGCGGCATGGGCGCCGGCGTCGATGGCGGGCGCGGGCTTGGCTTCGAACAGGCCGGCGGCGAACATCGACCGCAGGATGCGCCGCGACATGTCGGACAGGTGCGTTGCCGGGATGCTGCCCGATGCAGCGGCCTGTTTCAGCGGTTCGCCGAACCAGACCTGATCGTCCAGTTGCTCGCCTGACTGCTGGTCCAGGCCCTTGGCGGCATAGTCGGCGGCGTGCACAGCACCCCAGTCCGACATCACCCAGCCTTTATAGCCCCAATCGCCCTTCAGCACCTTGTTCAGCAGATGATCGCTGCCGCAGGAATAGGCGCTGTTCACCAGATTGTAGGCGCACATGACGGAGCCGGGCTGGCCGCGCTCGATGGCGATCTGGAAGGCCAGCAGGTCGCTTTCGCGGTGGGCCGCCTCATCAATGACGGAATTGGCCCAGTGGCGGTTGGTCTCCTGGCCGTTCAGGCTGAAATGCTTGACGGTGGAGATGATGTTCTGCGACTGGATGCCCCTGATGCTCTCGCCCGCCAGCACGCCCGCCAGCCAGGGATCCTCGCCCAGATATTCGAAATTGCGGCCGTTGCGCGGATCGCGCGCCAGGTTGGCACCGCCCGCCAGCAGCACGTTGAACCCCTTGGCCACCGCCTCGCGGGCGATCATGGCGCCGCCATCATGGGCCAGCTTGGGGTTGAAACTGGCGGCCAGCGCCAGACCGGACGGCAGGGCCGTGGCCGTGTCACCGGGCCGGATGCCCATCGGGTTGGTGACGCCCAGGCTGGCGTCGGTTTCCTTCAGCGCCGGGATGCCCAGGCGCGGCACGCCGGGGATATAGCCGGCGGCACCGATGGCGCCCTCCGGCAGGCGGTCGATCTTGAAGGGCAGCGCCATGGGACCGTGCAGCAGGCCGATCCGTTCATCCGGCGTCAGTTCCGCATCCAGCAGCCTTGCCCGTTCGTCGGGCGGCAGCTTGCTGTCCCGCCAATCCTTCGCTTCGGCCGCGTGCAGCCCCGCACCCAGCGCCGTGAGACACAATCCGGCGGCCAAGCCGCCCTTGAACACGCGATGGATATTCATCAATGCCTCCAGGGAATGTCTTTTTGAAAAAAAGGCGCGGGCGGACCCGTTTCCGGTGGGATGGAAGGGAGGTGCCCGGAAGCCCGCCCGCGCCGGAGGGAGATCAGAAATCGATGCCGAAGCGCACGCCGTAGGTGCGCGGCGGGGCGTAGAAATCACCATTGCCGTTGGTGGCAAGGCCGGTGGTGGCGTTGGGACTGGACGTCGTGCGGACGTCGTCATTCTCCAGGTTGCGGACAAAGGCCATGATGGTCCAGGCCCCCTCCGCCGGCTTGTAGGTCAGGTTCAGGTCGGTACGGGTGAAATCACCTTCCTTGTTCTGAAGGAAGCCGTGATATTCCAGATACTTGGATGATTCATAATGGGTCTGGACCCGCGCCGTCAGGCTGGCGCCCGACGCCAGTGTGAATTCATGCTGATAGCCCAGATTGATCGACCAATCCGGCGTGCGGGCCATGTGGCAGCCGGAGAAATCAGCCGCGCGCGGGGCCGGTGCCGCGTAGTTGGCGGCAAAGCAACGGGCGACATTGGCGGTGGCCGCGTTGTTGGCGAAACTGTCGCCCTTGGGCAGCAGGAATTTCTTGTACCGCGCATGCAGCCAGGAGACGCTGGCGTCGATACGGTCCGCCTCGGTCAGCAGATAATCGGTCTCCAGCTCCAGGCCATAGATTTCCGCCTTGTCGGCATTCAGCGTCACCGTGGCATCCTGTCCGGCGATGGTGCCGATGGCCGAAACCTGGAAGTCCCGGTAATCGTAATAGAAGGCGGACGCATTCAGCTGCAGCCGGTTGTCCAGCAGCCGGTTCTTAACGCCCAGTTCATAGGAGGTGATGTCCTCCGGCTTGTAGTCGTTGGGCTCCACCCCGTCGAAATAGCCGCCGGCCTTGTAGCCCGTGGCCACGTTCGCATAGAGCATGCTGTGCTCGGCCAGATCGTAATCGATGCCGGCACGCCAGTTCACGCTGTCCCAGCTATTGTCCGACACGTTCGGCGTCACCGTGGTGGTGATGGCGCCGGCATTGTTGGTGAAATAGGTACCGCCATTGCGGCCCTTGCGGTCCTTGGTGTAGCGCAGGCCACCGGTGAAGCGCAGTGCGTCCGTCGCCGACCAGGTGGCCTGGCCGAACATCGCCTTGGTGGAGGCGAAGACGTCGGGCTGAATGAAGCTCAGATAACGGTTGTCGGCCAGGAAGATGCGGAAATCGACGTCATTGTTTTCCTTGAAGTAATAGCCGCCGATCACCCATTTCAGCCTGTCGGTTTCTCCGCCCAGGCGCAGTTCATGCGACCAGGTTTCGTCGATCCCGTGGAAATAATTGGGGGCGTGGGTGGCTGAGTTCTCACCAACGCGGTTGTCCTTGGCGGAATTGAACCCGACCAGATAGGTCAGCTGGGCAAAGTCCAGGTCGTAATTGACCTCCGTCCCGGCGCTCCAATAGGTGTTGTCACGATAGGTGTTGACGCGCGACAGGATGGTGCGCGGATCGCCGGTTTCCAGCGGATAGGCGACGTCGCCACCATTGTTGCCGCCCCGGTTCAGCCAGTCGGCGCGCAGGTTGATCGACAGTTTTTCGGTCGGCGTCCACAGCGCCTGCAGGCGCGCGGACTTGTCGTCCTGGCTGTCCTTGTCGTTGCCGGCCACCGGTCCCGGCGTGATCGACTTCTGATAGCCGTCATGGCGCGTCGTCTGGAACGCGGCGCGCACGGCCAGCGTGTCGTCCAGCGGCACGTTCAGCATGCCGCTGGTGGTCAGGGCGTCGTAATTGCCGAACTCCACGGCGGCGGAGCCTTCCAGCTGCTGCGTCGGCTTGCGGGTAATCACGTTGATGGCGCCGGCCGTGGCATTGCGGCCATACAGCGTGCCCTGCGGCCCGCGCAGCACCTCCACCCGGTCGATGTCATAGAACAGCGCACCGGTGGCCGTGGCGCGGGCGATATAGATGCCGTCGATATGATAGGCGACGGCGGGATCACCCACCTCGGTCACGTTGGTGCTGCCGATGCCGCGCATGAAAATCTGCGAGGCGCCGCCGCCGGTGTTGGTGATCTGCAGGCTGGGCACGGTCGCCGACAGGTCGACGACGCTTTTCACCCCCGCACTTTCCAGCCCATCCCCGGTGATGGCGGAAACGGCGATCGGTGTCTCCTGGAGATTTTCGGCCCGGCGCTGCGCCGTGACCACGATCTCCTCCAGTTGCAGTGCATTGTCCGCAGCCTGAGCCAGGGCAGCGGAGCCGGGGGCCATGGCAAGCATGGCGGCACCCAGAAGCAGGCGAGACTTGTACATTTTTCACTCCCTCTTCGTCTTATCGATCGTTGGGGGAAGCGAACAAGATCACCTGACGCCCAGTCAGGCGACGGCCGGCCGTTTCCGGCGCGGATGACGTCCACGCGGATCGGTGAAATGGACAGGTGCCGGCCGCCGACGCGATGCGTCAGGCCATGGCGGCGGGGCGTGTGGATGAAGTCATTGTCAACCTCCCGGTACCGTCCCCTTCAGGGGCTCTGCTTGGCGACGGACGGCTTTGTTTGGGACAACGTTGTCCCTGCCTATCCGAAATAACCGACCCTTTCAGGACCGGTGTGAAACTCTGTTACCATTGATAATCATCGTCCGCAAGGACAAAATGTCCAACGTTGTCCCCATCCGGATTGCTGCTTATGCGGGGCTGGGGTACAAGCATGCATGCAGGCGGCAGCGCGACAGGCGGAGCAACCCGGTTCATGAGCAAGCCCACCATCCATGATGTGGCCCGCGTGGCCGGCGTGTCGATCAAGACCGTGTCGCGCGTCATGAACGGAGAACCCAAGGCCAGCCCGGCAACGCGGGAGCGGGTGCGGGCGGCGATGGCGTCCCTGGATTATTCCCCCAACCTGTCGGCGCGCAGCCTGTCGGCATCGCGCAACTATATGATCGCCTTCGTCTTCGGGACCTACCCGGGACTTCCCACCCTGTCCTTGCAGAATGAATATGTCGCCGGCCTGCAGGTGGGGGCGGTGACGGCGGCACGGGCGGCGGGGTTCCACCTGCTGGTGGAGCCGCTGGTCATGACCGATGAGGGATTTGAGGAACGGGCGGCCCGGCTGATCTCCATGCCGGCGGTGGACGGCTTCATCATCATGCCGGGTCTGGCCGATGATCCGCGCCTGCTGAAGGTCCTGACCGAGCGGCGCGGCCATTATGTGCGCGTCAGTCCCGGTGTGGAGATGGCCGAGCTGCCGGCCATGGTGCGCATCGATGATTACAAGGCGGCAGCCGACATGACGCGGTATCTGCTGGACCTGGGCCATCGCCGCATCGGCTTCATCGGCGGCCGCGCCCATTTCGGGTCGGCGGAATTGCGCCTCCAGGCCTTCCGCGACGTGATGTCGGCGGCCGGTGCCTTCGATCCCACCCTGGTTCGCAATGGCGACTATACGCGGGAATCGGGGCGAACGGCGGGTGTGGAACTGCTGGCGCTGGCGCAACGACCCACCGCCATCTTCGCGGCCAATGACAGCATGGCCATCGGGGTCATGGCGGTGGCGCAGCAGCAGGGGCTGCGCGTGCCGACTGACCTGTCGGTGGCCGGGATCGACGACATCGCCCTGGCGTCCAGCATCTGGCCGGCGCTGACCACGGTGCGCCAGCCGCTTTTCGCCATGGGGGCGGCAGCGGCCGGCTACATCGTGGCGGCGGACACCGGCAGCACCCCTCCCCCGCCGCTTCCGTTTTTCGTCCATGAACTGGTGGTGCGCGACAGCACGGCAGCCCCGCCATCAGGTGGCTGCCAGAGTTAGCACTACAGTTGCGTATCTCTTCTGATATGAGCGTGCTTTGCGACAACCTGGTACGGCGGCGACCGCCGCCGCCCTGTCATCCGTGTGGTCGATGCTGGGCTGGATTGGATCGTCGGCGACCATGATCTGGTCGATCGCCCCGAACGGCGCGGCACCATCCAGCACCCGTTCGGTCTCGTTCAAGGAACAGGTCGGCAACAATGCAGGCCCCTGTAGCGATATCGGCATATATATTGAAGCAGTAAGAATCACAAAATTCTGAATTTAAACGGAATATTGACTGGCACATTGATAATATTGTCCGCCATATCTCAAAATTAAACTTCATTATATTGTGGTAATATCAAATTATTTATATTTAATACCCCTCCCCCGCACGCAAGGTCGAGTAACTCTCTCCCATGCCTCACGGTAAGCCAGCCGTGTCACGGCATTTTAAAATCGTAATGCAATGACACATCACACTCTTTACAGGATAATATAACACATATTACACCTTAATGGTCATTGCAGGCGCTGAAATCCAATGCTTTACGCTCATTCAGGCCATCCGGACGATCTTGATAGCTGGGAATGCCTGGTCGACCACCTTGTGGCTGTGGGCGCGCTGGCCGCACGGTTCGCGGAGCCTGTCGGCTATGAAGCCGCCGGGCAGGCGCTGGGGTTGTTGCATGATATCGGCAAGATGGCGGAAGCCTACCAGCTCTATATCAAGGGCAAGGGGCCCAGCCCTGACCATTCCACCGCCGGGGCCGCCGCTGCCCATCATCATTACGGACCGTCCTGGGGCCCGCTGCTGGCGGCCAGCATTGCCGGACATCATGCCGGGCTGGCCAACGGTGCCGGGACGGAAGGCCAGCTTGGCAGCCTTCAGGACAGGCTGGGCCGCTTCAAGGGAGAAAGGCGTTGGCCGGAGGGCGCGGACCCGCCGGCGCCCCAGCTGGTCAGGAAATCCATAAAGCACCTGAACGGCTTCCGCCGGTCCCTGCTGGGCCGCATGCTGTTCTCATGCCTGATCGATGCCGACAGGCTGGCGACAGAAGCCTTCTATGCCCGCCTCAACGGGCAGGAAGTGCAACGCGGATGCGGCACGGATCTGGTCACATTGCGGGACCGCTTGACCACGCACCTGTCGGAACTGTCCGCAAAGGCAAGCGTGGAAGCGTTGGCCGACCCGGCGCTGGCCCCGGTCAACGCCCTGCGTGCCCGCGTACTGGACCATGTCCTGGCCCAGGCTGGACAGGAGCCAGGGCTGTTCAGCCTGACGGTGCCGACGGGCGGAGGCAAGACGCTGGCCTCGCTGGCTTTTGCGCTGAACCATGCCGTCCGCTGGGGACGGCGGCGGATCATCTATGTCATCCCTTTCACCAGCGTCGTTGAACAAACGGCGGACGTGTTCCGTGCGGCGCTCACGGATCAGGACGCCGTCCTGGAACATCATAGCGGTTTCGATCCCGACCGGGACCGGGGGGATGCTGATGGCCCTGACGCGGAGGGGCGGGACGGTGGCACGAAAGCCCGCCTGGCGGCAGAGAATTGGGACCGGCCCGTCGTGGTGACGACGGCCGTCCAGTTCTTTGAAAGCCTGTTCTCAAACCGCCCCGGCAAATGCCGCAAGCTGCACAATATCGCCGGCAGCGTCATCGTTCTGGACGAGGCGCAGACCTTGCCGCAGCCGCTGCTGCGCCCGTGCCTGAAGCTGATCGACGCGCTGGCCCGCGATTATGGCTGTACCCTGGTCTTGTGTACCGCCACGCAACCGGCGGTGACCAGCAGCCCCTTGTTCGCTGATGGCCTGAACGGCGTGCGCGAACTGGCGCCGGAACCGGAATATCTGTACCGGGCGTTGAAGCGGGTGCGGGTGGAAACGCTGCCGGGTCGGCCGGATATCCCGGCCCTGGTCGATGTCATGCGGACGGCACCGCAATGCCTGACCATCGTCAACAGCCGCCGCCACGCCGCCGACCTGTATGCGGCCCTGAAGGCCGCAGACAGCGATGAACCCCGCCTGTTGACAACTGCCCTTTGCGCCGCGCATCGCCGCGTAGTGCTGGCTGACATCCGCCGGGATCTGGCCGCCGGCGCGCCCGTGCGGGTGGTCGCCACCTCCCTGGTGGAAGCGGGCGTGGATATCAGCTTCCCCCTGGTCATGCGGGCGCTGGCGGGGCTGGACAGCGTGGCGCAGGCGGCAGGACGCTGCAACCGCCATGGCGAACATGGGCCGCAGGGCGGGCGCGTCCTGCTGTTCAATCCGGCGGATGAAGATGGCCACCGCCCGCCGGCGGAACTGAAAGTCTTTGCCGACACGGCGGCACAGGTTCTTTCGCGGACCGATGACCCGCTGGGCCTGGATGCCATCCGGGCCTATTTCCAGGAACTTTACTGGAAAAAGGAACTGGCGGGGGCACTGGACCGGCACGGCATCCTGAAAATGCTGGAGGACCGGGCCGATGCACTGCTGTTCCCCTATGAAACCGTAGCCCGCCTGTTCCGCCTGATCGACGATGCCCAGGCCCCGGTGATCGTGCCGTACAGGCCGGCAGCGGATAAGATCGAAGGCCTTATCCGCGACCTGTCCTTCGTCCCCTCCCCCGGTGCCATCGCCCGCAAGCTTCAGCCCTATATGGTGCAGGTACCGCAGCGCGCCCGGAAAAGGCTGCTGGAGGCGAAAGCCGCGCAACATGTGCGCCCGGACCTCTATGGCGATCAGTTCGTACTGCTGACCAACACCGATCTTTATGACGCAAAGGTGGGTCTGCGTTGGGACGATCCGACTTATCGCGACATTGGCAACGGGATTGTGTGAGGGAGAATGGGGATGCCATTCGGCGTGAAACTGCGCGTGCGGGGTGATTTTGCCTGTTTCTCCAGGCCGGAGATGAAGGTGGAAAGGGTGTCCTACGACGTCCTGACGCCATCCGCCGCGCGTGGCATCCTGGAGGCGGTGCATTGGAAACCGGCCATTACCTGGGTGGTGGATCGCATCCATGTGCTGAACCCCATTCAGTTCATGTCGATCCGCCGCAATGAGGTGGCATCCAAGGTGCCGGTGGCCAAGGTGAAACAGGCCATGAAGGCCGGGCATGTCACCGAGCTTTACACCCGCGCCGATCAGGACCGGCAGCAGCGGGCCGCCACCCTGCTGCGCCATGTCGATTACATCATCGAAGCGCATTTTGAGATGACCGCCCGGGCCGGGCCGGATGACAATCCGGCCAAGCATCTGGATATTTTCAACCGCCGCGCCGCCGCCGGGCAATGTTTCCAGCAACCCTGCTTCGGGTCGCGGGAATTTCCGGCGGCCTTTGAACTGTGGACGCAGCCTGTGCCCGCCCACACGCTGCCGGAAGATCAGGTGAACAAGGATCTGGGCTGGATGCTGCTGGACATGGATCACCATGGCGATCCGGGCGGGCATCGCTGTGACGACCGTTGTCTGCCGCTGTTCTTCCGGGCACAGCTTTGCAACGGCGTGCTGACCGTCCCTGACCGGCATAGCGGGGAGGTGCGGTCATGACCATCCTGCTGGCCTTGAACCGTCATTATGACCGGCTGCTGGCCGAGGGGATGGCCCCGCCCTTTGGCTTCACCACCGAAGGCATCGGGTTCTGTCTGGTGCTGAACCGCGACGGCACCCTGTCCCGCCCGCCCGATGATCTGCGCGGCACGGATAAAAAGCGCCCGCCCACGCCCCTGCCCGTCCCGGCCAGTTTCAAACGGCCCGGCGTGACGCCCCGCGCCTTCTTCCTGTGGGACAACACGAAATTCGTGCTGGGCCTGGGCAAGGACAAGGCCAGCGGCGGCCTTGTCCCCTATCCCGCCCATCTGGCCGCGTTCCGGGAGAAGCACGAGGCGGCGCTGGGGCACAGCGATGACCCCGGCCTGCTGGCCCTGCTGGCCTTCCTGCGGGCCTGGAACCCGGATGCGTTCGCGGATCAGGGCTGGGACCCTGATATTCTGGACCAGAACATCGTCTTCGCCCTGGACGAGGAATATCCCGGCCGCTTCCTGCATGAACGGCCGGCGGCGCAGGAAATCTGGCGGCGGGAACTGGCGGCGGCGGCCAGCGACAGGCAGATGTGTCTGGTCACGGGCGAACAGGCCCCCGCCGCCCGCCTGCATCCGGCCATCAAGGGCGTATGGGGCGCGCAGAGTTCCGGTGCCTCGCTGGTATCCTTCAACCTGGATGCCTTCACCTCCTACGCCAAGGAACAGGGGGGCAATGCGCCCGTATCGGAAGCGGCGGCCTTTGGCTATGGCACGGCGCTGAACGCGCTGTTGGCCAAGGGCAGCGAGAACCGGGTGCAGGTGGGCGATACCTCCGTCGCCTTCTGGGCGGATGCGTCCGGTATCGCCGCAGCGCGCGCGGCAGAGGCCCTGGCCGGGGCCGCATTGCGGTTCGAGGATGAGACGGACGACATCCCCACCGACGCGCAGGAAGGCCGCAAGGTCCGCGACGCGCTGGAAAAACTGGCGCGGGGGATGCCGGTGGAACGGGCCGCCGTGACGGTCGATCCGGCCACACGCTTCTACATCCTGGGTCTGGCCCCCAACGCCGCCCGCCTGTCGGTGCGGTTCTGGCAGGAAATGACGCTGGGCCGTTTCGCCACGGCGCTGCGCTGGCACTGGCGCGACCTGCGGCTGGACCCGCCCGCCTGGAAGGGGGAACCCAAGCTACAGGCCCTGCTGTACCAGACAGCGGTGCAGGACAAGGCGGAAAACATCCAGCCGCTGCTGGGCGGCGAACTGATGCGCGCCGTCCTGAACCCCAACACCCGCTATCCACGCGCCTTGCTGTCCGCCGTGCTGCAACGCATCCGGGCGGATGGCGACATCCGTCCGGCGCGTGCCGCCATCGTCAAGGCCTGGCTGGCCCGCGACGCCCGCATCGCCGCCCCCGAAATGCACGAAACGCCCGAGAAGGAGGACCCCTACGTGAGCCTGGACAGGGAAGAGAAAAACCCGGCCTATCGGCTGGGCCGGCTGTTCGCCGTACTGGAGAGCATCCAGTATCGGGCCTTGGGCAGCGTCAATGCCAGCATCCGCGACCGGTATTTCGGGGCCGCATCGGCCACCCCGTCGGCCGTGTTCCCGCTGCTGCTGCGCGGGTCGAACCACCATCTGTCGACCTTACGCAAAAGGCCGGAGAGCAAACGGCTGGCCGGCTGGTTCGAGGGCCAGGTGGGCGAGATCATGGACGGGCTGGCCACCACCCTGCCCCGGCATTTCGGGCTGGAGGATCAGGGACGCTTCGTCGTCGGCTATTACCATCAACGCAATGAGCGCAGTGCCAAGGCCGGTGAAGAGACCGGCAGCCAGGGGCAGGAGGATTGATCCATGGGCGTGCTGAATAACCGTTATGAATTCGTCTTCCTGTTCGATGTCACCAACGGCAACCCCAATGGCGACCCGGACGCCGGCAACCTGCCGCGCCTGGACCCGGAGACCAACCACGGTCTGGTCACCGATGTCTGTCTGAAGCGCAAGATCCGCAATTTCGTGGGCCTGTTCCATGAAGGGGAGCCCGGCAAGGGCATCTATGTCCAGGAAGGGGCGATCCTGAACGAGAAGCACCGCGAAGCCTATAAGGCCGTGCGTCCCGACGATGCCGATGTGGCCACCGCCAAGAAGCTGACACCCAAGGGCGAGGAGGAGGAGAAGGCCGTCCGCAAATTCATGTGCGACAATTTCTTCGACGTCCGCACCTTTGGCGCCGTGATGGGCACGGGCATCAATTGCGGACAGGTGCGGGGGCCGGTGCAGTTCGCCTTTGCCCAGTCCGTGGAACCCGTCCTGCCGCTGGAAATCTCCATCACCCGCATGGCCGCAACGACAGAGGGTGAAAAGAAGGAAGGCGAGGCCGACGGGGCGCGGCGGGAAAACCGCACCATGGGACGCAAGCACATCATCCCCTATGGGCTGTACCGCGCCCATGGCTATATCTCGGCCAAACTGGCGGAAAAGACAGGGTTTTCGGAGGCGGATCTGGACCTGCTCTGGTCGGCACTGGAACAGATGTTCGACCATGACCGTTCCGCCGCGCGCGGCGAAATGGGCAGCCGCAAGCTGATCCTGTTCAAACATGCCAGCGCGCTGGGCAACGCCGCCGCCCCCGGCCTGTTCGACCGGGTGCAGGTGCTGCGCCGCCATGCGGGCAGCGAGGTGCCGGTGAAGGACCCGCGTACCGACAATTGGCCCCCGGCCCGCAGCTTCGCCGACTATGCCGTGACCATCAACCAGGACGGGTTGCCGGCGGGGGTGGAGATCATCGAGCGGCTCTGATCCGACAGGCGATGATGGAGGGCCGGCGGCACGGAAGACGATGACCCGATCCCGCTGTCGGCCCTTCAGCATTGGCTGTTCTGCCCGCGTCAATGCGCCCTGATCCATGTGGAGCGGCAATGGGCGGAGAATGCGGCCACTGCCGATGGATCCGCAGGTGGGTTTCCTGCACCGCGACCGGCCCGGCCGCGCCGGGCTGGCCCTGGACCTGATGGAGGAACTGCGCCCTGTCCTGGCCGACCGCGTGGCATTGTCCCTGCTGAACCGGGGACAGGTGACGGCGCGGGACTTCGAACGGCACGAGGGTGGGGCTGTGCTGCTGCGCGACGACGCACGCAAGACCGTGCTGACAAGCTACCAGGAGCGCAAGCGGGAGGAACTGGTCCACCCCTTTCTGGAGGAGAAGGTGACCATCGGGCTCATCGGGGAGATCGACCCGGCCGTGGACAGCCTCCGCTTCTACCATCTGGGCGCCAACGCCGCGCGGCGCATCGAACATATCGGCGCCAAACCCGCCCAGGATTTCGACGCTCCCCTGATCTTCTGACCACCGGCCGGACCCTCGCGCGAACCTGGAGCGATCACGCGGAGCGACCCTCGTTCGCACTGGAAAACTCTTTTCAAAGACAATAGGTTAATCTGGCAAATCGACCAGGCCCGTCCGGGAGATCAAAGCCCACCCCGGTTCGCGCAACACCAGCCATTGCACCTTCTTGGACAAGTATATATGTCAACCCAGTCGCCCCCTCCACGGGGGCGTGGATTGAAACCGTGCGTCTCGTGGGTCGGTCGGCAACAACGCGGACGTCGCCCCCTCCACGGGGGCGTGGATTGAAACTTCCAGGAGCTGGAGGTGAAGGTTGAGACCTTGGGTCGCCCCCTCCACGGGGGCGTGGATTGAAACTGGCACGCCTCTTGCCATCGCTCGCCCGAATGCAGTCGCCCCCTCCACGGGGGCGTGGATTGAAACAGCCAATGCGATCACGTCCCCTGCACCGCCGACGTGGCGCTTCACCCTCCAACGCCGTAGAAAAGGTCCGGTGAAACCTTTCGGGCCCCGTTGGAAATGTCCGATGAATATCTGCAACGGCCGTGGGGACAGGCATTGAAATGTCCGGGGGCCGTTGAAAAAGTCCGGGAAGAGCGAATCACAACCGCCTGATTCGTCAGCCATCAGGGGCCCCCGTTGGGGATGTCCGGTAAACATGGCTTCAGCCGTAGCGTTGAAAAGGTCCGGTGAAACGCCATAAAGGCCTGATATCTAATGACACCGTTGAGAATGTCCGGGTTCGTTGCCGAGGGGCGTTGAGAACCTCCCATTGGAACGTTGTGAACGTCCGCAGAAGCGTTGAATTTGTCCGGGTATGACGTGTAAGTGATTGGAAATCATCACATATTCCGGCCTAGGAATTTAAGGAATTAAGGATTCAAAGGCAAAGAAGGTCTTCTTCGGACATTTTCAACGGACTCAATTCTTGGCTTCTGGTCCGGGTTATGACTAACTGCGTGGACTGGGAGCAGGAGCAGGTTTCGTGTCGGAACCATCACTATCCATTGTGGCAACACAGCCAGCACGCCGCAAGAAATTGAGCGGGACCTTGATCAAGGCCACCGCTTTGGTCGAAGTACGGGCGACCGGCAACGAAGATCTGCGGCTGTCCGATCGCAAGCTGTTCAATCATCTGCTGGCCATCGCTGCCCCCAACATGGGTAAGTCGGCCCGCCATAACACCTATCTGTCCGACATCCGACGGTTCGCAGCAGAAGCCCGCGACGCCGCCTCGCATGGGGATACGAATTTCTGGCTGAAGGAGAGTTTGACGCGGTTGCAGAAGGTCCTGGTTCAATACGATGTGTTGAACTCCGACGGGCGCACCTGGGTTTCGGACCACCTGCTGGGACGGGTTACCATCAATGAGGTGACGGGTGAACTGACCTTTGAGTTTCCAGAAGAGGTTGCCCAACGCCTGGTGGAACCTGCCCTCTACTCGGCCCTGTCCTTGTCGGTGATCTATCAGTTCACCAGCAAATATGCGCTGACGCTCTACGAGATCCTGAAACGCTATGCCGATCGCAAGGCCACCGAGCCTTACTGGAGTGCCAAGATCGACGAGGTGCGCGACGTTCTGGGCTGCCGAGATAAACTTAAGGATTTCAAGGATTTACGGAAGAAGGCTCTCGACCCCGCGATCCAGGAAATCAACGAACTCGCCGAATTCAGCGTCGAGATGGATGAAGTCAGGCAAGGCCGTGGCGGTAATGGCGGCCGGGTTGTCGGCTTGGTTTTCCGTGTGCGCACCAAGGATGTCGGGGAACTTGAACGCGCCGTGAAAACGGCAGCCAAGCCCAAGGTCCAGCGCCAAGGAGAATCAGCGGAGAAAATGGCCGCTGCTGCGGAAGCACGCCGATACAAACAGCGAGGTGTCATCGCCGCCTTACGCTGGCTGGAGGCGGCTGATTTCGCCACGCGCAAGGCCTGGGCCGCGCGGGCCGCTGAGTTGGGCGTCACCCTGCCGGCCGCCGCGACGGCGCCCAGCAATCTGAAAAAATGGGTACCCGCCATTGCCGACACGGTGGTGGCAGAGGAAAAGCTGCAGGTCTGACTCTTAACTGTCGAGAAAATCGGGCCGTTGAAAAAGTCCGGTAAAGCCCCCTGCCCTGCCGCGCCTTCGGGTGGCATGACGCAAATCAGGTGCCGGGATCGGTTCACCGGACTTTTTCAACGTCAGTCCGATGAAGGGCGGATGCCCCCGAAGACAGCCTTGGCGGTTTAGCGCCTATGGTCGTTTTATGCGCATTACCCCATATCTTCATTTTATTCGATATCTAGCATATTGTGACTTTATGCGATTTATAGCATGCTGGGATGAGAAGGAAACGGCATGCCCCATATCGTGCGCTCGTCCCGGCAGTTGGGAACCATCATCCAGCGGACCCGTAAGCAGCTGGGTCTGACGCAGACTGACCTCGCAAACCTGTCGGGGCTGCGACAGGAGATGATCTCAAAGATTGAGACGGGCCATGATGGCACAAAGCTCTCCTCAATCTATGCGCTGTTTGCGGCGCTTGATCTGGAGCTGGTTGTCGATACCCGCGCCAAGACATTGAGCCAGGATATCGAGGATATCTTCTGATGGGACGGCGGAAGGCCCATACGCGGCTCAATATCCTGATCAATAATCGCCTTGTCGGTCGCCTGCATAAGGAGGCGAACGGTGCGATCAGTTTCCTTTACGATCAGGATTGGCTCGACTGGCAGCCGGCCTTTCCCATCTCCCTGTCCCTGCCCCTTCGCGAAAGCGCCTATAGCGGTGATGCGGTGGTTGCTGTCTTCGACAACCTTCTGCCGGACAATCCATCCGTGCGCAGGCGCGTGGCAGAGCGAATGGGCGCGAAAGGGACGGATTATTTCAGTCTGCTGGAGGCCATCGGACGCGAATGTGTGGGCGCGATGCAGTTCCTGCCGGACGACCTTCCCCTGGACAAGGAATTCTCCCTGACCGGAGAGCCCGTCAGCGATGCGGCGATCGAAGCCATTCTTGCCGGCCTTGAATCTTCCCCCCTGGGTTTGAACAGAGAACAGGAATTCCGCATCTCGATCGCCGGCGCGCAGGAGAAGACCGCCCTTCTGTGGCAGGCGGAGCAATGGATGCGCCCGACCGGGACAACGCCGACCACCCATCTGCTTAAACCGCAACTGGGGGAGATACCGACCGCATTCGGCCGTATCGACATGGCGGCAAGCGTCGATAACGAACATTACTGCCTAAAGTTACTGGGGGCATTCGGCCTGAAGGTCGCTCGGACGGAGATCAGAACATTCGGGCAGCGGCGGGTGCTGGTCGTGGAACGGTTTGATCGCCGCTGGCGCGATGGACGGCAGTTGCTGCGCCTTCCACAGGAGGATTGCTGCCAGGCGTTGGGCGTTCCGTCGGCACGGAAATACCAAAGCCATGGCGGCCCCGGCATGGCCGACATTCTGACCCTTCTGCGCGGGTCTGACCAGCCCCAACAGGACCAGGTGGATTTTTTCAAAAGCCAGATCCTGTTCTGGCTGATCGGAGCCACCGACGGACATGCAAAGAATTTCAGCATCTTCCTGAAACCGGAAGGCCGCTACAGCTTGACACCGTTTTACGACGTGCTGTCCGCCCAGCCCGCGTACGACAGACAGCAAATTCCGAAGAACAAGTACAAGCTGGCCATGGCGGTCGGGGACAACAACCACTACCGTATCGAAGAGGTGGCGGGGCGGCATTTCGTCCAGTCGGCCAGGTCGGCCGGCCTTGGCCCCACGCTGATAAGAAAGGCCATTGGCGAGATCCTGGAGGATGCCGCGGCGGCGCCCGGAAAGGCCCTCTCGCTCATGCCCCCGGACTTCGTGGAACAGGTCCACGACAGTATCGTGGGCTGTCTTCCTGCACGGCTGAGGCTGTTGGAAGCAGCCATACCGAAAGCACCGTGATCGTCATGGGCAACGGCCCACAAGGGCCGCGCCCGAATGACCCGCCAGCGATGTGCAACGTTGCACACCCCCCTCCCCTGCCCGTCTTCGGGACCAATCAGGTTGACATGGCACCGTCAACTTTATTGACAAGTCCCCTGCCCTGTCCCACTGTGCGCATGTTAATGCCGATAAAGGGTTGGGGAATGGCGGGCGATGCATTGAAGGCGTTCCGCAAGCGCAAGGGACTGACGCAGGAAGGCTGCGCCCGGCACCTGAATGACGCGCTGGGGCGATCCTATGACAAGGCGCGGATCAGCCGTTGGGAAAGCGGCAAGGAGCCGATACCCGATGCCGTGCTGCGCCTGATCGGCGGCGGCGGGCAACCCGGGCGGGCCCGGATCATCGCGTGTTCCAACCAGAAAGGTGGCGTGGGCAAATCCGCCACGGCCGTCAATCTGGCCGCCAGCTTTGCGCGGCTGGGCTTTCGTGTGCTGCTGGTCGATGCCGATCCGCAGGCCAGCGCCACGGCGATGGTGGGTTGTGACATCATTGAACTGGAAGATCGATCCGCCACGCTCCATGCCGTGCTGGTCGACGACCGGCCCGTGCGCGACACGCTGATCCGGCTGCGTAATTTCGATGTTTTGCCCTCCGGCCTGGCACTGGCGGAATTCGACAGTGCTGCCGGTCTGGTCGGCCGGGAAACGCGGCTGAAGGCGGCGTTGGCGGAGCTGTTGGGCGATTATGATTTCATCCTGATCGATACGCCGCCCAATCTGGGGTCCATGACCATCAATGCGCTGAACGCGGCCGACCATGTGCTGATCCCTGTGGCCACACGGCCGGTGGATCTGCTGGGAATCCCGCTACTGTTGAAGACCATTGGCCGTGTCCGCCGCTTCACCAACCATGAATTGACGGTGCTTGGTGTGTTGCCGACCATGTTTGCCGAGCGTCAGACCGTTGACCGCGAGGTCCTGTCCGATCTGCGCACCCGCTTCACCGGTGACAGCGATCTGGGCCGCGTGTTCGAGCCCATCCGGATGAGCACAGGCATCAACCAGGCGGCCTATAACAATGTCATCGCGGTAGAGGCCCTGCCCGCCGATCACCCGGTGCAGGCCTATTTCCATCTGGCCAAGGAGATTGCTGGTGAAGCTGCAGAAGGGTAAGTCGGCGTTCGGCCGGGCCATGGATGATGTTGCGGCACGCGGCGATGGCTCGCTGATTTCCCGTGAATTTCCCCGCCTGATCGAGGTGGAGTGGTCGCGCGTCCAACCCCGCGCCGACCAACCGCGCCGGCATTTCGATGAAGATGCGCTGCGTCAGCTGGCGGAGAGCATAGAACGTCAGGGACTGTTGCAGCCGATCCTGGTTCGCCCCATGGTGGATGCACGCGGCGCCTATGAGATTGTTGCCGGAGAACGGCGCTGGCGCGCGATCGGCCTGCTGAATCGGCCGACACTCCATGCCATCGTGACCAGCGGCAATGCCGAGGAAATCGCCCTGGTGGAGAACCTGCAGCGCGTCGACCTGACGCCGCTGGAGGAGGCGAGGGGGATCCAGGCCCTGATGGAGAGCCACGCCTATACGCAGGAAGCGGCCGCCGGTGCCCTGGGCTGGAGCCGGACACAGATCAACCGCGTGCTGAAACTTCTGACATTGCCCGACGCGGTCCTGACAGAATGTGCAACGTTGCACCTTTCCCGCAACGCCATGGTTGAACTGGCCTTGGCCGATGAAGGGGCCGAGCGGGAGCGGTTGCTGGCGATGCTGCGCCAAGGCGCGTCGGTCAAGCTGCTCCGCGAAGCGCGGGCGCAGAAGCCGGAAGGGCAGGGGGCAGGGGCGGCGACGCCCCCGTCAGCGAAAAAGGTCACCCCGTTGCAGCGGGCCATGACCCAGCTTGAAGGGGGCCTGAAAGTGCTGGCCAAGGCGAATGCCCCCTTGGCCGATGATGAACGCCGCCGGCTGCAACAGCTTCGGCAAACCATTGACCAGCTGTTGCGCGCCTAGGGCAGGGGAGGGGCCTTATCCGGCCTCGTTCTGGATGATCCCCAGACTGCGCAGCCGGGCATCGCTTGGAGTCCGTCAGAGAAGTTTTTATTTATTATCAATATCTTGATGAATCCTCGCCGTCACCCCGGCGAAGGCTGGTATAATTCCACAATGTGCGGCCCCGGCTGATAGCGCCCGGGGTCGGGCCGGCAGGGATCCCGCCGGCCTTGGGCCCCCGTCAGTTGGGGATATTGCCCCAGGTGCCGGGAAGGGGCTGGCCCTGCTGCTTGCCCTGCTTGCGGGAAGTGCCGTCGGCCGGTGTGGCGCTCAGGCTCTTGTTATCCTGCGGCGGGTTGAACAGCTGACAGGGTGGTGGGTTGTTCACCATGGCGTCGGCCACCTGGTTCCAGGTTTTGGCCGGGTCCGGCCTTTCCATGGAAAAGCTGGTGTAATGCTGGCTGACGATCGGGGCGAACGGATAGGCCGGAACGCCGGGCGGCGGGTTGGGAATGCCGGGGAAGCCGGAGAAATAGAAGCTCTGCGGGTGGCGATAGGGCGCTGCGTTCTTGTCCGTGGCGTCCGGCGTATAGGCAGAATAGAAGGCGTAGCCGAACATGATGTCGCCCTGCGCCGTGCGGTCGGGTGCCACGCCCACCTGTGTCACGGACCCGGTCTTCTGGCTGAGCCACACCGAATATCCCTGCAACTTGCCGGGCATATTGTTGCTGTCCACCTTGGCGTAGGGCAGGTGCTGGATGAAGTTGCGCCGCGGCGGGTGGTTCAGCGGCGAGAACAGGCAGACCTTGGGCATCCAGGACGGACGGTCATCATAGGTGACGAAGAAAGCCCGGTCGCCCATGGAGACAAAGGCGCAGGAGAAGCTGTTGTCGATCGGGAAGATCGGCAGGCATTTCTTCTCGTAATATTCCATCATGGCGCCGGTGCCGGTCCCGCCCTTCCAGGTGCTGTCATAATAGGTCCAGCCCTTGGACGTGGTGTATTTGGTGCCGGCCGGCGGGGCGCCGTTATAGGGCGGTGAATGTTTTTCAAACCCCTCCGTCACCACATACATGTCCCAGCTGGCCGTCCAGTAGACGGGGTAGAGCGGGTCGCTGGGTTCCCCTTCCGACCGGCCCACCAGACAATCGGCCGGATCGCAATTGGCATAGGCGGCGGGATTATGGACCCCGCGCGTGGAATAGACGGGGCTGACGGGCCCGCTGTCGGTGTCGGCCAGGGCCGGGACTGCGGACGACAGCAGAAGCAAGGCCCCGGCGACACGGGCCGGAATGGTATAGGCAGCCATGAACGTTCCCTCCGGACATTAAGCAGGTTGCAACAGGGCATGGCCCCGGGATGTGAAGGCCGTCCCGCGTGGGCGGTCGACGTCAGATCGAGGGCTGATAACGGAAGGGCAGGCCGGTGGACTGATCCGGTGAACCGGGCAACGGGGTTTCCAGCACCTGCTGCGCCAGCAGCCGCATCTCATACATGATGCCCATGGCCCGATTGACGGCATCGGGCGTGCCGTTGAACGTCGCGTGCAGGGCGCGCAGCAGGCTGGTATAGGCGGCGGCGAACTGCAACGACACATGCTGTGCCCGCGACCCGGCCGGCAGCGCGTCGGGATCGGGGTTTTCCTGCATGTTCCAGACATTGCGCAGGTCCAGCGTCAGCGGCGCGCCGGAGAAGGAATAGCCGTGCGGGGCGTCGGGATCGACCACCAGCCGCTTGCCCTTGACGATCTGTTCGAAGCGGTAATAGTGGGCGATGTCGCCTTCCATATCCACCGGGCTGGTGGTCGTCCCCTCTCCCTGCTGGACGATCACGTCGATGGCTGCACAGGCGCTGTCCACATCATGGATCAGGAACAGCTCATCGGCGGGAAACCAGCTATTGTCCACCATCTGCGGCCCCGACGGGCAGGCAAAGGCGATGGGCCCCAGTTCCCGGATCTTGTCGGCGATCGCCAGATAGAATTCACCGATGGTGGAATAGCTGGGCGCCTCTGCCACAGATGATTTCAGCACCAGCGGTTCGGCCGGTTCCTCAATCTTCATGAACACGTCGCGCACCAGATCAATCGAACATTTGGCCAGCGGCACGATCAGCCCGTCACCGATGCCCATGGGCAAAGGCCCCGGATATTTCGGCATGAAGGCAGGATTGTCGATGGCCGGCCGCCCGCCCAATGCGATCAGCAGGTTGGAGGCGATGCTCATATGCAGCATCTCTTCGATCAACACGGACCGGATGATCTGTGCAATCGGCTGGTTGGTCCCCAGCTTCAGCGTGAAATAGGCGCAGAGATAGGTGGGGATGGTCGCATGTTCCAGCTCGATGGCGTTCTGAACCATCAGGTGCAGATCGGCAGGAGCCTTGGCGGCACGGATCTGGGCGACATATTTCGGATCGATCTTCAGCATGGCCTGCTCCTCCCTCTCACGCCTTCACGCCCGGTGGCACGGGTGATCCGTGCCCCATGCTGCGGATGGCCTTGCGAAGACCGGGGCTGCCCCGGCGGGTGGCGACATCGCCCAGCACGGGCGCCGGCGCCGGCGGTTCCAGGGTCGCTGCCGCCTTGGCCGGCGGCAGCGCGCCGTAGCCGCCTGGCGCGTCCTTCAGGAAGGTTCCCAGCCAGTCGACGATCATGCGCAGTTTGCCCGCCGACATGTCGCGCGTGGCCGGCATGTAGTTCGGGTCCTCCGGCGGGCGGGTGAAGGCCAGATGCAGCAGGCGGGCGTGCTGTACCACCGTGTCGTAATTGGAGAAGCTGAACAGCCCCCGGCTCATGATCGGATACAGGTTGCCATACTGAACCAGCACCGGCGCGATATCGGTGTCCCAACTGGGTGTCGTGGGCGGGTCGAACCCGTCACGCACATGGACCGCCACCTGTTCGAACATCGGCAGCGGCGATTGCCCGCCGCCGGCCAGCACATAATTGATCTCGTAAATCTGGCCATCGATATAGCCGCGCGGATTGCCCGGATCGGCGGCGTAGTAGGTGAGGGTCGCCACCCCCTTGTCGTCGGCCTGGACGGCAGCGTCCATGCGCAGCGCAGTGGCCGGGACATTGATGGTGGGAATGGGCGCCTGGGGCGGGTTCACCTCGTCCGATCCGGCCCCGCCGCTGGTATCGTCGGGGGCGGCCAGGGACAGTTTGATGCTGGCCCCGGCGAAGGGCGCGCCATAACGCATGGCAAAGAGCGTGGCTGTGCTGCTGGCCCAGCCTGTGACCGGCGCATCCAGCCTCTGAATGAAATTGTCGGCACGGGCCCATTGTCCGCCATTGCTTTCGCGAATGGCGACGGTCCAGATGCCGTCCACCTGTATCAGCAGGGCCAGCGGGTGATCATCCACCAACGCCTTGGCAGCCTCCGGCACGGGGCTGTCGATGATGCCGCCCGTTCCGGTGAACCAGGTGACGTCGCTGTAACCGGACAGGGTGGCGATGGTGACATAGTCACCGTCGCCGGGCTTGTTGCCTTCATCAATCAGGGTGGCGATGCTGCCATCAGGCAAAACCCTGTCGGCCCGGTTCAGCACCACAAGCCGGATATCGCCCAGGTCCTGCGGCATGATGGGCTGGCTGTCCACCACATCGGGCTGGGCCGAGGCCAGCAGCCAGAGCGGCAGGCCGATGGCATAATCCACGGACACACGGTCATTGCCAGGGGTGAAGGCCGCGTTCATGTAGCCGATATTATAGGCCGATGCCGACGGCGGACCCTGGGCCGCATCGACGATGGAAGGGGAGAAGCGCCGACCCGGCGCAAATGTCTCCGGCTCTCCCTCTTTCCAGGGGGCGATGGTGCCCAGCAGCCGGCCATAGGTGAAGTCGGTCATGTCCCGGCTTTTGGAATAGCCATAGGTCATGAGGCTGATGGACAGCCGCCCGCCATTGGCGGCGGCTTCCTGCTTCAAGGCCTTCAGCACGGGCGAGGCATCGGCATCATCATGCCAGACAATATCCGTCAGGACACCCGTGAAGCGGGCCGACGCGCCGGGGCTTCCACCCACCGCCTTGCCCGTCGCCTTATCCACCAGGCGCCCGAAATAGAGGTCGCGGAAGCAGGCGGGGGGCATGGTGCCGGCCATCAGAGGCCGGGTGCCATCCGTCAATTCGATGCGCAGGCCCCAGATGCCCGACGCGAACTGAAACTGCGGGTCCAGATCGACCAGCTTCGCGGCGGTGCGCGCCGTTTGGGTCGCGATGCGCAGGGACAGGGCGGCGTCGCCCGCTGTCGCTTCGCCCGCCGGCCCCACGGCCCCCGTGATGGCGCAGTCCAGCAGGCGGAACGTATTGCCGCCATCCGGGTTCCACCAGCCATTATAGGTTGTTTTGCCGTCCGCATGCTTGACCCAGGGCGCCTGGAACCGCGGTTCGAAGGTGGGGTTGCTGTAGTTGCGGACATCATTGTTGACCGTGTTCACATCGGCCTCAAAAAGGCCGCTGAAGGTCAAGCGCGGCAGGCTCAGGTAACTCATATACCCTCCACGGCCTTTTGATAGAAAATCATCCGGCTAACAATCTGTCACAGGTCAGGGGTGTCTGCACGCTAAAATTTATCTGATGTATATGCCTCTCTCCCGGAAACGCATAAGGAATTGAAAGTAAAATAACTTATTGGTATTATGACCTCTCAGGCGTCGGTTGGGCATTTTTTCAATGAACTGGCGGGGGACGATGGGGGAGGTCCAGGCACGCGGCGGGCAGGCGGAAAGGGGCCGTGTCATGGTCGGATGGCTGGTCCTGCTGACCGGTCTGCTGGCCCTGATCCTGGTGCCGTTCGCCCTGCTGGAAGCGCCGTTATCGGCGGCGGTCGGCGGCGGGCTGGATGGCGACAATAGCCTGCTGCTGACGGTTGCAATGGTCATTGGCGCCCTGGTGGCGGACATCCTGCTTCCCATACCGTCCAGCATCGTCTCCGTCGCGGCCGGTGCGCTGCTGGGTTGGCTTGGCGGCACTCTGGCCGTGACGGCGGGCATGATGCTGGGTGCGGGGGTCGGATATGGGCTGGGCCGTACCGTCGGTCCCCTGCTGTTGCCCCGCATTCTGCCGGTGGGGGAGCAGCAGCGCCTGTTCCGGCTGGTCGGGCGCCATGGCGCCTGGATGGTGGCCGGACTTCGCGCCGTGCCGGTCCTGGCGGAAGCTTCCGTGATTGTGGCGGGCATGGCCGGCGTGCCCCTGTCCCGCCTGATGCCCGCCTGCCTTGCCTCCAGCCTTGGTGTCGCCCTGCTTTATGCGGGCGCTGGTGCGTTGACCGCGCCCTGGTTTGGCGATGCCTTGCTGTTTCCGGCGGCGTTCGTGGTGGCCCTGCTGCCGCCGTCGCTGGCCTGGTTTGTTTCCCGCCTGATCCGCAAATCACCGGAATGACAGTGCCGATGCCAATTGCCCGTTTCCCTGCTGCCGCCGCCCTGGCCCTGCTGGCCACCGGACCCGTCATGGCGGCAGAGCCGCCGCCCGACACACCCGCCATCATCGTGACCAGGTCACGGCTTGGCCCCGCCGATGATCCGGGCACAACGGTGCTGACGCCACGGCCGGGCGATGCTTCGCTGCCGTCCCTGCTGTCGCGGGTGCCGGGATTGTTTGTGGAGGAAGGGGGCGGGCCGGGTGCTGTCGGGTCCATCCATCTGCGGGGGACCGATCCCAACCATACGGGCGTGCTGGTGGATGGCATCAAGCTGAATGACCCGACCAACAGCCGCGGCGGGTCGGCCGATGCCGGTACCCTGCTTCTGCAAGGTGTGGACCGGGTGGAGGTGGTGCGTGGTGCCCTGTCGGCGGTGCAGGGCGCCGACGCGCTGGGCGGGGTTGTGGCCATCGAGACCAGAAAGGGTGACACCGTTCCTGCCGGTGACCTGGCTCTGACCCTGGGTGACGGCAACCACCGCCAGATCGAAGCGGGGCTGCGCGGCCCCCTGGGCCCCGTGCGGGCCAGCCTGTCCGTGGGCGACCTGAGGTCGGGCAAAGTCCCGTCGGGTAACCGGCTGAAGGCGCGGCAGGGGATCGCGCGCTTTGACAGCGACTGGGACGGCGGCACGGCCAGTGCCAGCCTGCGCCGCCTGACCTATGATGCCCAGGCCTTCCCCGATGACAGCGGCGGGGCCGAATGGGCTGTGGGGCGGCAGCTGGAACAGCGCGAGGGGTCGACCACCGCCGGCGGCACGCGTCTGCGCTTCACCCTGCCGGGGGCGTTCAGTCTGGCGGTCGATGCCGCCGCCCTGCGTCTGCGCGAGGATGCGGCAACCCCGGCCGTGGCCGGCGGTCCCGCCAATCCCGACGGCCTTCCGGCCATGCGCGCCGACAACCGCTTTGACCGTCGCAATGGAACGGCGGCGCTGCATTATGCCGCCGATAACGGCCTGCGCCTGCTGACCGGCCTGGGGCTGGAGCGGGAGGAGGGGCGCAGCGATGGCAGCCTGGATTTCGGCTTCTTCAAGCTGCCCAGCCGTTTTGACCTGGACCGCACCACGCGGTCGGCCTTTGCCGAGGCGGGATATCAGCCGGAAAGGGGGGCGGGGGGACAGGCCGGGCTGCGCCTGGACCGCGCCGACGGGCATACGCAGACAAGCCTGTCCGGCGGCCTTTCCTGGCGCGACCAGGACAATATAATCAGCGTCGGCTATGGCGAAGGGTACAAGCTTCCCAGCTTTTACGCGCTGGGCAATCCGCTGGTCGGCAATCCGGCGCTGCGGCCCGAACGGTCGCGCAGCCTGGATGCGGCCTTGACCCACAGGCTGGGCTTCCTGCCGGGGGAGACGTCGTTCCGGCTGTTCCATCTGCGTATCCGCGACCTTGTCGATTTTGAACCTGGGCCGCCGCCGCGCCTGGTCAACCGGCAGAGCCTGCGCAGCCAGGGGGGCGAACTGTCGCTGACCCTGCACCCCGCCGACGGGTGGAGCGTCACCGCCTTTGCCGCGCATACGGACAGCCATTTCAGCGACGGGGTGCCGGTGCGCGACCGGCCACGCTGGCAGGCGGGGGGCGAGGTGGCCTGGACCGACGGGCCCTGGCGCCTGCGCGGGGGTGTGCGGCATACGGGTTCGGTGCTGGACAGCGCCATTCCCACGGGCGATGTGCGGCTGGGGTCCTATCCGCTGCTGGACCTGTCCGCCGGGTGGACGCCGCTGGCGGGCATCGACCTGGATGTGACCGCGCAGAACGCCCTGGACCGGCATTACCAGCAGCGGGTAGGGACCCCGGGGCCCGACCGCCGTCTGCTGCTGACCCTGAGAGCTGGGTTCTGAACGCCGGCGGTCCCGCGCACGGTGCGGCGTCGGGACGGGCGCCTATGACAGGCGCCATTGGTGATGGACACTGACCAGCCTGGTCACCATGTAGGGGGCCAGGCCCTCCATCCCGCCCTCGCGGCCGAAACCGCTATCCTTCACGCCGCCAAAGGGGGTTTCGGGCAGGGCGGTGGGCGCCCCATTGATGGACAGCATCCCGCTTTCCACCCCGTCGACGAAAAGGGCCTGACGGGGGGCATGATCGGTGAACAGGTACGTTGCCAAACCGAAAGGAAGTGCATTGGCCATCGCCAACGCTTTCGTATCGGCATCAAAACGATGCAGCGTTGCGACGGGTCCGAATGGTTCCTCCCGCAGGATGGCGGCGTCGCTCGGCACATCGCCCAGGATGGTTGCGGGATAATGGGACCCGCCGGCCGGCCTGCCCCCCGCCAGCAGGCGGGCCCCGCGCTGGACGGCATCGTCGACGAGTGCAGCCACGGCGGCGACGCGGCGCGGGCTGGCCAATGGCGGCAGCGCCAGCGTCGCCACCCCTTCCAGAAGGGCGGTCACAAAGGCATCATACAGGCTGTCATGCACCAGAAAGCGGGTCGGGGCGATGCAGGCCTGGCCCGCATTGCGGAACTTCATGGGCAGCAACAGGCGCGCGGCCGCGACCGGGTCGGCGTCTGCGGCCACGATGACGGCCGCATGCCCGCCCAGTTCCATGGTGCAGGGCTTCATGGCAGCCCCGGCCAAGGCCGCAATATGCCTGCCCACCGGCACCGACCCGGTGAAGGACACTTTGCGTATCACCGGATCGGCGATCAAGCTGCGGGAAATCGTGGCCGGGTCCCCCAGAAGCAGCGACAGGGCATCGCCGGGCAACCCCGCCTCGATCAGCAATTCGGCCAGGATCATGCAGGCCCCCGGCGCCTCCTCCGACGGCTTTACAATGATGGAACAGCCGGCGGCCAGGGCCGGGGCAATCTTGCGCACCGCCTGGGACAGGGGAAAGTTCCAGGGCGTGAAGGCGGCGACGGGGCCGATGGGCACCTGACGGACCTCCAGATGCTGATCCGGCCGGCGACCGGGCACCACGCGGCCATAGGCGCGGCGTCCTTCTTCGGCAAACCAGTCGATCAGATCGGCGCTGGCCGCCACCTCCGTCCGCGCCTCGGCCAGGGGCTTGCCTTGCTCGCGTTCGATCATGCCCGCGATCTCCTCAATCCGCGCCCGCAGGCCGTCGGCAGCACGGCGAAGGACGCGGCTGCGGTCCAGGGCGCAGACCTGCCGCCATTGTGCAAAACCGCGCGCGGCCGCCGCCGTCGCGTCGGACAGGTCGGCGGGGCCCGCGTGCGTGATATGGCCCACCACGGCTCCGCTGGCGGGTGACAGGACCTCCGTCTCTCCCGGCCCCGCACCCTGTCGCCACACGCCGCCGATGAACTGCCGATAGGCCTGCATCACATCCTCCCCAGATTGCGGGCGGTCCAGTTCAGGGATGCCTCCAGCCGGTCCAGCAGCAGCGTCAGGTCGTCCTCCTCGATAATCAGGGGGGGAGCGATGGCGATGCTGTCATTGGACAGGACGCGCAGGATGACGCCGTTTTCCTGAAGGTGCGCGGCAAGCCCCTTGCCGACGCCGCGTTTGGGATCAAAGAAGCGGCGGGTGGCCTTGTCATCGACCAGTTGCACGGCGGCGATCAGGCCATCCCCGCGGATTTCCCCCACCAGGGGATGGTTGTGCAGGCCCGCCAGCCGTTCATGCAGGACCTTGCCCATGCGGCGGACATGGGAAAGGAGGTCGCGTTCCTGATAGATGTCCAGCACCTCCATTGCCACCGCGGCGCCGACCGGATGGCCGGCATAGGTATAGCCATGGCCGAAGGTGCCGCGCCGGCCGCTCTCCGCCGCGATGACATTGAAAACCCGGTCCGTCATCAGCAGGGCGGACAGGGGGAAGGCGGCGGATGTGAGCTGCTTGCCCAGGGTCATGATGTCCGGTGTGATGCCAAAATACTCAGAGCCGAACATGGTGCCCAGCCGGCCGAAACCACAGATCACCTCGTCCACGATCAGCAGGATGTCGTATTTGCGCAAAATCGCCTGGATCTTGGGGAAATAGGTTTCGGGCGGGAACAGCACGCCGCCGACGCCCAGCATGGGCTCGGCAATCATGGCGGCGATGGTGTCCGGCCCTTCGGCCAGGATCAGCCGTTCCAGGCTGTCGGCCAGCCTTGAGGCATAATCGGCCTCGCTCTCCCCCGCTTCGGCGAAGCGCCAGTAATGCGGGCAGTCGGCATGGATGAAACGGTCGATGGGCAGGTCGAAACCGCCATTGATGGCCACCAGCTGGGTCATGCTGCCGCTGGCCACCGTGACGCCGTGATAGGCCTGACGCCGCGCGATGATCTTCTTCTTGGCGGGCTGGCCCAGGGCGTTGTGATAATACCAGGCCAGCTTCACGGCCGTGTCGTTGGCCTCTGACCCGGAGGTGGCGAACATCACCCGGTTCAGATCGCCCGGTGCCAGTTCCGCCAGCCGTTCCGCCAATGCCACGGGGACGTCGGCGGTCTTGGATGCGAAATTATGATAATAGGACAGGCGCCGCATCTGCCGTGCCGCCGCATCGGCCAGGCGCGGCTCGTTGAAGCCCAGGCCCGCGCACCACAGCGCCGCGACCCCTTCGATATAGGATCGCCCCAGCGCATCCTTCACGCGCACGCCGTCGCCCTCCACCATCAGCATCGATCCGGTTTGTCGGTGCCGTTCCAGATCGGTGTTGGAATGGACATAATGGTCAAGGGCGGCCTGGGACAGGGCTTGCGGATTAGGAAACATTCGACACCTCGGATCACAACGATCTTTATCGTCATAAAGTACATTTGTGGTCGCGCCGACAGCGCGGCACGGCCGGGGGGATCAGGGGGCGGCGCAGCGCACGCGGTGCCCGCCTTGCAGAAGGGTCAGAACGCCACCCTGTTCCACCGGGGTCAGGCCGGGCAGGGCGACGGGGGCGGGCAGGGGGCGATGGCCGGCGCGGAAGCCGTCGCCATCGGGCAGGATTTCCGGCACGGCCGCCATCAGATGGCGGGTATAGGGATGGGTCGGGCGGTCGAAAAGGTCGTCGCGCGCCCCTTCCTCCACCACATGCCCGCGATAAAGCACCATGACCCGGTCAGCCACCTGTTCCACCACCCCCAGATGGTGGGAGATGAACAGGTAGGAAAAGCCATGGCGGCGCTGCAAATCCTTCAGCAGCGCCAGGACTTGCGCCTGTACCGTGACATCCAGGGCGGAGACCGGTTCATCGGCCACGATCAGGTCGGGTTTCATGATGATGGCCCGCGCGATGGCCACGCGCTGACGCTGGCCGCCCGACAGTTCATGGGGAAAACGGTCGGCGAAACCATCACCCAGCCCGACATCGGACAGGGCGGCGGCCACGCGCTTGGCGCGTTCAGTCGCCGTGACGCCGGTCACCCCCTCTCCCACGATGCGGGCGATGCGCCAGCGCGGGTCAAGGGAGGAGAACGGATCCTGGAACACCATCTGCACCCGTCTGGCCAGGGCGCGGCGTTCGGGTGCCGACAGGGTGGTGATATCGCGCCCATCCAGGGTGACCGTACCCCCGGCCACGGGCGCCAGACCCAGCAGGGCGCGGCCCAGCGTGGTCTTGCCCGATCCGCTTTCCCCCACCAGGGCCAGGGTCTCGCCCCGCGCCAGGGACAGGTCGACCCCGTGCAGCACGGGCCGGGCGGGTGGCGGGCGGAACAGGCTGCGCCGGCGGGCTGGATAGGCCACGCGCAGGTCGCGGATGGACAGAAGCGGGGGGGAGGGGGCGGGCGGTGTGGTTGCGGCCGTTGGGCGGCGGGGCAGGCTGTGCAGCAACTGGCGCGTATAGGGATCGCGGGGGCGCAACAGGACGGGGTCAACCGGCCCTTGGGTCACCGGATCGCCATGGCGCATCACCAGCACCCGTTCACAGCAATCGGCCACCACGCCCAGATCATGGGTGATCAGCAACAGGGCCGTACCCAGGTCGCGGCAGGCGGCCAGCGTCAGGTCCAGCACCTGCTTCTGCACGATCACGTCCAGCGCCGTGGTCGGTTCATCGGCGATCAGCAGGGCGGGACGCAGCAGCAGGGCGGATGCGATCATGATCCGCTGACGCATGCCTCCGGAAAATTCATGCGGGTATTTGTCCAGACAGCCCACGGCATCGGCCATGCGAAAGGCGTCCAGCATTTCCACCGATCGGCGGCGCACCTCTGCTTCGGACAGGCCTTCATGCAGGATCAGCCCCTCGCCCAGTTGCCGCCCGATGGTCAGGGCCGGGTTCAGCGACACCATCGGCTCCTGAAACACCATGCCGATGCGCCGGCCGCGCACCCGGCGCAGGGCGGCGGGGGGCAGGGCGGTCAGGTCCTGTCCGTCGAACAGAATGCGCCCGGCCCGACGCTGCGCCCCCGGTGGCAGCAGGCCCAGGATGGCACGGGCCAGCAGGGTCTTGCCCGACCCGCTTTCTCCCACCACGCCCAGCCGTTCGCCGGGCGCGATGGCAAGGTCGATGCCCTTGACGGCCAGCCGGTCGGAACCGGCGAAACCGATGCGCAGATCCTCAATCGACAGAAGCGATGTGGTCATGGCGGCCCCCCTTCACAGCTTGTTCATGCGGGGGTCGAGCAGATCACGCAGCGCGTCGCCCAACAGGTTGATGCCCAGCAGCGCCATGGAAATGGCCAGACCCGGAAAGATGCAGAGCCAGGGGGCCGCCTGCACATGCTGCCGCCCCTCCGCCAGCATGCCGCCCCAGGTGGGGGCGGGCGGGGGCACGCCGGCGCCCAGGAAACTGAGCGCGCTTTCCGACAAAAGCGCATTGCCGAACATGGCGGTGGCCAGCACCGTCAGCGGCGTCAGGCAATTGGGGATGACATGGGTCAGCAGGGTGCGCAAGGTGCCCTGGCCCAGCACGCGGGCCGCATCGATGAATTCCCGTTCCTTCAGCGACAGGACGGAACCGCGCACCACCCGCACCACCGACGGGGTATAGGCCAGCCCCAAGGCCAGGACCACACCACCGGGCGACGGGCCGATGGCGGCCAGGATGCCGAGCGCCAGCAGGATGGCGGGAAAGGACATCAGCGCATCCATCAGCACCGTCACCCCATCATCGACCCGTCCGCCCAGATAGCCCGCGACGGCACCGATCCCGGTGCCCAGGGTGACGGAAAGGGCGACGGTGGCCAGGCTGACCCCGGCACTGACCCAGGCGGCGACCAGCAGGCGGCTGAACACATCGCGGCCAAACCCGTCGGTGCCCAGCCAGTGCTGTGCCGATGGTGCCTGCAACCGCGCCCAGACATCGGGGCGCAGCGGGTCATAGGGGGTGGCGGTCAGGCCCCAGGCGGCGGCCAGCAGCATGAAGGAGAAAAAGATCAGCCCAAGGGCGGCATTGGGCCGCGACAGGAACCGGGTCATGGCGGAATTCCTCATAGCTGCACCCGCGGATCCAGCAGCGGATAGGCCAGATCGACGGCCAGATTGACCAGGATGCGGATCAGCGCCACCAGCAGCAGGCAGCCCTGAATCACCGGGTAATCCCGCGCCTCGATCGCGTCGACCAGGAAGCGGCCCAGGCCGGGCAGGGTGAAGACCGTTTCGATCACCACTGCCCCGCCCAGCAGCGAGCCCAGCAGCAGGCCGATGAAGGTCAGCGTGGGGGCAAAGGCATTGGGAAAGGCGTGGCGCCAGAGCACCGGCCCTTCGGCCAGGCCCTTGGCCCGGGCGTGGGTGATATAGTCCAGGCGCAGCACATCGATCATGCCCGACCGCATCATGCGTGCCACCACCCCCATTTCCACCAGCACCAGCGAGGCGCAGGGCAGGATCAGGTACAAAAGCCCCTGCACCGGATCATCGCTGATGGCGACATAGCCGACCGTGGGCAGCCAGCCCAGTTGCACCCCGAACAGCAGGATCAGCAGCAGGCCGACCCAGAAACTGGGGACGGAAATGAACAGGACCAGCAGGCCCGTAATCACCATGTCGGTGGCCTTGTTCTGCCGCCACGCGGCCAGCATGCCGGCGGGCACCGCGATCAGCATGGCCAGCGCCATGGAAATCAGCACGATCTGCGCCGTCACGCCCAGCCGGTGCAGCATGGCGGGCAACACCGGCTCCCCCGTCGTGATGGAGGTGCCGAAATCACCGGTCAGGATATGGCCCAGCCAGTGCAGGAACTGCACCGGCAGCGGCTGATCCAGGCCCAGATTGCGGGTGATGGCGGCGATGGTGGCCGGATCGGCCATGTCGCCCACCATCACCGACACGGGATCACCGGGGACCAGCCGCATCAGCAGGAAGACGATCACCGCCACGATCAGCAGGGTGGGCAGCGTCATCAGGCAGCGGCGCAGGAGATAGGCACCCATGGCGGTTACTCCCCCTCCTTCGCGACGCCCCAGAGGACGGGCAGATTGGCGGCCCAATTGTGAAAGCCGGTGACATTGGCGCGCGTGGCCGCGACGGCGACACCGTTATAAAGCCCGATGATCGGCACGTCGGCCGCCATCAGCCGGTGCAGGGCTTCGAAGGCGGCCTGACGGTCGGCCTCGTTACCGCTGCGATTGGCCTGATCCAGCAGGGTGGCCGCCACTGCGCTGTGCCACTGCGCCGTGGCGCGTTTGGCCCGGTCGCCGATCAGCGCGTCATAGGTCAGCGCCGGGTCAAAGCGGGCGGAATAGGAGAAGGAGGAAAGCTGATAGCGTCCCTTCTGATAGTTCGACAATTGGCTGGCCCAATCCAGCACCGCCAGATCGGCATTGAAGCCGGCATCGCGCAGATAGGCATGGATCAGCACGGCATTGTCGAACATGTTGGGAAAGCGCCGGTTGGTCTGCACCACGATGCGCTGTCCGGCATATCCCGCCTCTTTCAACAGGGCGCGGGCCTTTGCAGGATCATAGGCGGGCCATTCATCCTGCGCCGGTCCATGCTGGGGTGCCACGCGCGGCACGGCGGATGGGTTGGGCTTCACCAGACCGTTGGTGGCCACCATGGCGATGCCGTCGCGGTCGATGGCGTGCGCAATGGCACGGCGGATGCGCACGTCCGACAGGACGGGATCATCGCTTTGCAGCAGCAGGACGGTCCAGCTGAGCAGTTCCTGTTCAAAAACCCGCACATTGTCGAAGCGTTTCAGATCCTGTCCGGCGGCGGCGGGCAGGGCCGGGATGATATCCACCCCGCCCGACAGCAGCGCCGTCTGCGCGGTGGTGACATCCGGCACGATCAGGAATTTCACCTGATCGACCAGGGCCCGCTTGGCGCCGGCCAGACCGCTGGCTTCATCGCGGCGCGGGCTGTAGCCATCGAACCGGTCCAGCATGACATATTGCCCGCGCCGCCATTCGCCCAGCCGGAACGGGCCGGTGCCGATGGGGGCGATCCAATGCCCGTCCGCCCCGACACTGGACGGGGACAGGATGGAAAGCGGGCATTGCGTGCTGGCCATCTGGGCCAGGAAAACGGCCGAGGGCCGGTCCAGGGTGAAGCGGACCGTCAGGTCATCGGGCGTGTCCACGGACAGGACCTTCACCCCCCGGCCCGTGCCGTCATAAAAGCTGCGGCAGGTCCAGTTACGGGCCGGGTCCATCCAATGATCCCAGGACCAGCGCACATCGCCCGCGCGCAGCACCCGCCCGTCATGGAAACGCACCCCATCGCGCAGATGGAAAATGTAGGTGCGGCCGTCATCGGCCATGTCCACCCGGTCGGCCAGCATGGGCGCCACCGACAGGTCGGCGCGCGACGCGACCAGCCCTTCCACGATCTGCGCCAGGACCATGTCGCTGTTGGTGTCGCGGTTCACGCCCGGTTCGGTGGAACGGATATCAGCGTTCAGCGCGACCGTCAGGGTGCCGCCGGCCGCCGCGGCCGGGGGCATTCCCGCCAGCGCCGCCAATGCCCAGGCCACCCTTGTCCAGCCGCGCGACATGCCCTGTACCCCCGGTTTGTTCGTTGGAGGTACTTTGTACTATGTATTTATGAAATGCAATACGATTTGTGGGGCGGGTCAGGGGGCTCAGCCAAATTCCGGCCGCTCCTTGGAAGAGACGGTCAGGTGGCGGCGCATCAGGGCGGCGGCCCATTCCTGATCCCCGCGTTCCAGGGCGTGCAGGATTTCCAGATGTTCGCGGCAGCTATCCACCACCCGGTCCTCCCCATAGGACCAGTTATAGGAGAGCAGGCGACGCAGGCGGTTCTGGTTCTGCACCGACTGGTGGATGAAGCGGTTGCCGGAGCAGGCGGCCACGAAATCATGGAATTCGGCATTGATGTCGAAAAACTCCATGGCGGTGGGCGTGATCTCACCCGACATCACCTTTTCATGCGCCTCGCGCACCTGTCGCGCCCAGGCGCGGTCCAGGGTGAAGGTCGGTTCCAGCAGGCCCGCCGGTTCCACCAGCAGGCGGAAACGGTAGCTTTCGTCGTGCGCCGCGTCGCTGTTCAGCGTGGGCATGAACTGCCAGCCATGGCCCATCTTGCGCTCGACGATGCCGTCCTGTGCCATGCGGTTCAACGCCCGGATCAGGGTGCCGCGCGGCACGCCATAGCGGCGCATCAGGTCGGCTTCCGACACCTCGCCATCCACATTGCCCTTCATCCGGTCGGCGGCGATGGCCAGATACAGATCCTCCAGCTCATCCGCGCGACCGCCGCCGCCCGTCCATTCAATGGCATCCGACGGCAATTTCAGGAAAAAGCCACGGCGCGGCTGTGTTTCCAGGATGCCCAGATCGGCCAGATGGCGCAGGGCGGCGCGCACCGGCGTGCGGGAGACCTTGAATTCCTCCACCAGACCCAATTCGGTGAAATGGTGGCCGACGGGCAGGCGGTGACGGCGGATATGGTCGACAATCTGCCCGGCCAGGTCGGCCTGCAGCTTTGATGGACCACCGGTTTCCTGTTCATCCTGATCGTCAATGTCGCTGGCGCGGGTCATACGGGGCTTCCGGTTTTCGTTCTTGGGTCCAGTCTAGTATCTTGTCGTGATAAAATCCAATTTGATTGGCGTTGGCCGATTGACTTGCACTGTGCTTCATCATAATACAATGCGATCCTTTCACCTCCGTCGGGCATGCGCCATGGAACCCTTGCCGCCACAGGCAGAAACCGTCCCCTTTCCCCTGATTACGCTGGAAGGCCCCGCGATGGAGCGTGGCCGTCAATATGGGGCGCAGGCGGGTGAACGGATTGCGGTCTGTCTTGCCATCTATCGCGCTGCCATCGACGCCAAGGGCGTGGAATGGGACAAGGCCCGCGCCGTGGCGCGGCGCATCCAGGAACGCCTGGAAAAATCCCATCCGGACCAGCTGGCCGAAATGCGAGGCATCGCCGCGGGGGTGGGAGAGCCGGTGGAGGATATTGTCGCCATCAATGCCCGCACCGAACTGCTCTATGGTCTGTCGAAGGCGGCGGTGGCGAAGTCGGAACCCGATGGCTGTACCGGGGCCATCGCCCTGCCATCGGTGACGGCGGACGGGCATCTTCTGCATGGGCAGAACTGGGACTGGCGCGATGAATGCGCCGATTGCGGTGTGGTCCTGCGCATCATCCCGGAAAAGGGGCCGCGCATCCTGACCTTTGTGGAAGCCGGCATGATGGCGCGGGCCGGGCTGAACAGCGCCGGTGTGGCCATCACCGGCAATTTCCTGGAATGCGAAAAAGATGGCAGCCGCGACGGCGTGCCCATTCCCCTGATCCGCCGTGCCGTGCTGTCGCAGACGCATCTGTCGGATGCACTGTTGACCGTGCTGCAAAGCCCGCGCGCCTTTTCCAACAATCTGATGGTCAGTCACGCCGACGGCGACGCCATTGATCTGGAAACAACCCCGGACGAGGCGTTCTGGATCGCGCCCGATGGCGGGCTGCTGGTCCATGCCAACCATTTCGTCAGTGCGCCGGCCCGCGCCAAGCTGCAGGACCGCAGCCTGCTGGTCAATGCCGACAGCCTGTACCGCGACCGACGGGTGGAGGCACATCTGCGCGCCGCCGCCGGGTCCATCACCCTGGAAACGCTGAAGGCCGCGTTCCAGGACCGCTGGGGCGCGCCACGCGCCGTCTGCCGCTCCGTCGTCATGGGCCCGGGGGGACGGACATCCTCCACCGTTGCCACCATCCTGATGGATGTCACGGCAAGGCGCATGTGGGTGGCCCCGCGGCCCTATGGCCCGCATTCCTATACGCGATATGATCTGGATTAAGGGTATATCAGATTTTAATTGAAACACCCGGCCTCCTGCCTTCCCCGCGAAAGCGGGGATCCAGGGGCCAAATGCTCAACCTGGCAGCAGCTTCGATCTAAGCAGCGTAAAGGTTCGACCTTGTGGCCCCTGGATCCCCGCTTTCGCGGGGAAGGCATGAAAGCTGCTTCAGCATAAACCAGACAGTCTAATACCCATCCGCCGAAGGCTTGACCCTTGGCGGATTGGGGGCATGCTCCGGCCGGCCCGCCGCCCCCTTTTTCATCCCACCGCGATTTCACCGACCCCGCGGGAGCAGCAGGGGGTGATCAGCGTTTGCCGTTCCTGTGGGGACAGGCAATGGTCCTGGTGCAGGACCTGGCCGGACCGCAGGGGCAGGGTGCAGGTGCCACAGATGCCTTGCCCACAGGAAACGGGGACAGGCAGGCCGGCAGCCGTCAGGGCCTGGGCAAGGGTCTGGTCGGCGGGCACGGGGATGATGCGACCGTCAGGCATTCGGGCGCTGAAGGGCTGTGCATCGGCCCCCGGACCGGCGGCCGTAAACCCTTCCAGATGCACCCGCGCATCGTCCCAGCCCAGATCGGCCGCAGCGCGCCGAATATCGGCCAGGAAGCGGGCCGGGCCGCAGGCCTGCACATGCGTGCCGGGCGGGGCGGATGCCATGACGGCGCGGATATCCAGGCGATGGCGGGGGACGGCATCGGCCGGGTAGAGGTGAACCCGGTTCCCCAGCCTTGCCAGCCGGTCCCGGAACAGCGCACCGGCAGCATCGCGCGTGGCGTAGTGCAAGGTGAAGGGCGCGCCGGCCTGGGCCAGCGTATCGGCCATGGCGATGATCGGCGTGATGCCGATGCCGGCGGCCAGCAACAGATGGTGCGGTGCGGACCGGTCCAGCGGGAAGCTGTTGCGCGGCTGTCCCCCCTGCACCCGGTCCCCGACACGCAGCGCATGCACCGCGCGCGAACCGCCCCGGCCGGCGGGTTCCAACTGTACCGCAATATGATAGGCGGACCGGTCGCCCGGTGCGTTGGTCAGGCTGTATTGTCGGATCAGGCGGCCGGGTAGGTGCAGGTCGATATGGGCCCCCGGTTCGGCCCGCACCGGTCGGCCGAAGGGCGCGCGCAGGCTGATCCCCACGACAGTGGCGGACAGGCGTTCAATGGCGACGACGCGCAGGGGTCGTATCGATCCATTCCGTCGCGCCAGCCAGCCCCAGGCACCGGTGACCAGCAGGCCCGAAAGACCAAGGGCGGAGAGAAGCCAGAACAGGCGCAGGGTCAGGCCGCCCACAGCCCCCGTATGGATGGGCAGCATCCATTCCATGAAGCGGCTGCCCGTCGGCATCGTCGCCTCGCTATAGCGGGCCAGGACGCCCGCGTCATAGCCGTTGACCCAGACCTGCCAGGTGGCATCCGGCCGGCCGGCGGCTTCATCTTCCAGGAACACCAGCACTACCCTGCCGCTGCCGCCGGGAAAGCGGATATTGCGGATGGGCGCGCCGGGCCGGTCGGCCCTGGCAGCGGCCACCAGCTGATCCAAGGGCAACAGGGCCCGACCGGCCTGTGCCGCAACCACCGGAGCGGGCTTGGCCGCGACCGGGGCGATCAGGCCGACCAGCACAGAGGTCCAGATTTTCAGGGCCACCATGATACCGGTGAAGGACAGGGTCATCAGGGGCAGGGCCGCCAGGATGCCGGTCAGGCGGTGCAGGTCACGCAGGAACCGCACCCGCCCGCCACGGCCGGCAACCGCGAACAGGCCCCGCCCGCGTGGCCGCCCCCGCCACCACAGGACCGGCCCGGTGATGGACAGGATCAGCAGGCCCAGACCGCTCAACCCCGCAATGGTCTGTCCATCCTTGCCCAACAGCAGCGTGTAATGCAGATCGAATATCCATTCGACGGGCCAGCCGGCGACGGTCGCTTCCCGCTTCACCCGGCCCGTGCCGGGATCGACGGACAGGCGCCATTCGGTCCCACCCCGATCCAGGCGCAGGATATAGGTGCCCTCTGCGGTGGACGGAAAATCCACCCGCAGCAGCTTCGCGTCGGGCCGGTCGCGCAGAATATCGCTGACCAGGGTCTGCAATGGCAAGGGCGGGGCAGCGTCGGCGGTCAGGGCGGCGTGATGCAGAAGATCGTTCGCTTCGTGCCGGAACAGCACAATGGCGCCCGTCAGCGCCTGCACCAGCAGGATCAGCGACAATGGCAGGCCCAGCCAGCGATGCGCCCATGCCAGCAGCCTCATGGCACCCCCGAAGACATGCGTGATGCACGAACCATAAAACAGCCTGCCGCCATGGTGCGCGCAAAGGCGGCCCCATCGCGGCAGACTATGCCGGTCATGCCATTCAGAACCGTGTCGTCACCGCGAATTTCACCGTCATGGGCAGGGACGGGCTCAACAGGTTGGCACCGGTCGCCGCCCAGTATTTCTTGTCGGTCAGGTTCTCGCCATTCAGGCGGAAGGTGACGGGATGGTCCGCGATCTCCGTGCTGTAGCGGACACCGGCATTGAAGGTCGTGTAGCCATCGATGAAGGCGGTGTTCTGATTGTTGATGGCCCGGTTGCCGACATAGAACAGACCGGCGGAGACGCCCAGTCCTTCGACCATCTCCGGCTTATATTCCGCGAACAGCGAAGCCGTGTATTTCGCCGTGTTTTCCGGGCGCTTGCCGATCACGGCCGTGCTGGCGGCCTTTTCCTGGGCGGCATCCAGATACATGGCCGTGGCGAAGACCGACAGGCGCTCCGTCACCTCGCCTGTGGCGCTGGCTTCCCAGCCCTTGAAGATGGTGCGGCCGTCCTGCACATAGCGGTTGGCGCTGTTCAGGAAGGAGGAGGCGCGGTCGATATCGAAATAGGTCAGAGAGACCATCAGGCCCTTCTGCGGTTCGATCTTGATACCGGCTTCCTTCTGTTTGGACATGGCGGGCGGCAGCACCTCACCCCCGTTGGCGGCGGTCAGCGGGGCCACCCCGCCTTCCTCCAGCCCTTCGATATAGGTGGCATAGAGGCTGATCCAGTCCTGCGGCTTCACGACGACGCCATAGGAGGGGGAGGTCTTGGTCGTGCTGTAGGGCGTGCCCGTCAGCGACTTGTTTTCATAGTCGGTATAGCGCGCGCCGACCAGCACATCGATCCAGCGATCATAGGAGATGCGGTCGAAAATATAGGCGCCCTGGTCCGTGATCTTGGACGGGTTGGGCACCACGCGTGCCGGCAGCGGCGTTTCGGCCACGCGGACCGGGTTATAGTAATTCTGGGCGTAGTTGACGGTCGGATTGCTGGGCGTTTCCGCCGTGCGGGTGTTGATGGTGCCACCCACCGACAATTGGTGCGTCAGCGGGCCCGTCTCAAACGCGCCGGCCAGTTCGGTGCGATAATTCTCGTTCACATAATCATTGCCGTTGGACAGCAACACCTGCAACGTTCCCGCCCCGGTGGTCAGGTTGTAGTTGCGGAACGTATTGTAATGCCGGTCGCGCGACAGATCGGACCGGCCAGCCTGCGCCGTTATCGACCAATTGTCGGCAAAGCGCCATTCGACATGGGCCATCAGGTTCAGTTCGTTGGCGTCTGAATACATCCATTCCGACGACAGGCTTTTCTTCGGATCCCATAGGGGCGGCAGCACGGTGACACCATTGACGGCCGCAGGCAGGGTGATGGTCGCCGTCTCCGTGATCTTCTTATCGATATATTCCGCATCAAGACGGACCTTCACCGTCTCCACCGGGTCCCAGTCGAAGGCCACGGCCCCCACGGTGCGGTGACCATCCACCGCATCCACCCCGGTTTCCAGCCAACCCTGTACCGCATTCACGCGCAGGCCAAACTGATCCTCTTCCCCGAACCGGCGCGACATGTCGGCATGCACGCCCACGCCGCCGAACTGATTGCCGCTCAGGGTAACCTCGTTCAGCGTGTCGCCCGTGGGGCGCTTCATGGTCAGGTTGACGATACCGGCCGGTGTCGTGAACCCGTAATAGAGCGAGGCGACACCTTTCAGTACCTCCATGCGCTCCTTGTCCTCCATGGGCAGGTCGATCTGGTTCACGATCGGCAATGACCCGTTCATGCGGTAATTGCTGCGGTTTTCAACCGGGATGCCGCGGATGGCCAGATTGGCGTAAACGGCGGGGCTGACCTGGGAATAGGTCACGCCGGCGGTATTGCGCACCGCGTCGCCCATGCTGGTCACCTGCTGCGCGTCCAGCAGATCGCGCGGCATGATATTGACCGTCAGCGGCGTATCCATCATGCGGGCACCCCGGAAGGTACCGGCCTGTACATAATCGGCGCCGAAACTGTTCTTGCGGTCGGCCGTGACAATGATCTCTTCCAGCAGGACGCCGCTGTCGGTCCCGGTCACACTCTGAGCGTTTGCAACACTAAAATACATGAATTGACCAAGAATGGTGGCACAGAGTGCTGTGCCCGCAGCGATCTTCCTCATGTCTGAAGTCCCCTGTTTGTAAATTTCGCCATCTTGTTTTGCGCCCCCTGTCCCGGTGGCTGCCTTCGGGATCGACAATAGCATTATGTTAAAACAGAAAACAATACACTTTGCGGCAAGGCGGGGAACTTCATGTGCTGGCCGCACACGCGGGGGCTCTGTTGCAAAGTTTTGAAAAAGGCGCCTGAAGGCACCAACCGGTTTGGCTGTCAGATCAGACAGGCACCCCAGTGAGCCGTGACCGTGGACCGGTGGTGGTGAGAACCTGTCAGGTGGTGGTGACAGAAAACATCGAAACGGGGTTGGATGTGTGGCGGGTAATATCGGCGAGGACACCTCCCCTGTACCCCCTCCTGCGGCGCTGACGACATCGTCGTGGGCAAGCCGGGATCGGCGAGTAGGATCGGCTCACGTTGGCGACCCTGGGGCCCCGGCCTGGGGCCCCGGCCTGCGGCCACCCCCAGGCCCGCCCGTCCGTGCTCGCGGCAACCGGCGTTCGGACGGGCTGGATCCCCGTGCCATGTGGATCGAATGCCGTATCGATTGACGCCCTTACCTAGGTTTTCCGTTCCGTTGCTCCTCGACTCCCTAGAGCCGGAGAACGCGCTTGACCCAAGGTTGAGATGGAATGGTCGTGGTCTGCTTCAGCTCGCCCCGCCTATTCCATGGTGCCTCGTATTCAATCAATAAACACCGCCGACACCACCGGCACTCGGCCCATCCTGCTTCCTGAAGGTGGCCAGAAGGTTGTCGGCGGCCTTGACCAGCAGGCCGACATCACTGCCCACGGCGACGAACCCGAAACCCAGGTCGATATAGCGCTGGGCCAGCACGGGATCGGCCATCAGGATGCCGGCTGCCTTGCCGGCATTACGGATGGTGGACAGGCTGGCTTCGATCACGGCCTGCACAGCCGGGTGGCCGGGCTGGCCCCGGTAGCCCAGGGCGGCCGACAGATCGGCCGGGCCGATGAAGACCCCGTCCACGCCCGGCGTCTGGGCGATGGCTTTCAGGTTCTCCACGCCCAGCGCCGTTTCCACCTGCACCAGAAGGCAGATCTGGGCATCCGCATCGGCCAGATAGGCTGGGGTCCGGTTATAGGCCGATGCACGGACGATGCCGCTGCCCACCCCGCGCACGCCGTCGGGCGGATAGCGGCAGGCCCGGACCAGCCCGGCCGCCTGTTCGGCCGTCTCCACCATCGGCACCAGCAGGGTCTGGAAACCAATATCCAGGTACTGCTTGATGATCCGCGTTTCCCCCACCGGCACGCGCCCCACGGGATGGGTGGCGGGGAAGGCGGCGACGGCCTGCAACTGGGCCAGCAGCGACGGGATCTCGTTCGGCCCATGTTCGCCATCCAGCAACAGCCAGTCGAAGCCGGCTCCGGCGCACAGCTCCGCCGTGACCGGATTGGCCAATGCCTGCCACAGTCCCAGTTGCAGGCGCCCTTCGGTCAGTGCCTGCTTGAACCGGTTGATCGCGACGCCCGCCATCACACGAACCTCATGGAGACATTGCCCAGCGGGCCATAGTCGATATGGAAGGTGTCACCGGCCCGTGCGGGGATCGGTGCCGTGAAGGACCCACCCAGGATCACCTGGCCCGGCTCCAGCGTCACGCCATGGGGGTGCAGCTTGTTGGCCAGCCAGGCCGGCCCGTTCAGCGGGTTGTTCAGCACGGCCACGGCCACGCCGCTTTCTTCCACCACCCCGTTGCGGTAAAGGGCGGCCGACACGCGCGACAGGTCCACATCCATCGGGCGGATGGCGCGTCCGCCCAGCACGACCCCGGCATTGGCGGCATTGTCGGAGATGGTGTCGAACACCTTGCGGGTGACCTTCGTTTCCGGGTCGACCTGCTGGATGCGGGCGTCGATGATCTCGATCGCCGGCACGACATAATCAGTTGCGGCCAGAACGTCGAAGATGGTGCAGTCGGGACCCGTCAGCCGGTCCTTCAGGATGAAGGCCAGTTCCACCTCCACCCTGGGCACGATGAAGCGCGACATGGGGATGTCGCTGCCATCGGCGAAGAACATGTCGTCCAGCAGCACGCCGTAATCGGGCTCCGTGATGTTGGATGACCGCTGCATGGCCTTGGAGGTCAGGCCGATCTTGTGGCCCTTCATCCGGCGGCCCGATGCCAGCTTCAGGTCCACCCAGGCACGCTGGATGGCATAGGCGTCGTCGATACTGATGTCGGGATGGTCCAGCGAGAACTGATGGACCTGGCTGTTGGTGCGCTCCGCCACGTCCAGGCGGTGGGCAAGGTCGGCGATGATGGATTGGTCGAGCATGTTCGGCTTACCCCAGTCCGCCCAGGCAGACATATTTGATGGATTGGTAATCATCCAGCCCGTGCGAGGAACCTTCGCGGCCATAGCCGGACTGCTTTACGCCGCCGAACGGTGCGCTTTCGGTGGAAATGCTGCCGTCATTGATGCCGACCATGCCCACATCCAGGCGGCTGGTCAGACGCCAGATGCGCCGGTTGTCGGATGTGCAGGCGTAGGCGGCCAGACCATAGGGCGTGGCATTGGCGCGCGCGATGGCCTCTTCCTCCGTCGTGAAACGCTGGATGGCGACGACGGGGCCGAAGATTTCCTCACATGACAGGGCCATGCCGGGTGCGACATCGGTCAACAGGGTCGGCCGGAAGAAGAAGCCCGGCCGGTCGATCCGCGACCCGCCCACCAGGACCTTGGCGCCCTTGGCAACGGCATCCACGACCAGTCGTTCCACCTTGTCCAGGGCGCGATCATTGATCAGGGGGCCGATATCGGCATGACCATCGGCCGCGGCCCCAATCGTCAGGGCCTTGACCGCGACCTGCAAACGGGCGACGAAGGCATCATGGATGCCGTCCTGCACCATCACGCGGTTGGCGGCGATGCAGGCCTGACCGCCATTGCGGAACTTGGCCTGCATCAGCGCCTTGATGGCGATATCCAGGTCGGCATCGTCAAAGACGATGAAGGGGGCATCGCCGCCCAGTTCCATGGAAACCCGCTTCAGCGTTTGCGCCGACCCGCGCGCCAGCAGGCGGCCGACGGGGGTGGACCCGGTGAAGGACACCTTGCGCACCCGCTCATCCGCCAGCCAGGTATCCGACACTTCCGGCGTTTTCCCGCGTGACGCGGGGACAAGGTTGATGGCGCCGGCCGGCAGCCCCGCTTCTTCGGCCAGCACGGCCAGGGCCAGGGCCGAATGCGGCGTGTCTTCCGCCGGTTTGCCCACGACGGTACAGCCTGCGGCAAGTGCGGGGGCCATCTTGCGGGCGATCATGGCCATGGGGAAGTTCCAGGGCGTGATGACGGCCACGACGCCGACCGGTTCCTTCACCGTCAGCATGCGGCGGTCGCCCAGCGGGGCGGGCAGCATCTCCCCCTCGGCCCGCTTGATCTCCTCGGCGAACCACTCGATGTAGGAGGCGCCATAGCCGATCTCGCCACGCGCTTCCAGCAGGGGCTTGCCCATCTCCCAGGACAGGATTTTCGCCAGATCGTCGCGGTGCTTCACCACCAGTTCGAACCAGCGGCGCAGCAGGGCGGAACGGTGCTTTGCCGTGGTGAAACGCCAGTCGGCAAAACACTTCGCCGCCGCATCGACGGCCTGCTGCGCCAGATCGGCGCTGCCCTCCGCCACCCGGGTGATGACCGCGCCCGTGGCTGGGTCGATCACATCGAAGGTCTCGGCCCCCTCCAGCCAGCACCCGCCGATATAGGCCCCGAAACGCAGCAGGTCGGGGCGGTCAAGGGCCAGCAGGCCCATGGGCAATCCGCTCATGGAATCAATCCTTCCGTTCCGGTGTGCGGAACCGTGCGTGGATATTATTCTTCTTGAAGGAACCGGCTTCGTCCGCTTCCTCCACATACAGCGACAGGGCCAGATACCGACTGACGAACAGGGCGGCGAAATGTTCCTCGACAATGCCGAACAGGCCGCCGAAGAAGACCTTCTTGAAATCATCCGGCCGGCCGGGTCCCAACTTGACCGTCAGATTGACGAAGGCATCATCTTCCATGCCGTCGGCGATGACATATTCGGTCAGGCGGATGGCGCGCACGCGCACGCCGCCCTTGGGAAACACCCCGCCGCTGTCGCAAAGCCGGGCAGCCACCTTGCGCAGCAGGCCGGGAATGTCAGCGTCGGCCCCCAGATTGTCGGTATATTCGACGATGCAATGGGGCATGTCAGATGTCCTGGATATCCATGACGCCCACGGTGCAGCCGACAGCGAATTGCGGGATGGGGGCGTAGAACTGCACGTCGCCCCGGCCGCCGGCACAGGCCGCCAGCGCGATGAAGGTGCGGATCTCAAACCCGCCCTGGCCACCGTCGCGATAGGTTTCGGCGTCCGTGTAGCTGGTCAGCGCCGCCCGGTCGTTGCGCGACCAGCGATCCAGGAATTCCCGATCCCAGGCCTCGTTGATCTTGCCGCTGTCGGGCGTGGCCGGCCAGTGGGAGATGCCGCCCGTGGCCACGACGGCGATGCGTTCCGGCACGGCGTCGCAGGCCCGGCGCAGGGCCTGGCCAAAGGCCCAGGCGCGGTGCAGCGGGGTCAGCGGCGGGCCCTGGCAATTGATGTTGGCCGGGATGATCTTCAGATCATAGCGCGGCGTCAGGAAGTGCAGCGGCACGGAAATGCCGTGATCGAACTTCCATTCCTCGGCAAAGGCCACATCCACATCCTGCATCACGCGGGTGATGAGGCGCCGCGACAGGTCGGCATCGCCGGGGATGCGGCTGTTGCGCTGGATGCGCAGCCATTTCTCATCCTCGATCGGGCCTTCATAATGGTCGGCCATGCCGATGGCATAGGCCGGCATGTTGTTCATGAAGAAATTGGCGAAATGCTCGGCCGCCACGACGACCAGCGCGTCGGGCCGGGCAGCCTCCAGTTGCTCCCGCATCTTCCCCAGTGCCGCGAAGAAGCCGTCGCGCTTGACCGGATCGGCGGTTTCGGGCCGGGCAGTGATGCCGGGGCCGTGACTGGTCACGCCTGCGAATACAAGGCTCATAGTCCGGCCACCTTCTCATCGACCGATGTGGTCATGGTATAGACGCCGGCCCGCACCGGGCCGTACCGCCGCGTGCCCTCGCGCATCGCCTCCAGGTAATCACCCCAGGGCAGACCGCAGAAGGCGGCGAAATGCATCAGGATCTGGCCGTTGACGCCCAGCACATAGATCAGGCCGATGTCGCGGGACAGCATGGCCCCGCGTTCCTCCGCATTCAGGTTGAACCGGTCCAGCACCGGGACGGGATCGGCCTTGAACGCGTCCTGCAGGTCGGGCTCGCGGTTCAAGGTGTAGAGCAGCTTTTGTAGCGCATAGAGGCTCAATTCTTCCTCCCTGTACGTGTTTATGTTCCCTCAATCGCCGGGCGCCGCCATCCGGCGGCTTGGCTACGCGGCACGTGCCGCGCGGCGGCCGTCGCCGCCGTGCCAACGGTCAAGAATTTTGACCGTTGGCATCACACGCCCCACTTCGGGATGGGATGCGACCCCATGGAGACGCAGACATTCTTGACCTCGCAGAAGGTCTCGAAGCTGTATTCGCCGCCTTCGCGGGCCACACCGCTGTCCTTGACGCCACCGAAGGGCTGGCGCAGGTCGCGGACATTCTGGCTGTTGATGAAGACCATACCGGCCTGGATGCCGCCCGCCAGCCGGTGCGCCTTGCCGATATCCTGGGTCCAGATATAGGAGGCCAGACCGTAGCGCACGTCGTTGGCCAGCCGTAGCCCCTCGGCCTCGTCCTTGAAGGGGATCAGACAGACGGCCGGGCCGAAAATCTCCTCCTGCGCGATGCGCATATTGTTGTCGACATGGGCGAAGACGGTGGGCTGGATGAAATTGCCGTTCTTCACGCGGTCGGGAAGACCGTCGGGGCGGCCCGTGCCACCGGCAACGATCTTCGCCCCTTCGCGTTCGGCCAGGTCGATATAGCCCGTCACCTTCTCCCAATGCTGTCGGGTGATCATGGCGCCGACCTGGGTCTTGGGGTCGCGCGGGTCGCCGACGCGGATGCGGCGTGCGCGCGCCGCGAATTCGGCCACGAACTTGTCGTAGATCGTTTCCTGGATGAAGATGCGCGACCCGGCGGTGCAGCGTTCCCCATTCAGCGAGAAGATGGTGAACAGGGCTGCGTCCAGGGCGCGGCCTACATCCGCATCGTCGAAGATCAGCACCGGTGACTTGCCGCCCAGTTCCAGGGACAGCTTTTTCATGCCCGCCACCTGGGCGATGTGATAGCCGGTGGTGGTGCCGCCGGTGAAGGAGATGGTGCGCACATCCTTGTGCTTCACCAGCGCCTCACCCGCCGTGCGGCCAAGGCCATGCACCAGATTGAACACGCCCTTGGGCAATCCCGCCTCCAGCAGGATCTGGCCCAGCCGGTCGGCGGTCAGCGGCGACAGCTCGCTCATCTTCATGACGGCGGTATTGCCCAGCGCCAGACAGGGGGCCGTCTTCCAGGTCGCCGTCATGAACGGCACGTTCCAGGGCGAGATCAGGCCGCAGACGCCCACCGGCTGATACAGCGTGTAGTTCAGCATCTGGTCATCGACGGGATAGCAGCGCCCATCCATGCGCGTCGCCACTTCCGCGAAGAAGTGGAAATTGTCGGCGGCGCGCGGGATCAACTGGTGGCCGGTCTGGTGGATGGGCAGGCCCGTATCCTCCGTCTCCAGTGCCGCCAGTTCATCGACATGGGCGCTGATCAGGTCGCCGACGCGGCGCATGATGCGGGCGCGTTCCTTGGCGGGCGTGCCGGCCCATTTCGGAAAGGCTTCCTTGGCGGCGGCAACAGCCTGGGCAATCTCGTGCTCGCCGCCGGCCGCTACCTCCGCCAGCACCTCCTGCGAAGCCGGGCTGACGCTTTCGAAACGGTCGGGGCTGTCGACGGACACGCCGCCGATCAGGTGCTTGATGATGGTCATGGAACTTTCTTCCCGCTGGCAGGGATATTGAAGGCCGCGTCGTCGGCCAGGAAATTGGTGAGCGTGCCGATCCCCTCGACCTCCGTCGAAACGATGTCCCCGGGGTTCAGATAGACAACGCCGTGCGGCGTGCCGGTCAGGATCAGGTCGCCGGGGCTCAGCGTCATGAAATTGCTGAGATATTCGATGAGATAGGGGATATCGAACACCATATCGGCGGTCGTGCCCTTCTGCACTTCACGGCCATTGACCAGGGTGCGCAGGGTCAGGTTCATCGGGTCGGCCACGTCGTCGCGGTCCACCATCCAGGGGCCCAGCGGCGTGCAGCCGTCGCGGTTCTTCACCCGCAGGTTCGGGCGATAGTAGTTTTCGAGATATTCCCGGATGGCATAATCATTGGCCACCGTATAGCCAGCCACATGGTCATAGGCATCGGCCCGCCGCACCTTGTGCGCCGTGCGGCCGATGATGACGGCCAGTTCGCATTCATAATGCATCTGGTTGGCATCGGCCGGGCGGCGGGTCGTGCCCTTGTGGCCCAACAGGCTGTTGGGCCCCTTCAGGAAGACCAGCGGCTCGGTCGGCGGCTTGAAGGCCAGTTCCGCCGCATGGTCGGCATAGTTCAGGCCCAGGGCGAAGATGGTGCCGCCGGTGACGGGCGGCAGCCAGACCACTTCGCTTTCCGCCACGCGGCGGCCATCGGCCAGGGTCAGGACCTGGCCGTCTTCACAAACGGTTGCGTGATGGATGCCGCCGGACCAGGCGACGCGCGCGTGCCGCATCAGATCTCTCCTTCCAGCGTGACAGTCAACTCGCCGATGCCGTTGATGCGGGCTGTAACCCGGTCACCAACGCCGGCCCGCGCCGGGTTCGGGTCCAGACCGACCAGCAGCAGATCGCCCACTGCCAGCGTCATGAAGGCCGTGATATCGGCGATCAGGGTGGGCAGGGGGCGCAACAGGTCGGCCGTGGACCAGCGCGCGGCGGACGCGCCATTCACGGATACGGTGATTTCCAGAGCATCCGGACCCGTGATGGCGGCCGCCGGCACCACCGGCCGACCCAGCGGCAGGAACCCGTCGCGGCAGCGCTGGCGGATGGCGGGGCGATAATAGCTGTCGTGCGGTTCGCAGACGTCGATGGCCAGGGTGTAGCCGGCGACATGGTCCAGCGCCCGGTCGGCCGGAACGCGGGTGGCCGCACGGCCGATCAGCACGGCCAGCGTGGCGTTCACTTCCAGCGCCGCCACACCGGCGGGAACGCGGACAATGCCGCCATGCCGGTTCAACGTGTTGCGCGGCTTTATGTAGAGCACCGGCGCCTTGGGGGGAGCGTTGTAGGGAGCCGCCGACAGGCCTTCGCCCAATCGCGCCAGTTCCGCCCGCGTGTTCAGGACCACCCCGTAGACCGTGCCGCCATCCGGCAGGGGAAACGGTACGTTCGTCACCTGTCATTCTCCTGACATGCTTCTGTCTGGATCATTTATTTAACATGTGAAATAAGTCAACTCCTTATCATGCTAAATATCTGCGCGACATTCCGGCCTGGGCTGGGCACAATGGGACTGACGGTGAAAAAGGGACGGGGAAACATGGGGTTGGAGCCGGAGATACCGCCTGCAGGCACGGACGGGGCGGCGACGGGCGTGATGCGGCCCTATACGCAATCGCTGCCGCTGGCCCTGTTGCGGGCCCGAGAAAGCGTCATGGCACGCCTGCGCCCGATCCTGCGCGAACATGACGTGACGGAGCAGCAATGGCGCGCCCTGCGCACGCTTGCCGAGGTGGGAGAGGTGGAGGTGACGGCGCTGGCCGATCTGATCTGCCTGTTGCCGTCATCGCTGTCGCGCATCCTGCGCGATCTGGCCGCGCGCGGGCTGATTCAGCGCCGAACCTCGGAAGAGGATATGCGCCGGGGCCTGGTCAGCATTCTGCCGGCGGGCCAGGCCTTGATCCGCCGGGTCACGCCATCGGCGGCGAAGGCCAATGCCGAGATTGAAGAACTGTTCGGCAGCGCGCGCCTGAAAGTGCTGAAGGCCGAACTGAGCGCACTGTGTATCTTGCTGGGGGATGGCGGTCTGTCACCGGAATAGGGTGGCACCACTCCGGGGATCCGGCCATCACGTCATGCCCCCTCAATCGCCGGGCGGCGGCATCCGCCGCCTTGGCTACGCGGCACGTGCCGCGCGGCGGCAGTCGCCGCCGTACCAACGGTCAAGAATTTCGACCGTTGGTATCAATCCACCGATTCCGGGCGCAGGATTTCCAGCAACGCTTCCAGTCTGGCGTTCAATTCCCGCACCTGCTCCCGGTCCAGGCGGGCATCCAGATCGGCGTAGATCGGGTCGAAGCAGGGCAGGACCTTCTCGATCTGCTCGTGTCCGGCCGGGGTCAGGCTGTGGAAGGCACGTCGCGCATCCTTGGGGTCGGGATGCCTTTCGATCAGGCCCCGTTCCGCCAGATCACGCAGAATGCGCGACAGGCTGGGCCCCAGCAGGAAGGACCGGCGGGACAATTCGGAAATGTCCATTTCCGGGTGCTTCTGAATAAGCTGAAGAATGCGCCATTGCGGATCCGTCAGGTCGTTCTGCATGAAGACGGGCCGGAAATAGGAGGAGAACGCCTCGCGCGTCCGGTGCAGCAATACGGGCAGGCGACGCAATTCGGCATTACTATAATCGGGCTTATCTGACACGAGGGACGCTCCCCACCGGCGTTCAAGAATTCATGGTTAAGAGTAGGGTGTGACACGCCGTCCGGGCAATCACGGTCTTTGCCTGACCGGACGATCCAGTTTGCAGTGATGAAAATGACATTAACCGAAGAATCCGGCTTGCGGGCATAAATTTAACACGTTAAGTTATTTTCATCGGCCAATGATGGAGCGGCAGCGGCGCAGGCCCGGCTGCCACCCGGCCCCACAATTCCCCGAACATGATGGATGTCCACGGAAATGGAACTTCTCATCCGGTCGATCACCTGGGAGGGCGAAGGCATCTGTTCCTTCGAACTGGTCGCCCCCCAGGGCGTGACGCTGCCGGAACATGCGGCGGGTGCGCATGTCGATCTGCACTTGCCTGGCGGACTGGTCCGCCAATATTCGCTGACCAATGCCTGGGACGGACGGCGTCTGGTCGTGGCCGTGGGTCGCGACCGGACCAGTCGGGGCGGTTCACGCTGGCTGCTTGATGTGGCGCGGCCCGGCATGCGGCTGGAGGTGTCGGCACCGCGCAACAGCTTTCCGCTGCACGATGACGCGTCCTTCACGGCGCTGTTCGCCGGCGGCATCGGCATCACGCCCATCCTGGCCATGGCGCGCTGGCTGACCCTGGTGGGCCGGCCCTGGTCGCTGTTTTATGCCGTGCGCGACCGGACCGTGGCAGCCTTTGCCGACGAACTGGCGGCATTGGGTGGCGATGTGCGTCTGCATATCGATGCCGAAGCTGGCGGCCCGCCGGATATCGCCATTGCCATGGCCGCCGTCCCCGCCGGGGCCCACCTTTATTGCTGCGGGCCGGAACCGATGATCCGGGCCTTTCTGGATGCCGCGGCCGATCGGCCGGCCGAACAGGTGCATGTCGAACATTTCGGCGCCATCGCGCCGCGTGCCGATGACGGGGCGCTGCTGGTGGAACTGGCCCGGTCAGGCCGCAGCATTGCCGTCACGCCGGACCAGACGATCCTGGATGCCGTGCTGGCGGCCGGCATCCATGTGCCGGCCTCTTGCCGGAACGGGGTGTGCGGCACCTGCGAGACCGTTGTTCTGGCGGGAGAGCCTGACCACCGCGACCTGATCCTCAGCGATGCGGAGAAGGCGGCCGGCCGCACCATGTTGATCTGCTGTTCCCGCGCCAAGGGGCAGCGCCTGACGCTTGATCTATAAAGGCAAGAAGAATGACGGAACGAACAGGGACGCCCCCCACGGCCTATGGCCGGCCGGCACCGACCTTTTTCGAGGAACTGACCCGCGTCGGTCCCGGCACACCGATGGGCGAGCTGCTGCGGCGCTACTGGCACCCGGTCGGCCTGTCCGGCGACGCGACCGATACCCCGCGCCAGGTGCGCGTGCTGGGGGAGGACCTGATCCTGTTCCGCGACGGGGCGGGCCGGCCGGGTCTGGTGCATCCGCGTTGCGCCCATCGCGGCGCCTCGCTTTATTACGGGCGGGTGGAACAGGAGGGCATCCGCTGCTGCTATCATGGCTGGCTGTTCGCGGTGGACGGAAGCTGTGTCGAACAGCCCTGCGAACCGGACCAGGGCGCCGCCAGTTGCAGTAAAGTGCGCCAGCCGCATTATCCGCTTCAGGAACGCTATGGCCTGATCTTCGCCTATATGGGGCCGCCGGAGAAACAGCCGGTCCTACCGCGCTACGACGTCCTGGAGGCTGTGGAACCGGGCGAGTTCATCGAGGCAGACGACAGTTCCATCGGCAGCGGCGGCCCCACCATCGTGCCCTGCAACTGGCTGCAGCATTTTGAAAATGTCATGGACCCGTTCCATGTGCCGATCCTGCACGGGTCGTTCAGCGGCAACCAGTTCATCGCCAAGATGGCGCTGATGCCGCGTGTCACCTTTGAATATACCGACCGGGGCGTGCGGTCCATTCAGCTTCGCGATCTGGAAAAGGGCGTTCATCGCCGCATCACGGAGGCGGTGCTGCCCACCGTGCGCGCCGTGGCCAGCCCGCGTGCGGAACAGGACGGGCCGGCGACCCTGCTGGGCTGGGTCCTGCCCATCGACGACACGCATTTCCGCATCTATTCCGCCGGACGGGTGACGGAGAAGGGGGCGCTGTCCAAGATCCGTTCCCATTTCAACGGCAAGCTCTGGCACGAACTGACGGAGGCGGAGCACCAGAAATTCCCCGGTGACTATGAAGCGCATGTCAGCCAGGGGGACATCACCTTCCATTCGGAAGAAAACCTGACCTCCACCGACCAGGGTATTGCCATGCTGCGCCGTGCCTATCGCCGGCAACTGGCGGCGCTGGCGGCGGGCGGCGACCCGATGGGCGTCATCTTCGATCCCGATAAGGAACTGGTGCGCCTGGATGCCGGCAGCGCCGTGATCGCAAAGGCGGACTGACCATGGTGACGATGAACGACAAGGATACGACGGCCCTGGCGCATGTCGCGGCCATCCCGCCCTATCCGCCGGGCCGCCCGATTTCGGCCGTGGCGCGGGAATTCGGACTGGACCCGAACAGCATCGTGAAGCTGGCGTCCAACGAGAACCCGATGGGCTGTTCGCCCAAGGCGTTGGAAGCCATCCAGGCGGCCGCCCGGCTGACCCACCAATACCCGGATTTCGACTGTCATGAGCTGCGCGCGCTGCTCTCGGCGGAAAACGGGGTGGAAGCGGCCTGGGTGCTGCCGGGTGCCGGTTCCAGCGACCTGATCCTGCAGGCCGCACGCGGCTGGCTCGGGGCAGGGCGCAATGCCGTCATCCCGCAATATTCCTTCGCCTCCTATGAAAGCGGGGCCGCGGCGCAGGGTGCATCCATCATCACGGTGCCGGCCAGGGGCTGGGACCATGACCTGGATGCCCTGGTCCGGGCGGTGACGCCGCAGACGGGCGTGCTGTTCCTGGCCACGCCGAACAATCCCATCGGCACGGCGGTAGCCCCCGCGGCGCTGGAGGCTTTCCTGGCCGCCGTACCGGCCCATGTGCTGGTCGTGCTGGACGAGGCGTACCGGGAATTCCTGCCGGCCGACGAACGTCCGGACCTGCAACGGCTGCTGTCCATCCGCCGGAACCTGCTGGTTCTGCGCACCTTCTCCAAGATCCATGGGCTGGCGGCGCTGCGGGTCGGCTATGGTGTTGCCCATCCCGCCATCATCTCCATCCTGAAGCGCCTGCAGCTTCCCTTCGCCGTATCCACGGCCGGGCAGATGGCGGCGGTGGCGTCCCTGCGCGACCCGCGCTTTACCGACAGTTACGAGGCGCTGAACCGGCGGGAGAATGCCCGCCTGTCGAAGGCGTTCGCCGATGGTGGCTTTGACCATGTCCCGTCCAGGGCCAATTTCATCCTGTTCCATGTCGGGGACGGGCCGGCGACGGCGCAGGCGCTGATGAAGCGCGGCGTCATCACCCGGCCGGTGGCGAATTATGGGCTGAAGACCTGGCTGCGCGTGTCGATCGGGCTGGTGGAGGAGAACGACATCTTCCTGCGCCATCTGCGCGCATTGCTGCCCGAGGGCTCGCGCGCATCATGAGAACGCAGGATGGGGCCAGCCCCATGCCGGAAACGGTGGCCAGTTGATCGGCAGTGCCCGGGCAACCAAACCACAAGCCCAATGAATTCATCGCGTTGAGCCAGCTTTCCCTGGGGGCGAACTTCGTTCGGAAGCTTGTCCGGGAAAACAATTGAGACTGTTACAAATTGGTGCTGGCCTTCGAGATACTTAACGAGTTAAGTTCTATCAAAGGCACTCCGGTGCGACCGGGGTCGCCATGACAGGAGTAACGGGTATGTCTATCACCGGGGGCCAGGCTCTCGTGGGGCAGTTGCGCCGTGAAGGGGTCGAGGTCGTGTTCGGGATTCCGGGCGTGCAACTCGACTGGGCGGTGGATGCACTTTGCGAGGCGGCCGACCATATCCGCTTCATCGTGCCGCGTCACGAACAGGCGACATCCTACATGGCGGACGGCTATGCGCGGACCACGGGCCGCGAGGGCGTCTGCATGATGGTGCCGGGGCCGGGCATGCTGAATGCGCTGGCGGGCCTGTCGACCGCCTGGGCCTGCAATTCGCGGGTGCTGTTCATCTCCGGGCAGATCCCGTCGCCGACCATCGGCAGGGGATATGGCATGCTGCATGAGATTGCCGACCAGTCCGGCATCCTGAAGTCCCTGACCAAATGGCATGGTATTGCCAGAACGCCGGCGGAAATTCCGGCCCTGGTGCATCAGGCCTTTATCGAGCTGCGTTCGGGCCGGCCGCGCCCGGTTTCTCTGGAATTTCCGCCGGACGTCCTGCAGGCGAAGATCGATCAGGTCGAATTCCTCGAAGCCGCCCCCTATGCCCCGACCCCGGTCGATCCGGCGCTGGTCGCGCAGGCGGCGGCCCTGCTGAAGGATGCGCGCTTCCCCGTGCTGTATGCTGGCGGTGGCGCCACGGCCGGCGATGCCGGTCCGGCCCTTCAGGCGCTGGCGGAGACGCTGCAGGCGCCTGTGGTGATGACCGAAGGCGGACGCGGTGCCCTGTCGGGCCGCCATCCGCTGGCCCTGTCGACACTGGGCGGTCGTGCCGTGCTGCCGCATGCCGATGTCGTTCTGGTCGCGGGCAGCCGCTTCCTGGACGCCATGGCGCGTCCGACCTTCGCCTCACCCGATTGCCGTTTCATCTATCTGAATGTCGAAGCGGCGGACATGGGGCCCCCGCGTCAGCCGGGCCTGGCCATCGAAGGCGATATAAAGCTGGGGCTGGAAGCCATCGCGGCGTCACTGGGCACGCTGGAGCGGCCGTCGCGCGCCGCGGAGGTCGCGGCCGTCAAATCCTGGGAAGCGACGCAGACCCAGGGCATCAGGCCGCAGGCCGACTATGCCAATGTCCTGCGCGCCCATATTGCTGATGATGCGGCTTTGGTCAGCGAACTGACCCAGGTCGGCTATTTCTCCTCCATCGCTTATCCGGTGTACAAGCCGCGCACCTTCGTGACGCCGGGTTACCAGGGCACACTGGGTTATGGCTTCCCCACGGCGCTGGGCGTCGCGGTGGGCGCGCCCGACAAGCGCACCTTGTCGATCACGGGGGATGGCGGCTTCGGCTGGGGCCTCAACGATCTGGCAACGGCGGCCAAATACGGCTTGAACCTGACCACCGTCGTTTTCGTCGACAACCGCTTCGGTAATGTACAGCGCATCCAGCGCCGTACCTTCGGCCGGGAATTCGCGGTGGAACTGACCAATCCGGATTTCCAGCTTCTGGGCAAGGCGTTCGGCGTGCGCACGGCGCTCGTCTCCTCGCCTGACGGGCTGGCCGGTGCGCTGGAAGCCGCCAAGGCCGCCGGTGGCCCCACCCTGATCGAGGTGCAGGTGGGAGAGATGCCCAGCCCCTGGGCGCTGATCCATGCCTTCGTCCCGCCAGTGGACCCGCCGCCCCCCAATCCGCTGGGCGACCCGTCCGTGGCCGGCACGAAGGGGGCATGATCCATGACGGCAGAGGCTGAACGCGCCACGGCACCCGGTTCCGTCCGCTGGTACCCCTGGTATGTTACGGGTGTCCTGATGGTCGCCTATGTCCTGTCCTTTCTGGACCGGCAGATCCTTTACCTGATGGTGGAACCGATCAAGGCGGATCTGGGGATCAGCGATTTCCAGTTCTCGCTGCTGACGGGGGGCGCGTTCGGCATCTTCTACACGCTGATGGGACTGCCCATCGGCTGGATGGCCGACCGCTACAGCCGCAAGAACCTGATCGCCGTCGGCGTCACGCTGTGGAGCCTGATGACCGCGCTGTGCGGCTTTGCCAACGGCTATGTCCACCTGTTTCTGGCGCGCATCGGGGTGGGCGTGGGGGAGGCGACGCTGTCGCCGTCAGCCTATTCTCTGCTGTCGGACAGTTTCGACAAGAAGCGCCTGCCGCGCGCCATGAGCATCTACACGTTCGGCCTGTTCATCGGCGCCGGGCTTGCCATGATCATCGGCGGCGAGGTCATCGCCAGCGTCAAGGCCCATCCCGACCTGGAACTGCCGCTGCTGGGCACCATGCGCTCCTGGCACATGGTGTTCATGATCGTGGGGGTGCCGGGTCTGCTGGTGGCGCTGTGGGTGTCGACCTTGAAGGAACCGGCCCGCACGGGTATGGCCAGGCAGGCGCCTAAGGCCGACAGCCGCGTCCCCTTCGCGGAGGTCTTCGCCTTCATCGGCAAGAACAGGCTGATGTCGTTGTCGCTGTTCATCGGACCGGCCTTCTTCTCCGTCCTGGCCTATTCCGACAGCTGGTATCCGGAACTGTTCATCCGCATCTGGGGCTGGAATGTCGAACAGTCGGGCCGGATCAACGGGGCGTCTTCCCTGATCGCCGGGCCGCTGGGCCTGCTGTTCGCCGGCTGGATGTCCAGCCGCATGCTGGCGGCGGGCCGCACCGATGCCTGTCTGCGGCTGACCGCCTATGGCGCATTGGGCATCATGATCCCGGCCATCGCCATGCCCTTGATGCCCACGGCCGCCTCCATGGCGTTCATGCTGTTCCCGTTCAAGTTCTTCATCGGTTTCACGCCCGTGCTGATCCCGTCCGCCATCCAGATGGTGGCGCCCAATCATCTGCGCGGGCAGTTGGGGGCCGTGTTCCTGTTCGCCGTCGGCATCATCGGCGTCAGCATGGGACCGATCCTGCCCGCCTTCCTGTCCGATTTCGTCTTCGCCGGCGACCGCGCGCTGCCGCACGCTCTTGCCACGGCCGCCGCCATCATCGGGCCGGTGACCTTCGTCCTGCTGATGCTGGGCATGAAGCAATATCGCCAGCTTTACCAGGAAATGGCCGCCCTGGAGACCCGCCCGTGACCATCCGCCCCGCATCGAGGAACCTTGCCATGCGTTTCAATGTCCGTGCGTTCTGTGCCGCCCTGACCGTGACGACCATGCTGGTCACGGCCGCCGCCCCGGCCCTGGCGCAGAAGGCCGCCCCGGCGGTGGAAGCGGCATCGGCCGACAAGACCATGTCCGGCCGGGCGACGGCGGAGGAACGGGCCGTCACCACGTCGCACAAGACGGAACTGAACGGCAAGACCATCAGCTACAAGGCCACGGCCGGCACACTGACCATCCAGAACCATGATGGCGACCCGACCGGCAGCATGTTCTATATCGCCTATACGGTGGACCAGCCGGCCGGCGCCCCGCCGCGCCCCGTCACCTTTCTGTTCAATGGCGGGCCGGGATCGGCCAGCCATTGGCTGAATATCGGCGGCATCGGCCCCGTCCAGGCCGTGACGCGCGCGCCGGAGGCGACGGGCCCAGCCCCCTACATCATGCGCAACAGCCCCGGCAGCATCCTGGACAAGTCCGACCTGGTCTTCATTGACGCGGTGGGCACCGGCTATTCCCGTCCCATCGGCGCAACGCCCGGCACCTATTTCTGGGGGACCGAGCAGGATATGGACAGCTTTGCCCGCTTCATCACCCGCTGGGTGACGGTGAATGAACGCTGGGGGTCGCCGAAGTTCCTGTTCGGCGAAAGCTATGGCACGACGCGCGCCGCCGGCCTGGTCTATCGCCTGCAAAACCAGGGCATGCAGTTCAACGGCGTCATCCTGCTGTCGCTGGTCGTCAATGGCGATGGCGGGGCGGACAATGATTATGCCGTGCTGGTGCCCACCTATGCCGCCACGGCCTGGTATCATAACCGCGTGGCCAACCGCCCGGCCAGCCTGGAGACCTATCTGAAGGAGGTGCGGGAATTCGCGCGCGGGCCCTATACGCTGGCACTGAGCCGGGGCCACAGCATCGACCCGGCGGAAAAGCGCGCCGTGGCGGAGCAGTTGAGCCGCTATATCGGCCTTCCCGTCGATTACCTGCTGAGTCGCAATCTGCGTGTCGAGCTTGAAGCCTATCGCCGCGAACTGCTGAAGGATGAGGCCAAGATCACCGGCCGCTTCGATGCCCGCTTCACCGCCCCGCATGCCTATGGCGCGATGAGTGGCACGTTCGACCCGGCTACTGACGACCCGGCCACGGCGGGCGTGTCGTCGGCCTATCTCTCCACCTACCGCGATTATCTCAGCCGTGACCTGGGCTACAAGACGCCGATGAATTTCCGGTCGCTCAACAATATGGAGATATCGGGCGCCTGGGATTACAAACATCGCGCGCCGGGTAACCAGATGCGCACCTCGCCCAATGTGGCGTTGGATCTGGCGGCGGCCATGCGGTCGAACCCGCAGCTCAAGGTCATGGCCATGAGCGGCTATTTCGACATGAGCACGCCCTTCTTCTCCGGTGAATATGGCCTGGACCATATGTTGCTGGAACCGCAGCTTGTGCCAAATGTAACGTATAGATTGTATGAATCCGGGCATATGGCTTTCAATGACCAGAAAGCCTTATTGAAGATGAAAGCAGACCTAGACAAATTTTATGAAAAGACGCTGAGCGAGCGTCCTTGATATTTTCTACTTCATTGGTCGGTAACTTGATGGGCGCGCCGGATCAGTCCCGGCGCGCCCAAATTTTATTTAGCATGTTATGAATCTTCCTTGACAGATGTGCTCAATCTCCAGATATATAACATGTGAAATAAAGCGCCGACCCGTGGAGCGCGGGCGGCCGGGAACAGGAGGGGTAAAGATGTCCCGCTTTTGTCTGAAGAGAGGCCTGCTGCTGTCGGTGGCGATGATGGCGACCACGGCGAACGCTGCCATGGCCCAGACGGTAACCACCAGCGACGGCGAGCGCGTGGTGCTGGAGGAGATCATCGTCACGGCCACCCGCCAGGCGACGTCGCTGAACCGCACGCCCTTGTCCATCTCGGCCTTGACCCAGGACAGCATGGAACGCCAGGGCGTGCAGGATGCTGATGATCTGGCCCGCATGGTGCCGGGCTTGTCGGTCAGCAACCATGGCTCCAACAGCGGCGTGCAGACCATCGCCATTCGCGGCGTCACACCGTCGACGGGTGCCGCCACCACGGGCGTCTATCTGGACGATGCCCCGCTGACCAAGCGCGGCGGCCCCGCCGGCAGCGGCACGCCGATGCCGATGCTGTTCGACCTTGAACGGGTCGAAGTGCTGCGCGGTCCGCAGGGCACGCTGTATGGCGGTGGGTCGCAGGGCGGCACGGTCCGCTTCATCACCCCGGAACCCAGCCTGACCGACTATAGCGGCAGCGCCAAGGCCGGCCTGTCCAATACCAAGGAAGGCGATTGGTCCTATGAAGGCGGGGCGGCCGTCGGCGGCCCGATCGTGGAAGACAAGCTGGGTTTCCGCGCCAGCGCCATGGGCAGGCACAAGGGTGGCTATATCGACTATGTCGACCGCCTGACGACCAAGACGCTGGAGAAGGACGCCAATTCCACCGACGAATTCGCCACGCGCCTGGCGCTGGCCCTCGCGCCGACGGAGGATACGCGCATCACCCCCAGCGTCTATTGGTCCCGGCAGAAGATCAATCAGGACGATTATTACTGGCGCAACGTGTCGCAGTTCACGGCACCGGCACGCCCGAACAATCCGGCCCACACCTACGGCCCCTATAATTTCTATGGCCGCTACCGGTCGGGCGACACCTGCAATATCGGCGACAATTTCGTCGGCAAGGTCAACCCGTGCATGCCCGATGTCGGCGTGACCAACAACCTGTTCGTTTCCTCCATCAAGGCAGAGACGGAACTGGACGATGTCAAGGTCATGGGTGTCGTCAGCTATCTGAAAGACAGCAGCACCGGCAACCGCAACTTCTCCTATCAGGAGCCGCAGAACCACCAGGCGGGGTCGCCCTTCATCGCGACGCTGCCGATCTATGAAAGCTATCCATGGTACGACAATAGCCGCGACGGCTATACGGCCGAACTGCGCTTCTCCTCCGACTATGCCGACAGCCGGTTCAACTGGGTGGGTGGCATCTTCTACACCAACATGAACATCAAGGCCCTGACCGAGTACCGGGCCAATGTCGGCGACCTGACCCAGGCCATCTATGGTCTGCGGCCGCAGGATATTTTCGGGGTGCCGCTACTGCCCGGCAACCTGGAATATTACCGCGACTACGACATGACGGATAACGAGATCGCGGCCTATGGCGAGATGACCTTCTCCGTCACCGACAGCTTCAAGCTGATCGGCGGTCTGCGTCTGTCCCGCACACATCTTGACTACAAGCAGTTGACGGCCGGCCCCATCGTCGGCACCTCGGCCCCCACTGTGGCCAATGGCGGCGTCATCACCGGTCAGATCATCGAAAAGCCTGTGTCGCCGAAGGTCGGTTTCCAGTATCTGATCGACGATCAGAACTCCGTCTTCGGCACCGTCTCCAGCGGCTATCGCGCCGGTGGCGTCAACCAGATGCCACCATCGCGTTGTGCGTCGGACCTGACGGCGCTGGGCATCTCCGGCACGCCCAACACCTATCAGTCCGACAAGGTCTGGAACTATGAACTGGGGGCGAAGGTCAACATCCTGGGCGTTCAGGTCAATTCCAGCGTCTATCGTCTGGAATGGAACGACACGCAGACCAATTACGGCCTGCCCACCTGTGGCTTCGGCTATACGATCAATGCCGGCAAGGCCGTCAGCCAGGGTCTGGACCTGGATGCGCGCGCGGTGTTGGGCGGCGGCTTCACGGCCAATCTGGCCGTCGGTTATGCCGATGCCGAATATAAGCAGGGCGTGGTCGGCCCGGCCCCGGTCAGCGCCGTCTATCTGAAGAAGGGCGACCCACTGCCCATTCCGGATTGGAAGGTCAGCGTCGGCCTGCAGTACGACTTTGATGTCGGCGGCCGCGACGGCTTCATCCGCGCTGACTACCAGTATGCCTCGTCCTACTGGTCGGGCGTGACCTATGGCTCCGTGGGCTATTCGCCCGATGCGGCAGGCGAGATGGAGGCGACGAACTATGTCTCCATGCGTGCCGGGTACAACCTGACGGACAAGATCGAGCTGGGCCTGTTCGTGGACAATCTGTTGAACTCTCACGACGTGCTGGCCGTGGGCGACAGCAACGGCCGATCCGGTTGCGTTGCCGCCTCCGGTCCGTCCTGTTCCCAGTACCGGCAGTTCAACCCCGTCTATCGCGAGATGACGTTCCGTCCGCGGACGATGGGGGCGACCGCCACCTACCGCTTCTGATCGGCAAAGCGATGGCCCGGCGTCCCCTGTGACGCCGGGCCTTTTTCTTTCCCATCCGTCTTGTCCATTATCGGAGTTTGGGGATGATGCCGATCCTATCCAATGCCAGGCCGGCCCTGCTGGCCCTGTTTCTGGTTGCCTGCCCGCCATTGTCCGTCGCGGCCCCGGCGGATGCACCGGCCCGGCGCTTCACCGCCATGGACATCTTCAATCTGGAAGCGGCCCGCGACCCGCAGATCTCCCCCGACGGGCGCCGCATCGTCTATGTCCGCCGGGCCGCGGATATCAAGACGGACCGATACCGCAGCAGCTTGTGGATGATCGACGCCGCCACGGGTGAACAAAGGGCGCTGGTGGCGGGCGACAGTTCCGCGTCCGATCCGCGCTGGTCGCCGGACGGGCGCCGGCTGCTCTACAGCGCGGGGGGTGAACTGCGCATCCGTTCGCTGGCCGACGGGGCCGACTGGCCGGTCTTCCGTCCGCAGGGTGGGGGCAGTGGCGCCGTCTGGTCGCCGGATGGCAACCGTATCGCCTTCCTGTCCTTTGTCGATGGCAATGCGCTCCGCTACGCCACCCCGCCATCCCCGCCCCCCGGTGCCGAATGGGGGCCACCGGCCAGGGTCTATGACAAGCTGAATGTGCATCTGGACGGGATGGGCTTCGTCAAGCCCGGCGCCATGCAGGTCTTCGTCGTCCCGGCGGAGGGCGGTACGCCGCGCGCCGTCACCCAAGGGGCTGTCGGCTATGGTGACCTGCAATGGCTGGACGCGGACAATGTCCTGGTCACCGGCAATGCCGCCGCCGATGCCGACATGGACCCGCGGGAGAGCGAGATCTACCGGGTGGCGATTGCCACGGGCACCATCACGCCGCTGACGGACCGGCGCGGACCGGACGCGGAACCCGTCCCTTCGCCGGATGGGAAGCTGATCGCCTTCACCGGCTATGACGACCGCCAGGTCTCCTGGCAGACCAGCCAGCTTTACGTCATGAACCGGGACGGGACAGAGCGGCGGTCGCTGACGGCCGCACTGGACCGCACGGTCACCGGCCCCACCTGGGCACCCGACGGTCGCAGTCTGTTCGCCACCATCCAGAATGAGGGGCGGGTGGAGCTGGTCCGCATCAGCCTGGATGGCAGGATCACCACCATCGCCACGGACCTGAATGACGGGGCCGGCGGCCGCCCCTATGTTGGCGGCAGTTTCAGCCTGTCACGCGATGGCGCCCTTCAGATCGCCTATAGCCAGGGTCGGCCCGACCGGCCATCCGACATCGCCGTGATCGCGCCCGGCGGCAAGGCACGCCGCCTGACCGACCTGAACGCCGATGCGCTGGCCCCCGTCGCCATGGCGCGGGTGGAAAAGCTGCCGGTGACCAGCAGTGCCGATGGTCGGCCCATCGACGCCTGGGTGGCATTGCCGCCCGGCCATGATCCCGCGAAACCCTATCCGCTGATCCTGGAAATCCATGGCGGGCCGGCGATCATGTACGGCCCGGCCTTCGCCAGCGAGATTCAGCGCTACGCGGCCGAAGGCTTCGTTGTCGCCTGGGCCAATCAGCGCGGATCCGTGGGCTATGGCGAGGCCTTCGCCCTGACCATCGACCGCGCCTATCCCGGCAAGGATGATCTGGCCGACCTGATGAGCGTGGTGGATGCCACCATCGCCAGGGGTTTGGCCGACCCGGCCCGGCTGTTCGTTACCGGCGGATCGGCTGGCGGGGCCATGACGGCCTGGGTCGTGGGCAACACGGACCGGTTCGCCGCTGCCGTGGCCGTCAATCCCGTCATCAACTGGGTCAGCACCATGCTGGCCGGCGACACGGCAGCCCATGTGGCCCGCCATCAGGTCCGGGCCCGGCCGTGGGATGATCTGGACCTGTTCTGGCGCCTGTCCCCCCTGTCACGGGTGGGGAATGTCCGGACGCCGACCATGCTGATGGTCGGGGACGAGGATTGGCGCACCCCACCGGCCGAGGCCGAACAGTTCTACACGGCGCTGAAGCTGCGCGGCATCGACACGGCCCTGGTCCGTATTCCGGGCTCCGGCCACAATATCGGCGCCCGTCCGACCCAGCAGATCGCCAAGACCGACAACATCATCGGCTGGTTCAAGGCCCACGATCCCGCGACCAGCGGGAAGGCCACCAGCACGGAGAAATGACCATGACCCTGCACCGTCTGGCGGCGTCGGCCGTCCTTATCGCCCTGCTGGCGACCGGTCCCCTGCCGGCCATGGCCGCGGAACCGACCGTCGCGGCGACTGTCAAGACCCTGCCGGCGGAGGCGAAATCCGTTACCCGTCACAGCGTCACCATCTCCGGCCGCCGCATCGACTATACTGCCACGGCCGGGCGCCTGATTCTGACCAACGCAGAGAACGAGCCGACGGCGCGCCTGTTCTATGTCGCCTATGTCGCCGACCGGCCCAAGGGCGCGCCGGAACGGCCCGTCACCTTCGTCTATAATGGCGGGCCGGGTTCGTCGAGCATCTGGTTGCACATGGGTGGGCTGGCCCCGGTTTATGCCCGCACCACCAGCCCGGCGCCGACCCCGCCGCCGCCCTATGACCTGACCGCCAACGACCAGTCGATCCTGGACAAGACCGATCTTGTGTTTCTGGACGCGGTCGGTACGGGCTATTCCCGGCTGGAGAAGCCGGAATTCGCCGCCCAATATTACGGGATCGACAAGGATGGCGATGCCTTCGCCCAGGCCATCCGCCGCTATGTCAGCGAGAATGACCGCTGGAACGCGCCGAAATTCCTGCTGGGGGAAAGCTATGGCTCACCGCGATCGGCCGTGCTGATGCAGAAGCTGCAGGCCAGCGGCATGGCCTTCAACGGCGTCGTGCTGATTTCCTCTATCCTGAATTTCGGCCAGCATGCCTCCGGCCTGGACCGGGAGCCGGTGAACCTGATCCCCACCTATGCCGCCGTCGCCTGGTATCACAACAAGGTGCCGCGCGGCGCCGGCGGGCTGGAGGCGCATGTCGAGGCGGCGCGGCAGTTCGCCCTGGGCGACTATGCGTCGGCACTGGCCAAGGGGCACCATATCGGTCCGGCGGAGAAGGCGGCCGTGGCGGCCAGGCTGGAAAGCCTGACGGGGCTGTCGGCGGATTATTGGCTGAAGGCCAACCTGCGCGTGCTGGCCCCCCGGTTCACGGCCGAACTGCTGCGCGACCAGCGCCGCATCGTCGGCACCTCGGACGCCCGCGCCACGGGCCGGGCGACGGACGCGGCCGTGGAAAGGGCAGGGGCCGACCCGGCCGGGGAAATGACGGGCGCCTATGTCGCCGGCTTCCGCCGCCATATGGCGGAAACGCTGGGGTATCGCAGCGACCTGGACTATGTCGTCACCGACGATGCCATGATGGGCCGCTGGATATGGAGCCATCAGCCGCCGGGCGGCGCGCCCTTCCAATATTCCGGCGCCAACACCACCGTCGATCTGGCCGTCGCCATGCGGGCCAACGTCCACCTGAAGGTCCTGTCGCTCAGCGGCTATTACGATCTGGTCACGCCCTTCTTCGCCACCGAGTGGGATCTGGCCCATATGAACCTGGAACCCGAACTGGTGGCCAACATCACGGAACGCTACCTGGAAGGTGGGCACATGCCCTATCTGGATCGGCCCGGCCTGGAGGCCATGCGGCGGGAACTGGCCGCCTTCTACGATCGCGCACCAGGCCACTGACGCTGCCGGTTTGCGGGAACGGCAGGGGGCAGGGGCCGTCACGCATGCCCGTCGACAGGGACTACCCGGCAAGCATCCGGGACAGCAAGGGCGAAGCGACCCGCCACAGAAACACCAGGAACCAGCTAAAACTTGGCGTTGCTGCTCCATAGGGGGTGCCGACACGGAAGTGCATTTTACGTACCGCGCCATTGTCAACCAAAGACAGCCACGGTTGATCTGACGTCGATGCCGCCGGCTTTTGTCCGTCGGATCTGACGTCCGACAGCCATAATGAACACGGCTGGCAACTGGCGTGCGGGCGGCACCCTGTCCCAGAGGGTTTGCAGGATCGTCCGTCCTTTCCGGGCTTTGCGGATTTTCTGACCAGCAGCGATGCGCTGTGACCAGCGAAAGCCGATCTCATGGAAATAGAGGTCGGCATGCTGGGGGCTGATGTGATGGAAGACGCCGGCGATGGTCTGGCGGACCCGGTTGTTGAAGCCCTCATCAGATGGGCCTGCGGGGTCACGCTCGCCTCCAGCACCCGTTCGGTCTCGTTCAGGGACAGGTCAGCAACAACACAGGCTCTGGCTTCACCAGCCGGTGTTCCCGGTTCCGATCCGGCGGGACGCTGAACAACGACCATGGCCGGGTCTTGGTCGTGCGCGGCTGTCCCTTGCGGCCCCGACCGGTGGGGGGCTTGTCGGGATCGGACCGGGGAGCACCGCCGAAATATATTTCGTCGATTTCGATGACGCCACCCAGCGTGTGGTCGCGGGCCAGCCGGATCGAGGAGACACCCTTGTCGGATTGCAGGATGAACCACAGGGCCAGCAGCAGGGGGCCGCGGCCATCGCAGCACAGTGTAACGCCACCGGCTCTACCAGCGCCACGCCCCTGTATCAGGCCAAGGGGCAGCCATTGGCCAACGCGCCCAAGGTCAGCTGCACGCTGGGTGCCAATTATCGGCGGGATGTGCTGGACGATCTGCTGTTCGACATGAATGTGAACTATGCTTGGCGTGACAAGACCTTCAACGCTGTCGGCAATCCAGACACGAAACATCCAGCCTAAGGTGTGGTCAATGTGTCTGTTGGTCTGGGCGCGGGTGACGGGGCGTGGCGGGCTGGTCTGTTTGCCCGTAACCTGTTTGACGAGAACTTCAAGGCTGCTGTCCTTGCCACCCCCTTCGCCAATGTCGGCAACTACGTAAACTGGAATGTCCGCGAATGGCGGCGGACCCTGGGTGTCTCGCTGGAAACGCGGTTTTAGGATGGGGCGTTTGTAAGATTACGTCCCTGGCGGTGATGCAGGAGCGTTGGCATCGTCGCTGGGTGGGGCGATTGTTTCCAGCGTCATGTATCGAGCCCGCTGAACGGCCCATTTGAGCCGTTCGATGGGGTTGGTGCTGTGGATCTTGGCCCGACGTTCGCGGGGAAAGGTCATATAGGCCGGCCGTCATCCTGGGCCTCGTCCAGCAGGCTGGCCACCCGCCAACCCTCCTGCACCACCGCCAGTGACGAACCGCGGGCAAGCTGGTAGGTTGCCTCAGTCGCAAACCAACATTGGGGCGTAGATGATATCTGTACCGGAGCGGGACGCCTCGATGCCAGCCGTCGATCTCGCTGAATGGCCATTCCTTCGCGGACGCAAGCCGGTCGAGTGGGTGGCTTTCGTACAGGTGCTGAAGGACAAGGGTAAGCTGGATGCCGCGATCAAACTGGCCCGTCAAGCCCTGCGACACCCGGATTGCGATGAAAATGCCCGTCGGCGGATCGGAAGTGTCTTCGCGCAGTCCGTCCCCGAATGGCATTGGAACATCGTGCGCGATGCTCGCCGTAATGCCGCCTATGACGACGCCTTGAAGCGTGCCGTCGGCCCCGACAGCTTGGTGCTCGACATCGGGGCGGGCAGCGGATTATTGGGCATGATGGCCGCACGGGCGGATGCAGGCGCTGTCATTTGTTGCGAGATGAACCCGGTGACGGCGCTGCTGGCAGAGGATATCGTCCGGCACAACGGCTTTTCCGATCGGGTACGGGTGGTCAACCGGCACTCGTCGGCCTTGTCCGTCGGGCCTGGTGGTGACCTTGACCGGCCGGCCGACGTTATCGTGTCGGAAATCTTCGGGAGCGACCTGCTGGGGGAGGAGGTGCTTTCGGTTCATGTCGACGCCGTTTCCCGCCTCCTGGCTCCAGGCGGCCAGGTCGTCCCGGCCGTCGGGGAAATCATCGTGGCATTGGGCTGGTTTCCAGATGCCGACCATTTCTGCCTGGGGGTGCATGACGGCTTCGATCTCAGCCCATTCAATGTCGTGTCACCGGCGTTGTCGGCTGTGCGGAACAATAATGGCCAGTTGAAGGTGCTGTCAGAGCCTGTCCCGCTTTTCAGCTTCGACCTTGGGAAGCCCCAGTCATGGCCTGGACTGCAGGCGAGCGTAGACGTCGTCGCCCGGGAAGGCGACGCCAACGCGGTCCTGCAATGGATACGGTTGGTGATGGATGGCAGCGGTGCTCCAGGTTCCCTCTATGACGCGGGACCGGACCCGGCCGTCCCGTCATGCTGGGCGGTCATGGCGAGACCCCTGGCGGTTCCCCGTGTACTGAGGGAGGGGGAGCGCCTGCGCATCGCCGGCCTGCGAACCGACTCCTCCGTGCTGGTCTGGCTCGACCAGTGACCCCACCCCGGCTTGTTGGTCGCGCCAACCTCAGTGACCCGCGGGGCTTTGGCAAACCGGATGCCGATATAATGCCTGACCTATTCACCGCACCATTCCGCAGCGCCGCCGGGGATACTCCGCGAGAAGCGCCGGGCAGGCTGGGTGACCGAACGCTTTCCGGCTGGCGCGTGTCGAGTGAGATCCCGTTGCCCGAATTGACGCCCTGGCGCGGTGACGACCGCGCCTCGGACCTGGTCATCACATCCGGCGCGGTCCCAGAGAGGCTGGGGGATCTGATGATCGACCAGCCGCAGGTTCAGGTTTCGGTTGATGGGTCCTGCCGCTTCGCCGTGCCAGGCGTGGCGACCTACCTGATCGATCCAGACGGGCGGAACGTTGTGGTCGATCCGGCTATCGGTGCGGCCGGGGAGGACATCCGGCTCTATCTGTTCGGCACCGTACTCGGCATCGTGGGCGCACGCCGAGGGCTTCTGCCGCTTCACGCCGGGTGTGTGCGCTTTGGCTGGGGTGCGGTGGCCTTTGCAGGCGCCTCTGGCATGGGGAAATCAACGCTCGCCGCGACACTTATCAAGCGTGGTTACCAGATCCTCTCGGATGACGTGACGCTCGTCGGGACGGATGGTACCGGGGGCGTGATCGTGCATCCATCCCTTCCTCGCCTGAAACTGTGTCCGGACGCTGTGGCGCGGTTGGGGATACCAACAGACATGGCGGAGCGGGTGCGGCGGGATGCCGACAAGTTCCACTTGCCCGTCGGCGACGGATTCCACGCCTCACCCTTGCCGCTGACGGCGATCTTCCATCTGCGGCGACCGGTCGGCGACGAGCCGACTTCATCGCGCCGGCTGTGGGGCGCGGAAGCCCTGGCGGCCATCGGCGACGACACCTACCGGCCGGTCCTGATGCACTGGCTGGACCGGGAGCAACGCCTGCCCCGCGCGTCTCTGACCCTGGCCGGGATTCCGGGAGGGGTCTGGAGCTTGTGCTACAGGCACGGCCCCGCGGGACCAGAAGAGGTTATAGAGCACATCCTGGGCGCTCTGGGCCACTCAGGCGGGGCTCACCCGGCGTAGCCGGTTGGCGCGCGGGACGCGGCCCAGGCGGTGATATCCGCCCAGGGGTCGGCGCTCCCGCAAAGCATCTCATAGACCTCCCGCGCTGGTGCCCTCTCATACCAGTACTGATACTCTACCGGCATGTCCGACAGCTTCACCCGGTGCAGATCGCGCTCGATGTTCTCCACCGCCTGCTCCAGCCGCGAAGTATCCGCCGACAAACCTGCATGGCGGCAGACCCCGACGACGAAGCCATGTGGATCATCGAGGTGGTGGTCATAGGGCACCAGGGCCGTGCGGGCCTTCAGGCCCGGCGCATGCCGTGTCAGTATCATTGCCAGGGTCGCGTAGTCATGGGCGTAATTGTAGAGATAACGGGTGGTTTCAATGAACAGCTCCCGCCGTTCTTCCATCTGCGGGTTGAAGCAGCGGAGTGAGACGGCGCTTTCCAACGGATGCCTGAAGGGCACAAATATCCTGGCATCCCCGGCTTCCCACGCCGTCCATTGCGCCAACCGGGTTGGCAGCATCATGTTCGCCAGACCGATCTTGACCGCGCAGCCATCCGCCGACCCGGCCCGGGCAATCTGCTCCGCCGTCAAACCATGGGCGAGTATGTCCGGATCCTCGAAGTAGCCCTTAGGGTTCGCGGCTATTCCAAGGTCACTGCGGTGCCTGTTCCCGAGCCAAGGCATCCCCAGTATGGCCAAGGTCTGCATCAGCAGCGACGATCCTGTACGCGGGTGTGCCAGGACGATCCTGGGCTTGCGGACAGCCGCCGCCTGCGGCACGGGGGAAGATGGCGAACCAGGGGAAAACAACATACCCTCAACAGAAGGGAGGAAGATGCTGACGTGATATGAGTTATATTCCATCGTATGTCCATTACGGCAACTCATTCCAGACATACAGTCAGGCAAGAGGCCCATCCGCTTCGACAAGGTCCGGTACAAGTTCGGATGGATGGTTGAGGCCTTTTTCTGCTCTGGCCATTGTAACCAGCGTCGCCTGCTGGACGTGATTGAATCTGGCTCCAAACTTATGGTTGTCAACGTACGCGGTATCAGGCTATCAATATGCTGATCGTATGGTTGAATCCTGCCTTGGTGAGTGGCCCCATGACCTCTGATGTGCGAATGACGAACACTGTCGATTGCGGCGGCCCGATCCAACGGGGGGGCGGCCGACCGGCTTGGCAAAAGCCGGTCTATTCCATGCATTGCGTCAAGGCCATCACCCAGACCCGCGTCTGCGGGACTGGCAGCGACTCTTTCCCGGGATGGTGCGCGCTAGCGGGGTCATGAGCGTGGCAGTCGCATACCAACCGGCGGCAGGGGATCTGTGCAAGCGGACAGGCTATCAATCGCGCTTGCTGGGGTGGGTTGATTTTGTCTGTTGGCAGAAGCGCCGTTAACGGCACCCAGGCGGGGTTCGCCGGCCTGCTTTCCCGACAACCACCCGATCAATGGCTCTGGCGACTGTCCTCCTCTTGGGGCCGGGTGGTTGCCTCTGGGCCCGTCCGAATCGCCGGGACGCGCGGTCGGGCGTTAAGCAACGGTGACGGGCATGCGTTCGGTTTCGCCGGGGATCTCGTCAATGCCCGGGAACTGGCCAAAATGCCGGGGGGGCACGGCGCCGTGGGGCTGGACGGCCCCGCCACGGCGATGGCATCGCTGCAGCATGGCGGTATCGGCGCCCTTTCGGCATTTCGCGGTCATTTCGCCTTGGCACATTGGGATGCCACCGCCGCCCGGTTGTGGCTGGCCAGCGACCAGCTCGGGCGGCGTACGGTGTTCTATTCTCTGCTGGATGCCGGTCTGGTTTTCGCCTCATCCCTGCGGAGCCTCCTGGCTTTGCCAGACGTGCCACGGGACCTGGATGAAGCCTTTCTGGCGGCATCATTCTCCGACGTGCCGCCGGACCCGGACGCCACGCCCTATGCCGCGATCCGACGCGTGCCGGCCGCCTCTGCCATAGGCTTCACCGTTGATGGCGCACGGACGGTGCGACGGTACTGGAGTCCTGACTGGGGACGCCGGCTGAACTATCGGCACGATGATGAATACGTTGAACAAGGGCGCGCGCTGCTGGACCGGGTGGTGGCGCGAGGCATGGGCGGGGCTGGAACTATCCTCTGCCAACTCAGCGGCGGGTTTGATTCCGGGGCTGTCGCCGCGACCGCGGCGCGGTTGCGAAACCCCGGCACTGTCCACGTATTGACGGCCGCCCCCCCTGACGGTGTCCCCCTGTTCGAACACCCGTCGGCGTTCGGCGACGAACGCCGCCACGCGGGCGCCGTGGCGGCCCTGCACCCGAACATGCAATGGGAAGCCATCTCGTCCGCGGGACTGCATCCCTTGGACGAAAACCCCAAGCAGCTGTTCCTTGCCCTCTCCACCCCGGCCCGCGGTGTGCTGAACATCGGCTGGTACGCGCCGCTGATGGAGCGGGCGCGCGACCTGGGTGCCCGGACCGTGTTGACCGGTGGTCTCGGGAACATGACCCTGGGCTGGGACGGGATGTGCGGGCTGGCCTCCATGGCGCGGCGGGGGGACTGGGTCCGCCTGTGGCGTGAGGTCCGGGCGCTGGGGCGGAGGCAAGGACGTTCGCCGGCCGCGGTGCTGCGCCGCCATGCCATTCTGCCCTTGCTGCCGCCGCGCCTGCAGGCACGCTGGGCCGCCTTCCGCGGGCAAGGGCTTCCGGAGGGGGAGAAGTTCAGCCCCATCCACCCGGACTACGCCCGGGCCAACCAGATTCCCGAGCGGCGGCTGGCGGCGGCTGTGGATTATCCCGGCGATACCGACGCGATGCGCCGCCGGTGGCTGCACTATGTCCAATCGGCCCCGCCCACAGCGGACTGGACAGATGTCCTCTTCGGCGTTGGGTCATACAGCCCTCTGGGGGACATCGACCTGGTGGAGTTCTGTTTCAGCGTCCCCGACGAACAGTATTTCCGGCAGGGACAGACACGCTGGCTCGCCCGGCGGGTACTGGCTGACCGGTTGCCGCCCGAAGTCCTGAACGAGACCCGGCGTGGCTTCCAGTGCGCCGAGTTCCTGCATCGCATGACCCTGCAACATGAGGAGATCATCAAGGGGGTGGCAGAGCTGGAACGGTCACCGCTGGCTTCCCGCATCCTGGACGTGGAGCGCATGAGACGCTTGGCGGATGCCGCATGGCCGACGGATGCGGCCCGCACGGGCTTCGGCGACCATGCCGGGGTGCTGCACCGCGGCCTGCACTATGGGCAGTTCATCCGCTGGATAGAAGGCAGCAACCAATGACGCGCAAAACCCTGTTGACCCTGTTGGCCATTCCGACGGCGCTTGCCCTGGCGGCCGGCGCGCTGTTGGCGTTGAACCCGCACGCCCGCACCTTCGCGGTGGGCCTTCACCAGCGGATAGAACAGAGATTCTGGAACCTCGTTGACCCTCCCGTCGGCGTCGCCGAGCTAAAGCCGAGCCTGATGGCCGGCGGGTTGGTGGTCGGCGACCGGGAGGCGACGGAATCGATCATCATCTTCGTCGATTACAACTGCCCACACTGCCGGTACCAGGTAAGGGAATTCGACAGGCTGGCTGCTCTGGGGCAGCGGTTCAAGGTCATCGTCCACCATGCGCCCCACAGCCGGGACTCAATTGATCTGGCTTTAGCCATCCTGGCGGCACGACGCCAGGATGGCGATGTTGCTTTGCACAAGGCGATGGTCTCTGCGGTCGGGCCGCTTGCCACCGCTGACATTCCCCGGCTGGCAGCCGCCGCGGGCCTGGACCCCGGCCGCTTGGCAGAGGACGCCGCAGCCAAGCAGACGGAGGACCTGCTCGACCAGGATATCAGGTTGGGATGGAAGCTTCGCGTCAAGGGCACGCCGACCCTGGTCGTTGGCGATACCGTCATCGTGGGCGCGACCGAGGCCGAGAAGCTGGCAGTGCTCCTGGCGCATTAAGCGCCAGGGCACCCGCCCTGTCATGCGGACGGCTGATTTGCCGTTTCGATCATTCCCTTCTCAGCCAGGAAGGCCAAGAATTCCAGAACGTCGGTTTGGATCTGGCTGACATCACCATCATACTGGCTAGCGATGTCAGCGATGAGGTCGGAGACCAGCACGGTGCCGGTGACGCCGCCCCAGATACAGGAAGCGATGGCGTCGAACTCGAAATACAGCCCGGTTTCGATGTCCATCAATATCAATGCGCCATCCAGGGTAGCTTCAATAGGCACTTTCCCCCGGCGGATCAGCGTAAGCGGAGACAGACCATCGTATGTACTCACGTCGACCTCCAGAATTTCAATGGCAGAAAGCCCCATACAGCGGTCTGTTATCTTCCAGCATGTCGGCGCTGCCAAGCATCACCCGGCCGCCTTGCACCAGAGTCTGGAAGCTCATACAAGGAAGGCGTTGGTACGTCCATGTCTGAACGATCTTGCCCGGGCAGATACTTCTGCCCTGGGCATTGGCCATCATACACCAGCCTGCCGGATCATGTGCCCAAGCCGGCAATTTATTCGGCCGAAGCTGGCGGGAACCTTCGGTCACATGTGTCCTGGGCGACTGGTGCGGCAGGCATTGGATCGCCTGCATGACCACCTCCGGGACGGAGAAGGTATCATCGACTTTCAAGAGCGGGAGTTTGCGGGAATGGCACACAGCCTGAGAGAGCTGGCCCTGCCAATGGCGGAGGACGAGTTCACCTCCCGTTACCGGGGCGGAGAGCTGTTCGTGGTGCCCGCCCCGCACCCGGAGAAACTGGCCGGTCTCCTGCCCTGGAGCACGATCAACAGCCTGTTGGAAGGGGACGGCTTGCAGCCGGACAGGATGGCGGTCATGCGCGATGGGGTGAGGCTCCCCGATTGGATTTGGTACCGCGACCAGCCCGGGCTCCGCCTGAATGCGGCATCCCTGCTAAACCTGCTGCGCCAGGGGGCCACCATCCTGGTGGATCGGATCGACGAGCTGGTCCCGGGCATTCGCCGCCTGGTCGGCGCCGTTCAGGAGCATCTGCAAGCGCGGGTCTCTGCCAACGCCTATCTGTCGTTTCGTCAGGGGAGTGCGCTGGCCCCCCATTATGACAATCATGACATCATCGTCGCCCAGATCCACGGCAACAAGCGCTGGTGGTTCTACGACAGGCGCGAGGCCTTCCCCGTGGCTATCGACCCCACCAACTGGGGCAAGCGCCAGCCCCCCGGTAACCCGGTCCGCGAGGTGGTGTTGACGGCCGGCGATGTCATGGTGGTGCCGCGGGGCGAGTGGCACCATACCGCGGTGGAGGGGGATGTCTCCGTCCACCTGACCGTGGGCGTCAGGCCGGCACGTGGGCTTCATCTCATCCAACGCTGCCTGGACGAGGCATCCGCGGATGTACTGTTCCGGCAGGACATCCCACACTATCTCGGCCCGGCAGCGCTGGCCGCGCACGAGGCCCTTTTGAAGCAGCGGCTTTGCGAGATCATTGCGCGCGTGTCGCTGCACGAACTGGTGGCGGAAGCCGCCGCTCCCCAGCCTTCTGCGCCGGCACCGGTCGGCCCCTCGGGGGCGACCGGCCGCTTCCAGCTCCCGTTGCTGGATGGGCTGTCCTGACGGCCTGTCGCCGGTGGGGCACCGTTGCAAAGTTGGGCGGGTTCCGGCGGTCCCTGAAATACGAATGCGTCTATCTCGCGCCGTAGGTGAATGAACAGGAACCCAGCCCGCCGACCTTGGCCACGATCGTCTGGCCGGGCGCGAGTGTGACCATCGGGCCCAGGGCGCCGGTCAGCAGGATGTCGCCGGCCCGGAGCGGCTCGCCACGCGCCGCCAGGGTGCGTGCCAGCCAGGCGGCGGCATTCAGCGGATGGCCAAGGCAGGCGGCACCCGCCCCCAGCGATGCCACGGCACCATCCACCTCCAGCACCATGCCGCAGGTGTAAAGGTCAAGGCCAGCCAGGGGCATGCCTCTGTCGGCGATGACGAAGAAGGCTGATGATCCATTGTCCGCCACCGTGTCGGCGAAGCTGATCTTCCAGTCGGCGATGCGGCTGTCTACGATCTCGATCGCGGCATGGGCGGTTGCCACGGCGGCCGCCACGTCTTCCACGCCTGTTCGGGGGTCGGGCAATGCGGCCCCCAGGACCAGTGCGATCTCCGCTTCGGCCTTTGGCTGCAGGACGCGGGCGGGGTCAAGCCGACCTCCATCCGCGATGCGCATATCGTCGAACAGCACGCCGAAATCCGGCTGATCGACACCAAGCTGCGCCTGCACGGTCCGGGCCGTCAGCCCGGCCTTGCGTCCGACCATGCGTCGGCCCTGCGCCTGCCAAAAGTGGGTGTTGATCGTCTGCACCGCATAGGCGCCGTCGGCGTCCAGCGGGTCCAGGCCGTCGCGCAGCGGCGGAACCGCGCCCTGGTCGTAGGCATCGCGCAGACGCTGCGCCATGTCGTGATGGGTGGGGGAAGCCATGTCCGGATTGCTCCTGATCCTTGCCGTATCCTTGTCTGTCGTCAACCCGGTGCTGATATCAGCGCCGGGTCTCCCAAGTGCGTTCATGGGGCAGGAAATGGCCCCAGACGCGGGTCGTATCATAGGTTTTCACCTGCCAGTCGGCGTCATCCACCAACAGGCCGCCATGACCCAGTTCGATGCCCATGCCGGACGGACAGACGAAATAGAAGGATGTGGTGGCATCGTTGCTGTGCCGGCCCAGGCTCATGATCACCGGGTCGCCGCGCCGCATCACCCGGTCATAGGCACGCCCGACATCATCGATATCGGCATATTCCAGCATCACATGGTTGGTTTCGCCGCTGCCCATGCCCAGGGATTCGTTCAGCAGGGCCAGGCTGTGGTGCCGGGCATTGCAGCGCATGAAGGTGGCATCCGCATCGGCCCAGACGATATGATCGGAAATGCGAAAGCCCAGGATGTCGCGATAGAATTCGACCATCGGACGGTACAGCCGGCAATGGCGGACGACATGACCCAACCCCAGCGAACCGGCCGTGAAGCCCTTGATCGGCAGGCAGGGGCATAGTGGTTCCGTCATGTGATGGGGGCCCAGATACAGCTCGTTGGCGTATCCTTCCGGATCGGTGAACCGGACCAACCGGGTGACATGGCGGTCGGCGCAGGTGGCGGCGTCGGCTTCCTGCGGCCGGGCGTTCGCCTTCATCAGAGCCGCAACCAGCCGATCCATCTCGGCCGCACTTTCCACCTGCCAGCCAGCGTAAAGCACGTCGTTGCGGTCCGATGCCTGGATGGTCAACCGGTGATGCATGCTGTCGATGCGCAGTCGGATCGTGTCGTCGCCGGAACCCGGCTCCAGTATCTGCGCACCGATGATGCCGGTGACCACATCCCGCCAAGCCTGCATGTTGGTGGTGCCGATCCCGACATAGCCCAATTGCGTCACGCCCATCGCCTTCCTCCCTTTTCCGAAGCTGTGTCCTTCGTTCTTACGGGCGGGGTGGGTGGGGGCAAAAGGCCGGGCATGGGGGGCTGGCCGCATTCTTGCCGGATCGCGATCATCCCTTCCCGGACCTGTTAGCGGCGTTCCAGCCCCTGCCGATAAGGTGGCCGCCGACAGTATCCGGCAAGGGCGGAACAGCGAATGAACGGCATGCGCAATTGGGACCGGTTGGTCCAGGCCGACCGGGTCCACCGGTCCATCTATACCGATCCCTCCTTCTTCGAAGACGAGATGCGGAAGATTTTCGGCGGGGTCTGGACCTATCTCTGCCACACCTCCGAACTGCCGGAGCCGAACAGCTTCAAGCGGGTGCGGATGGGGCTGCGCCCCCTGATCGTCACCCGCGACGGGCAGGGGCAGATCCATGCCCTGTATAACCGTTGCGAACACCGGGCGGCGACCGTCTGCCAGCCAGCCAGCGGCACGGCCAGCCGGTTCGTCTGCGCCTATCATGGCTGGACCTACCGCAATAATGGTGACCTGCTGGCAGCACCCTTCGCCGAGGCTTATGGCGGACCGCTGGACAAGCGCGGGCGGGGACTGCGCCGCATTCCGCGGGTGGAAACCTATCGCGGCTTCATCTTCGCCACGCTGAACCCTGAGATGCCGTCGCTGGTCGATTATCTGGGTGAAGCGGCGGAATATCTGGAACGGTTCATCGACCGGGCGCCGGGCAAGAATCTGATCGTTCGCTCCGGCGCCTATCGTGGCACCTTTCACGGCAACTGGAAGCTGGCCTGGGACAATGCCGCCGACGGCTATCACCCTGCCTTCGGCCACCGTTCCCTGTTCGAAATGACGCGCATCCGCAACGGTACGGGCAGGGGCGGATCGCATTTCGCCCGCAATCCCGACGACAGCCCCATGTATTGCCGCACCTTTCCCCATGGTCACGGTCTGTTGTACCAGCGGCCGGGCATGGGGCCGTCCCTGTGGGAACGTGCCCGGCCGACACCGGGGGGTGAGCATCTGGTGGAAGGGCTGGTGCAGCGCCTGGGGCCGGACGGCGCGCATGAAGCCCTGGAAGGGGCGCCCGGTGCGGGCATCAACCTGAACATCTTCCCCAATCTGCTGATCATCGGCAACCAGATCCAGGTGGTGGAACCGCTGGCCCATGACCGCACCCAACTGACCTGGTACGCGACCATGCTGGAGGGGGCGGAACCGGAAGTGAACCAGCTCCGCATGCGCATCGCCGAGGATTTCCCCAATTTCGGGGAGGTGGACGACATGGAATCCTTCGAGCGCTGTTGGGAAGGGCTGCAGGCTCCGGAATCCGAGTGGGTTTACATGGATCGCGGCCTGCATCTGGGCGTGGCCGATGGGCAAGGGGTGGAGATCCGGCCCACCGACGAAGGGCCGATGCGCAACTATCTGCGGGCATACCGCCACATCATGGAAAATGAGGTGCAGCTTGTCGTCGAATGATCGCGTCCCCGTACCCTGCCGCCTGACTGCCGACGATTACGCGGCATTGCTGCGCTGGCGGGCCGATGCTGCCGCGTTCGGGCCCGCCACCGACGGGGTGGTGGTGGCCGAATGCGCGGCTTTCCTGCATCACGAGGCGCGGCTGCTGGACCGGCGGGACTTTGCCGGCTGGCTGTCGCTTGTCGCCGATGACGGCATCTATTGGGTACCCATGGACGATACGGCCGATCCGCGCGCGGTGGTGAACATCGCCTTCGATGATCGCCGCCGCCTGGAGGACCGCATTACCCGGCTGACCACCGGCTTCGCCCATAATCAGGAACCTGACCGCCGGATGCGCCATGTCATCGGCAATGTGGAAGCCTGGGCTGTGGGCGCGGATCGCCGGGTCATGGCCAATGCCCGTGTATTCGAGCATCGCACGGGCCGGCCCATGGTGGATTATGTCGTCGGGCTGGATTACTGGCTGGTGCCGACGCAAACGGGGTGGCGTATCAAGGTCAAGCGCGCAACCCTTTTGAACAGCTTCGATGGTATCGAACTACCGACCCTGCTTTGATACCAATCCGCCGAGGGTTTGACCCTTGGCGGATTGGAGGCCGACGACCGTCGGCCCGGCGCCCATGCGCCGCAAGCCAAGGGCGCGGATGCGCCCGCCCGGCAATTGAGGGAACATGAAATCTCCCTTGATCGGTCACGATCAAGGGAGATTGGTATGGTGTCGGCGGGCGGGTGTCACGCACCCGCCCCAGGGTCCGGTTCGCCGTCGCCCGGTTTCGCCAGCCGGGACAGCAATTTCAGCGCCCGGTCTGTATCCGCCACCATCATCGGTACCAGCCGGCGCAACGCGGCGAAGTCGGCTTCGGTCAGCGACCCGAAATGTGCGTCGTTCACCGGCTGCTGCACCTGTGAAAGTTCAACAAGTTTGCGGCGGCCAGCCGGCGTCGTCATCAGCAGGACGCGGCGGTAATCGTTGGTGTCGCGCAGCTTGCGCACCAGACCCTTGGCCACCAGCTTGTTGATCTCCGTCGTCACGAAGGTGCCGGACAAGCTCAGATGCTCGGCCACCGTCTTCACATTGACGTCGCCCAGTTCCTGCAGATGGTCGATGGAGACCAGGATCGTATATTGCGGTCCGGTCAGGCCGATCAGACGGCCGAACCCGTCGCGTACGGCGGTCAACCGGCTGCTGAAGGCCAGGGCCGCATGCACAAAGGCGCGAAAGGCGTCGTCGCGGCCATCGACCAGCAGTTCCGCGCGCGTTACGGTCGGGGCTGCCGGCATCCGGCCCTTCTCCTTACGGGCATGCTTTTCCTCCAATTGCTCATCCATGCGCCTTGGCACCCTGTTCTTGGGCGGCCAGCACGCGACGGACGATGCGCAGCATGTCCACCGCCGCCGGCACGCCGGCATAGATCGCCACCTGCAGGACGACTTCCGTTATATCGCCCGGCGTGCAGCCATTGCGCAAGGCCCCGGCACAGTGCAACTCCAGCTCATGCGGGCGGTTCATCGCCGCCAGCATGGCCAGGTTCAGCAGGCTGCGCGTGCGGCGGTCCAGCCCCTCACGCGTCCAGACGCTGCCCCAGCAATATTCGGTGACCAGCCGTTGCAACGGCTCCCCCAGCGCGTCCATGCCGGCCAGGGCCTGGTCGACATAGGCATCGCCCAGAACGGCCCGGCGTACCGCCAGACCGTTCTGGAACAGGTGGTCGCCCTCCCCGCTCATGCCGATGCCTTGCGGGTGAACGTGGTGATGCTGTCGCCCAGGTCATAGGTTGCCATGACCCCGTCCACCATGGCCGTGGCCCCGGCCCAGTCATAGGTGCGGAAGGAGTGGCCGCGCGTCACGAACTGGGCACCGGCATAGAACATCTCATATTGCAGGTGGCGGCTGGCGAATTCCGATCCCAGCGCATCCCAGGCCAGTTTCAGGAACTTCACCCGGTCGCGGGCCGTGCAGATGCCCGATTGCTGGATGCGGTCGATCATGGATGCCAGCGCCGGATCGCCATAGTCGGCCGCCGCCGATGGCAGCATGATCAAAGCCCCGCCCGCCAGTTCGCGGATGGCGTCCACAAACCGGGGATAAAGCTCCTGGGTGAAGACCTGGGCGGCATAAAGCATGTGGCGGTTGGGCAGCCAGATGCCGCCGGCATCCTGACCCGACGCTTCCATCCCGGACACGAAGGCTTCCACCGCCGCCGCGTCGGACGCCAGCTTGCCCAGCACGGACTGGACCGGCGGCAATGCGGTCGTGCCCAGCGTATCGGCGATGCGCCGTGCCATCCCGACCAGGAATTTCAACTTCACCATCAGGCGGATCTGCGCCTGATAATTCTGGAAGACATGGCCGGGCGTGCCGTGGAACTGGTCGCGGGCCATGTCGATATTGCGGTCCACGAACACTCGCTCCCACGGCACATGCACATCGTCGAACCAGACCAGGGCATCATTCTCGTCAAAGCGGCTGGATAACGGATTGTCGAAGGGGCTTACCGCATGCGCCTCGAACGATTTGCGTGACAGGATCTTCAGGCCCTTTGTGGCCATGGGAATGGCGAAGGAGACGGCGTAATCCTCCTCCCCCTTGCGCAGGGGCTGCAGGTTGGCCACGAACAGCTCGTTCGACATGATGGTGCCGGTCCCCATCATCTTGGCCCCGCGGACCGTCAGGCCGCGACTATCCTCGTCCACCACCCGCATGATGACATCGTCGAAGGGCTGGTCACCCGTTGCCTTCGACCGGTCAAGCTGGGGATTGATGATGACATAGGACAGGTAATGGTCGGCGTCGCGCGCCTGTTCGTAATAGGTGGCGAAATTGGCGGCCAGGCGGGGATTGGCGGCGCGAAACCGGTCCAGCCCCATATATTGCCCGGTCAGGGCCGAGGCGACATGGTCCGGCGACCGCCCCATGAAGCCGCAATGCTGGCGGGCCCACGCCACCAGTGCCTCGCGCCGCTCCAACGTTTCCTGATAGGTGCGCGGGATCTGCCAGGCGCGGCTGACCCGCCCGCCGGAGGTGGGTGACGCAAAGGTCATAAGTTCCACATTCTCCGCTGCCGCCTGCATGTCATAAAGGGCGGCGGCGGAGTGCACGGCATTGCGGAAGGCGGGATGCACCGTCACGTCGCCGGCCATCGTGCCATCCAGATAGACCGTGCGCCCATCGCGCAGGCTGCCGATATGGCGGTCGCCATCCTTGATCGCGGTCATGGCTGTTTATCCTTGCAAAGGGGAGGGGGAAGCCGGCGGCAGGCTGTGATAGGTGCCTCCGAAGAACAGCAGCGGCCGGCCGGCATCGGCCTGACCGCCATCCAGCAGCCGGCCGATGAACAGGGTGTGGGTCTCGGTCGCCCATTCGGCATGCCGTTCGCACGCCATCCAGGCCAGGGCATCGGCCAGCACCGGCGTGTCGCACCGGTCAATGAAGCGCGGGGCGGCATCGGGGGTGGGACTGCCGGCGAAATGGCCGGACAAGGCGGCCTGATCTTCCGCCAGCACGGAGATGCCGAACCGGTCTGCGGCCAGCAACCTGTCATGCATGCGGGTTTCCCGCCGGATCGCCACCAGCAGCAGCGGCGGGGACAGGGACACGGATACGAAGGAATTGGCCGTCATGCCATGTATGTCCGGGTCCCGGCCACAGGTGACCACCACCACGCCACTGGCGAAACGGCCGAAAAGGGACCGCAGGGCGCGCGGATCGCCGGTCGGATTCATGGGCGTCCTCCTTTTCAAATAAAGCTTTCTGACAAAGCTATTGGGAGGGCCGGCAATGCCGGCACCTCCGTCACTTAATGGCCGGCGCCCGACAGGTCCAGCGGCAGGGCGCAGCGGACGACCCTGGGCATGCGGGTGGGGCAGGGCGTGTTGCGGCTGCGTCCCACGAAGCGGGGAATGCCGGCCGTCACCACGGCACCGATGCCGGGCGGATCGCCATTCTTCATGGCGGCCAGGGCCGTATCCGTGGTGGCCCCGACGGGCGCATCCATGATCAGCAGGTCGGCATCCCGGCCCGGCCGCAGGTACCCGCAATTCAGCCGGTAGATATCGGCGACATTGCCGGTTGACGCGGCGATGAACCATTCCGGCGGCATGTCGGTCAGTGATGCCAGGTTGATCATGGTATAGATCATGCCCAGCGGCATGATCCCGCTGCCGGTCGGCGTGTCGGTGGCGATCAGGAAGCGGTGGAACTGGTCGTGCCGTCGGGCCTGTTCTGCACACAGGATGGTGGTGCGCAGATTGCCGGCGGTGCAGACCTGCAGCGCGATGTCGCTTTCCAGCACAAGCTGTTCATATTCCGCATCGGGCAGGGCCACCGGCCCCCCATTGACGTGGAAGGACACATGCGGCCGCATGGCCAGCAGATGCGCCGCCCGGATGGGGGAAGAACCGGGGATGGAGGCGCCGCCGGTATGGACCGTGGTGATCATCCCCGCCGCCCGTGCCCAGCCGACCAGCGGTGCGTAATCGAACGGCGTCGGGAAATTGCCGAACCCCGCCTTGGCCAGCCAGACACCATTGTCGCGCAGTTCGGCGAAGTCGGCTTCCACCAGCCCCGGCTCCAGGATGACCGAACCGGCATGCACGCGCATGCCGCCGGGGCGGTAATGTTCAAAACATTTATGCGCGGCCAGGGCCAGGGCCTTGACCCCGACCGGGTCCTTTGGCCGGCCGGGCACATGCACTTCGCTGGCGCTGATGCTGGTGGTGGTGCCGCCATGCACATAGCTTTCCAGGAAGCCCACCGTCTTCTGCCGGGGCGTATAGTCGCCGAAGGTGTTGTGGACCTGGCTGTCGATGAAGCCGGGGCAGACCGTGGCACCCTGGGCATCAATGACGATGTCGGCGGCTTCCACGGACGCGGCATCCGCCGTGCCCACGGACTGGATCAGCCCGTCCTGGCACAGAATTGTGTCGCCGGGGGCGACGGCGTCGCGGAAATCCCCGGTGACGATGGTCCCGATATTGACAATGGCCAGTTTCATGGCGAATGCCTCCTTTCAGCGCTGCCCGTCCAGGCCCTTGGCCTCCTCACGCGACAGGCCACCGACGCGGTGGTTCAGCCGGCCCCGGTTGGCGAAGCCGCAAATCACCGCGATCTGGTCGGGCAGGGGGGCGGAATGCAGCGTCACGCTCATCGCGTCATAGTGGGAGCGGACATAAAGCGCGTCCTTATAGGCCAGGGGCACGTCGATGCTGGTGCCCGGTCCGCCGATCTTGGTGGCCGACGATACCCAGGCGGCACCGCCGCCCACCGCGTCGCGCATGATGTCGCCGAAGATGGTGGTCAGCATGGCCACGCCATGTTCCTGTTCACCGGCCAGCCCGACGATGGCGCCCTTGCCATAGCTTTCCACCTTGTACGGCCCCATCAGGGCCACGCCATGGGCGGTGATGGCCTTGCCGACGTCCCGGCTGCCCTCAATCAGGGGCGACAGGTCCGGCTGGAAAGGCTTGCCCGCGAACGGGTTGGCGATGATGCCCGCCACCACCACCTTGCGCAGCGGCTGTTCCGCCGCCACGCCCGCTTCGGCGAAGCTTTCTTCGATGAAGCTCAACAGCTTGATGATTTTCATGTGTATTTCCGGATGTTCGGTGGGGATTTGGGACGGGGGCGGATGCCCCCACCCCGTCAGAACCGCTTGGTCACCGACAGCGTCCATTCGCGCCCGCGATCCAGCACCAGTTCGGTCAGGCCCAGGCTGATATCGTCGCTGAAGGCGCCGGAGATGAAGCGCTTGTCGCCGATGTTGCGCACGCGCAGCAGGCTGGACCAGCCCGCCTCGTCATTGTCGAAGGCGATGCCTGCATCGACCAGATGGTAGCCCGGCTGATACGCCTGGGGTGAGTTGATGGAATTGTTGTAGACACCCGTGCGGTAGGACCAGTCGACACGCGGGGTCACCGTCCAATCGCTACCCGTCTGGAACATGTACGAAATGGCGCCGTTCAGGCTCCATTTCGGGGTCTTAATCAGCTTATCATCCTTCGTCACCTGGGCGCCGGCGGCGGTTTCCAGATATTTGGCGTTGGTGTAGCCGATGGACCCTTCCAGCGACAGGCCGGCCACGGGCAGCGCCACCATCTCCAACTCGCCACCCCAGATGCGGGCCTTGGCGGCGTTCAGGATGATGGGGGCGACGGAGACGTTCTGCACCGTCACCTGCACGTCGCGATAGGAGGTGCGGTAGAGCGCGCCGTTCAGGCGCAGGCGCTTGCCGGCCAGATCCGACTTGAACCCCGCCTCCGCCACCTTGGCGATTTCAGGATCGAAGGACGGGATGACGTCGCGCGGGTCCTGGCCGGGGGCCGGCATCACGGGCGGGAACACGCGCTGAGTGAAGCCGCCGGACTTGAACCCCTCCGAATAGGTCGCATAGGTCATCAGCGCCTCGTCCCAGCGATAGGACAGGTTGACCATCGGCGTCCATTTCTTGAAGGTCCGGCTGGCCTCCACCGACGGCAGCAGCGGTGTATTGTTGGGGATGCCGATCAGGCTGGTAATGACGAACTGGTCGGGGGTGAAGCTTTTCTCGTCCCGCGTGAAGCGGACGCCGCCCGTCAGGCTCAACCGGTCGGTCAGGGCATAAGTGCTCTGCGCGAAGAAGGCCAGGCTGTCATTGTCCACCGATCCGCCGCTCTGGAAGCGGGCGACGGGGAAGGTGTTGCGTTCGTAGGAAGTGGCCTTTTCCCGGAAATAGAACGCGCCGAACAGATAGTCCAACTTGTCGCCCAGCGCCTTGCCCAGCACCTGGAATTCCTGGCTGAGCTGCCATTGGTCGTTCACGCTGTTGACCGTGGTGATATCGATGGGCGAATGGTCCTGATCCAGGTTGTAATCGCTCTGCACGTCGCGATAGGCGGTGATGGACCGCAACTGCACGGCGCCCAGGTCCCAGTTCAGCGTGGCCGACCCACCCCAGATATCCAGATCGGAATGCGGGGTCAGGTTGGAATAATCACGGTCCAGACCGGGCGACACCCATTGCTGGCCATAGCATTGGGGCAGGGCTGGTGGGTTGGTCACCGGCGGGGCGCCCCCGGCGCATGTGGCCCCGTTCAGCACCACATTATGGAAGAAGGGAAACAGGGCGGCCTTCTGATCCGTCGGGAAGGGGGTGGGCACGCCGTCCGCCCCTTGCGGGTAATAGCCGGCGGCATTGGTGTCCGACAGGACATAGGCGGCCCCGTTCGTGCGTTCCCGCGTGGCGTCCAGCGCGATGTCTATGGTGAAATTGTCGCTGGGTTCCGCGCGCAGGGCTAACCGGCCCGACGTGCGATCCTTGTCACCCGTGTCACGGCCGCTGGCATGTTTCACATAGCCGTCCTGGACCTCCCGTGCTGCCGTCAGCTTGGCGAAGACATTGTCGCTGATCGGCACGTTGATGCCGCCCTTGGCGACGACATGGTCGTCCGTGCCATAGGCCAGGCTGACCTGGCCCTTGGTGGTGGGGCCGGGCTTGGCCGTGGTGATGTTGATGGCGCCGCCGATCGTGTTACGACCGAACAAGGTGCCCTGCGGTCCGCGCAGCACCTCAACCCGCTCCAGGTCCAGTAGGTCCACGACGCCGCCGACCGATCGCGCCAGATAGACGCCGTCGACATAAAGACCGACGCCCAGATCGACGGTCGGGATCGATTCAACCTGACCGATGCCACGGATGAACATCACGGCCACGGCGCTGTTGCCGGAAATGGGGGCGGCCGTTTCAAAGGTCAGGTTGGGCGTGAATTGCGCGATGGAGGCGACCTGCTGGATCTGCCGCGCCTCGATCCCCTCGGCGCTGAAGGCGGCGATGGAGATGGGGGTGTCCTGCAGGTTCTCGGCCCGCTTGCGCGCCGTCACCACGATCTCCTCCAGCACCAGGCCGTCGGATGCGTTCTGTGCCTGGGCGGATGCGGCGACGGACAAGGCCAGGGCCGATACCAGGATGCAGCCTCGATGGTGGCCTGCGGCTTTGCTCATGAAGTCTCCCATAGGATGCCCTCTCTGTTCCGTTTGTTCGTTGGGTAGCTGCCCTGTCGGGCGGGCGTGCCGATCGGTTCCCGCTTCATGGGGCGGCGGGCTGCGGCGATCGGGGGTGCCGGGCGATGAACCGTGACGGACGCCGTTTTTTTGAGATAGCTCCGTCGCAAAGCAGAATTGCCTGTTTGCGATCGGGTGTGAATTGTTGCGTCGCCGCATTTTGACACGCACCGGCAGCCGATAGCGCAATCCGGTATGAAAGCGTCCGGCAAGGCTACGCGCCGATTGCGCGGCCCCGCCGGGCGGTGGCTGTCTGGGCATCGACGGGTCCGGCCGGGACCCCGACGCCGTTCCGGCCCCGGCCCCATCACGACCGATCCATCATCCAGGGACAGACATCATGACCATCGCGTCCGCGCCGCGCACCGGCCGAACCGTTACCATCACGCAAGGCAACAGCATCGAGGCCACCCGCCCGCAAAGCCATTGGCTGGATAGCGGCGGCATCCTGACCCATTACGTGGAAATGGGCGACGGCGTGCCCACCATCCTGATCCATGGCGGCGGGGCCGGCGCCGATGGCTGGGGCAACTGGCGCGTCTGTCTGCCGCTGTTCGCCAGGCGCTGCCGGGCCATCGCCATCGATCTGGTCGGCTTCGGCCGCAGTGACGTGCCCGATCCCGCCGGCTTCACCTATTCCCAGGATGCGCGCGACCGGCAGTTGGCCGAGTTCATCAAGGCGCTGGGGGCCGGTCCCGTCAATCTGGTGGGCAATTCCACGGGCGGCCTGACAGCCATCGGCGCGGCACAACTGGTGCCCGAACTGGTCAACAAGGTGATCCTGATGGGCAGCGCCGGGATCGAGACGGGGATCGTCACGCCGTTGCGTGCCCTGACCGAGTACGATTTCACGGTGGACGGCATCCGCCGCATCATCGGGTCACTGGCCAACCCGAATTTCAACCCGCCCGAAGACCTGATCCATTACCGCCACCAGCTTTCCATCGATCCCGACGTGCGCAAGGGCTATTCCGCCTTCATGGGCTGGATCAAGGAACAGCGGGGCCTGCACCGGCCCGATGCGTTCATCGCCAAGCTGAAGCATCCGGCCCTGGTCCTGCATGGCAAGCAGGATGCCGTGGTGCCGCTGTCCAGCGCCTATCGCCTGCTGGAACTGATCGACAACAGCATCGGCTACATCATGCCCCATTGCGGTCATTGGGCGATGATGGAATATCCCGAGGCGTTTACGCACGTCTCCCTCGACTATCTGTTCAACGACTGATCGGAGGGGGGACATGGAACCCGATGCCGATATCGATCAGCCGGTCACGCCCGCGCATGATCCGGCGGTAGAGGTGGCCGCAAGCTTGCTGGCAGATTTCGCGGCCAGGCTTCTGGCGGTGGCGCTGCCCGACGATGCGGTGCCGGCAACGCGGTTCCAACCATGACCCCCGCTGAAAGGGCCCTGGCCGCCGCAACGGCCAGCCTTCACGATGGCAAGGGGTGGGTGGGCCGGCTGCTGCCGGCCCGCGCCGCCGCCGATGCCGGGCGCGCCGGACCCCTGTCCGGTGTGCCCTATTTCGCCAAGGATCTGTTCGATATTGAAGGGCAGCCGACGGTTGCCGCCTCGCCACCCCGTCGCCACCGTTCCCCGGCCGGGCGCGACGCCACGCTGGTGGCCCGGCTGAAGGCGGCGGGGGCCGTGCTGCTGGGCACCAGCAACATGGATGCCCTGGCCTATGGCTTTGCCACCAGCACCGCCTGTTACGGCATCGCCCGGAACCCGCATGATCCGTCGCGCCTGTGCGGCGGGTCGTCCGGGGGGGCGGCAGCCCTGGTGGCGGGGGGCATAGTGCCCTTTGCCCTGGGCACCGACACCAACGGGTCGGTGCGCGTGCCGGCCGCCCTGTGCGGCATCTGGGGCCTGAAGCCCACCTTTGGCCGCTTGAGCCGGGCCGGAAGCTGGCCGCTGGCCCATGATCTGGACCATGCCGGCATCCTGGCCCGTGACCTGGACATGCTGGAACGGGTCTTCGACGTGGTCGACGGCCATGATGCGGCAGATCCCACCAGCCTGCATCCACCCCACCCGCCTTTTTCCGCCCCATCCCGACCCCTGCGCCTGGCGCTGGCCGGCGGCTATTTCGCCCGCAATCTGGAACCGGTGGTGGCCGATGCCGTGGCCGACGCCGCCCGGCGGCTGGGGGCGATGGATATTGTCGATATCCCGCTGGCGGAAGCCGCGCGCGCCGGGGCCTATATCCTGACGGCCGCACAGGGGGCCTGCGCCAACCGGATGGAACTGGCCGATGATTATGCCACGATGGACCCCGCCTGCCGGGCGCGGCTGGCGGCGGGGCTGGACATCCCTTATGGCTGGGTGGACCGCGCACAGCGGCTGCGCCGTCACTACATGCACCGACTGGCGGATATCTTCGCCCATGTGGATGTCATCCTGGCGCCTGCCGTGCCGTGCCTGGCCCCGCCTATCGACCAGCCCGACCTGCGGCTGGGCGATACGCTTCTGCCCGTCCGGGCGGCGTTGGGCCTGTACACCCAACCCATCTCCTTCGCCGGTTTGCCCGTGCTGACGGTGCCGCTGCCCACGTCCCGGGGGCTGCCGACCGGTGTGCAACTGATCGCAGCCCCCTGGCGGGAGGAAAGCCTGTTCGCCGCCGCCCGCCTATTGCTGTGATCGCGGCAGGCGGACAATGATCCCGTCCAGGCCCGGCCCCATGATGATCTGGCACGACAGCCGGGCATTGGGGCCGGGCTCGGCAACGTAATCCAGCAAACCCAACTCACCATCGCTTGGCCGGTTCATCGCACCCATCCAGTCCGGATCGACATGGACATGGCAGGTGGCGCAGGCGCAGGCGCCGCCGCATTCGGCCAGGATTTCCGAAATCCCCGCCGCCCGCGCCGCTTCCATCAGGCTTTCCCCGTCGGCGATGTCCAGGGTGCGGGCGGTTCCGTCGCTGCTGATGAAGGTGGCGCGCGGCATGGGCGAAGGCTCCTTTGCATGAAGATCTGCCCTGGTTTGCCATCGCGCACCGATGGCTTGAAGGGGCGGCGGCGGGCCGTTTGCGATTGCGTGCCCGATCGCGTCGCCGGTTGCCGGAACGCGTTAGAGCGTCTTTGCCCCGTCCCGTAAAGTTGCCCGATCGCCGGCCGACGGCGGCCCCCGCACAGGAAACCCATGATGTCAGAGACGATGCCGACAAACCCCTATCGCCCCGGTGTGATCCCCGCCAATTACGATGGTCAGCCCGATCATACCGATCTCCGCGAAGGGGTTTTCGAACGGGTGCTGGAACGGTTCGGTTTCAGCGGTCGGCCCGACCCGACGCGGCAGACGCTGGACCGCATCATGCGGGAATGGTCGCGGCAGGTCGGCTATGACAATGTCCAAAAGCGCATCCACATCACCGAAAACCGGACCGGGGCGTTTCCCGTACAGGACCCGAACGATTTCTTCGAGGCGTTCCTGCGCCATGGCACGTCGGGCGGCTGCTGGCCATCGTCGGAGGCACTGTTCGGCCTGCTGCGGCTGGTCGGGTTCCAGGCCGACCGCGTGGCCGGCACCATGCCGGAGGTCCCCGATCCGATGAGCCCGGCGCACGGGGCTGTGGATGTGCATATTGATGGGCATCTGTTCCGCGCCGATCCGTCCCTGGGGGCCGAGGCCGCGCTGGAACTGATTGACGGGGTGCCCACGGCCCAGGATAGTCCGGCCCATGGCATCTGGTCGCCGGGTGACGGCACCGTCGGCTGGCGGCCCGGTCATTCGCGCAACCCCCTGACGGTCGTCATTTGGCTGCGCGGCCTGTCCGGTGCCTATTTCGCCTATCGGAACGAGGCGACGAAGCGGTTCAGCATCTTCAACACAGCGCTGTATGTGCGCAAGAACCGCGATGACGGGGTCTGGACCTACGGCCGGGGCAAGCTGTGCCTGCTGGACCCCGCCGGCAACCTGACGGCGCGCGATGTAGACCCCGCCGACCTGCCCGCCCTGCTGGTGGACGGCTTCGGCCTGTCGGCGGAGATTGTCGCCCGTCTGCCCGCTCATGACACGGTGGGCGCCAATTTCTGAACCGGCGGGGTCAGTTGCGATGCCGGCGCAGCGTTTCGCAGGGTTTGATGCCGTAACGGCGGCGGTAAAGGCTGGCGAAATGCGACAGATGCTGGAAGCCGATACGGTTGGCGACATCCGTCACCGTCGTGTCGGCCCCTGCGCCGGTCAGTTCCTCATGCGCCCGTTCCAGCCGCAGGTTGGTGAAATAGGCCATGGGGCTGACACCCCGAAAATCGCGGAAGCCATTGGTCAGCGACCGGGGGCTGACGCCGACATGGGATGCCAGATCGGCCAGGGTCAACGGCTGCTGGATATTGGCCAGCATGAATTCCTCCGCCCGCTTTACATAGCGCGGGGCGGCGGGAGACAGGGGGCGGTTGGCCAGTTCATGATGCGATCCCGGCTGGCCCAGCAGCAGCGTCGACATCAGCAATCCCGCCAATTGTCCAGCCCCCGCCTTGCTGGCGCACAGCCCATCCGGCTGCCGGCTGTCGGCGTCAATCAGGTTCAACAGCGACAGCCAGCGGTTTCCCTGGTTGCTGCTGTGCAGGATCTCCGGTTCGAATTCGATCTCCCGCTGGACGGGCAAGCCGGTCAGGGATTGGAAATGCTGGTTCAGGGCCTGTTTGTCGATGCGGACCGCCAGCACGCGGCTGTCGGGACGCCAGCGGAAACGGGTGTGGCGGGAGGGGGAGAACAGCATGGTGCGGCCCGGTGTCGTCACCACTTCCTTGTTGCGGTATTGGACGCTGCATTCACCTTCCAGGTTCATGTGCAACAGGTAGAAATCGGTCATCGGGCCGGGTTCGACCACCATGTTGGCGCCGTAATGCAGGTAGACCAGCGAAACATCGGCCAGTTTCAGGCAGTTCAAGCGCGTTTTGCAATCGCGCGACCGGTCCAGGCACCGCATCTCGTGCTTTTTCAGAACCCGTGCCACCGTCGCCTGGGCCGTGTCCAGGTCATAGGTATCCAGCAGGGTGGAGGATTGAAGGGGAATGTCGGCCGCAAGGTTCATCGTTGCCCCCAACCGTGTGCCCCGGAACCGCCCGCCACGCTGGTCCTGCCAGGGCCCGTCGGGGCCGGATCGGTAACCGGGATCTGAAGATGATTGCAAAGATAGCTTTGTTACAAAGTCATGTAAATGCCCTACGGATGTATTCCGAACCGGAGAATGAGAATGTTGGCGGATAGAATGGCGCGCGTGGTGGTGGCTGGGGCCGGGCAGGCGGCGGCACAGTTGGCGCAAACACTGCGGCAGGGTGGGCATGCGGGCCCGATCATCATGCTGGGGGCCGAACCGGTGCCACCCTATGAACGTCCGCCCCTGTCCAAGGATTACCTGTCCGGAAAGCGTGATGCTGCGCGGCTGCTGCTGCGGCGGCCGGAATTCTGGGTGGAAAAGCAGGTGGAACTGCGGCTTGGTCGCCCGGTCATCGCCGTGGACCCCGGCCAGCGGCGGGTGACGCTGGAAGGCGGGGACGGTGTCGCCTATGACTGGTTGGTCTGGGCGGCCGGTGGCCGTCCACGCCGATTGCCGCTTCCGGGCGCCGATCTGGATGGCGTGCATTACATCCGCACCATGGGCGACATGGACCGGTTGAAGGCGGACCTTATGGTTCCGGAGCGGCGGGTGGTCATCCTGGGCGGTGGCTATATCGGTCTTGAAACCGCGGCCGTTTTGCGCGGCCTGGGACATGGCGTGACCTTGGTGGAGATGCAGAACCGCCTGCTGGCGCGGGTGACATCGCCCGTCATATCGGACTTCTTCCTGGATCTGCATCGGCGGCATGGGGTGGAGGTGCTGTTGTCCCGGCGGGTGGAGGCGTTGCACGGGAAAGGGGGGCGCGTATCCGGTGTTGCCCTGGCCGGGGGCGATATCCTTGCCGCCGATCTGGTTGTTGCCGGCATCGGCATCGTGCCCAATGTGGAACCCCTGGCCGATGCGGGCCTTGCCTGTCCCAACGGTGTGGCGGTGGATGCCACCTGCCGGACGGGGGACCCGCATATCCTGGCCATCGGTGACTGCGCGTTACATCCCAACATCCATGCTGGAACTCATGTCCGGCTGGAATCCGTGCAGAATGCTATCGACCAGGCCAAGGTGGCCGCCGATGTCATCCTGGGGTGTGACCAGCCATACACCGCCGTTCCCTGGTTCTGGTCGGATCAATATGGCGTGAAAATGCAATCCGCCGGGCTGGTCGCCGATGATCAGCAGATCATCCGGCGCGGCGGCTCCGGTTCCTTCACCGTCGCCTATGTCCGCGACGGGCGGTTGATGGCTCTGGATTGCATTGATGCCCCGCGGGACTTCATGCAGGGGCGCCCGCTGGTTGCCGGCCGGGTCCGGGTCTCCTCCGCCATGTTGGCCGATCCGGATATTGAACTGAAGCGGTCGGTGGAAGGATTGCCGACCTGAGCTTGGATATGACACGGCCCCGCCGGCTCTGCTGCAAAGTTGAACGGGATCCGGCGGAATGAGGCGATCGAGAGAGAGAGGGGGGGGAGCGTGTTGTCGGATTTCAAGGGTCGGCACGTTGAAGGCGAGATCGTTCTCTGGGCGGTCCGCTGGTATTGCCGATACGGGGTGCCGACACGAAAGTGAGTTTTATGTACCGCGCCATTATCAACCAAAGACAGCCACGGCTGATCTTACATCGATGCCGCCGGCCTTTGTTCGTCGGATCTGACGTCCGACAGCCATAATGAACACGGCTGGCAACTGGCGTGCGGGCGGCACCCTGTCCCAGAGGGTTTGCAGGATCGTCCGTCCTTTCCTGGCTTTGCGGATTTTCTGACCAGCAGCGATGCGCTGTGACCAGCGAAAGCCGATCTCATGGAAATAGAGATCAGCATGCTGGGAACTGATGTGATGGAAGACGCCGACGATGGTCTGACGGACCCGGTTGTTGAAGCCTTCGGCGGCATTGGCATGGACGGTGCCACGGGCATATTCCTTGCGGGCATGACACACGGTGTCGTGATGGGCAAAGCCGGTACCGGCCGCCATGAAGGCCTTCCATTCATCGCTCATCAGATGGGCCGGCGGGGTCACGCTCGCCTCCAGCACCCGTTCGGTCTCGTTCAGGGACAGGTCGGCAACAACACAGGCTCTGGCTTCACCAGCCGGTGTCCCCGGTTCCGATCCGGCGGGACGCTGAACAACGACCATGGCCGGCGTCTTGGTCGTGCGCGGCTGTCCTTTCCGGCCCCGACCGGCACGGGGCTTGTCGGGATCGGACCGAGGAGCACCACCGAAATACATCTCGTCGATTTCGATGACGCCACCCAGCGTGTGGTCGCGGGCCACCAGCAGGCGCAGCACATGCCCCATCCGCCATGCCGTCGGCTGGCTCACCCCGATGATGTCGGCCAGCCGGATCGAGGAGACGCCCTTGTCGGATTGCAGGATGAACCACAGGGCCAGCAGCCAGGTGCGCAACGGCAGCTTGGTTGCATGCAGCGGGGTCCGCGTCGTCACCGTGAATTGCTGCCGGCAATCCAGGTCAGAGCATTGATAAAGCCCTGGCCGTGCCCGACGCCCCGTATCCCGGCCGGCCAGACCATCGCCTCCAGCAGCCGACGACAGCGACCATCATCCGAAAACGCGGCCACCGCGTCGGCAAGCGTCCGGATGCGAGAAAGAACATCAAGCTCAGCGGACATGGAAATCCCCCCAGATCACCCTGGGAGAACCGCATTGAAATCATTACAAAACAACACTCAAGCTGTCTTTGGTTGATAATGGCG
>CALRTC020000026.1:0-97749 GCA_943371025.1 Hydrogenophaga intermedia
GGCTCTATTTCGCGCTGTTCTACTGCACCATCTCCATTCCGGTGGCCTGGCTGGCCGATCGCACCAACCGGGTGCGGGTCCTGTCGATCGCCTGTGCGTTGTGGAGTGCGGCAACCGTCGCCTGCGGTCTGTCATCGACATATCCGCAGCTGGTGCTGGCCCGCATGTCGGTCGGAGTGGGGGAGGCCGGTGGCGTCCCCCCCTCCTATGCCATCATCACCGATTATTTTCCGCCGGGCCGACGGGGCACGGCACTGGGCCTGTTCAATCTGGGCCCGCCATTGGGCCAGGCGCTGGGCGTGGCTTTCGGTGCCTCCATCGCGGCGGCCTACAGCTGGCGCAGCGCCTTCGTGGTACTGGGCATGTTCGGCGTCGGGGCGGCGATTGTCGTCTGGACGACCATCCGGGAGCCCAAGCGCGGTGGGCTGGACCTGCCGGCTGCCGGTGCGATGGCTGTATCGGCGCCCGCCAAGGCACGCTTCTGGGAGACGGTGGCCATGTTCTTCGGACGGCGTTCCCTGCTGCTGCTCTCCCTGGCCGGTGGCGCCACGCAGTTCGTCACCTATGCTGTGATGAATTTCACCGTCCTGTTCCTGATGCGGGAAAAGGGGATGAGCCTGCAGGAGGTGGCGCTTTACTACGCGCTGCTGATCGGCATCGGCATTTCCATCGGCATGTTTGCGTCGGGCCGGTTGATTGACCGGTACAGCGCCCGGTCCAAGCAGGCTTATGCCTATATTCCAGCGCTGGGCCTTGCCGCCTCTGTCCCGTTCTTCATCGGCTTCGTCTGGGCGCCGGGTTGGGAACTGGCACTGCTGTTCCTGGTCGGTCCGACCATCCTGAATTATTTCTTCCTGTCGCCGGCTGTGACACTGGTGCAGGAAGAGGTGAAGCCCCATCAGCGGGTGATGTCCGGCGCCCTGCTGCTGCTGGTCATGAACCTGATCGGTTTGGGCCTGGGTCCGACGTACCTGGGGGCGGCCAGTGACTATTTCCGGGCCGGCAACCCCGATAATTCCCTGCAACTCGCCTTCTACACGCTGACCCCCTTCTATTTCCTGGCCATCGCGCTCTATCTGCTGCTGGCCCGGGTGCTGAAGGCGGAAGCGAATGGTACAGGAGTTTCCTGATGCGTTTCTTCCGCACCCTTGGCACCGTTGCTGCCGTCGCCTTGTTGACCCTCTCTGCAATGGCCGGCGACAATCCGATGGTCAATGCCCCGGCGGGCAGTCTGGAAGGGCGCGCCGTCGGTGACCGGCTTGTCTTCAATGGCATCCCTTATGCCCAGCCGCCCATCGGGCCGCTGCGCTGGAAAGCGCCACAGCCGCTGGCGACGTGGCAGGGGGTACGCGATGCCGCGTCGCCGGGGCTGGCCTGTGTTCAGCCGACCGTGACTGCCATCAGCGTCTATACCAACCCGCCCAAAACCACGGGTGAGGACTGCCTGACCCTGAATATCACCGCGCCGAAGGGGGTGACCAAGGCGCCCGTCCTGATCTGGATCCATGGTGGCACGCTGTTGAACGGCCGCGGTTTTGGGGAGATGTATGACGGCACGGAGATGGCCGCCCGGGGTGTGATGGTGGTGTCCATCAATTATCGGCTGGGCGTGCTGGGCTATATAGCGCATCCCGGCTTGAGCGCGGAGAATCCCGATGGGGTTTCCGGCAATTATGGTCTGCTGGACCAGATTGCCGCCCTGCGCTGGGTCCGCGAGAATATTGCCGCCTTCGGGGGCGATCCCGACAATGTCACCATTTCGGGGGAGTCTGCTGGCGCCCTTTCGGTCATGTACCTGATGGCGTCGCCCCTGGCCAAAGGTCTGTTCGCCAAGGCCATCGTGCAGAGCGGCTATATGATTTCAGGCCCCGAACTGAAAAAGCCAAACCATGGGGAGTTCGCGGCAGAGGCGATCGGCGCCTATATGATGGCGCAGGCGGGTGCCGCGGATGTGGCATCGATGCGGGCCATGGATGCGCAGGCCCTGGTCGATGTCGGGGCCAGGCTCAACTATTTCCCGCTGGGCACCGTCGATGGCAAGGTGTTGACGGGTCAACTGGTGGATGTGTTCGACAGGGGCGAACAGGCGCCGGTTCCCATTCTGGCTGGGTTCAATGGCGGGGAAATCCGCACCTTGCGTCACCTGTTGCCGCCGAAGCCGCCCGATGCCGCCAGCTATGAGAGGACCATCGCCGAAAAATATGGTGATCTGACCGATCTGTTCCTGCGGCTATATCCGTCCGGCAATCTGGAGGAAAGCATGCTGGCGGTCACGCGCGATGCGCTTTATGCCTGGACGGCGGAACGGCTGGTGCGCAGCCAGACTGCGCAGGGGCAGAAAGGCTATTACTACCTGTTCGACCATGCGTATCCGGCGTCGGATGAGAAGGGGTTGAACGCCTTCCATGCTGCCGAAATACCGTATGTTTTCGGTACCATGGGCCGCACGCCGCCATATTGGCCCAAGGCGCCGGATACGCCTGCCGAGCGCAGCCTGTCGGCCGCCATGACCGACTATTGGGCCAGCTTTGCCCGCGACGGCAAGCCGGTAGCCAAGGGGCAGCCGGACTGGCCTGTCTACGGCAAGGATGAAGGCTACATGGCCTTCATCGACAGCCCGAAGCCAGGCCGGCAGTTGATGCCGGGAATGTTCAAGCTGCACGAAACAGCCATATGCCGGCGCCGTGCGGCCGGCACCATGCCCTGGAACTGGAACACGGGCCTGGTGTCCCCGGTGCTGCCGCCCGGGGGGAAGGGGTGTTGACCGGGGGCAGGGAGGTAAGGCGGGATGGTCATCCCCGACCCAGGAATGGCTGACCAATCGGCAGGATCACGGATTCCAACACGTTCACTTCGCCGGGCATCGCGGCGATACAATGGACAAGTTCCGCCACCTGTTCCGGGCGCAGCGATTGTCCGGCTGTCATACGATCCAGACCGGGGACGAAATTGGTCACGGTCGATCCAGGATGGATGATGCCGGCCGTGACACCATATTCGCGCCCATCCAACGCGATGGACCGCGTCAGCCCGTCGAGTGCGAATTTGGTCGTCGTATAGGCTGCCGTATGTTCGCGTGGAACCAGGGCGGAGATGCTGCCGATCAGCAGGATGCGCCCCTGTCGTCGCGGCTTCATCAGCCTGACCGCCGCCCGGCAGCAGAGGAAGGCGGAGGTCAGGTTGACATCCAGCACTTCCCGCCACCGCGTCAGGCTCAAATCCTCTAGCGGGGTTTTGTCGGCGATGCCGGCATTGCTGACCAGCAGGTCCGGCGCGCCGAAGTCCTGGCGAACCGCGTCGAACATGTTGTCGACCTGATCTTCCTGCGTGACATCGGCGGCGTAGGCACGGGCCCGGCCGCCAGCGGCCGTCAGTTTTGCGGCCAGCTCCTCCAGCCGGTCCTGGCTGCGGGCCACCAGGGCGACCTGCATGCCCGACCGGGCCAGCCGGTCCGCCACGGCGGCCCCGATGCCGGAACTGGCGCCGGTGACGATGGCAACTTGATGGGACAGATCCTTCATCGCGGTTCCTCGCTTGGGCAGTATGCCAGGACGATGGCAGCACTCGACCGTTCAGATCTCATGTGCCAGTATCGAAGTTGATTCTACATTACCGAACTGGAAGGCGAGCCATGGACATGGACCAGAACGCCATTCCTTGCGATGGCTGCATCCATTGCTGCCGGAGCGACCAGGTGATCCTGCATCCCGAAGCAGGGGATGATCTGTCCTTCTACCGATGGGAACCGATCCAATCCGCGCTCTACCCCGGCCGGGCCGTGCCTGCGCTGAAGCGTGACCCGGCGACGGGGAATTGCGTCTATCTGACGGGGCAGGGCTGTTCGATCCATGAAAGGAGACCGGCCGTATGCCGGCGCTTCCACTGCGCCCGAACCGCACTGGCACTGGAGCAGGTTCCCCGCCACATCCGCAAGATCCTGCGCCGCCGCGGCGATGTATTTGATGAAGAGCTGCTGGAACATGGCCGCGACCGGCTGCGGCTGGCCCGGGCGATGGGATTGGAACATGTGCTCGATACCGCGCAGCAGGTGGCGGCGTTTGAACGGATTGCCGCCTTGCCCGCGCCGAAAAGGCGATAGGCCTGCCCGGTCAAGGCGCGTCGACGCCATGCAGGACGCGGATTTCGGTATAGGAGCGCAACCCCGCCACGCCCAGGCCGCGGCCAATACCCGATTCCTTGAATCCGCCGAAGGGCAGGTCAGGTGCGGCACCGCCATGGGCGTTGATCCAGACCGTTCCGGCCTCCAACTGTCGGGCCAGGGCAGCGGCCCGCACCGGATCGGCACTCCAGACAGAGGCCCCCAGGCCGAAGCGGGTGGCGTTGGCGCGGGTCACGGCCTCCTCCTCACTGTCAAAAGACAGGATGGGCAGCACGGGTCCGAACTGTTCCTCATCTACCAGCCTTGTGCCCTCCCGCAGTCCCGTCACGATGGTGGGCGCGATAAAATAGCCGGGCCGGTCCAGCGCCCCACCACCCGCCAGGATGCGCCCACCATGGGTGCGGGCGTCCTGGATCAGGGCCAGCACCTTGTCGAACTGCGGCTGGTTCTGCACTGGCCCCAGTTCCACATCCGGTTCGAAGCCACCGCCGACCCGGGACTTGCGTGCCAGCTCCGCCATGGCTTCGGCCAGGGCATCGGCGATGGCGCTTTGCGCGAAGATCCGCTTCACGGCCATGCAGATCTGGCCGCTATTGACGAAGGCGCTGGCAAACAGCTTCGGCGCCACCGCCGCTACGTCCACATCATCCAGCACGATGGCCGCATCGTTGCCACCCAGTTCCAGCGATACGCGCTTCAGGCTGGCGGCCGCCGCTTCCATGACCCTCTTTCCGGTCACCGTGGAGCCGACGAAGGCGATCTTGTCGATGCCGGGATGATTGGTCATCCACTGGCCCAGATCATTGCCGCCGGATAGGGTGTTGACCAGCCCCGGTGGCAGGGTGCGGGCCGCGATCTGCCCCAGATACAGGGTCGACAGCGGCGTGAAGGGCGACGGCTTCACCACCACGGCATTCCCCGCCGCCAATGCCTGGGCCACCATCTGCATGGCCAGGATCAGCGGCGCGTTCCAGGGGGCGATGACGCCGACCACGCCCATCGGCACATAGTCGATGCGCACCGGACCCCACGGACCGTCCCGCAGGGGACCGCCGCCGATATCCAGGGCCGCCGCCCCATCCAGCCGGTCGGCGGTCACCGCCACCTCACGCCGGGCAGCGGCCAGCGGCTTGCCCTGTTCGCGCGTCAACAGGGCGGCCAGCGGTTCGGCCTCTGCGCGGATGGCAGCGGCGAAGGCGCCGATAGTGGCCCGTCGGGTTGCCACATCCGTCCGTCGCCAGTCGGAAAAGGCCGTACGGGCGGCGGCGACGGCCAGGTCCAGTTGGTCCCGGCTGGCGTCGGGTGCCATGGCGAAGGCTTCCCCCGTGGCGGGATCAATCACGGGAAAGGCCGACGCGGCGGCAACGCCAACGCCGCCGATGGAAAGCAGGAAATCGGTCATCACATACCTCTCATTGGCGGTCATGAAGACGCCGGAGAGAAAGATCAGTCCGTCTTCCCCGCCGCCTCGCGCGCCTGGACGACTTCCAGGAACTTGCGGCTGGCGGAGATGGCGGACGGCCAGGAGGCATAGAAGGCGAGATGGGCGAGCGCCTCGCCGATCTCCTCCTTCGTCAGGCCATTGTCGAGGGCAAGGCCCAGATGCGCCGGCAATTGTTCGGGCCGGTACATCGCGACCAGAGCCGCGACGGTGATCAGGCTGCGGTCGCGCTTGGACAGGCCCGGGCGCTCCCACACCTCCTCGTAAAGCACCCGGTCGGTCAGGTCGACCAGGGCCGGGGCGACGGCCGCCAATTCGCTTCCCTTGGCACTGCTGGGCCTTTTCATGGGACTGCTCCTTCCTATCCTATCCGGTCCCTCAGGCGCCGGGCGCCGCCATCCGGCGGCTTGGCTTACGCGGCATGTGCCGCGCGACGGCAGTCGCCGCCGGGCCAGCGGTCAGGTGACCGCTGGCATCATTCCGGACGATTGTAAGTGCCCATGCCGGGCCGGAAAGTCTTTTCGTCCAGGAACTGCTTCAGGCCCTGTTCCTTGCCGCGTTCGGGATCGACGAAATTGGTCTGGTCGACCTTGGCCGTCAGATATTCCGCCGCCTGCTCCCAGTCCATTTCGCGGGCATATTTATAGGCCAGCTTGGCCTGACGCAGCACGGTCGGGTTCTTGCCCAGCAACGTGCGGGCCAATTCGGCGGTGCGGGCGCGCAGCCTGTCCTTGGGCACGGCCTCATTCACCAGACCCAGGGATACGGCCTTGGCGCCGTCGAACTGTTCACCGGTCATGACGTAATACAGCGCCTGACGGTCGCCCATCACGGTGGCGATGGCCTTGGACACCACGCCGCCGGGAATGACGCCCCAATTGATCTCCGATAGGCCGAACACGGCCTTTTCATCGGCGATGGCCAGATCACAGCAGATCAGCGGGGTGAAAGCGCCCCCGAAGCACCAGCCATTGACCATGGCGATGGTCGGCTTAGCATAATGCATCAGCGTGCGCCATTGCCAGGCGCGGGTGGAACGGTAGGCGCGGTGGCGTTCGATATCGCCCAGCCCGTCGGTGGCGCGGAAGAAATCCTTCAGGTCCATGCCGGCGGAAAAGGCCTCGCCCACGCCCGTCAGGACGATGACGCCGCAGCGTCCATCGGTTTCCAGCGCGTCCAGCACCTCGTTCATCTCCCGGGCCAGACCGACGCTCATGGCGTTGCGTTTGGCGGGGCGGTTGATCTGCACCCAGGCGATCCCGTCATCGAATTCGACCAGGACTTCCCGGCCGCCGGGGACGGGCTTGGGTTGCGCGATGGCTTCTGCTGTCGTCATGTTATTCTCTCCTCAATCCGTAATGAACAGGGCGTCAAGCGCCATGACCCCTTCGCCCTGGGCGAAGACCGTCAGGGGGTTGACGTCGATTTCCTTCAGGCGCGGGTGGGTGCGCAGGATGTTGCCCACGGCCATGATGGCGTCCGCCACGGCCCCCACATCGCGCGCCGGCTTGCCCCGGAAGGGGCCCAACAGTTTGGCGCCGCGCATCTGATGCAGCCGTTCCAGGATCTGGGCCCGGCCGGCATGGGCAGGCAGCATTTCCAGCGCGTCCAGCGCCTCCACCCAGACACCGCCCAGCCCGAACAGCACGAACGGCCCCCATTCGGGATCGTTGCGCCCGCCGATGACCAGTTCCAGGCCGGGCCGGGCCATTTCCTCGATCAGGATGCCTTCCACGGTGCCGTCGGGAATGGCTTGGCGGGCGCGGTCCATCAGGTCCTGCCAGCCGGCCCGCAGTGCCGCCTCGTCCGGTACGCCGACGATGACCCCGCCCACCTCGCTCTTGTGGGCCAGCGACGCCGCCTGCAACTTCATGACGATGGGATAGCCGATGCGCGCGGCCAGTTGCGCGGCGGAATCCACGTCGCGGAAGACCAGGACGCCGCGCGGAATGCGCACGCCGAATTCCGACAAAACCGCCTTGCCTTCATATTCCGGCAGCGATCCACGGCGCGGCAGGGCGGCCACGGGACCCGTGCGCCGCGACCGCCCGGCGATATGGGCCGGCACCGTGGCCTGGCGCTGGATGGAATGGAAGGCCCGCAGCGCCCGGTCGGGGGAGCGGAACAGCGGCGTGTCGGTCTCCCGGAAGCCGGCGATGCAGGCGGGGTCCAGTACCGCTTCGTCCCCGATGATGGCGACGGCCACGGGTTTCGGCGCGCTGCGGGCCAAGGGGGCGATCACTTCCGCCTTGGCCCGCTGCTGCCAGGGGCCGCCACCGGCCAGGGCCAGCAGGACGGAACCGACGGCAGGGTCGGCCATCATCACTTCCGTCGTGCGGGCGAAGACCGACGCGTCGGAGAAGCCGGCAATGCCGACATCCAGCGGATTGGACGCCTCGCATTGCGGTGGAAGCAATCCGCGTAGGGCCTCCAGCGTTTCGTCCGACGGCACCGCGACCTGCAGCCCGATCTTTTCGCAGAAATCCAGGCTCAGGCCGCGGATGGCGCCGGAATTGGTGATGATGGCCACCGCCCCCGGTTTTGGCATGGGGAAACGGTAGAGGATGGCGGCCACGTCGAACAGTTCATCCATGGTTTCGACCAGGATGACGCCTTCATCCTCCACGGCGGCTTTCATCACGGCATGGTCGCTGGTCAGGGCGCCGGTATGGGACTGGGCCGCGGCGCGACCCGACGCGCTGGCACCGGGATGGACCAGGATGATGGGCCGCCCCGCCTCCCGCGCCATCCGGGCCGCCGCCAGGAAGGCGGCGGGGTCGCGGATCTGTTCCACATAGGCGGCGATCAGGCTGGCGCCTTCGGCCACCAGATAGCGGATGACGTGGTCGATACGGACGACGGCCTCGTTACCCGTGGTCACCACATGGCTGATGCGGGCCCCGCGTGCCAGCAAGGCGGAGCGGATGTTCGACGCCATGGCGCCGCTTTGCGCGATGACCCCGATATGCGGCCCCTCTGCCGCCGGCTGGAATTCCAGCGATTCAAAGGAAAGGGCGGCACCACTGGCGTAATTGGCGAAACCCATGCAGTTCGGGCCCAGCAGGGCCAGACCGCCGGCACGGCAGATCCGGGCGATTTCCTCCTGCTCCCGCGCGCCCGCCTCACCCGCTTCCCGGAAGCCGGCGGCGAAGACGATGGCCCCGCCGACACCGCGGTCGATGCAGGCTTCGATCGCTTCCCGTACGGCCTTGCGCGGCACGTTCAGCACCGCCACATCCACGCCGTGGGGCAGGGCCTGGATGGAAGGCAGGCAGGGGATGCCGCTGATCTCGCTGCGGGTCGGGCTGACCAGATGCAGGGGACCCGTGAAGCCCGATCCCGTGATGTTCCGCAGCACGGCCCCACCCACCGATGCCGGGTCGGGAGAGGCGCCGGCAATGGCGATGGAGCGGGGACGCAGCAGGCGCGTCAGGTCCATGCGGGAAGGCGGCTGCCCTCCCGTTCCATAATCATCGGTCTGCATAAGGGACCTACCCTCGGTTGGTGCGGAAGGGCGCAAACCGGTCCGCGGCCCCCTTCAGCGCGTTCTTGTACATGACCATGTCGGACTGCCAGGCGATGTAGCGGGCGCCGCGGTCGATCCAGCCCTTCAGGCCGTCCGGATTGCTGGCCACCACACCGAAATGCCGGCCCGCCCGCTGGCAGGCGGCCACCACCCCGTCCACGACCTTCTGCACGTCCGGATGGTCCGGGTCGCCGGGATGGCCCAGCGACTGGCTGAGATCGCCCGTGCCGATGAAGGCGACGTCCAGATGGCTCACGGCGCACAGCGCGTCGATATCGGCGGCCATGCGGGCATTTTCGACATGGACCACAATTGTCGTGTCGCGGTTGGCCTGTTCGATATAGGTCCTGGCCGGCGTGAAGGCGTAATCGCCGGCGCGGCAGCCGGGCGCCCAGCCGCGTTCGCCATGGGGATGGTATTTGGCGCGGCGGATGACGGCGCGGGCCTCTTCCGCCGAATTCAGCGATGGCACCTGGATGCCGCTGGCCCCGCTGTCCAGCGCGTGCAGGATGTTGGCTTCACCGGCATCGCTGGTGCGGACGATGGCGCTGATCCCGACCAACTGGGCCGCCCGGATCAGATCCTCAATGTCCCCATGCGTGAAATTCGCATGTTCGCTGTCGATGATGATGAAATCAAAGCCGGCCAGGCCGATCATCTCGACAAGATTGGGCGACGCGAATTTGACGAAGGTGCCGAAGGCCGGCTCGTCATTTTCCAGGCGTCGCTTGATTAGACTGTTGATCACACCGCACCTCCCGCCAGCGACGTCTCTTGGAACGGGACGTCTGCCGTGCCTTCATCCAATGCAATCGGCGGATCGGAATCAAATGCTGATTGCAGCCCCGTTCGATAACAATGTGGTATCAAAGCTGTTGGCGGGCTGACCGATGCCGTGACGGCATCAATCGAAGATTAAAAAGAATTAGACTGAAGATGTCATTGCCTTCCTACTGATGAAATCGGCCCATGCCGGAAAATACATAATTGTTCCCCGGGAGGCGGTGTGTACGGAAAGAACGACTTGCGGGCCTCGCTGGCGCCACCGGCGCCGAAGCCGCCCGCAGCCCCCTTCAAACCAGCATCATACGGGCGTTTTTACGAGGAAACGCCGGTTGAGGACGGGGATTTGGCCCGGACCTGGCTGACGCGGGGTCAGAATCTCATCATCGCCTACAGCCGTGTGTCTGCTGGTGCGATATTGTCCCGGGTGGGCCAAGTGGATGAATATGCCCTGGTCCTGCCTGATGCCAGGCTGAGCGTGGAGATCACGGCCGGCGACCAGACGGAGATGGCGCATGGCCCTTGTGTGGCCTTCATTCCGCCGGGGGACAGCAGCGTCCGGGCCCAGGGCGAGGGCGATCTTTACCGGCTGATCACGGTTCGTTCCACGGATCTGGCAGCCCGCTGCAGCAATGCAGCGGCCTATGCGACGCCCGACCCCAATGTGCCGGAATTCGCACCCTGGCCCGACCCGGTCGGCGGCTGGCGCATCCGCGTCTATTCGGGCGACGTGCCGGGCCAGCAGGGCCGTTTCGGCCGCCTGTATCGCTGTTCCACCATCATGGTGAACCTGACCAGCGGCCGGTCCGGTCCGCGCGACCCGGCCGATCTGTCACCCCATCACCATGATGATTTCGAACAATATTCCGTCGCCACGGCCGGCACTTTCATCCATCACCTGCGCTGGCCCTGGACGGGAAACAGCGCGCATTGGCTGGATGACAGCCACGAATTCTGTGCCAGCCCGTCAGTGGCGGTGATCCCGCCGCCGGCGACGCACACATCGCAAGGCACGGCGCCGGGATTGAACCGGCTGCTGGATGTCTTCTGCCCGCCGCGCCGCGATTTTTCGGCCCGCGAAGGCTGGGTGCTGAACGCGGCGGATTATCCGGCCCCTGAACTCTGACCTGACGGACACGAACCGCGGTCAACGCGGCGTTTATGAAACGGGAGGAAGAAATGACTGACCCCAGGATTGATGCCCTGCTTGTCGGTGCTGTTGACCTGCACTGCCATAGCGGCCCGTCAGTGATGCCGCGCAGCCTGAACCATGTGGAGGCGATCCATCAGGCGGAAGCCGCCGGTCTGCGCGCGATCCTGTTCAAGGATCACTATTATTCGGTGACGCCAGTGGCCGAGCTTCTGAAGGAGACGATGAAGCCGAAGATCGAGCTGCTGACCGGCGTGCCGCTGAACAACACCACGGGCGGGCTGAACCCCTATGCCGTGGAGCACGGGTTCAAGCTGGGTGCGCGGCTGGTCTGGATGCCCACCTTCTCCGCCGCCAACCATATCCGGCATTCCCACCGCCGCCAGTTCCTGCCCACCAAGGAACAGATGCTGGCGCCGACGGCCTTGTCGGTCGTGGACAACCGTGGCGCCCTGGTGGACGAGGCGAAGGTGATCCTGGACCTGATCGCGTCGTACGACGCCATCCTGTCGGCGGGGCATCTGCATATCAGCGAGATATGGCCCCTGTTCACCGAGGCGAAGCAGCGCGGCGTAAAGCGGCTGCTGGTCAACCACCCGACCTTCCTGATCGACGCCAATGCCGCTGACATGAAGGAACTGGCCGCCATGGGCGCCTTCCTGGAACATTCCTGCTGCATGTGGGCGGGGGTGCAGGGGCGCAACTACACGCCCGACAGCCTGGACAAGGTGATCAAGGCCGGTGGTGTCGACAGCACGATCATCGGCTCCGATCTGGGCCAGGTTGGCAACCCGTCGCCGGTGGACGGGTTCCGGCATGTCATCGGCATGTGCATCGGCCTGGGTTATTCTGACGATGACATCCGCAAGATGATCGGCCTTAACGCCGCCCGGCTGATCGGGCTGGACGAACCGGCGCGCCAGTCTGCCGCGGCCGAGTGACGGTGCCTGCAAGGGGACGGTGCAGCCATATCGTCCCCGCAAACGACAGAAGTCGGAAAACCGGGAGAGACGCACCATGTCGGCCAATCCGCTGGATGCCATCGCCACCATGCCGATGCGCATGCGGCAATATGTGATCATCGCGCTGTGCTGTCTGATCAACATCACCGAAGGCTACGACATGATGTCGGCGGCCTATACAGCCCCTCTGTTCACGGCAGAATGGAACGCGCCGCGTGCCGCGCTGGGCGTTCTGTTCAGCATGGGGTCGCTGGGCCTGGCCATCGGCGCCTTCGCGGCGGCACCGATCGCGGAAAAGATCGGGCGGCGGGGCGTGACCTTCATTGCCCTGCTGGGCATTACCCTCTCCCATGCCCTGTCGGCCGTCGCCAGTTCCATGGAAATGCTGACCGTTCTGAAGTTCCTGATGGGGCTGGGGCTGGGCATGCTGGTGGTCAGCCTGAATGTGCTGGTCTCCGAATTCGCCAATAATGACCGCCGCAACCTGATGCTGTCGCTGCTGCATACCGGCTTCAGCATGGGCATGACCATCAGTGGGGCCGTGACCGGCCTGTTGCTGGCACCCTATGGCTGGCGTGCCGTGTTCGTGGTGGGGGCCGGCATCAATGTCGCACTGCTGGTTGTGCTGGTGCTGTTCATGTGGGAATCACCCACCTACCTGCTGACGGCGCAGCCCCGCAACGCCTTGCCGCGCCTGAACAAGATTCTGGCGGGCCTGGGCCAGCCCTTGCTGTCGGCACTGCCACCGCCACCGGAAAAGGCGCGCAAGGCAAATAACCGGGCCGTGGCGCTGCTGTCTGCCGATGTCCGGCGCCTGTCGGTGCTGATGTGGACGGCCTCCTTCATCTATGCGGTGGTGGGGTATTTCCTGCTGAACTGGAAGCCGACCGTGCTGGTGGAGGCGGGCCTGACCCCGACGCAGGCCAGCTTTGCCGGCGTCATCCAGGGCATTGCCGGGTCGGTCGGCCATATCGCGGTCGGCATGCTGGCCAAACGGGTGGGGGAAGGGCGCCTGACGGCCATCTTCTTCATCATCATGGGGGTGGTGCTGGCCCTGTTCGGCAATTTGCAGGCGGGGCCGCCGGTGATGATCGCCATGGCCTGCGCGCTGACCTTCTTCACGGTTGGGTCCTATACCGGTGTGTTCCTGACCACCATCGCCCACTATCCCCTGCATCTGCGCAGCTTCGGCGTCGGCTTTGTCGTCGGCTTCGGCCGTGCCGGGGCGGTAATCGGTCCTTTCATCGGCGGACTGTTGCTGGGCGCCGATATCGGGCGGGCCGTCACCTTCGTCATCTTCGCGGTGCTGAGTGTGATCCCGGCTGTGGCCATGCTGTTCCTGGGCCGCAAGTCGGACCCGGGTACACAAGCCGCCGCATCGGCGTGATGTCAGTTCAAGAGAAGAGGGGTTAGCCATGGGCGGGGCAACCAGCCGGGAACCGATTTTTGACGCGCATGCGCACGTCTTCACCAGCGACGAACAGCTTTATCCCATGGATACGCGCAACGCGCGGGAGGGGGAGGACAATCTGCGCCGCCGCATCGCCGCCGAGCCGATGACGGGGGAGCATCTGCTTCAACAATGGGAGGCGACGGGCATCATCGGCGGGGCCGCCGTCCAGTACAACACCATCTACAAGAAGGATAACCGCTATCTACTGGACATGGCCGACGCCTATCCGGACCGGTTCTCCGCCGTCGTCATGCTGGATGCCCAGGACCCGGAGACGCCGGCCCGCATCGACCGGATGGTGGCCGACCATGCCATCGTCGGGCTGCGCCTGTTCGGCTATCCGGAGCAGGACGGCAGCTATCCCTGGCTGGACAGCGAGGCGGCGTTGAAGAGCTGGCAGGCCGCCGATCGTCACGGCCTGACCATGGTGATCATGTATGCCCCGGGGGTGCCGTCGGCGGCTGCACTGGAGCGCATTGCCCGCCTGGCCTGCCGGTTCCCGCGTCTGCGCATCGCCCTGGACCATTTCGGGTGGCCGGGCGGGGGACCGCCGGATGCGCTGGGGCTGGTGCCCGAACTGGCGGCCATGCGCCGCTTCCGCAATGTCTATTACAAGCTGACCACCATCAATTTCCGCATGTTCGACAAGGCGGGCGTGGACTATGCGGTCTTTGTGCGGCGGGCGGCCGATATCATGGGGGCCGACCATATCATGTGGGGGTCCGACGTTGGCAATACGCCGGAAAGCTATGAAAGCATGACGGCGCAGGCACGTTCTGCGGCCAGCCTGCTGACCCCGGACGAACAGCGCCTTTTCCTGCGTGCCACCGCCCACAGCCTGTTCCAACGCGGCAGGTAATCCGATGATCGCAGAACCGCCCATCGTCGACGCGCATGCCCATATCATGACCCGGCGCATGCCGTTCCGCGACGACGCCTGGACCCGTCCGGACTATGAATATACAGCGGAGGATTTCATCGCCGATCTGGACCGGCATGGCATTGCCTTTGGCATCGTCACCGCCGCCAGCCTTTATGGCGACTATAACGACTATACCCTGTCGGCGCTGGCCCGGTACAAACGGCTGCGGGCCACGGTGATGCTGGAACCCGACACCGATGCCCAGACCATCCGGCATCTGCGCGACCAAGGCGTGGTCGGGGTGCGCATGCAGTGGAAGGTTGATGCCACCCTGCCCGATTTCGCCAGCTTTCAATACCGGAAATTCCTGAACCGGCTGGCCGATTGCGGCATGCATGTTGAACTGAACGCCAGTGCAGCCCAGCAGGCGCTGGTCCTGCCCGTCCTGGCAGCGCACGGGATCGACATTGTCGTCGACCATTTCGGTCTGCTGCGCGCACCCGACGGGATGGCGGGCGACGGGTTCAAGGCCATCCTGCGGGCCGTCGCCCAAGGGCGGACCTGGGTCAAAGTGTCTGCCGGGTTCCGCTTGGACCCGGATCTGTGCCGGGCGGCAGCGGCACGGCTTCTGGCCGAGGCCGGGGGTGACCGCCTGCTCTGGGGCAGCGATGCGCCATTCGTTGGCAAGGAAGCGGATGTTTCGTACGGGGAAACGATTGCGCTGTTCCTGGATCTTTTCCCGGACGCGATGGTGCGCCGCCAAATCTCCGACGCGGCCTTGCGCCTGTGCTTCTTCTGATCCGAAAAGCGGGCAGTCTTACAGTTTGATACCGGGTCGTTATCAATCAAACCGCCAGTGGCATTGGACTTTCGTCATCGTATAACGAAATATGAAATTAACAAACAATGCGCATCCCGAATGACAATGAAGCGGGAGGGAGGAGAAACAAGATGATCCAAGTGCAACGTCACAAGTCCGACAATGGATTTTCGCGTCGGCGGGGCCGGTTCTCGTTGAACCTGGGTGCTGTCAGCCTGCTGGCGCTGGGCGCCAGCCTGGTCATGCTGGCCGCCCCCCAGCAAAGCCTGGCGCAGCAGACGCCCACGCAGGCCGCCGCCTCTCCGCTGGATGAATTGGAAGAGATCATCGTTACTGGCACGCGCATCTCCGGCTTTACCGCGCCCACACCCCTGACGTCGATCGGGGCCGTGGAGATGCAGGACCGGGGTGTCAGCACGGTCGCCGACCTGTTGCGCGACGTGCCGCAATTGAAGGTGAACCAGAATATCGGCAAGTCCAGCGAACCGATCGGCGCATCGAATGCCGATCTGCGCGGCCTGGGGACACAGCGCACATTGGTCCTGATCAACGGCAATCGCGTCGGCGTCACCGATCCGGCCGGCACCATCGACACCAACATCATCCCGGTCGCCCTGATCAAGAATGTGGAGATCGTGACGGGCGGTGCCTCTGCCGCCTATGGTTCCGACGCGGTGGCCGGCGTGGTCAATTTCGTGCTGGACAAGTCCTTCGAAGGTGCGCGGGCCGATGTCTCCTACGGCGTGTCGGACTATGGCGATTTCCGCCGTCCCAAAGCCAGCGTTGCCGTTGGTCATAGTTTCCTTGATGGAAAGATGCATGCGGAGATCGCCGGCGACTTTCTGCATAATTCCGGCCAGACCAGCCAGGCTGAGCGTCCCTGGGGCCGGAACCGGACGGTGCAGCTGACCAATTCCGCCTATACGCCCACCAACGGGCAGCCGCGCCTGCTAATCGTCGACAACGGCGTCTTCTCGCAGATGACACCGGGTGGCGTTGTCGGCCTGTCGGGCGGCAAGAATACGCTGGCCCAGAGCCTGGCGGCGCAACTGGGCTTCGCGCCGGGGACCGGCGTGCAATTTGGTGCCAATGGCCAGCCGATTCCGTTCGAATATGGCACCAATATCGGCGGCACCTATATGCAGGGTGGCAACGGCTATCAGGTGATCGATGACGGCAACCTGCTGCCGGAAATCGAGCGCGAGAGCGGTTATGGCCGGATCAGCATGGAGGCGACCGAGGACATTACCCTGTTCGCCGACATGCTTTATTCGCAAGTGCATGCGGAATCCGATCTGGCACCGAACCCGGATACCGGCACCCTGCAGATCCGAAACGACAACGCCTTTCTGGCCAGCTCCGTGAAGGCGGCGATGGCGGCCCTGAAGCTGACCAGCATTCCGTTCGGCCGCATCAATGTCGAAGATGGCAATTCCATCTTCAAGACCACGACCAAGGCCCGGCGCTGGAGCTTTGGTGCTGAAGGGTCGCTGGGCGGAACCTGGTCCTGGAGCACCACCGGTCAGATCAGCCGAAACACCTATGATCAGGCGGCGCTGAATAACCGCATCACCCAGCGCTGGAACTATGGCATCGACAGCGTGGTCAACCCTGCCACGGGTCAGCCCATCTGCCGTGTGCAGTTGAATAATCCAAACCCGACGGCCGCGCAGGACCCTTATGGCGACATCCGGGGCTGCGTGCCGATCAATCCCTTCGGTGCGGGGTCCATCAGCCCGCAGGCCCAGGCCTATTATCGGGGTACTTCGACCACCTATGCGGAGATGCGGCAGGAAGTCTATGCTGCCAACATCTCCGGCTCTCCCTTTGCCACCTGGGCGGGGCCCGTATCGGTGGCGGCCGGTGCTGAATACCGAACGGAAAAGACCGTGCAGACATCGGATGCCAATTCAGCGGTCAGCCGCTGGCGCTCGATCAACGCGCAGCCCTTCACTGGTGATTACAATGTGAAGGAAGGCTATACCGAAATCGTTGTGCCGCTGGCGGAGAATGCCCCGCTGGCCAACAAGCTGGAACTGAACGCCGCCGCCCGCTACACGGATTATTCGACCAGCGGCGTCGTCTGGGCCTGGAAGGTCGGCGGCAACTACGAACCGGTGGCCGATGTCCGGTTCCGCGGCACGATCTCCCGCGATATCCGCGCGCCCAACAATTTCGAACTGTTCTCCCGCGGCAACCAGGTGATCAACCAGATCATCGACCCGCGTACCAATATCGGCCGGCAGACGACGCAGATTACGGGTGGAAACCCGGAGCTGTTGCCGGAAAAGGCCGACACCTACTCGGCTGGTGTTGTCTATCAGCCTGGCTGGATCAGCGGATTCCGCGCTTCCTTCGACTATTACAATATCAAGGTGAAGGACGCGATATCGGTCGTGGCGGCACAGGACATCGTGAATTTCTGCTTCAAGGGGCAGAGCGTCTTCTGTTCCGGCGTCGTTCAGGTGAATGATATCATCACCGGCGTGAACATCATCCCCTTCAACGCCAACTCTCAAAAGGTGGCGGGCGAGGATCTGGAGGTAGAATATAATTTCGACCTGGAACTGGCCGGCACCGATGGTGAGATGCGCCTGCGTCTGCTGGTCAACCATGCCGACAAGCTGTCGACCACGGCCAATGGCGTGACCAACGACTATGTCGGGCTGGCCGGCATCTCCCCGCCGCCGCAGGGCATCCCGGAATGGCGTGTCAATCTGAACGCAAATTACAGCTTCGATGACTGGAAGGTTGGCGTCGGCTATCGCTACATTTCCGGCGGCAAGATCGACACGCGGTTCAACCGGACAGTTCTGGATATTGCCGACAATCGCATCAAGGGCATCGGCTATTTCGATGCCAACCTGTCCTGGGATGCCACGGATAATGTCACCCTCTACGGGTCGGTTGAAAACCTGACCAACGAGGACCCGCCGATCACGCCCAACGGCATCGTGCAGCCGACCATCGCCAATTCCCCCTTCTTCGACAATCGCGGCCGCTACTGGGTCATCGGCGCGCGCGCCAAGTTCTGATCCCATTCCCCTCGACTGGCGCCGGAGCGTTGACCGCTCCGGCGCCTTTTTTATGGGCTGGTCAAGATCAGGTCCGACGCCTTTTCCGCCACCATGATCACGGGGGCGTTGGTGTTGCCACCGGGTACGGTCGGCATGATGGAGGCATCGACGACACGCAGATTGTCCACACCGATGACGCGCAGGGCCGGGTCGACCACGGCGCCGTCGCCCGTACCCATGCGGCAGGTGCCGACAGGATGTTGGGTGATGCGCAGATTGGTGCGGATGAAGGCGTCCAGTTCGGCATCGCTCTGGCAAGCCGCACCGGGCTTCGTTTCCTGCGGGGCGAGGGTGGACAGCGGGGCCGTGTCGAACAGACGGCGCAGCGCCCGGATTCCGCGCCGCAGTTCAGCATAGTCACGCTCCTGTGACAGCAGGTTCAGCCGGATGCGGGGGCGGTCAGCGGGATCGGCGGAACGCAGGCTGACCTGCCCCCGGCTTTCCGGGTGCAACTGGATCACCATGATGGAGAACCGGTCGGCCTGCTTCCGGCCCATGCCCGGCATCCACAGCTTCGCATCCAGCCTGACGGGCATCACCATCAACTGGATGTCCGGCCGGTCCAACGCTGGCAGGGTCTTCAGCAGGGCCGCACAAGAGGTGACCTGTGAGGCGAAAGGACCGGTGCCCAGCAGGACCCAGCGCAGCACCGACAGGGCAGCCCGGTCGAAGCGAAGCTGGTTCAGGAACGTATCGGTGGCGGCGGCGTATTCCGCATAGACCATGGGATGTTCGGACAGGTTCTGCCCCACGCCGGGACTGTCCACCCGCACGTCGATGCCATGGTCACGCAGATGTGCCCCCGGTCCGATGCCGGACAGCATCAGCAGGTGCGGCGAATTATAGGCACCGCCCGACAGGATGACATCGCCGCTTGCCCGTGCCTGCCGGACGACGCCATCCCGGCGATATTCCACGCCGACGGCCCGGTTGCCGTCGAACAGGATGCGCGTCACCTGTGCCGATGTCTCCAGCTGCAGGTTGGGCCGTTTCAGCGCCGGGCGCAGATAGGCGCGCGCCGCACTGGCGCGGTGCCCCCGGCGGTCCACCGTCACCTCGCTGAGCGCGAAACCTTCCTGCTGATCCCCGCTGAGATCGTCACTATAGGGAAAGCCCGCCGCGGCGGCGGATTGCAGGATCTCGTCCGTCAGCAGGGCGGGATGGCGCACGGGTGATACGGACAGGGGACCGTCGCCGCCATGATGGGGGCCGGCGCCGCGCCAACTGCTTTCCATCCGGCGAAAGTATGGCAGCACATCGTCATGCCCCCAGCCGGGACAGTCAAGGTCGCGCCATTCGTCATAATCGCGCGCGTGGCCGCGCATATAGATCATGCCGTTCGTCGTGGAACAGCCGCCCAGCACCCGCCCGCGCGGCAGGGGCAGTGTGCGTCCGTCCATGTTGGGTTCGGGTTCGCAGACATAGCCCCAATCCTTGGCCGGGTCGCCCATGGCCGCCATGAAGCCCAGCGGCATGGCGTGGAAGGGGCTGGCGTCGCTGCCCCCGGCTTCCAGCAGCAGCACGCGGCGGCTTCCATCGGCGCTGAGGCGGTTGGCCAGAACACAACCGGCCGAGCCGGCGCCGACGATGATGTGGTCGAACTCCTGCGTCACGCATTCCTCACATCTCAAGAATGATCTGTTGCACAATAACGGAAGATGTTCAACAATAGCAAACGAAGAGACGCCCAGGGCGTCTGACCGGCCCCCTGTGCCGATGATCCCCCTCCATCCAAGACTACGAGACGGTGAGACATGCCGGATATCGCAAAGGACCAGATTGCCCTGGCAGAAGCGCGACGCTTCGCGGACCGGGAGCATGGACTGTTCATCAACGGCGCCTGGCGGGAGCCGCGCACCGGCGACCGCTTTGCCACCTATAATCCCGGTGACGGATCGCTGCTGGGTCATGCAGCCCTGGGCGGGGAGGCCGATATCGATCTGGCGGTCAAGGCGGCGCGGGCCGCCCTGGATGGACCCTGGGGGGAGATGAAGCCGGCGGAGCGCGCGCGCCTGCTGTGGCGGCTGGCTGATGCGATCGAGGCGCGGGCTGATGAATTCGCCCTGCTGGAAACGCTGAACAATGGCAAGCCGCTGCGCGATGCATGCCTGTTCGACGTGCCGCATGCCGTGGAGACCCTGCGCTACAACGCCGGCTGGACGACCAAGCTGGGCGGGGAGACGGTGAACCTGTCGGGGCCCGGCACCTGGCACGCCTATACGGTGCGTGAACCGGTCGGCGTCGTGGGCGCCATCGTGCCGTGGAACGCGCCGCTGGCCATGGCCGTTGCCAAGACCGCCCCGGCCCTGGCCGCCGGCTGCACCATCATTCTGAAACCCGCCGAACAGACGCCGCTGACCGCCATCAAGCTGGCACACCTGGTGGAGGAGGTGGGTTTTCCCAAGGGCGTGTTCAATCTGGTCACGGGCGTGGGCGAGACGGCTGGTGTTGCGCTGGTCGCTCATCCTGGCGTCGACAAGGTGACCTTCACCGGTTCTACCGAGGTCGGGCGGCTGATCATCAGGGCCGCGACCGGCAACATGAAGCGGGTGACGCTGGAACTGGGTGGCAAGACGCCCGTCATCGTCATGCCGGATGCCGACATCAACCGCGCCATCGAGGGGGCGGCCCGGTCGATCTTCACCAATGCGGGACAGATCTGCAATGCCGGGTCGCGCCTGTTCGCCCATGAAAGCGTCTTTGACGCCCTGGTCGAAGGGGTCGCGGACTTTGCCGGAAAGCTGAAGGTCGGACCCGGCCTGGACCCGACGACGCAGATGGGCCCCGTCGTATCTGCCGAACAGAAGGAACGGGTCCTGTCCTATATCGACGCCGGATTGAAGGATGGGGCCCGGATCAGCGGGCAGGGAACGGCATTCGACGGCCCCGGCTATTTCGTGCCACCGACGGTGCTGACCGGCACCACGCCGCAAATGTCCGTGGTGCGGGAGGAGATTTTCGGACCCGTCCTTTGCGCCATGTCCTTCAGCGACAGCGACCTGGATGCCATCGCGACGCGGGCCAACGACTGCGATTACGGGCTGGGAGCTGTCGTCTGGACCCAGAATCTCAGCACCGCGCATCGGCTGGCGCGTAAGCTGAAGGCCGGCACGGTACGGGTCAATGGCGGCGGGCTGGACCCGGCGTTGCCCTTCGGCGGCTTCAAGCAATCCGGCTGGGGACGCGAAAATGGCAGGGAGGGGATCGAGGCCTATACGGAGGTGAAGTCGGTCGCCATCGCGATTTAGGTGGCGGGTGGCTTCGTTCCCGGCGGACGGCCGCCCAGCTTCGCACAGATACGGGCGGCAGTGTCCAGCACTTGGGCAATGCTGGGCTTCGTCCGCTCCCCGCTCAAGTACTTGTCCGGACCCAGCAGGGTCAATGCCGCCGCCAGACCGTCGCTATAGTCGAAGATCGGGGCGGAAATGGCGGCGAAATTGGCGTTGATCAACCCGCTGGTCGTGGCAAAGCCATTGCGCCGTACTTCGGCCAGCAGGTCGGGCGGGGGCATTGTGTCAGCGTCGCCTTCGGCCGACAGGTAGGTCTGGGCCTGGGGCAAGAAGGCCAGGAAGATCAGGCCTGTGGCCGAGCTGGCCATGGGCAGCACATGGCCCAGCCGCACCGTGAAGGCGCCCTGCCGGTTGCCATCCACCTTGGAGACGATGGCGGGGCCGTATTCGGTGAAGACGGACAGGTAGGTGGCACACCCTGTCTGCGCCGTCAGGGCCGCCATTTCGGTATTGGCTGCTTCCACGACGGAAAGCTGGCGGATGGCCGACAGGCCCAGTTCGGTCGCATAGGGGCCAAGGGCATAGCGCGCTGTCTGCGGATGCTGCGCCACCAGCCCTTCGCGCATGAAACTGGTCAGGTAAAGGTGCGCCTTGCTGGCCGGCATGTCGGCCGCCTTGGCGATGTCACGCAGGGCCATCGGCTCGTTGGCCCGTTGCAGGACCCGGATGACGCGGAATCCCACCTCGATCGACTGCACGCGCCGCTTCTGGCTGAGGGGCTCTTCGGGCGATTTCGGCATCGGTCTCTCACTGCTTTGCCGCCATGGGTACCAGAGCTTGGCGTTGGCGTCGACTGTGCAATGGCTCTGCTGGGGCTCGACTCTTGTGATAATGACTAATAATGTTCGTTATAGATGAATGATAGACTGTCAAACGAGGTGCCATATGCGGATAGCGATTGTCGGGGCCGGGATCGGCGGATTGACGGCGGCGCTGGCGCTGCTGCAACGCGGGTTCGATGTCACGGTCCATGAGCAGGCCGATGAATTGCGGGAGGTCGGGGCCGGATTGCAGATCAGCGCCAACGGCACGCGCGTATTCGCGGCGCTTGGCATCCTGGATGCCGTCCTGGCGCAGTCCTTCTGCCCCGTCGGCAAGGAAATCCGGCTGTGGAGCACGGGCCAGACCTGGAAGCTGTTCGATCTGGGGCCGCAATCGGTGGAACGCTATGGCGCGCCCTATGTCACCATCCACCGCAACGACCTGCATCAGGTACTGGCCCAGGCGGTACGTGCGCTGCGGCCCGACGCGATCCGTCTGGCGTCGCGCTGTGTCGATGTCGAACAGGGGCCGGGCGGGGTGACCTTGCGCTTTGCAGCCCAACCGGCGGAACGGGTCGATCTGGTGGTGGGCGCCGACGGCGTGCATTCCATCATCCGCCAGAAGCTGTTCGGTGAACTGGCGGCCCGCTTCACCGGCATCGTGGCCTGGCGCGGCGTCATCCCCATGGACCGACTGCCATCCCATCTGGTGCGCGATGTCGGCACCAACTGGATCGGACCCGGTGGCCATATCGTGCATTACCCGATCCGGCGTGGCGAATTGATGAATTTCTCCAGCGTCGTGGAAAACCAGGAATGGAAGACGGAATCCTGGTCCAGCCCGTCCACGGTGGAGGCGTATCTGGCCGATTATCCCGGCTGGCATGAGGATGTGCGCACCTATGTCCGGGCCATTCCGCAGCCCTTCCGCTGGGCGCTGCTGTCGCGCCAGCCGCTGGACAACTGGACCGTGGGCCGCGTTACCCTGCTGGGTGATGCCGCCCATCCGATGCTGCCCTTCCTGGCGTCTGGTGCGGCCATGGCGATCGAGGATGGCTATATCCTTGCCCGCGCGCTTGAAGCTTATGAAGGCGATCATGCGCGGGCGTTCCAGGCCTATCAGCAGGTGCGCATTCCCCGTACCACCCGCGTGGTGCAGGGGGCCGCCGCCAATGCCGGCCGTTTCCACAATCCAGCGCTCGCCGATGCCGCGGGCGCGCAGGCCTATGTCGACCGCGAATGGGACCCGGAACGGGTGGCCGATCGCTACGAATGGCTGTTCCGGCACGACGTCACAACGGTGCCGCTGTAAGCGGGCGTCAACGCATACCGAAAATCTGGAGAGAAACGAACATGTCGCAACCCACGGCCTGGACCCGGCAGCCGCAGGTGGTCAGCTTCCCCGATATCAGGGGGTTCAGCGAAACCTATGGCTTTGCCGGCAATTCGGGGAAGGTCAATCTGGAGGGGCAATTGCTGTCCCGGCCGGGTGAAACCGCCCGCACGGTCTATCTGTTCATGCACCCGACATCGACGCTGCAGCTGCTGCCGATGCCAATGGCGCTGGCCGACCGCGGCCTGCATGTGCTGTGCGCGGCCAGCCGCTATCCGCGCAATGACACCGCGCTGATCATGGAAAAGGTCGCCATCGACCTGGGCCGCTGGATCGCGCACGCGCGCGAGGCGCTGGGTTACGAGCGGGTGGTGCTGGTCGGCTGGTCGGGCGGGGGTTCCCTGTCGCTGTTCTATCAGGGGCAGGCGGAGAAGCCGTCCATCACCCACACGCCGGCCGGCGACGCGCTGGACCTGACCCAGGCCGGGCTGCAGATGGCGGATGGCGTCATCTTCATTGCCGCCCATCTGTCGCGCGCGGAAACGCTGACCGAATGGCTGGACCCGTCGGTGCTGGATGAAGCCGACCCCGACCAGCGTGACCTTGAATTCGACATTTACGCCAATGACTGCCCCAACAAGCCGGCCTTCAGCGCGGATTTCATCGCGCATTTCCGCGACCGGCAGGTGGCACGCAACCGGCGTATCACCCACTGGTGCCAGGAACAGCTTGAACGGCTGCGCAGACGGGGCGGGTCAGAACAGGAACGCGCCTTCATCGTCCACCGGACCATGTGCGATGTGCGCTGGATCGACCCGACGGTCGATCCCAATGAACGGCGACCGGGCTGGACCTATATGGGCGATCCGCGCACGGTGAATGTGGGACCGGTCGGGCTGGCGCGGTTCTGTACATTGCGGTCCTGGCTCAGCCAGTGGAGCTATGATCTCTCCAATGCCAAGGGGCCGTTGAATGCCGCCCGCATCCACCGCACGCCGGTGCTGCAGATCGAGAACACCGCCGACGATGCGGTGCCGGCGTCCCACAACCCGGCCATCCATGCAGCTCTGTCGACGCCGGACAAGGAATATCACCGCATCATCGGAGCCACGCATTACTATATCGGCCAGCCGGAACACCTTTCCACCTGCATCGGCCTGATCACGGACTGGAGCCGGCGGAAGGGCTTTCTGAAAGGATAAGGGGGCTGTCTTCCGGGGCGGGCGCGTGACCTGCCCCGGAAATTGGCGCCTTCCTACCGCCCCGCCAGCCGCGTGACCTTCGCCGCCGTCCAGGCGTCGATGGCGGTGTGGGCGTCGCGGGCGGCATCGGCCAGATGGGTGGGAGATTCGGTGCGGGCCGTCACTTCCAGGCGCAGGCCGTTGGGGTCGAAGAAATAGATGGATTTCACGAAGTCGTGGTCGACCAGTCCCAGCACCTCGACCCCGTGTGCCAGCAACCTTTCGCGCATGACCAGCACATCGTCGACCGATCTGGTCTCCATGGCGAAATGCTGTACCCAGGCCGGGGTGTTGGGGGAGGGGGCGGGCATCTGGTTCTCCCCCAGATCGAAGAAGGCAATGTAGGATCCGTCTTCCATGGCGAAGAACAGATGGGCATAGGGCTTGGCCTCCCCCGTGCTGGGCACGCGGTCGGCCGTCATGCAGTTCACCAGGGGCAAGCCCAGCAGGTCCTCGTAGAAATGCCGGGTTTCCTCCGCATCGCGGCAAGGATAGGCGAAATGGTAGAGGCCCTTGATCTTCGGTGGCGTGGTCATCGTGACGGCTCCCTGACAGGTTCACATGGTTTCAGCCAGGATAAGGCGGACGGGGCCGGGCTTCGTCCCCCCGGCGGGAGGACAAGGACATGAACAGGCAGGACGACATGGCAATGTTGGCCGGCGTCGTGACGACGGTGGGGAGGGCCGAATTCCCCGCCCGCTTCCTGGGCACCCTGGCCCATCTGTGCGGAGCGCGGCTGTTTTCCGCCTTCGCCCGTCCGGGCCCGGGGGCGCCGTTGATCCTGTTTGCTGAAGGGGAATGCCGTGGTGTCCCGGATTTCGCGCGGGCCGCATCACAGGCCTATACCAACCGCTTCTGGCGCCAGGACCGGGCAGTGCGTCCGGCCCGTGCGGGCAGCGGCACCCTGCTGGTTCGCACCCGTGCCGGCGATATCAACGATGCCGATTACCGCCATAGCTGCTACGACCGCGGCGGCATCACAGAGCGTCTCAGCATCCTGTCATCAGGAAAGCAGCCCCTGATCGCCAGCGCTTACCGCGCGGCCAGTGATGGTGGCTTCCAGCCGGCGGATATCGCGCGGGTGGAGGCGTTGGCACCTGTCCTGATGGCGGCCCTGGCCCGGCATGTCGATCTGACCAGCGCCGGGCCCTGCGGGGATGCGCCCGAGGATGTGACGCAGACCCTGCTGGCCGCCGGTGCTGGCCTGAGCCTGCGGGAGGCGGAGGTGGCGGCCAGCCTGATCCTGGGGCGGACGCAAGCGGAGATCAGTGAGGCGACCCGGCTGACCCTGTCCAGCGTCGTGACCTATCGCCGCCGCGCCTATTGCAAGCTGGGGGTGATGGACAAGCGCGAACTGGTGACAGCGTACCGGCAGCTACGGTGTGCAGACACCCCTACCGCATCGCGTTGATAAAGCGCAGCACCGCGGGGGAGGGGTCGGATTTGCGCCAGGCCAGGTGCAGGCCGAAGGACAGGTCCAGATCCTCTACCTTGCGCAGCAGCACGCCCTGGCGGGGGACCTGCCGTGTCTGCTGGGTGAAGCCGATGCCCATGCCGACGGCCACCAGGCTCAACAGAATGCTGTCGGTTGCCGTTTCCTGCATGATGTTGGGCGAGAAGCCATTGTCCAGGCAGGCCTGCATCAGCCGGTCGAAATAGCGGGGCTGGGGCTTGCGGGCGGGGAAGATGAACCGTTCTTCGGCCAGATCCTTCATCCGTATCGGCAAGGTGGCCAGCGGATGATCCTCATGGATGGCCAGCACGATCTCACTGCTGCCCAGCGCGCAGGATTCCAGTAGCCCCTGGTTTTCTTCCGCCAGATGGATGTCATAGACAATGGCCACGTCCACCGTGCCATTGCGCAAGCCATCGATCTGGTTCAACGAACTCATCGGCAGAAGGTTCAGTTCCACCTTGGGCTCATCCAGCCGGAAGCGCAGCAGTTTCGCCGGGATGTCAGGATGGCGCGACGCGATCTCGCTGAACCCGATCTGTACCGAACCGACCTGCCCCGTGGCATAGCTTTTGGCGCGGGCGACAGACCGCTGCAGCTTTTCCAGGATGGCGTTTGTGTCTTCCAGAAAGGCCCGACCCGCCGGCGACAGCCGGACGCCGCGCGGCAACCTTTCAAACAGCTGGACGCCCAGTTCCTCCTCCAGATCGCGGACCTGCCGGGTCAGCGCCGGTTGGGCGATATGGATGGCCTGCGCGGCGCGACCAAAGTGCTCCTCGCGCGCAACTGCTTGAAAATAACGGAGATGTCGGAGTTCCATGAGTAATTGATACCGCGGCGGCATCGGTTCTGCAAGACAAAGAATTGGACGGTGAAGCCTTTGGGCGGCCAAAAATTGGGCATCGTCAATCAAGCGCTGAAGCGTCCATGAAAGGTCGTAGCGGATGAATAGTGACACGGCGGACGCCCTCTCTCTTAATGGAACGCAGTATCTGCAAGTCGGCGGTGCGCGCCTGGAAATGCTGGTCAAGGGCGAAGGCAGGCCCCTGCTGCTTCTGCATGGCATGGACGGGGTGGAGGCACTGTCACCCCTGATCGACCTGCTGTCCGCGACGCACAAGGTCTACGCCCCGTCACATCCGGGGTTCGGCGCGTCGGAACTTCCGCGCGCCTTTTCCACTGTCGATGACCTGGGATATTTCTACCTGGACCTGCTGGAACAGTTGGATCTGCGCGATATCGTGCTGGCCGGTTTTTCCTTTGGTGGGTGGATCGCGGCCGAAATCCTGGTCAAGAACAGCAACCGCATCGCCCTGTCGGTGCTGGGCGCCCCGTTGGGCATCGAGACGGCTTCGCGCAAGGACCGCCGGGTTGCGGACATCTTCATGCATGATGTCGCTGCGGTGGAACAGCGGTCGCAGGTGACACCGATGCCGAAGCTGGATCTTGCCAGCATGCCGGACGCGGTGCTGGAGCGGCGTGTGCGCAATGCGGAAGCCACCATGCTGTTCGGCTGGTCGCCCTATATGTGCAATCCCAAGCTGCGCCACCGTCTGCATCGGATTGCGGCGCCCACACTGGTCCTGTGGGGTGCAGATGACGCCATCGCCTCCCTGGAATATGGGCGTGACTACGCGGCAATGATCCCCGGTTCCAGATTCGAAACGATCCCGGAATGTGGACATCGCATCTATGTCGACCGTCCCGATCTGGCGGCGCAGCGCATCGACCATTTCGCCCGCCGCGCCGTTACGGCTGCGGCCTAGGAGGTTTTCCATGAAAGTCTGGCAATTCAGCGAACAAGCCTACCACCCCGCCTTCGACGTACCGGGGCCGATGCGTATCACCCTGCCGCAGCATCATTGCGATCCGGTCGAGGCGGGGCGACTGATCAATCGTTACCTGGATGAGTATGTTCTGGCCGATGAGCTGGGCTACAACATCATGATCAACGAACATCATGCGGCGGCGACCTGCATGTCGACCTCCTGCATGACGACGCTGGCCATCCTGGCTCGCCAGACCCGGAATGCCCGGCTGCTGGCCCTGGGTATTCCCATTGGCAACCGGGCCAATCCGGTGCGTGTGGCCGAAGAGATCGCCATGGCCGATGTCATCTCCAACGGCCGGCTGGAGGTCGGGCTGGTCAAGGGGGCAGCCTACGAGGTGTTCATGTCCAACCGCCAGCCGGTACGGTTCATGGACCGGTTCTGGGAGGCGCATGACCTGATCACCGAGGCGCTGACCAACCAGGGCGAGAATTTCTCCTGGGACGGTGAATTCTTCAATTACCGCTCCATCAGCCTGTGGCCGCGGCCCATCCAGCAGCCGACGCCCCCCATCTGGATGACCGCATCCAGCGGTTCCAGCGCATCGCAGCAGGCCCAGTTCGGCTATGTCTGCGCCACTTTCCTGTCGGGCGCGGTGGCGCGGTCGGTCTTCGCCGCCTATCGCAAGACGTATCAGGAAACGCACGGGCGGCCCGCCTCCGACGACCGGTTGGCCTATCTGGGCCTGGTTTCCGTCGCCCAGGACCGCCGGACCGCGTTCCAGCGCGCTGAACAGATGAAGGCCTATTTCACCACGGCGGCGCGGCTGGACCCGCAGTTCCGCAACCCGGCCGGCTTCACGTCGGTGAAGGACAATGTCCGCCTGCTGAAGGCCGGGCCCAACGCCATCCGTCCGCGGTTGCGCGATGGCAGCCCGCTGCCGTCAGATCCGACGATCGAGCAATATATCGATGCGGGCCTGATGTTCGTGGGCACGCCCGACGACGTATTCGGCCAGATCAGCCGCTTCTATGCCGATGTCGGCGGGTTCGGCAATCTGCTGATGATGGGGCAGGCGGGGACCCTGGGCCATGCGGAGACGGTGGAGAACCTGACCCTGTTCGCGCGGGAGGTTGCGCCGCGTCTGTCCAGCCTGTCGATGGAGTCGCCCGACATCCGCTACGAGGCCTTCGCCTGAGCCCGACCGGTTCCGTGACAGAGGCACCCGTAACCCTGGCGGAAGGGATGGAGGCCTATATCGCGGCCTTCAGGGCGGGACAGGCGGCCGGTGGCGGCACATTGGCCGGCAGTCGGCTTGCTGCCGACCTGGGGGCCGATGCTTTCGCAAGGCCGCCAGCCGCGGGCTTGCTGCGTCATGCCAGCTTCATCGTGGTGCCGGGGCGGGAAATCGCCGTCACCATCCTGCATCCGGGCCGCGACATCGAACGACCCTGCATCTGCTATTTCCATGGTGGAGGCTTCGTTTTCGGCAGCGTCGAAAGCTTCAACATCCTGGCCCAGAGCCTGGCGGAAGCGACAGGGGCCGTCGTCATCAGCATTCAATATCGGCGCCTGCCGGAGAACAGCTGCCGCGCCGCGCAGGAGGATTGTCTGACGGCGTTCCGATGGTGCGTGGAGAATGCCGGTCTGCTGGGTGTCGACCCGCGCCGCATCGCGGTGGCCGGCGACAGTGTCGGCGCCCTGTTCGCCACCCTCACGGCCATGCTGGCGCGGGATTTGGACCTGGAAATCAGGCCCGTATGCCAGTTGCTGATGTACGGTGCCTTTGACATGACAGCCGGGCGGCCTTCCCACCGCCGGGGACGTGACCCGCTGCTGACGGCCCAGCGGGTGGCGGATTTCATCCGTCTGTACCAGCAGTCACAGCAGGCGGAGCCATTTCTGGACCCACCCCTTTCGGCACCCGATCTCTCCGCATTGCCGCCTGCTTTGGTGCTGATCGCCGAGCATGACCCGCTGCGGGAGGAGGGGGAGGAATATGCCGGCCGCCTTCGAGAGGCAGGGGGACAGGCTCAGGTGATGATGGCTGTGGGAATGATCCACGGCTTCCTGCGCGCCATTGCTTTGTCGCCAGCGGCGGCGCGGGAGATGGCGGCACTGGCCGACGCCATACGGCCCCTTCTGTGGGCCCATGACATGGGGGAAACACTATGAGTGAATTGCCTGAGAACATGGCCGCCGAACGCGGCCATCATCTGCGTGAACAGATTTTCGGCGCGGACGGCATGAAAAGCCTGCTGGAGGCCGATGATTTTACCATGCCGCTGCAGGACGCCGTCACCCGCATCTGCTTTGGCGAGGTCTGGAGCCGGCCGGGCCTGTCGCTGAAGATCCGGTCCATGCTGACCATCGCCATGTTGGTGGGGCAAAGCCGGCCGGCCCAGCTTCGCAACCATGTGAAGGGCGCCATCGCCAATGGGGTCAGCAAAGAGGAAATCCGCGAAATTCTGCTGCACGCCACCCTTTATGCCGGCCTGCCGGCGGGCGCGGACAGTTGGCGGGACGCCGCCGCAGCCCTGAGGGAAATCGATGCCTACTGACATCACCGCTGAATCCGATCCGGCACGGATTGCCGCCGCCCTGCGTCGCGGCCTGCGCAGCCTGGCAAAGGCCGTCGTCGTCATCACCTGCCACCATCAGGGGCAACGTTTTGCCATGACCGCGACAGCCGTCAGCGAATTGAGCATGGACCCGCCTTCCATGCTGATCTGCGTGAACCGCTCGGCCAGCCTGTTCGAACCCCTGTCCCAAGGGGCGGATTTCTGCATCAACATCCTGGCGGCGCATCAAGCCGATATCTCCACCCTTTGCGCCGGCCGGGAGAAAGGGGAAGCGCGGTTCGGCCTGGGCGACTGGCGATGGTCGGCGGACGGCCATGCCTATCTGGCCGACGCACAGGCCAGCTTCCTTTGCCGCAACGTCGCGAACACGGAATTCGGCACCCATGGCGTGTTCATTGGCGCGGTGCAGCAGGTACATGACCTCACCCCGATCAATCCACTGATCTATATGGATGGACGCTACGGTTGTTTCACCACGGCCCCCCATTGATCCGACCGTGTGGGAAAAAGGGGCTGTCTCAGCGCAAAGCAGCGGCGACGGCCTTGCCGCAGGTTACGGTGTCGGCGGCACCCCCCAGGTCGCGGGTCCGCAGATGCGGCTGCGCCAGGACCATCTCGATGGCGGACACAATGGCGGCACCCGCCCCATATTCCCCCAGATGATCCAGCATCAACGCCGCCGACCAGATCTGCCCAACCGGGTTGGCGATCCCTTGCCCGGCAATGTCCGGCGCCGATCCATGGACGGGTTCGAACAGGGACGGGAAGCGGCCATCGGGATTGATGTTGCCGGCGGGGGCAATGCCGATGGTGCCCGTGCAGGCCGGACCCAGGTCGGACAGGATGTCGCCGAACAGGTTGGAGGCGACGACCACGTCGAACCAGTCCGGATGCTGCACGAAATGGGCGGCAAGGATATCGATATGGTACTTGTCCCAGCGGATGTCGGGATATGACGCTGCCATCGCCTCCACCCTTTCGTCCCAGTAGGGCATGGTGATGGCGATTCCGTTGGACTTGGTGGCCGATGTCAGGTGCTTGCGCTTCCGACGCTGCGCCAGGTCAAAGGCGTATTTCAGGATGCGGTCGGTGCCGATGCGCGTCATCACCGTTTCCTGCATCACCACCTCGCGGTCGGTGCCGGGAAAGATGCGGCCGCCGATGGCGGAATATTCGCCCTCCGTATTCTCCCGTACGACGTAGAAGTCGATATCCCCCGGTTGCCGACCCGCAAGGGGGCTGGGCACACCCGGCATCAGCCGGACGGGGCGCAGATTGACATATTGGTCGAACTCACGCCGGAACTGGATCAGCGATCCCCACAGCGAGATATGGTCCGGGACCGTTGCAGGCCAGCCGACAGCACCAAAGAAGATCGCATCATGGCCGCCGATCCGCTGTTTCCAGTCGTCCGGCATCATCTTTGCGTGCTGCAGGTAGTAATCGCAGCTGGCAAAGTCGAAATGGTCGAACTGGAAATCGATCCCATACCGTTCCGCTGCTGCGTGCAATACGCGCAGCCCTTCGGGGACCACTTCCTTGCCAATGCCGTCACCGGGGATGACGGCGATGCGGTAGGCGCGCTTTTTGTTCATTCCATCAATCCTCATTCGATCAGGATGGCCCTGAAATCATTCACATTTGTGCGGGTAGGGCCGGTGAAGACCAGGCAGTCCATGGCCTGGAAGAAGCTGTAGCCGTCATTGTTGGCCAGCCGGTCTTCGGCGCAGATCCCCGCCGCTCTGGCCCGCGCCAGGATGTCGGGGCCGATCCAGGCACCGGCATTATCCTCCGATCCATCAATGCCGTCCGTGTCGGCCGCCAGCGCATGCACGCGGGGCTGACCGTTCAGGGCCAGCGACAGAGCCAGCAGGAATTCCGCATTGCGTCCGCCGCGGCCATTTCCGCGGACGGTCACACTGGTTTCCCCGCCCGACAGCAGCACGCAGGGGCGGGGAGCCGGGATTTCCCCACTCAACACGGCCCGTACGACGTCGGCATGCTCGGCGGCGACCTGACGGGCCTCCCCCTCAATCGCGCTGCCAAGGAACAGGGGCGCCATGCCGAACCCGCGTGCCGCCGCGGCCGCCGCTGCGATGGCATCCGCCGGTGTCGCCACCAGCACGGCCCGACCGGATGGAAGCGCCGCCAGGGATTTCGGCGTTTCGCTGGCTGGGTTCGACAGCCATTGCGTCACGGTCGGCGGCGTGTCGATGCGGTATTTAGCCAGGATGGCCGCGGCATCGGTTCGGGTGCTGCGGTCGGGGAGTGTCGGACCCGACGCGATGGTGGCCGGATCATCACCCGGCACATCCGAGATCAGCAGCGTGTGAACCCGTGCGGGGGCGGCCAGTTGGGCCAGGCGCCCGCCCTTGACAGCCGACAGGTGTTTGCGCACGCAATTCATTTCCGCAATTGATGCGCCACTTTTCAGCAGGGCACGCGTGACCTGCTGTTTATCGCCCAGGCTCAGACCCGGTGCCGGTGCGGCCAGCAGGGCGGACCCGCCACCGGAAATGAGGCACAGGACAAGGTCATTCGGGGTCAGTCCCGTCAGCATATCCAGCATCCGTGCCGTGGCGCGGAGTCCGGCCTCGTCACTGACCGGGTGGGCGGCTTCCACCACCTCGACCCACTGGCACGGCACACCGTGACCGTAGCGGGTGATGACCATGCCCGACAGCGGAGCCTGCCAGTGCTTTTCCACAGAAGCCGCCATCGCGGCGGCGGCCTTGCCGGCACCGATCACGATGGTTCGGCCCGTTGGCGGTGGAGGCAGGTGGGGGGGCACGCAGACTGAAGGGGAGGCGGCGGCGACCGCCGCCTCCAGCAGCCGTCGCAACAGTGCCTGCGGTGGGCAATGCATTGGCTTACAGCCGCCAGGTAACCGTGGCGCCCACCGTGCGCGGCGGGTTATACGCGCCGAAATTGGCGCCCAGGAAGACGGCCTGGAAGGTGCGCGTCACCTCGTTGGTCAGATTTTTGCCCCACAGCGAGACCGTCCACTGGCCTGAGGCGGCCGTGTAGACGATGCGCCCGTCGACAAAGTGCGTGGCCGGACGCCGCTCCGGACCCACATTGGCATTGTCGTCGTACATCATGCTTTCATAGCGGTAATCGGCGGCGAACAGCAGGCTGCCGCCAATGGGCAGCGCCGTCTCGTAGGACGGGGTCAGCGTGAATTTGTGTTTGGGCGTGCGGGAGAGGCGGTTGCCCGAATAATCTTCGCCCGGTTCAGGTTCGAACACGTCGAATGTGGCATCGGTGTAGCCATAGCTGGCCGCCAGCCGCGCACCGGCGAACACGCGCCAGTTCAGCAGCGTCTCATAGCCCTTGATCGTGGCCTTGCCCGCATTCTCTGTGACGATGGACAGGTTGGGCAGGGTGCGGCGTGTTTGCAGATCCGTGTATTTCATCACATAGAGGGTGTTGTTCCAGACCAGCCGCCCGCCCAGGAAGCTGCTTTTCTGGCCCAACTCATACTGCGTGGCGAATTCCGGCTCGAACCCGTCGCGCGCTTCGGCTGCCGAACCTGGCGTGTCCTGGAAACCACCGCTTTTGAAGCCACGGGAAACCATGCCATAAAGCTGGTGGTCATCATCCAGCCGGTACTGGCCGCCCGCGCGCCATGTCCAGGCATCATAGCTGTCGGAAACGCTGACGTCGAAGCGCTCCGTACCGCGCAGCACCGCGGTGCCGGCTGTATTGGCGACCCGGTAATCCTTCTTGTCCTTGGAATAGCGCAAGCCGCCAATCAGGGAGAAACGGTCATCCAGGGCGATGGTGGCGTCGCCGAACGCCGCATAGCTGGTCAGTTTCGCCGCCTGGTCATAGATTTCCGTACCCGGCCGCCCGGTATCAATGATCAGCGTGTCGCGGCGGTCGGTCTCATTATTGTAGTTGTAAACCCCAGCCACCCACTGGAACCGGCTCTCGGGAAGGGCGTTCAGCCGCAGTTCGTGGCTGGAAAAATCGCTGGTCTCGTCATTGGCACCATAGATGTTGATGCGGTTGCCCGGCGCGTGACCACCGTCAAAATCATAGGCGGCGTAATATTCCAGATCGCGATAGGAGCCCAGATAGGTCAGGCTGGCGAAGGGCAGGTCCCAATCCAGCTGGCCCCGGACGCCCCAGGTGTCGCGGTCCTGCTGACCGTCATCGGAACCGGCGGTCACCTTCCGATTGCGATCAATCGTCCACAGGGCTGCGCGCGGGTCGGTCGGGTCGCGGTCCAGCACATGCTGTGCGGGGCCGTTGGCCCGGTCGCGCGTGCCATCAACGCCCAGCAGAATGCGCACCTGGTCCGACGGCTCGCCATAAATTTGCAGACGTCCGCTGCGCGTATCCTGATCTTCCACCTGACCGCCGGTGAAGCTGTTGCGGACATAGCCGTCATGGGTGCGCCAGGCGCCGCTGGCGCGGGCCGCCCACTTGCCCTCCGCCAACGGCACGTTGGCGGAGGCTGCGCCTTCAAGCCGTTGGTAATTGCCGACCGTTGCCTCCAGGCCAATATCGGTGCGGTCCAGTTCGGGCCGGTTGGTGACGACGTTGATGGCCCCACCCACCACGTTGCGGCCATACAAGGTCCCCTGCGGTCCCTTCAGCACCTCGATCCGCGCGACGTCGAACGCGTCGAAGGCAACGGCCGCCGGGCGGCCCAGATAGACCTCGTCCAGGAAGACGGCAGAACTGGGGTCGCCAGCGGCACCGCGGTCGGATGAACCAATGCCGCGGATGGTGATGCGCGGCTGTGATGCCGGGAAAGCGTCGAAATTCAGGCCGGGCGTACGGCTGGCGATATCGTCGATCTGACGCAGGCGGGCCTGATCGATCTCCTCGGCGCTGAATGCCGTGACGGTGACGGGGACATCCTGCAGACGTTCACTGCGGCGCTGGGCGGTGACAATGATTTCCTCCAGCGCTTCGGACGGGGCCGCTTCCTGCGCCATCGCCACGCCTGCAGGCAGCAGCAGCATGGCGGTCGTTCCAAAGCTCATGAACCGGCGACTGATCGCACGCATTCCGTATGTCCTCCCTGGGATGCTTATCCCCGGTCAATGGTTCGCCGGGTGTAAACTTAGCTTACGCAGGGTGGATGTCGTTGGTCAATATAATGGATGCAAAAATAATATGTATGGATGTCGTTATTGACAGAATGAACCCACGATAGCAGGATGGGCTGAACGACCCTCATTCCCTTCATCCAGGAACAATGCGCCGTAGCGTGTGCGCCCCGAATGCCTGAGAACTGGCCCGGGGCCGCTTGTTGCCGCGGCTGCGGGAGGACAGTGCCTTGTTCGAACCATTGCTTTCGCCGGCCCTGGCGGGCACGGCGATGGTCACCACCTTCATGGTGCTGATCATGACCAAGCGGATGTCGGCCATCGCCGCGCTGCTGGCCATTCCCATCCTGTTCGGTCTGGTGGCGGGTGCCGGCGCGGGGTTGGGCGACATGATCCTGCAAGGTGTGCATCAGGTCGCGCCGACGGCCCTGATGCTGACCTTTGCCGTGCTTTATTTTGCCGTCATGATGGATGCCGGGCTGTTTGACCCGCTGGTGCGCCGGGTTCTGGCGATGGTTGGCGACGACCCCGTGCGCATCGCGCTGGGCACGGCAGTTCTGACCACGCTGGTATCACTGGACGGTGATGGGACGACGACAGCACTGATTATCATCACCGCTTTTTTGCCCGTTTATCGCCGGGTGGGCATGAACCCGCTGATCCTGGCGACATTGCTGGGCCTGTGCAATTCCTTGATGAACTATGTCCCCTGGGGTGGGCCGTCTGCCCGTGCCGCGGCTGCGGTCGGTGCGGATCTGACAAATGTTTTCGCCCCCCTGATCCCGGCCATGGTGACGGGCTTGCTGGCAGTGTTTACGCTGGCCTGGCATCTCGGCCGGTCGGAACGGCGGCGGCTCGGCCAGCGCAATCACAATGCAGAGGCGCCGGCATCAGCGGCAGCTATGGAGGTTGATCGCGGTATCCGTCGGCCCCGGCTGTTCTGGCTTAATCTTGCGCTGACCGTGGGGCTGGTGCTGGGGATGATCCTGGGCCTGGCACCGCTGCCGGTGATGATGATGGGGGCGTTTGCTGTTGCCATCACCATCAATTATCCCCGCCTGCGGGACCAGAAGGCCCGCATCACCGCCCATGCCGACAATGTTGTGAATGTGGTGGTGCTGATCTTTGCTGCGGGTTCCTTTACCGGCATCCTGAATGGTGCTGGCATGGCCGATGCCATGGCCAGCGCTGCCCTGACGGTGATCCCGCCCTCCATCGGTGCCTACATGGCTCCGATCACAGCCCTGGCCAGCATGCCGTTGACCTTCGTGATGTCGAATGACGCCTATTATTTCGGCGTGGTTCCGGTCATTGCCAGCACTGCCGCTGGCTATGGGATCGATGCCGACGCCATTGCCCGCGCCTCGCTGATCGGTCAGCCGGTACACACGCTGAGCCCCCTACTGGCGCCGATCTATCTTGCCTGCGGCCTGTTGGGCGTTGATGTGGCGGATGCCCAGCGCTTTTCCCTGAAATGGGCCGTGTTGATCTCGTTGGTCGTATTGGCCGCGGCCCTGGTGACGGGTGCCATTCCACTGCGGGTGGGGTGATCCATGCTGGGCGCTGGCTGTTGCTGGCGGTGGTGCCGGCCGCCCTTCTGCTGGGGCCGCTGGTGGCAGGCATCGCGTTTGCGCTTTCCGGCATGGCCATCAAGCCACCGAAGGGTGCGCTGCTGCCCCCCCCGGCGACCCGCGTCATGGCGTTTCAGCATCCTTCAGACGTGAGTTAAGATTGCATCCAAAACTTGACAATATGAATTCAATAACTCACCCTTCCATCACTGGCCTCGCAGCAGGCCTCTGCAATCATCTGGATTGAGCAATCATGTTGGACGGTCCGATCAAAATCCTGGTTCCCACCGGGTCGCTGGGTGCTGGCGCGCGGGAGGAGGAGGTGCGCTATGGCATCTCCCGCGGTGCGCACGCCATCGCTACCGACGCCGGCTCCACTGACAGTGGCGCGGCCTATCTGGCGCTGGGCATTTCCAAGAATAATCGCGGCTCCGTGAAGCGGGACCTGACCATCCTGATGCGGGCCGGTGCCGATGCCGGCATCCCGCTGATCATCGGTACCAGCGGCCAGGCCGGTGGCGACCTTAATCTGGACTGGACGCGCGACATCGTGGTGGAGGTGGCGGCAGAACTGGGCATCACGCCCCGGATCGCGTTGCTTTACTGCGAGCAGGAGAAGGCGCTGCTGAAGGACTATAACGCGGCGGGCAAAGTTCGGCCGCTGCCCCCGCTGGGGCCGCTGGATGACGCCACCATTGATGCCTGCGACCATATCGTGGCGGCCATGGGCCCAGAACCCTATATGGCGGCACTGGCGGCCGGTGCCGACATCATCCTGGGGGGACGCACGACCGACACGGCAGTCCTGTCCAGCTATGCGCTGCTGCATGGGGCACCCGCCGGCCCGGCCTGGCATGCCGCCAAGATCGCCGAGTGCGGCGGGCAATGTACCGAGTGGCCGACCAGGGGGGCAGGGGTTCTGATCAGCATTGGCCCCGACAGTTTCGAGGTGGAGCCATTGTCGCAGGATAACCGCTGTACGCCCGAAAGCGTGTCGGCCCACATGCTTTATGAAAACAGCAACCCCTTTCTGCTGACCGAGCCGGGCGGCATCCTGGACGTGACCGACGCTGTCTATCAGCAGGTGGGCGCGCGCAGCGTGAAGGTCACCGGGTCGGTCTGGCGCCCACAGCCCTATACGATGAAGCTGGAAGGGGCCGGCAGCCGCCGGTTCCAGACGATCATGCTGATCGGTATCCAGGATCCGCATGTGCTGAACAATGTGGATGAGTTCCACGACCGGATGCTGGCCGCCCTTAACGACCGGGTTCACAAGACCATCGGCCCCGCGGCGGGGGACTTCCATATCTCGCTGCGTCTTTATGGCTGGAACGCTGTTTCCGGCGATCGGCCACCGCCCGGCACGGCGGCCCCGCGCGAAATCGGCGTGCTGTTCGTGGCCACGGCCGACAGCCAGGAGATGGCGTCGCAGATCGCCAAGGCCTGCAACCCGTATTTCTTCCACTTTCCCGTTGTCCTGGATGAGGAGTTGCCCAGTTACGGCTTCGCCTTTTCCCCCGCCGATATCGACCGCGGGCCCGTCTACGAGTTCCTGCTGAACCATGTCGTTGAACTGGATGATCCGATGGCGCTGGTGCGCACGGTCTGGATCGATCAGAGCCAAGGAGGTAAGGCGTGATGCCCAAGCTGAAGGATGTCTGCCGGCATGTGCGGTCGAAAAACGCCGGGCCCTACTGGGTGACTTTCGACCTGTTCTTCGACGGGCCTGGGAATTTCCAGGCCTACCACGATCACCCGGCGCTGGGGCCGGACCTGTTCAAGCGCCTTTTCGGGGCCGATCCGGCGCTGGTGCGCCACTATCCGGTGCCCAGCCTGAACATGGTCAAAATTTCCCATGCCCGGACCAGCCCGCAGGGCGGCATTGTGGAAAGGGACATGCATTGCGGTCAGCAGTTCGTGAGGCTGCTGGACGTGGAACTGGCCTGATACCAAATCCCGGTGAGTGGAACTCATCGGGATTTGGTCCGGCGGCGACCGCCGCCGCGCCGCGCGTGCAGCGTAACCAAGCCGATCCGCTGTTGATCAGCGCGGCATGACGATGGCGTGCAGCCGGTGCCTGGTGGCCAGCACATGCTCGGTCATCAGACGCTGCGCTGCTGCGCTGTCTTCACGCCGGAATGCGCCGACCAGGGCCTCATGCTCTTTCTGGGATTCCAGGACATGGGCCGGCGGCGTGGTGGGCATCTGCCGGTGGCGGGGGGGCACACAGGCGGCGATGGTCGGGCACAATCGGGCCACGTCGCCCAGCACGGGATAGATCAGCGTCATACGGGTGGCGTTGCGCAGCACCTCGTTGCGTGACGCCTGCATGATGGACCGGTGGAACTGCCAGTTCAGTTGATACCAGTCATGTTCAATGGCGTCCGACCATTCGCCCCGGTTCAGGATGTCCCGGCCCCGCGCGACCAGATCCGCCAATCGCGCCAGGGACTGCGGCTCCCAACCCTGGTCAGCGGCCGTGCGGGCGGCGATCCCTTCCAACGACGCGCGCACCTCGATGCTGTCGAAAACGTCCCGTACGGTCACGGTACGGACGGTATAGCCACGGTTGACGCTGTAATTCACCAGCCCTTCAGCTGACAGCACGGCCAAGGCGCTGCGGATCGGGGTGCGTGACACGTCCAGGGTTGTGGCCAGGGCTTCGGCGCGCAGTTTGGAATCCGGTGCGATGCGTCCCGTCACGATCATCTCGCGCAACTGCATCAGCACGGAATGGGTTGCAGGTTCCGTCTGCTGGGGTTCCACCAGGACGTCCTGCGCCGCCGTCTCTTCCATGTCTGCCATCTCGCTCATCTGTTCCGCGCCCCGTCCGGTTTTTCTTCTTAAAGCAACCAGGTGGTTATCGCGCAACCCTGATCATTGCCGACCGTCAGCGACGATGCAGCCGGGTGGCGGTTCCCTGCCATCCAGGATGGCCACCACCGATCGGGCGGCCACCAGATTGGTCAGCGCCAGCCCCTCATGCGATGAAGCGCCCGCGTGTGGCGTCGCCACAACATTGGGCAGGGCAAGCAACGCGTCCGTTACATGATGATAGCCGGGGTCGCCTTCGCTGACAAAGACATCAAGTCCGGCCCCACCCAGATGACCGGACCGCAGATGGTCCAGCAATGCCGCGTCGTCGACCAGGCCGCCACGGGCGGTATTGATCAGGAATGCGCCCTTCTTCATGGCGGCCAGGGCAGGGCCATCCATGAGAAAGCGGGTGTCCGGCGTCAGCGGGGCGTGCAGGCTGACATAGTCGCTGCGCCGCAGCAGTTCCGGCAGGTCGACATAATCGACACCCGTCTGGGCAGCGTAGGCGGCGTCGGGGGTGCGCGTATGAACCAGGACCCTGGCATCGAAGCCCGACAGGCGGCGCACGACGCTTTTCCCGATGCGACCCAACCCCACCAGGCCCACCGTCTTTTCACAAAGATCATGGCCATTCAGGATGGACCAGTCACCGGCCAGCATCGCCTGCTGGCTTTCCCTGAAGCGGCGGCCGACCGCGATCATCAGCCCGATGGTATGATCGGCCACCGCGGCATCGTTGCCGCCCGCCGCGATGGTCACGACCCTGCCCAATTCACGCGCTGCCTGGACATCGACCCTGTCATATCCCACGCCACGCCGCGCGATGACCGCAAGGTGGGGGAGCGCTTGCAGCAGGGCACGCGTGACCCGGGCATGCCCGACGATCCAGCCCACCGCACCATCCAGAATGCGGCACAGCGCCTCCACGTCCAGATCGCCTTCGCCCAACCCCGGCGGCGGCGGACAAAGATCGACCTGGCAGCCATGGGCACGCAGAAAAGCAAGAGACCGATCGTCGAAAAAACGCTGCGTGACGACGACCTTGCGGGAGTGCGGGGACGACATGGGTACAATGCTCGCGGAAAGTTACCGGAGCCGCCACTGTATCGAACTTGCTGGAATTTGCATCCAAAAACCACAGTTATGAATCCTCTTTTGGTGATGTTACCCTCACGCCTTGTCGGGCTTCTTCAAAGTGACGGTCGGTTCGTTCACCATCAGGGCCTTGGCCAGTGCCGGTTCAGGGCTGGAACAGACCGACAGCGTCCGGCACGGGCCGTCGCCCGCGGCCAGATAGGCATGGCCCATTGTGCTGTCGAGATAGATGCTCTCGCCGGCCTTCACCAAAGTGGGGGCGTAGAACTCCGTGTGCAGTTCGATCGCCCCTTCCATCACATAGATGAATTCTTCGCCGGGATGCCGGACCAGGGCGCCAAACTCTTCCATGGTGCGCGCGCGATGCTCCACCAGGATGGGAATCATCTTCTTGTGAGTGATGTCGGTGTTGAGATAGCGGTGTCGGTAATTCTTCGTGGGAACTTCCGCATCCTCTCCGCCACCGCGATCAATGCTGCGTCGGGTCATGATGGCCACCGGCGCCGCCGGGGCCACCACCTCGCCCGCCGACGTCGGGTCGCCCGTGAACAGGGTTCCGATATCGACGCCCAACCCCTCGCACAGGCTGACGATCTTGTCGAAAGTCAGGGACATGCGGTCATTCTCCACCTTCGACAGGGTGGAGATGGCCAGACCTGTGCGTTCCGCCACGTCGGCCAGGGTCCAGTCATTTTGAAGACGCAGCCGGCGCAGGGCCTTGCCAATCGGTGCTCTCCGCGTCATCTGTCCTGGACTCCCGGATCTGCCCGCATTTTCCATTAAGGCGGGTTAGGTTAGCGCTTCGGAAAAATGAAAAATGCCACAGGGGCGGGGGACAATGGAACCCCTTTCCCTGCGGCAAGTTACAGCAGTCGAAACGCGACCGGATACAGCCTCCGGATGGTCAATAGGTTAGATCAAGGCTGAGCCCGATGGTACGCGGTTGCTGCACGGTCCGGTCGATCTGGACCGGGCTGCCCAGAGCGCTGGTGATCAGGCCGGCGGCCGTCGTCGCGCGCGAGTTGGTGGCATTGCGGATATAAAAACGCAGAGCCACGGTGTCATTGCTGACGCCTGCGTGCAGATCCAGTACACCATGCGACTTGGTACGCACATAGTCGGACGAATTTTCGGCAGCACTGTTCACCGCCCCCGTCCAGCGATAACCACCCCCGGCATTGGCGACCCAGCCGGCGACCAGATCCCATTCATGATCGGCGGTCAGGGCGAAGGAATATTTGGGGATCAGCGGCAGCCGGTCCCCATCTTTGGCCCCAACGCCCGGTACGTCGCCCTTGAAACTGGCATCCGTATAGGCACCATTGGCGCCCAGGCGCCAGCCCTGCACTGGCACAAATACCGTTTCGAATTCCATGCCGGCGCTTTTGGCCTTGCCGCCATTGCGAAGGAACGAAACGCCGCCATTGGAGTCGGCAATCTGGATGTCCTTCCAATCGATATAGAAGATCGAGGCGTTGGCCTGTAAACGCCCGTCAAGCAAGGTGGATTTCACGCCGCTTTCATAGCTGACCAGCGTGTCGGCATCGACGCTGGATGGAACGTTGGGCAGGGCGACATTGGGGCCACCGGGGCGATAGGAACTGGCGACCCGCGCATAAAGCGTCAGGTCCGGGTTCACCTTCAGGCGCGGGCTTGCCATGAAAGTCAGCACGTTTTCGGAAGAGTCACCCGGCACCCGCTGCTTGCCGCCCAACAGGGCACCGTCGGAGATCTGTTCGAAATCCTGCTTGTTGTGGGCCCAGCGCAGGCCGCCGGTGATGTCGAAAATATCGGTCAGGGCAACGGTGGCATTGCCGAAGACGGCCACTTCCCGATAGGTCGTCGGCAGGCTGGCCGTGGCCAGCGGATCCAGGCCGGGAATGGGTTTTCCATCCATGAACTGGGCACTTGCGGCCTGCTGGTTGGTGCTGTCCTCCCAGGTATAGAAACCGCCCAGCATCCATTCCAGGCCACCGCCGCTGGGCGAGGCCAGCCGTACCTCCTGCGTGAATTTCTCATGGTCCAGCAGCAGGTCGAACCGCGACAGACCCGCCGGCAGGGCACCACCCGACAGGGCGGGGAAAGCCACACCATAGATGGAACTGGCATCCTGCACCGTCTCCACCTTGGCGGTGGAGTAGGAGGAGGCGGAGGTCAGGGACGCGAAATCCAGGTCCCAGTCGATGGTGGCCGTGTAGAGGTCCAGATCCTTCTTGAAGGGCTGGTCCATGTAATATTGGCTGTCCAGCTTTCCAGCGATGGGCCGGTCGGTCACCACGTCATAGGCGACAATCGCATTGTTGCGGGAATCCACTTTCTGGAACAGGGCCTGCAAACGCACCGTGACCGGTTCCGCCGGCCGCCACAGCAAGGCGACGCGGGCGCCCTTCTGGGTGCTGTCGTTGATATCATCCTCGCCGTTGCGGGAATTACCGATATAGCCCTGGTTCTTCTGGCGGTAGAGGCTGGCCTGCACGGCCAGGCGATCGGCGATCAAGGGCAGGTTGGCCTGTCCGCGCAGGCCCCAGTTGAGGCCGCCAGCGCTGTCGGTGGTTGACAGTTCGGTGCCCAGGCGGACCTCTGTCTTGTCCAGATCGGGCTTGCGCGTCACATATTTCAGCAAGCCGCCCATGGTGCTGGCCCCATAAAGCGTGCCCTGCGGCCCGCGCAGCACTTCTACCTGCTGGATGTCATAGGGGAACAGGTCCAGGGCATAGATGGCGGCCCGGGCATAGTTGGCGCTGGACCCCAGCGGCGTATCGTCGATATAGGTGCCGACCGTGGCGCCCGGCCCCACGGGCGCCACCCCGCGCAGCGCCAGTGCCACCTGACCCGGCGTGCCAGCGCTGGTAATGGCCAGACCCGGTATATAGGCAGCGTAATCGGCAACCCCCGTGGGGCTGGATTGGGCGATCCGTTCGCCGCCCAGCACAGACACGGAGGCCGGGACGGTTTGAAGGTTTTCAAGGCGCTTCTGCGCCGTGACGATGATTTCCTCCAACAGCAGCGGTTCGGTACTGGCCGCCTGTCCCGCTGCGGGCAGAAGCGGAAACGCCGACAGAGCCATGCTGGTCAGAAGTCCCGCACGCCTGTGCCGACGCCGTGTTTCACAGCTGAAAACCATGTGATCGCCTTTCCTGTCCGGGGCAGGGACCGTTGTCCGGTCCCCTTGCATTGGCGCGCAGGGTCCGGTTCCGGTACCGCCAGGGGGCGGCCGGTGACGGATGCGCATCTCTTTGATTACCAAGAAAATTAAATCAGGCTTCCGCAGGGTGGTCAATAAATAATATTCCTATACGAAAAATTTTGCATCGTTGGTCAAGGCTGGGATGTCCGGCCTGCCACGCTACCCCGGTCTCATAGCCCTGACGGCCCAGAATCTGCTTAGATTCCGGCACCTTTGCGCGGTGATCCAATCATCCCTTGCCCCATACGGTCGCTCAGCGGGCCAGTGCCCGTCGATATGAACGGGCGATGCTCAGTAATTTACGATACGAAAATTATTTGACATATCGGGCAAGAGTGTCAAGCATGGGGGGCAAGGGAGGTTTCACATGCAGGAATTCGACATCGCGATCATCGGCGCCGGCATCGGCGGCGCCTCGCTGGCGGCGATGCTGGCGGATGCGGTACCGGGGCGGCCGGTCCTGTTGGCGGAGCGGGAGAGTTTTCCCGGCTACCACACAACGGGCCGGTCGGCGGCGCTTTACAGTGTGCTTTACGGCAACAGCACCGTCTGCGTCCTGACGGCCGCCAGTCGCGCCTTTTTCTTGGAGCCGCCGCCGGGCTTTGCCGAGCATCCGCTGCTGACGCCGCGTGGGGTGATGTATGTGGCGGAAACGTCCGGTTCCGACGCCGTGCGGGAAATCAAGGAGTCGGCCGCCCGTACGGGTGCAAGGGCCCTGGACCTGACGCCGCAAGCGGCGCGGGAAATGGTGCCCATTCTGCATCCTGGCCCCTTGCGAGAGGCGCTGTGGGAGCCGGACGCCATGGACATGGATGTCCATGCCATCCACCAGGGCTTCCTGCGCCGGGCCAAGGCCGGGGGTGTGGAACAGCGCACCGACGCCCCGCTTCTGGCCGCCACCTGGGATGGTGCCGCCTGGACCCTGACCTTCCCTGACGGGCCTGTCAGAGCGAAAAAGCTGGTCAACGCGGCCGGTGCCTGGGCCGATGAACTGGCCCGCATGGCCGGCGTGCCCACGGTGGGGCTGATGCCGCTGCGCCGCACGGCCATGATGCTGGATCCCCCGGCGGGTTTCGACATCCACGCCTGGCCGGCCGTGATCGATGCCGCCGGCAGCTTCTATTTCAAGCCCGATGCGGGCATGATTCTGGCTTCGCCGGCCGATGAGACCCCGTCTGCCCCGTGCGATGCACAGGCGGATGAATGGGACATCGCCGTCTGCATCGACCGCGTCCAGAAAGCGGCCGATCTGCCGGTGCGGCGGGTGTCGCGCAGTTGGGCTGGCCTGCGCAGCTTCGTGGCCGACCGCAGCCCCGTGGTGGGCGCGCCGGCCTGTCATCCCGGCTTCTTCTGGTTTGCCGCGCAGGGTGGATACGGTATCCAGATGGCGCCGGCACTGGCGCGGGTGGGTGCCAGCCTGCTGGATCATGGCGGGCTGCCAGCCGACATTGCCGCCGCCGGCGTCACCATTGCCGACCTGTCCCCCGACCGCTGCAACAGGGATTGAGTCCATGCGCATGTTCATGGCCGTGCTGGCCACAGAGACCAACAGTTTCGCCCCCATGCCAACCGGTCTGGGCAGTTTTGAGGAATATGGCATCTTCCATGGGGATGCCTCCCGCCGACCGCAGATCAGCGAGGGCGGAGCCTTCCTGCGTCATTGGCGCCGGCGGGCAGAGGCAGCCGGGGTGGAGGTGGTGGAAGGCCTATGTGCCTATGCCCAACCGGCCGGGCGCACGCTGGCCCCCGTCTGGGAGGGGTTCAAGGCCGAGGTGCTGGATGGTATCGCCAAGGCAGGGCCGGTTGACATGGTCCTGCTGCTGCTGCATGGCGCCATGATGGCCGTGGGTCAGGATGACTGCGAGGGTGACCTGCTGGCGGCCATCCGGGCACAGGTCGAGCCGGATGTGGTGATCGGGGCCGAACTGGACCCGCATTGCCACCTGTCACCGCAGATGCTGGACAGCGCCGACATCCTGATCGCCATGAAGGAATATCCGCATACCGACGGGATCGAACGGGCGGACGAGCTGTTCGACCTGTGCCTGCGCACGGCCCGGCGGGAGATCCGGCCGGTGATGCGGGATTTCGATTGCCGGATGATTACGCTCTATCCCACGACGGTGGAACCGATGCTGTCCTTCGTGGCTGATATGAAGGCGGCGGAGGGTCGGGATGGCATCCTTTCCGTCTCTCTGGCCCATGGATTTCCCTGGGGCGATACGCCCTGGACCGGCACCCGCGCATGGGTGGTGGCCGACGGCGACGCCGCCAAGGCATCGGTACTGGCCCGATCATTCGGGGAACGGCTTTACCGCGTGCGGGACGCGTTGCGCCCCAATGTCACCAGCATCGACGCGGCGCTGGACCGGGTTGTGGCGGCGCCCAAGGTGGCGGGCCGTCCGGCTGTTCTGGCCGATGTGGCCGACAATCCCGGTGGCGGGGCCCCGGGCGACAGCACCTTCATCCTGCGCCGCCTGCTGGACCGGGGCATCGGCAATGCCGCCATCGGCTGCTTCTGGGACCTGGGAGCCATCAATATCTGTGTGAATGCCGGCATCGGATCGCATTTCGACTTGCGGCTGGGCGGCAAGTGCGGCCCGGCGTCGGGCGATCCTGTGGATCTGCCGGTGACTGTCCGCAATATCGTCACTGCCCATTTCCAGACGGGACTGGACAAGGAGCCGACGGCGCTTGGCCTGTCGATCTGGCTTGAGGGTCCGGGCGGATTGCAGATCGTTTTGGCCAGCCAGCGCAGCCAGGTCTTCCAGCCGGACGCGTTTACCGGCCTGGGCATCGATCTGTCGGGCCTGGACCTGATCGTGGTGAAATCGACCCAGCATTTCCACGCAGGGTTCGCGCCGCTGGCGTCGTCCATCCAGTATGTCTCCACGCCCGGCGCCATCGCCCCGGAATTCACCAGCATCCCCTATCGCACGCGCAAGCTGGATTTCTGGCCGCGCGTGGCCGATCCGTTGGGCATGGATGCCTGACGGCAGTTCGCTCCAGAGAGAAACTTGCCCCCGGACGGTTCCCCGTCCGGGGTTTTTATTTCAGCGCCGCTTGGCGATGGCCTCGATCTCCACCTTCGCACCGGGCAGCATCAGGTCGGACCGGACCGTGGAGCGCGCCGGGCGGTGGGCCCCCAGGGCCTGGGCATAGGCCGTATTGAAGGCAGGAAAGTCCGCGATGTCGGTCAGCCAGACCGTCGTCTTCACGATGTCGGACAGGTCCAGTCCCTGGCCGACCAGAACACGGGCAAGATTGGCCAGAACCTGCCTTGTCTGTGCGGCCACATCGTCGGGCGCCACGATGGTGCCATCAGGCCCGAAGGCCAACTGGCCCGACAGGAAAATCAGATCGCCGGCAGCGAGCGCGGGCGACAGGGCGGGGATGATGGACATTGTCTGCAAACTCCGGGGCTGGTGATAAAAAACCCCCGGACGGCAGGCACCGTCCGGGGGTGAAGTGATGGAAAAAGCTTAGTAATTCAGGCTGAATCCGATCAGGTGGAACCGTTCGATCAGATACAGGAAGTAGATGAAGATCAGCACCATCAGGCTGGCCCGGATGCGGGCCCACCAGCCGGCGGCCGGGTCGGTCCACAGCTTCCAGGCGCGCCAGCCGGCCGGGAACAGACCCAGCAGACCCAACAGGCCGGACAGTTGCAGCAACCGTAGCTGCAGATCCAGTTCACCGAACATCAGCGGATCGACGGCCAGCGCCATGACCAGACCGAAGCCGGCCAGACAGGTCACCGACAGCAGGCTGGCCACCCGCACCAGCCGGTCGGCCAGAAGATGCTGACCCGTCAGCGGATGCGCCACGCCATAGCGAAGGCGGACAATGGCGGCCACGGGCCACCAGATGACGGTAAACAGGGCGATGCTGATCGACAGGGCGATGGCCGGCAGGTTCCAGCCCTTGTTAATGCTGGCCGGAACGGGCTGGGCTACGAAGATGGCGGGGTAATCGTCGGTGGTGATGGCAGTGACGCGGCCGTTCTCGTCCGTCTTCGTGTGCATCAGGCTGTCGCTGCCCGGCTCCTGCCAGCGGTCGGGTGCCACCTCCCGCCAGTGCTTTGGCTGGCCGGCATAATCACGGAACAGGGTGAAGGTGACGGTACCGTCATCATTGGTCACCAGATCTCCCTGGCCCAACAGGTTGATGACGCTGACCAGGGTGCCTTCCGCCCGGCGGGACATATAGAAGGTGCCGCCGACCGGTATTTTGCGCTTCACGGGTTCGGCCTTGGGCGCTTCCGCTGCGGCCTTTGCCGGGAAGTAGCGGTCGGCGAACATGCGGTGCAGTTCGGTGCGGATGGGGCCGCGCGACACCTCATCCCCCGTGCTGTTCATGGAGATGTAGAGGCCGACCCCTTCATCCAGCCACATGGCCAGGTCGCTGTGGAACAGGGTCGTGTCGCCACCATGGCCCATGATGCGATAGCCGTTGCGGTTCTGCTCATAGAAGCCAAGACCCATGGCCAGTTCCTGGCCGGGCAGGGGACGATATTGCGGCTTCCACATCTGGGCCAGGCTTTCCGGCGTCAGGATGCGCCCGTTCGGGCCTCCCCCCCTGTTCATCAGCGCAATCATGAACCGGCCCATGTCGGCGCCACTGGCCGACAGCGAACCGGCCGGGGCGTGGTTCACCACCTCGAAATCCTGTGCCGGCGCGCGGGATGACAGATAGCCCTTGGACATCAGCGGCGCCAGATTGGTCGGCAGGGGCTGGGCCATGCTGGAATGCTGCATCCCGGCGGGTGCCATGATGTGCTTTGCGACGTAATCCTCGAACTTTTCCCCGCTGACGCGCTGCACGATCAGGCCGGCAAGTGCCGTGGCATAGTTGGAATAGGCCGGCACCGTGCCCGGCCGGAACGCGCGTTCCGGAACCCAGCGGGACAGCAGCTTTTCCAGGTCAAGTGGGCTGTTCTGCCCGCGCACGATCAGGTCCTTTACCGTCTCGGAGAAGCCGGCCGTATGCGTCATCACATGACGCAGCGTGATCGGTTCCGGCCAGGTGTCCGGGATCTTGAAGCCCAGATATTTGTTGATATCGGTGTCCAGGTCGATGCGCCCGGCTTCAACCTGCTGCATCACCGCGACCCAGGTGAACAGCTTGGAAATGGAGCCCGGCCGGAACAGATGCTTCTCGGGGTCCACCGGCTCGTTCGTTTCCCGGTCGGCAACGCCATAGCCCTTGGCGAAAAGGATCTGTCCGTCCTTCACTACGGTCACCACTGCCCCCGCAATATCCCCGCGCTTCAGCGCGTAGGGCAGGAAGCCGTCGACCATTGTCTCCACATCCTCCCGCGTCAGGGGATGAGCGACCGGAGCCGTGGCCTGCACGGCCGATCCGGCCGCAGCCGCCGTGGCCGGAACCGCCGGGACCGGGTCCTGGGCCAGGGCCGGTGCGGCCGACAGCCAGGTGGCGGCCAATAAAGGAACAAGCAGGCGTTTGCGCAGTGTCATGGATCTAACCCCTGTTCGTTGGTTGTGTTTTTAATTCAAGCTGTTGCCGTGGCCGCCAGATTCTGTCGCACGCGGCGGTAATGGGGCAGCGACCGCCACATGGCGGCTGCCGACAGGGCCAGCAGCGGAATGCCGGTCACACTGATTGATAGGCCAACCGACAGCGGGTCGGCGAACACATGGTCGGTGGTCACGGCCACCAGCGTCGGTCCCAGGCCGAGGCCGAAGGCCGTGTAGGCAAAGGCCTGTACCGCTGTTGTCATGCCCCGCAGTTCCGACGGGACCAGATCCAGTATGGCCGCAATCCCGACGCCGGCGCCGATGGCCAGCAGGAAGGCATAGGCCGTGAACAGGCCCAGCGACAGTCCGGCGCCAGGCATGACCGCAAACAGCAGGCAGGGCACGCCGGCGCTGACAGCCGATGCGGCCACCACCGGCTTGGCGGTGGAATGGCCGCGTGCTTCCAGCAGGTCGGCCAGCATGCCGCCGGCAATGGTACCCAGCCCGGCCACGCCGATCAGGATCGAGCCCAGCGCCGTGCCGGTTTCGGACGGCGTGAAGCCATACACCCGCATCAACAGTGACGGTGTCCAGCTATTGGCCCCATAATCAACGATCTGCGTCAGGGTCAACCCGCCCAGCAGCAGACCGAAGGCCCCGCGGTTGTCGACAAGATAGCGGCGCAGCATGACCAAACCGGGCTTTGCCGCACCGCCCAGGCTGTCCTGGCGTTCCGGTTCCCGGATCGTGGAGACCAGCAGCGCCAGAACGACGCCAGCCAGTCCCAGCGTCAGCAGTACGGCACGCCAGGGTGCGACACCCGCTGACTGTGCCAGACCCGACAGCGCCCCCAGGCTGAACACATCGATCAGGATGCCGCCCACCAGCGTGGCCATGCCCGCGCCCATGATCATGCCGCCGATGAAGATGGCGACTGCGGTGCCGCGCCGGTGCGGGGGAAACAGGTCCGGCACCATGGACAGCACGGCCGGTGCCAGGGCCGCCTCCCCGATGCCGACCAGGATGCGAGCCCCGAACAATTGGCCATAGGATTGGGCCAGTCCGCACAGTGCCGTCGCAACGCTCCACAGGCCGATGCCGGCCAGGATCAGGTTACGGCGGCCATGCCGGTCTGCGTGCCGCCCCATGGGCAGGCCGGCGAAGGCATAGATGATGGCAAAGGCGGCCCCTTGCAGCAAACTGACCTGCGTATCGCTGATCGACATTTCCGCCCGGATGGGCGCGACCAGCAGGTTCAGGATCAGGCGATCGGTGTAGGAAAGGACGGCGGCCAGCGCGAAAATGACGATGGCGTACCAAGCGCGGGCATCGGCTTCCCGCTTGGGGCCCGGATCGGGCGGTGATGAGGTGACCATCCCAGCTCTCCCTGTTGTGCTTTTCTTATAATAAAAAAGTTTCCGAAATGATAGTGCCACTTTATGGCCTGCCGGACTGGGACCAATTGAAGCCAGTTGCGAGGGTGCGTCCCGGATATGCGCCATAAAACCGGCCGATTTCGGCCTGGCGCGGCGCAATCAGCTGTCTTTCGTAACAATCGCGGCACGCCGGCTGGTGATGAGGCAGCCAAAGAATGCGGAAAGTTTATTTAACATAAGAAAAGTGCGGCCACCGCCGCAGATCGGTTCCTGGCGGGCGGCGACATCCTTCTATGGTTCCACCCGGCACAAAACCGGATTAAACTGCGTCAGTTAGCGAACTGTTCGGATGATGTTGGATTGCCGTTGTGACAGAAGACCGCGAACTTTTCCCACGTTTCCAGGCTTTGATGGAAACGGTTCCCGATGGCGTCATCATCATTGACGACCGGGGGCTGATTCAGTCCTTCAATCCGGCTTGCGAGACCCTGTTCGGCTGGAAGGCGGCGGACGTGATCGGTCGCAACGTCAAAATGCTGATGCCAGCACCCTATCAGGCTGAACATGACGGGTATCTGGCCCGCTACCAAGCGACGGGTGAGCGTCGGATCATCGGCATCGGGCGGGAGGTGACGGGATTGCGCCGTGATGGCAGCACCTTCCCCATGGAATTGTCGGTTGGCGAGGCGCAGCAGGAGGGCCCCCCGGTTTATATCGGCATCATCCGCGACATCAGCGACCGGCGCGCCGCTGAGCAGGCCTTGCGCAACCGCGAAGCGCGTCTTGCCTCCATCATCGAAACCATTCCCGACGCCCTGATCGTGATCGACGGGCAGGGGCTGATCCGATCATTCAGCCCCGCCGCCCAGCGCCTGTTCGGCTATCAGGAGGCGGAGGTGCTGGGCAGCAATGTCAGTATCCTCATGCCATCCCCCTATCGGGAGCAGCACGATCATTATATCGCCCGGCATCTGGCCACGGGGGAGAAACGGATCATCGGCACGGGTCGCATCGTCTCCGGCCAGCGGCGGGACGGCTCCGTATTCCCCATGGAACTGGCGGTGGGGGCGGTGGATCTGGAGGGGGAGCGGCTTTTCACCGGCTTCATCCATGACCTTACGCAGACACAGGCCACAGAGCGGCGGTTGCAGCAGCTTCAGGCGGAACTGCTGCATGTCAGCCGGGTCAGTGTCATGGGACAACTGGCATCGGCCCTGGCCCATGAACTGAACCAGCCATTGACGGCCGTGGTCAATTACATCAAGGCGTCGATGCGCCTGATCGAACGACCAGATGCTGCGGAAATGGCGCTGGTGCGGGAAGCAATGGAAAAGGCGTCGCAGCAGGCGCTGCGGGCCGGGCAGATCATCCGTCGGCTGCGCGATTTCATTGCCAAGGGCAGTACCGATCGGCGCACCGAGAGCCTGGATGGAATCATCGAGGAAGCCGTCGCGCTCGCCATGGTAGGGGCCAAGGATACCGGCGTGCGCCTTGAAATGGATCTGCATCGGGAGGAATTGCGCGCCACCATCGACAAGATCCAGATCCAGCAGGTGCTGCTCAATCTGATCCGCAACGCAGTGGAGGCCATGACGGGCCGCCCGCAGCGGGTCCTGTCCATCGCGACAGCACCGGTGGATGGCGAGGACATGGTGGAAGTCCGCGTGGCCGACACGGGGCCGGGACTGGACGAGTCCGTGATGGCCACGCTGTTTCAGCCCTTCATCAGCGGCAAGGAGCGGGGCATGGGGCTGGGCCTTTCCATCAGCCGTTCCATCATCGAAGCCCATGGCGGCCGGCTGTGGCCCGAACGAAACGAACGCGGTGGAGCCACCTTCCGCTTCACCCTGCCGCTTCTGGAGATGAATGAAGATGACCAAGGCGTCTGACCCGATGATCGCGGTTGTCGATGATGATGGCGCGGTACGCGATAGCCTGCGCCTGCTGCTGCTGACGTCGGGGTATCAGGTGGCGGCCTTCTCCTCCCCCCTTGATTTCCTGACGTCCGAGGCGCCTGAACGCTGCGCCTGCCTGGTGGTGGATGTGCGCATGCCTGAGATGACGGGGCTGGAGGTACAGGAACGGCTGGTTGCGGCCGGCCGCGGGATTCCTGTCATCGTCATGACCGGTCACGGTGATGTGCCCCTGGCTGTGTCGGCCATGAAGGCCGGGGCCGTGGATTTCATCGAGAAGCCGTTCGAGGAGGAGGTGTTGCTGACCGCACTGCACACGGCCCTGTCACGTCCCCGCACAGCCGCGGTGGCGGCGACCATCACGGAGGAGGGGCCATCGGCGGACATGCTGGCCAGACTGTCGGCGCTGACCCCGCGTGAGCAGGATGTGCTGCAAGGGCTGGTGGACGGAAAGCCCAACAAGATCATTGCCTTCGATCTTTCCATCAGCCCCCGCACCGTTGAAATCCACCGTGCCCGCGTCATGGAGAAGATGCGGGCTGACAGCCTGTCGCAACTGGTGCGGCTGGCATTGGCAGCGGGCATCCGGCCGCGGGTGGGTTGATCTTCATCAATTCGGGTCGGCATACGGGGAAACCCTTATTTCTTCCGGGACGATGCTTTTTTAAATTCGGACATATCAATGGATCGGTGCCAACCCGGCATCGGTCCCCATGTCCAGAGGTTAATCGTGGCCGACGCACCGTCCGGCCGGGTCTATGTCGTCGATGATGACGAGTCCGTCCGGGATTCCCTGAAAATGCTGCTGCGGCTCTATGGGTTCGAGGTGGACCTGTATCCTTCCTGCCGGGACTTCATGGCCGCCTTCGACGGCCAGGCCGGCTGCCTGCTTCTGGATCAACATATGCCGGGCATGACCGGGATCGAATTCGTGGAACGCCACGGGCAGGACCTGCAGGGCGTAACGGTGGTCATGATGTCGGGTCGCCGGGAACCCGAGACGCAGGCCCGTGCCGACAGGGCCGGTGTTGCTGCATTCCTGGACAAGCCCGTCGATCCTGATTGCCTAGTGGATGAGTTGCACCGGCGGCTGCCGGCCCGCGCGCATTCGTAAACCGGCGCGGCGGATACGGGATTTTACGTAAGTAGAAGACCGAACTGATCCGGCAACGCAACCGGCGCTAAAGTCTGCGCATGAACGAGAACGGACCGCCAGGCGGTCCCGCAGAACGGGAGCCCGATGACCATGACGCTCGCCTTTGCCCCAGCTTCTACCGTCCCCGTCAGCCCGACCCTGTTCCAGCCCGGTGCCGTCATGGCGACGGTGGCAATGCCCGAAGCCGTCATCAACCCGTTCATCCTTTGGGCGGATGAGTGCAACAGCTATGACCGCGACCAGACCATCTTCTCCGAAGGCGACCCGGCAACCAGCGTCCGCATCATCACCGCAGGCATGGTCAGGATCGTGCGGCTGCTGGCCGATGGCCGACGCCAGATCATCGGGTTCCTTCAGCCCGGCGACATGCTGGGGCTGGCCCTGGCAGGCAATTATCTCTATTCGGCTGAGGCGGTGACCCCGGTCACGCTGCGGCGACTGACGCGATCACAGCTCGACGCCCTGCTGGAACGTGATCCCGACCTGCGCAAGCGTCTGCTTGCTGCCACGGCGACGGAGCTGCAGGTCGCGCAGGACCAGATGGTGCTGCTGGGGCGCAAGACGGCCGTTGAACGTCTGGCCAGCTTCCTTCTGGTCCAGGCCAAGCGCCGCACCCGGGAACCGGAAGACAATTGCCGCGTGGAATTGCCCATGACCCGCGCGGATATGGCGGACTTCCTGGGGCTGACGACGGAAACCGTCTCACGCGCCGTCACCAAGCTGAAGACCAGCCGCCTGATCCGCCTGCTGTATGGCAATGTCGTTGAGTTGCTGGATATCGCGGCCCTGACCGATCTGGCAGAAGGGTACTGACATCGCCCCGCGCGCCATTCATCAAGAAGCTGCGTGCGGCGGCCCAAGGCCATCCCCCGTCATTTGCCGTCGTTGTCCATCCTGTGTCGGCCGGATTTGTGTATGATGCCTCCAGGCCTGCGCAGCACCGCTGAAATCAGCCGGCTGCCTGCGATGGAAAATCAAAGAATGACTGACCGCACCGATGCGGCAGGGGGAATTTTCGATGAGTTTGGACGGTTTCGATGTGAAGCTTCTATCCGCTATCCAGGAGAGAGGCGATATCACACTGGGTGAACTGGCCGAGAAGGTCTGTCTTTCGTCTTCCCAATGCTCCCGTCGCCTGCAGAGATTGCGGGAAGACGGTTATATCAGCCGGGTCACGGCGCTGTTGTCACCGCAGAAGCTTGGCTTTTCCCTCAAATCCTATGTGGTGGTGATGCTGCGCTCTCACGCCGGGGAGCATACGTCGGAATTCTCCGCTTTCGTGCAATCGTCCCCGCAGATCCTGGAATGCTGCATGCTGACCGGCGATGCCGATTACATGTTGAAGGTGGTGGCCGCCGACCTGAAGGCCTTCGATCAATTCGTCCAGGGATTGCTGCGGCTTCCGTGCATCGCCACTGTCCGTTCCTCCCTGGTCCTGCGCGACCTGAAGGAAACGACCGACTTGCCCCTTCCCATGTGACCGTTTCGGGGGCGGCTGGTGCAAGTTTGTTGCGCCAGTCCGCGCTTTCAGGATGATGAATGCAAAGTTTTGTCGCTGAACATTGGCTATAATTCACTGACCGACTGGACGGTCATCGAATTATAGCGGGGACGACATGATCTCTCATAACCGGCGCAGCGTGGTTGATGAGATTCCGCGCAATGCACCCGATCCCTCCTACGACTGGCGCCGGATTACGCATCTGCTGCACGTCTCCCGCGCGCTGGACGAGCTGGAGGAGAAGGTCCTGGTGCCGGAGCGCAAGGTTCTCTACCAGTTCTCCGCGCGCGGGCATGATATGGCGCAAATCCTGTTGGGTTCGCGCCTGACCGACAAGCACGACGCCGCCTGTGGTTATTACCGGTCACGCCCCATGCTGCTGTCGCTGGGGGTGGACATCGCGGATGCGTTGGGTTCGTCCATGGGCCGGGCCGGCGGCTATTCCGACGGGCGCGATATCGGTGTCGTCTTCAATTATCCCAATCGGGACGGCGCATCGGCTTTGCCCATGTGTGGTGGGGTGGGCGCGCAATATACGCCGACGTCCGGCTGGGCCCAGGCCGTTGACTATTATACCCGGGTACTGAAACGGCCAGATTACGAAAAATCCATCGCCGTGGTGCTTGGGGGGGATGGGTCGGTTGCGGCAAACGGCTTCTGGGCGGCCCTGACCATCGCCACCACCCAACAATTGCCGATGCTGTTCTATATCGAGGACAATGGCTTCGGCATTTCCGTTCCGTCGATCATGCAGACGCCGGGCGGCAACATCGCCGCCAACCTTGCCAGCTTCAAGGGCCTGACCATCCTGGCCGGCGACGGGGCGGAACCGGCGGAAGCCGCGCGTCTGATCGACCAGGCAGTGTCCCATGTGCGGAACCGCAAGGGTCCCTGCCTGCTGCGCCTGACCGTACCGCGCCTCCAGGGCCATTCGTTCCAGGATACTCAGACCTATAAATCGCCCGATATCGTGGCATCCGAATGGGCACGCGATCCGCTGCCGCGGCTGAGGGAATATCTGGTGCCGGCCGTACTGGAGGAAGGGGAGTGGGACGCCATTGCCGCCACCGCGAAGGCCGAGGTGGAGGCTGCCCGGGCGTCGGCGGAAGCGCGACCGGTCGCGGACCCCACCGGTGTCATCCGTCATGTCTTCGCCGAGCAAGGCGAGGTGCAGGTGCAGGGCGGGCAATGGTCCCATGGCTATCTGCCGCCGCCATCGGTGGCGGAGCCGCGCCCGGAAGGCCAGCGCCTGAACATGGTGACGGCCATCCGCCGCACCCTGGACCAGGAAATGACCGGCAATCCCCGTGTCGTCCTGTTCGGGGAGGATATCGGCCCCAAGGGCGGGGTGCATGCTGTGACCCTGGGTCTGCAGGAGAAATACGGCACCACCCGCGTCTTCGATACCAGCCTGTCGGAAGAAGGCATCGTGGGTCGGGCCGTCGGCATGGCGCTGGCCGGGCTGATGCCCGTACCGGAGATTCAGTTCCGCAAATATGCCGAACCGGCGATGGAACAGATCAATGATTGCGGCACCATGCGCTGGCGCACCAATAACCGGTTCGCGGCCCCCATGGTGCTGCGGGTACCGGGCGGCTTCTTCAAATGCGGAGACCCCTGGCACAGCCAGACCAACGAGGTACAGTTCTGCCACGCGCCGGGTTGGAAGGTGGCCGTTCCGTCGAACGCGGAGGATGCGGTGGGCCTGCTGCGCGGGGCCCTGCGCGGCAATGATCCGGTGCTGTTCTTCGAACACCGCGCCATGCTGGACGATCCCTGGGCCCGGCGCGCCTGGCCGGGCGATGATTATGTGCTGGAATTCGGCAAGGCGCGCAGCCTGACGGTGGGTGACGACCTGACCATCGTCACCTGGGGTGCCATGGCGCCCCGCTGCCAGATGGCAGCGGAGGGGCGGTCGGTGCATGTCATCGACCTTCGGACACTGATGCCGTGGGATGATGCCGCGGTGCTGGCATCTGTCCGGCGGACGCGGCGCTGCCTGATTGTGCATGAGGATATCCAGACAGCGGGCTTCGGGGCGGAGATCGCTGCCATCGTCGCCGACAAGGTGTTTCTGGACCTGGATGCGCCCGTCGCCCGCCTGACCATGCCCGATATCCCCAGCCCTCATAATCCCGTGCTGCTGGATTGGGCTGTACCGTCGGTCGAGCGCATCCGCGCCAGGATCGACGAACTGATCGCCTTCTGAAACAGGGGGAACAACAAGTGATCGACATTCTGGTCCCCCTTGAACAGGAGGGGACGAAGGCCATCGTGCGCGCCTGGCTGAAGAAGGTGGGCGACAGTGTGGCGGCGGACGAGCCGCTGGTGGAACTGGAAACCGACAAGGTGACGCAGGAGGTGCCGTCGCCCGCCGCCGGCATTCTGGCGGAGATCACCTTGTCCAGTGACAGCGAAGCCGTTCCCGGCGCGCTGCTGGGCCGGTTGGCCCCAGCGGGCGTGGTGGTGTCAGAGAGGCCAGACGCCGACGCGGATACACCGTCCGCCCCGCCCGAAATAAGGGAAACCCGCTTGTCGCCGTCGGCCAAGCGCGCGGCCCGGGAACTTGGCGTCGATCCTTCGGGGCTTTCGGGGACGGGCATCGCCGGTCGTGTCACCCGCGCGGATATCGAACGTGCCGCCGCCGCCGCTCGTGAAATACTGCCGACGCCGCCGGTGCCTCCGGTGGCCTCGACGCCTCCGTCGGCACCGCGACCCGTCATGGCGGAGGTGCCGCCGTCATCCGGTGTCAGGTCCTACAGCATTCCGCATGACAATATGCGCCGTCGCATTGCCGAGCATATGTCGCACTCCCTGACCACGGCGCCGCATGTCACGTCCGTGTTCGAGGCGGATTTCAGCGCCATCATGGCCCACCGCCGCGCGAACAAGGTTGGTTTCGAACGGGCGGGTGTCAATTTGACCTTCACCGCCTATTTCATCGCAGCGGCCGTCAAGGCCATGAAGGTAGCACCCAGCATCAATAGCCGCTGGCACGACGACCGGCTGGAAATTTTCGAGGACGTGAATATCGGCGTTGGCACGGCGCTGGGGGATAAGGGTCTGGTCGTTCCTGTGGTCAGGGGCGCCCAGGACCTGTCCCTGCAAGGGATCGCCACCCGCCTTCAGGATCTGACGGAGCGGGCACGCCAGGGTCAGTTGACACCGGCCGACATGCGCGGTGGCACCTTTACCATCTCCAACCACGGTGTTTCCGGCTCCCTGGTGGCCACACCCATCATCATCAACCAGCCGCAATCGGCCATTCTGGGGATCGGCAAGCTGGAGAAGCGGGTGGTGGTGCGGGAGGTGGATGGGGTGGATACCATCCAGATCCGGCCCATGGCCTATGTTTCGCTGACCATCGATCATCGTGTTGTCGATGGTCACCAGACCAATGCCTGGCTGTCGCGGTTCGTGCAGGCACTGGAATGCTGGCCACCGGACGCTGGGGGGTGAGCGGCAGCCCTTCAGGGGCCATCATAACGGATGGCCTGGGCCGCCGCTGCCGATAGGATGAAACCAATGGGCCGGTCAGCCTCTTCCCGCAGATGCGCGATCAGGCTGGCCGTGCGGGCCAGCAGCGATATGCCCTTCAAGGCTGCCAGCGGAAAGCCGGCATCCAGCATCACCGCCGGGATGGCCCCGTTGACATTGATGGGCAGGTCCCGGCCCACGGCTGCCGGCAAGGCCGCCTTGATGGTCCGCAGCATGGCAACATGGGCACCTGACACGCCCCGCTGATCGGCCAGGGCCAGCAACCGGTGGGCGCGGGGATCGCCGCCGGAATGCTGCGGATGTCCGAAACCGGGGATGGCCCGCTTCGCCGCCCGGCATTCCGCCAGCCGGGCCGTTGCCACCGCTGTTGCGTCGCCACCGGCCGCCGCCTCCACCAGATCGGCCAGGAAACGGCCTGCCACCTCCGCGCTGCCCAGCACAACGCTGCCACAGCCCGACAGGCCGGCGGCAACTGCGCCCTGAAACGCCTCTGGGGCGGCGGCATAGGTCATGCGCGCGGCCACGACGCTGGGCACCAGCCCATGTTCGGCGATGGCCGTCAGCACGGCATCGGCCAGGAACCGCTGATCCTCGCTGGGCTGCGTGCCTGTGACCAGCAGCCAGAAATAACTGGTGAAATCCATCTGCCCGATGACCTCTGTACACAGATCCAGACCCCGCACGCAGATATTGTCCGCGTCGGAAGTGCAGATGGAGGTCAGGGGCTGATCGGTCTTGCCGATACGCATGGTGCCGCTCCGCTGTTCGTCTGCCAGCAGCTAACGACAAGGTTCCTTCTCTGGCAAGGGAAATTCGATAATCGAAGTTGATTTCGATAATCGAAGTCTATATATCGTGAAACGAGGCAAAGGCGCCCGACCTCCTGCCGCCGGGTCGCAACCGGCCGCACCGGCGCGCATCTTCGGTCTCCCCCCGATTGGAGCAAGATATGGCAAAGGTCCTGAAGGACGTCCGGGTCCTGGAAATGGGCACATTCATCACCGGCCCCGCAGCGGGCATGCTGCTGGCTGATCTGGGTGCCGATGTCATCAAGATTGAACAGCCGGGGGCGGGTGATCCGTTCCGGGCCTTCAAGGGCGGCCTCTACAGCCCGCATTTCCAGACCTATAACCGCAACAAGCGCTCCATCACCCTGGACACGCGCGAGGCGGCGGGCCGTGAGCAACTGGACGCGCTGGTAACCGGCGCAGATGTCTTCATCCAGAATTTCCGACCCGGTGCGGCCGCCAAGCTGCATGTGGATGCCGACCGGCTGCGCGCCATCAATCCGCGTCTGATCTATTGCGCCATTTCCGGTTTCGGCGCCACGGGGCCGGACAGCCAGCGTCCGGCCTTCGATACCGTGGCGCAGGCGGCCAGCGGGTTCTTGCGCCTGGTGCTGAATCCCGGCAATCCGCGTGTGGTGGGGCCGGCACTGGCCGATGCGATCACGGGCTTTTATGCAGCGTACGGCATCCTGGGCGCGCTGCATGAACGGCACAGCACAGGGCAGGGGCGGCTGGTGGAACTGTCCATGCTGGAGGCCATGTGTCATTTCAACCTGGACGACTTCACCCATTATTTCGCGGCCGACCAGATCATGGGGCCCTACAGCCGGCCGTCCGTGTCGCAATCCTATGTCTTTGTCTGTGCCGACGGGAAATGGATCGCGCTGCACATGTCGTCGCCGCCGAAATTCTGGGAAGGGCTGGCCCAGGCGGTGGATTGGCCCGACATGCTGCAGCAGCCGGAATTTGCCAGCCGGGATGCCCGCATCGCCAATTATGAGAAGGTGGTGGAACAGCTGGCCCCGATCTTCCGCACCCGCACACTGGCCGACTGGTGTGAACGGCTGGGCAGGGCAGATGTCCCGCATTCGCCCGTGCATGATGCGGCCGCGGCCCTGGCCACTGACCAGGCCCGGCACCTGCAATTGCAGATCGAGGCGGACCATGCCCCCACGGGCCGATTCCGCACCGTCCGCTCCCCCGTCAGCTTTGATGGCGAACGCAGCCTGGAGGTGACGGCACCGCCCCTGCTGGGCGAGCATAATGGGGAGATCCTGACGGATTCCGTATAATCGCTGGCGTGCCCGCCGGTGCAGCGGTTATAGCTGGCCCGCTGGGATTTCGGCGGACAGGGCGGACGCGATGGCGTTGGACAGCGCAGACAGGGACGTGGGCACGGCGGAGCGGGAGAAGGACCCCGAATATCTGCTGACGCTGGAACGCGGCCTGACGGTCCTGCGCGCCTTCAACCAGCAGCGCCCGGAAATGCAGTTGAGCGAGGTTGCCGCCGCAACGGGGCTAAGCCCGGCGGTGGCGCGGCGCTGCCTGAACACACTGGTGGCACTGGGTTATGTCGGCCGCTACGGGCGGCGCTTCCTGCTGCGGCCGGAGGTGCTGGTCTTCGGGTCGGCCTATCTGGCGTCCATGAACCTGGAGCAGGTGGTGACGCCGCACCTGCAGTCCCTGCGTGACGAGACGGGCGACAGCGCCTCCATGGCCACGCTGTCCGGCCACGATATCCTGTATCTGGTGCATGTTTCCACCAACCGGCATATCCGGCTCGGGGCCAGCGTCGGCACGCGCTATCCGGCGCATGCAACCTCACTGGGCAAGGTGCTGCTGGCGTTCGAACCGGAGAAGCCCTTGGCCGATTATCTGGCAACGGCCAGCCTGACCCGCTTCACCGAACGCACCCTGACCAACCGCGACGAACTGGCGGCGCGGCTGGGACGGGTGCGGGAACTGGGCTATGATTCAGCCCTGGATGAGTTGGATTACGGCATCGTCTCTGTGGCCGTGCCGGTGCGCGACAAGGATGGCAAAGTCTGCGCCTCCATCAACTGTTCCACCTCCACCACCCGTATTTCACAAGATGAACTGGTGCGCACCCGCCTGCCGCTGCTGCGCAATGCGGCCCGCGATATCGAAGCGTCGTTGCAGCAATGGCCCTTCCTGATGCATTCCCTGGCCCGGAACTGACGCGGGCCGTCCTTTCCCGCCTGAAGCCTTTCTGAAAACGCCCCGGTCGCCGCCGGGGCGTTTTTCGTTGCACCCGGCGCAAACTTCGATAAACGGAAAAATCTTCGTATATCGAACTTGACTTCGATAATCGAAACATGGATTGTCCTCAGTACGGGCAACGACCCGACGTCCGCGCGCGATTGCGCGGGCCAGCGCCGCACCGGCGGCCGCCAATGGCGGAACGCACCGTGCGCCATCAATGACAAGTGAACGGGAGGTTTTGCATGGGACGTTCCTCTTGGCGTTTCGCCTGTTTAGCCGGCGCCTCGGCGATGGCGCTGACGGCCGCCGCCCCGGCCGGTGCGCAGTCAACCGCCGGGGTCAGCACCGTGGAAGAAGTGGTGGTGACAGGCCTGCGCCGTCCGCAGGCACAGCAGGATGTGCCTGCCGCGATCATGGCTTTCACGGCCGACACGATCGAAATGGCGGGTATCGAAAAGCCGGCCGATTTCATTGACCTGACCTCCAACGTCACGCTGGTGGAAACGCAGAACGCCGGCAATGCCTTCATCATCATCCGCGGCATCACCCAGGCCCGTAACAGCGAACCGTCGGTCGCCGTCATCGTCGACGGGGTCCAGCAGGTCAACGCCGCGCAGTTCAGCCAGGAACTGTTCGATATCGAGCAGATCGAGGTGCTGAAGGGCCCACAGGGCGCGCTTTACGGCCGCAACGCCATCGGCGGCGCCATCGTCATCCGCACCAAGCAACCGACCGACACATTCGATACCCGCGTCAAGGTGGGGGTCGAAAACGGCTTCGGCTATTCCGCCCGTGCCGGCGTCAGCGGACCCTTGTCGGAGAAGGTGAAATTCCGTCTGGCCGGGTCTTATGTGAACAGCGACGGGTTAATCCGCAACGCCTACCTGAACGAAAAGGCCGATCCGTATGAGGATCTGTCGCTGCGCGGCACCCTGCTGTTCCAGCCGTCGGACAAGCTGTCGATTGATCTGCGCGGGTCGATGTCGCAATTGCGGACCCAGGCGCTTTATTTCAACATCGTCAATGATGTGAACAACACCAGCCTTCCTGTCCGCGTGAACAATCCCGGCCAGAATGACCGCGACATGTACGGCACGTCCCTGCGCATCGCGTACGAGACGGAGGCGGGAACCCTGACCTCCGTCACCTCCTACGATCAGGTGAAGGAGATATTGACGGGCGACGCCTTCGATTTCCTGCCCATCAAGGAAAGCCTTTTCTATCAGATTCTGGGTTTCGACCTGAACCAGAGCCAGTATCTGAATGTGAGGGCGTGGAGCGAGGAACTGCGCTTTGCGTCCCCCACCGACCAGAAGTTCCAATGGAGTGCTGGCGGCTATATGATCGGCACCAAGCGCTATATCTCCACCGGCAACATGATCGACCGGGGGCAGGGCGTCTTCCCCGTCTATCGCACGCCGAGCAGCACCCCGCTCAACCCGCAATTCTCCTTCCTGGCCGATGCCCAGGATAATTTCGCCTGGGCCCTGTTCGCCAGCAGTTCCTACGATCTGACCGACAAGCTGACGGCCGATCTGTCGCTGCGCTACGACAAGGACAAGCGGGAGAACACAACCCTGACGCCCACGGCCTATCTGCCCAATGTGGCGGGCTTTCCGGCCGGGCGCAGCGGGGAGGTGCGGGAACGCAGCTTCACCGCCTGGCAGCCCAAATTCACCCTGACCTATAAGGCCGATGACGCGCTGACGCTTTATACCGGCTATTCCAAGGGCTTCCGCAGCGGTGGTTTCAACCAGACCGGGGTGGGTGCCGTGGCGGCGGCCAATGGCATCCTGGGCGTGGAGGACGCGTTCAAGGCGGAAACAGCCAGCACGGTGGAGGCCGGGTTCAAGTCGCAATTGCTGGACCGCAAGCTGCGCCTGAACGGGTCCGTCTATAACACCATCTCCGACAATTCCTATTTCTTCGTCTTCCTGGCAGCCAATTCCACCCAGAACCTGGGCAATGTGCCCGAAACCCGGCTGCGCGGGTTTGAACTGGACGCCACGGCCTTCCTGACCACGGGGCTGCAGGTCAATCTGGGCTTTGGCTATACCGACAGCAAGATCAAGGAATTCGCCGATCCCACATTGGTGGGGAACGAGGCGCCGCTGATCTCCCGCTACACGCTGAACCTCGGGGTGCAGTACAGCACTGACCTGGGCGACAGTGGCTTGACCGGCACGGTGCGCGCCGATTACCGGCGTCTGGGCAAGACCTGGTTCGATATCCAGAACAGCACGGTGCGCGATCCGTTGGATATTGTTGATGTCCGCTTCGGGGTGGAAGGTGACAATTGGAACCTGGCGCTCTTCTCCGACAATCTGTTCAACAAGAAGTATAATGCCGAATTCTCGCCCGGTGGCTTCGTCTTCAAGGGACGGCCGCGCCGTTATGGCCTGGAACTTGGCATGAAGTTCTGACCGCCTGTCTTGGGAAAGGGATGATCCATGGCGAAACTGCTTGTGCTCTACTATTCCAGCTATGGCCATATCGAAACCATGGCCGGGGCCGTGGCAGAAGGGGCCGGCGCTGTGCCCGGCACCCAGGTGACGGTGAAGCGTGTGCCGGAACTGGTGCCGGACGAGGTGGCCAAGGCCGCCGGCATCCGGCTTGATCAGACGGCCCCCGTCGCCAGTCCCGGTGAATTGGGCGATTATGACGCCATCATCTTCGGCACGCCCACCCGGTTCGGCAATATGGCGGCGCAGATGCGCAACTTCCTGGACCAGACGGGCGGGCTGTGGGCCAAGGGTGCCTTGGTCGGCAAGGTGGGTAGCGTGTTCGTTTCCACCGCCAGCCAGCATGGCGGACAGGAAACCACCATCACTTCCTTCCACACCACCTTGCTGCATCACGGCATGATCATCGTCGGCCTGCCCTATAGCTGGGCCGGGGCGACCCGCATGGATGAGATCAGCGGCGGCACACCCTATGGCGCCAGCACGCTCGCCGGGGCCGATGGATCACGCCAGCCCAGCGCCAATGAACTGGATGGTGCCCGTTATCAGGGCCGCCATGTCGCGCAGATCGCTGCCAAGCTGTTCGGCTGAATAAAGGGAGAGGAAACGACCATGAACGCCAAGCTTCCCAACCGTCTGCACCACACCGCCTATGTCACCAGCGACCTGGAGGCCACCCGCCATTTCTATGAGGATGTGCTGGGCATCCCCCTGATCGCCACCTGGTGCGAGAAGGATATGCTGTTCGGGGCCGAGCGGACCTATTGCCATTGCTTCTTCGGGTTGGGGGATGGCAGCGCGCTGGCCTTTTTCCAGTTCGCCGATCCCGACGATCAGAAGCTGTTCGGCCCGCCCATGCCGGAATCACCCTTCCACCATATCGCCCTGCATGTGGATGCCGACACCCAGGCCCAGATCGAGGCGCGCATCCGGGCGGCCGGCTACACGGAACCGCAGACCTATACGCTGGAACATGGCTATTGCCGGTCGGTCTATATCAAGGACCCGAATGGCATGATCCTGGAATTCACCTATGACGCGCCGTCGGCGGCTGAATTGGAGGCGGACAAGCGGGCGACGGCGCAGGCCGATCTGGCCCGCTGGCTGGGCGGCGATCACAGCATCAACAACACCTATCGCCATTGACCATGGCGATCGACCTTGCTGTGACCGATGGCGGGCTGTCGGTGGAAAGGGTGGGGCAGGGGATGCCGGCGCTGCTGATGCTGCACGGCTGGACCCTGGACCGGCGCATGTGGCGGCCGCAGGTGGCGGACCTGTCAGGGTCATTCACGCTGCTGCTGCCCGACCGTCGCGGGTTCGGGCAATCATCAGCCCCGCCCGGACTGGCGCGGGAAGTGGAGGACATCCCGGTCCTGCTGGACCATTTCGGAATGGAAACGGCTGTTCTGGTCGCCCATTCCCAGGCGGGACGCGTCGCGCTTCACGCCGCTGCCCGCCATCCGGGCCGGGTGGCGGGCTTGGTCCTGCTGGCCAGTCCCCATGATGCAGAACCGCCCGATCCCGCGCAGGAGCCCGCGCTGCCGCTTGCCCGGCTGGTGGAACTGGTGCGGGCGGGTGACCTGCCGGCGGCGCGCACGCTCTGGCGGTCACATCCGATGCTGCAGGTGCCGGACATGGCGACATCACGGATGTTGGACGAGGTGCTGGGCGACTATCAGGGCCGGGATCTGTTGGTTCCGCCCGAACCGCTGCCGGTGGACGATGCCCTGCTGCAGATGGTGTCCTGCCCGGCCCATGTCATTGTCGGTGATGGCGATGCGCCATCCCGGCTGCGTGCCGCCGCACACTGCGCCAGTGGCCTGCGCCATGCCAGACTGACGGTGCTGCCGCAGGCCGGCCATATGGCCAATGTCAGTCACGCCGCGGCCTGCAACACCATCATCCGGTCCTTCGTCGCCGCGCTTTGACGCGACGACTGCGCGTTTTCTCCAACCATCGGGAATAAACCCGCTTCCCCGCCCGTCCAGGATTGGAAGGAGCGGGAGAAGCCGATGGATGGTCAGTTCAATAAAGAATGTGAGGCGGTGGCAGAAGGCCCGCCGCTGTCGCGTCCCGGCGTGGTCCTGTTCAACCCATGGGCCACCAGCCGACCACGCGTGCCGAACAGCATCCTGCATCTGGCTGCCATCCTGGACCGCGATTTCGACGTGGAACTGGTGGACGGCAACCGGGAGGCCGATCCCTGGCCCACCATCCGGGCGCTGCTGGCCAGCGGTCGCTATCGCTATTTCGGCTGTACGGTGATGCCGGGGCCGCAACTGCGCCAGGCCGTACCCGTCACCCGCCAGGTGCGGACGGAATTTCCCCAGGTGACAACGGTCTGGGGCGGTTATTTCCCATCCAACCAGCCGGACGCCGTGCTGCGGTCCGGCTGGGTCGACTATATCATCGACGGTCCGGCCGATACGGCCCTTCCGGAATTGCTGGCAGCACTGCATGCCGGCAGGGCGCCGGATCGCGTGCCCGGCATTATCCTGATGCGCGACGGTCAGGTGGTGCGCGCGGCCCGCGGGTCCATTCCCGATCCCGACGCCGTGCCATCCCTGCCGCTGGAAAATCTGGCCCGGCGCTATCCGTTGCAGCCCTATTTCCAGCGGACCTTCCTGGGCCGGCGCACCCACGCCATGCATACCAGCTTTGGCTGCCCCTTCACCTGTTCCTTCTGTGCGGTCGTGCCGATCTATCAGGGGCGGTGGAAGGCGCGGTCGGCGGCACTGGTGGCTGCGGATGTGCTGTCCATGCGTGACCGGTACGGCGTGGACGCCATCGAATTCACCGACAACAATTTCTTCGTTTCCGAAAAGCGCGTGGTGGATTTCGCCACCCGCCTGCTGGACCAGAAGGTGATCTGGTGGGGGGAAGGGCGGATCGACACGATCGACCGCTACAGCGATGCCAGTCTGGCCCTGATGCGCGAGGCCGGCTGCCGCATGATCTTCTTCGGTGCCGAAAGCGGGGATGACAGCATCCTGGCCCAGATCGACAAGGGCGGCAAACAATCGGGCGCGCAGATCCTGCGCTTTGCCCGCCGCCTGCTGGATCACGGCATCATCCCAGAATATTCCTTTGTTCTGGGCTTTCCCAAACCGACGGAGGCAGAGGTCTGGCAACAGATCCACCGCGATATTGCCTTCATCCGGGAATTGAAGCGGCAGGCCCCGGAAACGGAGATCATCCTTTACATCTACAGCCCCGTGCCGACCGAAGGCAGCGCCTTGCACCGGCAGATCGTGGAGGCGGGCTTCAGCTTTCCCCAGACGCTGGAAGACTGGCTGTCCCCGGCATGGGAGAATTTCGACCTGCACCGCAATCCGCTGACGCCCTGGCTGACGCCGGCCATGGTTCGGCATATCCATGATTTTGAAACGGTGTTGAACGCCCGCTATCCGACCCGCACCGATTTCACGGTGGGCCGCGCCAGCCGGCTGCTGATGCCCTGGCTGGCGGCCCTGCGCTACCGGTTGGGCCTTTACCGGCGTCCGCTGGAACTGAAGGCCGTGCAGAAGCTGCTGCGCTATACCAGGCCGGAGATCGAAGGCTTCCGTGCGGAGGCCAGCCTGTGAAAATCCACCCTTTGCGCGCCGCCGCCGATGCCGCCGTAATGGATCCGCTGGATGCGGCCATTCTGCGCGTGCTGGCCTATCACGACCTTTTCCGTCATCCGTTGATGGTGGAGGAAATCCAGCAGGCGCTGAGCCTGCCGGGGGCCACGCTATCGGAACTGATACTGGCCCTGCATCGGCTGGGGGGCCTGGGGCTGGTTCAGTGCCATGATGGCCGGTATTTCGCCCTGGCCGATGTCGCGGCGCGCGTCGAGCAGCGCAAGGCGATGAACGACCGGGCGGCAGCGGCGATGCCGCAGGCGGTGGCCCTAGGCCGTGGCTTGATGCGTCTGCCCTTCGTGCGCGCCGTCGCCATCTCCGGATCGCTGTCCAAGGGCGTTCTGGCTGAGGATGGGGATTTTGATTATTTCGTCATCACCCATCCCGGTCGGCTATGGATCGTGCGCACCCTGATCCGGTTGCGCTCCCGCCTGCTGCCCGATCCGGAACTGCTCTGCGCCAATTACCTGATCGATGGGGCGGCCCTGGACCTGACCCAGCGGGACGGCTTCACGGCGATCGAACTGCTGAGCCTGATCCCGGTGGCCGGTCACCGGCATATCCGGGATTTGCGCGCCCGCAATGCCTGGGCCTTCGCGGACCTGCCCAACGCGGTGCCGGCAGAACCGGTGGCGGACAGACGGGTCCAGCCGTCCCCGGTCGCGCGCCTGGCCGAATTCGTCCTGGCCGGCCCCATTGGCGATGTGCTGGAGCGGTTGCTGCTGTTGGCGACGCGGGTCTGGGTGCGTCGCTGCGTGCCGGATTTCGCGCTGCTGGAAGCGCGGGGCGCCCTGCTGCTGAGGCCGCAGGTGGCGAAGATACACACCAAGGATTGGCGCAACCGCACTTTGCGCCGTTTTCAGGACAGTCTGGACAGAATGGAACGCCAGGGCGGCATGAACATCGACCGTGGGGTGGAGGCGCGCAATCTCGTCGTCGCTTCCAGTTTCTTCTATCGCTTCGACGAGAAACAATGGCGCACGGCCCAGCCCTATCCGCCGCTGGGCACGCTGTATGCGGCCGGGGTGGCACGGGCGACGGGGTTCGATGTCTCCCTGTTCGATGCCGGGCTGGCGGAGAGCGAACAGGGTTTCGTCGCCCTGATCGATGAAAAGCGCCCCGGCATCGTCGTCCTGTACGAGGACGGGTTCAATTACCTGACCAAGATGTGCCTGACCCGCATGCGCGAGGCGGCCCTGGGCATGGTGGCGCTGGCGCGTGCCCGCGGTGCCAAGGTGGTGGTGTGCAGTTCCGATGCCACCGATCATGCCAGCCGCTATCTGGCCGCCGGCGCCCATGCCGTCATCGCGGGCGAGGGGGAGGAGACGCTGCGCGCCGTGCTGGACGCATGGCACGACGGCCGGTCGCTGGACGGGATCCCCGGCATCATCCATGTTCCGGCCGCAGTGGAAAGGGCCAGTGCTGCCCTGGTTTCCAGCGCACGCCGACCTGTCCTGCGCGATCTGGACAGCCTGCCGCGTCCGGCCTGGGACCTGGTCGAAATGGATGCCTATCGCCGGATCTGGCGGCGGGCGCATGGCTATTTCTCCTTGAACATCTCTACCACGCGCGGCTGCCCCTATAGCTGTAACTGGTGCGCCAAGCCCATCTATGGCAGCCGCTACAACTCCCGCTCGCCGGAAAGCGTGGTGGCGGAGATCGCCGATCTGATCGCCGCCTATCAGCCCGACCATTTCTGGATCACCGACGATATTTTCGGCCTGAAGCCCGGCTGGATCAAACGCTTCGCGGAACTGGTCCGCGAACGCGGGCTGCGCTTCCGCTACACGATCCAGTCGCGCGCCGATCTGCTGTCGAAGGGTGATGTGCTGGAAGACCTGGCGGCGTCCGGGCTGGATACGGTGTGGATCGGGGCGGAAAGCGGTTCCCAACGCATCCTGGATGCGATGGACAAGGGGATCAGCCGGGACCAGATCGACACGCTGGTGCCACGCATCCGCGCCCTGGGCATGCGGTCGGCCTTGTTCCTGCAATTCGGTTATCCGGGAGAGACGCGGGCCGATATCGAACGGACCATCGACATGGTTACAAGGTTGATGCCGGACCAGATCGGCATCTCCGTCTCCTACCCGCTGCCCGGCACTGTCTTCTATGACCGGGTGCGGGCAGCGCTGGGCGACAAGACCAACTGGACCGACAGCGACGATCTGGACCTGATGTTCCCCGGCGCCTACAGCCCCGGCTTCTATCGCCGTCTGCACCGCTATGTGCATCGGCGCTTCGCCGTGGCCCGCGCGCTGAACATCCTGAGGGGGCGACTGCCGGAGCGTCGGGCCGGCGGCAGGCTGCGGGGATTGCTGACGCTTGCCCGGCATGCGCTGCCACTGGCCATCGGCCTGCTGCGGTTGCGGCTGGAACGGCCGCGCCCCGACGCGCCCGTGATGACCACCCAGGCGGAGGCCACATCATGAGCATGGCCGCCTTCGATGACGCCGCCGCAAGCTATGACGCCGACTTTACCGACAGTCTGGTCGGCCGGGCGCAGCGTAATCTGGTCTGGGCACATCTGATGCCCCTGCTCGACACGCTGGGGCGTCCGGCTGACGTGCTGGAAATCAATTGCGGCACCGGGGAGGACGCCTTGCGTCTGGCGGCGGCCGGCTACAATGTTCTGGCCACCGATATTTCCGCCGGCATGCTGGCCGAAACGCGGCGCAAGGTTGCCGCCGCCGGCCTGGGCGACAGGTTGATGACGGCGCAATTGTCGGCGCAGATGCTGTCGGCGGCGCGGCTGGAACGGCAATTCGATCTGGTCCTGTCCAATTTCGGCGGGCTGAACTGCCTGGACCCGGCGGAAATGGCGGCATTGGCCGGGCAGCTGGCCGGGCTGGTCCGGCCCGGGGGGCGTGTTGTGCTGGTGGTCATGCCGCATCTCTGCCTGTGGGAGGTGGGCTGGAATCTGCCACGACTGCGCCCTTCTGCCGCCTTTCGCCGCTGGGGCCCGGGGCCGGTACCGGCCAAGGTGGGGGATGCCGCCTTCCCCATCTGGTATTACGGGCCGGATGAGTTGCGTCTGATGTTCCAGGCGGATTTCGACTGTCTTGCCATGCGCCCCATCGGTCTGGCCGTGCCGCCCAGTGCCTTGGAATCCGTCTTCGCCCATCGTCCGCGCGCAGTTGACTGCCTGGAGCGGATTGACCGCTCGCTGCCCGGCTGGGCGGCCCTGGCGGCGGCGTCTGACCATATGTTGCTGGATTTCCGGAGGCGGGGATGAGCCTGGTTCTGTCACATGGCTATTTCCTGGCCGATGATCCGGCGGAGCAGGCGGTCATGCGTCCTTATCCGCCGCTGGGGCTGCTGTCCATTTCCGCCTGGCTGGAACAGCAGGGCGTGGCGCATGAGGTGATCGACAATACCTTCGGGACCGAGGCGGCGTTTCGGGACCGGATGGCGACGCTTCGCCCCCGCCTGGCCGCCTTCTATGTTACCCTGATGACGCGCAAGGTGGTGCTGCGCCTGATCCGGGAATTAAGGGCATCGCCCCTGCATGCGGGGCTGGTGGTGGTGCTGGGCGGGCCGGATGCCCGTTATAACGCGGCGGATTACCTGCGCCATGGCGTCGATCTGCTGGTGGTGGGTGAGGGGGAGGAGACGATGGCGGCGCTTGCCACCCTGTCCCCCGCCGACCTGTGCGACCCGTCAGTGCTGTCCGGCATTGCCGGGCTGGCCTATCGGGACGGGAAGGGAGGGCCCGCCTTCACGCCGGCCCGCGCCCATCTGCCGAAGCTGGATGACCTGCCGGTGCCGGCCCGCCACCGTATCGACCTGTCCCCCTATTTTCAGGCCTGGCAAGGCGCGCATGGGCAGACATCGCTGAATGTCAGCACGCAGCGCGGCTGCCCCTATAGCTGTTCCTGGTGCAGCCGCGCCGTCTATGGCAAGAGCTACCGACGGCGGTCGCCGGACAAGGTGGTGGCGGAGCTGGCGGAACTGACCCGGCTTTATGGTCCGGACCAGTTCTGGTTTGTCGATGATGTGTTCACCGTCAATCACCGCTGGCTGGCGGAGTTTGCCCAGGCGCTGGACGCCGCGAACCTGCGCATCCGCTATGAGTGCATTACCCGCGCCGATCGCATGAATGAACAGGTGGTGGCGCTTTTGGCCCGGACCGGCTGCATCCGGGTGTGGATCGGGGCCGAAAGCGGATCACAGCGCATCCTGGACGCCATGCACCGGCAGGTGACGGTGACGGCGGCCACCGCCATGATCCGACAGGCCAGCGCCGCCGGGATCGAAACGGGCACCTTCCTGATGCTGGGCTATCCGGGAGAGGAGGAGGCGGATATCCTGGACACCGTCACCTATCTGAAGCGCGCCCGCCCGGACCGGTTCACGGTGACACTTGCCTATCCCATCAAGGGGACGGAGTTGTATGGGGAACTGGACGGCCATGTCCAGTCGTCGGAATTCGCCACGGGCAGCGACCGGGAAAACCGCTTCCCCCGCACCTATTCCGACCGGTATTACGCCCATGCCCTGAAGTATTTACAGCACGAAGTGGCCTGGGACCGGCGGGATAACCGCACCCATCCGCGCGCCCTGGGGCACAAGTTGCGGGCGATGACGGCACGGCTGGGCATGGTGCTGGAACGCTGGCGGATGCCGGCCCGGCCTGATGCCCGCGCCCTGATTGACCTGTCCCCGGCGGCACCGGATGCGTGAGCGCCTGCATGTGGCCTTGCTGACGCCCGGATTTCCGGCCGATGAGGAGGATAGCGGCTGCATCCCCGCCCTTCAGGACTATGTACTTGAGCTGCGGCGGGCGCAGCCGGACTGGCGGATCAGCGTCTTTGCGCTGCATTACCCGGCATGTCGGGCGCCCTATCTTTGGCAGGGGGTGGAGGTCACACCCATCGGTGGCGGCAACCGGCGCTGGCCGTTCAGCCCGCTGGCCCGTGCCCGTCTGCTGGCTTCCTTGTTCCGGGCCGGGCCTTTCGACCTGCTGCATGCCTTCTGGCTGGGGGATTGTGCGGGGCTGGGCCATCTGGTGGCCCGGCTGACCCGCCGTCCGCTGATCGTCACCCTGATGGGGCAGGAGGTGCGGCGGGTGGATCGCTGGCGCCGACTGATGGGGCGGCCCGGCGTCACGACCGTGGCCGTCAGCCCGTTCCAGCGACAAATCCTGCTGCGGACGGGCGGCCCGGATGCCGACCATACCATACCCTGGGGCGTGGAAGCGGCGGCACTGGTATCGACGGCGCGCGATATCGACCTGCTGGCGGTGGGCAACCTGATCCCGGTCAAGGACCCGCTGGGTTTCGTGCGGGTGGTGGCCAAGGTGGCGGCCCGCCGGCCGGGCCTGCGCGCCTGCTGGGCCGGCGGCGGGCCTATGCAGGCAGCGGCGGCGGCATTGGCGGCCGACCTGGGCATTACCGACAATCTGCACTTTACCGGTGCGGTGCCGCGTGAGGTCGTGTTCGACCTGATGGAGCGCAGCCGGGTGCTGCTGCATATGGCAGAATTCGAGAGCTTCGCCATGGTTCTGGCTGAAGCGCGCGCCCATGGCATGCAGGTGGTCTCCCGCCCTGTCGGCATCGCGCCTGCCAGTCCCGGTCCCGGCTTCCATCTGGCCGACGGGGAGCAGGCCATGGTGGAGGCGGTTCTGGCCGCCCTGTCATCCCCGCCCGTGGCACCCACCCGGCCCTGGCCGCTGGAAGCGACGGTGGATGCTTATCTGGACCTGTATCGGGGGTTGGTCGCGTGACGGTGACGGCGACACAAGGCGACCGCTGGATCGCAGCATTGCGCCGCCTGTTGCTGCGGCCGCTGACGCCGCTGCTGCAACGCTGGTTCCGGCGGCATTACGCCGTGGCGCGGCGCTGGCGCCGGCATGGGCTGGACATTATCGTTCAGCCAGGCGTGTTCCCGCCCGGCCCGACGATCAGTACCAGCGTGTTGCTGGATCATCTGGCCCGGCGCTTTCGGGACGGGATGCCGGCCGGTTTCCGCGCCCTGGATATGGGCTGCGGCACGGGGCTGGTCGGGCTGTTCCTGACGCGGTACGGGGCCTGGACCCTGGCCACCGACATCAATCCCGCCGCCATCGCCAATGCCAGGCTGAACGCTGCGCGCAACGGGCTGGCCTTGCCGGTGGCGGTGATGGACCAGATGACGGCGCTGCCACCGGCTGGTTTCGACCTGATCGTCATCACCCCGCCCTATTATCCCAGGCAGCCGGAGAGCATGGCCGAGCGTGCCTGGTTCTGCGGACCGGCATTCGAATATTTCCGGCAATTGGCGTCGCAACTGGCCGCCCTGGATTTGCAGGCGACGGAGGTGGTGATGGTCCTGTCGGAAGATTGCGACCTTGACGGTATCGCGGCTGTGCTGGCCGATGCGGGGCTGGGTTTCCGGAGCCTGCATGCCGAACGGCGCTGGCTGGAACGGACCTGGCTGCTGCGGGTGGTGGATCAGAAATTCTCGTAATCCGCAAAGCAGACGCGCAGCCCCTGGGCGGGCAGATCCAGGCCCGGCCGCAGGGGGGCCGCTGTCAGGAACCAGCCATCGGGCGGCGGCCCCAGCAAGGCCGAAAGTCGGGCGTGCAGCGGGTCACGCCGGTCGACCATGAAGCGGACAGACGCCGCCCCAACTTCGCGCGCCAGATGGCGCAGCCGGTCCAGCAGGGATGGTAATTCGGAATCCGACACAGAATCCACCCCACCTACCTTCAGCACCGATCCCGCCGATACCAGCAGACGATGACCGCACAGCTCCACGGTCCGCGCGCCTATGGCGTGACGGCTGTGCAGATAGGCTGCGTCATGCCGGATGCGCCAATGGTCGGGCCCCGCGGCCACCATATCCACAGGCAGGCCGGGGGCGGACACGCCCGCCAGCCACAGCGGCGCCCACAGCCGCCGTCGGATGCGCCCGGCCCAGCCCGCACCACCCGCCACCGGCAGGTCAAACGGGTCGATGCGGGTCATCTCCCGATGGCCCAGGCGCCGCCTCAGCAGGGCCGCGCTCATCGGGTTGCAGAAGCCGAAGGTCAGATCGCCGCCGTCGCGCGCGATGTCTTCCATCAGCGCTTCATACAGCATGGGCGTGGCGCGGCCGTTGCGCAGGGTCCGGTCGATGAAGATGTCGCAAAGCTGCCAGCCGGTCAGCAGTCGGTCGCCCGCGTCGATCTGAAAGCCGATGGCGCCGATGCAGCCGACGGGGCGGGTGCCATCGTAAAGGATGCGGCCCTTGCCGGGGCGGACGGGGCCACCGGGGCCGTATTTGCGCCGCCAGCGATCGCCATCCAGGCGCTGGCCGGTGACGTCGGCAATGACCGCGACCATGTCCGAAACGGTGGCCGGTGTGACGGGGGTGATGGACAGGGTCATGCCCGATGAACCTCATGCCCGTAAAAGCCGCTGGCGGTGATGGCCCGCTGCGCCCGCGCGCTGATGAAGGGGTTGACGCCCAGCCGGCTGGTCAGGCGTGGATCGGTGACATCAGCGGCACGCGCATAATCGGTCAGGCCCTGGCGGTCATGCCCGGCTTCCTGCGCCAGATCGGCCAGGTCGGGCGTGTAGTCGCCATCGGGCCAGGCGAAATCCACCACAGGCTGACCGGTGACATCGGTCAACCAGTGTCGGCCGATGGTCAGTTCCTGCCAGGCCTGCATCCGGGTCAGGGTGGGGAAGCTGCAATGGCTGACACCATGGGCGCCAATGGTGACCAGCGGGTGGCGGCCCAGCCGTGCCAATTCCCCTTCATCCAGCAGGCGCCAGTAATCCGCCAGCGCGGCCGGCAGGGGGGCGGCGGGACCATCCCTTTCCGCCAGGGCCGCCAGCAATGTCGTCAGAAAGGCGGGCGGGCTTGTCTTGCACAGGCGTTTCAGGGGCATGCCGTCGCCCACGCGGCGCCATTGCCGGGCCCCATCCTGCACAAACCGATCCCCCATCACGGTCAGCGGGTCCGGGGTGATCCAGGCGGCGATATCCAGGCGGTCGGCCCACAGAAAGGGGTCTGTGCAGCCATCAGGCAGGAAACCCGCCCCATGGTCCAGTTCGCCGACAGCGCGGATGGCCGTGACATAGAGGGTGGCCGGTACCCGTGCCGCCGCCAGCATGGGCAAGGCGTGGGTCAGGAAGTTGCGATAGCCATCATCGAAGGTCACGGCCACGCGCCGGCCGGGCGCATCCGGCTCTGCAAACAGATCGGCCAGCGGCACAAAGCGCAGACCGGGAATGGCGGCCAGCAGAGACAGGTCCGCCGCCAGCCGGGCGGTGGAGACGAAACGGCTGTTGAAGCGTTGATCCCCCGTTGCCGTCACGCCGTGATAGATCAGCACCCGGCTGGCATGGGCCGGCATGGGCGCCTTCCGCCAGCCACGCAATTCAAACCGCAGATTTGCGATCCGGGTCCGGAATGACATGCGGGCCGCCTTCAGAAACTGTACTGGAACAGCAGGCCGATGGTCTGCGCCGCATAATTCTCCGGCCGCACCCCCAGATAGGTATTGTCGCTGATGGCCCCGGCCTTCAGGCCCGTATAGTGGAAATCCACTACCCGTTCCTGCGCGAAACGGTAAAAGACGCGGTAGGAGAAGGCATCTGTCACCTGCTGACGCAGTTCGGCGCGCAGGGTGTGGCTGTTATAGGTGATGGCGGGGAAGCCGGTGCCGGCCTGGGCTGCCGTCATGACATCGAAGAAGGCGCCCGTGCTGGCGAAGGCATAGTCGATGGCGGTGCGGGCGTGGCTGAAGCTGTAATCGCCCGTCAGGGTGAAATCAGCCCAACTATGCTGGGCGGACAGCCCGGCGGTGTAGATGTCCGATCCCACTGTCTCCGTCCAGCCATTGGCCAGCGGATAGGCTTGGCCACCGGCGGCACCGTTTGTTCCGGAACCGGTATGATTGATGTTGGCGACATCGCGGTCCTGGCCCTGCCAGGTCAGGAAGCCCGTCATCCGCGTTGCGGCCGACATCTGATAGCTATAGGCCGTGGTGATGTCCCAGCCATTGGTCGATTTCAGGCCATAGGCGGCGTCATAGTCGTTGACCTTGATGCTGCCGGTCAGTTGCAGGTCGCTGCGCGGCGTGACGATGTAGTTGGCCTGGGCGCGCAGGACATGCTGCGTGCGGTCGGCCACGTCAAATTTACGCAGGTCCGACAGGACCCAGGCCACATCGCCCGCCGCCGTCGCCGGCCGATAACCGGGCAGCGAGGTTGAATAGTAGGGGCCATAGGGGTTGGATGTGTAATCGCTGCCTGTGCGGTGGGCATATTCATAACTGAGCCGCGCCGTGCCCCATTCATAACCCGTACTGGACAGTTGGATGCGGCCGATATGGTCGCTGCTGTCCGTCACTTCCCGCACCGAATGATCGATGCTGTCATGGGTGTAGGACAGGTCAAGCTTCCAGTGCTTGTCCAGCCGGTAATCGGCCTTGGCTTTCAGCGTCATCCGATCATTGGCAAAGGGCATGTTGCGGATCTGGACCCGGCTGCCGGGCCGGTCGGGACGATAGATGCCGCTTTGGGACGGAATGAAGGGGGCCAGCCCGCCATCAATGGCGATATAGCCATATTGGTTGGTCAGCGGGTTGAAGGCGACATAGTTGGTCTTGTTCTCCTCGTTCCGCATCCGCCCTTCCAGAGTAAGGCCCAGGTCGGGGGAGACCGTGTAATGGTACTGCACCATGGCGTTCAGCACGTTGATGGCAGCATCCGCCGTCTGCTGGCTGAGGGCGGAAGTGCTGTTCCATTGGTCCAGATTGATGCTGTCGCCGCCGCTGGCAATGGTGCCGGACCCTATGGTGGGCGCGATCAGCATGTCGTCCTGGCGCATCATGCTGTAAGAGACGCTGCCCGTCAGGCGCGATGCCTTCGACAGGTCCAGCGCCATGTCGCCTTTGAAACTGTGGGCGCTGTTGTCGGGCGGCAGGCTGAGGCGGCCTTCCGCCGGCACATACATGCCGGGCGCGTTGATGGAATTCAGCCCCGGATTTTGCCAGACCAGTTCCCGGTTATCGTTGCGGAAGAACGATCCCACATAGGCCAGATTGGCCATGAGACGACCTTCCCGGTAACGCAGGCCCGTGGTGACATCGAAGGTCTGATAGTCGATGGGCTGGATGATCTGGGTGGCGCCGTTCTGGAAGGGATAGCCGAAGGTGGCGCTGATCGGCTGGGTGCCCTTGCGCAGTTCCGCACTGGTGCGCATGAACAGTTCGGTCTGTTCATCCACCGCGTAGGTCAGGTTGCTGCCCGCCTTCTCGCGCGTGATGCGCAGGGCCGTGGGGCCGGCGGCGGCGGCCACGGCATTGACCTGGGCGGCCGTGGATGCGCCGGGCTTCAGTGCCGCCGTCAGGGTCAGCCGATCACTGCCCACCCCGTCCCACAGCGACCGCGCGGTGGTGGCATAGGTGTGCGGGATGCTGTCGAAATACCAGAGCGTGTTGAACACGCCATAGCGCCCGACCTCCACCTGATAATACTGGTCATTGCGGCCGACATTCTGGCCGATGGCCGACACATGCAGGGCCGTGCGCCGGTTTTCCGCCAGAAAGCCGATGCTGGTCAGGACCGGCCCGCTGTTCCAGGCGCCATATTCCTTCAGCGCTGCCGCCCCGTCATTCTTGCCGAACGTGCCGATGACCCCGCCTTCGGCCCAGCGCAGCAGCCACCAGTCAGGGTCGCCACTGGCCTGCACCATCTCAGGCGTGCGGTAGGGCAGCGGGTAGAGCAGGCCCGTCGGCGTGCGGGTGATGTCGTCCAGGGCCGACAGTCCGTCGCTGTCGCGCCGCCGGTCCAGCCATTGGCCCTGCGGGTTCAGGACATTGCCCGGCCCGCCATAGCCGGTGCCGGCGCTGTCCGCCAGGGCCGGCACCATGGCCGTGCCGTTCAGCAGGGCCGCCATCAGAACGCAGTGCCGGGGGGAGAGGTGCCGCCGCTTGCTCATCGTTCGAACCTGGAGCCGGAGGGAGAGTTCGAGCCATGCACGTTGGTATGGCAGGTGGAGCAGGAGGTGCCGATCAGTCGCGGGTCGGCCATCACACCCTGGGCCATGTTGCCCGCCGTCAGCAGTGCGCCGGGGTGGCTGGACTGCGAATGGCACTGCTGGCACAGGACGGGACGCGGCACGGTCAGCAGCGCCTCGAAATTCGATCCGTGCGGGGAATGGCAGTTCAGGCAGCTGTCACGCACGGGCGCATGTTCGAACAGGAACGGCCCGCGCTTTTCGGCGTGGCAGGTGAAGCAGATCTCGTTCACGCTGTCCGCCTTCAGCAGCGGCGCCGTGCTGGACCCGTGCGGATTATGGCAGTCGGTGCAGGACAGCTTGCCTTCCAGCAGCGGCATGTGCGACCGGCGGGAGAATTCGGCATGCTGAGCCTTGTGGCACTGGAAGCAGGTTTCGTTGATGCTTTCCCGCGCTGTCAGGCCGCGGGAACCGAAATTGGTCATCGGGTTATGGCAGTCTGAACAGCCGACCTGATCGCTGTCATGGATGCTCTGATGCCAGAAAATGCGCTGCCCGCCCTGGTGGCAGGTCAGGCACTGGCCGTTCTGTTCAGGCAGGGGCGTCTTGCTCTTCTTTGAGAAGGCGATGATTTTCGTCAGGTCGCTGGGGTCTTCGACATGGGCCGAGCCGGGACCGTGGCAGGCCTCGCAGTTCTGGGTCTGCTGCTGCGTGCGCGGGTTCAGGCCGAAGACCTTGGCATGCACCGTGTGCGCCCAGTTCATTGTCTCCTGCTGGTGACAGCCCGAACAGGTCTCCTGCCCGACGAAGCTGCTGTCGGACGGCGGCGGCGGTGCCGCCGCCGCCGCGGGTTCGGCCTTCGTCTCCTTCTCCGCATCGACGCTGGCCAGCCAGGTCCAGGTCTGGCTGGCCTTTGCCTTCGGCGCCGACGCGGCGGCGGCCGTGGCCACCTGCGTCGGCACCATACCGCCATGCAGAGCGGTGATGTCGGTGTCGATGCGCGCCATCGCCGCATCATCCACCTTGCCGGCATGGATGCGCGCCATTTCAGACCGCAGGGCGGCCGGGTCGGGTGACATGCCGACCGTTTGCGCCAGCGCGCCCGGCGTCAGGCCCAGCAGCAGCATGACGGATAGAATTGTTTGACGCAGCCTCATCCGGCCTCTCCCCACGATACCCGATCATCAGGACGGGTGGGGACGGCCGGATATTCCCGGCCGGATGAAAAAAAGCTCTCAGGCGGAATTTTTATGCGGGGTGGGAATAAGCCGGCACTCCGCCCCGTCCATAGGACAAGAGGTGCAAAAGCGGGGTCGTCGTGGCTGGGAAGTGGATGATGGTGACTATATGCTGATGCGGCGAGGGGCCGTCGGTTCATGGATGGGCGGTGCCGGACCCGTGCCGGAGATCAACCTGCCGTGACGCGACCGCAACAGTTCGTAAATGCCCTGGTCACGCAGCTTCCGGCGCTGCGTCGCTATGCCATGGCGCTGGCGGGGAATGTCGCGCTGGCCGATGATCTGGTGCAGGATTGCGTCGAACGGGCCCTGAACCAATCGACGCAACTGCGGGAGATGGGAAGCCTGCCGGCTTGGCTACGCCGCATCCTGCGCAATCTCTATACGGACGAAATCCGCAAGGGCCGGACGCGTGGGGAGGAGCAGGACATCACCGAACTGGTCGACCATGTCGGCCTGTCCGAACCGCCGGTCGATACGGGCGCCGTCCGGGATTTCGTGACGGCGGTGAACCGGCTGGCGCCAGAACATCGTGAGATACTTCTGCTGGTCAGTGTCGAGGAATTGAGTTACCGCGAGATTGCGGAGGAGTTGAAGATTCCGATCGGAACCGTGATGTCGCGGCTGGCCCGCGCGCGGGAGCGGTTGCGGTCGGTGATGCAGGGCGAAGGCGCGGAGATCATACCGCTGCCGCAGGGATCGAAAGACAGGACGTGAGCGAGCATCCCCCCTTAGACAACCAAATGACGGAGGAAGAGCTGCACGCCTTCATCGATGGCGAGTTGCCGCCCGATCGCGCCCGCGTGGTGGCGGCCATGATCCAGGCCGATGCGGCGCTGGCCGCCCGCGTGGAGGCTTTCCGCGCCGACAAGGAGATGATGAAGCGGATCTATGGTCCGCTGGCCGACCGCCCCCTGCCCGATAATCTGCTGCGTCTGGCACGGTCGGGCACCACGCCCTCCCGGATGGGCTGGCGTCGGCTGGCCATGGCGGCATCGGTCCTGTTCCTGGTCGTGACAGGCGGGCTGTGGCTGCGCCCGCCTGGGCCGGACGATGTAGTGGCACTGGCCCTTGCGGCCCGCACCGAACCATTTACTTCGGTATCCGACGATCTTTCGCCCTATAACGAGGCGCTGAGCCGCATTGTCGAGGCTAAGGTGAAGGTGCCGGACCTGCGTCGGGCGGGCTATACCCTGGCCGGGCTGCAGGTCGAACAGGACGCGGCCACCCTTTCCTACCGCGATGGTGCGGGCAAGGTTTTCACCATCTATCTGCGGCAATCGGATGGAACCGTCCGTTTCGATCAGTTCAAGCGCGCTGACCTGCGCATCTGCATCTGGCAGGATGACCGCCTGGCCATGGTCATGGCGGGGGAAATGTCGGCGGCCGTGATGCAGAAGCTGGCCAGCATGGCCTATGTGGGACTGACGGCCTGATCACCTTACCGCACGGAACGGGCGGACAGGCTGTCGGGGCTGAACAAGGTGGCGGGGTGGGGAGCAGTCAGTTGGTAAGGGGCGGTTTCACCATTGAAGGCAAAGGTGAAGGCATAGCCGCCCAGCTCGAAATCATGGACGAACTGGCTGCCGATGATGACGGCCGGGACGTCTGGCATCAGGTACATTGTCGCCTGTCCGAATTTCCACAGCTTGCCCTGTTCGTCCCAGCTGTCCGAATAGACGGCCATCCAGGTATCTTCGTCCAGATAGAGGCGCCGATGCGGCACCACATCATGCGCCCCGGGGGCCAGGGTTCCTTCCACGACCCAGACGCGGTGAAGCTCATAGCGCAGCGTGTCGGGATTGGGGTGGCCATTGGACAGGATCTCGCCAACCGGCAACTGATAGAGCCGGTTGTTGTTGTACGGAATATACATCTCCTTCTTGCTGACCAGCCGGAAACTGTAATGATCCAAGCCGCCGAAGAAGACGTAATATTCGTCCTGGTTCATGTAGCCGGCGGCATTGGGGTCCGGCACGTCGTAGGAGATGGGTGGCGCCTTGCGCACACGATGTTCACCGGGCAGCAACCGCCAGGCGGCGAAATCGTGACGCTTTATATTGATGGGCTGCCAATAGAGATAGCCCTCGCCCAGGCGCGAAGCGGGTGCCGTGGCCAGCCGGATGGTCTTGAAATAATAGCCGTCCAGATCCTGAGGCTGCGCGCCGGGATAGTAATAGGGGAAGTCTGCGATTTCCCGATAGGCGCTGGTCAGTTCAACGACGCCATCGTCGGGAACGATATAGGTGCTGACCGTGAGATCCCGTGCCGGCCCCCAATAGGCAAGCAGATGGTTCCAGACCGCCTGGAACCCGTCCTTGGGAATGGGGAAAGGAACGCCGCCGATGGCCCCTTCAACCCCATATTGGATGCCCTCTGCGGCCGGGCGGGCCTGGGTGGCATTGCGGAAGATGGCGTCATAGACGCTCTGCGGCGCGGCCGCCGTGCGGTGGGTCGGATAAATGTCCATCCGATAACCGGGCTGCGTCTGGAACAGATGCCTGGCCCCTTCCGGCAGTCGGTCGGCATGGTCCTTCCAGTTCTGCGCCGTGATGGTGAAAAGCGGCTTCTCTGCCGCGAAGGGATCGGGGCGCCCCCCCTTGACGGCGGCGGTGCGGTCCGCCAGGCCGCCCGTCCAGGCGGGAATAGTGCCATCGGCGTTGCCGGCCCGTTCCGCCCCGACGGGCGTGAGGCTGGAATTCAGCAAGGCCGCCTCCTGCTCCCCCACCTGGGCGGCGGCGGGCAGATGGGAGGCCATCAGGATGAACGACAGGAGGAAGAGACGGCGCATGAAATCCGGTTTCCGACGCCCGGCACAGGGACGGCTTTCTGCCCCCCCCTTGCCAGGGCGGGCCGAACCGTGGGGGGCAGCCTTGCCCTTATCGCCCGTCGCTGGCGTCGATCCGCGGGGCCGGGCGATCATTACCCAGGGGCAAGGGTGAGACAAGAGGCTTGTCGTCCCCGGCGCCTATTGTCTCTGGCCGTCGCGACCGGCCCGATGCTGGCCGGGCTGACATTGATGCTGTCGGCTGCCATGCCGGTGACTGCCGCCGAGCTTTACCGTGACGATGCCATCGCGGTCCGCTGGGACAATCTGCTGCGCTACACACTGGCAAGTCGCGTCGCCCGCCAGGATACGGCTCTGCTGGACGATCTTAACTGGGACGATGGCGACCGCAATTTCACACGCGGTTTGATCTCGAATCGTCTGGATATTCTGTCCGCGCTGGATATGACGGCCGGCGACTGGGGACTGCATGCCAGTGCCGCGGCCTGGTATGATCAGGTTTATCGCAATGGCACGGATGCCCCAGCCCTGCCGGCCGCCAATGCAGGCACTGCGGCGCCGGGCCGTTTCGCCCCTGCCGTCCGTGATCTGTACGGACAGCATGCCGAGTGGCGCGAAGGGTTCGTCTATGGTTCCTTCACCGTGGCGGACATGCCGTTGTCGCTGCGGGTAGGGCGGCAGACCCTGCTGTGGGGTGAAAGCCTGTTCTATGACCCACAATCCATCGCCGCCGCGCAGGCACCCGTGGATTATACCCGTCCCGTCGGGGTGCAGAGCGCCTATAGCAGCGATACCTATCGTCCGGTCGGGCAGGTGTCGCTGACCCTGCAGCCCACCGCCGATCTGGCCCTGTCTTTCTACCACCAGCTTGAATGGCGGCCGACCCGGCTGGCCGGCAGCGGCACCTATTTCTCCTATCTGGATCAGTTCGGTGCCGGGGCCGACCGACTCTTTGTTGCGCCGGGGCGTTATCTGGTCCGGCGGCCCGACCGCGAACCGTCGGGCAAGGGGCAGTTCGGCCTGTCGCTGCATGCCGTGATCGGCGATGTCGACTACGGGCTTTACGCCCTGCGCTATAACGCCCTGGACCCGCAACATCTGCTGCGGGTCACCGAACCCGCCACTACGGGTCCCGTCGGCTATTACCGGCTGGTCTATCCTGGCGGCATCCAGCTTTACGGCGCCAGTGTCAGCGCGTCGGTCGGAGACGGGATGGTTTCAGGCGAGGCATCGTTGCGCCGTCATATGCCACTCTATCTGGCCGGATCGGCCGGAAGCGACGGGAGCGTCTACAACGCCTATGTCACGGGCCAGACATTGCATGGACAATTGTCGGTGACCCAGGCGCTGGGCCGATCCGCCCTGTGGGACAGTGCCGATCTGAATGCGGAAACCATGGTCGATAAGGTGCTGGACCATGATCCGGTATCGTTCAGGCCGCAATGGAAGGGAACCGCCACGAAAATAAGGGTGATGCTGGAACCCCGCTATTTCCGGGTCCTGCCCAACCTGGACCTGACGGTCCCCATTGGTGTCGGCTATACCATCTCCGGTCACAGTTTCGGATATCGGGTGCAGAATGCCGGGGCGGCTGACATGCAGTTGGCGGTAACAGCGACGTACCGGTCCGTCTGGAAGGCCAGCCTCAGCCTGACCCGTTATATGGGCCCGCCCGCAAAGCAGTGGCTGTCCGATCGCGACTATCTCGCGCTCAGCGTGACCCGGACCTTCTGACATGCGGGCCGATACGGAACCCGCGCGGCTTTGGCTGCGGTTGTTCGGGGGGATGTGGAACCGGTCGCGGGGTCGGCTGATGGTGTGGTGCGTGGGTACGGCCCTGGTGACGGCGGGTACCTGGGCGCAGACCAACCTGCTGACGCGCGTCATCGATGGCGTCTTCGTCGCGGGCGGGACCGCCGCGGAATTCCGGGGACTGGCTGGCGCGGCCATCCTGTTTGCGGCGCTGCGTGGGCTGGGTGCCTACTGGCAGACCGTGTCCCTGTCGGTGGCCGGTACGCAGGCCGTCTCCGAACTGCAAAAGCAGGTGGTGGCCCGCCTGATCGCGGCCGACCTCTCCTTCCTGCAAACACGGGTGTCGACCGGCGTGGTGACCCAGGTGCAGCGCGACACGCTGCTGGTCCAGAACATGCTGGGGCCGGGGCTGGGCGCCATGGGCCGCGACACCGTGACGGCGCTGGTCATTGCCGCCTGGATGTTCTGGGTCGATTGGCGGCTGACCCTGCTGACGATGCTGGCGTTGGGGCTGAGCGGCCTTCCCGTGCGCTGGCTGGGACGGCAGGCGGCGAGCCATTCCAACCGTCTGCATGAAGAGATTGCCCGCATGGCGGCGCGGCTGGGGCAGTTGTTACAGGGGATAAGGCAAGTCAAGATCTATCGGATGGAAAAGGCGGAGGTGGCGCAGGCCTGGGCGGCCATGGACCGTATGACGGACGCCTATGCCGCGGAAATCCGCGTCCACGCCCTTTCCATGCCCCTGTTGGAACTGGTGGGCGGGGTGGGATTGGCAGCCCTGGTTCTGATCGGTGGGGTGGGCCTGCCGGGGCTGGGCACGGGGACCTTGGTCACCTTCACCAGCGCCTTCGTGGCCTTGTCACTGGTGTTGCGCCGCATCGCCTCTGCCCAGGTGGCCAGACGCAACGCCGATGCCGCCCTGGCGCGGCTGTTCGACCTGGCCGATCAGGCACCGGTCATCGGCGACAGACCGGGGGCGGGGATGCTGCCGGCATCGGCCGGTGCCATCCGTTTCGACCATGTCTGTTTTGGCCATGGGGACGGTCCGGCCGTGCTGGATGATCTGTGCCTGGACATCCCGGCGGGGGCTACGGTGGGGCTGGTCGGCCTTTCCGGTGCGGGTAAATCGACGGTGCTGAACCTGATTGCGCGTTTTCACGATCCGGAGTGCGGCCGCATTCTGATCGACGGCATCGATATCCGCGATGTCACGCTTTCCTCGCTGCGGGCGCAGGTGACGCTGGTGAGCCAGGAGGGCGGCCTGTTCGACGACACGATCCACGCCAATATCGCCCAGGGCCAACCGGATGCCGACCGAGTTGCTGTGATGGCCGCCGCGCAGGCCGCGCATCTGGATGATGTCATCAGCCGCCTGCCGCGCGGATATGACACGCCCGTCGGCGAAGGGGGAACAAGGCTGTCGGCGGGCCAGCGTCAACGGCTGCTATTGGCGCGCGCCATCCTGAAGGACTCACCCATCCTGTTGCTGGACGAGGCAACAGCATCCCTTGATTCAGAAACAGAACAGGCGATTCAGGGCTTTCTGCAGGGTTTCGCGAAAGGCCGGACAACATTGATCGTCGCCCATCGCCTGCATACCATCATGCAGGCCGACATGATCTGCGTGTTGGCGGCAGGGCGGATCGCCGAAAAGGGAACCCACCCGGAACTGCTGGCCCGCCAGGGCCTCTATGCCCGTTTGTGGCAAAGCCAGCAGGGACCCGACCCGGCCCGGACGGTTTGATTGAATCGGGTCGGCCGCATTGGCCGTCGCCTTGAACAAGGGCCGTGGCACGCGTCGCTTTGCGTTGCCGGCCGGCGGTATCAGGGTTGAGGTGCTGCCTGCTTGTCTGATGCTGGCATGGTCCAGATCGGCACACCCGTCATGTCGGGTAGACGGTGGGCAATGCCCTTGTGACAGTCGATGCAGGTGGCCTGACCCGTGAACAGGAACCGCTGATGCGCTTCCGCGCCGCGGGCACCCTGGCGGGTGATATCCATGCTGTCGGCGCTGTGGCAGTTACGGCATTCCAGGGAGTTGTTAGCCTTCAGCCGGGCCCATTCATGGCCCGCCAACTCCTTGCGCTTGGCCTCGAACTTTTCCGGCGTATCGACGGTGCCAAAGACCTTGCCCCAGACTTCCTTGGATGCCTGCATCTTGCGGGCAATCTTGTCCGTCCAGTTATGGGGCACATGGCAATCCGGGCAGGTGGCCCGCACGCCGGATCGGTTGGAATAATGGATGGTCTGCTTCAGGTCGGCATAGGGATTGTCCCGCATCTCGTGGCAGGAGATGCAGAAGGCTTCCTTGTTGGTCATTTCCAACGCGGTGTTGAAGCCGCCCCACCAGATGACGCCGGCCAAAAAGCCGCCGATGGTCAGGAAACCGATGCCCAGATGACCGGCAGGGCGGTTGAAGGCCGCCCAGACCATCCTGGCCAGATCCACGGCCCGCCGGATGATGCCCATCATTTGCCCTCCGTTACCGGGGAATGGGCATCGCGGATCACGTTGTCCACGTCACGGAAGGTATTGACCACGCGCGGCTGCGCCTCCGTCTGCGGCACATGGCATTGCAGGCAGAAATAGCGGCGCGTGGACACGGCCCCCAGCACCTGCCCGTCGCGATCCTGGAAGTGGGTGACGGAGATCATGGGTGCCTGACTGTCGCCCGTGAATTCACGGGCGTGGCAGGTCAGGCACTTGTTGGCGCGCAGGTCCAGCTGATAACCGGCAATGGCGTGGGGGATGACGGGCGGCTGTTCGGGATAATTGCGCTGCCGGCGCTTATCATCCGTCGCGTCCTTGGGCATGGGTGGGGCTTCCTGCACCGTCAGGCCTTCGGCCCCGGTGAAAGCAGGGCGGCCGCTGGCCTTCACATCACGGGTGCTGGCCGTGGTCGCGGTGGTCGCGGGATCGGTGGCCAGCGCCCGTTGAGCCAGGGGCATGGCCAGCAGCGGCAGGGCCGCCAGCAGGGCCAGGAACAGGGGGGTGCGCAGCTTTTTCATGGCTCAGGCCCCTTCAACCGGCGTGATGCGCACGGCGCATTTCTTGAAGTCGGTCTGCTTGGAGATCGGGTCGGTGGCGTCCAGCGTGACGCGGTTGATCAGCACATCGGCATCGAACCAGGGTACAAAGACAAGACCGCGGGGCGGTTTGTTGCGGCCGCGCGTTTCCACCCGCGCCCGTACCTGGCCCCGGCGCGACGCGACCAAAACCTCCTGTCCGCGCCGGATATTCAAGACCTGGGCGTCATCGGGGTGCATGTAGCAAAGGGCCTGCGGCACGGCCTTGTGCAGTTCCGGCACGCGCCGGGTCATGGACCCGGAATGCCAATGTTCCAGCACACGGCCGGTACTGAGCCAGAAAGGATATTCCTTGTCCGGGCTTTCGGCCGGCGGTTCATAGGGCAGGGCAAAGATGCGGGCCTTGCCGTCCTTGTGACCATAGAACCGGAACCCTTCGCCGGCCGGCACATAGGGGTCGCTGCCTTCACGGAAGCGCCAGCGCGTTTCCTGTCCGTTCACCACCGGCCAGCGCAGACCCCGCTCCTCGTGATAGCGTTCGTAGGGGGCAAGGTCATGCCCGTGGCCGCGGCCGAAGCTGGCATATTCCTCGAACAGGCCCTTTTGCAGATAGAAACCGAAGGCCTTCGCCTCCCGATTCTCATAGGCCGGGTCGCATTCGCCGACAGGGAACTTGTCCACCTGTCCATTGCGATAAAGGATGTCGTAAAGGGTCTTGCCGCGATATTCCGGGGCCTTGGCCAGCAATTCCTCCGGCCATACCTCTTCCACCTTGAAGCGTTTGGAGAATTCCACCAGCTGCCACAGGTCGGATTTGGCCTCACCCGGCGCGTTCACCAACTGGTGCCAGACCTGGGTGCGGCGCTCGGCATTGCCATAGGCGCCTTCCTTCTCCACCCACATGGCGGCGGGCAGGATCAGATCGGCCGCCATGGTGGTGACGGTGGGATAGGCGTCGGAGACGACAATGAAATTGTCGGGGTTTCGGTAGCCGGGCCAGGTTTCATTCCCCGTATTGGGGGCGGCCTGCATGTTGTTGTTCACCTGCACCCAATAGCAGTTCAGCTTGCCGTCCTTCAGCATGCGGTCCTGCTGCACGGCATGGAAGCCGGGCTTGGCCGGGATCGTGCCGTCGGGCAGTTTCCACAGATGTTCGGCATGGGCGCGGTGTTCGGGGTTCGTCACCACCATGTCGGCCGGCAAGCGGTGGGAGAAGGTGCCCACCTCGCGCGCGGTGCCACAGGCACTGGGCTGACCGGTCAGGGAGAAGGGGCTGTTGCCGGGCTGAGAGATTTTGCCCGTCAGCAGGTGGATATTATAGACAAGGTTATTGGCCCAGACACCGCGCGTATGCTGGTTGAAGCCCATGGTCCAGAAGCTGGTGACCTTGATCTTCGGATCGGCGTACAGCTCCGCCAGCGCCTTTAACCGGGCGGCCGGCACACCGGATTGTGCGGCCACCTTCTCCAGCGTGTAAGGAGCGACGAACGCAGCATATTCCTCGAAACTGATCGGATCGGACTCGTTGGCCTTGCCGGCGTTTTCCGCGGCCTTTTCCAGCGGATGGTCGGGGCGCAGGCCATAACCGATATCGGTGCGGCCCTTCACGAAGGTCGTGTGCTTGCCCACGAACACCTTGTTCACCCGCCCCGTCTGGATGATGTGGTTGGCGATGTAGTTCAGGATGGCCAGATCAGTCTGCGGCGTGAACACCATGGGAATGTCGGCCAATTCGAACGACCGGTGCTCGAACGTCGACAGCACGGCCACCTTGACATCGGGGTTGGCAAGACGGCGGTCGGTGACACGGGTCCACAGGACCGGATGCATCTCCGCCATATTGCTGCCCCACAGCACAAAGGCGTCGGCGGCTTCGATATCATCGTAGCAACCCATCGGCTCATCGATGCCGAAGGTGCGCATGAAGCCGGCCACGGCAGAGGCCATGCAGTGCCGGGCATTGGGGTCGATATTGTTGGACCGGAACCCGGCCTTCATCAGTTTGACGGCGGCATAGCCTTCATGCACGGTCCATTGGCCGGACCCGAACATGCCGATGGCCTCCGGCCCCTTGGCCTTCAGCGTCGCCTTCCATTTCTGCGCCATGATGTCGAAAGCCTGGTCCCAGGTGATGGGGGTGAATTCCCCATCCTTGGCATAGCGGCCGTCCTTCATCCGCAGCATGGGCATGGTCAACCGGTCCTGCCCATAGATGATCTTGGACAGGAAATAGCCCTTCACGCAGTTCAGGCCGCGATTGACCTCGGCCTTCTGGTCGCCGTGGGTGGCGACGATGCGCCCATCCTTCACGCCAACCATGACGCTGCAGCCCGTGCCGCAGAAGCGGCAGGCGGCCTTGGACCATTTCATCTTGCTGTCAGCACCCGTGGGCAGCTGCGTGGCACCGGCCGGCAGGGTCAGGCCAGCGGCGGCGGCGGCCGTTGCAGCCGCCTGCGCCTTCAGATAGTCGCGTCGTGTCAGGGTCATGGCATCGGCTCCGCAAGGGCCGCCGCAGGTTCGGCGTGGTGATAGACGGGCAGGGCGCTGTAGACGCCGGGCAGGGCGTTGATGGCGTCCAGGGTTTCGGCGACGGCCCGGTCACTGGGCCTTTCGACCAGCACGATCAGGCGGCTGATGTCGCCCTGACTGGGTACGATTTCACAATCCAGGGTCAGCAGGCGAGCCGACAGGTCGGCGATGGCATCGGGGCGGGCATGGACGATGAAGCTGGAAATGTGGATTTCAGTGCCCATGCGCTTCCTCCAATGTGCCCATCAGGCTGATGGCACCGGCTGGGCAGGGGGGCAGACAGTCGCCGCACCCGGTGCAACGGTCGGCATCGACATCGCCGCGCGCCCGTCCACGCGGCAGCAGGTGGAACCGAATGGCACCCTCCGGGCAGGAATCCGCGCAGGTTCGGCAGTAGGCGCCGTTTTCCGCCAGGCAGGTGGCGGCAATGACAGCCAACGGCGCGGCCGGCCGTACCTCTGTATCTGGCCGGCGGCCGAACAGGGCGCGGCGGGACAGGTCGGTTTTCATTGGCACCCCTCCCTCACATGCCCGGCGGACCGGCAACCAGTTGGTACATCCAGACGGCAAATCCGAAGGCGCCCACGACCCCGACCGACAGGCCGGGGATCAGAACGAAGGCGAGGAACAGGAACTTCAGAAGCTCTTTCCGTCGTGTGTCGGGATTGGCGTGCATGACGTCCTGCCAGCAAGATTGTTTGCCAGGAAAATCAATACCGTGATGGACAGACGGCAGACATTGATCAGGATCAAATCAGAGCATGTATAGTAGACAATAAATAGATTTGATCCAGGTGAAAAAATGGATGATTTTTGTATTTATTGAGTATTGTGAATTATATGATTGATAAATTTCTGAAATCATCTTGATAAATGTCAAGATTGGATTCCTGCTGTTTTTTCGCAATTTCTCTCTTCGGCAGCTGGATGGGCTTTCCGGTCGGTCACGCTGTCGGACGGCAGCGTTCCGCCTGATGTCCGGTTGCGATCTGGCTGACTTGCGGCTTACGCCTAAAATATTCACTATCTTGATAGTGAATATTATTTCAGCTATACAGGCGCACCAAAACCGGAAAGAGGAGCGCCCGGGAATGATGTTGAAGGGACGGATCGCAATTGTGACGGGGGCCGGCGGTGGTCTGGGACGGCAGCATGCCTTGTTCCTGGCCCGCCAGGGCGCGAAAGTTGTTATCAACGACCTCAGCCAGGAAGCAGCCAACGCCGTCGCGGTAGAGATCGCCGCGGCCGGTGGCGATGCGATGGCCATTGCCGGGTCGGTGACGGACGAGGCTGCTGTGGCGACCCTGGTCGCCCGAACCCTGGATGAATGGCGCCGCATCGACATCCTGGTCAACAATGCCGGCATCCTGCGCGACAAGAGCTTTGCCAAGATGGGGTTGGATGATTTCCGCCTGGTGCTGGAGGTGCATCTGATGGGGGCCGTGATCTGCACCAAGGCGGTGTGGGAAGTCATGCGGGCCCAGCGTCATGGTCGCATCGTCATGACCACGTCGTCTTCCGGTCTTTACGGCAATTTCGGACAGGCGAATTACGGGGCGGCCAAGATGGCCCTGGTCGGCCTGATGCAGACCCTGGGCATCGAGGGGGAGAAGCATAATATCCGCGTGAACTGCCTGGCGCCCACGGCTGCCACGCAGATGACGGACGGCGTGCTTTCCGGAGACAGCCTGGAACGGCTTCATCCGTCGCTGGTCAGCCCGGCGCTGCTGCCGCTGGTGTGCGATGATGCGCCGACGCGCACCATCCTGTGTGCCGGCGCCGGCCATTTCGCCGCAGCCAACATCACCCTGACCCAGGGCTGCCATATCGGCAGCGGTGCGGATGCCGGCGAGCAGGTGGTGGAGCGACTGGCTGCGGTGACTGACCGCACCGGCGACATCGTGCCCACTTATGGCTTCATGCAGGCCGAACGCGAACTGGCATCCAGCGGTTGGACGGCACCGGTGACCGCAGTGACACGGTAGATGGAATGCCCCCGCCGGGTCGTCGGCGGGGGCCAAGACCGGGTTCACCCTTGCCGCGGCTTGCAGACTTCCTTGAAGCCTGCTGCCATGAACGCAGCCATGCGGGCCTTCACTGCGGCGAAATCATCGGATTTGCAGACACCGCCAGACAGCTTGTCGATACGCCCCGTCCGTGCCAGGGTCAGCAGCAAAGCCCCCGTCACGAAATGGTAGCCCCAGAAGATGTCCTCTTCCGCACAGCCGGGCAGGGCCTTCTTCAGCAGTTCGATCAGGCGCAGCACGACCGGATCGAAATGTTTGTCCATCAGCTCCGCGCCCCATTCCGGGGTATTGGCCACCTGGGCGCCCAGGGCCGCGTAATTTTTCCAGCCCTCTCCACCCTCGATATACAGATCCAGGTCGGTGTCCAGGAAGGCATGCAGCGCGCCCTCCACTGTGGGATGGCCGGCAGTGGCCTTCTCATATTCCTCCAGCACCGTCATGCGCCGTTCGCTGGTGACTGCGGCCCGACGGGCAAAGACCGCGTCGAACAGCTTCTTTTTATCCTCAAAATAATAGTTCAGCAGCGTGTGGTGGACCCCCACGCGCTGTGCCACATCCTTCAGCGTGACGCCGTAAAGCCCATGTTTGGAGAAAAGATACTCCGCCTCGTCGAGGATCTGTTCCATCATCTCCGCGCGCTGCTCGGCCTTGGTCGAGCGCCGACGGGATTTCACCTGTTCAGACACCACTTGGTCTTTCCGTTGCTGCCTGTCCTGCCGACGGACGGCACGCTGGGGCTGTCCATCCGTTCACCGGGCGCCATATTGGACCCGCAGGCGCATTTTGTCGATCTTGCCGGTTCCCGCCAAAGGCATGCTGTCCAGCCGGATGATTTCGTCCGGCAACCACCAGGGTGCCACTTTGCCCAACAGCGGTGCCAGCAGATCAGCATCATCGATCGGGGCCCTGGTTTCCACCAGCAGCAAGGGACGTTCACCCCATTTGGGGTGGACACGACCGATGACGGCCACCAGCGACACCTGTGGCAGGGCGCCGACCAGCGCTTCGATCTCTGCCGGGTTGATCCATTCCCCTCCCGATTTGATCAGGTCCTTGGCCCGGCCCGTGATCATCAGATTGCCGGCCGCATCAATACGGGCGAGATCGCCCGTGGCGAACCAGCCGGCCGCATCCGTCGCCGGCTCCGCCTGTCCGAAATAGCGATCGACGACGGCGATACCCCGCACGCGAAGATGCCCCTCGGCCCCGCGCTGTTCCGGCAGGGCGACACCGTCGGCGTCGGTCAGCAACAAATCCACCCCGACCGACGGCCGTCCCGACAGGGCAGCGTCACGCACGGGATCGTTGGCGGGTGCAACGGTGCCGGACGGCGACAATTCCGTCATGCCCCAACTGGTCTGCACAATGACACCCAGCCTTTGTTCGATCCGCTGCATCAGCGCCGGCGGCAGCGGGGATCCACCGACGATAATGCGGCGAAGGCTGGGCAGCGTGCCGCCTGTCGCTTCCAGATGTTCCACCAGCCCCAACCAGACTGTCGGTACGCCTACCCCGACTGTCACCTGCTCGGACGCGATCAGGCGGGCCAGACTGGCACCGTCATTGTGCCGGCCGGGCAGCACCAGCCGCCCACCCACCGCCGGCACGGCAAAGGGCAGGCCCCAGGCATTGGCATGGAACATGGGTACCGCCACCAGCACACTGTCGCGGCCGGACAGGGCCATGACGTCGGCCTGCAGCAGCTTCAGCGTATGCAGGAAGCTGGAGCGGTGGGTATAGGTCACGCCCTTGGGTGCACCCGTTGTGCCCGAGGTGAAGCAAAGCCCCGATGGCGCCGTCTCCGCGACCCCACCCCACAGCACATCGGGTGATGCCGTCGCGATCAACGGTTCCAGCGTGGTGGCCTGAGGCCAGTCGGCCGGGGCCTCCCCATCAATGACCAGTATGGTGGACAGGCCGGGTGACAATGCCGCGATCTGTCGGGCCAGCGGCACCAGATCAGCGCTGACCACCAGGATGCGCGCCTGGGACTGGGCCAGCATGGACGCCAGTTGGTCAGCCGTCAGCCGTGGGTTCAGGGTGTGGCAAATGGCACCCGCTCCCATGATGGCATACCAGACTTCCACATGCCCCTGGCTGTTCCAGGCCAGCGTCGCCACGCGGTCGCCAGCCTGCATTCCGTAACCGGTCAAAAGGGTTGTCACAGCCAGACTGCGTTCCATCAGCGACGCATAGCCGATGCGGGCGGGCTCCATCCCCTCCCGTGCCGTGACCAGTTTGGCATCGGGATGCCATTTCGCTGCGTGGCGCAGGAACTGGTCCAGCGTCAGCGGGAAATCCTGCATGGTTCCGTCCAGCATCAGCAAACATTCCCCTTGGGCGGCAACACAGGCGAGGCCACGCCGGTATTCCAGTTCCAGGGCATGGTGCCCGCCGCCCGACGTCGACAGACGGCCGTTTCATGCAGGGCGAACATACCCGGTCGCATCCGTTCCCCCGGTTTGGCGACGTCGGAGAAGGCCATGTACCCTTCTGTCTTGCCGAATACCGGCCATGCCGGCTGCCCTTCTGCCGCTGGCCGGCCGGTGATGGCGAAGCTGGCCCAATAACTGTTCATGGCTGCGGACAGCCGGCGTTCGGCAGCGTTGTCCGGCACCTTGGGCCAGAGTGGCGGAGTGCGGTCGGCCGTGCCGAAAACATAAGGAATTTCGGCAGCGTGGAAGGCGTGCAGCCCCTTCTCGTCCGCCGCCGGGTAGCCATGGTCGAAAATATAGAGATAGGCATTCTGACCCATCGCGGTCTGGTTGCGCGCCAGCCGTTCCGACGTCCAGCCATAGAGCGCGTCACGCGTGGTGGCCAGCATGCTTTCTTCGACATTGCCGGCCGGGTAGAGGTGCTGGAACAGGTCGGCCAGATCGCCGTACCGTTCCCGGATCGTCGCCTCATAGGCCGCGCCGTCCGCGGGCTTCTGCGGCAGCAGGAAACGCAGCGACCGGATTTCCCCGCTGTTGAAACCAGCCAGGATCGGGACCGGTGCCTGCTGCCCCTTGTCGAAAATCTCCACCAGCTGGGCCGGCAGCACCTTGCCATCGACGGTACCGAAGGGGATGTAACCGGCCTTCACCGCGTCCGCGGTCAGGGCTTCCGCATCCATGGCGCGCAGGGCCGCGACATCGGCAGCACCCACCTTGCCGGCCACATAGGTGCCAATCCCTTCCGCCGCGAACTCGCCATTGCGTGGCTGTTTCAGTTCGGGTGTGGAGATCATATAGGCACTTTGCGCGATGGCCTTGGTGAACAGGCCCCGCGCCTGGGGAGAGGCCATCAGATACATGACCGACAGGGCGCCGGCGGATTCACCCGCCACGGTGACCTTCGCGGCATCGCCGCCAAAGGCGCTGATATTGTCGCGGACCCAGCGCAGGGCGGCGATCTGGTCCAGCAGACCGTAATTGCCGGAGATGCCGTCGGGGCTCTCGGCACTCAACCCCGGATGCGCAAGATAACCCAGGATGCCCAGGCGGTAATTGATGGAGACGACAATCAGGCCCTGCCTGGCCAGGGCTGATCCGTCATACATCTCCTCATGCCCGTAACCGCCGGTCAGCGATCCGCCGTGGATCCAGACCAGCACGGGGGCGTTTTTCGTACCCTGCGGCGCCCAGATGTTCAGGAACAGGCAATCCTCCCCCATTTCCAGGGGTGGATTGGCGTAGATGCTGGCCAGACGTGGACGTGGCTGCACGCAGGCCCGGCCCGGCTCGCCAGCATCGTGAACCCCGGTCCAGACGGGCAGCGGTTCTGGCGCTTTCCAGCGGCGTTCGCCCACGGGCGGCAGGGCATAGGGAACGCCCTTGAAGACGGCCAGACCATCCTTGGCACGGCCCGCAAGGGTACCGGCTGGTGCGGTAACGGTAGGGGATTCCTGCGCCAGGGCGGCAAAGGACAGAAGGGCAGCTGCCGCACAGGCCCCAAGTCGAAGGGAAAGACGCATCAGCGACCTCCATTCCGGTTTGTCATCCCCTTCAGCACCCGCGCCAGCACCAGGAACAGGGCGATGGCGACGAAGTAGAAGGGAATCAGGGTGTAAAACGCGAGTTGCAGTGAGTTGTCCGGGTTGGCCGCGCGGAAATAGTCGCTGGCCGCCCCCAGATAGGTCGGCCCCAGGCCCAGCCCGATCAGGTTCATGACCAGCAGCAGCAAGGCACCAGACATGACCCGCTGATTGGGCCGCACCGCCTCCTGCACCAAGGCAACGGCAGGGGACAGGTAGAAATAATTGAAGAAGGTCGGCCCGATCAGGAACAGCAGCGCCAGTTCCCAGCCCGGCGCCCAGACGAAGCCCGCGAAGAAGGGCACGGCCCCAACCAAACCGACGGCCGGAATCAGGGCATAGGCCTCTCTTGACCGGCTACCGAACCGGTCGATCAGGCGGCCTGACGCGTACATGCCCAGGCTGATGCCGACCCCGATCAGCAGCGCATAGTAGAGCGCCACCTCCTGCAGGCTCATCCCCTTTTCCCGCATCAGGAACAGGACGGTGAAATTCATCACGGCATAGGTGACGAACTGCGTAGCGCCGCAGGCCAGCGACAGCAGCACCAAGTCCTTGCGGCCGAAGAACATGGCTACCGTTTCCCCGAACCCGGCCTTTTCCGGGGCGACCGGGGCGGCACCGGCTTCTGGCAGATCCAACCCGCCCCGCTTGGGCTCCCGGATTGTGGTCCAGACAAGAAGGGCAGCGGCGATGCCGACGACGCCCAGCACCACGAAGGCGCTGCGCCAACTGTAGGCCGCCGCGATGGAGGCACCGAAAGCCACGCCCAGCGCCTGGCCCAATGGCGGGCCCAGATTGAACAGGCCCAGTGCCGTGCCCCGTCGGCCCGGCGCGAAATAGTCGGTGATGATGGCATAGGAGGGGGGGACGCCACCGGCCTCCCCCACCCCGACCGACATGCGGGCCAGCACCAACTGCGGATATGTCGATGACAGACCGCAGGCGACGGTTGCCGCACTCCACAACGCACAGGCGATCGACAGGACCCGCACCCGGTTGGTGCGATCGGCCAGCCAGGCCACCGGAATGGAGATGGTGCAGTAGAACAGCGCGAAATAGAGCC
>CALRTC020000027.1:0-94913 GCA_943371025.1 Hydrogenophaga intermedia
CTGAAGATCGGCGTCATGTTCGGCAATCCGGAAACGACGACGGGCGGCAACGCGCTGAAATTCTACGCTTCCGTCCGCCTGGATATCCGCCGCATCGGCGCCATCAAGGACCGGGAGACGGTGACGGGCAACCAGACCCGCGTGAAGGTCGTGAAAAACAAGATGGCGCCGCCGTTCCGCGTCGTCGAATTCGACATCATGTATGGCGAAGGCGTGTCGAAGGTGGGCGAGTTGCTGGATCTGGGCATCCAGGCCGGCGTCGTCGACAAGTCGGGCTCCTGGTTCTCCTATGACGGGCAGCGTATCGGGCAGGGGCGTGAGAATGCCAAGACCTTCCTGCGCGCCAACCCCGCCGTGGCCGACAGCATCGAACAGAAGATCCGCGCCAATGCCGGCATCGTGGCGGGTGCCATGATGGGCACGCCGGAAACCGACGGCGAGGCGTCCAGCCCGGAATGATACCAATCCGCCGAGGGCTTGACCCTTGGCGGATTGGAGGCCGCCGACCGGCGGCCCGCCGCACATGCGGCGTAAGCCAAGGGCGCGGATGCGCCCGCCGGCGCCTGAGGGAACATGAAATCTCCCTTGATCGGTCACGAGCAAGGGAGATTGGAATAGGCAGTTCGATCCGTCCTGGATGGATCGAATGAAGGGGGAGTGCGGGGTGACCTGCATTCCCCCTTTCGCTTTCGGAGTGGCTGGGCATTCCACTCCGGGTTCAGGGGGGCGTGATGTTGCATCCTGTTGCACATGCTTATCGGGGTGAAAAGCGGTCTGGCATGGCGCCTATAGGAAGCCGGGCATGGACAGGGTGCTGTCGGCCAAGGTAAAACCGCCATCCCCTTGTCGTGTCCATGCAATTAGGCCGTCATCCCATGTCCAAGAAGACCGTCAACGACATCCGCACCACCTTCCTCGACTATTTCGGGAAGCACGGCCACGCCATTGTCGACAGCTCGCCGCTGGTACCGCGCAACGATCCGACGCTGATGTTCACGAATGCCGGCATGGTGCAGTTCAAGAACGTCTTCACCGGTCAGGAACACCGGCCCTACAGCCGCGCCACCACCTCGCAGAAATGCGTGCGCGCTGGCGGCAAGCATAATGACCTGGATAATGTCGGTTTCACGGCCCGCCACCACACCTTCTTCGAAATGCTGGGCAATTTCTCCTTCGGCGACTATTTCAAGGCCGATGCGATCGAACTGGCCTGGAACCTGATCACCAAGGAATTCGGCATTCCGGCCGACAAGCTGACGACCACCGTCTTCCATAATGATGACGAGGCGTTCGATCTGTGGAAGAAGATCGCCGGCCTGCCGGACGAGCGCATCATCCGCATCCCGACCTCGGACAATTTCTGGATGATGGGCGATACGGGTCCCTGCGGCCCCTGCTCGGAAATCTTCTATGATCACGGCGACAAGATCGCCGGCGGCCCGCCGGGCAGCCCGGATCAGGATGGCGACCGCTTCATCGAGATCTGGAATCTCGTGTTCATGCAGTATGAACAGATGCCGTCCAAGGATGGCGGGTTCGAACGCGTGCCCCTGCCCAAGCCGTCGATCGATACCGGCATGGGCATGGAACGTCTGGCCGCCGTGATGCAGGGCGTGCATGACAATTATGACACTGACATCTTCAAGGCGCTGCTGGCTGCGTCGGCGGAAGTGACGGGGGCCAGCCTGAATGGTCCGCAGGTAACCTCGCACCGCGTCATCGCCGACCATCTGCGCTCCTGCTCCTTTCTGATCGCCGATGGCGTCATGCCGTCGAACGAAGGGCGCGGCTATGTCCTGCGCCGCATCATGCGCCGCGCCATGCGCCATGCCCATATGCTGGGCGCCAAGGATCCCGTGATGCACCGTCTGGTCCCCGCCCTGGTGCGGGAGATGGGCGGTCATTATGGCGAGCTGGTGCGCGCACAGGCGCTGATCACCGAAACGCTGCGCCTGGAAGAAACCCGCTTCAAGCAGACGCTGGACCGCGGTCTGAAGCTGCTGGACGAGGCGGAAGGCGGCTTGGCCACCGGTGAAGCGCTGCCCGGCAATGTCGCCTTCACGCTCTATGACACCTATGGCTTCCCGCTGGACCTGACCCAGGACGTGCTGCGCACCCGCAACCGTCCCGTGGATGTGGACGGCTTCAACGCCGCCATGGAGGAACAGCGCAAGAAGGCCCGCGCCGCCTGGTCCGGCTCGGGCGAGGCCGCGACAGAACGTGTCTGGTTCGAAGTGAAGGACGAGCTGGGAGCCACGGAATTCCTGGGCTACGACACAGAACTGGCTGAAGGCGCCGTGACCGCCATCCTGGACAAGGAAGGCAACCGTCTGACCAGCATCGGCGAAGGCCAGGAAGTGCTGATCGTCGTCAACCAGACGCCCTTCTATGGCGAAAGCGGCGGTCAGGTTGGCGATTGCGGTGCCATGGTCTCCGCCAAGGGCGCGGAAGTGACCGTGCGCGACGTGCAGAAGAAGCTGGGCGCTGTCTTCGCCCATATCGGCACGGTGACCAAAGGCACCTTGGCCGTGGGCGATGCCGTCGAACTGAAGGTCGATACGGTTCGCCGTGGCGCCATCCGCGCCAACCACAGCGCCACCCACCTGCTGCATGAGGCGCTGCGCCGCCGCCTGGGCGACCACGTCACCCAGAAGGGCTCACTGGTCAGCGCCGACCGTCTGCGCTTCGACATTTCCCAGCCCAGCCCGCTGGCCGCCAATGACATTGCCGACGTCGAGGCGACGGTGAATGCCCGCATCCGCGGCAACAGCGACGTCACCACCCGTCTGATGACCCCCGATGCCGCCATCGCCGTCGGTGCCATGGCCCTGTTCGGGGAAAAGTACGGTGAGGAAGTGCGCGTCGTCTCCATGGGTGGCGTGGACGCAGCCGGCAACAAGGAATTCTCCGTCGAACTGTGCGGCGGCACCCATGTCCGCCGCACGGGCGATATCGGCCTGTTCAAGATCGTGTCGGAAGGGGCGGTGTCTGCCGGTGTCCGCCGGATCGAGGCACTGACCGGAGCCGGCGCGCTGGCCTATCTGGAACAGCAGGAAGGCCGTCTTCTGGATGCCGCCCAGGCGCTGAAGGTGCCGGCAGGTGAGGTGGTGGCCAAGGTCACCGGCCTGCTGGAAGAACGCCGCCGGATGGAAAAGGAACTGGCCGATCTGCGCCGTCAGGTGGCACTGGGCGGCGGCGGTTCCGGTGGGGCGTCGGAAGTCAAGCAGATCAACGGCCTGGGCTTCATCGGCCGCGTCGTCGCCGACCTGCCGGCCAAGGATCTGAAGCCGTTCGCCGATGAGCTGAAGAAGCAGGTCGGCACCGGCGTCGTCGTCGCCATCGCCGTGGCTGATGGCAAGGCGTCGGTCGTGGTCGGCGTCACGGAAGATGCGGTGGCCAAGGCCAGTGCCGTCGATCTGGTCCGCGTGGCGGCAGCCGCCATGGGCGGCAAGGGCGGCGGCGGCCGCCCCGACATGGCCCAGGCCGGCGGCCCCGACGGCGACAAGGCCGCCGACGCCATCGCCGCGGTCGAGGCCGCCCTGGCTGGTTGAGATTATGTGAAGGGCCGGGCGTGACCATGCCCGGCCCTTTCGCTCAATTGTCAGCTTTTTTTCCGCAGTTCGGGTACACTAAACTTCTGACGATTTTGTATTGTTTGAAGGAGGTGTCCTGTGGATAGCCAGATGCCCACGCCGCAGGCCCTGATTGGCACGTGGCGTCGATTTGGGCCGTTGGGTCCTGTCTATGAAGTGGTGTCGGCAGGGAAATCCCTGGATGGCGGTGATCGTTCCATGCGCATCCGTGTCGTGGAAAGCGGCGAGGAACTGGACTATCGCCTGTCCGATATTCTTGATGATCCACGGGATCGCTGATGTTTGCCATTGCCTTCGACCTGATCGTCGCGGAGACGGCACAGCGACATCCAAAGGGCGTTTCCCAAGCCTATTCTGATATTGGTGGATGTCTTGCCCGTTTCGGGTTCGATCGCGTACAGGGCAGTCTTTACATCACGTCGCGCGACGATCTAGCCAATCTGTTCGCCGCCATTCAGGGGCTTAAGGCTCTGCCTTGGTTCCCGGCCTGTGTCCGCGACATTCGTGCATTCAAGGTCGACCATTGGTCTGATTTCACGGGCATCGTGAAGTCCCGCTGACCCGACACCCGCTCACGTCTCCTCCAGCGCCCAGTCGAAGGCGCGTTCCTCCTCATCGCCGGGCAGCAGAACATCCTCGTCCAGCGTTTCCAGGGTGATGCGCAGGCGCCGGGCGGGGTCGATGCCCAGCCGGCGCAGGATGTCGGGCAGTTGTTCGGGGGTGACGTTGTCCAGAACCTGTCGCATGGTCGGTCCTCCGGCTTTCCGCAATTCAAGGGTAGCCATTCCGGGTCGTTCCGGCAATGATGCCGCGCGGACCCATTGAACAGCCCGGCAGACCATGACCCGTTTCCAAGGTACCCAGGATTACGTCGCCACCGATGATCTTCGCGTTGCCGTGAATGCGGCCATCACCTTGCAGCGGCCGCTGCTGGTGAAGGGGGAACCGGGGACGGGCAAGACCGTGCTGGCGCAGGAAGTGGCGAAGGCCCTGGGCCGGCCGCTGCTGTCCTGGCATGTGAAATCCACGACCAAGGCGCAGCAGGGGCTGTATGAATATGACGCCGTCAGCCGCCTGCGCGACAGCCAGCTGGGCGACCCGCGCGTCAAGGACATCAAGAACTATATCCGCAAGGGCCCGCTGTGGAATGCGTTCGAGGCCGACGAACCGCCCGTCCTGCTGATCGACGAGATCGACAAGGCCGATATCGAGTTCCCCAACGATCTGTTGCAGGAACTCGACCGCATGGAATTCTTCGTCTACGAGACGGGGGAGACCATCAAGGCCGTCAAGCGGCCCGTCGTCATCATCACATCGAATAATGAGAAGGAACTGCCCGACGCCTTCCTGCGCCGCTGCTTCTTCCATTACATCCGCTTCCCCGATGCCGACACCATGGCCCGCATCGTGGAGGTGCATTTCCCCGACCTGAAGGCCGAACTGCTGCGCGACGCGCTGACCCTGTTCTATGAGGTGCGCGACGTGCCGGGGCTGAAGAAGAAGCCCAGCACGTCGGAACTGCTGGACTGGATCCGCCTGCTGCTGGTGGAGGATGTGTCGCCGGAAACGCTGCGCCAGCGCGACCCGAAGAAGCTGATCCCGCCGCTGCATGGCGCCTTGCTGAAGAACGAACAGGACGTTCACCTGTTCGAACGCCTGGCCTTCCTGGCACGGCGCAACAACCAGGGCTGAGCGGGCGCCGGGCGGTGGGGAGCCTAAAGCTCCCCGAAGCTCTGCACCAGACTGCCGACGATCAGATACCAGCCGTCGATCAGCACGAAGAAGATCAGCTTGAACGGCAGCGAGATCATCGCCGGCGGCAGCATCATCATGCCCATGGCCATCAGCACCGACGACACGACCATGTCGATGACCAGGAAGGGCACGAAGACCAGGAAGCCGATCTCGAACGACCGCTTCAGTTCCGACAGCATGAAGGCGGGGATGACGACCTGCAGCGGCACATCCTTCGGTTCCGCCACGGGCGGGGTCTTCGACATGTCCATGAACAATTGCAGGTCGCGTTCCCGCACATGCCGCATCATGAAGGTATGGAAGGGCGCCACTGCCCGCTTGAAGGCCGTGATCTCGTCCACCTCCTCATTGATCAGGGGGCGGATGCCCTGCTCGTAGGAGGTCTGGAGCGTGGGCGCCATGATGAAGAAGGTCAGGAACAGCGCCAGACTGACCAGCACCTGGTTGGGCGGCACCTGCATCGTGCCCATGGCGGAACGCAGAAAGCTCAGCACGATGGTGATGCGCACGAAGCAGGTCATCATGATCAGGATGCTGGGCGCCAGAGACAGCACCGTCAGCAGGGCGATGAACTGCACCATGCGGCCCGTGCCGCTGGGGCCCTGATCGCCCAGGTCCAGCGACAGGCTCTGCGCCATGGCAGGCCCCGCAGCCAGCGCCCGCAACAGGCCCAGCGGCAGTCCGAAGCGGGCCAGAAGGGAGAGAAGCGGCTTGCCCGTCATGCCGGTGGGTCCATCCTGTCCTGGCGGTCCAGCACCGCCTTGAATTCATTCGTGCTGCCACCCGGGGGGGTGATGCCCGTTTCCACGACCCGGTCGTCACTCTGGCCCAGCAGCAACAGATGCTCCACCCCGTCACGCTTGACCAGCACCAACCGGCGCCGCGCGTCCAGGGCCAGCACCTCCACGATGCTGAGGCGTCGGTCGCCCTTGCGCCGCATGGGCAGGCCGGCCGCCGGGCCGAACCGCCGCAGCAACAGGGCAAAGCCCCCGATCAACCCCAGGACCAGGGCCAGGGCCAGGACCAGGCGCAGATAATTGCTGGCGTCCATCAGATATCCTTGCCGGCACGGTAGGCCTGAGTGGCACGCATGCGGGTGGCGTGGGTCTCGCTGCCGCCAAGCTTGGCGCCATGCACCCGCTCCATGGTGCTGGTCACCCGGTCCAGCAGGCCCAGAACGGCATCCAACTGCGGCAGCAGACCGCGCGCCTCTTCTGGGGGAAGGGCGACGGCGGCCTCCAGGATGGGCTGCACCTCACGCTCCAGCCCCGCCAGATCCACCATCTTGCCCGCGGCCAGTGCCTCCTCCCCGCGGGTCAGCAGGTCCAGAAGACTGTCCAGCGTCTGGGCAATGTCGGCGGCAGCGGGCTGACCGGGGATGGCGGGGGGCTGGCTCATGGTGCGGATGCGGGCTCTTCACTGTTCGGGCCGGCGGAACGCGGTTCGTTCCAGGTGCCGTTGGCACGATAGACATAGGCAAGGATTTCCGCCACGGCGGCAATCGCTTCAATGGGAATTTCGCTTTCCACGTCGACGGCGGCAAGTATTTCCGCAAGGTCGGCATCGGTGCGGACCTTCACCCCATGGGCAAAGGCCAGTTCAAGGATCTGTTCGGCCACCGCGCCATGGCCGGTGGCGACGACACGGGGCAGGCTGGCATCGCCGCGGTCGTTGCGCAGCGCCACCGCCACGGGGCGGCGCATCGGCGGTCTGGCATCTGTCTCCGGTCCCTGGTTCACGGCCCCTGATTCCCTGGTCGAACAGCTGTTCCGGCGGCGAAACCACCTATATGGCTGCACGCAGCATAGCAGAATGCAATTCGGGCCGCAGCCGGTGTTGCGCGATGCGATTTCATGTTTATCCATCCCGCCGATGCGTTATGGTGGATATTGGAATGGCGCGTGGACAGCGCCGCCGTTCGCATGCTCCGCAAAATGCGGGCCAGTCCGGGGCTTGGTGCCGTCGGAAAGAGCGCTGATGGCGTGGAAATTGCATTGTGTTGGTCATGTCAATGGTGCTGCGGTAGCGCCAGAACGTGGAAGGATGGGAGCGTTCGCCATGGATCTGAAGGATAGCGGTCTGTTCCGCCTGATGTCGGACAAGATGGCCTGGCACAATCAGCGGCAGGAGCTGTTGTCGAAGAACATCTCCAACGCTGATACGCCCCATTACCGTCCGCATGACCTGGTCGAGTTTGATTTCAAGAAGCAGCTGCGCAATTCTGCGCGCATGCAGCTTGCCGGATCGCAGTCCGGTCATCTTTCCGGCACCATCCCTGAAAAGGGAGCCTTTACCGACGCTGCTGAACGGACGCCCTATGAGACGTCGCCCGACGGCAACTCCGTGGTGCTGGAGGAGCAGATGATGAAGGTTGGCCAGAACAACATGGAATATCAGACCGTGACCAACCTGTACCGCAAGCAGGTCGGCATGCTGAAAACCGCCATGACGCCGCCGCGTTGATGATGGGCTGCGCGCCTGAGGGAGGTTTGAGATGGATCTGATGAATTCGATGGCGGCATCGGCCGCCGGCATGAAGGTGCAGGGCACGCGCCTGCGCATCATTGCTGAAAACCTGGCCAACGCCAATTCCACCGCCCCGTCGCCGGGCGATCTGCCCTACCGGCGCAAGGTGATCCTGTTCCAGAACGCGCTGGACAAGGAATTGGGGACCAATCTGGTCCAGGTGAAGAAGATCGACGTGGACCGCAGCGACTTCCAGCGCCGCTACGATCCGGGTCATCCCAGCGCCGACAAGGACGGCTACGTCCTGATGCCCAATGTGAACTCCCTTTATGAAAGCATGGACATGCGCGAGGCGCAGCGTTCATACGAGGCGAACCTGAACACGCTGGATGCCACGCGGCAGATGGTGATGCGCACGGTCGACCTGCTGCGTTCCAACTGATCCTTCTCCGCCCTTCTGAGAGAGACACGCCATGGCCATTCCCTTCAGCAATGCCGCTTCCGCCTATGCCAGTGCTGCCATGCGCGGGCTGTCCGCCCCTGCCGGCAAGGCCGCGGCGCCGTCTGACGGCCCGTCCTTTGGCGACATGCTGGAAGGTGCTGTCACCCAGTCCCTGGATACGATGCACAAGGGGGAGGAGATGACGGCCAAGGGCGTCGTGGGCAAGGCCGATCTGGCTGATGTGGTCAATGCCGTGACCAATGCGGAAGTGACCTTGCAGGCGGTGGTGAATGTCCGCGACAAGGTGATCTCCGCCTATCAGGAAATCCTGCGCATGCCGATGTGACGGACAGGTCCCCGTCATGACCGAGGCAGAGGCCATCGAAGTCGTCCGCGACGCGTTGTTCACCACCATCATCGTCAGCCTGCCGCTGATGCTGATTGCACTGGTCGTTGGAGTGGCTATCTCCCTGTTCCAGGCGCTGACGCAGTTGCAGGAACAGACGCTGACCTTCGTGCCGAAGATCCTGCTGATGTTCGTGGCCATGGTCTTTCTGCTGCCCTTCATGAACAGCCATCTGAAGACCTTCACTGAACGCATCATGGATCGGATTGTGGCCGTGGGCACGGCGCAGGACGGGGATGGCGGCTGATGGCGCTGGATGCGATCCTGGGCGGGTCGGTCTATGTGTTCCTGATGGTTTTCGTGCGTCTCGGCTCGGCCTTGCTGATCATGCCCGGCTTTGGCGAACAGTATGTATCGCCGCGCATCCGTCTTCTGTTTGCGCTGGCCGTGTCCTTCCTGTTGCTGCCTGTGCTGTTGCCTATGATGCCCAAGGCCCCGGCCAGCCCGGCCGATCTCGCCCTGCTGATCGTGGCGGAGGCGCTGATCGGCATTTTCCTGGGGACCGTCGCCCGCATGCTGATGTCGGCGCTGGAGGTGGCGGGTTTCATGATCGCCAATCAGATGGGCCTGTCGGCCGCACAGGCATTCAACCCCGCCATGTCGCAGCCGGGCAACCCGGTTTCCGCCGTCCTTGGCGTCCTGGCGCTGATCGTCATCTTTGCCACCGACCTGCATCACCTGCTGCTGATGGCGGTCGTAGACAGCTACAGCCTGTTCGTGCCGGGACAATGGCTGCCGCTGGGCGATGTGTCGCAGCATCTGGCGCGCCTGCTGGGCGACAGTTTCATTATCGGCCTGCAGCTGTCGGCACCGTTCACCGTGATCGGCCTGCTGTTTTATCTTGGGCTCGGACTGATCTCGCGACTGGTGCCGCAGATCCAGGTCTTCTTCGTCGGCGCACCCATCCAGATCATCCTGGGGATGGCGTTGCTGGCGTTCAGCCTGACGGCCCTGATCACCTTCTGGCTGGCCCGGTTCGAAGGGCAACTTGTCAACATCCTGCAGCTGTGACGGGGGAGGGACCGGATGGCTGAAGACCAGGATGACGACAGCAAAACAGAAGATCCTTCCAGTAAACGCTTACAGGATGCGCGCGAGAAGGGTCAGGTCCCGAAATCACAGGAATTCAGCCACCTGTTTGTGCTGGGGGCTTCGCTGATCCTGATCATGATGGTGCTGCCCTGGTCGTTCGGGCGTATCAACCTGACCATAACCCCCTTCATCGAACAGCCCCACGCCATCCAGATGGATGGCGGCGCGCTTGGCGTGATTTTCACCGATCTGATCACCAGCGTCACCATCTCCATGGCCGTGCCGCTGATCATCCTGATGGTGGCGGCTGTGGTCGCGTCGGTGGTGCAGGTAGGCTTCCTGATCACGACGGAAAAGGTTTTCCAGTTCGATCTGTCGCGCCTCAATCCCCTGTCGGCGCTGGCCCACAAGTTCTCGATGAAGAACCTGGTCGAATTCCTGAAATCCCTGTCCAAGCTGCTGATTGTCGGGTTCGTCGTCTACACGATGCTGCGTCCGCTGTGGAATTCGGTCGACCATTTCATCGCCATGGCCCTGCTGGATGTGGTGAAGGAAACGCAGCATCTGGCGGCCAAGATCATCATGGCCGTGCTGCTGGTGCTGCTGGTCCTGGCCGGCGCCGATTACATGTATCAGCGCTTCAGCTTCATGAAGCAGATGCGCATGACCAAGCAGGAGATGAAGGAGGAATTCAAGCAGGCGGAAGGTGATCCGCTGATCAAGGGCAAGATCCGCCAACTGCGTATCGAACGCGCCCGTAACCGGATGATGGCGAATATCCCGACCGCCGACGTCGTGGTGACGAACCCGACCCATTATGCGGTCGCCTTGAAATATGATCCGTCCGTCATGAATGCGCCGACGGTCGTGGCCATGGGCGTTGACCATCTGGCCCAGCGCATCCGGGAAATCGCGGAAGAACATGGCGTGCCCCTGATTGCCAATCCGGCCCTGGCCCGCGCGCTTTACGCGACGGCCGAGGTCAACCAGGAAATCCCCACCGACCATTACAAGGCGGTGGCCGAGGTCATCTCCTATGTGTTCAAGATGAAGCGCAAACCCATTCCCCGTTGATCGCCGCTTCCTTCCACCGTCAAAACCCGGCCAGACATGCGCAGACGAGAACCAGCCTCCCTTCCCGGCATGAATGCGACGGCCCGCGCCGCGGCCCTGGGGCTGGCCGGCATGGTGGTGATCGCCCTGCTGGCCCTGGTCTTTCTTGCCCGCCTGGACGGGCCGCCCCCGGCCGAGTGGACGGGTGGATTGCGCGGCGGCCTGATCGTCTGGGCGGCAGGGGCGGCGCTGGCCATCTGCGCCCTGCTGCTGATCCGGGTCATCGGGGCCCGCAGTGCGCAGACGGAATGGCGGCGCCACCTGCTGGCCCGCGCACTGGAAGCATCGCCGGTGCCGACGGTGCTGATTGGACCCGACGGGCGTGCCGTCCTTTATAACCCCGCCTTTCGTGATCTGGCTTCGCCGGGGCGGCAGCCACCGCTTGATGCCTTGGCGCGCGCGGCGGGCACTTCCCTGGCGCCATTGGAAATCAAACGGTTGCTGGCCGCTGTTGAACGTGGGGTTGAAGGCGACACCATCCTGGGATTTGCCGATGGCCGGGAATTGCGCCTGTCGGTGCGTGTTCTGGACGGCTGCCCCGGCCATTCGCTGTGGCAGATGGAGACGGTGCCACCCGCCGCGTCCGATAACGCGGCCCCACCGGTTGCGGAACCGCCGGCACCCATGGTTCTGGCCGGAGAGGATATGGCGCAGGTCTGCGACGACATGCTGTCGCCGCCGGTCGAACTGCGTTTCCAGCGCTTTTTCGCGTATGCGCCCATCGGCATCGCCCTGGTCGATGCGGATTTCCGGTTGGTGGAATGCAACGGCGCTGTGCTGATGCTGGCCGGCCTGCCGGGGGATGAGGCGCAGGGGCGGCCTTTCGTCAATCTGTTCCGGCGGGACCAGCGCAGCAACCTGCAGCAGCACCTGACGGCCATTCGCGACGGCGCTGACGGTGGCACACCCTACGAGGTGCAGTTGCGTGGCTCCCCTGGACCCATAGTCCACCTGTTCGTGCGTCGCCTGGACGGCCGCGGGGCGCCGGAACTGATCCTCTATCTGGTGGATATGACCAACCAGAAGAACCTGGAGGCGCAGTTCGTCCAGTCCCAGAAGATGCAGGCCATCGGTCAGCTTGCCGGTGGCGTCGCGCATGATTTCAACAATCTGCTGACGGCCATGATCGGCTTCTGTGACCTGCTGCTGTTGCGGCACAAGCCGGGGGACCATTCCTTCACCGACATCATGCAGATCAAGCAGAATGCCAATCGGGCCGCCAACCTGGTGCGGCAGCTGCTGGCCTTCTCCCGCCAGCAGACGTTGCAGCCCCGTGTTCTGTCGGTTACCGACGTTCTTGCCGAACTGTCCAATCTGCTGCGCCGTCTGATCGGTGAGAATATTGAACTGCGGATGATGCATGGCCGCGACCTGGGGCTGGTCAAGGTGGATCAGGGGCAGTTGGAGCAGGTGATCATTAATCTCTGCGTCAATGCCCGCGACGCCATGGCCGGCACGGGCGGGCGGCTGACCATTCTGACCTCCAATGTCCATGTGGCAGAGCCGGTGCAGCGGGCAACGGAAACGATGCCGCCGGGAGATTATGTGCTGGTGGAGGTCATCGATACCGGCGTCGGTATTCCGCCTGAAAATCTGCAGCGCATTTTTGAGCCGTTCTTTTCTACCAAGGAGGTGGGGTCGGGTACCGGGCTGGGCCTGTCCACGGTCTATGGCATCGTGCGGCAGACGGGCGGCTTCATCTTTGTCGACAGCGCGCCTGGGGATGGCGCCAAATTCTCCATCTATCTGCCGCGCTTCCAGGAGGATGGCGCCACCGCCGCCGCGGTTGAGCGGGCGGAGAAGGGGGCAGCCGATCTGACCGGCGTCGGTCGCATCCTGTTGGTGGAGGATGAAGACGCCGTGCGCGTCTTCTCCGCCCGCGCCCTGCGCAACAAGGGGTATGAGGTGGTGGAAGCCAAGAGCGGAGAGGCGGCCCTGGACCTGCTGCGCGGGCCGGATCGGCCGCCGGTCGATCTGATTGTCACCGATGTCGTGATGCCGCAGATGGACGGGCCGGCCATGATCCGCGCTGTGCGTGAATTCATGCCCGACGTGAAGGTGATCTTCATTTCCGGCTATGCGGAGGAACGTTTCCGCAGTTCCGTCGGCGGCGGGGAGGTCGTCGAATTCCTGCCCAAGCCTTTCAGCCTGAAACAGCTTGCCACTAAGGTGAAGGAAGTCATGGGGCAGGATCAGGCCGGTCGGTGAGGTTGCCGACCGGCCGTCCGGCCGCTCACTGACCCAGCGCCTGGATCAAACTCCCCATATTCTTCACAAAGGCGTCGGTGGAGATGCCCTCTACCGGGAAATCCGTGGTGTAGGGGGAGGTGTCGCTGGTGTCACCGACCCGCGTCGTACGGTATTCCCCCCCTACGGGCTGGCGGGGACCGTCGCCGCCATAGGGGTTGGACGTCGTCGTCAGCTTGACCGGCCAGTATCCCCGCGGATTGAGATCAGCCACCAGTGCGGTCAGCTTCTCGGCCGGCTGCGGCTTCTCCGACTTGTCGGGGTGCATCATGTCGAACACATCGACATCCCATAAAGTGAAGTAGCGGGGCAGGGAATAGGTGCCCGGCTTGGCCAGCAGCGGCGAACCCTTGGCCACGTCCGATCCCGGAATGGCTGCCAATTTCTGATATTCGCCACGCAAGGCGTCGGTCCGGATGGCGCGGAACGATCCATAGTGCCCGATGACGTCGGTGGGATTGCCATCGACATAATATTCGCCATTCACCACGTTCGATCCGCGGCGATGCAGATAGAGAGGCTTATCGGTCCCGATCTCCAGGAAAGTCGGATGTGTGCGACCATTGCTGCGCAGGTTGGCGGGTGACTGTACCTTGTCCAGCCAGTCCAGGGCCTCCGGCACACGGGTCAGAAATCTGGGATCGCCCGTCAAGCGGTAGAAATTCAGCAGTTGCTTGATATTGTTGGCTGTCGTGTGGGTGGCAAAGGCTTCCGGCTCATAAGTGCGGGCACCGGCCGGTTTCAGATCGTCCACCCGATGCTGCAATCCCCAGGCCGGCTGTGGCTGGGGCTGCTGGGTCGCGATGAAGATGTCCATGCCGCGCCGGATCGGTTCCAGCAGCTTCTTGTTGCCCAGGGTCTGGTAGGCGAAAATCAGCACCTCCAGATTCTCGCCCGCCACGTCATCGTTGAAGGTGATATAGCCGGTATAGTCCGGCCGACCATGCAGGCCGCCATCCTTCACCAGGGGAAAACGCTGCGGCCAGCCGCCATTGGGATATTGCGCATCCAGAATGAAACCCAGCGCCTTATCCAGGGCCTGCTTGATGCGCTTGTCCTTCTTCTTCGCAAGATGAAGGCGGAGCAGGAACTGGGTGGCCTCGGCAGTGCCGGCATCGTCAAACGTTCCGTTTCCGTAATAATGATGGAATTCCTCCATGCGCCAGGCATTCCTGCCATAGGTGCCGTACCAGCGCCGGAGCGATTCCTCCCCGGCCGTATCGATGACATAGTTCCAGCCGCCGCTGGGCAATTGCCCCTTGATCAGGGCGTCGGCCGTCTTCATGGCCGCATCCAGGTACCAGACGTCACCCGTTGCGTGCCAGGCGTCCAGGAACAGGTGCCCCATGGTCGGCGTTCCGGGCGGCTGTACCCAGATCATGGTCGGTGCCGCTTCCAGTTCGCCCCAGCGTCGGGAAAAGTCCGGCAGATACTGCCAGACATAGCCACCGCCCACCGCGGCCTCTTCCACCATGAAGCGTGCCGCCCGTTTCATGGTGGCCAGGATGGTCTCCCGGTCCGGTGTCTGGGTGCTTTCATGGATCGCCGCTGGTGCCGGCCTGTCCGCGGCCATGGCAGGGCCGGTCAGAAACAGGGCGGTGCAGGCGCAAAGCAGGGCACGCCTGAAGGCGGCTATCGACATCACGAAATTCTCCGGGCTTCTCTCCGACAGGCAGCTATTTTGCTGCCTTTGAGCATAGTAAAGCATATATGACACCGGTTTCCTAGACGGATCATGCCTCCCTTTGCCGATGGCAAAGCTAGCGATGACTTGCACTCCGCCCTGAATGGACATTGTTCCACCCGTGGTGCCCTCCTATAGTGGCAGTAGCGGAGACCGTTTCGCGGGGGGCGAATTGACCGCGTGGTGGCCCAACAGTGGGCGTGGATGGATGGTGGCAGCGGGGGGAATTCTGCTGGTTCACCTTGGTTTGTCCCTGACGGTTCCGGACCAGGGGTGGGTGACATCGTTGGGGGTTGGCGCCATGCTTCTGCTGGCCGCCGGCCTCAGCTTTGCGGAGTGCACGCGCGCCCATCCGCAGTTGCGCTGGCGCTGGATGATGCTGACCGGGGGGTTCCTGTTGTGGGCGGCCGGTTACGCCGCCATCGCCTGGCTGCAAAGTGTGGTGCTGGCGGATCATTCCGTGGCCCGGATTGACACGCTGCTGTTCCTCTTACGCGGCGTGCCCTGGTTTCTGCTGGTCAGCCGATCCAGCGATATCGAAACCGGTCCCTATATGCGCCGGGTGGAAGTGGCCCAGGCGCTGCTGTTCAGCCTGCTGGCGGCCCTGCTGCTGTTCCCGCGGCTGGTGGCCGGGGATCAGATCGCCGTCCCCGTCGTGTCCGCCCATACGGCCCTGTCGTTCCACGATTTGGAGAATTTCGGGCTGGCGGCCCTGGCCGTGATATCCCTGCTGGTGCAGCCGACAGATGCGGAGCGGCGCATGGCGGGGCTTACGGCACTGCTGCTGGGCACCTACGCTGTCGAAGCCTTCCTGATCAACCATTTCGTTCTGGCACGTTTGAACATGCCACCCGGATCACCGGTCATGCTGATCGCGTCCGTGCCGGCGCTGTTGTTCATCATCGTCGTGCTGAGGCACCGGGCGCAGGAGCCGGCCCGATTCGTGCCCGATCCTCCGCGTCTTTTCGCTGATGCGATCCGGCTGCTCAGTCCCGCCTTTCTGGCGGTCGTGCTGCTGGACATGGCTTTCGCCCTGTCGCAGATCCATTTCAAGGCCGGGCTGGTGGCGGGATTGGCGGGTATGCTGCTGTTTGCGATCCGGTCCACCTTGTCCCAGTTGGCCTTTCAGGAAGCGCGGCGAGCGCTGACGGATGCCCGCGACCGCATGGAGGAACTGGCACAGATTGATGCGTTGACGGACCTGCCCAACCGCCGGCGCTTCGATCACGCGTTGGCATCCGAATGGCGGCGTGCGGCGCGGGCGCGTCAGCCGTTGGGCGTGCTGATGGCCGATGTGGATGAGTTCAAGCTCTATAATGACAGCGAAGGACACCTGGCGGGGGACGAGTGTCTGCGCCTGGTGGCGCAGGCGATGCGCGGGGTGCTGCACCGGGAAGGCGATCTTCTGGCCCGCTATGGTGGGGAGGAATTCGTGCTGATCGCGCCCGGCGCCGATATCCAGGGTGCGCTGACCCTGGCGGATCGGATCAGGCGTGCGGTTGAGGCGCTGCGCCTGCCGCACCTGTCAGGAACCCATGGGATCGTGACAATCAGCGTCGGTGCGGCCTGTGGATGGCCCGGAACGTTCCCGGCCGTGCCCAGCGATCTGGTCCAGGCAGCCGATAAGGCGATGTATCGGGCCAAGCTGGCGGGCCGCAACTGCGTTGAAGCAGATGTGGCCTCACCAGTCCTGGTTCCGTTCAGAAGCTGACCGACCCGGTCAGCATCCATTGCCGCGGTGCCTGGGGGAAATAGGCATAGGGGCCATCATTGTTCGACAGGATGTTGTTCACCTCCCGGTCGAACAGGTTCCGCACCGTCAGCGTCAGGTCCAGATTGTCTGCCGCTGCCCAGGTGGCTGCGGCATTGATCAGGGCATAGCCGCCGGCCTGGCGGCTGTTGGCCCCGTCATAGGCGTAGTCACCGGAAATGTCGGCCCAGCCGCGCAGCGTCAGGGCCGGCCCCTCCAGCACCTGGACCAGTTCCACCCGCCCGGCATGGCGCGGTACGCCCGCCACATCCTTGCCTGTGAAGTCGAACGGGCGGTTGGTGTCGGGTTCCAGGAAGGCATTCTCCGTCCAGATGGCCTGGGTATAGCCATAGGACAGGTTCAGGGACCGGCCGCCGCCCAGATCGGCCGCCGCCTCCAGTTCCACCCCGCGCGACCGCTGCCGGCCGCTATTGATGGTGCGGGCCGATCCGCCCACGGGCAGCAGCTGCAACAGGTCGCTGCGGCGCAGCTGATAGGCGGTCAGGGTGGCCGTGAAGCGGCCATCGGGCGACTGGCCCTTCACCCCGGCTTCGATATTGCGGGCGATTTCCGGGTTCAGGTCCGGGTTGCGGTTGCGGAAGGACCAGATGGGACCGAAACCGGGGCTGAACCCTTCGCCGAACGCGGCATAGGCCGTCAGCAGATCATCGATGCGCCAGCGCAGCGAGGCCTTGGGGCTGACATGGTCGTCCGTGTCCTTCACGGTCACGACGGGATCGGGGCCATAGCCGCTGCCCGACGGGCCATAATGCACCTTGCGCTGGAACCGGTCATAGCGGGCGCCGACGCTGGCGGCGACAGCGCCCCAATCGGCATCGATCTGGGCGAAACCGGCCTGGGTGCGGTTGCGGGCCTTGCCGTCCAGCAGCCGGTCCGACTGCCACAAGTTGGTATCGACAGGCGTGCCCGTCGCGATGTCGCGGCGCTGGGTATAGAAGCGGGGGCCGAAATCGAACTCGCCCGTCCAGGTCTCGATATGGTGGGCATTCACCTCTTCGGCGCTGGCCCCGGCCAGAACGCGCCAGGTGTCATCCAGGCGCAGATCGACCTGCTGTTCGGCGAAATAGGTGTCAGTCTCCCCATCGACGCGGAAGCCGGTGAAATTCACCGTTCCTGCCGTTGGATCGAAGACATTGGCGAAACCCTGCTTGCCGGCCGTGTGCGCGTGGCGCGCATGCAGGCGGGTGGTGCTGGTCAGGCTGTCCGTGATCTCGCTGGTCAGCACAGCCGTGCCTGTCCACATGCGCTTGTCGAAGCCGGCCCCATCCTCGTTCCAGTTGCCCTCGCGGCCGCGGGGCAGGGCGATGGGGGTGCCGTGGATGTCGGTCGGCAATTCGCCGGCCAGACCCTGTTCGGTGTTCACATAGGTGCCGATCAGGTTCAGCACCGTGCCTTCGGTCAGGTCCAGGTGCTGCTTGACGAACAGGGTCTGTTCGTCCCGGTCGGTGCGGTCGCGCCAGCCATCGGCCGTCTGCACCTGGGCGGAGATCAGCAGGGCGCCGATATCGCCCGTGGGGCGCTGGATCATGGCCGCGGCATTGCGCCAGCCGTTGGAGCCGATGCCGGCCTGGGCCTTGGCCAAAGGCTCGTCGGTGACATCGCGGGTGATGTAATTGATGGTGCCGGCGATGGCGCCGCGACCGTACAGCGCGCTGGTCGGCCCGCGCACGACATCGACCTGGCTGATGACGCCGAAGGGCAGCTGTTCCAGGTCCACCTCGTCATCGCCGGTGACGAAGGGAACACCGTCCATCAGCACGGTGATCGTGTCGTTATGGACGCGGTTGGGCACGCCGCGGATGGTTATGTCGGTATAGGTGCCCTGGTCATTGGTCTTCACGACCAGACCGGGCAGGCCGCGCAGTTCCTCCCCGATGAAACGGGTGGCCTTGGTTTCGAAATCCGCGCGGTCGACGCGGGAAACGCTGGCGGGAACATCGCGGATGGCGGTGGCGCGGCGGGTGGCGGTGACGACGATCTCGTCCAGGGCCGTGCCGTCGGCTTGGATGGCCTCTGTGGCCCGTCCGGTTTGGGGAAGCAGCGCCAGGGTCAGCAGGGCGGACGTGGCGGACAGAATACGGGCGTGAAAGCTAAAAGGTTTGTGCATGGGTTGCGGAACCAATGTCTGGGGTTCGATCGGGGTTCCGCGCCTGAATTCACGAATTCATCCGCCGCTGCAAGGAAAAGCGGGCGGGGGTCTGGGTTGCGTGGGGAGTGCTCAGTCCTTCTCGATGATGAACGGGTTGGACCCGTCGCGCGTCTCCACCTCGATCACCCACAGGTCGGGATCGCGCTTCACATGCCGGTCGATGAAGGCCTGGGCCTCGCCTTCATCCACCATCGCGCCATTGGCGCCGGGCACCCAGCCCATCTTGCCGTTGATGTCGCGACCCTGGCTGAACAGGCGGCTGCCCTGGAAAGGCACGGTGACTTTCAACAGCACCAGCCCGCTTTCCCGCTCCCCCTTGCGCAGGACATAGGCAGGCACGGCGGCTGCCGATAGGCGCCAGAGATGGCTCTGCACAAACAGATGGGTGGGAAGGCGTTCTTCCATGGTCTGGCTGGCCTTGTTCCGCTCGACTTGAAACGCTTGTTCGATTTGAATGGGACTGAGTGAGGAAACACCATATCCGGGAACCAAGATGCAAGCCACGCCCATGCCCCTGTTCAAGCGCGCCCTGCTGACCAATGATGATGGCATCGACGCGCCGGGCATGGCGGCCTTGCTGGAGGCGGTGACGCCGCTGGCGCGGGAAGTGTGGATCGTGGCGCCCGAACATGACCAGTCCGGCGTGTCGCGCGCGCTCAGCCTGCATGCCCCCTTGCGCGTTCAGGAACGCGGTCCCCGCCGCTTCGCCGTCAGCGGCACGCCCAGTGACTGCGTCATCGTCGCCCTGCGCCATGTGCTGCGCGACAATCCGCCGGACATCGTCTTCTCTGGTATCAATCGGGGTGCAAATATGGGGGAGGAGGTGGGCTATTCCGGCACGGTCAGTGCCGCCCTGATGGCGAAACTCTGCGGCGTGCCCGCCTATGCCGTCAGCCAGGCTTGGCGGGATCGCGATAATATCCGCTGGCACACGGCCATCAGCGGGCTGGCCGGCATCGTGCAGCGCTTCGGCACCACGCCGGATAACGTGCTGAACGTGAATTTTCCGGATGTGGAGCCGGACGAGGTGACGGGCGTGACGGTAACGCGGCAGGCGGCCGCGGGCAGCATGAAGCTGGATATCGACACGCGGGAGGATACGCGCGGCTTTGCCTATCACTGGCTGTCGATCCGCCGCCATCCGGGGCAGGGGGCACCCGGCAGCGATATCGACGCGCTGCGCAACCGACAGATCAGCGTGACGCCCCTGGGCTTCGACCATACGGATCTGGCAGCCCTGGCGGCGCTGGGCGGCTGATCTGCTGCAAATAAAAAAGGCCGCCCGGGTTTTGCCCCGGACGGCCTTTCCTGACCATCACACCTGGATCAGGCCGACTTGCGCTTGGCCTGCGGCTTGACTTCCGTGTGCATGTCGGCGGCATCCATGTGCATCAGCTTCTTCATCAGCGGAGACAGGATGCAGACGACAACGCCGATGCCGCCGGCCCAGATCAGCAGGTCGTAGAACACGCCCGAATAGACCTGCAGGCTTTCCTGCGGCGACAGCACGGCCCCGCCTTCGGCGCTGGCACTGGCCATCTCGGCGATGAAGCCGGCCAGGTAATGCGCACCGGAGGAGGACAGGTACCACACGCCCATCATCATGGCGGCGATGCGGGCTACCGACAGGCGGTTGATCATCGACAGGCCGACAGGCGACAGGCACAGCTCACCGGTCGTGTGCAGCAGATAGGCCAGCACCAGCCAGATCAGGCCAGTCTGGGCATCTTCACCGGCTGCCGACGCACCGACGACCAGCGCCCCGAAGCCCAGGGCCACCTGAATGATGGCCAGACCGAACTTCAGCGGGGTGGACGGTTCCTTGCCACGCTTGGCCAGCCATACCCACAGCCAGCTGAACACCGGGCCCAGCAGCACGATGAACATGGGGTTGAAGACCTGCACCGTGGAGGCCGGAATGACCAGACCGAACAAGGAGCGGTCCGAATTGCGATCGGCGAACAGGGTCAGCGACGTGCCGGCCTGTTCGAACAGGGTCCAGAACACCACCGACAGCGTGATCATCATCAGCATGACCAGCAGCCGGTCACGCTCCACCTTCGTGCACTGGGAAAGACCGAACCAGCCCAGGAACACAGCCACCAGGGCCACGATGGTCAGCAGCAGGCTGCCGACAATGTGGTGGTTCTGCACCAGCTGCCAGTTGATCAGTACGCCGACGACGGCGGCGGCATAGATCATCCATTCCTGCGACAGGCCGATGGCCGTCCGCGCCTTCAGCTTTTCCGGGTTCGGCGGTTCACAATTGCGATACCACTGGGTACCGCGGGCGAACATGATCAGGCCGAACACCATGCCGATCCCGGCCAGACCGAAGCCGTATTTCCAGCCATAGGTCTCCCCCAGCCAGCCGCACAGGATGGTGGAGAAGAAGGAACCCAGGTTCACGCCCATGTAGAAAATGGTGTAGCCGGGGTCGCGGCGCGGGTCGTCCTTGCTGTTATACAGCTTGCCGACCATGGTCGCGATGTTCGACTTCAGGAAGCCGACGCCGACGATGATGAAGGCCAGCGACAGGAACATGATCTGGTCAAACGGCGACTGACGCACGACGACGCCGTCGATCACCTGGGCCGGCGCCCCTTCGAAGGCCATGCCGATATGGCCGCAGACCAGGAGGATCGCTCCCAGCATCACGGCCTTGCGGTTGCCCAGGTAACGGTCGGCGATGACGCCGCCGATCACGGGCATGGCATAGTTCAGCGATGTGTAGGAGGCGTAGATGAAGCCGGCGGCACCATCGCTATAGAGGAAATGCTTGACCAGATAGAGGGTCAAGAGGGCGCGCATGCCGTAGAAGGAGAAACGTTCCCACATCTCGGCGAAGAAAAGCGGCGCCAGACCTCGCGGATGTCCGAAGAAACCCCGTTCGGGGTCGTTTGATATCCAAGCCATTGCAGCCTTGTTGTGTTTGGATGCTGAGGATGGGCCGCTATAACATGTTTGTCCCCGCCGACATAGGGGGCAACTGTATCGGACTGTGACGTCGGTCACACCATTTGCTGATCAGACGAACAGCGGCCCCGTCTCGAAGCTGCTGTAGCGGCCCAGGGCCTTCCCATGGGCCGACAGCCACGCATCTGCGGCCGCACGGCCCATGTCGCGCAGCTCCTGCAGGAACCCCCAATCGGCGTTCAGCTTGCTGGACACACCCAGATGGGTCATGTGCTCTTCCGCCTCGATCCGGTGCAGATGGATCAGGCGCATGCCCGACCCTTCCGGCGTCATGGCGCCATTGGTCAGCAGCCGGTTCACCAGCTCGATCGACCGCAGTTCGCGCAGGAAGATGGAATTGAAGCTGATTTCATTGATCCGGTCGACGATGGCCGTCGGCGCCTTGGGCACTTCCGGCCGGTGCAGCGGCGTGACCTGCACGATGATGATGTCGTTGGTGGTACATTGCTTGATCAGCGGGTCCATCACCGGATTGCCCATATAGCCGCCGTCCCAGTAATGCTCCCCATCGATGGCGACGGCCTGGAACAGGAAGGGCAGGCAAGCCGACGCCAGCAGCGCCTCCACCGACAGGTCCTTGCCCTGGAACAGGCGCATCTTGCCCTGGGTGACGTTGGTGGCGCTGACGAACAGCCGGTGTTCGGTGGCTTCGCGCAGGACCTTGAAATCGATCAGGTCGCCCAGCACCTCCACCAGCGGGTTCAGGCCCAGCGGGTTGAACTGATAGGGCGACATCATGCGGATCATCAGGTCAAACCCGGCATAGACCGGGTGCGCCTCCACATTCGGGTTGCCCGTCAGCTGCGTCAGGAAGGAGGGCGACAGCGGGCCGAAGGCATTGGCCTTGGCCACGCGCCGCCAGAACCGGGAGAGCAGGTCGCGCGCCCCCTGCGACCCGCCCGTCAGCCAGCCATAGGACAGCAGCGCGCCATTCAGCGCCCCGGCCGAGGTGCCGGAAATGGCCTCCACATCCAGCCGGTCCAGCTCCAGCAGCCGGTCAAGGACGCCCCAGGTAAAGGCACCATGGGAGCCGCCGCCTTGCAGGGCGAGCCCCACGCGCGGACGGGCGGGGGGCAGACTGTCAGTGCGGCGGCGGGTCATAATGATTCGTTAACCGATCTATTTTGTGATCACGCGGGAACACCGGTCGAACGAAACGGAACCGGTTGTTCCCGCCAGGGGTTTGGGGATTTACTGTGCCGTCCAGCCGCCATCCACGGTCAGCGAGGCGCCTTTGATATTGGATGCGGCATCGCTGCACAGGAACACGGCCAGATCGCCCAGCTGCTCCGGCGTGGTGAACTGCTTGGATGGCTGCTTTTCGGACAGAAGCTTCACCTGCGCCTCCTGGGCGCTGATGCCCTCGCGGGCGGCCAGCGCATCAATCTGCTTCTGCACCAGCGGCGTCAGCACCCAGCCGGGGCAGATGGCATTGCAGGTGATGGCACTTTCGGCGTTTTCCAGCGCCACCACCTTGGTCAGGCCGATGACACCATGCTTGGCGGCCACATAGGCAGCCTTGTTCACCGATGCGACCAGCCCGTGGACGGAGGCGATGTTGACGATGCGGCCCCAACCTTTGGCCTGCATATGGGGCAGGGCTGCCTGCATGCCGTGGAACACGGCCGACAGGTTGATGGCGATGATGCTGTCCCAACGTTCGGCCGGGAAATCCGTGACCGACGCCGTATGCTGGATGCCGGCATTGTTGACCAGCACATCGACACCGCCGAAGCGGGATACGCAGAGATCCACCATGCCCTTGATCTGGTCGGGCTTGGTCATGTCGGCGGCGGAATAGACGGCCTGCACGCCGAAATCCGCCTCGATGGCAGCGCGGGTGGCCTCGATCTCGACGGTATCGCCGAAGCCGTTCAGCACGACATTGGCGCCGGCGGCGGCCAGCTTGCGCGCTACGCCCAGCCCGATGCCACTGGTGGAGCCGGTGATGATGGCAGCCTTACCCTTCAACATGATGGCACTCACTCCCTGCTTCTCCCGCCGTGCTTCCGGTTGCGGGCTGATGGATGGATGAAGATGAATACCTATTCGACTTCCAGATCAAGGATTCCTTTTCAGCTTGTCCAGAATGCCCTGAACCGCGTCGCGCGTCGGTTTTGCCGGTTCCGCCGGGGGTGGTGCCGCCGGCCGTGTTGCGGGGGAGCTGGGTGCCGGCGCGGTCGGGGACGGGGCGGGCGGCTCCTTCGCCAGCCTATGCATCTCCCGTTCGGCCATCCACCGGTCGGCCTGGCCCAGATCCAGCGTGCGTACCGCCCCCTGGTCGGGGCCGGCTAACCGCAGGCCCATGGCGGGCGCGCCCTTGGGGGCGGACGGCTGGACCGCCAGGGTCAGATCAACCGTGCGGTCGCGCCAGGACCAGCGGCCGGCACCGCTCAGGCTGCCCTGCGGGCCCTGCCCAGACAGGCCGCTCAGGCCCACGACCTTATCGGCCATGTCGAAATCGACAGACAGGCTGTCGAACGGGATATCGCCGCCCTTGCGCAGGGCTGCGCGCAGGATGGCGGCCCCCTTGGGGCCACCATCCGACAGGGCCCGGGTCACACCTGCCAGATCCAGTCCCGTCAGGATGGTGCCCCGCAGGGACAGGTTGCCGCGTCCATTCATGGCGGCAAGGGCTGCGCGTGGCGTGGCGCCGGCGGCTGTGCCCGTGAAGGACAGATCGAACCGTCCCGCCGGCTTGACGCCCAGGGATTTTCCCGACAGCAGTGCCGGCACGACCGCATCTTTCACCCCCAGGGTCAGGCTGGCGGCCAGGGGGGCGGGACCGGGCGTTTGCGCCAGTTTGTCGGCCTGCGTCTGTTCCAGGGCACCGGTGACCGCCACCCTGCCGCCCTGCCACGTCGCCTCTGCCCCTTCCAGGCGGATCAGGCCGGGTGCCGTGGACAGCGGCAGGACGGCCGCCTCCAGCTTCTCCCCACCCAGGGTCAGGGCCGGTGTCTCCAGGCGCAGGCGGATCGCCGTGCCGCGCGTCCAGTCCAGGTTCCAGGCTTCGCCGTCGCGGGCCAGCAGGGGCGCCATCAGGTCAGCATCCAACGCCCCGACGGTCAGGCCGCCATCCAGTTGCGGCGGTGCCGTACCATCGGCCGCAGCCCCTTTCCAGGTCAGCGCCCCTTTCACTGTCTGCCCGGCGAAGGTTCCTTGAATGTCGTAGATCGACAGGGGGCCGTCCGTCGTACCGCTGACGGCGGCGAAGGCGTCGACGGGCCCCAGCGGCCCCGCCGGCTGCCAGTCGCGCACGAACAGGCGCAGCAGATGGCTCGTCTCCGGCAGGGTGGACCGTATTTTCAGGTCCAGATGCTGTCCCGTCTCCGCCTTGGCGAAGGGATTGTCGACCATGCCGCCAATATGGGTTTCCCCACCCAGCGCCTTGGCCCGGATATCGGCGGTCAGCCGTTCCGCGTCACCGACCAGTCTTGCGTCCAGGCCGACGGGGCCTAGACGTTCGGCCAGCACCGGGTCCGGCCGACCCAGGGTGCGCAGCAGCGGTGCCAGACTGGCGCCCTCGGCCGTCAGGGTCAGGTGGCTGTTGCTGCCTTCCTGATTGGTCAGGTGGCCGCTGGCCTTCACCTCCAGCCCTGCCAGCGACGCCGTGGACGCGTCCCGCAGGATCAGGGCATTGCCGGTCCATTCGGCATCGACCGATAGTTTTTCCGCCGGCAGACGCTGCTGGGTCAGCAGGTCGGCCTTGGCTTGCACACTGATATCAACCCCGTCCAGAAGCGGCGCCAGCGTCTGCCACCAGGGTGCGGCGTCAGCCGGACGGTAGGCATCCAGGTCCAGCCGGTCCAGCGTCAGGCGCAGGCCGATGCCCAGGCGGTCGCGGCGCGTCACCGTCAATGCGCCCGACAGGGCCGTCGTGTCGACGGACCCGCTGGCGTCGGTCAGGGCGAAGTCGATGGGCTTCCCGGTGAGGCGGCCCGTCAATCCCGCCTTGCGCAGCCGTTCCAGGGGCACCTTGTCCACTGGTACGCCGGCCCAGGCCAGCGTGTCGCGCAGGCTGTCGCTGTTCAGGGTCAGTGCGGCGTCCAGCGTCGGCTGCTCACCGGTGAAATCCAGCGCGCCTTTCAGGCCGATATCGGTTCCGCCCGGCAGGGTGGCTGAAAGATCGGCGTCCTTCAGGGTATTGGCATCGATACGGCCCACCAGCCGCAGGTCACGCAGGCTGTCACCGCGCCAACGCGCCTGATCGGCCAGCAGGTCCAGCGTCAGTGGCTCCACGGTCTCCCAGGGCATCGATCCCGGTGTGCCGGCCAGAAGTCCGTCAATATCCAGGTTGGTGAAGGACAGCACGACGGCACTGTCCTTACCGCCCTGGCGTTGGAATTCGACGCTGCCCGTGGCCCGGCTGCCGCCCCATTGCAGGTCGATCCCATCCATGGCGATGGTCGCCGGGGATATGGCCAGCCGTCCGCGCAGCACCAGCATCGGTCCCGTTTCCGGTGGGGTAAGGCCATTCAGACCCGGCAGATGCCGCAGCAGATGCAGCAGGCTGGCCGCGTCCGGGGCCTGGGCCAACAGATCGCCTTCGGCCCTGTCGTCGGTGCCGGCCGGAATGGTGCCGGTGAAGCGCACTTCGGCCTTGGCATCGGGCAGGGACAGCAATGTCCGCACCGGCATGGTGCCGTTCGCGGCGCGGCGCGCGGCGTTGAGGGTAAGGCGCAAGGGCTTGTTGTCCATCGCCGCCGCCGCCGTCAGTTGGAACGGTCCATCCGGCCCGCCGGCCGACAGGTCACCCGACAGATCGTCCAGCCGGACCGGGGGAGAGCCGGGATGTTCCAGCAGCAAGGTGCCGTCGTTCAGCGTGACACTTTCCACGCCGGCGGCATTGCCCAGCGCCGTGATGGTTACGGGCCAGCGTGCCGGCTGATCGGGGGCCAGCAGGCCCCGAAGTTCGGCGCCGGTCAGCCCCAGCTTCTCCACCCGCAACTCACCCCGCAGCAGCGCCAGGGGGCGTATATGCAGATCAACCCTTTCCACGGTGGCCAGCACATCGCCGTGGTCGACGATGCGCACATCACGGGCCGTCAGGGTAGGGGTGGGCAGGAAGGCGACGCCCAGGTCGCCATCGATGATCACCTGCCGTCCGGTCAACGTCGACAGACTGTCGGCAACACGGGATCGCATCTCGTTCCACGGGATCAGGGCCGGCCCCGCCAGCAAGACCAGGAGCAGCAGGGCCAGCAGAAGACCCGTGATGTAAGCCAACCGCTTCACGCCAACTCCAATTCCCTTGCCAATCCAGACCGGTCGGGCCTTAACCTATCGCGTCCGGCCGGCCGCAGCATAGGGAATGAAATGGGCGAAATCGTGAATCTCAACCGCGCCCGCAAGGCGAAGGCAAAGACCGAGCGTGAAAAGCAGGCGGCGGAGAATCGCGTGAAGTTCGGTCAGACCAAGGCGGAGAAGCAGAAGCGACAGGCGGATGCGGATGCGGCCAAGCGGCTGTTGGATGGACATAAAGTCGACTGAGCGGACAACTCTCCAACCTTCATGTCTGGTCGCATTGGCTGGGCGCATGGCCTGCAGGCCCTGGCTTGTGGCACGCATCGCCGAGATCGGGCGGGACGAGGAACGCGCACCACCCTATTACATGTGCTCCAGCTGCAACCGCTCTGCCGACAACGCCCATGGATGCTGGCGCTCCTCATAAACGGAGATGGCGGGAGGTGGGAAGGTCGGATCGGTGAAGGCGCCCACCGCCACCCCCAAAAACGCCGGCGCCCCGGTCAGCTGCCAATAGACCGTTGACCCGCACACGGGACAGAAATGGAAGGTGGCTGACCCGCCGCTGTCACCCTGCCGCGTCCATTGCGTGGTCTGGCCGGTGATCGTCACGGCATCGCGGGGGAAGCGGGCCTGCGTGCCGAAGACGCTGCCGGTGCGCTTTTGGCATTCATGGCAGTGGCAGATGGACACGCGCACCGGCTCGCCGTGACAGACAAGGCGCAATTGCCCGCAACTGCATGTCGCGACCCGGTCGCCCATGTCCGCCTCCCTTATCCCGTCTTGCGCCCGCCCTTCGCCGCCTTGGGCGGGGCGGCGGTCGCGGGTTTCAGATAGGGTGCCAGATAATGGCCCGTATGGCTGCGCGCTGCGGTCGCCACCTGCTCCGGTGTGCCGGCGGCCACGATCTCCCCGCCGCCATTGCCGCCCTCTGGTCCCATGTCGATGATCCAGTCGGCGGTCTTGATGACCTCCAGATTATGTTCGATGACCAGGACCGTGTTGCCCTGGTCGACCAGGGCGTGCAGCACTTCCAGCAGCTTGCGCACATCCTCGAAATGCAGGCCCGTCGTCGGCTCGTCCAGGATATAGATGGTGCGGCCCGTGGACCGGCGGGCCAGTTCCTTGGCCAGTTTCACGCGCTGCGCCTCACCGCCGGAAAGCGTCGTCGCCGGCTGTCCGATCTTGATATAGCCCAGACCGACCCGGTCCAGCGTTTCCAGCTTGTCGCGGATGGAGGGCACGGCGCGGAAGAACTCCGCCCCTTCCTCCACCGTCATGTCCAGCACCTCGGCGATGCTCTTGCCCTTGTACAGCACCTCCAGCGTCTCGCGGTTATAGCGCTTGCCGTGGCAGACATCGCAGGTGACATAGACGTCGGGCAGGAAATGCATCTCGATCTTGATGACCCCGTCGCCCTGACACGCCTCGCAGCGCCCGCCCTTGACGTTGAAGCTGAATCGCCCCGGCCCGTACCCGCGCGCCTTGGCCTCCGGCAGGCCGGCGAACCAGTCGCGGATGGGGGTGAAGCAGCCCGTATAGGTGGCGGGGTTGGATCGCGGCGTCCGGCCGATGGGCGACTGGTCGATATCGATGACCTTGTCGACATTCTCCAGCCCATGGATGGCGTCATGGTCACCCGGATGTTCGCGGGCACCCATCAGCTTCTTGGCCAGCGCCTTGTACAGCGTTTCGATGACCAGCGTGGATTTGCCGCCGCCCGACACACCGGTGACGCAGGTGAAGGTGCCCAGTGGCACCTTGGCCGATACGTCGCGCAGATTGTTGGTGCGGCAGCCCGTGACCTCCAGGAACTGGCCCGGATGGCCGGGGCGCCGCCGCGCGGGGATTTCGATCTGGCGACGGCCCGACAGATATTGCGCGGTCAGGCTGGTCGGGTGGGCCATCACCTCCGCCGGGGTGCCCTGGGCGATGACGGTGCCGCCATGCACGCCGGCCCCCGGACCCATATCGACCAGATAATCGGCCACCCGGATCGCGTCCTCGTCATGTTCGACGACAATGACGGTGTTGCCGATGTCGCGCAGGCGTTTCAGCGTGGCCAGCAACCGGTCATTGTCACGCTGGTGCAGGCCGATCGATGGCTCGTCCAGCACATAAAGCACACCCGTCAGGCCCGATCCGATCTGGGACGCCAGCCGGATGCGCTGGCTTTCGCCGCCTGACAGGGTACCGGATGCACGGTCCAGCGCCAGATATTCCAGACCGACATTGTTGAGGAATCCCAGCCGCTCGTTGATTTCCTTCAGGATGCGCGCGGCGATGTCGCGCTGCTTCTGGGTCAGGTGCGGCTCCAGATTGGCGAACCAGTCGGCGGCCTGCCGGATGGACATGCGGCTGATCTCGGCGATGGACAGGCCGCGGATCTTCACGGCCAGAGCTTCCGGCTTCAGGCGCGCGCCATTACAGGTCTCGCAGGGCTGTGAAGACTGGTACTTGGACAGTTCCTCGCGCACCAGGGCGCTTTCCGTTTCCTTCCAGCGGCGTTCCAGATTGTTGACCACGCCTTCGAACGGCTTCTTGGTCTCATAGGACCGCAGGCCGTCATCATAGCGCATGGTCAGCGGCGTCTTGCCCGACCCGTACAGGATGGTCTGGCGCACATTCTCGCCCAGTTTTTCCCAGGGCGTGTCGACCTTGGCGTCGAAATGGGCGCAGATGCTTTCCAGGGTCTGAAGGTAATATTGCGAGGTGGAATTGGCCCAGGGCGCGATGGCCCCTTCGCGCAGGCTCAACCGCTCGTCGGGCACCACCAGCATGGGATCGAAATAATGCTTCGATCCCAGCCCGTCACAGGCCGGGCAGGCGCCGAACGGGTTGTTGAAGCTGAACAGGCGCGGCTCGATCTCCTCAATGGTGAAGCCGCTGACGGGGCAGGCGAACTTGGCGGAAAACACCGTGCGCTCGCCATTATCGGCATTCTCCGCGAAGATCAGCCCGTCGGACAGTTCCAGGCCCGTTTCGATCGAATCGGCCAGCCGGTTGCCCAGGTCGGCCTGCACCTTCAACCGGTCGACCACCACCTCGATATCGTGCTTCAGCTTCTTGTCGAGGGTGGGGGCATCCTCAATCTCGTACATCTCGCCATTGATCTTCACGCGCTGGAAGCCGCGCTTGCGCAGTTCGGCCAGTTCCTTCTTGAACTCCCCCTTCTTGCCGCGGGCAATGGGGGCCAGCAGGTAAAGCCGCGTGCCCTCCGGCATGGTCAGGATGCGGTCGACCATCTGGCTGACCGTCTGGCTTTCGATGGGCAGGCCCGTGGCGGGGGAATAGGGAATGCCGACACGCGCATAGAGCAGGCGCATATAGTCGTAAATCTCCGTCACCGTGCCGACGGTGGAGCGGGGATTGCGGCTGGTCGTCTTCTGTTCGATGGAAATGGCCGGCGACAGCCCCTCGATGCTGTCGACATCGGGCTTTTGCATCAGTTCCAGAAACTGGCGCGCATAGGCCGACAGGCTTTCCACATAGCGCCGCTGCCCCTCCGCGTAGATGGTATCGAAGGCCAATGAGGATTTGCCGGAACCCGACAGGCCCGTGATCACCACCAGGCTGTCGCGCGGCAGATCGACGTCGACATTCTTCAGGTTATGCTCACGGGCGCCACGGACGGAGATGTGCTTGTTCATCGGCTTCTATCTTCGGCTTTCTGTCCCGTGGTGCGGGCGGATGCTGCGGTGCGGATAAGGATAGGCAATGCGGACCTTTTGAAAAGGGCACGCGGACGCGGCCCCGTCATGTGGGCAACAGGGCTGACAGGCGCTTGGGTGCGATCGCGCGATAGCTTTCCAAGGTCCAATGGCACAGTCGTTCAACGTCGATCGCATCGCCGGCGGTGAAACGGAACGAAACCCAGCCCGCCTTGCCAAGCCCGTACCCCGTGGGTTCAGCCCCCGGCATATCCAGGGCGAATTCACGGGATTGCGGGAGCTTAAGGCTGACGCGGAACTTTCCTTGGTAATGGCCCACAAAAATGAAGATCTTGCCACGCACCTTGATCACCCGTTCCCCCCAGGGAAATTCCTCCACCGCCTCTGGTAGGGCGAGGGCGTGCGCGCGCAGGGCCTGTTCGGCATCGGCAAAGGGAAGGTCGTTCATGGCCAGGTCCGCTTGGTCATAGGACGGGACCGACAATGCCCGGTCCCGAGGCGGAATGCAATGTTCTTGTATTGTTCCTATTTAAATTGTGGAAACCTCCACGGGGCAGCGTGTAGGCTGCCGGCCATACCGGCGGGGAACAGATTTCCGCCGACGATCCCTTTTGCGAAAGAGCGACACCATGGCGGGCAGCGTCAACAAGGTCATCCTGATCGGCAACCTGGGTAAGGATCCGGAAGTCCGGTCGCTCCAGAACGGCGGCAAGGTCTGCACCTTGCGCATTGCCACGTCGGAGACCTGGAAGGATCGTGGCACGGGCGAGCGCCAGGAACGCACCCAGTGGCACAGCGTCGTCATCTTCAACGAAAACCTGGTCGGCATCGCCGAGCGCTTTTTGAAGAAGGGCAGCAAGGTCTATGTCGAGGGCCAGCTGGAAACCCGCAAATGGCAGGATCAGCAGGGGCAGGAGCGTTACACGACAGAGGTCGTGCTGCGCCAGTTCCGCGGCGAACTGACCCTGCTGGATGGTCGTGAAGGCGGCGGCATGGGCGGTGGTGGCGGCGGTGGCTATGACGACCGCGGCGGCGATTATGGCGGCAGCGGTGGTGGCAGCTATGGCGGCGGCGGCTACAGCGGCGGTGGCGATTATGGCAGCGGCAGCAGCAGCCGGGGCGGAAGCGGCGGTGGCGCGCGCAGCGGCGGCGGCAATCGTCCCAGCCCCGCGGCCGATCTGGACGACGAAATCCCGTTTTGATTCGGGGTCAATGCCGAGTGTAAGTAGACTCTCAGAAATCCAAGCGAGATCAGCGGCTTGGATTAATTCCGGGCTGTCTTTGGGAACCCGGCAATCCTGGTGAAATGGTGTGAGCCCCTGCTGTGTAAACAGAAGGGGCTCACACGGCCGCTATGGTCAGGGTTCGAGGCACGCCCGTGAAGACAATGTCATCGGGGACACGACCCCGGTCCTGAACTAACAGGGTAAAGCCCCAGGGCCCAACCAGCGGGCTCTACCTATGGGGGGACCCAATCGGGCAAGCAGGTCAGAACTTCGCCCGCAACCCCACATAGTAGGAGCGGCCGACCGCATCATAGACGGCGACGTCGGTGCTGTTCTGCGAACTGGCGACGACGGGCAGGCCGCGATCAAACAGGTTGGTGACGCCCGCGCGCAGTTCGATGCTGTCATTGACGCGGACATTGCCGAACAGATCGAACAGGTTATAGGCGGGCACGCCACGCGACGGGTTGGTCGGTGTGGTCACCGCCGTCACATCATCCATGGGCCCCTGGTAACGCCAGCGCAGGCCGACGCCGAACAGATCGGACCGATAACCGATAGTGGTCAGGGCCTTCCAGCGGGGCAGGGCGCGACCCAGCGTGCTGGTATTCACATAATCCTGGAACGCGCTGCCGGGCAGGGTCTGGATATTGTAATGGTGTACCCAGCCGATGACGGGGGTGACATACAGCTCCGCGCTTGGATCGCCCATATCGGCGCCGATATCCGACAGGTTGGCCGACCAGTTGATCTGCACATCGATACCGTCGGTTTCCAGACCACCCAGGTTCAGGAATGGCAGGCTGACATCCTGCAACTGCCCCTGCGCGTCGCGGGTCAGCAACTGGCAGAATTCGTTCGACGCGGCATAGGTCGGATTGGAACCGTCAAGATTGTAGCACTTGGACAGCGTGGTCAGGCCCGGCACGCCGGAGATCACGTCCTTGATCTTGATGTTGTAGTAGTCGACGGAGATGGTGGTGCCGCCATACCAGGGATTGTCACCCGGCACGGTCAGCACGGCGCCGACATTGTAGGTATTGGCCTTTTCCGGGGTCAGGCCCAGATTGCCGCGGATGGTGCCGCCCGTGGCCGTAGTCGGGAACGTGTAGGTGTCGATGACATTGGCCGGCACCCCCTGCGCGATGCAGAGCGCGCGAACCTGGGCCCCGCCGGCACCCGTGCGGGCGATGGAGCGCACGTCGCAGGGATCACCGACCGATGCCGGCGGCGTGCCGAACTGCACCTGCGTGCCCGTGGGTGGGGAGAACAGTTCGCCGATATTGGGCGCACGTACGGCCCGTTGATAGGACCCGCGCAGCATCAGGGAATTGACCGGCCTCCACCGCATGTCGCCTTCAAAGGATTTGACGCTGCCCGTGGTGGAATAGTCAGAATAGCGGGCGGCAGCGCCAATGGCCAGTTCCTCCGCGAATTCCGCGCCGTTGAGCAGCGGGATGTCGACCTGCCCGGCAATCTCCTTCAGGTTGATATTGCCGCGCGCGGCGGCTGAGCCTGTCACCGCTTCGATATTCTGCGCCGCCAGATCGCTGTCGGGCGTGTAGCGATAGGTGTTGCGGCGGTATGAGGCCAGCAGAGCCACCTGCAAGGGACCGGCCGGCAGTTCCACCACGGGGCCCGACAATTGCCCCTGCACCTGGCTCTGCGTCAGCTTTTCGGTGCTCAACGCCGTCTTGGTCATATAGGTCTGGCAGGCGTCGGAAATGCGGGTGGCATTGCTGATGCCGAACGGGTTGAAACCGCCCGCGCACAGCGAATTGCCGCCATCCGCCGCATTCAGCAGGGTCTGTACCTTGCTTTTCACGACGGCATTGTACAGCGCCTGATCATGCAGGCTTTCGTCATAAGAGGAATAGACATCCCATTTCCAGGTGCCGGCCAGATCGCCCTTCAGGCCCAGCGCGAACTGGCTGACCTTGTATTGTTCATCCCAGTTCTTGTCGGCGATGCCGACATAGCGGCCGTTCCAGGTGAAGGGCGCGTTGGGATTGGGGCGGGAGGCCAGAATGGTCTTCAGGTCGGCCGGGATGAAGGGATTGGTGATGGGAATGGTGGTCAGATTGCCGATCTGGGTCAGGCTGCCGCCGCTTTCGGTATTCACGACGCTGTCGACATACATGAACTGACCATAGGCCGTGACGCCTTCCGCCACTTCGTAATCGAAGGAACCAAAGGCCGTCTTGCGGTCCAGGGAGTTCTGGAACTGCACCTGCTGGCCCACCGGCATGCGCACATTGCCGGCGATGATGGCATAGCCATTGTCGGTCGGGCCCTTGTAGTTCAAGGCCCCCGTCTGGACGAACAGCGAACCGTCATTGTTGAAGCCCAGGTTCAGGGTCCGACCGACCGTAGAAGTGACGCCGTACTTGGTGAAGACGCCATTGATCGCGGCCTGGGTCGGCAGGTTGGCGGCATTGGGCACATAGGTGCCGGTGCCGATGAAGGAGGACGGTGTGACGAATTCGAAGAAGGAGCGCTTGGCTCCCTGCAGACCCGGCCGGTCCGTATAGCTGGCCGTCAGCATCATGTGGCCCTTGCCTTCGGCGAAGGCGCTGCCCAGCGTGACGGAGGCGGATTTCTTGAACACATCGCCGCGTTCATCCTGCCCGAACTGGACATCGGCGCGGACGCCGTCGAAGGGCTGGATGGTCTTGAAATTGACCACGCCGGACATGGCATCGGAGCCATAGATGGCCGATGCGCCGCCCGTGATCACATCGATGCTGCCGATGACCGCCTCTGGCAGGATGTTGATATCGACATTGCCGTTGATGTCCGACAAGGGCAGGCGCTTGCCGTTCAGCAGCACCAGATTGCGGTTGGAGCCCAGGCCGCGCAGGTTCAGGCTGGCGCGGCCGCCGCCGCCCTGGCCGCCCGTGCTGGCGGTGCCGGCGGCGGTGAAGGAGGGCAGCTGATTCAGGGCGGCTTCAACCTCCACCTGACCGCTTTCCTTAATCGATTCCGTCGACACGGTGGTGATGGGGCTGACCGCGACATTGTTGGGCCGCTGGATCAGGGAGCCGGTGACCACGATTTCTTCAAGCAGATCAGTCTTCGCGCTGTCTGCCTGCTGCGCCAGGGCCGGGCTGGCCAGGATCATGCCGGCGGCCAGCGAAAGGGCCAACGGCGAGGTGGTGTGCCGCAACCGGCCGACCGCTGGCGGGTGCTTCTGGGTCTTGGTGGTCTTCACGTATTCCTCCCCTTTTGTGGCGCAGTGCTCCCCGTTCCGGCAACGGTACGGGTGCCCGGCTTTGCTTTTGATGATGAGGCGGTGGGCACCCGTCAGCGGGGGCCGATCACCGTTCCGATGAAATCGATCGTGTCGGCCAGCGCCTGACGGCTGACTTCCACGGTGCGTTCCGGCTTTTCGGCGATCCAGCTATGGTTGGCGCCGTCGAAAATGCGGGTCCTTACCGAAACTCTCGCGGCTGCCAGGGCTGCGGCGAACCGATCCTGCTGAACCACCGGCACGACATCGTCGTCGCGGCCATGCATCAACAGGAAAGGTGGATCCTTGGCGTCGACATAAGTCATGGGCGAGGCTTGCCGCGCGCGGTTGTCATCACAGCCGGCGGGAGCGCAGCCCAGGAACCTGCGCATCGGTTCCGTCGGTGGTGCATCCTTGTTCAGGTAGCTGGGCATGGTGGTCAGGTCATAGATGCCGAACCAGGAGACGACCGCCTGCACACAATCCGACGCCTGATCCGCCCCGCCCGCGCCCGTGGGCACGGTTTCGACCGTGGCGGGACGGGCGGGGGCTGGCGCATCCTCGGCAAAGGCCGGGTCACCGCAGCTCGCCCCCACCAGGGCCGCCAGATGGCCGCCGGCCGACTGTCCCCAGGCGGCGAACCGTTGGGGATCGACGCCAAAGCGGGTGCCGTTGGCCCGCAGCCAGCGGATGGCGGATTTCACATCCTTGGCCGCGGCGGGGAACGGCGCCTCCCCCGAAAAGCGGTAACTGACGGAGGCGACGACATAGCCCTGGGCCGCGATGGACGCCAGTACCTTGGGCCAATCCTGGAAGGCGGCGCTGCGGCGCGGACCACCGCCCAGCCAGCCGCCGCCATGGATATAGACGATGACGGGTCGCGCCTTGCCATCCTGCCCGGCACCGGCCGGCAGGAACAGGTCCAGCTTCAACGGCCGGTAACCCGGAACGGTCTTGTAGACGACATCGGGCATGCCGGTGACACCATCGGCGAATGGCACCGTGATGGCGGAAAAGGTATCGGCCCCAACCTGCTGTACCGAGGCGCCGACGGCAGCCTTGGCCGCGACATCGGCACCCCCGGCATGGGCCGGCCGGCCCACGGCAGATGCCGACAGGCACAGAATGGTGGCGGATAAGGCGGTGACGGAACGCTTCATTCTTTCCCCCCGACCATATTTTTGATTTTGCGGGTCCGGACGGACGATGCCAGACGGCCCGATTTTCTTCGGTGAAGTTAATGTACGAAACAGTTCGTACGTCGTCAATCGCGTTTGTTATGCCGCAGTGCGTTTCTTTACGGCTGATGGAAATTCGTTATGTGGAGCGCCTTTCAGGCCTTGCGGCACCAGGTCATGACAATCTCCACCACCTGTTCCTTGCGGCGTGCCGCGGCCTGTTCCGACCCCAGCTCATACCCGAAGATGGTGGAGAAGGTGTAGCGGTTGGAGACGTTGTAGAAGCTGAGTGCGCTGATGGTCATGTGCAGTTCGACCGGATCGATATCCGCCCGGAACAGACCCTCAGCCACACCCTTGTCCAGGATGGCCTTCAGGCCCTGAATCACATGCTGGCTGCGGCGCTTGATCCCCTCGACATGACCGATGAAGGCGCCGTGCAGGATATTTTCGTTCATCACCAGCCGGACGAATTCCGGGTTCCGGAAGTGATGATCGAAGGTCAGGCGGATATGGGCCTTCAGCGCTTCTTCAGCGCCGACATCCAGGATGGGCAGGGCCGCCTCTGAATCACGGATGGCGATATATTCCTGTTCCAGGACAGCCTGATACAGTCCCTCCTTCGACCCGAAATGGTAATAGATCATCCGCTTGGACGTGTCGGTCTTTTCCGCGATCTCGTCGATGCGGGCACCCATCAGGCCCTTGTCGGCGAATTCGCGCCGGGCCACGGCCAGGATATTGGCCTTGGTCTCATCGGCTTCGGCGGCGCGGGGATTGCGGGCCGGGGTTGCCGATTTTGACTTGGGCGCCGGGGCGTTCATGGATGATCCGTTGAATGATGGAGGTACGCGGGAGCCACAGGATAATGCGGCCCCGCGCGTTTTGTAGCGAATTCAGCCTTCCGCCGCAAAGACGCTGATGATCACGGCCCCACCACCGGGTACCGGGGTGATCCGGCCCACGAAGATGCGGCGGTTAAGCCATTCATATTTGCCGGCGGGCGCATGGAAGGCCGGGACGGTCATCAGGTAACGCGGATCCGGCACCGACAGGCCCTTGTTATGCACAATGATGACGGCACCGTCATCGGTGCGCAGGGAATAGAGCGCCTCGATCTCCCGCACACCATCCGGCCGGTCGATCTGCCAGTCGGCGCCGCCGGCCATCACCTCTCCGTTGATCCCGTCGCCGGTGAAGGTCCCGCCGGTAATAGGGATGAAGCGGCGATTGCCATGGTCGCTGACGCCCAACTCCACCGCCGGATCGACGGTGACGCGCGCTTGCAGGACCAGCCGCAGGCCGGGGGTGGGCACGGGCTCATAGGCTTGCGCTGCGGCAGGGCAGAGCAGCAGCAGGCAAAGCAGCAGAAATCTCATGGTGACGCTCCTCAATCGCGCACACGCGGCGTTGTGGCGGGGGCGGGCGGCGGTGCCTCCCACCCGGCCAGCAGGTCCAGCGTCGCGTAACGCGGCCAGTCCATGACCCGCACCTGTTCACCCAGTTCCATCAGGCGCGGCTTCTTCGGGTCGAACCGGGGCCAATCGGGCGATGGTGCCCCGCCCTTGGCGAAGGAAAGCAGCATGGACTGCATGCGGGCGGCCAGTTCCAGATCGACCGGCTGCCAGTCGCGGGTGCGGCGGAACAGGTTCAGCGCCTCCTGGGTGCCCAGCCAATAGGGCACGTCGCCCGTGTGATAGGCGCCCACCGTCGCCGGATCATGGTCGGCAAAGCGGATTCCCGGCGTATAGGGATGGCGGCGGGTAAACAGCCAGATATAGGCCGGCTGTTTCTGGGCCCGTGCCCAGGCCGCAACCTGCCGGCCGACGGTGGCGTCGCGCTGAATGTCGGTGATGGCGCGCTGGATACCGGCCGCGTCCTTGACCGCATAGGCCTTCAGCACCGTGTCCGCCACGGTCGGGAAGGATTGCCGGATCAGCGCCGCATAGGCCGGAAGATCGGCGGCACTGCCCAGGTTGCGGAAACTTTCATCGCGGGTGAAGCCGATCATGACCGGCACATCGCTATGCCCGTCGCCCTTCATCGCCTGATCGGGGGGCAGCGTCAGGACCTTGCCATCCAGCACGATGGGGGAACGGCGGGGCAGGGGTGTGGCGATGATCCGGTCCCCGGCAATGACCCGCATGTCGGCCAGGGAACCGGCCTTCAGCGCGTCCTGCAATCGCTTGCCATCGGCTTCGGCGTCGGTCAGGGGCAGGGGCGGCGGCAGGGCGCCAAAGGGGCTGCCGCTCATGCCGACGGCGCGGTGGAACAGGCCCTTGGCTTCCGGGCTGGCCATCAGCAGGCCGATGGACATGGACCCGGCCGATTGCCCCACCAGGGTGACATTGCCGGGGTCACCGCCGAAGCCGGCAATGTTCTGGCGCACCCAGCGCAGGCCCTGGATCTGGTCCATCAGCCCGTAATTGCCGGAATGGCCACCGCCTTCCGCCGTCAGTTCCGGATGGGCCAGGAAGCCCAGGGTACCGACACGGTAGGAAAGGGCGACATAGATCACGCCCTGCTTGGCCAGGAATTCCCCGGAATAGTTGGGCATGCTGGCAGAGCCGACATTGAACGCCCCGCCATAGATCCAGACCATGACGGGATAGGGCTTGCCCGGCGCCGCCGGTTCCCTGGGCGCCCAGATATTCAGGTAAAGGCAATCCTCGCTGATCGCTTCATGCCCGAAATAATGGTTGATGGTGGACCCGCGCATGGGCTGCAGGCACATGGGCGCGAACCGGTCGGCATGCAGCACCCCCTTCCAGGGGGCAGCCGGCTGCGGTGGGCGCCAGCGCAGATCACGCAGCGGCGGGGCCGCGAACGGCACCCCCAGAAAGGCGTTCACGCCACTGTCCAGCAGCTTGCCCTCGATCACCCCGCCATCAACCTGCACGGTCTGGGCGCAAGCGGTGGCCAGCGGAAAGGACAGACAGGCGACGCCCAACAACAGGCGGGACCAGATGGACATGTTTCCTCCGTGCATCTTGTTGTTTTTCGCGGGCGCTGTTTCAGCGGCGTCAGTAGGCCGTGTCGGTGTTGAACCGGGACTGTGCGGCCAGCCGCACAGCGGCATTGGCGGCGCCATAGGCGTCGTAGCCGCGGCGTTCGACAAATTCGAAGAAGAAGCGCTTGGCGAAGGCGCGGGAGTAAAGCTGGAAGAACTCCGCCTCCTCCGTCCGGTCATACAGGATGTCGTGTGCCGCCATCCGTTCCACCAGATCGGGGTCCAGGCCGAACCGCGCCTCGATATCGTCGTAATAGTTGCGGGGGATCGGCAGGCGTTCCAGCCCGCGTTCCTGCAAAGCCTTGGCGGTCGCAAAGATATCACCGGTGGCCAGCGCCACATGCTGTACGCCCGCACCCAGATAATGGTTCAGGAAACGCGACGTCAGGGTCTGCGCCGCCGCCGACCCGTTCAGGGTGATGCGGAAAGACCTGTCGCCATTCTCGATTGCCTGGCTGTGGACGATGCCCAGCGGATCGGCGATTTCCAACTGCGGCGTTTTGGTCACGTCGAACAGCGCGAAATAGTAAAGCAGCCAGGACAGGAATTCCTCATACCCCATGGCCTGGGCGATATGGTCGATGCGGGTCAGCCCCACACCGGGCACGGCCGCCGCGGTCAGGGGGACGAAATCATTGCGCCAGACCTGATCCTGCGTCCCTTCCTCGATGAAATAGATCAGGCTGCCGCCCACGCCGCGCACACAGGGTATATCCATCTCACCCGGCCCCACTGCCTGGGCAAAGCGGGGTATGCGCAGGCTGTCGGCACGGGCGAGCGCCGCCGGCACATCATGCACCCGCAGGGCCAGCGCACAGACCGAGGCGCCATGCACGATGGAATGGCTGTGGGCAAAGCCCTCCGTCTCCCCATTCAGCACGATGTTGATGTCGCCCTGACGCCAGCGGGTCACGGCCTTGCTGACATGCCGCCCCACCGGTTCAAAGCCCATGCTGGCCAGCATGGCGCCCAATGGCCCGGCCTCTTCCTCTGTTGCGGCGAATTCGATGAATTCCACGCCGCGCACATCCACGCGCGGGGGCATGGTGGCCGGGCGTTTCAGCCGGGCCAGTGCCTCATCCTCCACCATCTTCAGCGAACGGAAGCCGTCGAGCGCGATACCGGACGCGGAGCCCGCGCGGAAGCGGTCGTTGAAGATCTCCAGTGACAGCGGCCCGCGATAGCCGATGGCGATCAGCGCCTTCACATAATCGGTGATGGGCAGATCGCCCTGGCCCGGCATGTTGCGGAAATGCCGGCTCCAGTACAGATGGTCCATGTCCAGGCGCGGGGCGTCGGCGATCTGCACGATGAACAGCTTGGCAGGGTCGATATCGCGGATGCTGTCGATGGGCACATTGCGGGCCAGTGAATGGAAACTGTCCAGGATCAAGCCGATATTCGGATGATTGACCCGGTGGACGATGTCCCAGGCGTCACGATGATCATGCACATGCCGGCCCCAGGCCAGCGCCTCGTACCCCACCCGCAGCCCCCGCGTCGCGGCCAGTGCGCCCAGATCCCGGAAATCATCGACGATGCGCCCGCGTTCGGGCAGCGATTGCGGGGAGACGTTGGAACAGACCAGCAGCAGGTCCGTGCCCAGTTCCGCCATTACGTCGAACTTGCGCTGCATCCGTTCAAAGGTGCGGGTGCGCAAGGTGCCGGGCATGCCTTCGAAATCGCGGAAAGGCTGGAACATGGTGATGGCCAGCCCCAGATCGGCCGCGATGCGGCGCACATCGGCGGGGCGGCCGTCGAAGGTCAGAAGGTCGTTCTCGAATATCTCCACGCCGCCGAACCCGGCCGCCGCCGCCGCTTCCAGCTTGCCGGTCAGGGTGCCGCTGATCGACACGGTGGCGATGGATTTGACCAGGCCGCCGGCCGGCATGTCCGCCCGTTCCATGTGCCCTCCCAATATCTTGATTGCTGCTGATTTTCGGGTCTTGAAAGACGCGCCTTGACGTGAACGTACTATTTCGTACACATTCGCGCAACGGCCAATGCCATCGGCCGATCAACGACAAACACCGCCTGTAACCGGGCGCAGGGGGGAATGGTGCCGGACCCTGTGGAGCGACAGCCTGTCCACATTCTGAACGGGCCCAATCTGAATTTGCTGGGTACGCGGGAACCGGAAAAATACGGTCACCGCACCCTGGCCGATATCGAGGAAGCCTGCCGCCGCCAGGCGCGGGCGCTGGGCCTTTCCGTGCTGTGTCGGCAGAGCAATCATGAAGGCACGCTGATCGACTGGATCCATGCGGCGCGGACCGACGCGGCGGGGATCATCTTCAATCCCGGCGCTTACAGCCATACATCGGTCGCCATCATGGATGCGCTGCTGGCCTGCCCCATTCCGGTGGTGGAAGTGCATCTGACCAACATTCATCGGCGGGAGGCTTTCCGCCATCATTCCTATGTGTCTCTGGCGGTAACGGGTGTGATCTGCGGCCTTGGCGCCGACGGCTACCTGGCCGCTCTCACCTTTCTCGGCAACAGAGTGGGGAACAGCCCATCATGAACGGGAAATCCATCCTCGCGGGCCTGATCGGGTCGGGAATACAGGCATCCCTGACACCGCGTATGCATGAACAGGAGGGGGCCCGCCAGGGCCTTCGCTATGTCTATCGCCTGATCGATCTGAAACCGCTGGGTCTGGACGTGGCGGCACTGCCCGATCTGGTGGCAGGGGCGCAACGCTTCGGCTTCAACGGCCTGAACATCACCCATCCCTGCAAGCAGGCGGTAATCCCGCTGCTGGATGAACTGTCGCCAGAAGCAGCCGCCATCGGGGCGGTCAATACGGTCGTCCTGCAGAATGGTCGCAAGACCGGGCACAATACGGACTGGTGGGGCTTCGCCGAAGGGTTCCGGCGTGGCCTGCCCGGTGCCGATCTGCGCCATGTGGTGCAACTGGGTGCCGGCGGGGCCGGTGCCGCCGTCGGCTACGCGCTGCTGCGGCTGGGCGTGGAAAGCCTGTCGATCTTTGATGTGCAGATGGCGCGGGCCGACGAACTGGCGACCCGCCTCAACAGCCTGTTCGGAAACGGCCGGGTCAGGGCCGTGCAGACACCCGACAGCGTACTTCCCCACGCCCAGGGGCTGGTGAACACCACGCCGCGCGGCATGGCCGATTATCCGGGACTGCCGGTGGCGGAAGGGCTGCTGCGCCCTGACCTGTGGGTGGCGGAGATCATCTATTTTCCCATCGAAACGGAATTGCTGCGCACGGCCCGCCGGCTGGGCTGTCGCACGCTGGATGGCGGCGGCATGGCGCTGTTCCAGGCGGTGGGCGCCTTCCAGCTTTTCACCGGCATCGAACCGAACGCCGGTGACATGGGCGCGGATTTCAAGGCAATGCTGGGATAATAACGCTGCCGTGCGGGCGTAAACGTCGCGACAAGGCCCGACAGAAGGCCAGGCGCGGACCAGGGAGGGAAAAGAATGCTGACAAAGCTAGGCCCGAAGACCGACCGGGCCACCGCCGAATTCCAGGCGCGCCTTGCCGCCCTGGAAGCGGCCCCGATGGGGCGCACGCGCCTGACGGTAGTGCTGCTCTGCTTTGTCCTGAACCTGCTGGATGGGGTGGATGTGGTGCTGCTGACCTATGCGGCACCCGTCATCGCCCAGGAATGGGGGCTGAAGGACGGCGCGCTGGGCATCGTGCTGACGGCCAGCCTGCTGGGCACGGCCTTCGGGTCGATGCTGATGGGGCCGGTGGCGGATATGATCGGCCGGCGCAAGGTGGTGCTGATCGCCATCAGCCTGATCGGGGCCGGCATGCTGCTGGCAGCCACGGCGCATGACATGGTGATGCTGGCCGTCTGGCGCGTGGTGACGGGGGTGGGCATCGGTGCCATCCTGGCTTCCATGGCCTCCATCACTTCAGAATTCTCAAACGCCAGACTGCGCAGCTTCTGGGTGGCCTTCCTGCAGGCGGGGTGGCCCATCGGGGCCATCATCACCGGCTTCGCCTCTGCCGTCCTGATCCAGACCTATGGGTGGAAGCCGCTGTTCGTGGGATCGGGCCTGCTGTCGGCCGTCATCCTGCCGGTGGTCGCCTGGCTGATGCCGGAATCGCTGCAATTCCTGGCCAAACAGGATGCACCCGACCGGTTGCAGCGCATGAACCGGCTGCTGATCAAACTGGGGCAGCCATCGCTGAAAGGCGCACCCCCCTTGCCGGCGAAGCGTGGTGTGAAGCTGTCGGCCCTGTTCGAGGGACATCTGGCCCGCTCCACACCCGCCTTGTGGCTGGGCATGACGATGGGCTGGGCCGGGCTCTATTTCCTGATCAGCTGGATTCCCCGCATCGCGGTCAATGCCGGATTGGCGCTGGATCAGGCGATCATGGCGGGTGCTACCTTCAATATCGGCGCCTTCATCGGAAGCGCCGGCATCGGCCTGATGGCCACACGCCTGCCCCTCAATCGCCTGATCCCTGTCTTCCTGGGCAGTGCCACCGTGCTGATGCTGCTGTTCGGCTGGGTATCGATGCCGATTGCCGCCACCTTCGCGGTCATCCTGGGCCTGGGTGTCCTGGTCCAGGGCGGGTTCAACGCCTTTTATCCAACCGCCGCACTGCTCTATCCCACGGAAATCCGCACGACCGGCATCGGCACGGCCATGGCCGTGGGCCGAAGCGGCGCCATCCTGGGGCCTCTGGCGGCGGGTTACCTGATGGAGATCGGCACCGACCGGGGCATGCTGTTCCTGATCTATGCGGTGCCGCTGGCCATCGCGGCGGCCGCTGCCTGGATGGTGTCGTCCCGGTAGGCGGCTGGACAAAATCAGCCCCTGCACGGTGACGGTGAAGGCGTGACCGGACGGTGCTGCGGGGGCGAATGCCTCCCAATGCAGATGATCGGCGGACCAGCAGCCCACAGGGCCCAGGCCATGGACAGAAGCGGTGTGACACCGATACCGCCGGCCAGCAGCAGAGCCGGCGCGGTACTGCCCTCCAGCGGGAAATGGCCGCGAGGGCGGCCGATGCTCAAAGTCATGCCCTTTTTCAGGTTCGCACGAATCCAGGCCGAACCGCGCAGGATCGATAGTGACAGGCATTTCGGCCGCGACCCCGCCCTTGTCATGACCAGGATATCAATGGTTGCGATGCAAGCCCCGAAATTGGCAAGCCGTTGCCATGACCATCGCCCTCTCTATGCAACCAGCATATAACCTGGGGGGCCGTCGGCGGCAGGGTGACGGGGGGCGGCGAACGGCAGATTCATCCAAAGAACGGACCGGGACAGCACAAAAGCGATCGTCAGTCCGCGCCACTTGGCGCCTGTTCCACATTTTGCGGTTCCGCGTGGAACCGGTCCTGCCGGGGGGCTGTGGCCGTCATGGGGCAGTTGCATCTCTCCTGGCAGAGTACGCCAACTCACAGCGGCCCGGCGTGATTTGCGTCGCTTTTTTGGTTGTTATCAGCTTGGGTCGGCAGATGAAATTAAATTATGTTGTTGCCCTCTGTGTTGAGGGGCGCAGTGCCGGGGTTGATATTCTGGATGGCCCGCGCAGCGTCACAGACAATGAAAAGATGTAGAATAATTTATCGTATTGTCATGAGCTTCCTACATCATTTTCCGAGCGAAGGTGATAATATGTTGTTCAGCCCGTTAGGGTTTGTGACCTGATCTCATTTGGAACTGACTTTTCTGCGAGAAATGCAAAAAATCATACAATCAGAAGGGGTTGCTGATCGGGTCCGTAGCCGTGGCCGCCCCCGCGACCCGGAGAAGGATCGTCTCATCCGCGACGCGACCTGGAAGCTGATCGCCCGCCATGGCTATGACGCCTTGACGTTTGAGGCCATCGCACAAGAGGTCGGGTGCAGCCGGACCACGCTCTATCGTCGCTTCCCGACGAAGGAAGAACTGGTCACGACCGTACTGGAAAAGACACTCCGCGCGGTGGAACCCGTCATCCGGGACGACATGACGCCGCGCGACGTGCTGATAATGCTGGTACGGGTCGGTGTGGAATATCTGTCGGGTCACCGCGGGGCGGCGATCCTGAACGTCGCTTCCGCGGCACGCAGCAAACCGGAACTGGCCCGTGTGTTCGACAACCATCTGGCCAATGTCGCCCCGTACTACATTGCCCAATTGCGCCGGCTGTCGCCGGAAGCCGACGCTGCCAAGGTCGATTTCGTGCTGCATACGCTGATGGGCAGCTTCATCCACCATATCGCCATCCGGCGCGTCGGCCTGTCCCAGGCGCAGATGGAGGATCTGGTCGATCAGGCCATCGGCCTGATCACCAAACCCTGAAGCCATGGGGCGGCCGGCCGCGGCTGCGGACCGGTCGCCCCCCTTGAACTCACACCTCTTCGATGGATCGGATGCCGCCTTCCGTGCCGGGAAGGATGCGATAGCTTTTCAGGATGAAACGCTTGTAATCGCGGCTCAGCACCGTGGTGACACCGATCAGGTCGACGCGGGCCTCTTCCGCCGACAGGGTCAAGAGCGCGAAGCCTTTGGTCAGATGCTGGTTGAACAGCACTTCCTCGCACGCGTCGGCGAAGGCAGGCCCCAGCTCGACATTGCCCAGCATATTGCCCAGGCTGCTGCTGGTAATGGCGGTGGTGCCGATTTCCGCGGCGATGCGGCGGCGGCCGGCGCCATTCAGCTCGTTCACCCAGAAGGCATGGCTGTCACCGGACAGGACCAGCGGGCGGGCGCCGGATTCCGTCAGGATGGCATCCATGCGGGCGCGCGCCGCCGGATAGGCATCCCAACCGTCGAATTCGAACGGGATGTCACGGGGCAGTTCCGCCAGTTGCCGGACCCAGGGACGCAGATAGGGCGTCATCTGTGCCAGCGCCTTTTCCCAGCCGTCCTTGCCCAGGGCGGCCACGACATCGACACCGGTCGTATGGGCCATGACCACTTGGTTGCCCAGGATCTGCCAGGGCTTGCCGGCACGGACGGAGGTTTCAAGCTGCGTGCGCAGCCATTTCTCCTGCGCGTCACCCAGCACGGTCCGCGAAGGATCCTCGATCCGCTTTTTCAGCGCCTCGGTATCCAGCTTGATGCCATAGGGGGCGGGGATGGGCTTGCCCGTGCGGGCGGCCGTCAGCACTTCCTTGACGATGGCGGGGTCGGTCACCTGCACCGGCTTGGCCGGGTCGGTCTTGTCCATCACCAGCCAACGGGTGTCCTGAGGGTCGCGCAGGCTGATCTGGCGGCTGCGGCCGACATGCCGGTTTTCCAGCATCACCAGGGTTGCCAGATCGCCCAGTTCGAAGGTGCGGTTGATCTCTTCGAACCTGCGGCCCTGTTCGGGGTCCCGGATAGGGATCCATTCGTAATAGGCCCGGACGGACGCGGTGCGCCGTTCGATCCAGTCGCCTTCCTCGGCCTGATGGTTCTGGCCGCCGCCGGTCCAGCAATCATTGGCCGTCTCATGATCGTCCCAGACACAGATCCAGGGCGCGCGGGCATGGGCCGCCTGCAGGTCCGGGTCCAGCCGGTAGCAGGAATGCCGCTCGCGGTAATCGGCCAGGGTCACCGCCTCATTCAGCGGCGTCGGCGCGCGGCCGATCTTCTGGCCGATCGACATGCCCAGCTGGTCAGGCGCCCCGCCATATTCATAGATATAGTCGCCAAGATGCAGCACCAGATCCAGCCGGTCCAGCGCCGCCATCTCCTTATAGGCATTGAAGAAGCCGGTGGAATAAAGTGCGCAGGACGCCACCGCGACGACCATGTCCTTCACCTTGCCTTCCGGCAGGGTCTGGGTCAGGCCGACGGGCGAGGTCTGTCCGCCGCAGCGGAACCGGTAATGATAGCGGGTCAGCGGACGCAGGCCCGCCGCATCCACCTTCACCGTGAAGTCGCGGGCGGCACTGGTGCGGACCGTGCCACGGCGGACGGAACCCTTGAAGTCCGGGTCCTCCGCGATTTCCCAATCCACATCCACCGGGCCGGCATCGGCCTGGGAGGGCGTCACGCGCGTCCACAGGATCACCCGGTCCTGGCGCGGGTCGCCGGACGCCACGCCGTGGCGGAAGGTGACGGCCGGCGCATTGGCTGCACCGGCCGCCGTGCGCACGGTCGCCGTCAATGTGGCGGCGCCGGCCAGGCCCAGGGCACCGCGTCGATTGATTTTCATGATGGCACCTTCTCCTTAGAGCGTATTTCCGTTGACCGGAAACACGCTCTAGCCTTTCGTTTTCCTCAGTCGCCGGCGCTGCATCGGCAGCTTGGCTACGCCGCACAAGCGGCGCGGCGGCAGTCGCCGCCGGAGCTGTTTCCGGTCAACCGAAAACAGCTCTAGCTGGATGGCCGTCAGAACTTGACGTTCAGATCGACGCGGACCGTGCGGCGCGTGCCGGACACGAAGGTCGGCATGCCGAACGAGTCACCCGTATTGCCGGCATCGACGATGAACTTGCGGTCCAGCAGGTTCTCGCCCACCAGATCGATGGACCAGGGGCCGCTTTCCGGCGTGAAGGACAGCTTGGCGTTCAGCAGGCCGAAGGCCTTCTGCACTTCGTCCAGCCTGGTGTCGGAATAGGCGGCGGGCGCGCGCACCTGCAGGTCGGCGCGGTCATTATCGTCGGAGAAGAATATCTTCGACTGCCAGCTGTAGAAGGGCGCGAAGGCCAGGGTGCCAAAGGGCACATCCGCCGTGGCGTTCAGGCCGATGGCGAACTTGTGGTCCGGGCTGTTGCGGAACTGATTGCCCTCATAGGCGCCATTGTCGAAGCGCGCATGATTGTAGGCATAAGTGCCCAACACCGACAGCGCCGGGACGATCTGCCAGCTGACCTGGGTTTCGATCCCGGTGGCGCTGGCGTCGCCGGCATTGACGGAGGTCAGCACGCCATCGACGCGCTGCTTCGTCTGGAAATTGGAGTAGGTGTAGTGATAGATCGACGCGTCGCCCTGCAGGCGGCCGTTGAACAGCCGGTATTTCACGCCGGCCTCGCTGGAGGACAGCTTTTCCTCCGGCACCAGATCGGCGCGGCCCGACGAGGTCAGTTCCACCACATCCGGGCGCTTGCCCACGCCATGCACGGCATAGAGATTGACCGAAGGTGTAACCGCATAGCGCACGCCCACGCGGCCTGTGACCAGGGTGGAGGAATGGTTGGCCGTCACGGCCACACCGCCGGGGGTGGAGGTGATCAGCAGTCCCTTGCCCGTCAGTTTCGACACGCCCAGCGGCGTGTTGGCCAGCAGCGACACGTCCTTTTCGTCCCAGGTCACGCGACCACCGACAAATGTCTCCAGCGTATCGGTGATGTGCCAGGTGCCGTCGGCGAAGACATCGTAGGTTTCGATATCCGCCGTCTGCACCTTGCGGTCCATGTGGAACGCCTTGTAGCTGGCGGCCTTGGCGCCCAGCGCGCTAATGATCTGGTTGTTGGTCAGTCCCTTGGGCGCATAGCGCTGCAGGTTGCCCGTCAGCAGCAGGGCCATGGCCCGCTCATCTGACCCCAGATCCACCGACACATGGTTCTCGGCCTTGAAATAGCCGGCGCCGATGAAGCCTTCGAACGGGCCGACATCGCTGATGTTCAGCCGGACTTCCTCTGAATATTGCCGGCCGCCATTGCACTGTTCATAGGCGATGATGTTGGTCGGCGTGCCGTCAATATCGCCGGCCTGGCAGGCGCTGTACCAGCGATAGCCGCTGACGGAGGTCAGCGACAGATTGTCGTTGAGCGTCAGGCGTGCCGTGCCGCTGAGGCCCAGCACTTCACGCGCGGTATAGGCGGCCGGCATCTCCCCGAAGGTGCCGATATGGGTCGGCGACCAGAAATTCAGGTCGCCCTCGACGGCGCCCGTCTGCTGGTTCAGCGGCAGGAACAGGCCTGACTTGAAGGCGCCACCGCTGTTGGTGTCGTCCTTGTCATAGGTGCCGGCGAAATCGAACGAGAAGTTGCCTTCCGGCTTGTAGCTGGCGGTCAGGCGATAGGCGCGGGCATCGACCTTGTTATAGCTGTCGTCGCTTTCCGCATCCTTCACATAGCCATTCTGCTTGTGGACCAGGGCGCCGGCGCGGACGCCGAAATCGTCGGACAGCGGCAGGTTCACCACGCCCTGCACCTGACGATAGCCGTAATTGCCGATGCCTGTCTTGAACTCCGCCCCCAGGTCGCTGGTCGGCAGCTTCTGGAAGACGGAGACACCGCCATTCAGCGCCGAGCGGCCGTGCAGGGTCGATTGCGGACCCTTTTCCACTTCCACCCGGTCAACGTCGAACATTTCGGCATAGGCCGACGCGATCTGGGTGATCGGGATGCCGTCCTGGAACAGGGCGACGCGCGGCTCGCTGGCGGGGGAGGTGTCGTCCGACGTGATGCCGCGGAGCGAGATGCCGGGCAGCAGGCGGTCCTGCAGCTGGATGACCAGACCCGGCGTAATCTGGGCCACGCGGCTCAGTTCCGTGGCACCGATCTGCGACAGCAATTCACTGTCATAGGCGCTGATCGACATCGGCACGTCGGAGATGCGCTGCGCCCGCTTCTGCGCGGTGACGATGATCTCCTGAAGTTCCTCAACCGGTTCCGCCGCGCTGGCGGAGGTGGCCGGCTGGGCCTGGGCAAGCGAACAGGTGCCCAGCAGCATGGCCGTGAGCAGGCTGACCTTTTTCATGATGTTACTTTCCTCCCCATCGTTCATTATCGATACGGTTTTGTATCGTTAATGAACGATGGCTTCAAGCGCTGATTCCGATACGTCAACGTATCGTAATTGTGTTGCAGATATATGTATGCCGTTCCGGCCGTCGGTGGACGGCCGGTTGGCGGCAGCGCAGAAGGTATTTTCAGCTGCGGCTCAGTTCTCGCCCTTGAAGATGCCGACGATCGGTTCGCCCCCGGCCACCTGCCGGGCGCGGTACATGCCGGATGTGTTGAAGGACCAGGCAACCTGGCCATCGGGGGTCACGGAAATGATGCCGCCATCGCCGCCCAGCGCGGTCAGGCGGGACTGGATCACCTCGTCCGCCGCCTGTTGCAAGGACAGGCCCTTCAGTTCGACCAGATCGCAGATCGACCGGGCCACGCCCAGGCGGATGAAATACTCACCCGTCCCCGTGGCCGATACGGCGCAGGATTTGTCGCTGGCATAGGTGCCGGCGCCGATGATGGGCACGTCACCGACCCGGCCCCACAGCTTGGCCGTGGTGCCGCCGGTGGAGGTGCCGGCGGCGACATGGCCGGCGCTGTCCAGGGCCACGACGCCGACCGTGCCGTATTTGCGATCCTCGAACGGCATGTCGGCAGCGGCCAGGGGTACCGGTTCCGGCCCCACACCGGGCGGGCGCGGCGGGATGGGCAGACCGCGATCCTTCAGGGTCTTCTTCAGCGACTGCCAGCGGCGTTCGGTGAAGAACCAGGAGGGTTCGGCCTGCTCCACGCCCATCTCGCGCCCGAACCGTTCTGCCCCGGCGCCGATCAGCATGACATGCGGTGATTTTTCCATCACCGTGCGGGCCAGCGTGATGGGGTTGCGGCTGCCGGTGATGCCGGCGACGGCCCCGGCTTTCAGGTTGCGGCCATCCATGATGGCGGCATCCAGTTCATTGCGGCCATCGGCGGTGAAGACCGCGCCCTTGCCGGCATTGAATTGCGGATCATCCTCCAGCCCGCGGATGACCGCCTCTACCGCGTCCAGGGCGCTGCCGCCCTTGTCCAGCACGGCGCGGCCCCGGCCCAGGGCAGCCTGCATGGCGGCACGGTAGGATGCCTCCGTCTCCGGTCCCATTGTTTCCCGATCCATGACGCCGGCCCCGCCATGGATGGCCAGCGCCCAGGCCGGACGGGCAGGGGCCGCCGCCTTCGGTGCCGGGGCGGTGGCGCAGGCCGACAGGGCGAACAGGCCTGCCAGCAGAACAGCGCGGGTGGCGGACGGAACGATGGCCAAGATCACTCTCCCCGGAACGGATGAACCGCGGAGAGTGATAGCAGGCTCACTTCGCCAGTTCGACCAGTTCCATCATGCCATTATCCTCGTGGTTCACGTTATGGCAGTGCATGACCATGCCGCCCGTGAAATCCAGCGCCCGGCTGAGGAACTGCAATATCTCGCCATTGCCGCCCGGCGGGTTGCTTCCCGGCTGCAGGGTGTTGCCGTTGGGGAAGGTGCAGCCCCCCGGCCCTGGCGCGCAGTTGATCAGCGCCGTGTCACGCCAGATCGGGAAGTCGTAATCGACCGAACCACGCTTCACGACCTGGAAGGAGTTGATGTGGATGTGGAACATGTGGGTATCGGACGCGCTCTGCACGCCCCATCGATCCATCTGGCCCAGCTTCAGCCGGCGCTGCACCCGTTCCAGGTTGAAGGGACGACCATTGACGACCGAAGCGCCGCCGATGGCGCTGGGCGCATATTCGACATTGGTGAAGCCGAAGACGACACCTTGCGTCGGGCCCGGCGGCACGTCCTTGGCCTTGGTCAGATCGATGGGCGTATAGAGCCTGTTCAACTCGCTCTGTGTCGGCACGGCGCTGTTCACCTTGCGGCCATGCTTCTTCACCTCCACAAACATGACGAGTTGGCTGGCGGGGATACGGCCCTCGGCGTCCACCGTCAGGGGGCCCTGGCACAGGCCGCTGGTCGTGGCGCTCTGGCTCGGGGCCGGGGCCTGGATCAGGGCGTAGCGGCCTTCGCCATCCGGCGCCTTGACCATCAGGTCCAGGCGCTGGCCCGGGGCCATCAGCACCAGTTCATTGGTGATGACGTCGGTGCCGGCCGTCTTGGTGGTCAGATCATAGACGGGGGCGCCCAGGGGGAAGGGCTGGTCCGCCGCACCGGGGGGCAGGGGACGCTGGATGGGAATGCCATCGGCGGCCAGGGCATAGAGCGCAGGTGCCGGGGCCTTCGTTCCGGCCATGGGCACCAGGCAGAAGGGCAGGACATTGCCGACCGTCGTGTTGATGACGCGCCACAGCATCGCTTCAACCGGCGCCATGGTGATGGTCGGATCCATCTGGCCATTGACGGAGAATTTCTGGTTCACGGCAGAGGTGGTGGTCGACTTGTTGCCCAGCGTGCTGCAAATGCTGCTGCCATAGACGGCCTGGCAATTGACGGCATACTGCGCCTGCATCTCATCGGCTGCATTGGTGCGGGTATAGAGGATTTCCTGGACGACCAGGATGCGCTCGCCATTCAGGCTCTTGGCCTGTTTGACGGCGGGCAGGCTGTCGATGCCGGTCTTGTCATCTTCAATGATCAGGGCGCCGGCCATGCCGCTACCCAGCTGGATTGCCACCGACCCGTGCTTGTGCGGGTGATACCAGTAGGTGCCGGCCGGGTGTTTCTCCGGGATCTTGTATTCATAGTCAAACGCCCCCTGCACGCAGACATGGCGATAATCGACATCGCGGTCAGTGCTGTGCTGGCAGTCCAGAATATCCTGGGTTTTGGCATCGGCCGGCAGGATGTTCAGCAGGACATTGTCGCTGTTGCCCTGCGGGCTGACATGCAGGCCATGGGTATGCAGGTTCAGGATGTCGAATCCGTGCGGCAGCGTGTCGACATAGGTGGTGTCCAGCGCACTGTGACCATTGATGGCCGGCGAAACCGGAAAATCGTCGCCAGCTTGTGCCATCTGTTTCATTTCATTAGCGAAATGAAGCTTCACCACCTCACCCGGATGGGCACGCAGGGTGGGGCCGACCAGCCGCGCGCGGTCCTGCCCCCCCTTCTTCCTGCCCTCTGACACGAAACTGCGGGTCAGGATGTGGTCACCATAGGGGGGAAGCCGGTATTCGGCTGTCCGTGCGGTCAGAACATATTGGCCCTGCCCGTTCATCTGCATGTCGGGTGGATTTTCCAGCTCGTCCGCCATGCAGACGTGCGCCGCCGCCAGGCACAAGCCGGCGGCCCCCATCAGGAACCGAAGACGCATATCCATCCCCCCTCAAGATACGCCCGGTTCACATCCCGGAACCGTTGGGCGGGAAAAGGATATCAGCTAATTGGTAATATGCCAGTTGCTACTTTATAAACAGATTTCCTGAAACTTCCGCATATTGGCCTGTCCAGGGCCGATATGGTTCTGCTGTTAATTTCCCCAAAATCGGTGGGCGAACATCTGCGGATTGTCATCGCCTGATGCTATGATTGCATCTCCGAACCATTCGCAGGAGAAGCAGATATGGCGCAGATTAAGCGTACCGCCAATGCCGTCTGGCACGGCACTGGCAAGGATGGCAGCGGTACCCTGTCCACGCAGAGCGCTACGCTGGCCAATGTTCCCTATTCCTTTGTCGCCCGCTTCGGCGACGGCAAGGGCACCAATCCGGAGGAACTGATCGCCGCCGCCCATGCCGGCTGCTTTTCCATGCAGCTGTCGTTCCTGCTGACGGCTGCCGGCTTTCCGCCGGAGGAACTGAAAACCGGTGCCGTTCTGGTCATGGAAAGCGATGGCGGCGGCTGGAAGATCGCAGCTTCGGAACTGACCCTGACGGCCAAGGTGCCGGGCATCGCCGCTGACAAGTTCAATGAACTGGCGGCGCAGGCCAAGGCCATGTGCCCGGTTTCCAAGGTGCTGAATGCTGAGGTGCGGCTGAACGCGACGCTGCTGTAAGCACAGGGCAGGGGGGGATTGCACCCCGGTTTGCCCCTTTGTTCCCAAGAGCTGTTTTCGGCTATCCGGAAACAGCTCCGGCGGCGACCGCCGCCGCGCCGCTCGTGCGGCGTGAAGCCAAGCTGCCGGATGGCAGCGCCGGCATTTGAGGCGCAATGAATAAGCTGACGCTGTTTCCGGTCCACCGGAAACAGCGTCAGCGGAAAATCACCGTCCGCTTGCCGTCCATGATGATGCGGTGTTCCAGCTGCCATTTCACGGCGCGGGCCAGCACGGCGCATTCCACGTCGCGGCCCATATTCACCAGATCTTCGGGTGTGTGGCTGTGGTCCACGCGCTGGATGTCCTGTTCGATGATGGGGCCTTCATCCAGGGCCTTGGTCACGAAATGGGCCGTGGCGCCGATGATCTTCACGCCGCGGTCATGGGCCTGGTGATAGGGCTTGGCGCCCTTGAAGCTGGGCAGGAAGGAATGATGGATATTGATGCAGCGCCCTTCCAGCACGTCGCAGAATTCCGGCGACAGGATCTGCATGTAGCGGGCCAGCACGACCAGATTGGCGCCGCTTTCATTGATGATGCGGGTGAACTGCGCTTCCTGCTCGGCCTTATTGTCCTTGCCCACGGGCAGGTAGTGATAGGGAATGCCTGACCATTCCACGAAGCTGCGCATCTCGTCATGGTTCGACACGACGGCAGGGATGTCCATCTTCAGGATGCCGGAACGCTGCCGGTGCAGCAGGTCGTACAGGCAATGGCCGAACTTCGACACGGCGATGACGACCTTGGGCTTCACGCCCATGTCGTGCAGTTCCCAGTGCATGTCATAGGCCCGCGCGATGGGCGCAAACCCTTCCTTCAGCGTCGCCAGATCGGGAAAATTCACCCCGTCGGCCCGGAAAACAGTGCGCATGAAGAACTGATTGTTCAGGGCGTCGTTGAAATGGTTCGATTCCGTGATCGAGGCGTCGTGCTGCGCCAGATATGTCGACACCGCCGCCACGATGCCCTTGCGGTCCGGGCAGCGGACCACCAGCACATAAGGACCCTGCTCACCTGTCGCGACCATCACTCAACACCCTGTTCATGCAAAATTCTTGAAGTCGGGGAGAGTTGCGACTGGCCGCGCCGCTTGTCCACCCCCAGATTAGGGAGAGGGACGGCGGGGATGGCGGCCATGCAAAAACCGCTTGACCTTGGGTTCGGTTGCGCCTACCTATTACGTAAACGTAAGCCACCTGTCCACGACAAGGGCCGTTGCATGCTGAACACCATGGAACAAGCGAAGCCCGGCACTCTGCCGGCTCAGACCTTCACCATCGGCCAGCTGGCCGAGGAGTTCGGGCTGACCCTGCGCTCGCTGCGATTCTACGAGGATGAAGGACTGATCTCTCCGGCCCGCGTCGGGCAGACGCGCATCTATGGTCATCGTGACCGCGCGCGGCTGAAGCTGATCTGCCGGGGCAAGCGGCTGGGCTTTTCCATCGGCGAGATAAAGGATTTCCTGGATCTCTATGACACGGACGAGGCGCAGGTGGAGCAGATGTCCTATCTGCTGCGCCGGGCCCGCGACCGTATCGTGCATCTGGAACAGCAGTTGCGCGATGTGCAGCAGACCTTGAAGGAATTGCATGAGATCGACGGCATGATCGTGTCGCATCTGCATGCCAAGGGCGTTCCGGTCCCGACCGAGTAACCATCTTGACCGTTCCGGGCGAAATGACTTCATACGCCCGTTTGAATTGAGTTATCCTGCTTTCCAAAATCCATCGGCACCGCACGGTAGAGGCGGGCCGCTGCCACCACCCAGGCGAGGAGCGCATAAGAGATGAAGAATGTCGTCATTGCCGGCTATGCCCGGTCTCCCTTCCACATTGCCGGTAAGGGCGAGCTGATCAAGGTCCGTCCGGACGATCTGGCCGCCGCCGTAGTCAAGGAACTGCTGGCGCGCACGGGCGTGGACGGTGCGGCCGTCGAGGATCTGGTGATGGGCTGCGCCTTCCCGGAAGGCGAGCAGGGTTTCAACGTTGCCAAGATCGTCGCCATGATTGCCGGCCTGCCGCAGTCGGTGGCCGGTGCCACCGTCAACCGCTTCTGCGGTTCCTCCATGCAGGCCATCCATCAGGCTGCCGGCGCCATCGCGCTGGGCGCCGGTGATTGCTTCATCGCCGCCGGCGTGGAAAGCATGAGCCGCGTGCCGATGGGCGGTTACAACCCGATGCCGAACGCGGCCCTGAATGCCGCGAACCCCGGCGCCTACATGTCCATGGGCATCACGGCCGAAAACCTGGCCAAGAAGTTCGGCTTCACCCGCGCCCAGCAGGAAGCCTATGCCGTCGAAAGCCATGCCAAGGCCGCCAAGGCCCAGGCTGAGGGCAAGTTCGAGGCCGAGATCGTTGCCATCACCACGCCCGACGGCAAGGTGGTGAAGCAGGATGGCGGCATCCGTCCGGGCACGACGGCGGAGACGCTGTCGACCCTGAAGCTGGCCTTCGATGCCGAAAACGGCACCGTCACCGCCGGCACCTCCTCGCCGCTGACCGATGGCGCGTCGGCCGTGCTGGTCTGCTCCGAAGATTTCGCCAAGGCCCATGGGCTGAAGGTAATGGCCAAGATCCGTTCCATCGCCGTCTCGGGTTGCGATGCCACGATCATGGGCTATGGTCCGGTGCCGTCCTCGCGCAAGGCCCTGGCCCGTGCCGGTCTGACCATCGCCGACATCGACATCGTGGAAAGCAACGAGGCCTTTGCCGTGCAGTCGATGACGGTCGCCAAGGAACTGGGCTTCGACCCGGCCAAGGTGAACCTGGATGGCGGCGCCCTGGCGCTGGGTCACCCGCTGGGTGCTACCGGCGCCCGCATCACCGGCAAGGCCGCCAGCCTGCTGGTGCGTGAAGGCAAGTCGCTGGCGCTGGCGACCCAGTGCATCGGCGGCGGTCAGGGTATCGCCACCATCCTGGAAGCGGTCTGATCCGGTCGGCAGGGGAGAAACTACCCATGACCATCAAGAAAGCCGCCGTGATCGGCTCCGGCGTGATGGGCAGCGGCATCGCCGCCCATATCGCCAACGCGGGCATTCCCGTCTATCTGCTGGACATCGTCCCGCAGGCCGTCAAGGACAATGGCGGTGACCGCTCGGTCGTCGCCAAGACGGCCATCGAGAAGATGCTGAAGACCGACCCGGCCCCCTTCATGCACAAGAAGGCGGCCAGCCTGGTCACCCCCGGCAATATCGAAGACGATCTGGAAAAGCTGGCCGACGTCGACTGGATTGTCGAAGCCGTGCTGGAAAACCCCAAGGTCAAGCACGACCTGTATCAGAAGCTGGAAGCGGTGCGTAAGGACGGGTCCATCGTCTCGTCCAACACCTCAACCATCCCGCTGAACATCCTGCTGGAAGGCCAGACGGAGCGGTTCGCGGCCGATTTCTGCATCACCCACTTCTTCAATCCGCCGCGCTACATGCGTCTGCTGGAAGTGGTGAAGGGTCCCAAGACACGGTCTGATGCGTTCGATACCGTCAGCGCCTTCTGCGACCGCGTCCTGGGCAAGGGCGTGGTGGAATGCAAGGACACGCCGGGCTTCATCGCCAACCGCATCGGCACCTATTTCATGGCCGCCGCCGTGAACGAGGCCATCGATGGCGGCCTGACGGTGGAAGAGGCGGACGCCATCACCGGCCGCCCCATGGGTATCCCCAAGACCGGCACCTTCGGCCTGATCGATCTGGTCGGTCTGGACCTGATGCCGCTGATCTCCAAGTCGCTGCTGTCCACGCTGCCGGCCGACGATGATTATCGCCGGATCCATCGCGACAACGCGCTGGCCAACAAGATGATCGCCGAAGGCTATACCGGCCGTAAGGGCAAGGGTGGCTTCTACCGCCAGACCAAGCTGGCCGATGGCCGCCGCGTCAAGGAAGCCATCGACCTGACGACGGGCGTCTATCGCAAGTCGGAACGGGCGACGCTGGCATCTGCTTCGGCCAAGACCCTGAAGGCGTTGGTGGAAACCGCCGATGCCGGCGGCGCCTATGCCTGGCGCGTGCTGTCGCAGGCCTTGTCCTATGCCGCCGACCTGGTGCCGCAGATCGCCGAACAGATCACGGCCGTCGATGAGGCGATGCGCCTGGGCTACAACTGGAAGGCCGGCCCGTTTGAGCTGATCGACCAGCTGGGCACCGGCTGGTTCGCCGAAAAGCTGACCGCCGAGGGCAAATCCGTTCCGCACATGGTGAAGGTGGCCGCCGGCCGTCCCTTCTACAAGGTGGAAGGGTCCAAGCTGCTGTTCCTGGGCACCGATGGCGAGTATGCCGAGGTGAAGCGTCCCGACGGCGTGCTGCTGCTGACCGATATCAAGCGCGGGTCCAAGCCCGTGGCGAAGAATCCGTCGGCCAGCCTGTGGGATATCGGCGACGGCGTGCTGTGCCTGGAATTCACCTCCAAGATGAACGCGCTGGACGCCGACATCATGGGGCTGATCCGCAAGGCCATCGGCATCATCGGCGACGGCAAGTCCGGCCCTTACAAGGCGCTGGTCGTGCATAACGAGCAGGCGAATTTCTCGGTGGGCGCGAACCTGGGCCTGGCCCTGTTCGCCATCAATATCGGCCTGTGGCCGCAGATCGAGAACACCATCGCCGAGGGTCAGCAGACCTACAAGGCCCTGAAATACGCCCCGTTCCCCACCGTCGCCGCCCCGTCGGGCATGGCGCTGGGTGGCGGTTGCGAAATCCTGCTGCACAGCTCCGCCATCCAGGCCCATGCCGAGACCTATACGGGTCTGGTGGAGGTCGGTGTGGGTGTGCTGCCGGGTTGGGGCGGCTGTAAGGAGATGGTCATCCGCCATCTGGCCAACAAGCGTCGTCCGGGCGGCCCCATGCCGGCCCTGTCCGCCGCGTTCGAGGCCATCAGCACTGCCAAGGTCGCCAAGTCGGCCTTCGAAGCGCGCGACATGCTGATCCTGCGTCCGACCGACGGCATCACCTTCAACAAGGACCGTCTGCTGGCCGATGCCAAGGCCAAGGCTCTGGAACTGGCGGCGAACTATGTTCCGCCGCAGGAACCGGAAATCCGCCTGCCGGGTCCGACGGCCGCGACGGCCTTCGGCATGGCGGTGGAAGGTTTCGCTGGTCAGGGCAAGGCCACGCCGCATGACGTGGTGGTGTCCAAGGCCGTGGCCTTCGTGCTGTCCGGTGGCAATACCGACATCACGCGGGTGATGACCGAGGATGACCTGCTGACCCTGGAGCGCGAGGGCTTCCTGGCGCTGACCAAGACCACCGGCACCATCAACCGCATCGAACATATGCTGGAAACCGGCAAGCCGCTGCGGAACTGAGGTTGAGACGGGCGGAGAGATTAGTCTCTCCGCCCGCAGATGGCTCTTACCTGCCTTCCCCGCGAAAGCGGGGATCCAGGGGCCACAAGCCCGACCGTTTGGACCGGCCGCCCCTGGACCCCCGCTTTCGCGGGGGAGGCACGTTGGCGCTTGTTTATTCGCTGCAACATCCCCCCTTGTGATGTTGCACCTGGTTTCACTTCGTATCCGTCCACCCTATCGACGCCCCGAGGTGCCCCATCTGCCATCTTGTCTGAATCCTGATCAGGTGCCGGACATGCTGGGGGATGGTGGTCTGCCGCGGTAGCGGTCCACACGGAGAGTTCCCATGCCCGTCTATAAGGCCCCGCTCGAAGATATCTCCTTCGTGCTGAATGACGTCCTGAATGCCGAACAGTTGTCCAAGCTGCCGGGCTTCGAGGACGCGACCCCCGACCTGATCTCTTCCGTTCTCGAAGAAGCCGCCAAGCTGTGCGAGAACGTGTTGCAGCCGCTGAACCGTTCCGGTCACGAGGAAGGCTGCCATTACGAAAACGGTGTGGTGCGCACGCCCAAGGGCTTCAAGGAAGCCTATGAGACCTATCGCGAAGGCGGCTGGCAGGGTCTGGCCTTCGATCCCGATTACGGCGGGCAGGGCCTGCCGCACACGGTCGGCTTCGTGCTGGAAGAACTGATGTGTTCGTCCAACATGGCGTTCGCCATGTATCCGGGCCTGACCCATGGCGCCATGAACGCTATCCGGGCGCATGCCAGCGACGAGTTGAAGGCCCGGTACCTGCCCAAGATGGTCTCTTCCGAATGGTCCGGCACCATGTGCCTGACGGAGCCGCATTGCGGCACCGACCTGGGCCTGATGAAGACCAAGGCCGTGCCGGATGAGGATGGCAGCTACAAGATCACCGGCACCAAGATTTTCATCTCCGCCGGTGAGCATGACCTGACCAGCAACATCATCCATCTGGTGCTGGCCAAGCTGCCCGACGCCCCGCCGGGCATCAAGGGCATCAGCCTGTTCCTGGTGCCGAAGTTCCTGCCCAACGAGGATAACGAGCCCGGCGTGCGCAATGGCGTGATGTGCGGTTCCATCGAACATAAGATGGGCATCATGGCCAACGCCACCTGCGTCATGAATTTCGATGACGCCAAGGGCTGGCTGGTGGGCGAGCCGCACAAGGGCATGCGCGCCATGTTCACCATGATGAACAGCGCCCGTCTGGGCGTGGGCATGCAGGGTCTGGGCGTGGCCGCCGTCGCCTATCAGAACGCCGTCGCCTATGCCAAGGACCGTATCCAGGGCCGTTCGCTCTCGGGCACCAAGGCCCCGGACAAGGCCGCCGATCCCATCATCGTCCATCCCGACGTGCGCAAGAACCTGATGCAGGCCAAGGCCTTCACCGAAGGCGCCCGCGCACTGGGCTACTGGGTCGGCATGATGATCGATCTGGTGGAAAAGCATCCGGACCCGGTGGTCCGTCAGGAGGCCGACGATTTCGTGGCCCTGCTGACCCCCGTCGTGAAGGCCTATTTCACCGACATGGGGTACGAGGTCGCCACCAACAGCCAGCAGATGTATGGCGGTCATGGCTATATCCGTGAATGGGGCATGGAACAGTTCGTGCGCGATGCCCGCATCGCCATGATCTATGAAGGCGCCAACGGCATTCAGGCGCTGGATCTGGTCGGCCGCAAGCTGCCGCAGAATCTGGGCCGCCTGCTGCGCCGCTTCTTCCATCCGATGCAGGCGGAGCTGGAGCAGAGCCAGGAGAACCCGGCCCTGCTGGAATTCGTCATCCCCGTCGCCAAGGCCTTCGGCAAGTTGCAGCAGGCGACGGCCGTTGTCGCCCAGAAGGGCATGGCGCGGCCCGACGAGGCGGGTGCCGCTTCCACCGACTATCTGCGCATCTTCGGCCTGGTGGCTGTCGGCTGGATGTGGCTGAAGATGGTGAAGGTGGCGCAGGCCAAGCTGGCCGAAGGGGCCGACGGCAAGGAAGCCTTCTTCGATGCCAAGATCAAGACGGCCCGCTTCTTTGTCGAGAAGATGCTGCCGGAGGTGGATTTCCGCTTCAAGAGCTTGATGTCCGGTGCCAAGTCCATGATGGACCTGGACGTCGAGCAGTTCTGATCCCGGGTGCCGGTCTGAACGTCAAAGGCCGTCGGATTGCTCCGGCGGCCTTTTCCTTTTCCAGCATTGGGACCCTGGGACAGGGCCCGCGCCGGGCCCGTATCACTCATATTCGGCCCAGGTGCTGTCCTTTTTGCGGTCATAGAAAATGCTGATGGTGGACACTTCACAGAGATTGAAGCTGTCCCACTCGGCGGCTTCACCATCGTCATAAACGACCCGCAGGTCCCATTTGCAGGCCTTTTCGGACCGGTGGAAGTCGATATCCACTTTCTGGCCGTCATCCAGCTCGTCCTGGCCCAGCACATCCTCCTCCCATGTCGCCGCCTTGGACGGGGAGACATAGACCTCCGAGATGGTGTAGCCGGTGCGGTTCTTCAGGGTAAAGTTCTGCTTGCCCTCTGCCGCGGCAGGCAAGGCAGCGACAAGACTGCTGAGGCCAAGTCCAATAAGCAGGCCCACGATCTTTTTCATCTAATCCCCCACATGGCACGAGCGAATTCTTCGCCTGTGCACGTTTTCACAGGTGTGGGTGGATTGCAAGCCATCTAAAATATTGAATTTATTAGATAATTAAAGGTGGGCCTGACCGTCTCCCGGTCCCGCCTGTCCGAAAGGCGGGGCCGGGAGGCGGCAAATTCAATCTGCCACTGTCCGTCGATACAGGTGCCACGTCGCATGGCCCAGGATCGGCATTACCAGCGCCAGCCCCACGAACAATGGCAGGCTGCCCAGCAGCAGCAGGCCGGCGACGATGAGGCCCCATACCGCCATGGTGATGGGGTTGTGCCACACAGCGCGGATGGAGGTTGTAACGGCATCGATGATGCCGTTACGCCGATGCAGCATCATGGGGAATGACACCACCGTCAGCGTCAGCACAAGCGTCGCGAAGCCCAGACCGACGACATTGCCGATGACGATCATGCGCCACCCTTCTGCGGTCCCCAGCAGGCTGGCGATGAATTCCACGATGGTGGCGTGGGGACGGGACGCCAGGGTGGCCATGTAAATCTGCTCCGCGACTGCCAGCCACAGGATGAACAGGGCCAGCAGCAGCACACCCAGCCAGACCATCGCCCCCAGGGCGGGTGAGTGACGAACATCCAGTGCGTTGCGCCAGGTGACCGCCACCCCCAATTCCCGTTGCCGGCTAAGCTCGTACATGCCCAGCGCTGCCATCGGCCCCATGATGGAGATGCCTGCCAGTGCCGGATAAAGCAGTGGGAACAGATCGGCCCGCGCGGCGGCGGCCGCCGCCACACCCCCGACCAGGGGATAGATCAGCCCAAGGAAGAAAAGCTGCGTCGGTGCGGCCAGGAAATCCTGCACACCGAGCGACAGCGCCTGCATCAGATCGGCAATGCCGATCCGACGGATGTCCGGCATGCCGGTGGAACGGGTATGGGCTGCCGCCGGGCCGGCGGCCATTGGATATGCCATTATATCGACCTCCCATCAGGCCGGTCACGACCGCACCCTTGCGGCACCGGCAATAACGGCCCGGCCTGTCACCTGCCGAATCAGGCGACGCAATGGCGTTTTCGGTTGGCAATTATTATCGGCCGAACCAAGTGCGGCAAATGATAGCAGACTGCCCGGATGATGCACCGGGGAAATGATGGGATCACCCAAAAGACAGGCTTGATCATGCAGCTTGTATATTCGTATCTTCAGATATATAAATATTAAAGAGGCATCCGGCTATGGTGGGCCGATCTGGAGGGTGATGGTCATGAATCCGATCGTGATTCCTTTTTTTGACGAGGCAACTTTCACCGCCAGCTTCATCGTCCGTGATCCAGGCTCTGCGGCGGCGGCGATCATTGATCCGGTCCTGGATTTCGATCCGCGCAACGGTCGCACCTCCACCCGCTCGGCTGATGCAATGATAGCCCGCGTTCGGCAGGACGGGCTGCGTGTGGAATGGGTTCTGGACACGCATGTCCATGCCGACCATCTGTCGGCCCTGTCCTATATCAAGGGCGAGGTGGGCGGGCGGACTGGCATCGGGGCAGGGGTAACCCGGGTGCAGCAGACCTTCAAACCCATCTTCGGTCTGGAGTCCAGATTCGCCACCGACGGCCGGCAGTTCGATCATCTGTTTCCCGATGAAGAGGCCTTCACGATCGGCACCCTGTCGGCCCGCGCCCTGGCGACGCCGGGTCATACGCCGGCCGACATGACCTATCTGGTCGGGGATGCGGCCTTTGTCGGTGATACGCTGTTCATGCCCGATTATGGTACGGCCCGGGCCGACTTTCCGGGCGGCAATGCGGCCATCTTGTACCGGTCGATCCGGCGCATCCTGGATTTGCCCGCGCAGACCCGTGTTTTTGTCGGCCATGATTACAAGGCGCCGGGGCGGGATCATTTCGCCTGGGAGACCAGTGTTGCGGCACAACGCGCCAGCAATGTGCATGTCCATGATGGTGTGGACGAGGCAGCGTTCGTGACGATGCGGCAGAAGCGCGATTCCGGCCTGTCCGCCCCCAATCTGCTGATCCCGTCAATTCAGGTGAATATGCGAGCGGGCGCCTTGCCCCCCGCTGGGTCGGACGGCCGGACCTATCTGACATATCCCATCAATGTTCTCTGACCCGGACAGGGGGCGTGCATGCTGGTCTGGACCCTGTCGATCCTGTCTGGAGCCTTGATCGGCTTTGTCCTGGCCGTTGTCGGGGGTGGCGGGTCGATTCTGGCCGTGCCCTTGCTGCTTTATGTCGTTGGCATCCGCGACCCCCATGTCGCCATTGGTACAGCCGCCCTCGCGGTGGCGGCCAACGCCTTCGTCAACCTGTTCCAGCATGCGCGGCGTGGTTCGGTGAAATGGCCCTGCGCCGTGGTCTTCGCGCTGTCGGGGGTGGCGGGTGCCAGCATCGGCGCCGCCGCGGGACGGGCCATGGATGGGGGGCGTCTGATCGCCCTGTTCGCGCTGGTCATGCTGCTGGTCGGCGTCCTGATGGTGCGGCGGCGCAACGATGATGGTGATCCCACGGTTCACCTTGACCGGCGGATGGCCCCGAAACTGCTGCTGCTGGGTTTTGTCAGCGGGGCCGCTTCCGGCTTTTTTGGCATAGGGGGTGGCTTTCTCATCGTTCCCGGTCTGGCGCTGGGCACGGGCATGGCGATGCTGAACGCGATTGCCAGTTCCTTGCTGTCCGTCGGGGCCTTCGGCCTGACCACGGCTGTCAGTTATGCCCTTCACGGCCTGGTGGATTGGCCGGTGGCGGGGATGTTCATTCTGGGTGGGGTGGCGGGCGGTACGCTGGGGCTGCGCGTGGCCGGGCACCTGGCGACCCGCAAGGGGGTCTTGAACCGGGGGTTCGCCGGCCTGCTGTTTGTCACGGCCGCCTATATGCTATGGCGTGGGGTGTGACGGTCCACACAGTGGAGCCCGCGTGCACATCGCTATACAAGATGCCGCGCTCTGCATCATGCTGCCGGCCGTGGTTCGCCGCGGGGCGGCGGATATGCCCACCATTTCCGGAAGAGACCCCATGAAGCTTTATTACAAGGCCGGCGCCTGCTCGCTTGCATCCCACATCGTGCTGCGTGAAGCGGGCCTTGAACCCGATATCGAGGCGGTGGATCTGGCGACCCACAAGACCGCCGGTGGCGTCGATTTCTATACGATCAATTCCAAGGGCTATATCCCGGCCCTGCTGCTGGACGGCGGCGAGGTGCTGACCGAGGGTGTGGCCATCATGCAGTATGTGGCCGACCTTTATCCGGCCGCCGGTCTGGCGCCGGCCGCCGGGACGCTGGCCCGCGCGCGCCTTTACGAGGCGCTGAACTTCATCGCCACTGAACTGCACAAGGGCTTCAGCCCGTTGTTCAACCCGGCGCTGGACGATGCGTCCAAGGAACGCAGCATCGCCAATCTGAAGCGCCGCCTGGATCAGGTGGAAGGGGATCTGGCCGATGGCCGCGCCTATCTGCTGGGGGCGGACTTCAGCGTGGCCGATGCCTATCTGTTCACGGTTCTGGGCTGGACGGGCTTTGTCGGGATTGATCTTGCCGGCTGGCCCAAGCTGTCGGCCTTCCGTGCCAGGATGGCCGCACGCCCGGCGGTTCAGGCCGCGCTGAAGGCCGAAGGGCTGATCTGACAGCAAGGTGACGGGACGGGGCTGGCCTTTATCGTCGGCCCCGCCCGGATCACGCCGTCTCCGCCGGAATCTGCAACGGTGCCCAGCCCTCGCGGCCAAGCGCCTCCAGCGGTTGGAAATTGGCCTTGTATTCCATCTTGCGGCTGCCTTCGATCCAGTAGCCGAGGTAGAGATAGGGCAGGCCTTCCTGCCGACAGCGCTCGATCATCGACAGGATCAGGTGCGTTCCCAGGCTGCGCCGCGGCAGGTCGGGGTCATAAAAGCTGTAGACGGCGGAATAACCGTCGTCCAGCCGATCGACCAGCATGGCCCCCTTCAGCTTGCCATCCGGCATCCGCGTTTCAGCTACGAAGGTGTTGACCCGCCCCTCATCGACCATGGCGGCGAAGTCCGCCGGGGTCATGCGGTTCATGTCGCTGTCGCTATGCCGCGCGTCCTGATACAGCGCGAACAACTGGAACTGCTCCATGCTGGCTTCCGCGGGTACCAGGGTCAGCGACAAATCCGTGTTCGCGCGGAGTATGCGCCGGTTAGCCCGGTTCGGCTGGAACTGGTCCACAGGCACGCGAACCGGAATGCAGGCCTGGCAGGCCGGGCAGACCGGCCGATAAACAATATCATGGCTGCGGCGGAACCCGGCCCGCGACAGGGTGGAGTTCACCTCCACCGCCTGTGGGCCGACCAGCCGCGTAAACAGTTTCCGCTCCACCCGGCCCAGCAGGTAAGGGCAGGGCATGGGGCCGGAGCGGAAGAACTGCTGCAATGGTCGGTGCAGGGGCGGAATGACGCTCATATAGCCATCAAGGGCAGGGATCAGGCGGACAGAGTACCTGTTTGGTCGACCATGAAAAAGGCCTGAGCGATATCATTGGACAGGTTGGAGAAATTTATCTGCAAATTGTCCAGATATTCGTGCAGACCCACCGCAATGACGGACTGGATGGTCTGGCTCGCCAGATCGCTGCGCAACTCATCGGACCGTTCCAAGGGCAAGGTTCCGCGGCGCAACCTGTATTTGCTGTTCAGCCGGTTCAACAGGCTGTCCACCTCCCGCATGCAGACCAGCACGGAACGGGGGAAATTGTCGTTGAACAGCAGGAAACCAGCCACGCCAGCCGGGGTCATGCCACGCGGATAGACACGACGGAAGGCGTGATAGCCGGCGGCCGACCGCAGCAAGCTGTTCCACTGGCTGATATCCAGCGGCGTGCCGACATCGCGCGGGCTGGGCAGCAGCGTGTGGTATTTGATGTCCAGCAGACGCGTCGTCTGGTCGGCCCGTTCAAGGTTGCGGCCCAGATTGTAGAAATGCCACCCCTGGTCCCGGAAGAAGGTGCCTTCGGTGATGCCGGTATGGGTCTGGCAGCTTTCCTTGATGGAGGCGCAAAGCCTTTGCAGATTGTGCTGCACCAGATCGGCCGGTTCCAGCGACAGCAGGCGGTTATAGAACATGTTCAGATGCGCCCACATCTCCGTGGAGATCAGGGGCCGCAGCTGCCGCGCGTTCTCCCGCGCCGCACTGATGGCGGCGATGATGGAGGTCGGGTTCTGCTGGTCCAGAACATAGAAGCTCAGGACATTCTTGGCCGACGCGGTGGGATATTGGTCAAAGAAGCGCTGTTCGTCTGCATTCAGGCGCAGGATCGGCAGCCAGTTGGTGGCCCCGAAACTGTCACGGGCGAAGGTTTCATGCACATCCAGGATGCGGGCCAGATTTTCGGCCCGTTCCATATAGCGGGCCATCCAGAAGATGCATTCGGCGTAACGGGCGAGGAGGGCAGCCATATCCGGTTCTCCCCTTACTGGCTCTGCGACTGGGACTGGGAATTGAACGGATCAATGTTGGCATCGGGCGACAATGCCTCCTCCTCCCCCGGTCCTTCGGTCAGGACCCAGGTGTCCTTCGACCCGCCGCCCTGACTGGAATTGACGATCAGCGTGCCCTTCTTCAGGGCCACGCGCGTCAGGCCGCCGGGCAGCACCCAGGTGTTCCGCGCCGTGATGGCAAAGGGACGCAGATCCACATGGCGCGGCTCGATCCCTTCCTCCGTCAGGGTGGGGCAGACCGACAGCGGCACCATGGGCTGGCTGATATAGTTGGCGGGATCCTCCAGCAGCTTGGCGCGGCAATCCTCCAGCTCGGCCTTGGTGGCCCGCGGACCGATGGTGATACCGTAACCGCCGGCCTCGCCCACAGGCTTCACCACCAGCTTGTCCAGATTGTCGAGCGTGAATTTCAGTGCTTCCGGCTCGCGGCAGATGTGCGTCTCGACATTGGGGATGATGGCGTCTTCGCCCAGGTAATATTTGATCATGCGCGGCACATAGGCATAGACGGCCTTGTCGTCGGCCACGCCTGTGCCGATGGCGTTGGCCAGCGCCACATTACCCTTGCGATAGGCCTCGAAGATGCCCGGCACACCCAACAGGCTGTCCGGATTGAAGGCCAGCGGGTCCAGGAAATCGTCGCCGATGCGGCGATAGATGCTGTCCACCCGACGCAGGCCGCCTGTGGTCTTCATATAGACCTTGTCGTCGATGACGGTCAGGTCGCGGCCTTCGACCAGCGGCACGCCCATCTCGCGCGCCAGGAAGATATGTTCGAAATAGGCGGAGTTGTAAGCGCCGGGAGACAGCAGTACGACCTGCGGGTCATAGCCATCCTCGTCCGGACGCGGCGGGGCGATCTCGCTCATCGCCTCCAATAGCTTGGCGCCATAATTCTCCACGCTGCGCAGGCCGATATCGCCCATCAGGTCTGGAAAGGCGCGCAGCATCATATGGCGGTTTTCCACCACATAGGACACGCCCGACGGCACGCGGCCATTATCTTCCAGCACGCGGAACGTGCCTTCATGGTCGCGGACCAGATCGACGCCGGCGATATGGATATAGGTCTGGAAGGGCAGGTCGATGCCCTGCATCTGCGGCCGGTAATTGGAATTACCCAATACCAGTTCCGCCGGGATGATCCCGTCCTTCAGCACTTTCTGGTCGTGATAGATATCGTGCAGGAACATGTTCAGCGCCGCGATGCGCTGCTGCACGCCCTTTTCCAGATGCGCCCATTCCTTGGCGGAGATGATGCGGGGAATGACGTCGAAGGGCAGAATGCGGTCAACGGCCTTGGCATCGCTGTACACCAGGAACGTGATGCCCAGATTGTACAGCTCACGCTCCGCGTCGGATGCGCGTCTTCTCAGATCGTCGTAATCGAGTTGTCGAAGCCGGTCTTTCACGGCTTCGGTGTGGAATGCCGGTTTGCTGGCGATGCCGAACAGCTCATCATAGAAGCCATTGGCATCATAGGACGACAACAGGTCGTCAACGCCTTTTCCAGACCCGCTCAACAGAGCCCCCTGCGCCCTTCGTGCCATGCGATCCATTGTCGAGGGCGATGCCGACAAAGGTTTCGTTTCGCATCCGCACAATCGAGACTATCAGATCAAATGCGTTTGAACAGGGGACTTTGATATTTGATGACCGGTATTTTTGGTACCGGTATTTGTCCGGTGCCAGCTGTGGCGCGGACGCCGCATTACCGCGTCAGGCCGACAGCCGGGGCAGGGGCGACACTGGATCGGGGAGCCGGTGGCGTTGGCGGTGCGGCGTTGGCACCGCCGCCAGACGCCGGCGACGCGGGTACATTGCCGGCCGGCGCCCCCAACAGGGGATTTTCGCGGAGCAGCACGATGGAAATGCGTCGGTTGCGCGGGGAGTTCGGCTCGTCCTTGAAAAGATGATCGCGGTCGGCTTTGCCCACCACTGTTTCGAACCGGTTGTCGGGTACGCCCGTGGCCTCCAGCGCGCGGCGGCTGGCATTGGCGCGGTCGGTCGACAATTCCCAGTTGGTGTAGGATGCACCGCTGCCGAAGGGAATGCTGTCTGTGTGACCGCTGACCGACAGCTTGTTGGGCAGCTTTGATACGGCCTGCGCCACCTGTGACATCAGCTGGGCCGTCTGCGGCAGCATCTTGGCGCTGCCCGACGGGAACATGGAATAGCCTTCCTGGTCGACCAGCTGGATGCGCAGGCCTTCCGGCGTCCTGTCGATGATCAGGTTCTGGGCCAGATCGCGCAGTTCGGGAATTTGCTGGATGGCTTGGCGCAGTTCCGCCTCCGCCTTGGCGAACTGCGCATCCTCGTGCTTGGCCAACGCTTCACGCAACTCCCCTTCATCGACCTTGCCATCCTTGTTCTTGTCGGCGGCTTCCTTCTCCCCCGCCTTTTCAAGCATGGCCAGACCGTTGACCGTGTCGCCGCGGAACCAGCCGCCGGGCTTCTCGCCGGCCCCCTTTCCGGTACTTTCCTTTTCCGTCGGGCGGCCGCTGGAACTGTCCTGCATGTCGTCCGTCTGTTCCTGGGAATTGGCGGCGGCCGGCATGGTGGGGGTGGGGACCGTCACGCCGGGCGGGCTGCTGGCATTGACCATGGCGCCATCCACGCGGATGGTCTGACCGCCCAGCACCCCGCCGGACCCGCTGGTCTGCTTCGACGCGCTGGCCGGGCTGAAATAATCGGCGATTCCCATCTTCTGTTCGGCGGTGGTCACGTTCAACAGCCACAGCAGCAGGAAGAAAGCCATCATCGCGGTCACGAAGTCGGCATACGCCACCTTCCAGGCGCCGCCATGGTGCCCTTCGGCGCTCTTGTTGATCTTCTTGATGATGATCGGGGCTTTTTCTTCCGCACTTGCCACGGCGACAATCCGTTCCGTTGCCAAATCGCCGGAGTGTAGCAAGTGCGGCTCCACGCGCAAATGGTCAAACACCCCTTCTGATGGACGCCGGCACAATGCCGACAGGCGATGGCGGGGGCCTACACGGCCTTGCGTCCCCGGTGCGGGTCGGGTAACCGATAGAGCCGACCGGGCAGCAGACGATGGGAGCCGACGCAGCATGACGTTCGACCAGCGCGCCTTTCGCGACACTTTGGGATGCTTTGCCACGGGCGTCTGCATCGTGTCGGCCAGTGGCCGCGACGGCCGGCCGGTGGGGCTGACGGTGAACTCCTTCACCTCGGTGTCGCTGGACCCGCCGCTGGTGCTGTTCTGCATCGACAATCGTTCGGAAAGCTTGGGAGCGTTCGTTGACAGCAGCGGGTTCTCCGTTGCCGTTCTGGGCGCAGAACAGAAGGTGCTGTCGCATACCTTTGCTGCCGTTCCACCGCAAAACCGCTGGGACGGCGTTGCTGCCGAAACCTGGGACAGCGGGGCCCCCATCATCCCCGACGCGCTGGCCACCATGGATTGCGCCCGCCATGCCACCTATGACGGCGGCGATCACACGATCCTGGTTGGTCGTGTCCTGCGGTTTCGCCGCCGCGACGGGGAGCCGCTGCTTTATTTCCGTGGCGGCTATGCCAGCCTCCGTGGCTGAACCGTGCATGCAAGCACAGACATGAACCGCTGTTCAGGTTTACGGTCGTCCGCTCGGCATGCTAAGCAGGAATTCCGCAATCATCAGCCGGAGCGCGCCGCCGAATGAGTTTCTTTGTCGATAAATCCTGCCAGGGCCTGTCGGCGACCGGATTCCATCGCATCGCGTATCGTGAGTGGGGAAGCGGTCCGCGCACCATCATCTGCGTCCACGGGCTGACCCGCAACGGCCGGGATTTCGACATGCTGGCGGCCGATCTGGCGGAAAGGCTGGATGCGCGGGTCATCTGCCCGGACGTGGTGGGACGCGGGCGCAGCGGCCGGCTGGCCAACCCCGACCATTACGGCTATTCGCAATATCTGGCCGACATGGCTGTGCTGCTGGCGCGGCTGGATGTGGAACAGGTTGATTGGGTCGGCACCTCCATGGGGGGGCTGATCGGTATGATGCTGGCTGCCCAGCCGAACAGCCCGTTGCGCCGGCTGGTCGTCAACGATGTCGGCCCCTTTGTGCCCAAAGTGGCATTGGAACGGATCGGGGATTATGTCGGGCTGGATCCCGTTTTCCCGGATCTTGCGGCCGTCGAGACCTATATGCGCTCGCATTATGCCGGGTTCGGGGCGTTGACCGACCCCCAGTGGCGGCACATGGCGGAAACCAGCGCCGATCGCCAGGCCGATGGCTGTTATCGTCTGGCTTATGATCCCGGGATCTCCCGCATCTTCAAGACCAGTGCCATCGGCGATGTCGATCTGTGGCCGCTATGGTCGCTGATCCGCCAGCCCACCCTGGTGGTGCGTGGCGCCAAGTCGGATTTGCTGATGGCCGACACGGCAGAGCGGATGACGAAGGAGGGGCCAAGAGCCCGCCTCTACCTGGTGCCCGATGCCGGTCATGCGCCGGCGCTGATGGCGGAAGATCAGATCGCCGCCGTGCGGGACTTCCTGGCCTGATGTCGGGCAGGCGTCACCCGCCGGCTCCCTTGGATCTGCCCCCCTTCCGGCAACGGTTCCCCTGGATCGGGCGGCATCTGCAGACGGTGCGCAACACGATCGCCAAGCCGTCGCTGCCACTGCCGGCCGCCACGGAAATGTGCTTTCCCATGGACGATGGCAGCGGCGATTGCCTGTTGGCAGCGCTCAACCAGCCGGAAGTTGCGTCGGCATCCGACGAACCCCTGGCCGTGCTGCTGCATGGTCTGACGGGCAGCCAGGATAGTTTCTATGTCCGGGCAACGACACGGCTGCTGCTGGACCGCGGCCATCCCGTGCTGCGCCTGAACCTGCGCGGCGCCGGGCCTTCGGCCGGGACCTGCACCCGCCGCTATCATGCCGGACGGACGGGCGATATCCGCGCCGCGCTGGCGGGGCTTCCGCCGGACCTGGCGGCCAATGGTGTCATCATCGTCGGCTGGTCGCTGGGCGGCAACTGCGCCCTGAAATTTCTGGGCGAGGGGGATTTCCCTGTGCCTGTCATTGCCGGGGCCGCCATTTCCGCGCCCATCGACCTGGCTGCCAGCAGCCGCCTGTTCGGGGCACCGGGCAACCGGTTGTACCATAACCGTCTGCTGGGTCAGATGAAGGACGACATGGTCACCAACCGCGCCCGCGTCGGTGACCGTTGGGCCGATGCGGCGTTGGCGGCGGTCGATCTCTGGGATTTTGACGACAAGGTGGTGGCACCCTGGAACGGATGGTCCGGTGCGCCCGAATATTACGCCATCAATTCGGCATTGGGTTTTCTGACACGCATCCGCGTGCCCACCCTGGTCGTACATGCGCTGGACGATCCGTGGATTCCGCCGGATGCCTACCGCCAGTTTGACTGGTCCGCCAATCCCTGGATTTTACCGGCCATCAGCCCCCATGGCGGTCATGTCGGCTTCCATGGCATCGGGGGCATGTGGGCTGATCGTTGCCTGGACGCTTTCCTGGCGCGGCTGTAACAGGATTGTCATCCGCCATCTTTAGGCTGGCCCCAAAGGGCCGGAGGGACGGATGCGTGCAATCGGGATGGGCTTGTTGGTCGTTGCGATGCTGGCAACATTGGGCAGGGCACAGACCAACCCGACACAGCAACCCGTCGACCCCAGGCTTAACGCCTGGCTGACCGAAACGCCCGTGACCCTGCTGGATTGGGGCATGCTGCGCCTGGACCGGGAACTGCGTCAGGCGGTGGGCGCCCTGGATATCCGCGATGGCAAGGATGGACCGGTGAAGATCGGTACCCTGTACCGGCCCGCCGACCGGCGCGTTCTGGCCTATCTGTCCATGGCCATGCCAGCCCGCATGCGCAATCTGGCGCAATGCCGGGAGATTTACGGCCTGCTGCGTGACCATCTGCTGACCGGTGCGCCGGCCGGGATGACGGGGGCCGCGTGGTATCTGCAACGCATCTTCGGATCAGACACGCGTGGACCCGGCGGCAATCGTCCCGAACCGTTCGGGGAAATGCTCGCCGGGATGGTCCTGCTTGAGGTGACGCTGCGGGTGCCGGAGGCCGACGCCTTCGGCAACGGCCCGCCCAAGATCACCTGTGCGGGCCGCCTTGATCAGGACCAGGCGGATGATGTCCCGCCCTGGAAGCCAAGAAACTAACCTAACAACAATGAGTTGAAGGATTAACCTCAACCCATTTATTGACTTAGCCCCGCTCTCGCAGCAGCCGGGCCGCATCCTTGGCGCCATAGGTCAGGATCGCGTCGGTGCCGGCCCGCTTGAAGCCCAGCAGGGTTTCCATCAGTGCGGCCTCGTAATTCAACCAGCCATTACCGGCAGCCGCCTTCAGCATCGCGTACTCACCGCTCACATGGTAGGCGAAGGTGGGCACGCCGAACCGGTCCTTGACGCGGCGGATAATATCCAGATAGGGCAGGCCGGGCTTGACCATGACCATGTCGGCCCCTTCCGCGATGTCCAACGCGACCTCGCGCAGGGCCTCATCGCTGTTGGCCGGGTCCATCTGGTAGGTCTTCTTGTCGCCCTTCAGCAGACCGCCCGTCTGCACGGCGTCGCGGAAAGGACCGTAGAAGGCGGAGGCATATTTTGCGGCGTAGGAGCAGATACGGGTCAGTTGATGGCCGCGGTCCTCCAGCGCGTCGCGGATGGCCTTGATGCGGCCATCCATCATATCGGACGGGGCGACGATGTCGCAGCCGGCGTCGGCCTGGACCAGTGCCTGCCACACCAGGGCCTCCACCGTCTCGTCGTTCAGGACGTACCCGTCCTTCACAATGCCGTCATGGCCGTGGCTGGTATAGGGGTCCAATGCCACGTCACCCAGAACGCCGATATCCGGCACTTCCCGCTTGATGGCGCGGATGGCGCGGCACATCAGGTTGTTCGGATCGCCCGATTCGCGTCCTTCCGGGTCCTTGCGGTCCACGGGCACGATCGGGAACAGGGCCACGCAGGGAATGCCCAGGTCACGCGCCTCCGCCACGGCCGGCACCAGCAGGTCCAGCGACAGACGCTCCACCCCTGGCATGCTGGCCACCGGCTGGCGCTGGTTCTCGCCCTCGACCGCGAAAATCGGCCAGATCAGGTCATTGGCCGACAGCGTGTTTTCGGCAACCAGCCGGCGCGTCCAGCCATCGACACGGTTACGGCGACCACGGGTGCGGGGAAAGGCGGGGTTGGGCGTATGCTGCGACATGGGGCCTTCGCATTGGCTCGGCGATTGCGGGTTGGCCGGATGCTACGCCCGACAACCGGCAAAGGGCAACCGCGCTCGCCTGCGACCTACAGACCCAGAAACTCATGGATGGCGTACAGCATCACCTTGAAGGTGACGACGATGAAGCCGAAGGCGACGATCGTAGAGGCCACGGCGGCGATATAGCCGGCGATGACGGCAATGCCATCCCGTTCCATCACGGCCAGCGCGATCAGGGCAACAGCGATGCTGGGGAACATGTTACCCATGAAGATCGGCAGGATCAGCACCACGCCCAGCAGGAACACGACCAGGCCTGCCAGCCGTTCCATCTGGCCTTCGACCAGGAAGGAATAACGCGGACGGGTGATCCTTTCCGCCTTGCGCAGATAGGGGCTGGCCTTGTCCAGCACGGCCAGCAGGTCCGTGCGTGCCACGCTGCGGCGGCGCAGAAAGGCGGGCAGCCAGGGGTGAGGGTGGCCGATCATCAGTTGGAAGGCGAAGGCGGTGATGGGCAGCCCGGTAATGGCCGATGTTCCAGGTGGGGCCGGCAGGATGGTCGGCAGGGCGAACAGCAGCAACAAGATGCCATAGGCACGCTCGCCCAGCCCGTCGATCAGATCGCCGATGCTGATCCTCTCCCCCTGGACACGGGAGATGGTTTCGTAAAGAACATCAGTCGTCCGCTTCGGCTCCGCCGGATCAGCGTCTGGGCCGAACTTTTCTGCGGCTTCGTCCCCTTGGGGCGGCAATTGCGTATCCACGTTCGACCTTCAATCCGGCGGGCCCGCTGCCCGCCGACCATCCGTGATATATCCCGCGCCGGTTACCGGATTGTGATGTCAATCCGGGTCGTCCTGCCGCACGTTCCACCAACGCGGGATATAAGGACGATCAGCCCAGATTGAAACGGGTAATCGTTGCCGCGATGTCATCGCCGAACGTCGTCCCCAGACGAATGATGCCGACCCCATCGGGAACGCCCTTCAACTGGTCGGCACCCATGCTGGTCATCAGGGCTGCCGGGACATTCGACGTCACCGACATGGCCTGCAGGCCCCGGATCAGGTCGATGCCGCCCAGCCCATCCATGACGGCCGAGGCGATGATCATATCGGGCGGGACGCGCACGGCGATGGAAATGGCTTCGATCGGATCGGTGATGGTGTTGACGCGGAACCCGCATGCACCCAGTTCCGCCGTTGCCTTTCTGGCTACCAGCTTGTTGGGTGTGACCAGCATGATTTCAACGTCGCGCACCTCGACATCGGTGATGTCGAATTCATAGCGTGTCGGCAGGCGGCGGATGATCTGGTTGGTGGCAGCGATGTCGGGCTGGTCTTCCAGTTCCGCCATTTCGGCCATGCGGTCGGCGAAAATCTGGACGGCGGCAATCTGCTTCTCGTCCAGGTCCTTCAGATCGCTGACATAGGTCTCCATGCGCTGGGCGATCAGGGAGACGATAGGGTAGCCGAAGGTGCTGCCGGCACCCTTCAGGGAATGGATTTCACGGCGGATCTCACGCAGCGTGTCGGCACCGGGGCTGCGGCCTTCCTTGAGGGCATCCAGGGCATTGTAGATCGACGACAGCCGGTCGCTCATATAGTCGCTGAATTCGGACTTAAGCTGTTCAAGCAGTTCGTCCATATCCGCTTCGGCCATTTCATGTCACCCCAGAATCCAAACGACATATCCCTGTACCCCGTCGGCCCCGCCCTCTTCAAGGGGGCAACGATGACCAATCGGACAGGGACCGGGATTGAAACAAAAAGGACCCGGAGCGCGGCGGCACCCCGGGTCCCTTCAGGTTAAAAATGCGATGCCGTCAGGCGGCGCACTTCAGCTCCAGGTTCTTCCAGACCGACAGCAATGCATCGACCAGATGGTCCATCTTGCGGTCGTCATGGAAGGGGGTGGGCGTCAGGCGCAGCCGTTCCGTGCCACGCGGCACGGTCGGATAGTTGATCGGCTGCACATAGATGTTGTGATAGCGCAGCAGGTCATCGCTGGCCTGCTTGCACAGGTGCGCATCACCCACCAGCAGCGGTACGATATGGCTGACAGACGGCATGACCGGCAGGCCAGCCTGGGCCAGACGGCGCTTCAGCGTGGCGGCGCGTTCCTGATGGCGGATGCGGATCTCGTTATGCTCCTTCAGGAACATGACGGAAGCCAGCGCACCCGCCGCCAGCACCGGGGCCAGCGAGGTGGTGAAGATGAAGGACGGGGCGAAGCTGCGCACGCAATCGACCAGGGCGGCCGAACCTGTGATATAGCCGCCCATCACGCCGTAGGCCTTGCCCAGCGTGCCTTCGATCACGGTCAGGCGATCCATCACGCCTTCGCGCTCGGCCACACCGGCGCCGCGCTGGCCATACATGCCGACGGCATGCACTTCGTCCAGATAGGTCATGGCGCCGTGCTTGTCGGCAACGTCGCACAGTTCCTTGATGGGGGCGATGTCGCCATCCATGGAATAGACGCTTTCGAAGGCCACCAGCTTGGGCTGTTCCTTCGGATAGCGCGACAGCAGGGCATCCAGATGGGCCACATCATTGTGCCGGAAAATATGCTTGTCCGCGCCGGAGTGGCGGATGCCCTCGATCATCGAATTGTGGTTCAACGCGTCGGAGAAGACGACACAGTTGGGCAGGATGCGCGGCAGGGTGGACAGCGTCGCCTCGTTGCTGATGTAGCCCGAGGTGAACAGCAGTGCGGCTTCCTTATGGTGCAGGTCGGACAGCTCGCGTTCCAGCATCACATGGTAGTGGTTGGTGCCGGAGATGTTGCGGGTGCCACCGGCGCCGGCGCCGCACTTGTGCAGGCTGTCGACCATGGACCCGATAACGACCGGATGCTGGCCCATGCCCAGATAGTCGTTGGAGCACCAGACGGTGACATCCTTGGGCGGGCCGTCCTCACCATGGAAAGTGGCGGTCGGGAAGTCCCCCACACGCCGCTCCAGATCGGCGAAGACGCGGTATCGCCCCTCGCGCTTCAGGCCATCGATCTGGGTCTTGAAAAAATTCTCGTAATCCATGGGCCGTTGTCCCGTTCACGCCACCGGAAGTGTCACGCCGACTGTGCCGAATGTCCACCCTTGTTTCTTACCCCAAAGGTGGGAACCGCAAAACCCCTCGCGACCGCTTGTCGCGCCGGGTCCCGACATTGCCGACGGGCCAGTGGTCGAAACCATGGCCCGAAACGATTAACACCGCTTTGATTTCGGTCAATTCATCATTTCGTCCAAGAGAGGTCGCCGCCACCCACCACGCTGTGGATGGCGGCGATGCGCTGGACGGATGGTCAGCCCAGCTTCACACCCTCGCGGGTCAGCCAGTCTGCCGTATCGGCCAGCGATTTCTCGAACCGGAACAGCAGAGTCTCTATTTCCTGCTCGCTGATGATCAGGGGCGGGGAGAAGCCGATGCTGTCGCCGATGGGACGCAGGATGGCGCCATGCTGGTGGCTGAACGATACCAGCTTGGCACCCACGCCCAGCAACGGGTCGAAGGCGCGCTTCGTCGCCTTGTCAGCCACCAGTTCCACCCCGCCGATCAGGCCGATGCCCCGCACCTCCCCTACCAGCGGGTGGTCACGGAAGGCGCGCAGGCCGTTCTGCAGGTGGGGCGCAAGGCTCCGCACATGCCCGACAATGTCCCTCTCCTCATAGATTTTCAGGGTTTCCAGGGCCACCGCGCAACTGACCGGATGGCCGGAATAGGTGTAGCCATGGCCGAAGGTGCCGATCTTGGCACTTTCATCCACGCAGGCGCGATAGATCGCATCCGACACCAATACGGCCGACAGCGGCATGTAGGCAGAGGTGAGGGCCTTGGCCGAGGTCAGGATGTCCGGCTTCAGGCCATAGGTCTGGCTGCCCCACATGTTGCCGGTGCGGCCATAGCCGCAGATCACCTCGTCGGCGACCAGCAGCACATCATACTTTTTCAGGACCGCCTGGATTTTCTCGAAATATGTCGCCGGCGGCAGGATGACACCACCCGCCCCCATGATCGGTTCGGCGAAGAAGGCGGCGACCGTCTCCGGCCCCTCCCGCAGGATCAGGGCCTCCAGATTGTCGGCCAGGCGCGTGGCATAGTCTGCCTCCGATTCGCCCGGATCGGCATAGCGATAATGGTGCGGACAGTCGGTATGCAGGATGCCGGCGATGGGCAGGTCGAAATCACGATGGCAATTGACCAGCCCGGTCAGACTGGCGGCCGCCACGGTGACCCCGTGATAGGCCTTCTGCCGGGCGATGATCTTCTTCTTCTGCGGCCGGCCGATGGCGTTGTTGTAATACCAGACCAGCTTGACGGCGGTGTCATTCGCCTCCGACCCGGAGCAGGCGAAGAACACCTTGCTCATCGGCACGGGCGCCAGCTTGATCAGCCGTTCGGCCAGATCGATGGCCGGTTCGTGCGATTTATGGGCGAAGGCGTGGTAGAAGGGCAGGGTGCGCAGCTGCCGGATGGCGGCCTCCACCAGGCGTGGCTCATCAAAGCCCAGCGAGGTACACCAGAGGCCCGCGACACCCTCGATATAGTCCTTGCCGGCCTCGTCCGTGACCGTGACGCCCTTGCCCGAAGCAATGACCAGCGGTCCGCTGGTCTCGTGCGTTTTCAGGTTGGTATAGGGGTGAAGGTGATAGGCGACGTCGCGGCTGGCGGCGGAATTTCCCAGATGCGTCATGGTGATGCGTCCTGTTTCAGGTTCGCCCATGGTGCGTCCGGGAAATCCCGATGGCAAGCTTTGCCCGCTTTTACAGCAGCGCCTCGATGGCCGTGGTCAGCGCTTCCGGCTTTGTCGTGGGTCCGAAGCGGCCGACCACCTTGCCCGAGCGGTCGACCAGGAACTTGGTGAAATTCCACTTGATGCCGCTGGTGCCCAGGAAGCCGCGCTTCTGCGTTTTCAACCATTTGTACAGCGGATGGGCATCGTCCCCGTTAACGTCGACCTTGGCGAACATGGGGAAGGTGACATCATAGGTCAGGGAGCAGAAATTGGCGATTTCCGCCGCGTCGCCCGGTTCCTGATGGCCGAACTGGTTGCAGGGGAAGCCCAGGATGGTCAGCCCACGCGCCGCGTAATCGCGATGCAACGCTTCCAGCCCCTGATACTGATAGGTGAAGCCGCACTTGCTGGCGGTATTCACGATCAGCAGCACCTTGCCGCGCCAGTCGCCCAGGGACACGTCCTTGCCGTCCAGGGTCTTGGCGGTAAAGTCATAGATGCTGGTCATGGAATCCTCCCGGTTGCATGGCTGGATGATGCGATGCTACCGGGACAAGTGCAATGGAACGGTTTGGCATGTGCAACGATTTCGATGTGATCCTGGGGATCGACTGGACGGGGGCGCAGCCAGCCCGGGCAGTCGCGGTCGCTGTCTGTGACCGGGCAGGTCTGGTGCGGCCTTTGTGGCCTTCCGACCGGTTCTGGCGCCGGGCGGAAGTGGCGGACCGCATCGCCGCCCTGGCGGCCGGTGGGGCGCGGGTGCTGGCCGGCTTCGATTTCGGTTTCGCCATGCCCTATGTGCCCGGTGTGGGCTATCTCGACGGGCGGGTGCCCGATGTCACCGACATGTTTGCCCTGTGGGATCTGGTCGATCGGGCCAGTGCAGGGGCAGACGATGATTTCGCCGGTCCAGCCGTCAGTGACCCGCGCCTGGCCCCCAGCTTCTGGGTCAACGGATCGACACCCGCCCATTGGGGCGATGGGTCGACCAAAAGGCGACGGACGGAGATCGTGGCGGCAGAGACCGGGGCGGGCACGCCGGTATCGCTGTTCAAGCTGGCGGCAGCGTCAAAGCAGGTGGGCAAGGCGTCGCTGGCCGGCATGCGCACCCTGAAGCGGCTGCGCGGCCTGCTGGGAGACCGTCTGGCGGTGTGGCCGGCGCAGATGCCGCAGCCCGGCCAATGCGTGGTGATGGAGATCTACCCGACCCTGTTCCGCAAGCAGGCGCTGGGCGGGGTGCGCAAGATCACGGACCGGGCGGCGCTGGCCGCCGGTGTGGCCCATTTCGGCTGCATCTTGTCATCCGACATGCCGGAACAGTTTGACGATCACATCGGGGATGCCATCATCACGGCCGCCGGCCTGTCGCGGTTGGTGGCACATGACGGTGTCTGGCAGCCGGCGGCAATGTCGGCTGACATTGCCCGGCGCGAGGGCTGGATATTCGGGGTCGGCGCATGAAGATGGTGTTCTATGTCGCATTCGGTGGTGCGCTCGGCTCCGTGGCGCGCTATCTGACTGCTGAAATGTTCGGACGGCTGTTCGGTAGCGATTTCCCCTGGGCGACGCTGACGGTGAATATCGTTGGCTCCACCATCATGGGGTTGCTGGCGGGCGCCATGGCCCATGTCTGGGACTTGCCGACCGAACTGCGGCTGTTCCTGACCACAGGCATTCTGGGCGGGTTCACGACCTTTTCTACCTTCTCGCTGGATGTGGCGTCCATGGTGCAGCGGGGGGATTTCATGATGGCGGCGGCCTATCTGCTGTCGTCCCTGGTTATCGGCATCGGTGGACTGTTCGCCGGGCTCTATTTTGTACGGATGGTGACGGCATGAGCGATGCCGGTGATGCGCGCGGTCCCGCGAAGGCCGTAGAGACGAGGATGGTGACGGACGACGAGGTCGATGTCCGCCTGGACCGCTGGTTCAAGCGGCATTTTCCGCAGGTCGGCCATGGCGTGCTGCAAAAGCTGCTGCGCACGGGGCAGGTGCGGGTGGACGGCAAGCGGGCCGATGCCAACACGCGCCTGGTGCCAGGGCAGGCCGTGCGCATTCCGCCGCTGCCCGACGCACCGGCCCCGGCGGTGAACGCCGAAGAGGCAACGGCCCGCAAGCCGGTGTTCAGCGACAAGGAAATTGCGGCCCTGCGCGCCTGCGTCCTTTACCGCGATGCCGACGTCATGGTGCTGGACAAGCCGGCGGGCTTGGCTGTGCAGGGGGGGACCAGTCAGGCCAAGCATCTGGACGCCATGCTGGACCTGCTGAAATTTGATGCGCCGGGCCGACCCAAGCTGGTTCACCGGCTGGACAAGGACACCAGCGGCTGTCTGGTCCTGGCCCGTAACGCCTTTGCCGCCACCCGCCTGACGGAGAGTTTCCGGGGCCGTGACGCGCGCAAGATCTATTGGGCCATTACGGTCGGCGTGCCAGAACCGCACCAGGGCCGCATCGACCTGTCCATCGGCAAGGAAATGGCGGCCGGCGGCGAGCGGATGATGGTCGATGAACGCAACGGCCAGCGCGCCCAATCCTATTACACCGTGCTGGAACATGCCCACCGCAAGGCGGCCTTCGTGGCCCTGTGGCCGCGCACAGGCCGCACGCATCAGCTGCGTGTCCACATGAATGCCATCGGCACGCCCATCCTGGGCGATGGCAAATATGCAGGCCAGGCAGCCTTCATCGATGGCGCCGACATGAAGCGGCAGCTGCACCTGCATGCCCGTCGCATCATCATCCCGCATCCGCGCGGTGGCACCATCGACGTGACCGCTCCGCTACCGGAACATATGCGGCCGGCGTGGGATTATTTCGGATTCAGTGCGAATTTGAAGGAAGATCCGTTCACGGCTTTGGATTGAACCACGTCCACGCCTGACCGGTCAGCGCTGGGTGCAGAACCAGTCCAGTTCCTGCGACGGGATCGGATAATCGGCCCGGCTGAACAGGCCGTCGCCTGTGCAGACCTTGGCCCGCAGTGCCTGCTCCCCACCCCAGGCGACGGCACTGCGGCGGATGGCGTCACGCACCAGACCGCGCAGCACGCCTTCCTCGGTCTGCGACCGCAGGACGTAATGGCATTCCCCCTCCCGGCACAGGCGCGGCGCATCATAACCGGGCGTGAAATAGCTGTTTTCATCCTGCACGGGCGTTCCCAGGGCCGGATGACCGCTCAACATCCACTGCGCGGTGCCGGCCTTGCAGCCCTGGCCGGTCAGTTCCAGCGTGAAGCCCGCGGGTTCGTTACCGCGATCGGGCGTGACGCCCGTGGCGATATAGATGTCGCGGTCGTTGGCCCTGGCGTGGGCAATGACCCAGAAACGGCCTTCCGGTCGCAGGCCGCAGGCCTGGCGAACCGCTGCCGGCATTTCTTCCAGTCTGCCGCCGCGATTGTCGGGAAGCAGGCCAAACACGGGATCTTCCACCGCTGCCGGCGTACCGCGTTCGGCGCCGTGCGCGGCGGACACCATGGAGAGCAGCAATATTCCCGCAACCATTGTCCAGCGCATGCCCGGCATCCCCATCCTGTCCGCATCCTTCACATATGGCGCATGAGCGTGGTGCCCCTCGACACCCCGGCAACGCAGTAGTAGCACAACGCGCAACGTTCGCTGACAGGACCTGATGCATGTCCGCTCTGAAACTTGCCCTTTTTGATTGTGACGGCACATTGGTCGACAGTCAGCATGCCATTATCGCCGCCATGGCGGCGGGGTTCGATGCCCATGGGCTGCTTCCGCCACCGTCCCTGGCTGTGCGCCGTGTCGTCGGCTTGCCTCTGGTGGAGGCTGTGGCTCGATTGGCACCCGATCTTGAGGCCGATGCGCATGAAGCCATCGCCGAAGCGTACAAGGCGGCTTTCTATCGCAATCGCCTGGCCGGCACCCATCCGGAGCCGCTGTTCGATGGGGTGACGGCTGCATTGGACACGCTGGAGGCGGCCGGATTCGTCCTGGGGATCGCCACGGGCAAGAGCCGGCGTGGTCTGGACGCGACCCTGGCCCATCACGGGTTGGCGCAGCGTTTCGTGACCTTGCAGACCAGTGACCGGGTGGCCGGCAAGCCAAGCCCGGACATGGTTTACGCCGCCCTTGCCGAAAGCGGGGCGCCAGCTGATGCGACGGTGGTCATTGGCGATACCAGTTTCGATATTCTGATGGCGCGGAATGCGCGTGTACGGTCCGTCGGCGTGTCCTGGGGCTACCATGACGGCGCGGAGTTGCTGGCGGCGGGGGCCGACCGGTTGGTTGATGATTATGCAGCATTGCCCGGCGCGGTGATGGCGCTGCTGACGAAGGGTGACGGCCAATGAAGCGTTTCTACAAGCAGATTGCCGTCAGCGGCGTGGAAGGCGAATTCGGCATCGCCCTGGACGGCAAGCCCGTCCGCACCCCAGCCAAACTGCCGCTGACCGTTCCAACGCGCAGGCTGGCCGACGCCATCGCCGCGGAATGGGCAGCGCAGGGGGAAGAGATCAAGCCGGCCACCATGCCACTGACCCAGTTGGCCAGCACCAGCATCGACGGCGTGCGCGGTCGGTTGCCGGAGGTCGCATCGGCGGCCGCCGAATATGGCGGCAGTGAACTGGTCTGTTATCGCGCCGAGGAGCCGGAGGAACTGGTGCAACGGCAGGCACAGTTGTGGAACCCGTTGCTGGATTGGGCCGCACACCGGTACGACGCCCATCTGCTGGTCACCAGCGGCATCATCCATAAGCCGCAGCCGCAAAGCGCGCTGAAGGCCCTGCGCGCCGCCATCGACGCCCTTGATGAATGGCAGCTGACGGCACTGCAGAACTGCATCGGTATTACCGGTTCTTTGCTGGTGTCACTGGCCGTCGTCGACGGGCATCTGACGGCCGAGCAGGCCTTCGATCTGGCGCAACTGGATGAGAATTACCAGATTGAGAAATGGGGTGAGGACTGGGAAGCCGCCGACCGCCGTGCCAACCAACGAGCGGACCTGGCTTCCACACTCCGATTCCTGTCATTGCTGCGTTGAGGCAATAAATATCGCAGTGCGAAAAAGTATAGGTTGGTTCCCAGACCCTAACGAACCTGTTAATAAATCGCCGGGAAATGCGAAAAACAGGTGGCAAAAGATGAAGGGGCGGGTTGCAGGCGGGGGTGCCCAGGTTCTTGAGCGGTTGGGTGCCAATTTCAATAGTGCGGTTCAGAATCTGCAACGTCGCCTTGTTGAGGGGCGCGATGTCCCGGATGTTGGTGCCGAGCGACTGGCGGCCTTGATCGCCGGTCGCGGGTCCGAGCAGGAAAACATAACGCTGGCGGATGCCCTGCGGGGTGCGGGCGTGACACCGGATAAGGTTGCCAGCGCCTTTGCCGTGACCCAGGCCGATCTCGCGGTGCTGCTTGTGGCGGAATGTCGCTGGAATCCCAAGCGCGTGGAAGCCGGTGTGCAGGAACTGGGGCAACTGTTCAGCACCGCCCTGGTGACCCTGCTGGCCGCGCAGGCCAGTGCTGCCGGCAAGGCGCCTGATATGGAGACCTTTGCCACCAATCTGATGGACCGCACCGTCGATGTGGCGGCGGCCATCAACGATGCCTCCATTGCCAACGCGGAAATGGTGGGACAGCTGCGGGCCGTCGACCAGCAGGCCCAGGCCATCGCTGCCGCGACGGAAGAGACTGTGGCCGGCGTCCATGAGATTTCGACCCGAAGCCAGGAAGTGGCCCAACTGGCGTCAGAAGCGCATGACGTGGCGGAGGGTGGGCGCAAGGCGGTGGCCGACGCGGTCAACCGCATGGATGCGATCGCCAGCGCCGTGGCCGACAGTGCATCGCGCGTCAGTGAGTTGTCAGAAGCGTCTGACCGCATCCAGGACATTCTGGGCAGCATCGAAGCCATCGCCGCGCAGACAAACCTGCTGGCCCTGAACGCGACGATCGAGGCGGCGCGGGCGGGTGAGGCCGGCAAGGGCTTTGCCGTCGTGGCGTCGGAGGTGAAGAGTCTGGCAAGCCAGACCGCGAAGGCCACGGAGGATATCCGGACCCGATTGGCCCACCTGCGCGATGAAATGGGGGCCATTGTGGGATCGATGCACGAGGGCACGCGCGCGGTGACCGCCGGTCAGGCACAGATGCGCGACGTGTCGGACCGCATCAACGACGTGACCCGCCGCGTGGACACCACGACGGAGCGCATGGCCGAGATTGCGGCCATCCTGCACCAGCAGACGGCAGCTGCACAGGAGGTGGCGCACGGCGTGACCGATATTGCCAGCCGTGCCGCGTCCAACAGCCAGGCCATCCTGCGCAATGTGGACGCGACGAAGGGGGTGGAAGCGCTGCTGGGCAAGCAGCTTTCCGACCTGATGAAGCAGGACATCCCCAACAAGATCGTCAAGATCGCCAAGGTCGACCACATCATGTGGAAGAAGCGTCTGGCTGACATGGTCGTTGGGTTGCAGTCCCTGCGCGCCGACGAACTTGCCCGGCATGACAGCTGCCGCCTGGGCAAGTGGTATTATGGCCCGGCTTCGCTGCCCTTGCGTGGTCATCCGGCCTTTGCAGCGTTGGAGGCGCCGCACCGGTCCGTGCATGAACATGGCATACGCGCCGTGGAACTGTTCAATGTCGGTAACCTGGATGCAGCCATGGCGGAGATTGAACTGGTCGAGGCCGCATCCGAAAAGGTGGTCGAACAGCTTGACCGGCTTCAGAACGAGCCGATGCCGGAAACGCACCGCACGGCGGCTGCTTTCTAACGCTCAGTGCGCTGATGGCGGGTGGCGCAGGTCCAGGACATAGGCCAGCGTCACCCCCATCCGCTGTACCCGTAGAATTTCCCGGCCCTCCGGCACGGGGCCACAGGAACTGCGGGTGAAGGCCAGATAGAAGTCTGCTTCACCATGGCCATCCTGGGGCGCCTTCCAGGTTGGCGGCAGAAAGTGCAGCGCAGAATCATGCGGCCCGCAGATGCGGACCTTGTACGGATGGGCAATCGCACCGGAGCCTTCGGCCGCGATGATCTGGTCGCGCAGTTTCTCCGCCGCTTCGGACAGGGGGCTGCCCCAGTAATCCAGCTCGAACCGGCCCGCTGCACCCTTCACTCCGCCGGCCAGGCGGTTATACCAGATGGCTTCGTACGGATGCAGTCGGGCCATCCCCACGACCTGTGCCCCGGCCCAGATGACCAGGGCGGCGGCGGCCAGCATATTGATATGGGGGATGTGGGATCGCACGCCCTCACGGTTCAGCACCGTGGCGAGCCGGTCCAGCCCGATGGCTGCTGCGACTGACAGCGGCGGCAACAGGAACAGCATATGGCGGATGCCGTCATAGAGGACCGCGCCGGTAACAATAACGATGAGCGGTGGCAACAGGATAGCGGCCGCCAGCCCAACCCGTTCCGGCAGCAGGGTCAACGGCCGCCGCAGGGCCTGCAGGCCCATGCCGGTGGCAATCGCCAGTCCGACCAGCGTCAGCTCCGGCAGCTTCACCCCGAACGCAACCGGCAAATACCACCATGGCAGATCGGTGGTGACGAGGGTGCGCCCGGCAAAGGGAAAGCTGAATTGAAGGGGGAAGTGAGAAAAGCCGGCCAGCGCTTCCAGCGGACGCGAGAGGGGATCCAGCTGTGCCCAGGGCCAGCAGGCCAGCATCAGCAGCCAAGCCAGCAGGAAGGCGGGGACCAGCCGCGCGGCAGCCTTTACCCCGTCCCATAGTGCCAGAGGCAGCGGCCGGTCACGCATCTGCTGGGCCAGCCAGTAAAGGCAGGCGATGCCAAGGGGACCGATCAGCACCACACCACCGACGCGAATGCCAAGTGCTGCACCGAACGCAGTGCCATAGGCCAGCAGGGTGCGCGCCTTCTGTCGCGGCAGGTCGCGGATCAGACGGACCTGGAACAATGCCATGAAGGCGGCGGCTGTGGCGAAGGGCACGTCCTTGGGATTGGCAAAGGACTGCCCCATCCATTCCGGCGTCAGCAGCAGCAGCAGCACGGCCAAGGCCCCCGAGCGGGGGCCCGCCAGCATGCGCGCTTGTGCGCGTACGGCGGCCAACCCCGCGACGCCGACCAGGCCCCCGATCAGGCGCCGCGTCTCATAGGCGTCGAAGGGCAGCATGGCGCCGGCCGCTGCCGCCACCGTGTCGTACAACGCGCCATAGAGATAGAGGTTCTGAAAGCCCAGCACCCGCTGGTCGGTGCCCCCCGACAGATACCAGTCGAGCGCGCGCCAGCCATTTTCAAGGTGCAGCGGCTCGTCCCAGGTGATGCCGTAATGCTTGAAGGTCGCCGCCACGAACAGAAGCGCGGCGGCCAAGGCGAACTGTCCCACCCCATCCCAGAAGGGGGCGGTGTCTGCGCGAGGGCGTTCCATGATGACGGTCAGTTGGCCCCGCTGCGCCGTTCGGGCAGCGCCGCCGCCACAGGGGCGTGCCGGTGATCCGATCGGGCTTCATCAGCGACGGTACCGGTCGCGGCAAAGCCAACACTGTCGGACACCAGATAAAGCGGACGGCCCTTCACCTCGGTGAAAACCCGGCCAAGATAATCCCCCAGCACACCAAGACAGATCAACTGCACCCCGCCCAGGAAAAGCGTTGCCACCATCAGCGAGGCATAGCCCGGCACATCAATGCCGAAGATCATCGTCTTCAGCGTAATGATTCCGCCATACAGCACCGCAATCGCAGCCACTGCCAGACCAAGCCATGACCAGATCCGCAAAGGCACCGTGGAAAAGGATACGATCCCGTCGAGCGCAAAGCGGAACAGACGCCAGTTATTGAAGGTCGACGCGCCGGCATGGCGGGGGGCCGTTTCGAAAGGAACCGCGACCTGCCGAAATCCCACCCAACTGTACAGCCCCTTCATGAAACGCGTGCGCTCGCCCATCTGGTTGATCGCATCGACCACGGCACGGTCCATCAACCGGAAATCACCCGCATCCCGCGGCAAAGACACTTCTGACATCTGGTCCAGCAGATTGTAGAAGCGGCGTGTCAGCCAGCGGCGAAGGGGGGGGTCTGTGTCACGGCTGCGACGCACCCCATAAGCGACCTGCGCGCCGGCCTGCCAATGCGCGTAGAATTCCTCGATAACCTCCGGCGGGTGCTGCAGGTCGCTGTCCATCAGGACCACGGCCCGGCCCGAAGCATGCCGCAACCCGGCGGTCATGGCCATTTCCTTGCCGAAATTCCGGCTGAAGCGCAGCAGGCGGATCCGGGGATTGGCCGAGTGGGCCATCTGCAGGCGCGCCCATGTGTCGTCTCGCGATCCATCATCGACGCACACGATCTCGTAGGGAACGCCCAACCGTTCCATTACCGGCTGCAGGCGCTGAAACAGGGCCTCGATGTTGGCCCCTTCATTATGCATGGGCAGAACCACCGACAGCACCGTCGCCTCGTTCAGCGGACGCAGCGGGGTGGGAACTTTCGTCGGCTCATGCGGGGGCAGCGACATAGCGGGTCCTTGGCAGGCAGCACGACAGGATCAATGCCGGCAATGTCTACAATGACATTACCGCGCAAGCCGAGCACCTTAATACCTTGTGGCCTAAATCTCCATCCAACCGGACGGTTAGGCCCCCTGCATTCCTGGCATCCGACCAAGCGGCGATCCTGTCCGGACGATATAGCGCGACTGGTCGATCTTTCCAATGGTCTGCGTGAAGTGCAATAGATCGGCTTACGACGAATTGTATCATGCTAAAGTTTTTCTGATTATTAGACGTCTTGCCTTAATCAGACCATTGTTTGCCAGGATTTTTGAGAAAGACGGCAAACGTAAATTAACAAAATTGGCGACGTGTTAGCGGCATGGCCGCCATGGATTTTTCATGTCAATGCCAAGTGCATTGGATGAATTTCGAATTTCGATGCGAATACTGATGTTTGTCGGATCTAGACCCTTCTGTGAAAGGAGATGGACATGGGCGGCAGCAAGCAATCCCCATCCGGTTCGATCTTGGCGGCCAGTTGGGCCACCCGGGTGGCCGCAGAGCGGGAGTATCTGCGCCGGTACGCCTTGTCCCTGTGCCGTGACTCGGCAATGGCGGATGATCTGGCGCAGGAATGCGTTGAGCGGGCGCTGACCCGCCTGCATCTTTGGCAGGAAGGCACCAATCTCCGGGCATGGCTGACGACGATGCTGCGCAACCTGCACATCAACGGTCTGCGCCGACAACGGCCGCTGGTCGCGTTGGAGGATTGCGACATTGCCGATATGGCTCACACGCCGCCGCGCCAGACCGGTCGGATGCAACTCCGCGATCTACGTCGGGCGATGGCCCGACTGCCGGCCGAACAGCGTGACATGGTGGTGATGATCGGCTTGCACGGCGTCAGTTACGAACAGGCCGCCGAACGTGCCAACATTTCCATCGGTACCGTCAAATCCCGCCTGTCACGGGCGCGCGGCGCCCTGCGCCGCATGATGGACGGGACCGTGTCGGCGGGCATCAATGGAGGCCCGCCGACCAGGCTGGGACTGGTTATTTCGACGGGGGACGCCCACGGCGCCGCCGGCCCTTGGTTTCAATCGGCGCTGTCGGTGACGGGAGCGGGGCAATGCAACGCTGCAGGCCCGCATAGGCCGACTGGATCACCGTGGACAGGTTGTCTGCGGGGGTCGGGTTGGCCCGACCATAAGCGCTGGCGATCTTGGCCGCCAGACTCCGCAGTTCCAAAACGGACATCTCGGTCATCGCAGCGAAATCCTCCCGATCAAAGATAACTTTAGAGGGGGAGTGTGGAACCCGCCGCATGCCAAAGTCCATGCTTCCCAACGCCTAAATCTTCAGACGTTGGGCCTATGCCGTTTGTCGGGGGCAATGGATTGCCGCCCCCGACGCCCTGCGCATAATCAGAACTGGTCGTCGGCCAGCGCCATCACGGCACGATGCCCGTGGGTAACGACCTTCAGCAGCCCCCGCACCGACGGCAGAATCTGGTCGGCATAGAAGCGGCCAGTGATCAGTTTCCCGTCCAGGAACTTGGCGTCGGCACCCGGCTGGCCCAGCAGGCCATTGGCGGCGATCATGGCCTTGGCGGTCAGATAACCGCCGATGGTGACGCCGAACATGCGCAGATAGGAGACGGCGCCCGTGGCCACGGCCACCGGATCGGACTTGCCGGTCAGCAAGACCCAGTTGGTGGCTTCCTCCAGCGCATCGATGGCGTCGGTAAGGTTGGCGGCGACGGTTGCCATGTCGTCGCCGGGCAGGGCGGCAGCCGCTTCGGCCACCGACCGCATCTGACCGATCAGGGAGCGGGCAGCTTCACCGCCGTCGCGCAGCACCTTGCGGAAGACCAGGTCGTTCGACTGGATGCCGTTGGTGCCTTCATAGATGGGCGCGATGCGGGCGTCACGGTAATGCTGGGCTGCACCCGTTTCCTCGATGAAGCCCATGCCGCCATGGATCTGCACGCCCAGGCTGGTCAGTTCAACGCCCAGGTCGGTACACCAGGCCTTGGTGATCGGGGTCAGCAGGTCATTCAGGGCGGCCGCGGCCTTGCGCAGTTCGGTGTCAGGGTTGCGATGGCCATTATCCAGGGCAGACGCCGTCAGATAGACCAGCGCGCGCGCCGCCTCGATCTGCGACTTCATAGTCAGCAGCATGCGGCGCACGTCGGGATGGTTGATGATGGCGACGGGGGCGGGGTCCTTGCCGGTCAGGGCACGGCTCTGCACGCGGCCCTTGGCATAGTCCACAGCCTGCTGATAGGCGCGTTCGGCGATCGCCATGCCCTGAAGACCCACGCCCAGACGGGCGTTGTTCATCATGGTGAACATGTATTCGATGCCGCGGTTCTCCTCGCCCACCAGATAGCCGATGGCGCCGCCATTGTCGCCATAGGCCATGACGGCCGTCGGGCTGGCATGGATGCCCATCTTGTGCTCCAGGCCGGCGCAGCGCAGGTCGTTGCGCTGACCCAGGCTGCCATCCTCATTCACCAGGAATTTCGGCACGACGAACAGGCTGATGCCCTTTACGCCGGCCGGTGCCGTCGGCGTGCGGGCCAGCACCAGATGGATGATGTTGCTGGTGAAGTCGTGCTCACCAAAGGTGATGAAGATCTTCTGGCCGGTGATCAGCCAGCTGCCATCGGCGCCCGGGACGGCCTTGGTGCGCACGGCCCCCACGTCGGAACCGGCCTGCGGCTCCGTCAGGTTCATGGTGCCGGTCCATTCGCCGCTGATCAGCTTTTCCAGATACAGCTTCTTCTGCTGATCCGACCCGTGGGCCTGCAGCAGTTCCACGGCACCCTGATTCAGCATCGGACACAGGGAGAAGGACATGTTGGCGGACGTCCACATTTCCTGGATCGGCAAGGCCAGGGTCCATGGCAGGCCCTGGCCCCCGTGATCGGGGTCAAAGGGCACGGCATTCCAGCCGCCTTCCGCATATTTCCAATAGGCGTCCCTGAAGCCGCTGGCGGTGGTCACGACGCCGTTTTCAAGCTTCGCTCCCTCCTGATCACCCACCCAGTTCAACGGAGCCAGCACGTCGCGCGCCAGCTTCGACGCTTCTTCCAGAACCTGGTCGACCAGGTCCGGGGTAACGACGTCGAACCCCGGAAGTGTGGCGACCTGTTCCAGGCCGACGACGTGGTTCAGGGTGAAACGCATGTCCTGAAGGGGTGCGTTGTAAGCGGTCATTTCGCCTTAATCCTCCCAGAGGTTCCGATAGGTCGGGATCCAGCGCCCGTACCGGAGCACAAGATTGCCCTTAGCGCCCCCACCGGCAAGCGTTCCCATGCAAATGCACGGACAAAATTTTGCCCGCCCGCGCGGTGGATAGAATGGGCCTTACGTTAACGTAAAAGGAACAGGCTGTCATCCGGCTCGATGATTCTCAACTTGGCATGACGTTTGCTTAAGCTCTGGTGCAAATCAGTACCCGTGGAGTCAAGCCGTGACCACCAACTTTGCCAACCTGAACCAGGGCCGCATCAGTGAAACCCAGGGAACGTCGCGCAATGCGCCGGCCCAGGTTATCCGCGCCGTGCAACAGGCCAGTGCAGCGACAGGGGTCGATTTTGCCTATCTGATGGACAAGGCGGCGGTGGAAAGCGGGTATCGCACCGACGTGAAGGCATCGACCAGCAGCGCCACGGGCCTGTTCCAGTTCACCGAAGGGACATGGTTGAACATGGTGGAACAGCACGGGGCCAAGCACGGGCTGGGTGTCTATGCGGACAAGATCAGCGTCGGGTCCGACGGTCAGGCCCGGGTGTCGGATCCCAAAATGCGTCAGGAAATCCTGAACCTGCGCAAGGATCCCAGGCTTTCCGCCATTTTTGCGGCCGAATTGGCCAATGACAACAAAACCTATCTGGAAAACGAACTGGGACGCCCGGTCGGCAATACCGAACTGTACATGGCCCATTTCCTGGGAGCGGGCGGGGCGGCCAAGTTCCTGAAGGCCATGGACAAGAACCCCAACCAGTCGGCAGCCGCTCTGCTTCCGGAAGCAGCCAAGGCCAATCTGAACGTTTTCTATGATGGCACGCGGGCCAAGTCGGTCGGCCAGATCTTCGACAATTTCGCCGCCAAGTTCGACGATGCCCCGGCACAATTTGCCGGGTCCACCACGCTGGGCACCGTCCAGGTGGCTGCCGACAGCCCGTCACAACCCTGGTTGACCGGTAACCGCTCCGCCGTCACAGGCAAGGAGCCGATCTCCACCTTCACCATCATGATGCTGGACAGCCTTGCCCTGCCGACCGATGACGAGGAAGAGAAGAAGCGGTCCACCGGAGCCGCCGCCCGTGACGGCCAGGGCCAAGGAGAGGAAGAAGGCAAGCGCTACAACCCCTTGAGCGCCAAGGTCGGCCCCAGCATCTCCGCCGGCAACCTGATCGCCGCTTGATTTTGACCGGCGAGGTTGGATCGGACCGGGCCTAGACGGCCCTGCTGCCGCCACCAAACAGAATGCCGGATCCCACGACGAATCCCAGATCGTACCAGACACCATCATTGGGGAAGGCGTACATCCGCACGTCCAGGAAAATACTGCCTATGAAGGAAATGGGCGCGATGAAACCGTGCAGCAGGCCCCAGAGCAGACCGGGCAGGGCATGCGCCGTCTCCGGTGTTGGTTGATGGGCACAGGCCGATACGGCCAGGATGACCAGCACGGCCAGCGCCACGCGCCAGGTTCGCTTGTTCAGGGATGACATCACAGGCTCCGATCCGTCGTGAGAGGGAAGGGGCAAGCATAGCATCCGCCGGTGCAGACCATGGGTCCGAAAGCGAAAAGCCCCGCCGGAAGGATCCAGCAGGGCTTTTAGATGGTGGCACCGGCGTGATTTGAACACGCGACCAAGGGCTTATGAGTCCCCTGCTCTACCGCTGAGCTACGGTGCCGAAGCTCGGTGTCCGGGGCAGTCCCGAACGGGAGCCGCTATTTATGAAAATGCGCCGGGCCTGTCAACACCTGTTTTCAGATTTTTTGTGGTTTGGACCGCATCGGGTCAGTGGGACGGTTTCGGGACAGGGGGTGCGGTCGGATGCGATGCCGTATCTAGCGTTGCTGGCACCAACCACCACAAGACTTTGCGTGGTCGGCCTTGCTAGGATGCGCAATCAAATCCTGTGCCCGGTCGAATGCCATGATCCGCTTCCTGCTGACCCCTCTGCGCTGGCTGTTCCGTTTCCTGCTTTACACGACAGTGGTCGCCTTCCTGCTGGTCCTGCTGGCCCCCTTCGCGTTCGATGTGCCTGGGCGCGCTGAGCGGGTGCTGACCGCCGTGAATGGGGGGGGCGTCCGGGGCATGCGGGTGATGGCAAAGCCAGAATCAGTCAGCGGCTTTCCGCCGGAACTGGAGATCAGGGACCTGCGGGTCACTGTGGGCAGCGGGTCAGCCACGACGACTGCAATGACCGCGGCAATCGTGCGTGTCGGCGTCAATGTCATGGAAAGTGTTCTCAAAGGCCGCGTCGTCCTGGTCGCCATGGTCCAGGATCCGGTGATCTATGCCAACCAGCCGCTGAATCTGGGGGCCATTGCGACGGCCATCAGCGCCGCTACCGGGTTGCAGACGCAGATCCAGCTTCTGGGGGGCCAGGTCATCAATCCGGTCGGCCGTACGGTGGTGGCGCTGGGCGATGACACATTGACCAGCATCAAGGGCCGCACTGAGGATGATCAACAGGTCGCCGAATTGACGACGCAAGACAATGGCGCCTCCTCCGGACTGGGTGGTGGTGGTGCGACGGGGTCGACGGCGGCCGGCGTCAGCGCCGGTGCCATCGCGCCCGGCGTGGCGGCCGGTGTCGGTGGCGTTGTTGCGGGTACTGGCGGCGGCGGTCATGGCAGCACCGGTGGTAACACAGGCGGCGGTAACTCAGGTGGCGGCAACACCGGTGGTGGCAACACGGGCGGCGGTAACACCGGTGGCGGCAACACAGGCGGCGGCAACACAGGCGGCGGCAACACGGGCGGCGGTAACACGGGCGGCGGTAACACCGGTGGCGGTAACACCGGTGGCGGCAACACCGGTGGCGGCAACACAGGTGGTGGCGTAGGTCCCGGCGGCGGTGGCGGTGGCGTACCTGGCGGTGGCGTCATTCCCGGCGGCGGCGGTATCGATCCTGGTGGTCTGAACCCCGGCGGTGGCGGCACGAACCCCGGAGGCGGCGGAACACACCCCGGCGGCGGCGGCACGAACCCCGGCGGCGGCGGCACGAACCCCGGCGGCGGCGGCACGAACCCCGGCGGTGGCGGCACGAACCCCGGCGGTGGCGGCACGAACCCTGGCGGTGGCGGCACGAACCCTGGCGGTGGCGGCACGAACCCTGGCGGTGGCGGCACGGTCCAGGAACAGGCAGAGCAGTGTCACCGGAATGCCGATCG